>JBGARE010000035.1:0-106821 GCA_044230415.1 Kofleriaceae bacterium
GTTCGGCGGGGCGTGTGCCGTGCCAGGTTGTCGCTCGTCGCGGTGCCTCGAGATCCATCACATCATTCCGCAGGCGCAGGGCGGACCGCACGAGATGTGGAACCTCGTGCCGCTCTGCGATGGACATCACGTCGCGGATCACCTCGGGCTCCTGACGATCAGCGGGCGTGCGCCGTTCGATCTGGCGTTCGAGTGGACGGTGCCCATGAGGACTGCGGCGCAGCTGCCGCCCGACGTCGAGTTCGTCGTCGATGTGGATGTCCCCGCGGGGACATCCGGTCTCGACATCGGCGCTCCTCGAGCTCACGAACCGAGTCAGCGATGGCAGGCAGCCGTGCATCGTGTCGACAGCTCGCGACGAACTCGTGGCGGTTCGCCATGACGTCCCCGACGCGAAGGGACATCTGACGTGTCTCCCGCGGATGATCTCGCGAGGTCGGGCTCGAGGGTACTAGGCGACATCCGCTACGTCGGCGCGAGTGGGACCGACGTGCATCGCGACCGCCCTCGACGCGGAGCCGCGAACCGACGTGCATCACAACACCCTCGTCGACGATTGCTCTCGTCGACATCCGCTACGTCGGCGCTCGCTCGGAATGTCGGTTCCACTCGCGTCCTCGGCGGAGCTGCGATCACGAACATCCGCGACGTGACGATCGACCGTCGAGCCTCCCGACCACGAACGTGGTCAGTGCACCGGAGTGCTGCCGCGAGACCACCGCATAGCTTCGCGAAGCGCGGCGCCCGCGGATGAGCCGCCCGCGATGTTTCTACCTATTGAGGAGCGAACACGAACCTCCGCGCGGTCGAGGTCATGGTCCTGATCGAGGAGTTGGAGATCGGCGATGCGATCCATATCGCCGACATGGCTCGTCGGCGGCCGCAGTCGGTCTCCACGGTAGGACGACTGTCCCGCGAGACCGGGCGCGAGAGTGCTCGTCGACATGGGCTCGCCGAGAACGCACATCGACGATTGCTCTCGCCGACATTCGCTACGTCGGCGCGAGCCTGATGGTTCGTGCTCGATTCACGGCGTGCTCTGCAAGGCCACCGCATGGCCTCGCTCGACAACACCCCGCACGGATGGCAGGACGGCTGCGCTGCCGGCGGCAATGCTCACCGAGGAGCGGATCAAATGTTCGACGTGCCGGCGAGCCATTGCTCGACGTCCCCGTACCATCGCGCGAGTCCAGGAGCGTGCGTCACGCAGATCCACGTCGGGAGCACCTGGATCGTCCGGGACTGCTATCCTGTTCGCGTGCAACGAGCGATCACAGCGGCAGTCGCATTGCTCGGCGCGTGTTTCACCTCGGACTCGAGCTCGCACGACGACACGCTCGATCCGATTCCGCTGCTGATCCAGACGGACCTCGGCGCTCCACCGCTGTTGGCCGCGATCCGGGCCGAGGGCGACGAGTGGTTGCAGATTCCGTTCGATGGCACGGGCCGCTTCGAGATCGATATCGGCGGCGCGTACGAGCTGATCTATGTCTGCGAGGACGCCGGGCGGACGTGGACGCAGATCATCTTCTCGATGACCGCGGACGGGCTGTCACGCACGATCGGCTGCACGTCGATCGCGGGCCCGGCGCCGACAGTGACCGTGACCGGGCAGATGCAGCAGCCGGGCAGCGTGCAGATCGGGGACACGCGCTCGTCGACGACGGCGCCGTGGACGTACTCGATGGAGCTTCCGCGCGGCACGTATGATCTCGTGGCGCACGATGGCGATCGCGTGGTGGTGCGGCGCGACGTGGTCGTGGACGCGCCGGTCGCGATGGAGCCGATCGACCTCGCGAACGGATCGATGTTCGCGAAGACTCGGATGCGGTTCACGGGCGTGTTGGGCGACGAGAGCGTGACCACGCAGACGTTGTGGCTGACACCGAATGGGTTGTCCGCCCTCGAGTTCGAGGGCGATACCGTGCGCGAGCTTCCGGACGAGCTGCTGACGCCGAACGATCAGACGCTGACGTTGGCGAGAGCGGACAGTCGGTACACGCATCGCGAGATGCCGGTGTTCTCGCTGCCCGACGTGTTCTTTCCGCCGCGCCTCGAGGGTATCGAGCTCGCGGACACGACGGCGCGGTGGGACGCACTGCCGGTGGGCAGCGATGCGTGGTTCACCGTGACGACGGACAACGTGGCGGTGTTGGCGGTGGCGACCGGCCGATGGTTGGTCGGGCGGCACGTGATGCATACGGATCTCGCGATCCCCGGATATCGGGACGAGTGGCGCGTCGGCGAGGCGAATGCGCGCCGGCGCGAGCTGTCCGTACAGCTCGGCGGTGGAACGTCGACGAGCTATGGCTACGACGTGCTCGCCGGCACGCGCTGACTGCTCGCGTTCAGTTCCAGAGCTTGTTCGCGAAGTTCGCTCGGGCCTGCTCGAGGAGCGGGCCATCGAGGTGGTACTCGGCGAGCGCGATCAGGATCTCGCTCGCGTCGCCCTTTTCGATCGCATCGAACCAGCGGCGCGACGATCGCGTGGACCACATCACGATCAGGTTCGCGCACACCTCGGCGCGCAGCTCTTCGGTGAGCAGCTCGGGCGGTGCGCCGAAACCGACGACGCGGCGCAAGAGCGAACGGCGCAACAGCTCGCGCTCCGGGAGGCGGCCCGCGACGAACGTGAGCAGCGAGGCCATCGCGGCGATCGAGACGCCCGGGAACAACAGCTCGATGAACCGCGGCGGCGCGACGAGCGCGAGCACCACGAAGATGCAGCCGAGGATCCACAGCGGTGCGCGCAGGTAGCCGAGGACCACGCTGCGCGTCTGGAGTGGGATCTTGATGCGGCGCTCGGAGCCGTCTTTTTCGCGGATGACGTACGCGGAGCTCTCGGGCCACAGCGGGAGGCCGGCCTTGTAAAAGCTCGTGACGATCGACTCGGACTCGAGCTCGTCGACGACACCGAAGTCGTCGGTCGTCAGCCAGCTATCTCCTTCGAGCTGCATACCGATTTGTGAGGAGGCTAGCACGCGCTAGCGGCGGAAACCGCCGTAGACCGTCATCGGACCGCGCT
Source organism: Kofleriaceae bacterium (assembly GCA_044230415.1). GTDB lineage: Bacteria > Myxococcota_A > Polyangia > Haliangiales > Haliangiaceae > JABFXX01. The sequence continues at coordinate 3,026 of JBGARE010000035.1, forward strand.
TCCAAAATGCATCCGGGCGCGCGAAGCCCGCGTCGGCGAGGAGCACGAGCTCGCGCGCGAGCGGCTGGTACGTGTCCTCCTTCGCCCACTGGGTGAACAGCGACGTGGCCTCGTCGGCGCCGATGCCGTGCGTTGCCATGTGGGCGGCCCACAGCGCGTAGATCGCGGCGTGCTCGGCGCCGTCGGGATGGACGGTGGCGTCCGCGATCAAGAGTGCGCCGCCGGGACGGAGCGCGCCGTGGATCGCGGTGTAGAGCGCGCGCTTGTCGCTCGGCTCCGATACGTGATGGAGCGCGAGCGACGCGACGATGGCATCGCACGCGGGCAACGCGTCGGCGAAGGACGTCCGGCGAAACTCGCAGCGCCCCGCGAACTGCGCGAGGCGCTCGCGCGCGGCCTCGAGCATCGCGGGATCGATATCGACGAGGATCGCGCGGGCCCGCGGAATGCCGGCGAGGATCGCGGCCGATAGCGCGCCCGTGCCCGCGCCGAGATCGACGACGACCGGCGACGCCGGCATCGACGCGTCGAGCAGCGAGACCACGGTGGCGAGCATCTCCTCGTAGTGCGGGATCCAGCGCCGGATCTGGACGTCGTACTCGGTGGTCGACACGCCGAGGTGCGACGCGACTCGGTGCTCGCTCATTGCGGATCCGGATCGGGGATCGCGGCCGCGGCTTCGGCTGCTTGCTCGTCGGGCTCGCCGCTCACTCGATACTCTTCGCCGAGCCACTTGCCGAGGTCGACCAAGTGACACCGCTCGCTGCAGAGCGGCCAGAACTTGTTCCCCTCCTTGACCGCGTCCTTTCGGCAGAGCGGGCAAGCGCGCGTCATTTTCCAGTCTCCAACCCGAGCGCAGCGCACCGTGCATCGAGGTAGGCGCGGCTGATGCCGAGGTCGGCGGCCGCGCCATCGCGATCGCCGAGGTGACGGCCGACCGCTTGCGACATCGCCTCGGCCTCCGCCGTCGACAGCGCATCGCGCAGCGCTTTGGCGGGTGCGGCGACCATGCCCGCCACGCGCGTGGACACCATCGAGCCGGTCAGCTCCGTCGCGTCGCCCGCGAGCACGAGCATGCGCTCGATCTCGTTCTCGAGCTCGCGGATGTTCCCGGGCCACGGATACGCGACGAGCCGCGCGAGCGCGCTCTGCGACAGCATCGGCGCAGGGCGGTCCTGCTTGTGCGCCTTCCAGTGCTTCGCGACGAAGTGCTGCGCCAAGCGCGGAATGTCCGCGACGCGGTCGCGCAGTGGAGGCACCGTGATCTTGAGAACGTTGACGCGATAGAACAAGTCCTCGCGGAACTGCTTGTGCGCGACCATGTTCGCGAGGTCTTTGTGCGAGGCCGCCACGATGCGGACGTCGACGCGCACGGGCTTCGTCCCGCCGACCGGCATGAACGTGCCCTCTTGCAGCACGCGCAGGAGCTTCACCTGCAGCGCGCTCGACATGTCGCCGATCTCGTCGAGGAAGAACGTGCCGCCGTCGGCGACCTGGAACAGTCCGGGCTGATCTTTCACCGCGCCGGTGAACGCGCCGCGCACGTGACCGAACAGCGCGCTCTCGAGGAGGTTGTCGTTGAACGCGGAGCAGTTCTGCACGACGAACGGCTTCTTCGCGCGAGGGCCGTGATAGTGGATCGCGCGCGCGATCAGCTCTTTGCCCGTGCCGCTCTCGCCGTGAACGAGCACCGTGGCCTCGCTCTTCACGACCTTGGTGAGCAGCTTGACCACGTCGCGCACCGCGGGCGCATCACCGACGATCTCGTCGAACGGATGGATGAACGTCGTCGGCATGACATCCGCGGGCAGCGCGCGCTCGACCGCGGCCGCGGCGCCCGCGACGAGATCCTTCACGCGCGCGACGTCGCCCTCGGTGACGTAGGGAATCGACTCGGCGATCGCGCGCGCCTCCTCGGGCGTGCAGCCGATCGCGGCGAGGACACCCGGCGCGACATCACCCTCGCGGCGGAAGATGCTCGTGTAGACCATGCCGTACACGGACGACGTTCCGAACACCGGCGCGGCGACGAGGAACAGCTCCGAGGGCCCGGGGAGGACGTGCGCACCGCGTAACCGGCCTTTTCCGAGCTGCGCCGCGAACTCCGTCACCGTCGCCTGCAACTGCGGCGCGAGCGCGTGCAGCTGATCGCGCAGCGTGGTGGCGACGCGGTCCGCCCCACCGCCCTTCGCGTCGGAGAGTCCGATGTCGAGTCCCCACCACCCACGCACGAGGTCGCGTGCCAGTGCCACCTCCGGCAACGTGTCGAATGTCAGAGCCACAGCCGTCGCACTATAGCCGAACCGACCACCGCTGGCCGTTCGCCCCGTCGTCGAAGAATGCACGACTTTCGGCTACCAGTTTGTCGAGGTGCGCGCGCAGCGACCGCTCCGCGAGTGGCCACAGCATCGGCGGCGTATCCGCGTACGCGATCGCGACGAGCTCGCCGAGCGTGCGCGGCGTCTCGGCGAGCGCGCCAAAGACCTTGTCCTCGCGCATCCGGCGGTGTGCGAGATACTCGCGAAGCTTCGCGGGTCCGTCGACGATCCGCGGACCGTGCGCCGGCAAGAGTGTCGCCGCCGGGCGTGCGAGCAGCTTCTCGAGCGACGCGAGGTAGAGCGCCATGTCGCCCTCGCTCGGATCGATCAAGATCGTCCCGATCCCCGCGACCATGTCGCCGGCGATCGTCGCGCCGGCGCCGGTGACGTCGAAGCACAAGTGGCCCTCGGCGTGGCCGGGCGTGAACACCGCGGTCATCCCGTAGGCACTCTCGTCGTCGGCGAGCTCGCGCGTGACATCGACGATCCCGTCGAGCCGCCGCGCCGTCGCTCGATGCGCGAGGATCGGAACGCCCCACCGCATCGCGAGCGCGTTCGCGCCACCGATATGATCGCCGTGATGATGCGTGAGGGCGATCGCCGCGATCGGCAGATCGGCCAGCACGGCATCGAGCGCCGTTTGCTCCTCCGGATATGGACTACCGGGATCGACCGCGACCACCGGGCCCTGATCTGGCCCGACCAGGTAGACGTTGGTGTGTGCAGCCGGCGGGAGCGTGGGCGTACGCAGCGCAAGCACGCGAATCCCCGGGGCAACCTGCTCGACCACCGGTGGTGCCGAGGTCGCAGTTGCCGGTGACGCGTTGCGCACCTGTTCGTACAGCTTCTCGATGCTCACGGAGTCCTCGCTCGCTCGTGCGTTACCCATCGTTCACCCACGATTAGGGTGACGACGACACGAGCATCTCTTACACTAATCAAGCGACCCCATGGTCAGCGTCACGGCCCGCAAGATTCGTGAGTTCGGAACCGAGAGGCCTTCCGGTGCAAGCGGTCGCCTCTATACGGGGTATCTGATCTCGTATCCGTACATCGGCCGCGGCATGGTCATCTTCCGCGATCCGCACGGTCATCGCATGATCACCACGCCGGTGAAGCGCGTCCTCGGCGAGCCGGGCGGCAAGATGATCTACGTCGAGACCGAGAACAGCGTCTATCGCCTCGAGATCCACGGCGAGCCACTGTTTCCGATGCGCGCTGCTGGCGAGTAATCGCGCTGCGCTCAGGAGAACAGCTTCGCGCCGAGCGCCTTGATGTGCGCCGCGCCGAGCTCTTTCACGAACACCAACGGCAGCTCGCGGATCGCGGTCTTCGCGCGACGCGCCAGCTCCGCGAGGTACTGCTCGTTGAGCAAGCGACGCTCGCGCGAGAGCAACGCGTGTCCGGTGACCTCGGCGAGCGGTGACGACAACTGCGCTTCGTTCGCGAGCGTGTCGAGCACGCGCGTCACCGGCGTACCGTCGGGGATGTGATCGGGGAACACTTGGTTCACCACCAGCTGCTGCGGAACGATGCCGAGCGCGGTGAGCTTGGCTTCGAGCTCGATCGCTTCGTTGGTCGGCATCTCTTCGGCGAGCGTCACGAGCACCACGGCGGTTCGCTTCGCATCCGTGATCAACTGCTTCACGGTGCGCGCGTCGCGGGTGAGTGGACCCTCCGGAACCGTGTCGACGATCACCCACGGCACGCGCAGCATCGAGTACGCGTGACCCGACGCGGGCATGTCGAATACGACGGTGTCGTAGACCGGCTTGCCGCGCTTCTCTTCCGTCGTGTGGAACCACGCCTTGCCGAGCAACGCGTAGTCATCGAGACCCGGGATGGCGCGCAAGAACGCCTTCGTCACGCGGTTCTCGAACACCATCTCGTAGATGCTCTGGAACTTGAGGATCATCAGGCCGTACTCGGCGAGCGCGCTCGCGGGGGTCGCGTTGACGCCCCACAAGTTCGGCGCGAGCTGCACGACGTCGCTGCCGACGGCCGGCTTATCGAAGTAGTTACCGAATCGGTCGTTGGCGTTCGTCTCGAACAGCAGGACCTTCTTGCCGCGTTCGGCGAGCTGCCCCGCGATCGCCGCGGCGACAGTCGAGCGTCCGACGCCGCCCTTGCCGACGACGAGGATCAGGCGACGATCGTACAGCGCGTGACTCACGGTGGGTTGGATGCGGGCGCGACGGCCGCCGGTGCGGTTGCCTTGTCCTCGACGACGACCGCGACTCCACTCGCTTGCGCGCTGCGATAGCCGAACAGCTTCCGCAACGTCCAGATGCCGCCCTCGGGCGTCATGTCGACCTGGATGTTGACGACCTTGTCCGCACCCATCGCTTTGGCAGCGGCGATCAACATGCGATTCACCACGCGATCGAGGTCGACGCCGCCGGGGATCGGGATGAACAGGAAGTAGGCACTGCTCACTTGCGCATGGACGACCGCGATCGGGCGCAAGTTCGGTCCGACGTACACCGACTCCGGCTGCACGCGAACCGTGCTGACAGACGAGCAGCCACCCGCGACGACGACGGCGATCACACCGGTCAACGCGAGGCGATGCAACCAAGACATGGGCGCACGCTAACACATGATAGGATCGCAACGTGGTGCGTAGGCTCGTGTCGCTCGTCCTGAGCGTGCTCGTCGTGCTCGCGCCCGTGATCGCCCTCGCACAGCCCGCGCCTGCTCCGGGCGCACCGGGGACCGAGCCCGAGGCCGCTCTCGAGATGAGGATCGCGGTCTGGCGGTTCGACGCGCTCGGCATCGATGCAGAGCTCGTCGCGCGACTCGAGACGCTGTTCCGCATGGAGCTCGCGCGTCTCTCCAAAGTGCCCCTTCCCTCGCGCCGCGATATCGAGCGCGCGGTCACCGCGGATCAACAGAACTGCACGGGTGAAGAGAAGTGCCTGGCCGCGATCGGCAAGCGGCTCAACGTGGATGTCGTGGTCACCGGCACCGTCGGTGCGATGGGCGACAGCTACGTACTCAACATCAAGGCGGTGGAGGTCGCGTCCGCGAAGCAGATCGAACGCATCTCGAGCGACCCGCTGCGCGGCAGCCCCGACGAGCTGATCGATGGCGTGCGCGTCGCGGCCTACCGCCTGCTCGCGCCCAAGCAGCTCCACGGATCGCTGCAGGTGCAGACCGACATCGTCGGCGCCGAGGTCCGCCTCGACGACAAGCCGCTCGGCAAGACACCGCTTCCAGCGCAGGGCCTCGTCACGAAGCTCGCGCTCGGCAAGCACAAGCTGCGCGTGCAGGCCCCCGGCTACGATCCGTTCGACGACGAGATCACCGTGAACTTCCAGAAGGTCACGCAGGTCAACGTCCGCCTGATCGCGTCGAAGGACGTCATCGGCACCGGCAAGTTCCAGCGCGTCGAGCGCAAGCCGTTCTACACGCGCACGTGGTTCGTCATCACCGCGGTCGTCGGCATCGTCGCGATCGGCGCGTTGATCGGTCGCAGCGTCGGCAAGGTCGAGTGCATCGACGGCGCCACCGGAGAGCCGATCTCGTGCTGAGGCTCGCGATCATCTCGCTCCTCGTCGGCGGCGTGGCCTACGCCCAAGCGCCACGCGTGGTCGCGATCGCGCCGCTCTCCACGCTCGGCACCGAGGACACCTCCGCGTCGTCGAAGAAGATCACGCAGCAGCTGGAGGCTGCCTTCGCGGCGCTACCGAACACGAAGGTGATCACGGCGGCGCAGGTCGCGCAGGCGATCGCGAAGGCGAAGAAGTCGCAGCTCAAAGCGTGCGACCGCGAGGCCGCGTGTCTCGCCGAGCTGGGCAAGCTCGTCGGCGCCACCTATGTCATCGACGGCGAAGTCGGCGGCCTCGGCGAGTCCAAGGTCGTCTATCTGGGCGCCACCGATGTCGCGAGCGCGAAGGAGCTGCGATCGACCACGCTGCAGATCGGCGGCAAGGCCGATCCGGCGGGCGGTGCGGGCGGCGCCGCGGTGCGCTTGCTCGAGCCCGATCGCTATCGCGGGACCATTCGCTTCATCGTCGACGTGAAAGGCGCCACGGTCTACGTGAACGGAACCAAGGCACAGCTCTCGCCCAAAGGCGAGTACGGCTTCGCCGTCGGCACGCAGGCCGTTCGCGTGACGCATCCCGAGTACCGCGACTTCGTGCGCTTCGTCGACGTGCCGTACGCGGCCACCGTCGACGTGTCCGTGAACATGACGCAGTACGCGCGGATCGATCACGACATCCAGGGCAAGCCCGTCAACACCGACCAGATCATCTACATCGACCCGCCGTGGTGGCGCCGCCCGTACGTGTACGGCCCCGCCGCGGTGCTCCTCGCCGTCGGCGTCGGCGTGCTCGTCGGAACGATCGTCCACGACTTCCCCGATGGGGAGTGTCGCAAGGTCGGCGGCGCGAGCTGCTAGACGATGACTCTGCGGGTCAGCGCAGCAGGCCGTAGAGCTGGTTGATCTTGCGGTTCGCGGCGCTGAAGTCGCCGTCGCCGTACTTCTGCATGACCTCGCCCATGCCCGCTTCGAGCTGCGTGTTCACCGCTGCCTCGGGCTTGGCCGCCTTCACGCGGCTCTGCAGGCGATCGTACTTGGCCTTGATGAAGTTCCGATTGACGGTGATGCCGTCGATCGTCTGCACGAGCTGACTCGCGAGGATGTAGCCGCGTGTCCAGTCGGACTCCTGGAGCGCCTTCGTGATCTCGCCTTCGAGCGATGCCTGCGCGCCGAGGTCCGACGGGAGGAGGCCCTTCTTGCTCATGCCCGCCTTCGCCTTGCCCATCAGCGAATCGACTTCCTTGCGATTGTAGTTGCCGCTCTTGGGCGGCTGGATCTGCTGGATCACCGTGGTGGTGCCACCGCCGGTGTTGCAGCTCTCCTTCCACTTCTCCGCATTCTTGGACTCGAGCTCCATCAGCTTCTGCATCTGCGCCATCGCGGCCTTCTCGCGATCCGCGACGCGGGCTTCGCGCTCGGCCACGCGTGCTTCGCGCGCCGCGACGCCACCGGCGGCATCGAGCTTGCTCGAGATCTTGTCGAGCTCGCTCGAGGTCGTGTCGAGGGTGGTGTTCTGGTTCTCGAGCTGCGAGTCGATGTCCTTCTTCTTCTTCTCGAGCTCGGTGATGTCACCGCCGCTCGCCTGGACCTTGACGATCTCTTCCTGCAGCTTCGTCGACTCGCCTTGCAGCTTGTCGCGCTGAGCGACCAGCGCGTCGCGACGAGCGACCAGCTCCTGCTGCGCCTTGATCGCCGCCGGATCGGGCGCAGCATCCGCATCTCCCTTGTTCTTACAGGCAGACGCGAACACGACGATGCACAAGCAGAGCCCCGCTAGCCGCATACCCGATAATTGTAGACCATCACTGGTGTAGATTGCGCGGATGCTGCTCTACCACGACCCCCGCGCCCCGAATCCCCGACGCGTCCGGGTGTTCCTGGCCGAGAAGGGTGTGGCGTACGACACGATCGAGGTGTTGATCGCCAACGCCGCCAACATGACCCCGGAGTTCCGCCAGAAGAACCCGCTGTCGCTGCTCCCCGTCCTCGAGCTCTCCGACGGCCGCATCCTGCGCGAGTCGATGGCGATCTGTCGCTATATCGAAGAGCTGAACCCCGAGCCAAACCTGTTCGGTGCCGACCCGTGGGAGCGCGCGCAGGTGGAGATGTGGAACCGCCACGCCGAGCTCGAGCTGCTCTGGCCGATCCAGCAGGTGTTCCGCAACACGAACAAGTTCTGGGAGGGCCGCATCAGGCAAGCCCCGGACTTCGCGCAGATCATGCGTGACCTCCTCGACGAGCGCTTCACGTGGTTCGACTCCGAGCTGGCCAAGCGCCCCTATCTCGCGGGCGATCGTTTCACCGTCGCCGACATCACGGCGATGTGCGCGATCGATTTCGGCAAGCCGAGCCAGATCCGGATCGACGCCGCGAAGCACCCGAACCTCGCCGCGTGGCACAAGCGCGTGAGCGAACGCCCGAGCGCGAAAGCCTGATGCATCCCGTTCACGACATCGAGCTTCCCGAGGACATCGCGACGTTCGTCCCCGCGGTCATCGAGATCCCGCGCGGCTCGCACCTCAAGTACGAGGTCGACAAGCCGACGGGCCTGCTCCGCCTCGATCGCGTCCTCTACTCCGCCGTGCACTACCCGGCGAACTACGGGTTCATCCCGCGGACCCACGCCGACGACGGCGACCCGCTCGACATCCTCGTGCTCATGCAGGAGCCCGTGCATCCGCTGACGATGATGCGTGCGCGCGCGATCGGCGGGCTGCGCATGGTCGACGAGCACGGTGGTGACGACAAGATCGTCGCCGTTTGCATCGACGATCCCGCAGTGGCGCACTATCACGACATCGCCCAGCTACCGCCGCACGTGATGCGCGAGCTCGATCGCTTCTTCCGCGACTACAAGATGCTCGAGGGCAAAGCGGACAAGGTCGACGTCGGCTCGATGTACCACAGCGCACACGCGCTCGACGTGATCCGCAAGTCGATCGCCGCGTACTCGCGCGGCGAACGCTAACGATCGCGGTCAGCCGACGCGATCACGACGCCGCGGCCAGCCAACGATCGCAACCAGCCGACGCGATCACGACGTCGTGGCCAGCCAACGATCGCGGCCAGCAGACGCGATCACGAGGTCGCTGCGAGCTGGCCGCACGCGGCGGCGACATCGCTTCCGCCGGAATATCGGCGATGCGAGGCGAGGCCCGCCGCCGATAGTACGTCGCGAAAGGCGCCGAGCCGCGACGAGCGCGTGAACGGATCGCGCACGAGCCCGCTCGCGTCGGGGGCATCGCGCGCATCGCGCATGACGGAGCCGCTCGCGCCAGCATCGCGCACGTCGGCGTCGCGCACGTCGCTCGGGTCGCCGGCGTCGCGCACGACCTCGTCCCCGATCGGGTTGTAGTCGAGCAGCGTGATACGCGGGCGCTTCCCGGTCGCCGCGTGAAACGCGAGGGCGCGTTCCGCGAGGGCGCGCGCATCGTCGTCGCTGTCGTTCACGCCGGCGAGCAGGGTGACGGCCCACATCGGCGCGTGGCCGGTCACGCGCGCGTGCTCCTCGCACGCAGCGATCACGTCGTCGAAGTCGTGCTTGTCGGCGATCGGCATCACGCGCTTGCGATGCGCGGCGATCGCGCTCGAGACGCTCAGGCCGAGGCGCACGTTCGGTGCTTCGCGCGCCAATCGGCGGATGCCGCTCGGCAGCCCCGCGGTGCACACGGTGATCGCGCGTGCATCGATGCCGAGGGCGCACGGATCCGTCATCACCGCGATCGCTTGCAGCACGTTGTCGAGGTTCGCGAGTGGCTCGCCCATGCCTTGGAACACGACGCCGTGCACGCGGCCGATGCGCGCATCGCGCGGATCCGCATCGCGTCGAGACGTGTCGCGCCGCTCCGCGAGCGGACGTGCATCGCGCGGCGCCACATCACCGCGATCGACGCGATGGTTCGCGAGACGCGCGCGAACGATGCGTACCTGCTCCACGATCTCCCACGCCGCGAGATTGCGCCGGAGGCCCATGCGTCCCGTCGCGCAGAAGGCGCATGCGAGAGCGCAGCCCACTTGCGAGCTCACGCACACCGTGAACCGCCCCGGAACCTCGAGCGGAATGCGGACGGCTTCGAAGCGCTCGCGCGCTTCGCTGCTCGGCTGGCGCGAGGCATCGCTGCTCGGCTCGCGCGAGGCGAGCAGGTACTTCACGAATGGATCGATCGCGCTCGCGGACTCCGCGACCACGTCGAGCGTCGGCACCGACCCGCGGGAGCGGACGGCGTCTGCCGCACTGCGGCGTACGACCGAGCTCGCGTGGATCGGCTCTCCGCGGAACACCTGCGCCACGAGCTTGCGAGCCTCGGCGAGGGTGACCTCGGGCACCTCGGCCGCGAGCCGTTCGGGGGTTAGCGCCTGGAGCGCGAGCACGTCTGTAAGTACCGCGAGGGATGCGTGAGAGGGACCACCAAACACGGATGCTGGGCGATCGGAGGCTTTGCCCGGTGGAGGTCTCACGGTACGCTGGATCCGTGGCCTACCCCGAGGTGATTCGCGTCTTTGCGACCTCCCAGGACCCTGATTTCGACGGACCATGGCAGGCCCGTACCCCCTCGAACTCGACGGGGTCGGCCGTGGTCATCGGGCCGGGTCTCCTGCTGACCGGTGCGCACGTCATCGCCAATGCGACCTTCTTGCAGGTCCAAAAACCGTCCCATCCGGACAAGGCGATCGCGAGGGTGCGGGCCGTGAGCCACGACTGCGATCTGGCCCTCTTGGAGGTGGTCGATCCGCCCGGGTTCCTCGACGACGTGGAGCCGGCCGAGCTGGGGCCGATGCCGCGGTTGCGGGACGAGGTGGCCGTGGTCGGCTATCCGGTCGGCGGCGAGGAGATCTCGATCACCGAGGGCGTGGTCTCGCGCATCGAGGTGCAGCGGTATTCGCACAGCCAACGGCATCTGTTGGCCGTCACGGTCGACGCGGCGATCAACGCGGGTAACTCCGGCGGTCCGGTGTTCGGCGACGGCAAGGTCGTCGGCATCGCGTTCCAGAAGCTGACCGGCGTCGACAACATCGGCGAGATGGTGCCGCCGCCGCTCATCCGCGCGTTTCTGGATGGCGTGACCCACGGGAAGCGACCGGAGATTCCGGCGCTCGGTATCACGACGCAGAACCTCGAGAACCCGCTCTTGCGAAAGCAGTTGGGGCTCGAGGCCACGGAGCGCGGCGTGGTCGTGCTGCACGTCGATTACAACGGATCGGCGTACGGGCACCTCGAGCCGCGCGACGTGATCACCGCGATCGATGGCTTGCCGATCGCGAACAACGGCACGGTGCAGTACATCGATCACTACCGCACCCGATACGACGTGGTGCTCGGACATCGCTACATCGGCGATCGCATCGAGCTCGCGATCAAGCGCAACGGTGCGCCGATGACGGTCGAGCTCGAGTTGCGCCAGTGGCAGCCGCTCGTGCCGCGCTCTCGGTACGATCAGCCGCCCGCGTACTTCGTGTACGGCGGGCTCGTGTTCCAGACGCTGACGCGCGATTACCTGACCACGTGGGACAAGTGGTGGAACAAGGCTCCGAAGGAGTTCTTGAACTACTACTACCTGGGGTACCGCACGGCCGATCAGAACGAGATCGTGATCCTCACGCAGATCCTCGCCGACGAGATCAACGTCGGGTACGGCCATCTCTACAACGAGGCGGTCGCGAAGATCGACGGTCATGTCCCGCGCGACATGGAGGACTTCGTCGCGCGGCTCAGCGCGGCGCGCGGGGTCGTCGAGATCGAGACCACGTCCGGCGGCATCATCATGCTCGACAGCGACGAGGTGCGGAAAGCGACGCAGCGCGTGCTGACGCGCTATCACATCCCGCGCGATCGAACGCTCGGGTTGCCGGGCTCGGCACCGGCGCCGTTGCGCGCCGTTCCGTAGGCCGACGAGCTCGTTCGTAGGCGCGCCGTCTCGCCGTTTCGTCTTGGCCGACGAGCTACGCGAGCTCGACGAGCAGCTCGCCGGTATCGACGGCCTGCCCTGCTTGCTTGGTGACCTGCGTGACCGTGCCGCCGCGCTCGGCGATCAACTCGTTCTCCATCTTCATCGCCTCGAGCACGATCACGGCGGAGCCCGCGGCGACCTGATCGCCGACGGCGACCAGCACCTTCACCACCTTGCCGGCGATCGGTGCGCGCAGCGATTCGCCGCGCGCCGCGGCTCGCGGAGTGGCCGCGTGAGCCAAGCGTTTGTGGAGTGCGTCTTGAACATCGAGCAGCGCTTCGCTCGCGCCGACCGAGGCTGCGATGCCCGTGCGGCGCTTGTCGAGATCGACGACGTAGCTCGCGCCATCGAGGACGATCGACCAGGTTCCCGGGCGAATCGCTTTCGCGTCGACGACGCGCTCGACGCCATCGATGGTGACCGCGAACGTGCCGTCGGGACGTGGGCCCTCGACGGTGACAGTGCGCTCGCGCCCATCACCGCGGTCCGTGACGATCAAATCGCGCTTCATCGTGTGCGCGCCTTGTACCATGCCGCCGCGGTTCGTTGCCTCCCCTGCCGATCGAGTGCTATCCGTGGTGAACACCGTGTCGCCTGTCCGCTTGGCCGATGTGTTGATGGAGCGACGCATCTTGGTGTGCGTCGGTTCCGGCGGCGTCGGCAAGACCACGACCGCCGCAACGCTCGCGCTCGCAGCCGCTCGCCGCGGCAAGAAGACGCTCGTCCTCACGATCGATCCCGCGCGCCGCCTCGCGAACTCGCTCGGACTCGAATCGCTCGGGCACCAGGTGCAAGAGGTGGATCCCGCGCTCGTGCAGGCGCACGCGCCATCGAAGAACGGCTCGCTGCACGCGATGATGCTCGATCAGAAGCAGGCGTTCGACGAGGTCGTCGCCCGCCACGCGAAGGATCCGGCGGCGGTGCAGCGCATCCTCACCAATCCCGTGTACGCGCAGATCTCGGGCTCGCTCGCCGGCGCGCAGGAATACGCGGCGATGGCGAAGCTGCACGACTTCGATCGCTCGGGCGCGTACGACCTCATCATCGTCGACACGCCGCCGACCGCACACGCGCTCGACTTCCTCGACGCGCCTCGCAAGCTGTCCGAGGCGATCGACTCGCCGGCGATCGAGTGGTTCCGCAAGCTGCAAGGTGAAGGCAACTCGCGCTGGTCGTTCGTCGGCAAGACCGGATCGTTCGTGCTCAAGCGGCTCGCGAAGTTCGTGGGCTCGAAGTTCATCGACGACCTCGGCGTGTTCTTCACCGAGTTCAACGACATCCTCGGCGGCTTCCGCCAGCGCGCGGAAGAGACGTTCGCGCTCCTGCGCCAACCGCGCGTGGGCTTCTTGCTCGTCGCATCGCCCGAGCCGATGGCGGTGCGCGAAGCACTCGCGTTCCACGAGCGACTCGTGCAGGCGGGCATGCCGTGCGTGGGCTTCGTGGTCAACAAGGTGCACCCGTCCCGCCCTGCACAGGTCAGCGTGCCGATCCTCGAGGCCGCGCTCGCCGCGAACCACGAGGTCGCGTCGCTCGGTCTCTCGGGCACGTCGCGCACGATGTCTGCGCAAGCGCTCCTCGCGGCACACACCGATCTCGAGACACTCGCCGCCGCCGATCGCGGCCAGATCGCGAAGATGCACAGCGCCGCGGGCCCGAACGAGACGCTCGTCGAAGTGCCGCTACAGTCCGGCGATGTCCACGACGTCGAGCGTCTGATCACGCTCGAGCACTACCTGCTCGCATGATCCGCGCGATCTCCGTCGACGAGCCCGCGGTCCTCGCGCTGCTGCGCATCCACCTCGAGGGCATGCACGCGAGCTCGCCGCCCGGCTCGGTCTACGCGCTCGACACGTCCGGTCTCGCGCGACCCGACGTCAGCTTCTGGGGCGCGTTCGATGGCGACACGCTCCTCGGCTTCGGCGCGCTGAAGCAGCTGACCGCCGACACCGGCGAGATCAAATCGATGCGCACGCATCCCGATCACCTGCGCAAAGGCGTGGCCGCCGCGCTCCTCGCGCACATCCTCGACACCGCGCGCTCGCGCGGCTATCGACGCCTCAGCCTCGAGACCGGCTCCGGCGATGCGTTCGAGCCCGCGCTCGCGCTGTATCGCCGCGCGGGGTTCACGAACGGTGACGCTTTCGGCGACTACGTGGCGAGCGAGTTCAACCAGTTCTTGCACCTCACGCTGTAAGCTCGGCGCATGCTTCGCTTCGCTCCGCTGCTCGTTCTCCTCGCGGCCTGTCCGAACCCCGCGCCCGCGCCGGCACCGACGCCCACGCCGGAACCGACGCCGACGCCCACACCGGATCCGACGCCGACACCGACGCCCGCGCCCGCGCCGACGCCCGAGCTGACCTCCACCGATGCATGCACCGCGGACGCGGACTGCGTGATCACGAACTTCGCCGGATGCTGCGCGTGCCCGGGCTGCGAGCAAGGCGCACCGACCGCCCACTCGACGAAAGCAGCCGCCGCCGCCCAGCAGCAGTGCCAGGCGGTCCGCTGCAACATGGATCGCTGCAAGACGCTGTTGTGCAAGCCCGGCGAGCCCGCTGCGAGCTTCACCGCCGCGTGCCAGAACAGCGTGTGCGTCGGCGTTCGCAAGCAGTAGCCTCGGGAATGGATCCGACGCGCGATGACATCGACGCGATGCCCGGCCTCGTCGCCCTCGAGTTCGGCACCGACTGGTGCGGCTTCTGCCAGGGCGCACGTTCGCTGATCGATCGCGCGCTCGGCGCTCACCCCGCCGTGCGCCACATCTCCGTCGAAGACGGCAAGGGCAAGCGCCTCGGGCGCACTTTCGGCGTGAAGCTGTGGCCCACGCTCGTCCTGCTCCGTGACGGCCGCGAAGTCGCGCGCGTGGTCCGCCCGCGCAGCGATGCCGAGCTCGCGTCCGCATTCGCCGCGCTCGGTTGACCGTCGCTCCCGCGAGGGGTTCAATCGCCGTGGATGATCTTCGAGGCGACCTCGCCGTTCGGTCACTTCCTGCAGCGGGTCTCCGTCGAGCCGCACCCGTGGCTCGATGTACAAGCCGCCCTCGGCATCCATCCATCGCGCTACTCGTCGCTCGAAGACTTCGTGCTGTTCGATGGGTCCACCGCGAACCTCGAGCGCGCCCTCACCGCGCTGCGCCTCGATCGTCCGATGCAGCTCGCCGAAACCGAGTCCGCGCAGCCCGTCCATGAAGGCTTCATCTCGCTCGTCTCGCTCACCGAGGACGCGAACGGATCACTCGTCGCGCCCGCGCTCCGCGACTTCGTCCTCCGCGAGCGCAAGCGCGACGCCGAGGATCACCTGCGCGCGTGCTACGGCCGCAATCGCATCGATCTCGAAGACCACGTCGTGTTCCAGCTCATGGACTACTCGGTGTTCGACCAAGGCACCGCGCACGTCGGCTTCGGCTTCATGCGCACCGACAGCGAGCGGTGGCTGTGGAGTCGCGTGGTGTTCTCGCACAAGTGATCCATGGACGAACGCCTCTGCTATCCGATCGTGATTCGTCTCGACACCATCGATCGCGTCATCCTGTGGGAGAGCGGCGGTGACGAAACGCCGCTCTTGCCCGCCCACGTGCACGCGTGGCCACTTCGGTCCTCGCACGGCGCGGGCTTGCCATCGATGTGGTCACCACCACCGATCAAAAGCGCCGACAGCGCGATCCCACACCCGACGGTTTTCACGGGACCAAGCGTGCCAACGGATCCCCACCGTCACCACCCGCGCTACCCTCGGTGTCGTGGGTCGGATCACGGCACTCGCGTTCGCGGCGCTCGCAGCGCTGGTAGCGACCGCGTTCGCGCTGCCTGCGACGGACAGCGGCCCGGCGCCCGCGGATGGCATCCACGACCTGCTCGGCAAGATCGACGCGCTCGCAAAGGAAGTCGCGACGCTGCGCGGGCTCAGAGTGAGGAAGCCCGTACAGAAGGAGGTGGTGACGCCGAGCGCCCTCGGTGATCGTCTCGCCCGCCTCGCGAACGAGCCGAAAGCGCAGCGGATCACCGCGGCCGAGGACTTCGGGTACTCGCGATGGGGCCTCGTCGCGCCGAATACCGACTACGCACAGCTCGTGCTGGCCCTGCGCGGCGATCAGATCCTCGGCTACTACGATCCAGACACGAAGCGGCTGACGATGGTGCTGCAGTCCGTCACCGACGTGAAGGCGGCCGAGCTCGTCCTCGCACACGAGATCGAGCACGCGCTGCAGGACCAGAGGTTCGATCTGAAGAAGTTCGAGGACGTCCCCGAGACGGAGGGCGATGCGAAGCGCGCGCGGCGTGCACTCGTCGAGGGCGATGCACTCGCGACGATGGTCGAGCTCATGCTGCAGCGCCGCGGCTCGATCGCGCCGTGGTCGGATCCCGATGTGACCACCGCTCTCGAGAAGAGCATGTCGGTGCCGGGCAAAGGCGACAGCTTGGACCTCGCGCCGCTCGCGGTGCGCGAAGCGATGATGTTCCCGTATCAAGCGGGGCTGTCGTTCGTGGCCGCGCTACGCCGGCGACAACCGTGGAGCGCCGTCGACGCCGCGTTCGCGAAGCCGCCGAAATCGACGGAGCAGGTGCTGCATCCCGAGCGCTATCAAGCGGGCGACGATCCGATCGCCGTCGACATCGCGCCCCCTGCCCCGCTCGCTGCGTGGCAGATCGGGCAAGCGACGGTGTGGGGCGAGCTCGGCTTCACGCTGTTCCTGCGCACGCACGGTGTCGACAGCGCGCAGGCATCGATCGCCGGCGAAGGCTGGGGCGGTGATCGCGTGCTCTCGCTGATGCGCCCGAACGACGTGCGTCCGGAGCGCGGCATCGGCATCGCGCGGTTCGAATGGGACAGCGAGCCCGACGCGATCGAGGCCGCGGAAGCCGCGGAGCGAGCGTTCGACAACGCGATCGCCGGCGCGACGATCGAGCACGCTTACGATCGCACGCGCTGGCTCGGCGTCGACGGCACGATCTCGTGGATCGAGCGCAAGGGTCCCTCGCTGATCATGGTGCTCGGCGCGCCCGCGTGGATGGCCGCATCGCTCGACGTGTGGGCGGCGAGCTCGGCTCGCGGACAGAAGGCGTCCGGCGCGTGGTTGCAAACCGGGACGGGACCATCGACGGGGACGAAACTACGCCTGATCCGGCCCGCGACGAACCAGTAGCGCGAACGGGATCGCCGCCGAGGAGGGCGATTTCGACGGCGCGAACCGGTCGGCTCAGCGCAGCAGCGCTTCGATCGCGCGCACGAGCTCGATCGGCGGCGCGGACGACCGCGGCGATCGCCAGAAACCGTCGCAAGCGCTGGTGGTAGCACGGTAGCCTCGGGTCATGCAGGTCAGACAGTTCGCGCTCGCGTGCGCGCTCCTCGCGGGATGTGGCGACGATGGTGGATCGATGACGATCGACGGCCCCGGCAGCGGCAGCGGCAGCGATGGTGCCGCGATCGACGCGCGCCCCGACGGCAACGGCAACGCCGCCACGATGCTCGACGTGTCCGGTCCGATCACGGGCACGGGCACCGCGAACGGCGCGACCTTTGTCGCGTGGGTCGTCAGCTCGGGCTCGCCGGACTACATCTACAAGTTCGGCGAAGGCACGCACACGAACACGACGTTCATGGTCACGCTCGACACCGTGCCTCCGCCGGAGGCGATCAACTCGTACGGGCTCGCGGTCGGTCTCGTCGTCATCGCGACCTCCGGCACGCAGCCTCCCGACGGCGTGATCACCGAGACCGCGATCATGGGTGCCGCGTACAGCGTGAATCACGCGATCATCTACAAGGCGACGGGCGCGACCGGTGTCCCGTGGCTCGGCGCGTTCCCCGACGGGTATTCGTGCGGCGTGTGCGTGCCCTCGGGGTCGGGATTCGATTCGTTCGCGCCGACGTCGTGCACCACCGTCGAGGTCGTGCAGAGCGCCCAGGATGGCTGCAACTGGACCTAGCAGTTGCACCGGGTGGTCGAGCGCATTAGGTTGCGTCACCAATGCGCAAGCTCCTTGTCGTGGTGGCTCTCGTCTCGGGTGCGATCGGTTGCGGGAACAAGAAGGACTCGGGCGCGGCGGAGAAGACCGTCGAGCCGCCGGTCGAGAAGGTCGAGATCACGACCGCGCAGATCGATGCCGTCAAAGCGCAGCAGTCGCGCCTCGACGAGCTCGGCCTGTTGCTCGACAAGGTCGATGCCATCGCCACGCCCGTCGAGATCGCGAATCAGTTTCGCCAGCTCGAGGAGTGGAAGGGCCTCGTCGGTAAGTTCGATCAGCTGAAGACCGTCGACACGCTCGTCGGCGAGATGGACAACGCGGTCAAGACGCTGCGCACGTTCCGCGCCGGCCTCGATCAAGCCGAAGCCCGCCTCGGCAACCTCGCCGCGGAGCTCGACAAGTGGATGAAGGAGAGCGGCACGGGCGCGAAGCTCGCCGACGTCCGCGCGAAGGTCAGCGCCGACGTGCGCGCCGCCCTCGAGCCGCTCGCCCAGCAGACCGGCGACGTGATCGCGAACGCGCTCCAGCCGTTGATGGCGAAGCTCGATCAGGTCGAGGGCCTCATGGAGGTCGGCTGCGGCGGCCTCAAGATCAGCGGCGGCAGCGAAGCGGCGAAGAAGCAGTGCGATAGCGCGAAGGTCGCGTTCGCCGCGGGCAAGACGTACCTCGCGAGCCTCAAGGATCGCCCGGTGCAGCTGTTCAACGAGGTGTCGACCGCGATCGAGACCGCGCTCGTGAACCTGTACGACGAAGCGACGAAGCAAGCGATCGACGCGGCGCAGGCGCAGGTCAACGAGCTGCTCAAGCTTCCGACGGCAGAGGCGCTGCCGGCCGGCTCGGGCTCGGCGAAGTAGTCCGCGATCGCGCCGACCGATCGTCACGACACGCCGTTCCACCCACGCGCGCGTCGTGCGTGTGTCATCTATTCGCGCGCGCTTCACCGCCCTCGCGGTCGCGTTCCGCGATCGTCTGCTAGGGTGCCCCACCCGTGTGGGCCGACCTCGCCACAGCGCTCGCTGACCCGACCGTGATCCTCTATGGATCCACGTCGGGCTGGGCCGCGTGGCTCGCGGCGCAGATCGCGCGCGACGAGCTCGTGGTCCTCGTCGCGCCCGACGAGCAGCTCGCGCGCCGCCTCGAAGACGACGTGCGGTTCTGGTTCGGCCTCGATCGCTCGTCCACGATGGCAGGCAGCACGGCGTCCGGTGCCGTCGGGGTGGCGAGCGGCGAGCCGGCGGTCCCCACACCCGAAGAGCTCGATCCGATCACGCCGCTGCCCGCGATCGATGTCTCGCCGTACGCCGACCTCGCGCCCGATCGCACGTCGATCGTCGAGAGACTCGCGACGCTGTATCGCCTGGCCACGCCCGCGCTGCGCCCGCGCATCGTCGTGACCTCGGCCGAAGCGCTGATGCGCAAGACGATGGCGCCCGCAGAGCTCGCCTCGCGCGGCACCACGATTCGCAAGGGCGACACGATCGATCGCGACGCGGTCACCGCGCTGCTCGTCGCGGGTGGCTGGACACGCACGCCGCTCGTCGACGAAGCGGGCACGTTCGCCGTGCGCGGCGAGGTGATCGATATCTACGCGCCGCTCGCGAAGTACCCCGTGCGCATCGAGCTGTTCGGCGACGAGGTCGAGACGATCCGCACGTTCGATCCCGAGTCGCAGCGAACGCTGCGCGCGATCGATCGCATCGAGCTGCACCCCGTGCGCGAGACGATCAACACCGGCACGCGCGACACGAAGGCGCGCATTCGCGAGCACGCGGACGAGATCGCGTATCCGAGCAAGGCGACGCGCAAGCTCGTCGAGCAGCTCGCGGCGAACGAGGTGTTCGTGGGGATCGAAGGGCTCACGCCCGCATTCCACGACGAGATGGTCGCGCCGGCCGAGTTCGTGCCGGCAGACGCGCGCTGGATCATCGTGGATCCCGACGCGTGCCGGCGCGCGATCGCGGACGTGTGGACCGACGCGGAGGCGCGGCACGGCGATCGCGCGAGCCACGCGGGCGACAAGGAGCGCACGCTGACGTACCCGCCGAGCGCGCACTTCGTCGACGCCGACGAAGCGCTCGGGCTCGCGAGCACGACCGATGCTGGCGGAAGCGCGAGCACGCCCCATGCCCGCGACAGCGCGAGCGCGACCGATGCCCGCGACAGCGCGAGCGCGACCGATGCCCGCGGAAGCGCGAGGGCGACCGATGCCCGTGGAACCGCGCGCGCCAGATCACGGCGCACCATCTCGCTGCCGAGCCTCGAGCTCGTCGATGCGCCGGGCACGCGCGTGCGCGTCGCGATCGACGATCTGCGCGTCCTCAAGCAGCAGCTCGATCACGCGCGCACGTTCGGCGATGTCGAGCACGTCGCGCCGCTCGTCATCGCGATCAACGCGTGGAAGCGCGATGGGCTGCGCGTCGTGATCGCGTGCGACTCGCCGAGCCGGCTCGAGCGCTTGCAGGGCGTGCTCGCGGCGCGGCATGTCCTCGACGGGATCGAGCTCGTCAGCGGCACGCCGATCGGCAGCTTCGCGTCGCAGCGCGATCGCATCGCGCTCGTCACCACGCAGGACATCTTCGGCCAGCGCACGCATCACGCGCGCAGCCAGCGCAAGAAGGCGAAGGACGCGCTACTCGGCAGCGTCGGTGACTTCAGCCAGCTCGCCGCAGGCGACTACCTCGTTCACCAGAAGCACGGCGTCGGCAAGTACCTCGGGCTCGAGAAGCTCGCGGTCGGGACGGTGTCCATTCTGCAGACGTCCGCGATCGGAGCGACCGCGCCGCCGCTCACGCAGATCGATGCGCTCAAGCTCGAGTACGACGGCGGCACGTTGTACCTGCCGGTCTATCGACTCGGCGAAGTGCAGCGCTACGTCGGCGCCGAGGGACACGCGCCGCGGCTCGACAAGCTCGGCGGCGTCACGTGGGAGGCGACGACCAGCAAGGTCAAGCGCCACATCCGCGCGCTCGCCGAGGAGCTCTTGCAGCTGTACGCGCAGCGAGCGAGCTTGCCGGGCCATCGGTTCCCACCGGCGGACGACTCGTATCGCGAGCTCGAAGCGACGTTCCCGTTCGACGAGACGCCCGATCAGCTCGCCGCGATCGAGGCGGTGCTGGGCGACATGGAGGCGCCACGCGCGATGGATCGCTTGGTCTGCGGCGACGTCGGCTACGGTAAGACCGAGGTCGCGTTGCGCGCGATCTTCCGCGCCGTGCAGGGCGGCAAGCAGGCGTGCGTGTTGGCGCCGACGACGGTGCTCGTCGAGCAGCACTACCGCACGATGGTCGAGCGGTTCGGCCCGTTCGGCGTGAACCTGGGCAAGCTGTCGCGGTTCCAGACGAAGGCCGAGCAGATCGCGACGGTGAACAAGCTCAGCGAAGGCAAGCTCGACGTCGTCGTCGGCACGCATCGCGCGCTTTCGGCCGATGTGCGGTTCAAGGATCTGGGGCTGCTCGTGATCGACGAGGAACAACGGTTCGGCGTCGCGCACAAAGAGAAGATCAAGAAGACGAAGACACAGGTCGACGTGCTCACGCTGACCGCGACGCCGATTCCGCGCACGCTGCACCTCGCGATGGCGAACCTGCGCGATCTATCGATCATCGCGACACCGCCGGCGGATCGACGCGCGGTGCGCACGTTCGTGTCGCGCGTCGAGGATGCGACGATCAAAGAGGCGATCGAGCGCGAGCTCGGTCGCGGCGGTCAGGTGTTCTTCATCACGCCGACGATCGGGACGATGGGCGTCGGCAAAGCGCCCGATCATCGGTTGCCCAACGACGACCGCCCGCAACGCAAGACGACGCCGCGCGACGACGATCGGACGATCCAGGAGTGGGCGGACTACGTGCAGGGCCTCGTGCCATCGGCGCGGATCGGCATCGGGCACGGATCGCTGACCGCGGATCAGCTCGAGAAGGTGATGGTCCAGTTCGTCAGCGGCGAGCTCGACGTGCTCGTCGCCACGACGATCGTCGAGAGCGGACTCGACATCCCGCGCGCGAACACGATGTTCGTCGCGCGCGCGGACGCGTTCGGCCTCGCGCAGCTCTATCAGCTGCGCGGACGGATCGGACGCAGCAAGGATCGCGCGTACTGCTATCTGCTCGTGCCCGAGCCCGAGCACATCACCGATGAAGCGCGCCGCCGGCTCGAGACGCTGCAGCGATTCACGGAGCTCGGCGCCGGGTTCCAGATCGCGTCGCAGGATCTCGAGATCCGCGGCGGTGGCGAGCTGCTCGGCGCGAAGCAGTCCGGCTCGATCGCGGCGGTGGGCTTCGATCAGTACGTGAAGATGCTCGACGCGGCGGTGGCCGAGGTCGGCGGCAAGCCGATCCACAGCGAGATCGATCCGGAGCTCCAGATCGAGACGCCCGGGTTCATCCCCGATGACTACGTCCCTGACCCGGGCCAGCGCCTCGAGCTGTACAAGAAGCTGTCGGCGGTCGACTCCGACGACGAGCTGCGCGACGTGATGGCCGAGATCGCCGACCGCTATGGGCCCGTGCCCGGCGACGTGGTCCTCCTCGGGGAGCTGATGGGCGTGAAGGCGATCGCGCGCAAGGCGGGCGTGCTCGCGCTCGAGATCTCGTCGACGCGCGTCGCGGTCGCGGTGATGCCGGATACAGACCTCGTGAAGCAGCTGTCGTGGGCGGGCTGGAAGCGGTTGCCGGACCACCGTTGGTCGATCACACCGCCCGCCCCGGGAGGCCCTGCCGGCGCGAGGAGAGCCTTGTTGGACGCCCTGGCTCGTGCTACGTGAACTCGTTGTGATGATTCGCTTTCTGGTCCCCGCCGTCCTGCTGTTTTCTGCCTGTCAGAAGAAGCAGAGCGAGACACAGAACGAACCGTCCAAGCCCGGCCTGCCCACGCGCGGCAAAGGCGCGGTGCCGCCTCAGAGCACCGAAGAGCTCGGACAGCCGCTCGCGAAGATCGACAACGTCACGATCACGCTCGGTGAGTTCCAGGAGCGCATCAATCGGCAGAGCCCGTACATTCGCGCGCGCTACACCTCGCTCGAGCAGAAGAAGGAGTTCCTCGACTCGCTGATTCGCTTCGAGGTGCTCGCCAAGGAAGCGTACAAGCGCGGGCTCGACAAGGATCCCGAAGTCGTTCGCACGATGAAGCAGGTGATGATCCAGAAGCTGATGCGCGACGAGTTCGACGCGAAGGTCACCGCGGACTCGGTGCCCGAGGCGGACATGAAAGCGTATTACGACGCGAACCTCGTCGAGTACGTGAAGCCCGAGGAGGTTCGGGTGTCGGCGATCATCCTCAAGAACAAGGCGCAGTCGGATCGCGTGGCGATCGAAGCGCGCGGTGATGCGGGCAAGACCAACAAGGGCTTCCGCGACCTCGTGATGAAGTACAGCGCCGATGAAGACACGAAGCTGCGCGGCGGTGACCTGCGCTACTTCGACGCGCAGACCAAAGACGTGCCCGCCCCGGTGGTGCGCGCCGCGTTCGGCTTGGTCAACACGGGCGATGTCTCGCAGACCGTGGATGCCGGCAACGGCACGTACTACGTGCTCAAGCAGACGGGCCGCCGCAAGTCGATGACCAAGTCGTTCGACGACGCGAAGCCCGCGATCCGGAACAAGCTCTTCCGCGACTCGCGCCTCAAAGCGCAGAAGGACTTCGTCGATGGCCTCAAGGCCTCCTCGAAGATCGAGATCAACGAGGCCAACCTCGCGCGCGTGCGGATCGACACCTCGACCGCCGTCGACGATGGTCACGGCCACGACCTCCAGCCTCCACCCGCGAATCCACCGGGTATTTCTCCGCCGCCGCCGATGGCGCCGGAGGCAACCGGGTTGCCCGGAAGCGAGTCCAAGTAATGATGCGTAAGGCCCTGCTCGTCCTGTTCCTCGTCCACGCGACGGTCGCGTTCGCGCAGAAGGGCGAGCCACTGCCAGGCGAGTCGCCGAAGGGCGACAAGGCACCCGCCGAAAAGGCGCCCGAAAAAGACGGCAAGAGCGACAAGGTCGAGTCGCGCAACGCGGGCAAGCGGATCATCTTCGAGCGCGTGGTCGCGGTGATCAACGACGCGATCATCCTGCGCAGCGAGCTCGATGCGCGCATGGTGCCGGTGATCGGCGAGGCACAGCAGATCGCCGATCCCAAGGAGCGCGAGCGCCGCATCGAGAAGCTGCGCTCGAGCGTGCTCGACGAGATGGTCAACGAAGAGCTGATCGTGCAGGCCGCCGAGACGGCGAAGATCGAGGTCGAGTCCGCCGAAGTCCAGGCCGCGCTCGACGAGATCAAGAGCACGAATAACCTCGACGACGCGACGCTCGCGCAGGCACTCGCCGCGCAGGGCTACACGCTGTCGAATTACAAGACCGATCTGCGCCGCCAATTGCTGCGCTTGCGCGCGGTCAATCAGCTCGTCGCGCCGAAGGTGTCGGTCACGGACGAAGACATCCGCGCGAAGTACGACGAGATGCAACGCCGGTCGCAGAGCGTGAGTGCTGTCAAGCTGTCGCACATCCTGTTCAAGCTCCCGGAGAAGGCGACCGAGCAGCAGGTCGCCGAAGCGAAGGCCAAGGCCGCACAGGCGATGGAGCGCGTGGCACGCGGTGAGGACTTCGCGAAGGTGGCGGGCGAGGTGTCGGAGGACGTGAGCACGAAGGCAACTGGTGGAGAGCTGGGCTGGTTTCAGCGCCAGAGCTTGGCCAACCCGGAGTGGGAGCCGATCGTGTTCGCCATGCAGAAGTCCGACGTTCGCGGTCCCGTGACCGGACCGCAGGGCCTGCACGTGTTCCTCGCCACGGACGTGCAGACATCGAACCTCAAGCCGTTCGACCAGATGAAGGAACAGATCTCCCGCGAGCTCCGCCGCAAGGAGATGGACAAGCAGACCGCCACGTGGCTCGAGGAGCTACGCAAGAAGGCGTACATCGACATCAAGCTGAATTGATGTCGGTGGCCGTCGATTTCTGTCGACGGCCACATCAGTTGTCAGCCGATCAGCTAGGTGCGCGGCGCCGATTAAGAGCCATCATTTCCGAGTTATGATGGCTCGCAGCAATGGCCGACAATCGTCGCACAGCGATCCGTCACGCAGTCTCGATCGCGGGGAAGTTCTCCACGTCCGGCGCACCCGCCGACTGCACGATCGTGAACCTGTCGCTCGGTGGAGCCTTGCTCGCGGCGACGAAGCGCCACGCGATGGGCGAGCGCTGCCACATCAACTTCAAGATTCCCACGATCGAGGAAGCGATCGACATCGGCGCGACGGTGCGCTGGTCGGACGACAAGAGCGTCGGTATTCAGTTCGACGGGCTGCGTGCGCGTGACGTATGGGCCTTGAACGAGTACTTCAAGCAGCTCGGCGGCTGAGCGCGCTCGCGCTCGTCGTCGTCGGCGGTGTCGCGACGGCGGCGCCGAAGCAGGATCGCATCGCGGTCATCGACGTGGGTCCCACGGACGGCGGACTCGCGCGCCGAGCGATCCACGCGGCGATCGTGACCGGTGGGCTCGCGCCGCTGATCGGCGATGGCGTCGATGACGCGCTCGCGGGCGAAGACCTCACGCCGGATGCCGCGCGCCTCGCGGCCGCGATGGCAGAAGCGCAGCGCGCGTTCGGCCAGCTCGATTGCGCGCAGACCATGACCGCGAGCAACACGGCGATCGGCATCGCAGCGGCGCGCCAAGCGGCCGGGATGCCCGTGCCGGAGTTGCCGCACGCGTGGACGTACGTGCTGCTGTGCGCGGATCGCGGCGGTAATGCGGCGCTCGCTCGCACGGCGGTGACGCGGCTACGGACGCTCGGCGGTGCGAGTGTCGCGCCCGACGC
Organism: Kofleriaceae bacterium; assembly: GCA_044230415.1. Taxonomy (GTDB): domain Bacteria; phylum Myxococcota_A; class Polyangia; order Haliangiales; family Haliangiaceae; genus JABFXX01. The sequence continues at coordinate 28,603 of JBGARE010000035.1, forward strand.
GCCGGCCGATGTGTGGACGAAGTATCCGGAGGTCGACGCGCTGCTCGATCGCGACGCGTTTCCGATCCGGATCACGTCGGATGCTCCGGGCGCGGTGATCTGGATCGATCACGAGCGCGCGGGTGTGTCACCGCTCGACACGGTGCTGCCCGCAGGCGAGCACGTGATCGCCGCGGCGAGCGGCGAGCGACGCGGCTTCGCGATGGGCACCGCCGTGAAGACACAGACCACGCTCGCGATCCCCACGCCGTCTCTGCGCGGCACGTATGGCGCGATCGCGAAGAAGGTCGCGAGCTGGGGCGGTGTGATGCCCGCGGCGTCGGAGATCGGCGCGGTGCTGACGCTGGCGAAGGCGCGCGTCGCGATCGTGCGGCGCGGTGATGCGATCGAAGCGTGGGGACGCGCGGGACGCGCGGGCGAACCGCATCGGCTCGGCAACGACGACGGCGCCGGCACCATCTCGGACGCTCCGCGGATCGTCGCGCTGATCGCCGATCGGATCGGCGTGTGGAACGATCGCGCACCGGATCCCGACACACTCCTGACCGAGCAGAGCTCGCCGCTGTTGCGCGAGAAGCGCGAGCGCGTCGACGAGCCGACGAAGTGGTGGGTCTACGCGACCCTCGCGGGCGCGATCGTCGCCGGTGGCTCCCTGCTCTACTTCGCCGAGACCGCGGGCACGACGCAGCGCGTGGAGCTCCACCTCCCATGAAGCGATGGCTGCTCGTCCTCGCGTTGATCCTCGCGCTCGTATCGCCGGTGATCGCCGCACCGCGGTTGCATCCGATGGCGCACGACGGCCGCGTCAGCGTGCTCGCCGAGGACGGTCTCGAACCGCAAGCGCGCGCGCTCGCGGACAGCGCCGAGGATGCGCTCACGAAGATCCGCGCGGATCTCGTCGACCTGCCGGTCCCGAATCACATCGAGGTGCGCCTGGTGCGCGATGCCGCGGACCTCGCCGGCGTCGCGCCGGCGGGTCGCGGTGCGCCGGCGTGGGCCGTCGGTGTCGCCTACCCCGACCTCGGTGTCATCTCGATCGCGCTGCGCCGCGGCGCCACCATCGTCGACGCGGAGTCCACGCTGAAGCACGAGCTCGGGCACATCGCGCTCGGCGTTGCCCTTGGCGACAAGGCTCCGCACTGGTTGCACGAAGGCTTCGCGTATCAGCACGCGGGCGAGTGGTCGTGGGATCGAATGGAGACGCTCGCCGGCATGGCGTGGTTCGGCGGCATCGTTCCGATCGAGGATCTCGATCGCTCGTTCCCCGCCGAGGAGCTCCCCGCGCATCGCGCGTACGCGCAGAGCTACGACTTCGTCGGCTACCTGTCGCGGCGCGGACGCTACGAGGACAAGAACGACGATGGTGATCGCTGGCCGTTCCGCCGCTTCTTGACCATCGTCGGACAGACCGGCGACATGAACGCCGCGGCGAAGACGGCGTTCGGCCGCCCGCTGCACGAGCTGTTCGAGGAGTGGCGCGAGGATCTGACGAGCCGTTACATGCTCGCGCCGATCGGCCTGTTCGGATTGGCGCTGTGGATCTTGTGCGCGCTGCTGCTCGTCATCGCGTGGATCCGCAAGAAGCGGCACAACTCGAAGCGCATGACGAAGTGGGACGAGGACGAGAAGCGCGAGGATGCCGCGATCGCAGCCGCGATGGCCGCGCTCCACCCGCCCCGCCCGCCCGACGAACCTCACATGTTCAACTAGTTGGACGTGCGCGTCGATTTCGGGGAACACGGGGTGTGCTCGTCCGTGGAATGCGCGACGACATGCTCGCCGTGGCCACCGAGCTCCCAGCGCCCGCGCGGACTGCGTCCGAGAGCGAGCTCGATCAGCTCGCGATCCGGCGCGCCGCGAACGGCGATCCGGCGGCGGCGCGCCAGCTCGTCGAGCGCTATCAGCACCGCGTGTTCGCGCTGATCTCGCGCATGCTGTGGCGGCAGGGTCGCGCGACGATCGAGGACATCGCGCAGGACACGTTCCTTCGCGTGTTCCAGAACCTCGGCAAGTTCGAGGTGCAAGGTCCCGCGAAGCTATCGACGTGGATCCTCACGATCGCGGCGCGGCGTGCGATCGACGAGCTCCGCCGCATGCGTCCCGTTCCGACCGACGACATCCGCGGCACGAGCCCCGAACGCACGGACGCCGACATGCATCGCAAGCAAACGATCGCCGCGATCGAAGCTGCGATCGCGGATCTCTCGCCGGAGCTCCGCGCTGCGTTCTTGCTGCGCGAGTATCACGACCTCGAATACACCGAGATCGCGCGATCGCTCGGCATCGAGCTCGGCACCGTGAAGTCTCGCCTCGCTCGCGCGCGCACGCTGTTGCGCGAGCGCCTCGCGGAGGTACGCGATGAGTGATCAGCACACCGACGACACCCTCGATCGCGCGCTCGACGCGTGGACGCCGATGGATCCGCCCGCGAACTTCGTCGATCGCGTGGTCGCGGCGCGCGTGTCACTCGCGCCGCGGGTCACGAGCAAGCGTGCGTGGTGGCTCGCCGCTCCGATCGCAGCGGTCGCGATGATCGCGATCGTCGTGTTCGTTTCGTCGACGGCCATGAAGAGCGATCGGGCCGCCGAAAGCCCCAGCGCCGTGAGCTCGAACGGCGCGCGGACGGAACAGGCCGCGGGATCCGGATCGGACATGACGGCGGTGGGGTCGGGCGCTGGGGTCGCGATGAACCAGCCCGTGAGCGCGGATGCCGGCGTAGCCGCGCAACCGCCGGGGACCTTCGACGTGCCCGACGAGGATCCGCCGAGCATCGCGGTGATCACCATTCGCGCCGGCGACTCGGCGACGATCCACGATCCCGAGCTCGCGACGAAGATCGATCTCGACTTCGCCGGGACGTGCCCCGACGGCGGCGCGGTCGAACTGGCGCGAGGTCCCACCAAGGTCGTGGTCTACGGCCGCGCGCGCGCCGCGGCGACGCTCGACGAAGGCAGCTATCACTACCAGCTGCGCTGCCGCACCGGGCCGCCGGTCGCGGAGGGCCGGATCGACGTCATCCGCGATGACGCGCGGCGTCCGCTGCCGACGCAGGCGACCGACGATCCGACGGCGCCGCAGATCGTCATCACGAGCTTCAAGGACGCGGCATCGAGCGGCGGGCACGGTGTGATCGTCCGCGGCATCGCGGCTCCCGGCGCGACCCTCGAGCTCGCCGGTGCCCCGATCCGCCTCGACGCACGACGCCGCTTCACGTTCGAGATCGGCTTCGTTCGGACGGCGGTGCGCGTGCGCCATCCGAAGCACGGCGATCACTACTACGTGATGCCGCTGTTCACGCGCTAGCCCACGTACCGAGCTGCGCACGCGCGGCGTCGGTGGTCAGCGTGTCGGCCGCCTTCGCGACGTCATCGGGGACCCACTCGGGGAACGCGACGTTGAAGTTGCGATGCTCGCCCGACTCCGTGTGCTCTTGATGCACGGACTCGACGCGGCCCGGGCTCAACACGCCATCGCGCGCGAGGCGCACGAGCGCGGGCCACACGCGGCGATGAACGAACGTGACCTTGCCGTCGACGAGCTTGAAGCAGCGGACGTCGACGTCCTCGTCGATCGCCGACAGGATCTCGAAGATCTGGGCGGCTTTTGGATGCGACCACCAGCTGCCGACGATCGGCTCGCCGGCGATCTGCTCGGCCAGCGACGGCACCGAGCCCTTCGCGGACGCGAGCACGACACCGTGCTTCTCGACGAAGTCGAGCCACTTCTGGACGCCCGTCGAGCCGGTCGCCTTCGGTTTGGTCGCCTTCGGTTTGGCGGCCGCCTTCTTCGACGGCGTCGCCCCTGCCTTGCGTGGCTTCGGCTTCGGCTTCGCCTTGGCTTTCGCCTTGGCAGCCTTGCCCGTCTTGCCAGCCTTGGATTTCGCCGTGACCTTCGCCGGCTTCTTCGCCGACGCTACCTTCTTCTTCGTCTTCTTCACCGGGGGATGACGAAGAGGAAATCACGGGGCGGGACAAAACGGTAGCCATCCTCGGTCACTCGGATGATCTCCGAACCATCTTCGCCGAGGAGACGGCGGATTCGCATGATGTTCGTGAACAGGGCCGCGTCGTGGCGGAGGGGGTGGTACTCGACGTTCCACACTGCCTGCACGATCGCTTCCTTCGAGAACACTTTGCCGGGGGCGGAGGCGAACAAGAACAGCAGGCGCTTGAGCAGCGAGCGACGACGGAGGTCGGCGAGCTCGCTGCCGTGGCGCCAGATGACCTCGCGGACACCGTCGACGGCGAGCGCGCGGCCCGGCAGGCGGAGGACCTCGGGGTTCGCGTCGGCGACATCGGACGGGACGCCTTCCGCGTCGATCACGCGGAACGGGCGCTGCGCCGTGAGGCCGAGATCGGTGAGCAGGCGAGCGGCGCCTTCGATCGCGTGAGGCGCCATCGTGGCGGCGCTCGGCGCGGACGGATCGGCGACGGCTTCGTGGCCGCTGATCGCGTCCATCGCGGCGTGCGCCACGAGCCGCTCGACGGGAAGACCGGCCGCGGCGGCCAGATCGGACGCGTCGCGTGCGTACGAGACGGCCGAGGCCGCATCGTCGTCGTCGCGCGCGAGTGCAGAGAGCGCGAGGAGCGCGTGGATGCGCACGCGGACTAGGCCCGCGGCGTGAGCTTCGCGTGCGGCGCGCGAGGCGGCAGCGCGTGCGTTGCCGCGATCACCGCGTGCGAGCTCGAGGCGCGCGACGATGACGAGCGCGGACGCGAGCTCGATCGTGCGATGCGCGCGCTCTGCGAGGACCGCGGTATCGCGTGCGAGCTCGAGCGCGAGGCCGACATCGCCCGCGGCGAGCGCGACCTCTGCAGCGGCGAGACGGCGATCCAGCTCGTCGCGCGATTCGGCGCCCGCGTTCTGCGCGAGCTCGACGGCGCCGGCGCGCTGACCGCTCTGCGCGCGTGCGGTCGCGAGGAGCACCGCCACCGTCGCGGCCGATGCGGCGTCGAGCGCGGGTTGACCGTGCAGCTCTTCGAGGCGCGGCAGTGCCTGCTCGAGGCGCATCTCGAGGAGATCGATCGCGGCGACGACGGCGGAGCCGCGGGCCGCGAGGTGTCCGAGCTCGCGGCGCACGCTCGATGCGAGCGCGGCGCTGGCGAGCTCCGCGGCGAGCGCGGGCTGACCGCGGACGATCTCGAGCTCGGCGAGATCCAGCTCCGCGCGCAGCGCGCCGAGCTCGTCGCCGCGCTCGCGACGCGCGCGAACGACGTCGTGCAACAGCTGCGCGGCGGTGGTGGAGTCACCGCGACGACGCGCCACGAGCGCACGCGCGGCGAGCACCTCGTCGGAGATCGCGACGGCATCGAGATCGCGAGCGGCCGCGTCGGCGGCGTCGAGCGCGGCGGCGGCTTCGACCAGGCGGCCCTCGCGCGCGAGGCCGACCGCGCGGCGCGCGTCGACGATCGCGGAGAGCTCGCTCGCTTCGAGGCAGACCGGCACCGACTTGCACGCGCCGTGAGCACGCGCGAGCGCCGAGCGCATCGCGGCGACGCGCCCCATGTACTCGTCGAGCCGCGCGGCCGCGAGATGCACGCGCGCGCGGGCGAGCGGATCCGCGCCCGCGAGGTCACCCGCCGACGACAGGTGCGCCGTCGCCGCGTCGGGCTTGCCCGCGAGCAGCTCGAGCTCGGCGAGGAGCGCGATCGCCTTCGCGCGCTCGGTGATGTCCTGTGCGCCGAGGAGGCCGGTCAACGCGCGGCGCGCCGAGGCCACATCGCCCGACGCGAGCGTCAGCTCCGCGTGCAGGTACGGCGAGACGGCGCCCGGCGTCGCGCTCGCGCGCTCGAACGCCTCGGTGTAGCGACCACCGCGAACCGCGATCTCCACGCGCAGCGAAGCGAGTGCCTTCGCGCGCTCGGGATCGAGCGGCTGCACGACGTGCGGAGCCGCGCCGGTCTGCGCGACGCCATCGTGCGAGCTCTGCGCCCGACGACGAGGGCGCTCGCCGAAGGCGTCGAGCATCGATTCGAACTCGCCCGCTCCACCGCTGCGCGCGGCGAGCTCGCGATCCGCGAGCAACGCATCGGCCGCGCGATCGCGATCGCCGGCGGCGATCCAGTGCCACACGACCTCGCGCACGCGCGTGATCTGATCCATCGCGCCGAACGCACCGTCGTCGCCGGCTTGCCACGCGAGGCGCGGTCCCGTCGACACGGCGGACGTCGATGCGACGAGCTCGGCGGCCGCGGACGACAGGCGCACCTTCTCTTCGTGCGACATCTGCGCGAGCACGTCGACGCGCACGACTTCGTGCACGCTGATGCGGCCATCACCGACGCCGTCGGCGAGTTGGCGCGCGATCAGGCTCGTGAGCGCGGCCTCGATATCGACGCCGGGCGCGAGCGCGGCGATCGCGGCGGGCGCGACCGGTGCGCGGAGGATCGCGAGTGCTTCGAGGGCCGCGCGCGCGGGCTTCTCGAGCGTCGACAGCTCCCACGCTTGCGCGCCGAAGCGCGCGCGCGCGAACTCGCGGCGCAGGCCGAGCGGAATGCCGCGCGTGCGAGCGAACGCGGCGTCGAAGCCGGGCACCTCGCCGAAGGTCTCTTCGAGCGCGGACCACATCTGGCCGGCGGACTCGACGTCGAGGCCGTGCAGCTCGACTTCCGCGATCTGCGCACCGACCGCGGCCGCGAGTGGATCGCGACCGACGACGACCACGCGGCCGAGCGCCGTGGGGCCGAGCAGCAGCGGCGAGAGCAGCGACGTGGCTTCGTCGGTGCGCAGGTGCTGGATGTCGTCGATGACGAGCACGCGCGCCTGCTGGACGAGCGTCTGCGTCAGCGTTCCGGGCACACAGCGGAGCGCGCGCTCGGCGCGAGCACGCAGCGCGGACGCTCGGTCGCCTGGGTGGCACTCGATCACCGTGCACGGTGCGCCGAGTCCGGGGGCGAGCTCGCCGACGAGGCGAGTCTTGCCAGAACCCAGCGGGCCATGAAGCGACACCAGCGAGACGATCGCGAGGTGTTGCTTTAGCTCGGCGAGCTCGTCCTGCCGGCCGACAAACGGCACGGGACCGATGGGGGTCATGGGGTTCGTGATCTTGGAAGGACGCCGCCGCTGCATCGCTGGGCGGCGAGAACAGCAAGCTCTGCGCCACTGTAAAGAAGAGGAAGACGATCGCGGGTTCGAGCCCAACCCGCTGTTTTTGCGCAACGCAGTGTAGTCCACATCGCGGCGGGTACAGCGCCTGAGACGTGAAGTCTGCAATGTGCGCGCATCAAACGGGGCTGTCCCCGGGGGCGGTCCCCCTACTGTCAGTCAGGCCCAGCGAGACAAAGACAGCGGGTTTTACCCCTTCGCGAGGGAGACGAGCCGGCCGATCGCCGCGTCCCAATCGCCGGGGTCATCGCGCTTCTGCGTCATCAGCGCCTCGATCCCGGGATACGCCGCGATCGCGTCATCGATCACCTTATCCCGACCCTTCTGATACGCGCCGAGGGTGACGAGGTCGCGGTTCTCTTCATAGGTGGCGAGGCGTGCGCGGATCCGAGCGGCCGCCGCCGCGTGCGCCGGATCCACGACGCGATGCATGAGCCGCGACGTCGACTGCACGATATCGATCGGCGGGAACTGACCGCGCTGGGCGAGCCGGCGGTCGAGCACGATGTGCCCGTCGACGAGGCTGCGCACCTCGTCGGCGACGGGCTCGTCGAGGTCGTTCCCGGCGACGAGCACGGTGTAGATCGCGGTGATCACGCCTTGGGGCGTCGCGCCCGCTCGCTCGATCAAGCGCGGCAGGAGCGCGAACACGCTCGGCGGAAACCCGTGCCGCGCGGGCGGCTCGCCGGCGGAGAGGCCCACCTCGCGCTGCGCGCGCGCGACGCGGGTCAGCGAGTCGCATAGAAAGAGCACGTTCGCGCCGCGGTGATCGCGGAACCACTCGGCGATCGCCGTCGCGACGTGCACCGATCGAAGGCGCACCAGCGCGGGTGAATCGCTCGTCGCGCAGACCACCACGGTGCGCGCGCGCGCCGGTGCGAGCTCGTCGTGGAGGATCTCGCCGAGCTCGCGGCCACGCTCCCCGACGAGGCACAGCACGATCACGTCCGCGGTCGACCCGCGCGCGATCTGTCCGAGCAGCGTGGACTTGCCGACGCCCGCGGCGCTGAACAGGCCCACGCGCTGACCGCGTCCGAGGGTGAGCATCGTGTCGATCGCGCGTACGCCCGTCGGTTGCGGCGCGCTGATCTGCGGGCGCGTGAACGCCGACGGCGCGGGCCGATCGACCGCCCACCGCTCGCCGCCGAGCGGCGGCCCGCCATCGATCGGCGCGCCGAGCCCGTCGAGCACGCGGCCGAGCACGTCATCGCCGCACGTGATCGACAGCGGCGCTCCGGTCCGCCACACGGCGCTCGCCGGGGTCACGCCGGCGAGATCGCCGAGCGGCAACAGCACCGCTTGCTCGCCGCGAAACCCCACCACCTCCGCGAGGAGCGGCGGCGCCGAGCGGCGATCGATCTTGCACATCTCGCCGAGCGCCACGCCCGGCAGCGTCGCCCGCATCACGAGGCCGACCACCTCGTCGACGGTCCCGGCCGGCGAATCCAGCACCGGATTGGACTTCGTCACCGCGAGGACCGTCTCGTTGTCGGTGCGCGCGATCTGCCGCTCGGCCTCGCGCCGCGCGAGGCTCACGATCTCCGTGGCCAGCCGCTGCGCGTCCTGCTTGAGCTGCGTGGCTTCCGCGCGCGCGTCGTCGAGGATCCGCTCCGCGCTGATCCGCGCCTCGTGCTCGTCGCCTCCGATGACGCGCCCCGGCTTCACCGTGTCAGGGTACTACGGCTCGAGAACGACCTTGTCGTTCTGCAGGAGGATGTCGCTCGTGATGCCCTGACGGAGGCGCACGCGGGTGGTGCGCCGGTCCACTTGCAGCACCGTGATCCCGCCGTTGGGGAACTTCGCCTTCGGATCCTTCGTGTCGCCCTTGAGCAGCGAGCCTTTCGTCCACTCCTTGCCGATGCCGTGCTCGGATCCAGCGCCGAGCGTCACGATGATCGTGCCGTCGCCCTGCATCTCCTTGTTGACGATGCGCGCGATCACCGGCTTCGCGGGCGGCGGAGGCGGCGGCACGGGCTCGGTCACCACCGGCACGGGCACCGGGTCGCCCGGCTTCTCGCAGCCCTTGTGCTTCGCCGGCGATCCGGGCGCGCACGTCTTCGCACACTCGGGGTTCGACTTGTCGTACGCGATCAAACAACCCGGATCGTTCTCGGGGATCGCGGGCAACCGCGGCGGATCCGCGACCGGCACCTTCTCCATGCCGCCGTCGGGCGGCGGCGGATCCGCATGGAACGATGCCTCGAGCACGTAGCTCGCGGCGTCCGTGCGCCGCGGCGCGTACACGCGAACGAAGTACGTGCCCTTCGCGCTGTCGATGGTCACGCTCTTCGCGCGACCACGTCCCGCCGCCGTCTGCTTGATCGGCCGGTACCACTGATCGAACACGTCGAACGCGACTTTGAGATCGGGACGCGGCGTCGTGTACGTCATCGTCAGATCGAGCGTGCCCTTCGCCTTCTCGGGCAACGTGATCTTCTTCCAGTCGACGCGATCGCCGCCCGGGTACGTGACGATGTCGCGCTGCTTGCCGACACCATCTTCGAGCACGACTTCCTTCGCGCCCTTCGGCTTTCCATCCACCCCCGTCGAACGGTCGGCCGGGACGTTGTTCGCGCACGCAGCACACAGCACCACCAACAGCAGTGACTTCCCCATGCCGGCAAGGATGAAACGGCCGGCCCCCTCCCTGCAACAACGATTACGGCGCGGCAAGTGCGCGCCACGACGGCGCTCCGGCCGATCCCGCGAATGCCTCGAGCTCGCCCCTCACGCCGACAGTTCGCGGGAGTCGATACGCGATCACCCGCCGCTCGCTCGGCCCCGCGTACGCCGCGATCGTCCGCGCGCCCACGCGCAGCAACGCGGTCTCGTCGATCGCGATCCGCGCGCGCTCGATCGCCGCTCGCCGCTCGCCCATCTCGCCCACACGGGGCGCTTGCGCGATGCGCAGGGCCGCCGCGCCGAGCCGGCTCGACATCGCGGTCGCCGCCCTGCCCACCGCGAACGCGATCTGATCGGCGCCGACATCCTCGAGCCACGCCTGCAAGGCGGTCGCGCTCATGCGCGTGGCATCCGCGATCGATCGCGGTCGCGTTATCGTCGCATCGATCACGGGCATCGCCGGAAGCTCCGCACACAGCCATCGCGCGAGCCACACATCGCCCGCTGTCATCGGCCCGTCGGCGATCACGCGGCGTGCACGCGTCCCGAGCGGACCATCGCCCTGGGCGACGCGCGCGATCGCCGCCGCGATCCAGCTCGCGTCGATGCCGCGCAGCCCCGCGGGAATCGGCACGCGCGCCGCCGCGAGCCACGATGCGCGCTTCGCACGCGACGCGCCCTCGTCGAGCTTCGCGAGCTCGCGCTGCGCGGTCCGCGCTTCGTCGCCGATGGGTCCACCGATCCGCGCGAGGACGTCGGCGTCGGCGATCATCGCGAGCACCTCGGCGATCACGCGTGCAGGATAGCTCGTACGTCGCGAGCGGTGGTACGAGCGAGCAAGGGCGCAACCGTCGGCGCTGCTGACGATGGCCACCCATCGCGTGATGCGTTGCCGTCGCGCCAGCGCTGTTGACGATCACCTATCGCCGATCCCTGAAATGCGACGCGGAGCCGCAGAGTCGCAAAGCAGAGCCTTTCCTCACCGGACGCGCTTCCTCGACGAGATCCTGTCCATCGCGCTCGCGGTCTTGTCGATCGATCGCGATGCGGCCCACTAATCTCTGCTCTGCGGGCTCCGTGTCTCTGCGTCGCATTCGTCGAGCGCGATGGATCCGTCGCTCGCCATCGAATCGAACGTCGACCCGGTCCGCGATGCTGTCGTGAGTGCGTCCAAACGCTACTTCTCGTCGGGATCGCGGGTCTGGGCCTTGTTCAGGCCCGTCTCCGCCGATCGCCGGCGCTGCTTCGGCGTGCGCAGCTTGTAGCGGAGCAACTTGCCACCGGGACCGCGCGGCAGCGAGTCCACGAACTCGATCCAGCGCGGGTACTTGTACGGCGCGAGCACGTTCTTCACGTACTCCTTGAGCTCGTCTTCGAGCTTGGGTCCGCCTTCTTGGCCGACGTTGGTGACGACGAACGCGAACGGCTTGATCAGGCCTTCCGAATCGTCGGCGCCGACGACGCGGCCGCAGTGATGATAGTTGCCGTCGGAGTCGACCATGAAGCGATCGCGCGTGCGGAACCAACCGTCGGTGCGAAGGTTGATCTCGCCGGTGCCGGTGCCGCCCCAGTAGCCCGTGAACAGCGAGCCGCATTGGAGCTCGAGGGTTCCGATCTCGTCGACACCGACGGGATCGCCGTCTTCATCGATGAGGCGGACCTGCACGCCCGTGAGCGGCTTGCCGCACACACCGGGCCGCGCACCCGGATCGTTGGAGCGCCCCGCGAGGGCGAACTGGAAGATCTCGGTCAGGCCGTAGCCGACCATCACCTCGCAGCCGAGGATCGTGCGAATGCGCGGGATGAGGCGCTCGGGCATGCCTTCGGCGCCCGCGACCGCGACGCGCAGGCGCGCGAGCGGCTTGTCGAGACCGAGGGTCTCCGCGTCGTGCGAGAGCTGCGCGTAGACCGACGGCGTCGCGAACAGCACCGTGGGTTGGTACGTCTTCATCGCCTCGAACATCGGATCCGATTGCGGCTGGGCGGGGAACAGCAGCGACTCGGCGGGAACGGCGAGCGGCAGGAGCAAGCCCGCGCCGAGGCCGTACGCGGTGGACAGGCGCGCGACCGAGAGGATGCGATCCTTGTCGGTGAGCTCGAGGAGTCCTCGGGCGAACGACTCGTGGGCGGCGGCGATCGTGCGCTGGCAGTGCGGGACCGCGCGCAGCTCGCCCGGCCCGGAGCCGGCGGAGTAGAGAAGGAAGCTGACGTCGTCGGCGCCCATCGGGATCGCGGGCAGCGGCGCGGTGTCGGCGACGAGCTTCGCGAAGTCATGGCTCGCGGGCAACTTGGGGCCGACGCAGATCACCTCGCGGAGCAGCGGCGTCTCGGAGCGGACGGCATCGACGACCGCTTCGTGGCTGTCGTCGACGATCGCGATCACCGCGCCGGCGTGGACGACGTACTCGCCGACATCGTCGGCGGTGGACAGCTCGCTGACGGGAACGGCGACCGCGCCCGCGTGGATCGTGCCGAGGATCGCGGCGGCGCACTCGAGCGTGTCGCGCATCAGGATCAGCACGCGCTCGCCGCGACCCAGCTTGAGCGCGCGCAACGCCGCGGACAGCTTGCCGACGATCTGCGAGAGCTCGTCGAACGTCCAGACGCGGTTGCCCTCGCGCAACGCAGGTCGACTCCCTGCACCGCGTGCCAGCGCGCCCTCGAGGAGCCACGCGGACAGGTTCCCGACCTGAGACATGCCCGCAAATTGTAAGGGAGTTGGCGCGCGACTACCAAAAACTTCGGGCATGGTTTCACCGTGCGCATCGTCGGCGGCAGCCTGAGCGGGCGGGTGCTGAGAGCGCCCGCGGGCTCGGCTACGCGTCCTACCTCCGAGAAGGTGCGCGAAGCCCTGTTCAATATTCTCGCGAACAGGGTGGGATCGCTGGACGGGGCTCACATTCTGGACCTGTTCTGCGGCTCGGGTGCGCTCGGCATCGAGGCGCTGTCCCGAGGCGCGGCGCGTGCGACGTTCGTCGATGGCGGAAAGCCCGCGCTGGCCGCTACCAAGGCCAACCTCGCCGAGCTGGGTCTCACCGACCGCGCGACGGTGGTCGGCGGCGATGCGGTCGCACAGGCAGCCAAGCTCGTGCCCGCGGCGCCGTGGACGCTCGTGTTTGTCGACCCGCCGTACAAGTCGGACTTGGCCACGCGCGCGGTGCTCGCGATTCCGGCGGCGAATCTCATTCCGGGCGGAACGATCGTCATCGAGCACGATCGCCACAACGCGCCCCCCGACCCGCTGGGATCTCTGCTACGAACGGACCAGCGCCGGTACGGCGATACGTTGATCTCGTTCTACGAGGTGCCGACATGACCCACTCAGGATCGATCGCCGTGTACCCCGGGACGTTCGACCCGATCACGAACGGCCACCTCGATATCCTCGAGCGCTCGCTCGCCGTGTTCGAGACCGTCATCGTCACGATCGCGCCGAACGTTCGCAAGAACCCGCTGTTCTCGACGGACGAGCGCATCGGGTTCATTCGCGACGCGCTGTCTCCTCAATATGGAGAGCGCCTGCAGTTCGAGGTGTTCGAGGGGCTGCTCGTCGATTTCTGCCGGAGTCGCAACGCGACCGTCATCGTGCGTGGACTGCGCGCGCTCGCGGACTTCGAGTACGAGTTCCAGTTCGCGCACATGAACCGCCGGCTCGCGCCCGGCGTCGACACCGTGTTCTTCATGACGGACGAGCGCAATCACTACGTGTCGAGCTCGCTCGTCAAAGAGGTCGCCAGCCTCGGCGGCGACGTCAATGGTTTAGTCCCTGCCCCGGTCGTCGCGGCGCTCGCCGCCAAATACAGGAAGTGACATGCCGACCCCGATCAAGATCGCGTCTCGCCTCGATCCCATCAAGCCATCGATCACGCTCGCCGTCACGGCGAAGGCCGCGAAGCTCAAAGCCGACGGCATCGATGTCATCTCGTTCGGCGCGGGCGAGCCCGACTTCGATACGCCGGAGCACATCAAGGCCGCGGCGCACGAGGCGCTGAACAAGCCGGGCTCGGGCAAGTACACCGAGGTCGGTGGCACGCTCGCGCTGCGCAAGGCGATCGCCGCCGAGCTGTCCGCCGTCCACAAGATGGCGATCGAGCCCGATCAGGTGCTCGTCTCGAACGGCGCGAAGCACTCGCTCTACAACTTGTTCCAAGCGCTGATCGATCCCGGCGACGAGGTGCTCATCCCCGCGCCGTACTGGGTCAGCTATCCCGACATGGTGATGCTCGCGGGTGGTCGCCCCGTGATCCTCGAGACGAAGGCCGAGGACGACTTCGCCGTCACCGCCGCGCAGGTCGCCGCCGCGTGCTCGCCGCGCACGCGCGCGATCGTGCTCAACAACCCGTCCAACCCGACGGGCGCCGTGTACACGCGCGCGCAGATCGAAGCGCTCGCGAAGGTCTGCGTCGAGAAGGATCTGTTGATCATCAGCGACGACATCTACCGCCAGCTCGTCTACGGAGATGCCGAGTACGTCTCGATCGCGTCGGTGCACCCCGAGGCGGCGAAGCGGACCATCCTCGTCGACGGCGTGTCGAAGACGTACGCGATGACCGGCTGGCGCATCGGCTACACCGCGGGTCCGCTGCCGCTGATCAAAGCGATGGCGAAGATCCAGGGTCAGTCGACCTCGAACCCGACGAACCTCGCGCAGACCGCGACGCTCGCCGCGCTCACCGGTCCGCAAGACTGCGTCGCCACGATGCGCAAGGCATTCGACGAGCGCCGCGTGGAGATGGTGAAGCTGCTCCGCGCGATCCCGAACGTCCAGTGCCGCGAACCGAAGGGCGCGTTCTACGCGTTCCCCGATCTGTCCGCGTACCTCGGCAAGAAGACGCCCGAGGGCACGATCCTCGACGACGACGTGCAGATGTGCGATTGGCTCGTCGAGGTCGGCAAGGTCGCCGTGGTCCCGGGCTCGGGCTTCGGCGCGCCCGGCTTCGTGCGCCTGTCGTACGCGTGCTCGATGCAGAACATCCAGGACGGCGTCGGCCGCCTCGCGAAGGCACTCGGTACGCTCAGCTGACAAGTCCGACGAACGTCGGACGCGTAGCGGCGCCGAAGGCGCTGCGAAGGTACACAGGAGGCGCACATGCGCACGCACGTGGTGATGGTCCCCGGGTTTGGTGGGTTCGATGCGCTCGGACGCCTCAACTACTATTACGGCACGACGGCGCTGTTCCCGAAGAGCGGCGCCCTGCACTACTTCGAGAACCTGCCGACGGCGTCGGTGTGCACGCGATCGCTGCTCCTCGAGCGGTTCTTGTGTCACCTCGTCGCGCGCAACGTGATCGAGCCCACCGACGAGGTCGCGCTCGTCGGTCACTCGACCGGCGGCCTCGACATTCGCGAGCTCGTCACGCGGCTCGACAAGAACCCGACGAGCGCACACGGCCTCGTCGATCGCATCAGGCGACTCGTGTTCCTGTCCGTGCCGCATCGCGGAACCAACATCGCGGACTGGGTGCGCGAGCACGACATCGCGCGCAAGGTGCTCGTGAACCGGTTCCGCCAGCTCGTCGAGGACGACATCACGGTGCCCGGCTTCTTGCGCGACTTCGGCGAGAAGATGATCCACGGACCGGCGCAGCTGTTCGACGCCGCCGAGGACGTGCATCGCGATTACCACCCGAAGAGCAACGATCCACTCGAGCTCGCCGACGCGCGCGACGCGAAGTACCAGGTGCGCCGCTGGCTCGAGCACACCGACGGTGACTTCCTCGCGATCGACGATCTCGCGGTCGGCGACGCGGCCGCGCAGCGCACCAAGCTCGATGCCGAGCGCGACATGTGGAAACGCCGCGGTATCACCGCGAAGAGCTACGCGACGCTCGGGCGCGCCCCGTTCGGCGACGTCCACGCAGAGCACGTGCTGCGCTCGGTGCCCGCGGTGATGAAGGCCGCGATCACCGATGCCCTCGACACGGATCTCACGTATCGCATCTCGTACACCGCGTGCTGCGATGGTCCGTTCGTCGCGGGCGACTTGAATCGCGCGCCGTGGCTCCACACCGGACCGTTCGGCGAGACCGGCGAGGTCGTGCTCGCGGACTCCGACAACGACGGCATCGTGAACACCGCGTCGATGCTGCTGCCCGGCGGTGACACGGTGATCGTACCGGGCGATCACGCGGACATCATCGGCCACTTCGAGCGCAAGCCGAACAACGGCACCGGCACGCGCGTCTACGAGGCGTACGATCTATTGGCGTCGGGATCGTCGTTCACGAGCGACACGTTCCGCGCCGTGTGGACCGACGCCTTCGCGTTTGCCGTCCCGCCGCGCTGAGCAGTCATTCCGCGAGCTCTCTCACGATCGCGGTGAGCGTCGCGCGCGCACGATCGATCTCGTCCGCACGCAGCGTGACGCCGCCGACGACGGCGTGTCCACCACCGCCATGGCGCGCGCACATCTCGCCGATATCGTGACGGCGGGGCCGACCGGCCCACGGGTTCACGCCGACGGAGATCTTGATGCTCTGCGCGTTCCGCGTCCCCGACACCGCGTACAGCGCGTGCGGAAACAAGAGGTAGCCGAGGAAGCCCGGGCTGCGCGCGCCGAGATCGTCGAAGCGATCGAACACCACGACGTCACCGGACCACACCGCGAGCTTCTCGATCGCGGCGAGCTCGGCCGCACGCTCGTGCTCGATCTGCGCGAGCTGCGCGGCGACCTCGGGACGCTCTGCGACGTCGCCGAGGGAGGCGCGCGACAGCCACTCGATGTAGTTCGCGGTGTCGAGCCCCGAGCGTCCGTGAGCGAGCCACGCCGCGAGTCGCTGCGCCGGGTTGACCAGCGCGACGGCATCCTGCGCGCTCGCGAACTGCGCGGCATCGATCGTGTCGGCCCACGCCACCGCCTCGACCAAGTGCGCCGGTGCTTTCCACCCGTACGAGACCTCGAGCGAGCGGGCGATCAGGCCCGCGCACGACGGCGATCGCGGATCGAAGTACCAGGTCGGCAGGTGCTCGGTCTCGAACACCGAGCGCAACGACGGCGGCTGGAACGCGGTCGGGTGATGATCGAACCACCAGCGCATGCGGGTGTCCGCGCAGAATCGGAAATCCACGCAGGCGTGGTCGTCGGCGTCGAGCGGCACGCCATCGAACGGATTGCCGTCCTTGTGGATCATGCCGACCGGACGTATCGAGACGTCCTTCGCGATCACGTCGCGATAAAACGCCGCGAACAACGCCGCCGACGCCGTCCCGTCGAAGCAGGCGTCGTGGAAAAAGATCTTGAGGATCGCCACGGCGTCGGGATTCGGAGCATACCGCGATCAGGTGGTACCTTGCGGGCATGTATACGTGGTTGCTGACGGGTCACTTGATCGGCGTCCTGCTATGGGTGGGGTGCCTGTTCACCGTCTACTGGCTGTTGCGGTTCCATACCCAAGCGCCGCCGGAGGTGAGTGACAAGCTCACGCTCATGGAGCGGTCGATGGCGCTCGTCATGGATCTCGGCGCGACGCTCGCGATCGGCTGCGGCATCGCGATGGCGGTCAGTCACGGCGGAACGCACCCGACCTCCAACATCTTCGCAGCGCCGGGCAAAGGCTGGTTTCACATCAAGCTGACGATCGTCGTCCTCGGCATCCTGTCGGTGCACGGCATCCTGCGCGGGCGCATCGCGAAGTTCAGCAAGGGCCAGACCCCGACGGTTCCGTCGTGGCTGTGGAGCGTGCTGCTCGTATCGCTCGTCGGCATCATCGTGATGGTATTTCGCGGGCCCGAGCTGTTCGCTCCGAAGTAGGGGTCGTGACCCGCACGATCCTGCACGTCGACCTCGACGCGTTCTACGCGGCGGTCGAGCAGCGGGATGATCCGGCGCTGCGCGGAAAGCCGGTGCTCGTGGGTGGCTCGGCACGTCGCGGCGTGGTGGCGTCGTGCTCGTACGAGGCGCGCGCGTTCGGCATCAAGAGCGCGATGCCGATGGCCGAGGCGCTGCGGCGATGCCCCAAAGCGATCGTCGTCAAACACCACATGGATCGCTACGTCGACGCATCTCGTGCGTTCTTCGCGATTCTCGGAGATTTCAGTCCGGACGTCGAAGGTCTCTCCCTCGACGAAGCGTTCCTCGACTGCACCGGTAGCGAACGCTTGCTCGGCGACGGCAGAGCGATCGGCACGGCGATCAAGAAGCGCGTGCGCGAAGAACTGTCGCTCGTCGCATCGGTCGGCGTCGCGCCGATCATGTTCGCCGCGAAGATCGCGTCGGACATCGACAAGCCGGATGGCCTGCGCGTGGTCCCGCCGGACGGCGTGCTCGCGTTCTTGCATCCGTTGCCGATGACGCGGCTGTGGGGCGTGGGCGAAGCGACGCGCACGATCCTCGCGAGCATGGGGCTGTCGACGATCGGCGATGTCGCCCGGTATCCCGAGGCCGCCTTGATCGCTCGCCTCGGCGCGATCGGCGGCGCGCACATCGCGGCGCTCGCGCGCGGTGAAGATCATCGCGTCGTCGAGAGCGAGCACGAGCAGGTCTCCGTCGGTCATCAAGAGACGTTCGACGACGACATCGACGACAAAGGCGAGCTCGCGGTGATCCTGTTGCATCAAGCGGATCGCGTGGCCGCCCGCCTCCGCGCCGCGCAGCTGCGAGCGCGCGCCGTGGTGCTGACGATCAAGTACGACGACTTCCGCATGATCACGCGGCGCACGACGCTCGAGTCGCCGACCTCCGACGGCGGCGTGCTCGCGCGGACCGCGATCGAGCTCCTCGGTGACAAGGTCGTGCTCGAGCCGCGCAAAGGCGCGCGCGCGCGGTTGTGTGGCATCTCCGCGACCAACCTCGAGCAGCGCGATGCGCCGCGCCAGCTCGGCTTCGACGAGGCGTCGCGGGCGCGGGGAGAGCGCCTGGGCGAGACGATCGACAAGGTGTCGGCGAAGTTCGGCAAGGCCACCCTCAAGCGGGCGGTTCACCTCGACGAGGACGAGTGACGGGTAACGTGCCGGAATGTGCCGCGAAGATTTCGGTTCCCACGACGCGCGAGTGGGGTGTCATAGAGCCAGTGACCCGATTCCTTCTCGCTCTCGCTGCCGTCGCGGCGCTCGCCCTGCCCGCGCGCGCGGACGATGCGGTCGCGACGTACGCGATCGTCGTCGGCTCGAACGCGGGCGGCCCCGGCCAGGCGACGCTGCGCTACGCGGAAGACGACGCGCGTCGCGTGGGGGCGTTCCTGTCGGAGATGGGCGGCTATCCGGCGAGCACGGTGGACGTGATCGTCGCGCCCACGCCCGATGTCGTGCGCGAGCACGTCGATGCGCTGCAGCGGAAGATCCAGGCGGATCTCGCGGCGGGGAAGAAGACGCGCGTCCTGTTCTATTACTCGGGGCACGCGCGCGCGACCGCGCTCGATCTCGGCAACGCGCAGCTGCCGCTCGCGGAGCTGCGCACGCGGCTGTTCAGCGTGCCCGCGCACCTGACCGTGGTGGTGCTCGATGCGTGTCAGAGCGGTGCGTTCTCGCGCGTGAAGGGCGCGGCGCCCGCGGCGGACTTCTCGTTCAACTCGAAGAATCAGCTCGATGCGAGCGGCGTCGCCGTACTCGCGTCGTCGAGCGGCAGCGAGCTATCGCAAGAGAGCGAGTCGCTGCGCGGTAGCTACTTCACGCATCACCTGCTCGTCGGCATGCGCGGCGCCGGAGATACGAATCGCGATGGCCAGGTCTCGATCGACGAGGCCTATCGCTACGCGTATCACCAGACGCTGCTCGCGACGGCGGAGACGGCGGTCGGTGGCCAGCACGTGAGCCTCGAGGTCGATCTCAAAGGCCACGGTGAAGTGCCGATGTCGTTCCCGCGTGCGACGACGAGCGCGATCATTCTACCGGCGAGCCTCGAGGGCAAGACGCTCGTCGAGGACAAGCGGGCGAAGGCCGTGGTCGCGGAGACCTACAAGGCGAAGGGCGCGGCGGTGCGGATCGCGGTCGCGCCGGGCGAGTACCAAGTGCTCGTGCGCCGCGGCGCGCAGCTGTCGCGCTGTCAGATCACCGCGGGATCGAGCGGCGCGGAGCTCGATCTCTCGCGGTGCTCGACGGAGGCGGTGACGATCAACACCACGAAGGGCGGCGGATTCGCCAAGCCGTGGCGCGTGGATCTCGGAGTCCTGGGCGGTGGCGAGCGACGCGATGGCTTCTACGACACGCTCGAGAATTTCGGCTGGAGCGAGAACGGTGGCGCCTCCGGCGGCTACCAGCTCGCGATCACGCGCCAGTACGACGAGCGCGTGCGCATCGGCGGCTCCGCGAGCTACACGACCGCGCCGTCGTGGGAGCGCGAAGACGAGCTGACGCGACAGACGTTCGACTGGAGCGTGACGTCGCTCCTGGTTCACGCGCACGCGCAACAGCCGTTCTTCGACCGAGGCCGGTTCGGGCTGTACGCGACGGCCGGCCTCGGCGTGGCGATCGCTCGCTCGACGTACGTCGATCCCGACACGATGACGACGCACGAGATGTTCGTCGGTCCGGCGGCCTCGCTCGGCGCGGGTCTGAAGTTCGATGGACGCATCGGTCTCGGCTTCACGCTCGGCTATCAGTTCGACTACCAGCGCGCCGTCAACAACCTCATCGGTGACACGCACGCGAGCGGCGGTCACCGCATCACGTTTGGATTGTCGTGGAGTCAATGATGCGCGCGAAGCTCCTCCCCATCGCCCTCGCTCTGATCGCCGCCTCGCAGATGGGCGCGACCGGCGGCGGCTGCGATCCGCCGATCATTCGCGACCCCGGCTTCGATCTGTGGTGCGGCGATTCGCTGTGCACGTGGAAGCTCGTCAACGGCGCGATCCGCAAAGCACCGACGTGGCACGACAAGGACGCCGGCGTCGAGTTCGTCGGCGCGGAGGCGACGATCGAGCAGGTCTCGCCCGTCGACAGCGGCGATACGAGCTGCATCAAGTTCGATCTCGTCGCGAACGTCGAC
The DNA here is from genome assembly GCA_044230415.1 of Kofleriaceae bacterium. GTDB lineage: Bacteria > Myxococcota_A > Polyangia > Haliangiales > Haliangiaceae > JABFXX01. Next base: position 49,250 of record JBGARE010000035.1, read on the forward strand.
GAGAAGACCGACATGCAGCTCGGGATCGACGTCTACGCGGACGGGTCGGTCGATCGCAGCGAGCGCATCCCGGCGTCGTCGTGGAAGCCGCTGTCGTACCTGATCAAGATCGAGGGTGCGTACCGCGGCATTCGCTTCGAGCTGAAGAAGCGCGGCAGCGGCTCCGCGACGCTCGCGCAGATCGCCGCGACGGCCGCGCCGTCCTCGGACTGTGCGGGGTTCCCCGCGATCGAGGTCGCGCCCGCACCGCTCGGATCGTGGTGCGATCTGAACGACGACTGCGAGAGCGGCGAGTGCCGGAGCGTCCCCGATGACAGCGCGTTCCTCGGCTATGTCAGCGCGTGCGTCGGCTGCAATCCATCGGCGCCCGCGTGCGACGCCGGTGACGTCTGCGGCATCCAGGAGCCGAGCTCGTTCATTCGATCGATGACGCCCGCATGCATCCCCGCCGGCACCGACGAGACCGGCGAGCGCTGCGCCGTCGACGCGGAGTGCGCGAGCGGCATCTGCAGCGGCGGCGTGTGCTCCGCGTGCGATGCGACGCGGCAGTGCGCGAACGGCGGCAACTGTCGGCTCGCGTATCCGAGCGGCCCGACGATGTGCACCGGCGGCGCGCGCGATGCTCCGTGCGCGATCGACGCGGACTGCACGAGCAATCGCTGCCAAGGGCCACCGCGCCGGCAGTGCGCCGACGGACGCTTCTGCGCCACCCGCGAGACCTGCCCCGTCGTCGATGACGGGACCCTCGAGCCGGGCGCGTGTACCCTCGTCGGCGTCCAGGGTGGAACCTGCTTCTGATCATCTCGACCCTCAGGCGGCCTATCGCGCCTACGGTCCCGCTCTCGTTCGAAAGGCCGAGCGCATTCTTCGCAGTCGCGAGGATGCGATCGATGTCGTGCATGCGCTGTTCGCCGACCTCATCCCCAAGTGGAGCCGCGACGTGGACCTCCCCTACCTCTATCGAGCTATCACCAATCGCTGCCTCAACGTCGTTCGCGACCGCGGGACGCGTGCGCGATTGCTCGAGCGCGAGCAGACGGTGGCGGCGCCGGTCGGGCGCGTGAAGCTCGAGGATCAGATCGTGGGCGTGGGCCTCATCGCCGCGCTCGCGGAGCGGCTCGACGAGGGCCACATGGAAGTGCTCGTCGCTCGCTTCGTCGACGACATGACGCAGGAAGAGATCGCCGATCACCTGAAGCTGTCGCGGAAGACGATCGGCAAGCGACTCGATCGCATCCGCGACGAGGTCATCGCGCTGCGCACGGAGGTCGCGTCATGAGCGCGCTCGCGTGCATCGGCGAGCCGATCTCGTGGCTGCGCCTCGAGACGTTCGCGTCGGGTCGGAAGGATCCGGCGATCGGCGAGCACCTCGCCGCGTGTCCCGCGTGCAGGAGCTGCCTCGAGGAGATCCGCGCGGACATCGTCGCGCTCCCGCCGCTCGCGATGCCGGCGACGCCCGCGCCGCGCGCGTGGTGGAAGCTGTTCGTGCCCGCGTTCGCCGTCGCCGCGGCCGCGGTGATCGCGCTGATCGTGTTCCGCGGCGGCGATGATCCGCCGGTGCGCGAGAACGTCGTCGCGATCAAAGGCGTCGGCGAGGTCGTCCTCGGGACGGTGCGCGAGCGCGGCGGCGTGATCCGCGACGATGTCCGCTCGTTCGCGCAGGGCGATCGCTGGAAGCTCGTCGTGACGTGTCCACCGCCGGCGACCGGGATGCTGCTCGCCGTCGATGTCACCGTCGTCGAGGTCGGCGGATCGACGACGATCGATCGCCCGCTCGTCCCGGCCCGGATCGCGTGCGGCAATCGCGTGGTGCTGCCGGGTGCGTTCTCGCTGACCGGACCGCGCGCGAATCGCGTGTGCGCCGCGATCGGCCCCGACAAGGACACCGCGTGCGTGACGATCGCGCCCGAGTGATTACTTGAACGCCGCGTGCCAGCGATCCGCCGTGGCGGTCGGCCCGACGGCGACGCACGTGAACGGACCCTTGCGCCACGCGTACGCGCGGAGATCACCGTCGGTGCGATCGGAGTACTTCGGCGCGATGCCGCGCGCGCGCTGACAGAGGTACGTCACGTCGTCCTCGCCGAGCGTGAGCCGCATCAACGCGGCGTCGCGATCGAGGACGACGATCCGGCTCGCGCCTTTGACCGTGGAGATCGGCGGCAGCGGCGGCTCTTTGCCCGCGAAGCCGAGCACCCACGCGCGCAGCTCGCCCGACGTGGGTCCTTGGAGCTCCCACACCGGCGGCTCGCGGTGGCGATCGATCGCCTCGGTGAGCAGCACGTTGTGGCGGTTGGGGAACGCCACGTAGATCGCGACCACGGTCCCGATCAGCACGGTCAGCGTGAACAACAGCGACACGGACACGCGGCGATGCGGCGGCCTCGGCGCGGTGACGAGGGGCGCGTCGCCTTCGACCGGTCCAACTTCTTCGGCTTCGACGAGGTTCATGCGGTGCTCGGCTCGTATCGGGGGCGCGTCCCGAAGCGACGCACGAAGTCCTCACGTAACTTCGCACAGAACATGCCGAGGTCGACATCGTCCTCGATCTCGATCAGATGGCGACAGACGAGGTTCTCGCCCGGTCGCGTGGCCGCCAGGGCGAGCGCCTCCGCACGGACATCGTGCGCGTGGGCGTACCAGACCATGGCGCTCTTTCCGCGCGGATAGTCGAGGAGCCCCTGGGCGAGCCTCACCTGCACCACGTTCTCCGCCGGTGGCGTGTGATCCCCGGCGTCGGCGAGGGGGTACCACGGACCGAAGCGCACGCGCGCCAGTGTACTGTCGACGGTGGATGGAGAGCGAGCGGATCGCGGCACGTCGTCCGGACGGCGACCCCGAGGTCGTCGACTTCGGTGGCTCGCATCGGGTGCGTGATCGGATCGCGTGTGCGGACGCCATCGCCGCCGCCGCCGCTCACGCCGATGCGGCGCTCGACGCGATCTACATCGATCCGCCGTTCGGCACCGGCGACGTCCAACACGGGCGCGGTCATCGCTACGCCGATCGCGCCGACGATCCCGACGCGTTCGTCGCGTGGATCTCGCCGCTGCTCGAGCACTGCCGGCGCACGCTCGCGCCGACGGGCTCGTTGTTCGTGCACCTCGACTACCGCGCCGTCCACTACGTGAAGGTCGCGCTCGATCGCCTGTTCGGGCGCGAGCGCTTCGTGAACGAGATCGTGTGGTGCTACTCCGTCGGTGGAAAGTCGCGCCGCGGCTTCGGGCGCAAGCACGACACGATCCTGTGGTACGCGCGCGGCGAGGACTACGCGTTCTATCCCGACGCGATCCGCGTGCCACGTCGCGGCGGCTCGCACATGCGCCTCGTCAACGGCGTGCAGGAGAAGACCGACCGTAAGACCGGCCGAATCTATCGGTACCCCGTGGCGGCGGGAAAGGTCCCCGAGGACTGGTGGACCGACGTCGAGACGCTCAATCACTCGGATCGCGAGCGCACCGGCTGGCCCTCGCAGAAGCCCGAGCGCCTCGTCGAGCGCATCCTTCGTGCGGTCACCGAGCCCGGCGACCACGTCGCGGACTGGTTTGGAGGCTCCGGGACCACCGCCGCGGTCGCTCAGCGGCTCGCTCGGCGGTTCCTCACGGTCGATCGCGAGGCGAGCGCCGTCGAGGTGTGTGCCGCGCGGCTCGTCGCCCAGGGCCGCTCACTAGCAGCGGCCGGTTCGCCACCGCCACCGATCGAGATCCATCGCTAATCCAACTGCCCGGAACGCTTGCCGGACCACGCCCGCGCGGGTGAAGATTCCCGAGCGATCAAGGCTCCCTGAATGGCAGCGACCCCACAAGACGAGGCCTCGCGCGTGACCCTCGATGCCTGGCTCGTCACCGATGTCGGTATCGTCCGGGATCACAACGAGGACTCCGCGCACATGGAAGCCGGCAAAGGCTTCTTCATCGTCGCGGACGGAATGGGCGGTCACGCCGCCGGTGAGGTCGCGTCGGCGATGGCGGTCGAGACCGTCAAGAAGACGCTCGAGAGCTCGCGCACCGAGATCGAAGCGTTCAAGAAATCGCCGTCGGATCCGGGGCGTCGCGCGCTCGTGCAGCTCCTGCAGAACGCGGTGCTCGCGGCGCATCAAGCCGTCTATCAACGCGGTCAAGCCGAGCAGGACAAAGCCGGCATGGGCACGACGCTCGACGTCGTCCTCGTCGCGGGTCCCGAAGCGTTCGTCGCCCACGTCGGTGATTCGCGCACGTATCTGATCCGCGACGGCAAGTCCTCGCAGATCACCACCGACCACACGGTCGCCGAGGTCCTCGTCATCGAGGGCAAGCTCACGATCGAAGAGGCGCAGGTCTCCCCGCTCCGCACGATACTGGTCAACGCGATCGGCGTGTCCGCGGACGTCGGAGTCGAGATGGCGCACGTCACGCTGAAGAAGGACGATCGCCTCCTCCTCTGCTCCGACGGATTGCACGACTACTTCCCGATGGAAGAAGAGATCGCGCAGCGCCTGTCCGCCGCCGAGCCCGGAAAAGCGCTCGAGGAAATGGTCGAGCTCGCGAAGACGCGTGGCGGCCACGACAACATCACCGGTGTCACGGTCCACATCATCGATGTGGTCGAGGCGGTGCCCGACGTCGTGAGCGCGGACTCCACCGCGCCGGTCGAAGCGCTCGGAACGAACCCGTTCGCCGACGAGCCGACCGAGACCTCGGTGCTCGCTCCCCTCGGGATGCCGCCGCGGATGACCAACGTCACGCCCAACACGTTACGGCAGACACAGCCGATGCGCTCGATGCCCGACGACGATCCGATCGCGCCGACGGTGCTCAAGGACAAGCGGTCCGACGAGGACGAGGTTCCGACGGACAAGTCCGCGGCGCTGAAGCCCGACAAGGTCGACGGCAAGACCGACAAGACCGACAAGAAGAAGAAGACCAAGAAGGCGAAGAAGTCGGACGACGACACGCCTCCTGTCGACGAGGAAGGTCCCACCGAGACCTCTGCCTCGCCTCCGCCGCCGACAAAAGACAAGTGACCGCCGCGCGTGGCGTCGTGACCCTCGCGTTGGTGGATATCGAGGGCGCGCTGTACGCCGCGACACGCGCCGTCGTCGGCGACGCGCAGCTCGGGACAGGCGCCCTCGTCGACGCGATCCGCGATCGCTCCGCGCGCTACACCTCGGATCGCACGAAGCTGGCCAAGCCCGCATCGCCCAAGGCCGACCTCGCCGCCCGCGCGGCGTTCTTCACGATCGCCGACGCGCCGAAGATCGCGATCCCGATCGCCGAGCTCGCATCACGCGGTGCACTACCGGCGCGCCCGCTTCGCGTCGTCGATCTCGGCGCGGGCTGCGGCGCGATGTCGCTCGGCCTGATCGCCGCGCTCGATGCGCAGGTTCCGACGGCGTCCCTCGCGATCACCGCGATCGATCGCGATCGCGACGCCCTCGGCATCGCCGCGAACGCCATCCGCGCGATCACGAGCGCACCATCGACGAGCAGGCCATCGACGAGCGCACCATCGACGAGCGCACCATCGACGAGCGCGCCATCGACGAGCGCGCCATCGACGAGCGCACCGTCGACGAGCGCACCATCGACGAGCGCACCGTCGGCGAGCGCACCGTCGACGAGCGCGCCGTCCTGCGTGACCTTCACGATCCGCGTCGACGATGCGATGTCCGTCGCGATTCCCGCATGCGATCTCGTCGTCATGGGCACCTTGCTCAACGAGCTGCCGAGCGATGCGGCGCGGATCGCGCTCGTCGAGCGCGCGCTCGCCGCGATCGCCGACGATGGTGCGGTCATCGTCATCGAGCCCGCGCTGCGCGAGACCACGCGTTCGCTCCACGTGGTGCGCGACTCGCTGATCGCGCGGGGCAAGGCCCACGTGTTCGCGCCGTGCACGCGACAAGGCACGCCGTGCCCTGCCCTCGCCGATCCCACCGACTGGTGCCACGAGCATCGCGCGCTCGGCGCGGCACCGAAGCTGCCTCCCAAGACGGCCGAGCTCGCGCGGCTGACACACCTGCGCGATGACGGGCTCAAGTTCAGCTACCTCGTGCTGCGCAAGCAATCGCTGTCGCTCGCCGAGGACGCGGGGGCCTGGCGCATCGTCGGCACGCCGTGGCAGCAGAAGGGCAAGCTCGAGGTGCTCGCGTGCGGAAACGCGGGCCGCGTGACGCTGCGCTTGCTCAAGCGACATCGCGCTGCGGGCAATCGCGCGATCGAGCGCGTCGCCAAGGGACACGTGGTGCGCGTCGTCACAACCGAGCAGCACGAACGCGCGGGTGGTGAGCACGATCGCGTGGAGATCACCGACGAGACGCGGGTCGAGATCGTGTCGCCGGGCGAATCGTAGACTAGAGGCGGCCCGTCATTCCGAGCGAGGGCACGAACAGCGTCTTGTTCATGATGTCGGCCTCGGTGTTCAAGAAGCGCTCGACGCCGACCTCGAGCACGAACGCGAGGTGACGATTGAGCACGAGCTCGACGCCGGCCGCGCCGCGGAGCGAGACATGCGCGCCGTTCGAGAACACGACGGGCACACCCGCGGACACGAGCGGGCGGAGCGAGCCGCGCAGGAACGTGAACGTGCCGCCGACGTACGGGCCGAAGTATGCGCCGAGCAACGCGGCGCCCTGGACCGAGAGGTTCGGCGTGACGTCGAACGACGCGCCGACGAGCACGGTGCTGCCGACGGGGAATGCATCGGTGCCGTGAAGTGGATCGACATGCCACGCGACCATCGCGGCGAGCTTCGAGCGCGGTGCGGCCTCGACGCGAACGACCACGCCGGTGCCGATGCCATCGTCGGTGGCAGTGGTGGTGGTCGTCGTCGATGTCGCCACCGGCTCGGCTTCCAGCGTCAGCGCGACCTTGCGAGTCTCGCCCGCGCCGATCGTGAACGTCTCCGCGCGGAGCTTGTAGCGCGGTGCGCGAGCGAGGACGGTGACCTCACCCTTGTCGACGCGTGCTTTGCGGACGGAGTCGATGCCGGCCCACTTGCCGTTGCCGATCTGGACCTCGGCATTCTCGGGGGTCACCGAGATCTCGAGGACTCCGAGGTCGGCGTCGAGGCCCGCGAGGATCCGCTTCGCGTCGGCCTGCTTCTTCTCGTCGACATCTTTCGCGTCGAGGTAGCGCTGGTAGATGTTCGCGGCATCGACCTTGCGATCGAGCTTGAGCAGCGTCGTGCCGATGTTGAGCAGGATCTTCGGGCTCGGATACCGCTGGTAGGCAGTCTCGAACACCGAGAGCGCGCCGAGGTAGTCCTTCGCGGCGAACAGCTTCAGGCCGGACGAGAGGAGTGCCTTCGCATCCCCTTTGTCGACGTCGGCATCGTCGGCGCGGGCGACCGAGGCGGTGAGTGCGAGGGCAATGACGAGTGCGTGCTTCATCAATCGATGTCGGTCTCCAGCAGATCGCCGGGCTCTTTGTCCGGCTTCTTGTCCGTCGACTTCGTTGTCTTCTTGTCGGAAGACTTCGTTGTCTTCTTGTCCGTTGTCTTGGTCGTCTTCTTGTCGGCGCGCTTCGTGCCGGTCTTCGTATCCGCTACCTTCGTATCGGTCACGTCGCCCGGCTTCGTGTCGACAGGTTTCGTATCGGCAGGCTTCGTGTCGGTCGCGTCCGTCGGCTTCGTATCGACAGGCTTCGTATCGCTCGCGTCCGTCGGCTTCGAGTCGAGCTTCGTGTCGGTGGACTTCGTATCCGCGGACTTCGTGTCCGTGGAGTTGGTATCCGCGGACTTCGTGTCCGTGGACTTCGTGTCCGTGGAGCTCGTATCCGTGGCCTTCGGATCCGCCGTTTTTGTGTCGGGCTTGGTGTCCGTGGGACCCGTCGGCTGGATCACGACCGCGCCCGTGGTCGGCTCGGAGACAGGCTGGATCTCGTCCTTGTGTCCCGAGGTGGCGATGAAGAACGCGATGCCCCCGGCGGCCGCGAACACGATCGCGCCGATCGCGATGGTCAGTCCGCGCCGCGATTTCGTCGGTGTGGGCTGTTGCTCGCTCGCGCTTCCCGAGAGCGTCGTCGGCTTCGGGTGCTCCGCCGGCGGCGGTGCGATCGTCGTCGGCGCCTGCGGCGGCAGCTGCATCGGCGTGTAGTGCACGACGCCGGGCGTGAGGTGTGCGGGCGTGAGCTGCGCCGGCGTGAGCTGCGCCGGCGTGAGCTGCGCCGGCGTGAGCGGTGCCGGGGTGAGCCGTGCCGGCGTCATCCGCCCCGCGGGTGTGAGGTGATGCGGCGTGAAGTCGGGCGGCGGATGGCCCATCGGCGTGAACTGCGAGCTAGCCGGCGTGAGGTGCTGCATCGAGTACCGGCCCGGATCCGTGTTCGCGGCGGTGACCCATCCCGACGAGCGTGCGATGCCGATCAACAGCTGGCCGAGCTCGGTGGCGGTCTGCACGCGACGCTCCGGCTTCTTCTCGAGCAGCTGCATCACGAGAGCTTCGAGCTCGGGCGAGATGCGTCCGTGGCGCGACGGCGGATCGGGATCGACGAACAGGTGCGCGCCGAGCAACTCGCCCGCACCGGTCTGCATGAACGGTGTCCGGCCGATCACCAGCTCGTACAGCATGCAGCCGATCGAATAGAGATCGGCACGGTGATCTACCTCACCCGTCCCGCGACACTGCTCGGGGGACATATACGTCGGCGTGCCCATCACGGCGCCGGCCTTCGTGTGCTGGTTGCCCTCACCGATCTCGGTCAGCTTCGCGATGCCGAAGTCGAGGATCTTCGTGCGCTCGCCGAGCGGCGAGTCGGGCTCCGGCACGATGAAGATGTTGTCGGGCTTCAGATCGCGATGGACCACGCCCTTCGCGTGCGCCGCTGCGAGCGCACTACACACGCCGCGCATGAGCATCGCGGCCTCGCCCTCCGACACGATGCCGCGCTGCCGCATTCGCTGCGACAGCGTCTCGCCCTCGAGGAATTCCATCACGAGGTACGCGTGGCCGCTCTGCATGTAGCCGAAGTCGAACACCTCGACGATGCCGGGGTGCTTGATGCCCGACGTCGCCTTCGCTTCGTTGAAGAAGCGAGTCACGATCTCGCGGCTCGTCGTCATCTCCGGGTGGAGGACCTTGATCGCCGCGACGCGCCCGATCAGCGTGTGCTCCGCGCGGTAGACCGTCCCCATCCCACCGACCGCGATCTGGCCGGTGATCCGGTAACTGCCAACCACCGTGCCGAGCATCGATGGATTGTCCGAGGTGAAACCGTGCGTGTCAAACGAGGTTCGAGGTGCGTGTGTGTGTGCTGACTACCAGCGACGAGGATCATTGACTCTCCTCGTCGCACCCTCGATCCTACTCGCCGTGCGGTTGTCCCCTCTTCGCGTCGTCGTCTCGAGCGTTCTCGTTCTCGCTGCGTGTCAAACGCCGCCGAGCGAGTCGGTGACCGAACAACACACGGTGTTGTCGCCACCCGGTGTCACGTTCCCCAACACGCAGGTCGGGAACACCTCTGTCCCGCAGACGATCCAGATCAACGCGTCGGGCTACTCGTACAACGACATCGTCAACATCAGCGAGAGCTGCGTCGACTTCGCCGTGCAGTGGGCGCCGGGTGCCGCGTACAAGACGTGCGAGCCCATCGAGCCCTGCGTCCAGCAGCAGTGCCCGGTGCAGGCCGGGGCACTCTGTGGTCCCGGCTCGGAGACCGTGCCCTACTACTTCACGGCCACGTTCAGCCCGACGGTCGCGACGACGGTGAGCTGTTCGGTCACCGTGCAGACGAGCTCGAACACCGTCACCGTCAGCCTCACCGGCACCGGCACCGTGCCGCCGCTCAACGCGGACATGCAGCCGGCCTCGTACAACTTCGGAGACGTTCGGCGCAACACGCCGAGCACCGCGGGCACGATCAACGTTCGCAACACCGGTGGTCAGACACTCACCGTCACGAACGTCACCCTGAACAGCCCCGCCTACACGCTGCAAACCGGCACCGCCACGTCGTTCTCGGTCGCGCCCGGTGCGTCGCGAGCTCTCGGCGTCATCTGCACGCCGACGGCGGTCGGCAGCACGCCTGGAACGCTGGCGGTCGCGAGCAACTTCTCGCCGCTGTCGGTGGCGCTGTCGTGCAACGGCATCGATTCGGCGCTCGACATCTCGCCGAGCCCGCTCACGCTGCCGACCACGCGCGTCGGCGAGCCACGCACCCAGAACGTGACGCTCAGGAATAGCGGCACCGCTTCGATGATGATCTCGAGCGTATCGCTCAATGGAACCGGGATGGTCCTCGACGCAGGGCCGCCCGCGAACATGACGCTCGCTCCCAACGCCACCACCACGGCGACGGTTCGCTTCGACGCGAGCGCCGGCGGTGACGCCACCGGCACGCTGACGGTGATGTACGACGGCGGGCAGACCCGCACGTCGCAGATCAGCGCACGAGCACTCAACACCTCGATGTCGATGTCGCCGAACGGCACCGTCGATCTCGGTCCGGTCTGCATGGGACAGAGCGCGAGCAAGACGTTCCAGATCCTCGCCAACGAACAGGGTCCGTTCGCCGTCAATTCGATCTCGATGCCGGCCGGCGCGTTCAGCGTCACCGCGCCCGGGCTCCCGGCCGCGATCCAAGGTGCCGGCGCGAACACGTATCAGTTCACGGTATCCGCATCGCCGTCGGACCTCGGTGCGCAGTCCGCGACGCTGACGGTCAACACGGACATCCCGATGTCCGAGCCGCAGACCACGATGATCGCCGTCGAGGGTCTCGCCGAGGGCGTGAATGGCTCGCCCGCCGAGCTCGACCTCGGTGGCGTTCCCGTCGGCTCGAACACCGTCGGCCAGACCGTCACGATCACGAACTGCACGACCGACTCGATCGCGTTGTCGAACGCGCGCATCGAAGGCGCGGACGCCGCCGAGTTCTCGATCGTCGACTTCCCGGCCACGATGGACGTCGCGACCACGCAGAACGCCGAGTTCCTCGTCATCGCGAGCCCCGACTCGGTCGGTGCGAAGGAAGCGCTGTTCAAGGTGGATCACCCGGGCGGCACGATCACCATCAACCTCCTCGGTGACGGCCTCGGCGACGCTCCGGGCGGCGATGACGAAGGGGACGATGGTCGCCCGAGCTACTACGCGTGCTCCACGGGACATGTCGCACAGGCGTGGCCGCTGCTGTTCGCGCTGCTCGCGCTCGGCCGCCGCCGCCGCCGTCGGTAACGCCGATGGTTACTCCAGCGCGAGCGTGAGCTCGGCGAGGTCGCCCGCCTCGACGGTGACCTCGCCCTTCGCTTCGCGCGCGGGCTGGCCGCCGCGCGGCGGAAGCCACACGCGCACGGCGTGCTTGCCCGGCGGCACGTCCTTGATCGACGCGACGCCGGTGGCATCGGTGATGAACGCGGTCGCGCCGACGATCCAACCGTCGTCGATGTCCTTGCCGTTCGGCGCGACGCGATAGATCGCGTCCGCCTCGAGCTCGGTCGTGACCTCGTGACCCGCGATCGGCAGTGCGATCCCGATAGGCGTCGCTTTGATCGCGCGCTTCGGCTCGCTGATCGCGAACCGCTTCGCGAGCGTTGCTTCGAGCGGCCGATCGGCAGCGCTCGCGATCGCGATGCGAGATCCGATCGCGATGCGCGGCATCACCGCGCAGCGATCGATCACCACGCGGGTCTCGTGTGCGTTGCTCGCGTTGCTCGACGGCCCGTTGCCCGACGTGCCCGACGCCGCGTTTGCCGTCGTGCGCGCCGGCGGTGCACCGTCGACGAACACGACGACATCGGGGATGCCCCACGTGGTGGTCGGCGAGACCTGCGCGACCAGTGGGGTCTTGCACGCGGACGATCCGGGCGACACGCGCGCTGCGAGGGGCATCTTCGGCCACTCCACGCGAATCTGCACATCGCCCGTCTGCGCTGTCGGCGACGAGCCCGACGAGCCCGACGAGCCCGACGCCGACGAGCCCGACGCCGACGAACCCGACGAGCTCGAACCCGCGCCGGAATCCGCCGTCGATCCCGATGCCGTCCCCGCGCCCGACGTCGCGTCTTCGACGTGTTTCGGTTTGCCGCTCGAGCACGCGCCGAGCTCGGCGAGCAACGCGACGCTGCCGACGAGCAAGAGCGTCGATCGCCGTGCGAGGCCGATGGTCATCGCGTGATCAACGCGCGAGCGGCCGCGCGTCATCCGTGCCCGCCGAGTGATCGCCGCGGCGTCGTGGGCGAAGCCATCCGAGCGAACGACACTCGCCCTGAGTGTCCTCCTAGCCCCACGACCGGACCTCGTCGACGATCACGTCCGCATCCGCGCACAGATCGTTGACGCCCGGGCCGCGGTAATCCGCGCCCGCGAGGACGATGCGATGCGTTCGCGCGGCGGTCACCGCGGCGCGGACGAGGTCCTTGTGGCCGACGCCGTACTGCGCGACGCCGCGCCGCCAGCGCACCACGCTCGTGTGCGTGGGCGTGCCGGTCGCGCCGAGCACCTTGCCGACATCCGCCGTGGCGTGCGCGATCAGATCGGCATCGGGCAACGCCGCCGCCGCTGGATCGCGGCCACCGCCGAAGATGCAGCGCAGCAGCACGTGTCCTGCCGGCGCGCGCGACGGCCACACGACGGACTCGAACACCACGCCGAGCACGCGCAGCTCTTCGCCGAGCGCGGTCAGAAACCCGAACCCGTCGACCGCTCGCGGGATCGCAGCCTCGGGATAGCCGAGGTAGACGATCGCCGTCGGCGCGCGATGAAACGGCGCGAGCTTGGGGCCGAGCATTGGAATGTCGGAGACGAGCGCCGCGCTGTCCTCGGCGGGGATCGCGAGCACGGCCGCGTCCCACAGCTCGTTGTCGACGAGTACGCCACGCGCGTTGCCCTTCGGCGGCGAGAGGCGCCCGACGAGCCGCGAGGTGTGGACGCGCGCACCGAGATCCGCGGTGAGCGCGGCGATCAGCGTGCCGAGCCCGCCCGTCGGAGCGAACAGCCCCGAGGGAAGCTTGGGCTTGCCGCCGCCCGCGAACCGACGGAACGCAGCTTTGGCTGCTTGCTTCGCGAAGCCGCGCACGATGCCGCCGTCGCGATCGAGATCGGCGAGCTTGGGGAAGCCTGCTTCGAGCGAGACGTCGTGCGCGTCGGCGGCGAAGATGCCGGTCACGAACGGTGCAAAGATCGCGCGGGCGGCTTCCGGCCCGAACCGTCGCGACGCGAACGCGTAGACGGACTCGTCGGTGTTCGCGGCGCGCGGCGGGTGAAGCGGCTCGCGCAAGAGATCGAGCTTGCCGCGCCACGTGAGCAGATCCGAGCGCACGAGATCGATCGGGCTGCGGGGCAGCGCGCGCAGCTTTCCATCGAGGAAGATCCAGCGGCGCTTCGCGCGCGGCGAGGCGACCTGGACGGGAACGCCGAGCTCGTCGCACAGCGCACGCGCGCCGCGCGGAGCGTTGCCGAGAAACGAAGATGCCGCGTGCTCGCGAAGGTAGCCGCCCGCGGTGGTCGTGCCGACGACACCACCAGCGGTCGCCGCTGCTTCGAAGACATGCGCGTCGAAGCCCGCGCGAACGAGCTCGCGTGCAGCCGCGAGACCGCCGATTCCACCGCCGATGATGCAGATGCGCATGGTGTTATTGGGCTCGTGCGGACAGTTCTTTGACCGCGTCGACCATCGCGCGCACGTGCTCGGGGTTCGTCTCGGGAAGCACGCCGTGGCCGAGGTTGAAGATGTGGCCCTTCTTGCCCGCAGCTTCGAGGATGCTCGCGACACGCGCGCGGATCTCGTCGGGCGACGCGAACAGCGCGCCCGGATCGAGGTTGCCTTGCAGCGCGACGCCATCGCCCACGCGGCGGCGCACCTCGTCGATGCCGACGCGCCAATCGACGCCGAGGACATCCGCTCCGCTCGACGCGTAGTCGTTCAAGTACGGCGCGCACCCGTTGACGAAGTAGATGATGGGCACGTTCTTCTCGCGCACGACGCGCGACGCGCGCAGGTGCTCGATCACGCGCTTCGCGTAGCGCAGCGGGTACTCTCGGAAATCGCCCGGCGACACGATGCCGCCCCAGCTGTCGAAGATCTGCACCGCGTCGACGCCGGCCTCGACCTGCGCCTCGAGGAACGTCGCGCAGGTGCGCGCGAGCTTGTCCAGCAGCGTGTGCGCGGCCTTCGCGTTGCCGTACAGCATCGCCTTGGTGTGGGCGTAGTCCTTCGAGCCACCGCCTTCGACGGCATACGTCAGCATCGTCAGCGGCGCGCCCGCGAACCCGATCAGCGGGACGCGTCCGGCGAGCCCGCGCTTGATCTGACGGATCGCCTCGAGGGTGTACGGGAGCGCACTGGTCGGATCGGGGACGACGAGCGCATCGATGGCGGCCTCGGTGCGAATCGGGGAGCCGATCTTCGGGCCGGCCTCGGGGAACGCGACGTCGAGCCCCATCGGCGGCAGCGTGATCAGAATGTCCGAGAACAGGATCGCGGCATCGAAGCCGAACTCGTCGATCGGCTGCAGCGTGACTTCGCATGCGAGCTCGGGTGTACGGCACAGATCGAGGAACGACGCGCGCGATCGGACCGCGCGGTAGGCGGGCAAATAGCGCCCTGCCTGCCGCATCATCCAGATCGGCGTGCGCTCGACGTCTTCTCTACGACACGCTCTGAGGAACAGGTCCGACGACACAGACATTAGGGGCGCATCGTACTGTATGTTGAAGCCACATGCGGTTCGCGCTCGGGCTCGCAGTAGCCCTCGTCGGTACGGCGGGATGTAAAGACGTCGAGGACAGCCCGTTCGAGGCGGTCCCTCTCGATGGTGATTTCGATGTCGACGTGAAGGCTCCGGTCCACGTGATGCGCGACGAGTACGGCATCGCGCACATCGATGCCGAGACGCTATCCGACGCGGCATTCGTGCAGGGCTACGTGATGGCCCACGATCGCCTGCCGCAGATGGACATCCTGCGGCGCTTTGGCGCGGGGACGCTCGGCGAGCTGTTCGGCGCGCTCGACCCGAGCATCATCGACACCGACCTCGAGATGCGCGTGCACCGCATGCGTCCACTCGCCACGGAGGCGTGGAACCAGCTGAAGGCGAGCACCGACCCTCTCGACGTCGAGGTCGTGCTGCTGCTGTCGCGATTCGCGGAAGGCGTCAACGCGTACGCGGATGCGATCCGCACCGAGGAGCCGGGCTCGACGGGCGTGTGGGTGCTCGATCCGAACCTGCTCGCCAGCTTCGATCCGAGCCGCTTCGAGGATTGGGACCCCATCGATTCGTTGGTGCTCGGACGATTTCAAGCGTTCGCGCTGTCGTGGTCGACGCCGTTCGAGGTCGACGCGACCGAGCTCTACCAAGGCCTGCGCGACAAGTTCGACGGTGCACCCCTGGGCACGCCCGAAGGCGATCGCGATGGCATCGCGCGCGACGTGTTGAAGTTCACGCCGGTCGGCGTCGTGCCTACGATCGATGGCTTCCCGAACGTCGGTAGCGATTCCGGAACGCGCAGCGACGGCAGCAATGGATCGCAGCGGACCCAACCGTCGAGCGTCGTCGCGTCGAGCGCCAAACAACCGCACGTCGCGCGCGACGTGTTCACCCGCGCGCGCACGTTCTTCGCGCGAGGTCCGCACGATGGCGCGCTCGGCGCGCTCGGACCGCACGCGTTCATGACGCCGTACGCGGGCTCGAACAACTGGGCCGTCGGCCCCGAGCGCACCGTCGACGGCCGCGCGATGCTCGCGACCGATCAGCACCTCCAGCTCCCGAACCCGTCGATCTTCTATCCGACGCACCTGCGCATCCGCGAGCTCCACGTCCCCGGCTTCGAGTTCGAGCCGCTCGATCTGTTGGGCATCACGTTCCCCGGGATCCCCGGCGTCATCCTCGGCACGAACAGCCACGTCGCGTGGTCCGGCACGGTGAGCGAGCACGACGTCAACGATGTCTATCTCGAGACGATCACGCCGTGCGCGGCGGGCTCGTGCACCACGTTCCAGGGTGCGCAGGTTCCGATCGAGACGTTCACCGAGACGGTCGATGTCGGCGCGCTCGGCACGTTCACGCAGGCGCCGATCACCGCGACGTACGAGGTGGTGCCGCATCACGGTCCGCTGATTCCGGAGATCGATTCGACGACGCATCGCCTCGTCCCGCGCACCGCGAGCTCCGCACTATCCGTGAAGTACACGGGCTACGAGCCCACCTACGAGATCCGTGCGCTGTGGCAGATGTGCCGGACGTCGAAGAACATCGACGACGCGTTCGTCGCGCTCGGTCACTTCAGCTACGGCAGCCAGAACTGGACGATGATCGATCGCGACGACAACGTCGCGTGGACCACGAACGCGGTCGTCCCCGATCGCGATCCCGCGGCGTATCAGTGGAACGTCGACACGAACCCCGACGGTCTCGCGCCGTTCTTCGTGCTGCCCGGCGACGGCAGCGCCGAGTGGCGTGGACGCATGTCGGCGCGCTACGTGCCGCACGCGATCCTCTCGCCGGGCGAAGCGCACACGCCGCCGTTCATCGTCACCGCGAACGCCGATCCGGTCGGCGCGACGTTCGATGGCGATCCGTTGAACCAGCCCGTCGTCGATGGTCACTCGCTGTACGTCGGCGTCACCTATGCCGCGGGTGTGCGTCACTCGCGGATCTCCGATCGGCTGTTCGAGCTCGGCACGCAGACGACGATCGAAGGCCTCGCGTCGATCCAGCACGACACGCTGTCGAACATGGGCGCGAAGGTCGCGCCGTACATCGTCGCCGCGTTGAACGTCGTGCAGAGCTCGACGCGCGCGGACGTGATCGCGTACGCCGCGACGCTGACCTCCGCGGATCTCGCGAAGCTCGAGCGCGCGCGGACGCTGCTCGCGAGCTGGAGCTATCAGACGCCGACGGGCTTTGCCGGCGACACCGAGGCGCCCGACGGCGATCCGGACTCGGCCGCGACCGCGGTGTTCAACGCGTGGATGCACTTCTTCATCGCCGCGACGATCGACGACGAGATCAGCGCCGCGACCGGTGGCCACCAACACGCGTTCTCTCTGGACGACAACTTCCTCGCGCGCATCATCTACGCGCTCGTCAGCGCGCCGAACACGTTCGTGCAAGGCGCGAGCGGTGAGCCCGTGCTGTGCGACGACATGGCGAGCGCGACGAACGACTCGTGCACCAAGCAGATGATCGCCGCCGCGCTGGCCGCGATGAACCACCTCGAGTCAACGGCGGGCTTCGGCACGGCCGACGTCACGAAGTGGGCGTGGGGCTCGATGCACCGCCTGACGATCTCGCCGCTGTTCCCGAACACCGCGCTCGATCTTCCAGGACCCGGCCAACGCGGATTCCCGAAGACCGGCGACAACTTCGTCGTCAATCGCTCGGATCAAGGCTGGGACGATCTGGATTTCTCGCAGGACGCCGACGGTCCCGCGCAGCGCTTCATCGCGATCTCGCAGGGCACCGACGCTCCGATCGCGGTGCGCTGGGCGCTTCCGGGCGGTGTGATCTACGATAGCCGCAGCCCGCACTACCGGGACCTCCTCGATAACTACTACCTCCGCGAGCGGCACTTCGAAGCGCAGTACGCCGACTACGGCAAGCTGATCGCCATCGGCGAGTCGCGCTGGATCTTCCGATGACGATCACCGAGGACCTCTCCGAGCACGCCGCGATCCTGATCGCACCGTTCGGCGTTTCGGGGCAGCTCCGCAGCTTGATCGATCGGCTCGGAGCGGGCGGCGTGGTCACGACGATCGTCGACGAGATCAGCGCGGCGATCGACATCGCGAACGCCTACGAGACTCCGCCGTGCATCCTGCTCGACATGCGCGGGCTCGAGGGCGCGGACGTCGAAGATGCCAAGCTCGCGACCGACACGATCCACGAGGTGCTCGGTGCGTTGCCCGGCGTGATCCCGATCGCGGTGATCGGTCGAACAGATCCCGCGACCATCCTCGCGTGCGTGCGCGCCGGCGCGGGTGACGTCATCGATCTGCAGCTCGAAGGCACCGGGACCGCGCGCGCCGTCGTGGGCCGGATCGCCGAGCGGCAACGCGAGCGCGCGACCGACCACATCACGATCGAGTCGCAGCGCGGGATGATCGAGGATCTGCTCAAAGACTTGATCCGGACGGAGCGCCGGTCGATCGACGCGGAAGAGAAGCTCGCAGCGCACGAACGCTTGAGCGGAGAGGCCCCCCTCATGCTCGAGACCCGCGCGCCGGCGATCCTCCTCGTGGAGCACGATCGCGCGGTCGCGGACGAGCTGGCCGACCGCCTCGAGGGTGCCGGCATCGCCACGTTCGCCTACGTCACCGGCGAGGAGGCCGCGCGCGAGGCGCTGACCCTAGCCAACACGACAGGTCTGGACCTCGCACTCGTCGCCGCGCAGCTCCCCGGGATCGATGGCCTGCAGACCGTTCGCCGCCTTCGCGAGCGGATCTCGGCGCTTCCTGCCTTCCTGATGACCTCGGTGATCGACGCCGACCTGGCCACCGACGCGGCCAACCTGGGCGTCGTCGGGTTCGTCCAAAAGCCGCTGGCCGACTTGGACGAGGTCGTCGAGCGGCTATCCCAGCTCGCCCACGACTCGCTCCAGCGCACGCGCGAGCAGGATTACTTGCGGCGGATCAAAGCGCGCCACGAGCACGTACTCGCGCGCTACCGTTCGTTGCCACGGGAGCCGTGATCGGCCTATGATCTCGCGGATCTTCGATGGCAACGGGTCCGCTCAGTATCAAGCTCCGGTGCGCGTCGTGGCAGCAGCTGTCCACGATCTACAAGCGTGACCTGAGCCGCGGCACGATGTTCCTCAAGGCGGCGCAACCGCCTCCGATCGGAACGCAAGTTCGGATCGATCTCACATTGCCGAGCGCATCGGTGATCGTGCTGTCGGGAGTCGTCGATCAACACGTCACCGATCCGCAGCGCGGCACGGGTGTCGAGCTGAAGCTCGCACCGATTCCGGCGGGCTCGGTGTGGATGATCGAGAGCGCGCTCGCCTCGGAGAGCAAGCGTCGCAACACGCCGGTCGCGGGTGTTCCTGTCGCAGGCGGCGTCGTTCCGACGAGCGGCGGATCTGTCGTCGGTGCTCCGTCGGGCCCGATCCCGTCGATCAGCGAGAGCGAGGATGTCGTCGCCGCCGAGCAAGATCTCGTGAAGGCGTTGCTCTCGGAAGCGGAGTCGCTGAAGAAGCTGAACCCGTTCCTCGTGCTCGGCGTGGGCTACGAAGCCACGGATGGCGACGTGCGCGCAGCATTCGGCGAGCTGACGAAGCGTTATCACCCGGATCTGTTCGCGCGCTACGAATCGACAGAGCTGCGCGCGGTCGCCGCCGAGATCTTCATCTTGATCCGCGACGCGTATCGCAAGCTCGGCGACGAAGCGAGTCGCGCGCAGGTGCTGACCTCGCTCGGTCGACCGACCGCGCCGCGTGCGGTGCCGATCCAGAACCGTCCGCCGCCCGTGCCGGTGAAGCCCCCGCGCGCACCGACGGGTCAGGTGCCGATCCTCCCGCCCCCGCCGCAGGCGAGGCCGTTCACCGATGCAGCACCGACCACGCGTCCCGGCGAAGCGGTGCCGCCGATTCCCGGTCGCAATCTCAACACGCCCGCGCGTGGCATTCCGGCGGTGACCACGCCGCTCGCACAGCCGAAGCCGAGCACCACGCCAAAGCCGCCATCGGCTCGCGAGAGTCAGGCGATTCCAACGCTGCCCACCGCGACCGGCTCGCAGGGCCTGAAGCGAGCGCCGACCGAGCCGCCCGCGCGAGTCACACCACCGCGCCCCGAGACCGCGCCGCCACCGCCGCTGCAGACGAACCGCTCGCCCGTGGCGAACGCGCCTCCCGTGTTGTCCGGAGAGGTGGGCGAGAATGCACTCGAGGACCTGCTCGACGCGGGCAAGTTCGATGATGCGCTCGCCGCGTATAAAGTAATGGCGAAGAAGAACCCTGCCGATCGCACGTATCGGGCGGGGATCGAGTTGTGTGAAGGACTGCGTGCGCTCGGTCAGCGCGATCGACTCGAAGCAGCGCAGCGGTTCGAAGCCGCGCTCGAGATCGATCCGTCCAACGAGCGTGCGGCGCGCGAGCTCGCGGAGATGCGACGGCTCGCAACGAACGAGCGCAAGGGGCTGCTGACGCGCCTCATGGGAAAGAAGGACCCCTAAGTGACGACGTCGAAGATCATCGGCATCGATCTAGGGACCACGAATTCGTGTGTCGCGGTGCTCGACTCCAAGGGCCACGCGACCATCCTCGTCGGCCTCGACAACGAACGCACGATTCCATCGTGGGTGAGCTGGAACACGAGTGGGCAAGCCACCGTCGGTACGCGTGCGAAGCGCCAGGCGGTGACCAACGCATCCGCCACGGTGTTCGGCGTGAAGCGGCTGATCGGACGCAAGGTAAACGCCGACGATGTCTCGTGGTTCGCGCGCCTCGCGCCGTTCCGCATCGTCGCCGCGCCGAACGGTGACGCGTGGGTTCGCATCCACGGACAACCCGTGTCGCCGCAAGAAGTCGCCGCGCAGATCCTCCGCCGCGTGCGCGCGGTCGCCGAAGAAGCGCTCGGCGAACCCGTCACGCGCGCGGTGGTCACCGTGCCCGCGTACTTCGACGATGCGCAGCGCCAAGCAACGCGCGACGCGGGACAGATCGCCGGCCTCGATATCGTTCGCATCCTGAACGAGCCCACGGCGGCCGCGCTCGCGTATGGCGCGCATCGCGCCGCTGCCGGTCGCCGCATCATCGCCGTGTTCGATCTCGGCGGCGGCACGTTCGACATCTCGATCATGTCCGTCGACAACGGCATCTTCGAGGTGCTCGCGACCGGCGGCGACAGCGCGCTCGGTGGCGAGGACTGGGATCGCCGGTTGCTCGAGCGCGTCGTCGACGAAGTGTTCGATCAATACCGCGTGGATCTCACCGGCATCCCGATGGCGATGTCGCGGCTGCGCGAGGCCTGCGAGAACGCGAAGAAGGCGCTCTCGACGGATCGCGAAGCGCTGATCCAGCTGCCGTTCCTCGCGAACGATCAGCACGGCGCGCCGATCAACTTCGAGAAGCGGATCACGCGCGAGCAGGTCGAGTCGCTGACGAAGGACCTGCTCGATCGCCTCGAGGCTCCGTGCCGTCGCGCGCTCGCCGATGCAACGCTCGGCGTGGCAGAGATCGAGGAGATCCTGCTCGTCGGCGGCATGACTCGATGGCCGGCCGTGCAGGACGTGGTCGAGCAGATCTTCGGCAAGAAGCCGTCGAAGGGCGCGAACCCCGACGAAGTGGTCGCGCAAGGTGCCGCCGCGTACGCGGGGATCCTCGCCGGTGAAGCGGACGATGCCGCGCTGCTCGATGTCACGCCGCACGACATCGGCATCAAGGTCGGTGATTCGCAGTTCGCCGTCGTGCTGCCGCGCAACTCGATGCTGCCGGTCCGCGCGCGCCGCTTGTTCGCGAGCCGCGAGGCGAGCGTGACGATCCGTCCGAGCGGCGGACTCTCGCAGCGCGAGATCATCGAGATCATCAATCGTCGCCGACAAGAGCAGTCGGTGACACAGCCGATTCCGATCGAGGCCGGGTCCGGCGGTAGCGTTCGCGTGACGACGCGCGAGCACGCGGTGTCCCATCCCGACAAAGACGTCAAAGACGACGAGAAGAAGTAATGACGGTTGACCCAGCCGTGCTGAAGGTCGCCGATGCGGTCGGCGCGCTGATGGAGGCATGGGGGTTCAAGCGCAACCTCGGACGCATGTGGGCCGTGCTCTATCTCGAGAGTGCACCGCTCAACGCGACGGATCTCGGCGAGCGACTCGGGCTGTCGACGGGCTCCGTGTCGATGCTGCTGACCGAGGCGCAGGAGTGGGGCGCGATCAAGAAGGCGTGGGTCGTCGGCGAGCGCAAGGAGCACTACGAGGCGGAGACCAGCATCTGGAAGATGGTCTCGCGCGTGTTCCGCGAGCGCGAGCTGCAGTGGGTGAAGTCCGCGACGGAGGCGTTCGCCGAGGCCAAGGACGAGCTGAAGACCAAGAAGGGTGACGCACGCGACGAGCTGATCGCGGATCGCATCGCCGGCTTGGTCCAGCTCGCGCAGGTCGGCGCGCACCTGTTGCAGTCGATCCTCGAGGGAGCACAGGTGGACTCGCTACCGATCAAGACGGTCGGCGAGTTAGCGAAAGCGGCGCGCGACCGAGACGACAAGTGATCCGCGCGCAGGACCTCACGAAGCACTTCAAGGTGCACAAGCGTCCGCCCGGTTTCGGCGCCGCCGTGAAGTCGCTGTTCGTGCGCAAGTACGAGACGGTCAAGGCCGTCGACGGCGTGAGCTTCACGATCGAGCGCGGCGAGCGCGTCGGCTTCCTCGGACCCAACGGCGCGGGCAAGACCACCACGCTCAAGGTGCTCGCGGGCCTGCTGCATCCGACGACCGGCACCGTCGAGGTCGCGGGGCTCGTGCCGTACCGCCGGCAACCGAAGTTTCTATCGGCGATCACGCTCGTCATGGGCCAGAAGTCGCAGCTGATCTGGGACCTCCCGCCCGCCGAGACGTACGCGCTCAACCGCGCGGTGTTCGATGTCCCTCGCGATCAGTACGAAGCGACGATGAAGGAGCTCACCGAGCTGCTCGATCTCGGACCGCTCCTCGAGAAGCCCACGCGACAGCTGTCATTGGGCGAGCGCATGAAGTGCGAGCTCGCAGCCGCCCTGCTCCACCGGCCGACGACGCTGTTCCTCGACGAACCGACGATCGGCCTCGACGTCGCGATGCAGGTCGCGATCCGCGACTTCGTGCGCAGCTACAACCAGCGCCACGAAGCGACGGTGCTGCTCACGTCGCACTACATGGACGATGTCGTCGCGCTGTGTCCCCGGATCATCGTGATCGATCGCGGCGTGCTGATCCACGACGGCGATCTGCGCAAGCTGATCAAGAAGCTCGACCCGGACAAGCGCGTGTCGTTCACCGTCGAGGACGAAGCAGCAGATGTCGCGAAGCTCGGTGAGGTGCTGTCGCGCGAGGGCAAGCGCATCTCGCTGCGCGTGAAGGAAGGCGAGCTCCCCGCGGTGATCGGCCATCTCCTAGGGACGCTGAAGGTCACCGATCTCGCGATCGAAGATCCGCCGCTCGAGGAGATCCTGCGCTCGATGTTCGGTCAGGGAGCGAAGCCCCGCGCGCCGTCGCCCGACGGAGCCGACGACGCATGAGCCAGGTCTCGCGCACGATCCGCGCGATCCCGACGCTGCTGCGGATCGGCGTCGCCGAGACGGTCGCGTATCGCGCGGAGTTCCTCGTCTGGCTGCTCGTCACCACGCTGCCGCTCGTGATGCTCGCGCTGTGGTCGAGCGTCGCGAGTGAAGCGCCGTTTCGCGGCTTCGGCTCGAAGGAGTTCGTCGCGTACTACCTCTCGGGGTTGATCGTCCGCAACGTCACCGGATCGTGGGTCGGCTGGCAGATCAGCGAAGAGATCCGCCTGGGCACGATGGCGATGCGGCTGCTCCGACCGCTGCACCCGTACGTCGCGTTCGCCACGAGCCACGTCGCTGCGATCCCGTTCCGCCTCGTCGTCGCGCTTCCGGTCGCCGTGATCTTGCTGTTGTCCTCGGGCGCGAGCGCGCTCACGAGCGAGCCGCTCCAACTCGGCCTACTCGCGCCGTCGCTCGCGCTCGGCTGGATGATCAACTTCAACCTCGTGTTCATCCTCGGAACCATCTCGTTCTGGGCGACGAAGACGATGGCGCTGATGAACGTCTACTTCGCGCTGTTCTCGCTGTTCTCGGGCTACCTGCTGCCGATCACGCTATTGCCCGCGATCGTGCGCGACATCGCGTATGTCCTGCCGTTTCGCTACGGCTTCTCCGCGCCCGTCGAGCTCATGACGCAGCACCTCGACTCCGAGCACATCGCCTTGCTCGTGGGCGGTCAGATCGGATGGGCCACCGTCACGTTGCTCGCCGCGCTGCTGCTGTGGCGCGCGGGCGTGCGTCGCTTCGAATCGGTGGGCGGATGATGGTCCGTCGCTACGCGCGCTTGCTCGGCGTGCAGCTGCGGTTGTCCGCGTCGGCGGGCATGGCCTATCGCGGCGACTTCCTCCTCGAGGGCGTGATGTCGATCGGCTGGTTGGCGATCACGCTGATGCCGCTCTACGTGCTGTACAGCGAACGCCCGTCGGTCGGCGGCTGGACGATGCCCGAGGCGCTCGTCGTGCTGGCGTACTTCACCGGCATCAAAGGCGTCCTCGAGGGCGTGGTCTCGCCGTCGTTCGTCGATCTCGTCGAGCGCATCCGCTCCGGTGCGTTCGATTACGTGCTGCTCAAGCCCGTCGATGCGCAGGCGCTGATCTCCGCGTCGCGGTTCGAGCCGTGGAAGATGTTCGATGTCCTCGGTTCGATCGCGATCGTCATCTACGCGTTCACGAAGCTCGGCGCGCCGTCGCTACCGGACATCGCGCTCGGCATGCTGCTGTTCGTCGCCGGCGTGCTCGCGATGTACTCGCTGTGGATCCTGTGCGCCGCCGCCGCGTTCTGGGTCGTGCGGCTCGACAACCTCACATTCCTCCTCGGCGCGATCTTCGATACGGCGCGCTGGCCCGTGACGATCTTCCCGCGCGTGTGGCGGATCATCTTCACGTTCGTCATCCCGCTCGCGGTGATGACCACGTATCCAGCGCAGGCCCTCCTCGGCCAGCTGCAGGGCCGCACCGCACTCGCGGTCTGCGGCGGCTCGTTCGGGCTGCTCGTGATCAGCCGCCTCGTGTGGCGGAAGGCGATCCGCAGCTACACGTCCGCGTCGTCGTAGGCTACGCGCCGCCGTCGTACTTGAACGACAGCGATACGCGCGCTCGATACGCGACCACCTTTCCTCCCTCGATCTTCATGTCGAGCTTCGAGACCTCCGCGATCCGCAGATCGCGCAACGACTTCGCCGCGGTCTCGACCGCGTTCTTCGCGGCCTCCTCCCACGACGTCTTGCTCGTTCCGATGATCTCCGTTACGCGATAGACGCCGACGTCATCTGTTTTTGCCATGCGCGATGGTAGACGATCGAGCGACGAGTACCGCACGGGAGTGGTCGTGAACGCCGAGCGCATCTGAGCTGCGACTACTTCTTTGCCTTCTTCTTCGTGCTCGCTTTCGACGTCGCGGGTGCGAGCGCGACGAAGCCGATGGCGGACAGCCCCCGCGCGATGCGGTCTGCGATGTCCATCGCTGCGTCGGCCGACGCGGCGACCACCTTCGCGGTCTGCTCGTACGTGCTCGACGCGAGGATGCCGCGCACGTGGATGTCGATGCCGCCGAGCGTGATCGCGAGCGTGCGACCGGTCACCTCGAGCGTGCACGTGTACCTCGTTCCTCCGTGCTCCCGCAGCCTCTGCTCGAACGTGCGCGAGGCCTGGCCGTCCATGCCGGCGAGCGGCGCCGGCTTCTTCGCTCTCATGCGCTCGACGATCGCGGCGAGGCCGTGCGCGACGGGCTCCTGTTCGATCCAATGATCATGCTCTTCGGGATCGACCAACGACATCCGCCAGCGATGCGCGGCTTCGATCGCCGGACGCGCGTCGTCCCCCACCGTCGCGAGTGCGTAGCCGGCGGCGAGATCGAGGTTACCGATGTTCGCGGCGGTGGGTTCGAGCGCGGCGAGGATCTCGGCCGCGGGTGCACTCGACAGGCGTACGAACATCGCGGGTGCGTCGGCGATGATCGACATCACGTGAACGATGACGGTCCGATCGCCTCCCGCGATGTGCGGCAGCGCGAGGATCGACGCGAGCTCGGGGAGCGCTGCTTCGCCTTGGTAGACCATGCACGCGAGTCCCTCGACGCGATCGCGATCGTTGCCGCGATCGTCATCGTCCACGCTGAACCGGAAGTGCTCGCGCAGGATGTCGCCCACGGCGCGCACGACCTCGGGGGAGCGCAGCCCGCGCTCGACGATGCGCTTGAACGTCCAATCGAGCAGATGCTTGTGCCGGTCGCGCAGCGCGCTCGGCAGCTCGGCATCGCTGCGCTCGTTCGCGAACTCGTCGCTCTCGTCGAACGGTGGCGGCGCGGGCTCGCCGAGCGCGACGAGCGCCTGCGACGCGGCGCGCATGATCATCGGCTTCTCGCCGATGTGGTTCGAGCTCGTGCCGTGATAGACGTGCCAACCGAGCCACGGCTTCGCCGCGACGAACCGAGCTTCGGCGACACCGCGCAGCGCGCCGTAGACGCGCTCGGCGCCGGTGCGGTTCCCGAGGATGCGCTCGGTCCATTCGCGCACCGCGGGGTCCTCGGGTAGGAGCAGCAGCAGTCCGCCGAGCGCGCAGCCGATCTTGTCGATCCGCATCCGCCGCGGGCTGTTGGTGCCGTCCAGCACGGGGCGCAGCAGCGTCTTCGCGGCATCCGGCTGCAGCTTCGCGTACGCGATCGCTGCCTCGGCGAGGTTGTACTTCGCGTCGGCAGCGAGATGCTCGCCGGTCAGCGCGAGCATGCTCTTGCAGTAGGCCTCGACGAGCCGCGTGTGTCGCTCGAGCTTCTTGTTGCCGACCTGCTGGAACGCCGCGGAGTACGCGACCCCGAGCACCGTCATGTTCTCGAGGATCGAGCAGACCTTGTCGACGAGCTTCTCGGACTCGTCGTCGCCGACGCGAATGCGCCAGACGAGTGCAGGCAGCAGGTGGCTGTGAACCTTGAACAGGTCGTCGAGCGTGGGGCCGCGCTTCTTCTGCTTGTCGATCGACTCCTTCGTCGCGTCGAAGAACTCGAAGAAGCGCCACGCGGCGCGAGCGAGGACGTCGAGCGCGCGCGGATGCTTGCTCTGCCGCACGGCCGCGACGACGTGTTGCAGTCGCGCGTCGTTCATCTTGCACGCCTCGATGGCGGCGGCGAACGCATCCATCGCGATGTCGTCGTCGAAGTACGCGAGCGTGTGCACGAACGACGACGCGGCACGCTTGTGATCCGCATCGAACGCGAGTCCCGCGCGGAATGCCGCGGCGACGGCGGGAGACAGCCGGCGATCGAGCGGACCTTTCCGCAGGTCGTACGCGTCGGGCCACACGTCATACGTGTCCTCGCCGCGCTGCTGCTCGAATCTCTCGATCAACGGCTTCAGCGATTTGTCCTCCTTCAGCAGCGCCGCGAGGATCGCGTCGGCGGTCGGTCCTGCGATCGCGCGCGACGTCGTGACGTTGGCGCGCAGCGCGGGCTCGAGCAGCTTCTCGTCGGCGTTCTTCGCGGCGGCCGCGCGCAGCTCGACGAGCTTCTTCGCGCCGATCTTGCCGAGCTTCGCCTTCGCGGGTTGCGCGAGCAGCTGCGCGACGATCTTCGCGAGCGCCGGCGTGTATGTCCCGGGCGCCTTCTTGCCGATCGCCACGGCCTCCGCGCACGCCGCGTGATTGCCGAGGAAGTAGTGCGCGAGCATCCAGTAGTTCGCGAGCACCGGCGTCGTCGCGAGGAGCTTCTTCTCCTTCTCCCAGGTCGCGAAGTCGGGCGCGTTCGCGATGTCCTCCGCGAACCCGTACATCGGCTCGCCGAGCGGCAGCCCCCACAGCCACTTCATGCGCGCGAACAGCGCGCGCGGATCCCGCTCGACGGGCAGCTTCTTCGGAGCCGCGCGATCGCGCTTCGCGGCTTCGTTCCAGTTCTCGAACACGAACTGTGCGAGCGATCGGTACTCGCTGCCGAGCTCGCCGGTCTCGTGATCGTAGACATGAATGCGCGCGAGGCCATCCGGGCTCGGCAGCGTCGAGACGAAGCAGCCGTCGCCGGACGGGTCGTCGCCGAAGTGCACGAGGCCGGTCAGCAGCGTCATCACGCCGTCTCCGGTCATCAGCGTCTCGATCGGCGCCGGCTTGACGGCGAGCGTGCCGCCGAGCATCCACACGTCGGAGATCTCCATGACGAGCTTGCGATAGGCGCCCTTCACGCCCTCCCACTCGGCCAGCTCTTTCGGGGGCGTCCAGCCGAACGCTTTGTTCCACGCAGCGAGGGGCTTCGCGTCGGCCTTCTTGCTCGCCTTCTCGAAGCGCGTTCGCGCCCCCGGGTCCGCGAACATGCTGGCCGCCATGACCGCTTGCAAGCTGCCGCCATCCAACGACTTCGTCGTGATCCCCATCTGGTCGAACCTAACGCAATGTGACCGAGTCATGTCACGGCTGTGCTCCGCTCCTGGTCGTCGACCGCTACCGTGCCTGCATGGCGGAGCGCGCGACGACCCATACCTCGATCACCGGTTTCGGTGTCTGGCATCCGGAGACGTCCCTCGACAACACCGAGCTGTGCATCGCGTTCAACGAGTTCGTTCGCCGCGACAACGCGAAGCACGCCGACGCGATCGCCGCGGGTACGCGCGAAGCGCTCAAGGAGTCGTCGCCCGAGTTCATCGTGAAGGCCTCCGGCATCGAGCGCCGCTACGTCCACGACAAGACCGGGCTCGTCGATCCCGAGCGCATGTGCCCGAACATTCGCGATCGCCCCGCCGACGAAGTCAGCGTGCAGGCCGAGTACGCGGTGAACGCGGCGAGGAAGGCACTGGCGGTCGCGGGTCGCGTCGGCGAGGACGTCGACCTCGTCGTCCTCGGTGCATCGTGCTTGCAGCGCAGCTATCCGGCGCTCGCGATCGAGGTGCAGAACCTGATCGGCGCGCACGGCCACGGCTTCGATATCTCGCTCGGTTGCTCGACGGGGACCGCCGCGCTGCAGCTCGCGTCGCAGGCGATCCAGCTGGGCAACGCTCGCTGCGCGCTCGTCGTGTTGCCCGAGCTGACGAGCCCGCACCTCAACTGGCGCGATCGCGACGCGCACTTCATCCTCGGCGACGCATCGGTGGCGATGGTGATCGAGCCGACGGCGACCGCGCGCTCGGGCTCGTGGGAGATCCGCTCGACGAAGATGGCGTCGAAGTGGTCGAACAACATCCGCAACAACTTCGGCTTCATCAATCGGTGCGATCCGAGCACCGAGCACGCCCCCGACAAGCTGTTCCACCAGCACGGCCGCCGCGTGTTCAAGGACGTCGTGCCGATGGCGGAGAAGTTCGTCAACGAGACGATCGCGGCGCACGGCCTCGGCGCCCACCAGATCGCGCGTTACTGGCTCCACCAAGCGAACCAGAACATGAACGATCTGATCGCGAAGCGAATCCTCGGTCGCGAGCCCACCGCCGTCGAAGCACCGCTCGTCCTCGCGGAGTATGGCAACACGGCGTCCGCGGGCTCGCTGATCGCGTTCGCGCTGCACAACGACGACCTGCCCGCCGGCTCGATCGGCGTGATGGCCGCGTTCGGCGCGGGCTACTCGCTCGGCTCGCTCGTTCTCCAGCGCGCCGCCTGAGCCGCGCTCGACTTGCCGGCACCTGATCGGCGTATGATCGGCAGATGATCCGACGCGCCGTGTTCGTGATCTGCCTCGTGGCGTGCGATTCGTCATCTCCCGGCACGCACGACGCGGCTGGCGGCGACGACGATGCTGCAATCCCCGACGGTCCCTCCCTCGACGCGCCTCGTGGCGTGGTCTGCGGTGGCCAACCGCTTTGCGAGAACTTCGAGGGACTCGCCGCGGGCGCGCTTACCAACAATCAGAACATCGGTGGATTTCGCGCCGACGTTCAAGGCTCGGGCACGCTCGCGATCGACACGACGCGCGCGTTCAGCGGATCGCAGTCGCTGAAGGCGCACATCGATGGCGCCGCGCAAGGTGGCGGCCGGCTGTGGGCGCAGAGCGGTGCGCTGTTCGCGCAGACCCGCCGCCATCTCTACGGCCGGTTCATGATGTGGAACTCGAACGACTCGAACAGCAAGCACTGGACGATCTTCGGCGCGTCCGGCGTCGTCCCCGCGGCCAGCGGCCCGTCGTCGGGCCACACCACCACCTACTTGTTCTCCGCCGCCGAGGACAAGAAGTTCATGGCCGTGTTCTACGACAACCAGACGCAGCAGGACTGCTGGCACCACGCGACCGAGCTCGTCCCCGTCGCCGCGCCGACGGATCACTGGACCTGCGTCGCGTTCGAAGCGGACGCCGATGCGATCCACTACCGCATGAGCCTCGACGGTCGCGCGATCACGAGCTTCTCCGTCGACACCACGGGTGACGGTTGCCTGAACGCACCTGGCACGACGCCGTGGTACGGACCCGCGTTCGATCGCTTCTATCTCGGAGCGCTGTCGTTCCATCCGACGAGCGGTCCGCTCGACGTGTGGTTCGACGATCTCGTCGTCGATACGCAACCCGTCGAGTGCGACCCCGCGGATCTCGCGAACTGACTCACAGACCGACGTCGAGATCGAAGTACACGTCGATGTCGAGGTCGGGGACATCGAAGGTCATGTCGACCGCGTCG
This sequence comes from Kofleriaceae bacterium, assembly GCA_044230415.1. Taxonomy (GTDB): domain Bacteria; phylum Myxococcota_A; class Polyangia; order Haliangiales; family Haliangiaceae; genus JABFXX01. The sequence continues at coordinate 79,471 of JBGARE010000035.1, forward strand.
ACGACATCGTCGGGCTCGTCGACCTCGTCGGGCTCGTCGACCTCGTCGGGCTCGTCGACCTCGTCGGGCTCGTCCGGCTCGTCCGGCTCGTCGGGCTCGTCGAGATCGTCCAGCACCGCGACGCGGTCGATGCGCTCGCCGAGCCGGTCGAGTCGCTCGTGCAAGTGCGAGAGTGATTCTTGTAGTCGCTCGGTCGCGAGCTCGATCCGAGCCTCGGGCGCGTCGTCGTCGTCGTCGGGTTCGTCGACGTCGTCCTCGATCTCGTCGTCGTCGTCACAGGCAAAGGCGACACGCGGCACGATCAGGGATGCGGCCAGCGCGAGCGGCAGAAGAATGCGCATGGAACGAGAGAGCCACGAGCCAAGCGATCGGTGGACACGCGACGATCGCGTGCGGGGACGGGCACTTCGCCGGGGTCAGAGCGTCTCGAGGAACGCGACCAGGTCGCCGACCTCTTTGTCCGACAGCTTCGACGTGTCGGTCATCCCGTGCACTGCACCGCGGTCGCGGAGCAACGCTTCGAGGGTCGCGGCGCTCCCGTCGTGATAGTAGGGCGCGCTCGCGGCGAGCCCCAACAGGCTCGGCGTGTCGCTCTGCGGCAGGGTGCCCGCGAACTTGTGGCGATCCTGATCGGTGTACTTCGCGCCGTCGTGGCAGGTGCGGCAGCCCGCGTCCGCGTCGAACAGCTTCTTGCCGCGCGCGACCGCGTCGGCATCGCGCGTGGGCGTGCGCACCGTCGGGAGCGCTTCGATGTACGCGGTCAGTGCCTCGGTCTGCGCCTTGTCGAGACCGAAGCCGCCGAGGCGCTTCATCGTGCCCGTGAGGCTGTCCTTGAGCGTCGCGTCGCCGCCGTCCCACTTGAACGGATGCGTGCCGACCATGCGACCCGCGATCACGGGCGTCTGGAGCTCGTGCTTGTCGATGCGCCACGACAGGCCATCGGCGCGGCTATCGGGATGGCACGTCGCGCAAGCCATCGCGCCTTGCTGCGAGATCGCCGCGGTGGCCGAGTGGAACAGCGTCATGCCTTGGTGCTGCTTCTCGGTCCACGACGACGCGACGAGCGACGGGCCGTCGAGCTCGATGCTCGCCGTCGATGCGAGGTTGTTCTTCGCGTCGACATAATCGAGGCGCTTCACCGAGCGCGTGAACGAGCACCACACGAGCAGGTCACCGGATGCGTCGACGGCGAGACCGTCGGGACCGCACTGCTTCTTGTCGACGGTGGTCGTCGCGACGCCGCCGAGCTGGATCGTCACCTGCGACGCGTTCTTCACGAGGAGGATCGAGTCGGAGCCGAGGCCCGCGATGTACAGCGCGTCGTGCGCTTGATCCCACGCGAGCGCGCGCGGCTGGTGCGGGATGATCGACGCGGTCACCTGGTTCGTGTGGCCCTTGCCGAAGCCGAGGAACGCGAGCTGATGCGTGACCGGCGGCTCGAAGCCACCGCCGTAGCTGCCGGTGCGTTCGCCGCCGTCCATGCGTTGCACGGGCGTCTCGCGCTGGAACGGAACGAGCGCCTGACGCTCGCCGAGGAACGTGACGGCGAACGAGGCGCGCGCGAACGATTCGCCGGAGTCGCCCGCCGAGCGACCACCGCGTCGCGGCGTGCTCGCGGTCGCGAGCGCGATGTGCTCGGCGCGATGGGTCTCGAGCAGATCGACCTGATCGACGGTGCCCGTGGTGAGGTACGCGACGAGAGCGCGCGTCCCATCGGGCGACACGGCGAGGCCACGCGGCTCGCGACCGAGCGGCGTGCGCCACTTCTCTTTGCCCGTCGCCACGTCGAACGCGACGAGCGTGCGATCGGCGATCGTGGTGACGAGCGCGGTCTTCTTGTCGGGCGTCAGCGCGACGGCGAACGGCTCCGCGGGAGTCTTCCAGCTCGCCGTGATCTCCGGCTTGCCGATCATCTTCACGACCGCGACGCGATCGTTGTGGCGATCGGCGACGTAGGCGATCTGCAGCGCGGGATCGTAGGCGAGCAGTCCTGCATCGCGGCCGATCTTCACCTCGCCGATGTTCTTGCCGGCCTTGTCGGTCTTGATCAGCGAGCCGCTGTCCGCGTCGATCACGACGGCACCGACCTGCGTCGCGGCGATGCGATTCGCGGTCAGGTACGCCGGCGTCTCGCTCGCTGCCTTCGAACCACCGAGCGGCGAACCCTGCATCTGGAACGCGGTCGGCGTGCGATCGAACGGCTCGATCATTCGCTTCGCGAGGGCGATGGTGGGGACAGCAGCGGCGAGGGTCAGTCCGAGAGCCAGCTTGCGTGCGCGCATGTGGGCTTTCGAACGAACGTCCCGCCTCCTCGATCTATTCGCCATGCGGCACCAGACACCGCGGATTCGCGGCGGTTTCTGGGATTAACGGCTGCGCGTCGCGGGGCGAACGATCGCGCGCTCCACCGAATCGCCGATCAGCAAGGCATCCGCCACGTTGGCGCCGCGCCGGACCTTCCCGACCCAGGTGTAGCGAGCGTCGAGGTGCGGCGCCGGTGCGTGCATGACGAACCACTGCGATCCCCCGCTGTCCCGCCCGGCGTCGGCGATGCCTACACCGCCCGCCACGAACCCCGCGGCGCTCGGCTCGGCCGGGAGCGTGAAGCCCGGGCCGCCCCACCCGGATTGCGTCGGATCACCGCCCTGCACCACGAAGTCGGGGACGACGCGATGGAGCTCGAGGCCGTTGTAGTAGCCCTTGTTCGTCAGCGTGATGATCATCGCGACGGCCCACGGCGCCGCGGTCGGATCGAGCTCGATCACGATCTCGCCGCGCGACGTGGTCAGCACCCACTCGAGCGCTCCGGCGAACGCGCTGTCGATCGGGACCGGCGGTTCGCTCGCACCGGCGGGCTCGTCGCGATCGGGTGCAGGCTCGCCGAGCGCGAGCAAGCAGTGCGTCGCCGCGAGCGCGAGCACCGGATGTCCTTGCAGCGCGCCGCGACACGCGTCGACGCCGCTCGCGATCTTCTGCGTTCCGACGAGCTCGAGGATCGCGGCCGCGAGCTCGGGCTCTTTCTCGGTGCGCGCGCGCGCGACGATCGCCGCATCGAGCGCTGCGTGATCACCGCTGCCGATCGCTTCGAACACCGCGGGCGCTGCATCGACGGCGGAGCCGGCGAAGATCGGATCCGGTGCTCCGATCGCGGTGACGAGCGTGGATACGATCGCCGCGCGATCCGCGCTGCCACCTTCGGCCCAGAAGCTCGCGAGCACGCCCAGCGCGGACGCGCGCACGCGAACGTCGGTGTGTGCGAGCAGCGCGGCGAACGCGGTGCGCCGCTGTGCGAGCGTGCCGACCTTCGCGCCGATCAACTCGGCGACGAGCGGCAGGCGCAGGTGATCGGGCAGCTTGCAGTTCTCGACGAGCGCGAAGTCCGCCGCCCCCGCACCACGCGCCATGGCGGCGAGCGAGAGGCACTCGATCCAGCCGTACGTGATCCCCTGCACCGACGTCGACGCCGAAGCGCTGCGCGCGAGCGCGGTGAGCGCCGTCGCGACGAGCGGTCGCTTCGCGTGCGGCGCGAGCACCTTCAGCGCTTCGATCACCACGTGCGCTTCGGTGGGCTTGCCGCGCTCGAGCTCGGCGAACCGGCGCACCATCACCGCGGCGACGGCATCGCGTCCCGCATCGTCGCCTTTGTCGCCGGCGAGCGCGCGCACGGCTTCCACGGCGACGCGCCAATCGGTGTCGAGTAGCGCCTTCTCGAGCTGCGCGTGCGCGGCACCGACGACGTTCTGCTTCGCGATCGCGACGCAGGCGATCGCGCGCGTCGTCGCATCGGCCGAATCGATCAGCGCGGCGAGCGGCGGGCCGACGCGCGTGTGTGCGGCCGCGTTCGTCGCCGTCGCGTCCTTCGGCAGCTGCGCGCGCGCGAATGCATACGCGGCGGCATAGGCCGTCGCCGGATCCGCGAGCGCGTCGATCAGCGCGAGGTGCGCCGCCCCGGACAGCTCGATCTTGCGACGGCCGAACCGACCGAGCGCGAGCGCCGCGGGTGCCGCGAGCGCGGGGCTCTTCATCTGCGCGGCGAGCGTTACCTGCGCGGATGTATCCGCGATGCGCCCGATCGCTTCGATCACGATCGGCTTCGCATGATCCGGGACGCGATCGAGAGCGGTGGTGAGCGCCGCGGTCACCGCGGTGACGGTGCCCGGCGACAGCTCGTCGAGCGATCCGAGGAGACCGAAAGCGCTCGCTGCTGCGGTGACGATCGCCGGATCGCCATCGGCGAGCGAGCGCTGGAGCTCCGCACGCGCGCGCGCTCCGCCGATGCGACCGAGCCCGCGCAGAGCGAGCGTTCGCTCGAGGGACGTGCCGTGCGCTGCGAGCTCGACGAGCTCGGTCACGCCATCGCCGCGCTTTGCCTCGGCGTGCGCGATCCGGATCCGGATCGGAGATTCGTCGACGGGGGTGGGCGGAACCGGCGCGGGTTTGCTGCCGGGACACGCGGCGAGGACCGCGGTTGCAGCGAGCGCGCACGCGATGCGATGCATGCCCCGCATCGTACCGACGCGGCGCGCTCAGACAACCGATCGCGCCGCGGGTTCCACCGATTTTCCCGACGAGAAACGCACCCGGTTGCCCGTTGCTGTGCTGTCGGCTGCATGACATCGTGGCATCCATGCGCGTCTCTTCGATCGCACTCGCCGCCGGCGTCTTGGTCGCGTGCTCCGGCAACAAGAAGGAAGCCGACAAGGAACCAGCAGCGGGCTCGGCCACGGTGGCTCCTCCGGTGAGCAAGGAGCCGAAGAAGCCTGTCGACACCACGCCGCTTCCACCGCTTCCGAAAGACACCGGCGGCGCCACGGGAACGCCGCTGCGCGCGCTCGGCTTCGGTGGACTCGGGATCGATGCCGCGCGCGGACTCGCCGTCGACGACAAGGGCGCGACGTACGTCGCCGGGTACTTCGACGCGGATCTCGACTTCGGAGGCTCGATCGGCAAGGCCACGGCGCCGGCGAAGGATCCGAAGACGCCCGCCACGCAGGGCTACCTCGTGAAGGTGAACCCCGACGGAAAGCTCGCGTGGGCACAGACGTTCGGCGCCGAGCGCGACGATGTCGCCAACGCGGTCGCGGTCAAAGGCGACACCGTCGTCGTCGTCGGTTCGTTCCTCGATACGATCAAGGTCGGCGAGTTCACGAAGAAGGCGTCCGGCTCCGACGACGCGATCGTGATCGCGTACAACCGCGATGGTGTCGCGCAGTGGGCGTGGAACATCGGAGGCATCGACTCCGATGGCGCGAACTCGGTCGCGGCCACGCCGGATGGCGGCTGGGTGATCGGCGGCTCGTTCTCGCGCACCGTCGAGTTCGGTACCGCATCGTTCACCACGCGCGGCGGCACGGACGCGATGCTGATCAAGCTCAAGGCGAGCGGTGACCTCGAGTGGTTCAAGCAGTTCGGGGGCGCGTACCAGGACACGATCAACCACGTCGCCGTCGACGCGCAGGGCAACATCGTCGTGCAGGGCGTGTTCAAGGACACCTCCGACTGGGGCGGCGAGAAGCTGAAGGCCGGCGGCGGATCGGACTACGACGTCGTGCTCGCGAAGTACGATCTCAACGGCGATCACCTGTGGTCGCAGCGCTTCGGGAACGCGTTCAACGACGTCGCCGGGGGTGTCGCGATCGATCCGTCGGGCTTCATCACGATGGTCGGCTCGTTCGACAAGAGCGTGTCGTTCGGCAAAGGCGACGAGCACACGTCCGCGGGCGAGTCGGACATCTTCGTGGTTCGCTTCTCGCCGAAGGGCGAGCTGCAGTGGGCGAAGACGTTCGGCGCGGATCGCGAGGACATCGCCTCCGGTGTCGCTACCGACGCGACCGGAAACACCGTCACGACGGGCTGGTTCCAGCAGACGGTCGATTTCGGAAAGGGCCCGCTCAAGAGCAAAGGCAACAAAGACGTGTTCGCGCTCAAGCTCGACGTCGATGGGAACGTCGTGTGGGCGCAGCGCTTCGGCGACAAGGATCACGATCAAGGTCGCTGCATCGCGATGGACGCGAAGGGTGCCGCACACGTCGGCGGCATCTATCGCTTCACGTTCGACGCGGTTTCTCCCGCGCTCGAATCCGTTCGAGCGGAGAACGATCGCATCCCGAAGCCCGACTCGTTCGTCCTCGTGCTGGATCGGTAGATCGCCTCGGAAAGCCCGAAAAACCGCCTTTCAGCCACTTCCCGGTGTGAGCGGGAGGTGTAAAAGAGCTTCACCTCAATTTCCAAGGAGAGTCGACATGGCTAAGGCAAAGAAGGGCGGCAAGTCTGCGGCGCCCACCGAGATGCTGCTGGTGAGCTCGAAGGTTCGCGCGATGATCAAGGACCAGGGCTGCAACACCGCGGGTGATGCGCTCGACGGTCTCAACGCGTACGTCGGCTGGCTCGTGCAGCAGGCCGCGAAGCGCGCGGGCGAGAACGGTCGCAAGACGGTTCGCGCACACGACTTCATCATCGGGTGAGCTTCTTCCTCGCCTACGGCGAGGAAGCGTCCTCGGTCAAGACCGAAGACACGAACGGGCGCCAATAGCCGCGAGGCTTGGGCGCCCGTCGCATTTTCGGCGGCACCGGCTTACACTGCGTGTAGGTGACGACTGGGGCGCCGATCTACCTCGTCTCCGCATGCACGTCGGGCGAGGAGTTCATCTCTGCGTTTCGCCGGTATGCAGACCGCAACGGGGTGATGTTCATCCCGATCGCGGAACCGCTTCCAGCGGGACGCAAGGGACGCTTCGCGATCGCGCTGTCGAACGGCGGCGTGATGGTCGAAGGCCACGCCGAAGTCGTGAGCTCCGCGCGCACACCATCCGTGCTGTACGGGCGCGTCGGCATGACGGTGAAGTTCTTATCTCCCGACGAGCCGAGCCAGACGATTCTCGCGGAGCTCGAGAAGGCACGCACGTCGCTCAAGCCTCCCGCGCCGAGCGTGCCGCCACGCCCCGCCGACCTTCCGGCCACGCCTCGACCGAAACTTCCCGCGCCCGGTGGTCGGATCGATGCGGTCAACGCGCTCGCCGAATGCGTGGTGATCGGCGACGTGTCCACGCTGTCGCGTGACTCCGATCTCGGAACGATTCCGCCGCCGATGGGAAGGAACCCGTCGGGCTCCGTTCCGATCATCCCCGCGTCGAAGGCGCCGTCGGGTCCCGTGCCCGTCGTCGTTCCGAAGTCCGGATCCGGGGCGGTGCCCGTCGCCGTTCCGAAGACGGCGTCGGGGGCGGTGCCCAAATCGACGATGCCGCCGCCGTTCAAGCCCGCGGCGAAGCCACTGATGACGCCGCCCGAGCGGCAGAAGTCAGCGAGCATTCCACCGGCGGTGCCACCACTGCCGCCGTCGATGACGCCGAAGACCGGGCAGTCGCTGACCGCGACCACGCTCGGCATGCCTCCGATCCGCCCCGTGTCGTCGACGACGCCGGCGCCGAACGCGCCACCGCCTCCGAAGCCGCTCGCGATCGCCGCGCCACCACCACCACTCGTTGTACCGAGTGTTCCGGCGACCCGCGAAGAAGCGGTCGCAGCGGCGCTGAAGTTCGCGCAGGCCGTCGAAGCGCGCGGTGCTGTGTTGGCCGACGAGACGGTGAAGGGCTTGCCGCCCGGCATCGCTCCCTCGACGGAGACGATCCGCGGCACGATGCCCGCGAGTGCGCTGATCGCGCCGCCGCCGCCGATCCAATATCCGGCCGCCGACGAGTCCGACGAGAAGACGGATCTGACGAACATCCCGATGGTGCCCGAGACGCGGCGCACCGAGATCGGAGTCGCGGTCACACCGTCGGACGCGCTCGTATTGCCGTCGGCGCCAGCGCGCGCTCCGACCGACGAGGAGACTCGCCCGACGACGCAGATGGCCGCCGAAGAGCCGACGAATCCGCTCGATGCCGGTCTCCTGCCCGTCGAGCAGGTCGATCCGCTCGGCTCGACGCAAGCCGCGATCCGGCTGTCGAAGATCCAGCCGACGATCGAGGAGCCGAGCGGTGACTGGACGATGTCGACGGGTGATGGCTCGTTGACGATCACGCCGCGCAAGCCCGCGCCCGAACCGACGCCCGATGCCGCGCAGTCGCCGACGGGACCGCCCAAGGGGCCACCAACGGGCGACTACATCATCGCGCTCGATCCATCGCGTCCCGATGGCTGGAGCGAGCCATCGAAGGTCGTGAAACGTCCCGAGGGCGAACTCCCGCCCGGACCTCCGGTCTCTGCGGTGGCGAGCGACCGGCCGCTCGACTCCAACGCGCGCACGCAGCCGCAGATCACCGACGAGCCGAAGATCCAGATCGATCCCACGCTGATCGAGCCGCTGACGCCCATGCCGGCGATCGCGGCGGACGATGACGACGTTGCCGATCCACCGATGCCGCCGCCGCCGGCGACGAGCTCGCCGATGTTGCCGCTCGCCGCTCCACCGCCCTCGCAGCAGATGATCGCGCAGCCGGGCGAAGTCCCGATCTTCCCCGCGCCGACGGCACCGGGCATGGGCGCGATTCCGATGACGACGCCGCCGCGCTCGATGCCGGGCCCGGTGCCCGGATCGTTTGTCACGCCGGCTGCTGGAACTCCGCAGCTCGCGAACGCGTCTGGCCCCGCACCCGCGATCCCGTTCGAGCCGCGCGGTGCTGTTCGCGGCGATCTCACCGACGGTGGCGTCGGATTCTTCCGGGACTCCGGCGACATCCCGCGGCTCGAGACCAACGACGAGATGTCGCGCGCCGCGCAGAGGCGGAAGCGCCGGCTGATCGTGATCATCGCGAGCGTCGCCGCGGCCGTGCTGATCGCGATCATCGTGATCATCGCGACGAGCGGTGGCAGCAAGTCGACGAAGGAGAAAACTTCGACCGCCGCGCCACCGAAGATGGACGCGGCGCGGCCGAAGACGGAGCCGCCGCCACCGCCGCCACCGAAACACGATCCAGCGCCGGAGACAACGCCTCCCGACGAGCCTGCCGTCGCGCCGGCCTCTCCCGACAAAGCGACGAAAGAAGAACCGATCATCGAGCCGGCGCCCGCGCCGACCGACTGCAGCATCACGATCACGAGCGTCCCTGCGGAGGCCGAGGTCACGATCGGCACCGACGCGAAGGGCTCCACGCCCGTCACCGTCACGCTGCCGTGTGGAGCGGCGCAGAAGGTCACGCTGAAGAAGGCGCGCTATCAGACGACGACGCGCGACGTGACACCGAAGCCAAACGCGAAGCCGATCCGGATCGCGCTCGCTCGTACGACGTTCACCGTGAAGGTCAGCTCGTCACCGCAAGGGGCGACCGTGACGCTCGGAGGCAAGACGCTCGGTATGACACCGACGACGGTGAAGGTGCCGGCGTTCGAAGCATCGACGCTGAAGATCGAGAAGGTCGGCTACGCACCGGAGATGCAGAAGGTCACGCCGAAGAACAACGCGAGCTCGATCAGCGTGACCTTGAAGAAGAACCCGCCGAAGTCGATCAGGAAGTTGAAGTAGTCACGGACCGGCGAGCGCGAGGTCGGCGACGAGGGCGCGAACCTTGCCCATGAACGCCCTGCCCGGATCCGGCTTGTCGTTGCCGTACGTCCGATCGAGCTCCACGTAGAGCGATGACTTCTTCATCCCCATGACCTCGTAGTGGCCGACCAGGTGCGTGATCGGAAAGCGCGCCGCGAGATCTCGAACCAGCGCGCCATTGGCGGCGACCTGCGCCTCGGTCAGCGGGAACTTGCTCTCGTCGCCCACGTTCTCGATGCCGATCGCGATGTGATTGAGACCGATGCAGTGGCGCGCGAACCGGGTCTCCGGCTGGAGGCGATAGATCGTCCCGTCGCGATCGACGACGTAGTGCGACGAGACATTGACGAGACCGGCCGCCGCGAGCTCCTTGCGCGACGCCTCGATCTTCGTGTTGTCGAAGTAGCTACGCGTGCCCTTCGCCGATCCGCCGCCCGTGTAGTGCAGGACGATCACCGTCGGCGCGATGTCGAGGTTCGTCGCGGATCGATCCGAGTGAGCCTTGCGATACTCGAGCGTGAGCCGCTCGCGCTCGGCGGACCACTTCATCGGCGCGTCGACGATCGTGATGCTCGGTGCGTCGATCACAGCATCGTTCGCTGCATCGGGCGACATCGCCGCGTCGGCCGAAACGACGACCGCCGCCGCGTCCGCCTGCAGGTGCGCAGGGGGAGACGACGGCGGCGGGGCCGGTGGTGACGACGACGAGCACGCGGTCATCGCGACCACCACGCAGAAGCACTTCACATCGCTGGTGGTAGCAGCGCTACTTCCAGAATGCACCTCGCGTGGCCGGCTTCGGCGAGGGCGGCGCGCCTGCCGCGAGCGCGGCGAGCTCTCCCGCGATCGCGATCGCCTGGTCCATCGACGCGGTCGCCAGCCGCTGCGCGAGGTTCTCGACCGTGGACGCGAGCGTCGCGAGTCCGCCGACGGAGCGCACGTCCTCGACCCACTGCGCGAGCCGCTGCCGCAGGATGCGGATCGCGGTGGTCGCGTTGGCGCGTGCGTGACCATCGAGCTCGCGTGCCAGCGTCGCGAGCGACACGAGGTACGCGGAGCCGATCGCCGCTTCCTTGCGATCGGTCGCGCCTTCCTCGCGCTTCTCGCGCTCGACCATCGGCGCCTTCGCCTTGGCCGGCGACATCGGCGGCGGCCCCATCGGCGCGGGTGCAGCGGGCGGTGCGAACCGTGCGCGCACGTTCGACCGCGCCTCGGCAGGCGCGCTGTCCTTCTTCTTGTCGGACGCGGACGGTGCGCCGAGCGAGACGGTCTTGTTCACGTGCTGGCCACCATGGCCGGACATCATGCCGCGGCGCGCGGCACCGCCGCCGCCGAGACCACCGAGCGACGTCGCCCCACCGTCCCACCCCGCCGGCATCTCGACGGGCTGGACGATCTGCGCGAGGCGTCCACCGCGATTCGCGATCTCCGCGCGATCGACCGCGAGGAAGGCCGTGAACCGCGACAGCACGCCGAAGCGCTTCGACGTCGTGATGATCGTCGACTCGACCTCGCGCGCGCCGGCGGCGTAGCGATCCTCGAGATCGCGAATGCGTGCGCGCGCCCAGCTCGCGGCGAGCCACTGCGTGTCGCGCGCGTCGTACGCCTTCGCCTGTCGCGACAGACGCTCGCGCAGCGGATCGCCGAGCGCAGAGCCGACGAGCTCGACGGAGGCCGACGGCGGCGCGGCCCCGCGATAGCGACCGAGGATCGTCACCGGCGCACCGGCGTAGACATCGGGCAGCTTGCTCGGCGACACGCTCGACGCATCGATCTCGAGCCCGGTGGGCACGAGCTGCAGCTCGGTCGCGATCGGCGTGCCGATGCGGCGATGGACTTTCGCCATCACGTCGTCGAGGCGATCCTCGCTCTCGACGAGCTCGCACAGTCCACCGCCCGCGGACGCCAGCCGGCGCAGGAACGCCGCGTTGACCGCCTGATCCACGCCGAGCGTGAACATCTTGATGTTGCGCAGCGATGGCGCGAGCTCGCGCAGGATGTGGTCCTCGTTGCCGACTTGTCCGTCGGTGACGAGCACGATCACGCGCTCGCGATCGAGCGTGCCACCGGCGAGCATGCTCATCGCCTCGCGCAGCGGCTCGGCCATCTCGGTACCGCCGCGCGCGTCCACCTTCGCGAGCGCCTCGACCGCGCCGAAGCGATTGCGATCCGTCGCGTCGACGAGCCCCGCCGCGGGCAACAGCTCGGTCGTGTTGTCGAACGCGATCGTGCAGAAGCGATCGCGCGAGGTCAGCGTGTCGATCATGCGCGCCGCCGCACGCCGCGCCGCGACCATCTTCCAACCCTGCATCGATCCGGATCGATCGAGCACGAACACCACGTCGCGCGGCTTGCCCGCGACCGCGACGGTGCTCGGCGGCACCAGCGTCACCATGAACGTGCCGCCCTGCCCGTCCGCGTCGTCGATGCAGCGCAGCGAGCTCGTCAGCTCGCCGCCATCGAGACGCCAGCGCAGGATGAAGTCGCGATCGAGCTTCTCGCCCGGTTGCACTTCGATCACCTTCGCGTCGCGATGCACGGACGTCACCGCGTGGAGCGATGAAGCGACCTGGTGCGCGACCGCATCCTCGATCGCCACGCGCAGCCCCAAGCGCACCGGGTTCGCCAGGCCGGGCAAGCGCACCGGCGGCGAGATCCGCGACGCATCGGGGACGAGCGACGTATCCCCTGCCGCGCCGAGGCCCGCTTGCTCTCCACCGAGCGGCGCACCGGGCATGTAGCGCGGCGCGACGACGAGCGGGAACCGGAACGTGACCTCGCCATCGTCGACGGGGAGCGGACCGACGAGCGAGAGATGCACCGTCGCTGCTTCGCCCGGCATGAGGTTACCGACGCGCAGCGTGAACACGCCCGGGCGTTCCTCCTCGGTGATCGCGGCGCGATGGCCCTTCGCGATCGCGTCGTCGTATTGCTCTCGAGCGGCACCGCGCTCGTCGACCACACCCTCGATCACGCGCCCCGCGACCTCCATCCGAAATCGATGGACCGCCGCGCGATCCGGCAGCGGAAAGATGTACGTCGCTTCGATCGGCACGCCCATCGTGTTCACGAACGTCTGTGCCACGTCGATCGACGCCACGATCCCCGCCACACGCGCGTCCACATCCAGCGCGGCGAGCGGCAGACATCCGCGCTCGGTCCGCAGGCACCCGAACCCGGCCTCGTCGAGCTTTCCAAACCCCGCCACTTCTTCATCGGTCATCAACACCATCGGCCATGCAGTCATACAGTCCTCCTTCCCGACGACGTCTCAAGCGTGCGGGGTGAGTCGGCGTTTCGCCAACTCGGTTACGAGCGGTGCCGCGGCCGCGCGAAGTGCGCGAACGTCGGCCTGAGACAAAGTCCCTCCCGACGGCATCGGGATGGTGATGGAAACATGGGGCGCGAGCTCGATCGAGATCGAGACAGCGGGTGCTGCACTCTCGACGGGTGTCGGACTACGGGTCTCGATCGGCTCGCGCTTCCAAAACTCTTCGCGCGTCGATGCGGGGGACGGATTCGCCGTCGTGCCCGCCACGCTGACGCCCGACATGCGCGCCAGCGTCGAATCATCCAACGTCGGCCACAGCGTTTGGATCTCTGCGAGCGAACGCCCCATGAGCTGGAGCCGCTTGATCGCGACGACTTGCGCGACGTGGCGCGCGTTGTACAACGCCGTGCGCCCGCGCATCGCGACGGGCCGATCGAGGAGCCCGAGGGTCGCGTAGTAGCGGATGGTGCGTTCGTCCGGCACCGCGCGGACCTGCCCGTTCGTGGGCGCGGGCAACGCGCGGATGCGAGCGGCGCATTCGTCCACCAGCGCGGGAAGTGTCAGCGACTCGACCACGAACCCAACGTGACACTGATATATGACAGTGTCAAATACGATCTGGTAACGAGGCGCCGCGATTCACGAAAAGAGCAACGTTTCGTTACCTTCGAGGCGTCGCACGGACCGGAGCTTGCGGGGTTACGCTGGCACACGGCGTGGACACGCCAGACAAGGTGGACGTGGCTCGCATCCTGATTGTCGACGACGACCGATCGATCCGGCGCACCCTCGAGAAGTTCTTGGGCAGCGAAGGCTACGACGTCGTGACCGCGTCCGATGCACCGAGCGCGATCGCGGCGGTGGCGGCGATGGACGCGACGCGCCGCGCTCCGCATGCCGCGAACGATCCGAGCGCGCCGGCCGACGTGATGCTGCTCGATCTCGGGCTCCCCGGCGGTAGCGGCTTCGACGTCCTGTCGTCGCTGTCCGGCAAGCACGACGCGCCGACGGTCGTCGTGGTCACCGCGCGCGATGACATGCAGTCCACGGTCAAGGCGATCCAGCTCGGCGCGTACGAGTACCTCGTCAAGCCGGTCGACATCGATCGCCTGCGCGAGGTCGTCAAGCGCGCGATGGATTCACGCGCCGAGCGCGAGAAGCTGCACGAGGTGGTGCCGTCCGCGCCGCATCAAGCGGGCGACATCCTCGGCAAGAGCGCGTCGATCCGCGACGTGTGGAAACAGATCGGCGCGGTGTCGACGACGAAGGCGCCCGTGTTGATCGCGGGCGAGTCCGGCACCGGCAAGGAGCTCGTCGCGCGCGCGATCCACGCGGCGTCGGATGCGAGCCAAGCGCCCGGCTCCAAGGATCGCCCGTTCGTCGCGGTGAACTGTACGGCGCTCGCGCCCGGCGTGCTCGAGAGCGAGCTGTTCGGCCACGTGAAGGGCGCGTTCACCGGCGCGGTCGCGGATCGCCCCGGTCGCTTGGAGCTCGCGGGAAAGGGCACGCTGTTTCTCGATGAAATCGCCGAGATTCCGCTCGATCTCCAAGCGAAGCTCCTACGCGTGCTCCAAGAGCGCACGTACGAGCGCGTCGGCGATGCCAAGACGATGCACCTCGAGGCGCGCGTCATCGCCGCAACACATCGCGATCTCGCGAGCATGGTCGCGAAAGGGACGTTCCGCGAAGATCTCTACTATCGCCTGCGCGTCGTCGAGATCTCGCTGCCGCCTCTGCGCGAGCGCGCGAGTGACATCCCGATCCTCGTCGAGGGATTGCTCGCGAAGATCAATCGAGATCTCGCGAAGGACGTGCGCTACGTGACTCCCACTGCCCTCGCCCGCCTCTCGGCGTACGCGTGGCCCGGCAACGTGCGCGAGCTCGAGAATACGCTGACCCGCGCGGTCGTCCTCGCGAAGAGCGATGTCCTCGACGAGACGTTCTTGCCGCTCGGCGGCGTCTCGACGGGTGATGCCGCGACCGCGCCTGGTACGGAGGCCGATAACGAAGGCGCGTTGCCCACGCTGCGCGAGATCGAGCGCCGCCACGTCGTCCGCGTGCTCGCGCACACCGAGTGGAACAAGCGCCGTGCGTGCGCGATCCTCGACATCTCGCGACCGACGCTCGACCGCAAGATCGACGAGTACGGTCTGCGCATGCCGAATAGGGGCGAGCCGTCGTGAACGCCGGGATCATCCCGCTCGCGATCGCGCTCGTCGGCGCGTCGTACGCGATCCTCACGCTGCGCAACGCGCATCGCCGCGACAACCTCGTATTCGGCATCCTGATCTTCGTCGACGCCGCGATGACCGCGTGGCGCGGGCTCAACGTGCTGACGGGCGGATCGATCGTCTCGCGCGGCGTGCTCGTGCCGTGCACGATGGGCACGATCGCCCTCGCGCTCATCACCTACGAGTTCATCTCGAGCTTCCCGAACCACCGTCCGATGCGATGGCGCTGGAGGATCCTGTTGATCATCTGGGGCGGGCTCGCGATGCTGAGCGCTGCGTACCCGATCGATGGCCCGTGGGGAGCCCACTCGCTCGTCCAGTACGTCTTCTTCATCCCCTCGTTCGTCGGGATGATCGTGCTGTGCGTGTTCGCCTATCGTCGAACGAACGCGCGCGACGCACGCATCGTCGTCGCGACGATCGCGTTCCGGTGGACGGTCGGCTTCCTCGCGTACAACGTCGCGCCGCTGTTCGGCGTGTTCGAGGAAGGCGTGTGGGCCGAGACCACCGTCGGATCGATGATCGGCTTCGTGATCATCGGCACCACCGTCTTGCGTAGCGAGCTGTTCTCGCTGCGCAACGCGGGCGCCGAGGTCGTCACGATCGCGTCCCTCGCGTTCTTCGTGCTGCTGTCTACCGGAGGCGCCCTGTGGCTCACCGTTCGCTACGTCGATACGACACAGGCGTTCTATCTCGCGTTGTTCGGCATCTCGCTCCTCCCGCTCGCGCTCACCGCGATCGGCATGAAGCTCTATCCGCGCGTCGAACGCCGCGTGCTCGCGGGCCTCGACGAGCGCCGCGCCCGTCGCCTCGGCGTGCAAGGTGATCCGATACCCGCGGACGCGGACGGCGCGATCGCCGAGGCATCCCAGCGCATCAGCGCGTTCGGCGATGGATCACAGGTCCGCTGGGTCCCGCATGCGGATCTGATTCGCGAGCTTCCCGAGCCATCGCTGGCCGAGCTCGCGAACGACCAGCCGCTGCGGTGCGACAAGAGCAAGCAGATCCTGCCCGCCGAGTTCATCGTCCCCGCGCTCGGCGCCGATCGCGCGCTCGTGGGCGCGTTCTACATCAAGGGCGGCACGATCGACCGCGACACGTACCTGGTCACCCGTGACCTCGCCGCGCGCGTCGCTCTCGCCGTCGAGCGCGCGCAAGCGGTCTCTGCACTCGACGATGCGCGCCGTCTCGCCGCTCTCGGCCAGTTTGCCGCGGCGATCGCGCACGACATCCGCACACCGCTGACGAGCATCTCGCTGAACGTGCAGATCCTTCGCCGGAAGCTGAAGCTCACCGACGACGATCGCGAACATCTCGACATCGCGCTCGAAGAGCTCGCACGGCTCGACAAGTCCGTCGCGGAGATCCTCGACTTCGCCAAGCCCGTGAAGCTCGCGGCCGAGCAGATCGATGTCGGCGAGCTGATCGAAGACGCCGCGAAGGGCCTCACCACGGTGCTCTCGGAGCGCGGCGTGGCGCTCGTGTGCCAGCCCCCGAACGACCTCACGATCCACGGCGATCCGCAGCGCCTGCGTCAGGTGCTCGCGAACCTCGTCGGCAATGCAGCCGATGCCTCGAAGACCGGCGACAAGGTCACGCTGCGCGCCATCCCCGCCAACGACGGCCAGATCGAGATCGAGGTCGAGGACAAGGGTCGCGGCATCCAGAGCACCGACCTCCCGCGCATCTTCGAGCCGTTCTTCACGACGCGTCCGGACGGGACCGGCCTCGGTCTCGCGATCTGTCACAAGGTCGTGCGCGCCCACGGCGGTGACATCCGCGTGCGCTCGACGCCGGGCGAAGGCTCGACGTTCACGGTCGTGTTGCCGGCCGCGTGATCACGCGTCGCCGATCGTGAACTCGAAGCGACTGCCCCGTCCGACCTCCGACGTCGCGCTCACGCGACCGTGATGACGCTCGATCATTCGCCGCACGTTGGCGAGCCCGACACCGGTGCCCTCGAACTCGTCCGCGGGATGCAGACGCTGGAACACGCCGAACAGCCGATCCGCGTGCGCCATGTCGAAGCCGACGCCGTTGTCGCGCACGTAGTACGCCACTTCGGTTCCGCGCTTCTCGCGCCCGATCTCGATCTCGATGCGCGGGCGATCGCGCGCGTACTTGAGGGCGTTGTCGACGAGGTTCGTCCACACCGCGCGCAGCAGCGTCAGATCCGCGTTGCACACGCCGAGCGGCTGGATCCGGACGTCGAGCCGGGCGGGGTCGATGCCACGGCCCGCAACGAGCTCGTCCACGACGGAGCGCACCATCGCATCGAGATCGACCTGCATGCGGTTCAAGCGATCGCGGCCGACGCGCGAGAACGAAAGGAGGTCATCGATCAGCGTTCGCAATCGCACCCCACTCGCGTGGATCCGGTGGAGCGTGGTCTTCGCTTCGTCGGGGAGGATCGCGCCGTAGTCCTCGAGCATCACCTGCGAGAAGCCCTGGATCGTGCGCAGCGGAGCGCGAAGGTCGTGCGACACCGACGACGAGAACGCCTCGAGATCGCGATTGGAGCTCTCGAGCTCGCGCGTTCGCGCATCCACGCGCTCCTCGAGCTCGAGGTTGAGCTCGCGCAGACTCGCCTCCGCCATCGTTCGCTCGACGAACAAGCCGAGCATGCGTCCGACCGAATCGAACAGTCCGCGCTCCGCACCTTCCATCGGTGGATGCTCGGAGCGAGCGCTCAACACCACCACCCCGAGCACGAAGTCGCCGCGCAGGATCGGGAACGCCAGCGCGGTGCGGATCCCCGCTGCGAACGCCGCAGCGCTGAGGGGTCCCTGCGCTCCGTCGACGATGGCTTGCTCGGGCTCGCCGGTCGCGATCACCTTCCCGACGACCCCCACGGAATTGCGCGGGACGACCGCGCGCGCGATCGCGCCGAGATCGGCGGACGGACCGTCCTGCCACACTCCGCGGCACTGCATTTCGCCGTCACCGTACGGAAGCCACATCGCGCCGGCGCTCCAGTCTTCACCGCGGCACAGCGCCTCCAACACCCGAGGTATTGCCTCGTCGAGGTCGTGTGCCTCCGCGAGATGACGCCCCACTTCGTGCTGCGTCATCAATCGACTCTCGATGCGCTTGCGCTCCGTGATGTCGGTGAACACGGACAGCCGGTGCTTCGCGCCGTTCAGCGTGATCGTCTCGGTCGATCCGAGCGTCCATAGAAAGCCACCATCGCGACGCGCGAGCTCCATCTCGACGGCGCGCAACCGTCCCGTGCGCGTCAGCTCGGCGAGGAGCTCGGACCGGAGTGGTCGACGGACGAGCTCGATCTCCGCGACGCTGTGACCGACCAGCTCCGTGCGCTCGAACCCCGTCATCTCGAGGAGTCGCTCGTTCACCGAGATCACGGTGTTGCTGTCCGAGTCGACGAGGATCATGCCGGCGGGGCTCGCGCTGAACGCCGCCGCGAACGCCTCCTCCGCATACTTCCGGCCGGTGATGTCGATCAACGTCGTCAGCGTGCAGCGCCCCTCCGGCAGCTGGATCGGACGTGCGCTCGCGATCACGGTCAGCTTCTGGCCGGTCCGCGTGCGCAGCGCGAGCTCGATGTCGTAGCCCTCGGTATGTGCCCTGTGCTCCGCGATGCGCGTCTGCGCGTCCGCTTCGCTGATGAGGCCGAGGGCCACCGAGGTCCTTCCGATCACCTCCTCGCGCGTGGCACCGAACATCTCGAGCCAGCGCGGATTCACGTCGACGATGCGCAGATCGCTCTGATGCGCGATGACCATCGCCGCGGCGTTGCCGTGGAACGCGGTCTCGAACCGATCCTGCGATGCGCGCGATTGCTGCTCGAGCTCCTCGCGGAACGTCACGTCCTCGATCACGACCATCACCTCGGTGCCCTCGACCGGATACAGCGAGCACGAGAGGTGCTTCTTGTCGGCACGAAGCGTGACGGTCTCGGGCTGCTTCCCGGCGAGCACGCGGGCGAACGCGGGATGCAGCGAGATCAGGTGGCGGCGCGAGGCGATGAACGCGGGGTTCTCCTCGAGCACGTCGATCCCCGCGATGCGCTCGCCATCGAGCACCACCCGGCACCTCGCCGCCCCTGCCGACATCCTCTCGAAGACAATGCGATACGGATCCCCCACCACTGCGTGATCGTACGCCAATGCTCGGTCGGTTGTTGTGCGCTCACGTGCAGCTCACCAACGGCGATGGCGAAATCAGACCATTCCGTACCCCGACGCATCGGACCGATGATGCGAGCTCTGATCCTTGTCCTCCTCGCCGCGAAGTGATCACGGCTTCTCGACGACGGGATTGCGATTCTCCGGCAGATCGAACATGCCGTACACGGTCGCGGCGCCATCGGTCGCGCCGATGACCACGCCGCAGATGCGCGCGTGCTGTCGCTTTACGAGCGTGCCCGACGAGCCCGACACGACGATCGCCACGCGATCACCCTGCGCGGTCGTGAGCGCACCCGTGTAGTGCTTTCGGCCCGCGAGGTCGTTGCGCGTGATGCTGTCGAGCTCGCCCTCGACGCACAGTCGCTTCCCGGTCTCCTCCGCCGGCTCTTTCTCGACTTGTTCGATCGTGGTCTGCGAAGCGACGTCGACCTCGGACCAGCGCACGGGGTAGTAGGCGAGCATGGCGGGCTGCGCACCCGCGACGCTGGTCGCGGTCGTGAGATCGAGCGAGGCTGCGACCCGCTCTTCTTTGGTCATCGGCGCCATGGGTTTCGCCGGCGGTGGCGGTGGCAACGTCGCGGTCGGCGCGGGCGGCGCAGGCGGCGGCGTCACTGTGTGATCCGGCTCGCGCGTCAGGCGATACACACCGACGGCGATCAACACCGCGCCCATCGCGGCGACGATTCCCAGGCCGAGCGCGTATGGACGCTTCTTCTTCGGCGCAGGCCCGTACGCCGGGGGCGACGTCGCCGCTGGCGCGGGGATCGCCACGGCGCGCGCGATCTCTCGACGAAGATTTCGCCAGTGCTCGTCGGTGACCGACGTCCCTGACTGCGTCTGCTGCGTGAACGCGTCCCCGTCCCACGTCGCCGACGCGAGGCGATCCATGAAGCGATCGTAGATCTCGACGGAAGGACCGTCGACGATCACCTTCCACACGAAGACATAGCCGGGCACGACCCTCGAGTCGGGTGCGAACAGCGGCTCGTCGATCCGCTCGCCGCTGCGCAGGTCGTAGAGGAACGCCCGATACGCGGTCGGCGCATCGCGCGGCTCCGCCGGTGCAACCTGGGATTCCTCGACGAGCGACCAATCGATCGGCGTCGGATCCTGTGCGCGGCGCTCGAACGCGATCACGAGGGCTTGCTCGACGAGCAGCCACTGGTGATCGGTCGGCACCGCGGGCGACGTGCGCTCGCGGTCGATCAGCGAGCCGTTCCACCGCGCGGTGCCGACGAGCGATCTGTTCGGGCCCCAGATCCACACCGTGCCTTTCGCGTCCGACGTGACCTTCCAATGAAAGTGGTCGGTCGACTGCCGATCGCGATCGGGGACGAACGAGAGCGAACCCTCGACGATGCGATCGTCGTCGCCGTCGGCGAGGTGCAAGAGGAACGTCACGTACGGCGTGAGCACGACAGCCGGACGCACCGCATCGACGACCGCCGCGCGAGTCGCCTCGAACTGCGTCGTCGCGATCGGAATCGCGGCGCGCAGGCGCGCCCACTGGTCCTTCGAGATCGGGCCCTTCTTGACGTTCTTCGCCTCGAGCTTGCCGTCGTCCCACTGCGCGGTCGCGACGACCGAGAGCGCTCCCTCGACGAGCGCGACCACCGCGATCGTGCCCGCGCGATCCATCCGCACCTTCCACGTAGTCGGCGCGAGCGGCGACAGCTTGGTCGACACGTCGACGAGCACGGGTACGGGCGCGTCGACCGTCATATCGAGCAGGAACGTCATGTAGTCGCCGTCGGTGTCGAGCGCGCGCATCACCGATGCGAGCTTCGCGGCGCGTAGCTCGGCGGCGATGTCGTTCCACTGCATCGCGGAGACTTGGCCCTTCGAGATCAGCTTGCCGTCGAGCTTCGTGCCGTCCCAGCGCGCGGTCGCCGCGGTCCTGCCATCGATCGCGCGGACCGTGACGAGGCCGAACTCGTCGCAGGTCACCGCCAGGTCGCCCTCGGTGTCGCCATCGATATCGAGCTCGAACGAGAGCCCGGCGTCCGTCTCCTTCGGAGCGCGCACCGGCGCAGCCGTCACCAGCATCGCCTCGCGGAGCGAGTCGGTGACGAGCTTCCACTGCGACGCGGCGACCTGCCCCGTCGCGATCCGCTTGTGCGACAGCGCGTTGCCATCCCACGTCGCCGTCGCGAGCACGACGACCATGCCCGCTTCGAGCGTGTGGAGCGTCACCTGGCCGCGGGGCAGACACGTCACCTTCCACTCGGTCGCCCTCGTCGGAACGAGCGCGTCGTCGTCGATCTCGCGCACCGTGCCGTCGACGATGCCCGCGTTCACGTCGAGCAGGAAGCTACGCACCGGCAACAGCGGCACACCGTCCTCGCGCTCGACGAGCGAGTTGTCGTACGGCCTGGGATCGAGCCTGCGCCGTGCCGATGCGGCTTCGAGTGCAAGGGAGATGCGGTCCCATTGCTTGTCGGACACCTCGAGTCTCTCGCTCTTGTCCGTGAGGCGTCCCGACCAGCGCGCGATCGCGCGAAGCACGAGCTTGTCATCCTCGATCGAACGAACGAAGACATCGCCGTTCGCATCGCACGTGACCTTCCAGATGCTCGGACCGGGCGGCATTCGCGCGGGATCCGGCACGAAGCGAAGGGTGGTCTCGAGGAGGCGTGTCTCGTTCGATAGATCGAGGAGGAACGTCAGGTACGTAGCCATCGACTATCGATCGACCATGCACGCGGGCGTTGTGACAGTCACGGCTTCTCGACCACGGGATTGCGGTTTTCGGGCAGATCGAACATGCCGAACACGGCGGTCGCACCGTCGGTCACGCCCGTCACGACCCCGCACAGCTTCGCGGTGTCGCGCTTGACGAGCTCGCCCGTCGTGCCACCGACGACGAACGCGACGCGATCGCCGTCCTTCGTCACGAGCGTGCCGGTGTAGTGCGTGCGGCTCGCGAGCTCGGCCTTCGTGATCTTCTCGAGCTGACCTTCCGCGCACACGCGCTTGCCCTGCTCTGCTTTCGGATCCTTCTCGACCTTCGCGAGCGTGGTCTGCGACGCGACATCGACATCGCTCCACCGCAGCGGATACGCCGCGAGCTTGTCGATCGCGAGATCGGGCGTCGCCGCGATCACGTCGGCGAGCGACGCGGGCGTCGGTGGCTGGACCGGCGGCTCGACCGGCGGCGCGGCGATCGGCGCGGGCACGGCGACCGGCGCGGGCGTCGTCGCGGCGGCCCGCTTGGTCGCGCTGCGACGCACGCCGAAGTACACGCCGATGCTCGCGAGGATCACGACGCCCACGGTGACGAGCACGCGGCCGCCGTCGTTCTGCTTGCGTATCTTGCGTTGCTTCTCGTCGCGAACCTCGCGCGCGATCGCTTCGCTGTAGCTCGGGCCCGATGCCTCCATGCGCTTCATCTCGCTCGGATCGATCGGCTCGGAGATCACGTCGTCGTCGCCGCCCTCGCTCGCACGCTCGGCGATCGCGATGCGCAGGCACTCCTCCACGCTGTGCCACTGATGCACCGTCGGCTCGCTCCCGCTCTGCTCGCGATCGACGAGCTTGGTGGTCAGGAACTTCGCGTGCGCGATCAGCACCAACCGTTTGTCGCGCAGCGCGCGGACCGCAACGACGCCGTTGCTGTCGCGCGTGACCTTCCACGCGAACGCGTTCGCGGGCCGGGTCTGCGGATCGGGCCGGTACTTCAGCGACCCTTTGACGTAACGGATGGTGCCTTCGGCCATCGCCGACAGATCGAGAAGGAACGTCACGTAACCCACGCCTCGTCATCGTAGGGCCCGGCAACGAAACGTTGGTGGGTAACGAATAGTTACTTCGCTCGGTGGGATCCCGCTTCGCAAGTACGCGAAACCGGTGGGGTAGCCGGCGGCCCGAGGGTTGCTCTGACCCGAGCCACCCATGTGGACGCTGGCTCGCAAGCTCCTCCTCCATGATCGCCTCCGCTTCGTGGTCGCGATCGCCGGCGTCTCGGTGAGCGTCATGCTCGTCCTGGTCCAGGTCGGCCTCTACTTCGGCTTCATGGACACGGCGTCGGCGGTGATCGACGCGAGCAAGGCCGACATCTGGGTCGGCAAGCGGAGCAACGACTCGTTCGAGTTCGCGACCCCGTTCGACGAGCGCACCTACTACAAGGTCGCGTCGGTCGAAGGCGTGCAGCAGGCGGATCGCGTGCTGCTCAACTTCGCGCAGGTGAAGCTGCCCAACGGCGGCGATCTCGGCGCGCAGATCCTCGGTGTCGAGACCGCGCCCGGCAAGCGCCCGTTGCTCGCGCCGTGGAACGTGGTCAAGGGCGATCCGAATCGCCTGAGCCAAGCGGGCGCGATGGTGATCGACACCACCGAATACGCGAAGCTGCACATGGATCGCATCGGTCACGTCACGGAGATCAGCGGCGTGCGCGCAGAGCTCGTCGCGATGACGACCGGCATCCGATCGTTCACCACGTCGCCGATCATCTTCACGGACATCCGCACCGCGCGCAGCTTCATGCCGCAGCTCGGCGCCGAGCCGGTGACCTACGTACTCGTCAAGGTCGCGCCCGGTCACTCGATCGACGAGGTCAAGGCGCGCATCAATCTGTTGCCGAACCTCGCCGCGTACACGACGCACGAGATGTCCTCGCGCACGCGCAGCTACTGGTCGACGCGCACCGGTGTCGGCGCGGGCTTCTTCACCACGGCCGTGCTCGGCATCATCGTCGGCTTCGTCGTCGTCGGACAGATCCTCTACTCGGGCACGCTGCAGTACATCCGCGAGTACGGCACGCTGAAGGCGATGGGCGCGAAGAACAGCGCCGTCGTGAAGGTCATCCTGTCGCAGGCGATGATCAGCGCCGCGCTCGGCTTCATCGTCGGTGCGCCGCTCGCGATGGGTATGCGCGCTGCGATGAAGGGCGCGAACCTGACCGTCGCGCTATCGCCCGAGCTCTACGTCACGACGCTCGTGATCACCGCCGTGATGTGCGCGTTCGCCGCGCTGCTCTCGATCGTCAAAGTGCTCCGCCTCGACCCCGCGTCGGTGTTCAAAGCCTGAGGAGAATCCAATGACCGCAGCACTCGCACTCTCGGACACGTACCCCGGCTTCGGCGCCGTCCGCCACGCACCCGGCGATTCGCTCGCCAAGCTCGTCGATATCGGCAAGATCTACGGCGCGGGCGAGAACGCCGTCGCCGCGCTGTCGAACGCGACGCTCGACATCAAGGCCGGCGAGGTCACGCTGATCGAGGGTCCGTCGGGCTCCGGCAAGACCACGCTGATCTCGATCCTCGGCCTGTTGCTCACGCCCACGTCGGGCCAGGTGTGGGTCGAGGGACGGAACGTCGCGGGCCTCACCGAGCGCGAGCTGCCCGGGCTGCGCGCGCGCAACTTCGGCTTCGTGTTCCAAGGCTTCAACCTGTTCCCCGCGCTGACCGCGATCGAGAACGTCGCGATGGCGATCCAGATGAAGAATCCGAAGGCCGGCAAGACGGCGAAGACCGAGGCGAAGCGCTTGCTCGAGCTGGTCGGCCTCGGTCCGCGGATGCATCATCTGCCGGCGGATCTCTCCGGCGGTCAGAAGCAGCGCGTCGCGATCGCTCGCGCCCTCGGCGGCAACCCGCCGATCCTCGTCGGTGACGAGCCCACCGCCGCACTCGACACGAAGACCGCGCTCTCCGTCATGGAGCTCCTTCGCGAGCTCGCGACGAACCAGGGCCGTGCGGTCGTCGTCGTCACGCACGATCCGCGCCTCGAGCGCTTCGCCGATCGCGTCGTCCGCGTCGAGGACGGCCTGATCCAATCGATCGGTCAACCGACTCACACCGACGCCTCGCATCACTAGGAGATGGTCATGAACAAGCTACTCAAGTCCGCACTCGTCGTTCTCCCTCTCGCTGCCGGTGGCGCGCTGTGGTTCGGTCGCGCGACGAGCACCGCGTCTGCCGAGCCGCAGGCGATCGTTCGCCCGCAGATGCTGATGGCACCCGGCCGGATCGAGCCGATCCACGATGCCGTCAAACTCGCGTTCGAAGCGCCCGGTCGCATCCTCGCGATCGAAGTCGACGAGGGCTCCGTCGTCACCGCGGGCCAGGTCCTCGCGCGCCTCGACGATCGCCTCGCGAAGGCGCGTGTCGACGCGGCGACCGCACAGCTCGCGCAAGCCAAGGCGCGGTACACGTTCGCTCGTCGCGGTCCACGCAACGAAGACATCGCCGCCGCCCGCGCGGAGGCCGATGCCGCCGCGGCCGCCGCCGCGCATCGCGATGCCGAGCAAGCGCGCAGCGAGCGCCTCGGCGCCACCGGTGCCGTCGCGAGCTCGGTCGTCGACGCCGACGAAGCCGCAGCCCGCGTCGCGAAGGCGCAATCGAATGCCGCGTCCGCGCGGTTCCAATCGCTCGCGAAGGGCACGCGCGCCGAGCAGATCGAAGAGGCCGCTGCCTCGATCGCGCTCGCACAAGCCGAGCTCGATGCCGCGAAGGTCGCGCTCGATCAAACCGTTCTGCGCGCTCCCTCGGCCGGCGTGATCCTCCGCCGCACCGCGGAAGTGGGCACGCTCGTCGCGACGCTCACGCCCGTCCCCGTCGTCACGATGGCCGACGTGCACCAGCTCGAGATCCGCGCCGAGGTCGACGAAGCAGACCTCGCAGCGGTCTCGGTCGGACAGAAGGCGTTCGCCACCGCCGATGCGTACGGCGACAAGAAGTTCCCCGTGACGATCACGCGCATCACGCGCGAGCTCGGCCGCAAGACCGTGCGCGATGACGACCCGCGCGCGCGCGTCGACACGCGCGTGCTCGAGGTGATCTGCGAGCTCGACGGTACACCGGGGGTGGAGCTGCCGATCGGTCTCCGCATGACCGTGCACCTCGGTCGCTAAGTCACCGCAGCAGACGAGCTTCGGGCAGCTGATGCATCGTCTTCGCACGCGAGAGCTGCCGGCCGACCTTGACGCCGGTACGCAAGCCCGTCGCGATCAAGCCGAGCCCGAACAGCACTTGCACGGTGAGGATGAACGGGATCCCGATGATCATCGCCGGGTAGACGCTCGCGAGGACGAGCGTGAGCGCCGACGACGCGAACGTGACGAGGCCCGCGATCCAGCGGCGATTCGCGCTGCGGTACTGGATCGTGAGCGAGCGCACCGCTTCGCGCGTGTTGCCGGTCTCGAAGTCGTAGCCGCACACGCAGCGCGTGGGCTGAGAGGGCCACTCGCAGTTGCAGATGTGACACGTGGTCATACGATGCGCGCCGCCGGCAACTGCTTCGGTGTCCGCGCCGCGCGGATCTTCCGGTTCGTCGAGTGCATGTGCATCGCGGACCACACGCCCGTGACGAAGCCCGCGCTCACGAGCATCCCGCCGATACCTGCCGCGACGAGCGTCGAGATCGCGGGCACGAACAAGAGCACGCCGAACCCGACGATCCAGATCGCGACCGAGATGTTGCGGCGCTTGCGCCACTCGGCGCGCTCGACCTCGAGCCCGCTGTGCGCGACCGCGTCGAAGCCACACTCGCAGTGCGAGCGGCCTTCGCGCCACTCGGCGGAGCACATCGGACAGTTCGTCACAGCACCCGTGCCGTCGGCAAGCGCTTCGCCGTGGTCGTGCCGCCGAGGAGCTTCCGCGCCTCGCGAACGTACGTGTTCGCGACGTACGCGATCACGGGGCCCGCCAAGAGCGCAGCGATCCCGAACACCATCGAAGGTGCTCCGAACGTGACGATCATCATCACGACACCTGCCGGGATCGAGCCGAGCGCGATCTTGCGATTGCGCAGATGTGTCGCGAGCTCGAACCTCGCCTGCGCGACCGCGACGGAGTCGTAGCCACACGTGCACCGCAAGAACGGAGCGTCGTGCTCGCCGTTGCATCGCGGACACGTGAACGTCGCCACTGTCCTTCCATGATACCCCGAGCTAGCCGCGAAGCTTCGCGAGGAACTTGTCGCTCGCTGCACGCAACGTCTCCGCGAGCGCACGAAACTCCAGGAGCCGCGCCGACGACGTACGCCAGGCGAGCCCGATCGTGCGGCCGGGTTTGGGCGCGGTGAACTCGGCGAGCTCGATCGCACCGCGCGGTTGAACGAGCGCGGCCGCGGCGGCTTCGGGCAACAGCGTCACGCCGAGACCGCCGGCCACCACCACGACCGCCCGGGCGACCCCGTCGACGACGCCCACCCCCCGGCCGGGAGCGACAACCGGGAAACGGCCGGCCGGAGCCACCACCCCTCCCCTGGCCCTGCCCTCCT
>JBGARE010000036.1:0-106400 GCA_044230415.1 Kofleriaceae bacterium
CGCGCACGGGAGCGTCGAGACGCTCGCGCACCGGATCACGCCCGCGCACGGGAGCGTCGAGACGCTCGCGCACCGGAGCGCCGGCCGTGCGAGCGTCGAGGGCCGCCTCGTGGCGCGCGGCGATCGTGCGAACCGCTTCGACGAGGATCTCGAGCTTGCTGTCGAAGTGATAGTGCACGAGGCCAGGTGCGAGGCCCGCGTGGCGCGCGATGTCGCCGATCGAGGCACCGTCGTAGCCCTGGGTGGCCATGACCGCGATCAGCGCATCGATGATCTGTGCGCGGCGGTCGGAGGTGTTGGTCGGGCGGGGCATCGCGGATTTTTTTGGGTTGTTTGGTTGACCAACCAATCATGGCATCGCGGTGACGAACGCGCAAGGGCCCGCTCGGGATGACCCGTCCGCGCGCTGCGTGCCTCCATCACGGCGTCGCGTTTCTAGCGCCGGCTCTCGAGGCAGGGGCGGCGGCGTGTCCCGACGCGCGCGACCGGGATGCTCGCGCGCGGTTAGTCGCGGGCGCGATAGCAGCCGCGGCCGTCGCCCTTGCAGGTGGTCGCGTGGGCGTAGTTGTCGTCGGGGCCGAAGGCTTCCATCGTGGCGAGGCACCAGTACACCTCGACGGTGGACGTGCCGAGCTGCCACTCCTCGTTGTCTTCGATCGCTCCGAACGCCGACTTGCAGCGCAGGAACTTGCAGAGCACGGGCAGCTCGACCCGGCGCGGCGCGGACTTCTCGCTGCTCATGGTTGTCCTCCCTTCGCGACCTGCGGGCCCGATGCGGTCACGGCGGCGAGGATCGTGCGCGCGATGACGGTCTCGAGGATCGCGACCTTGTGATCGTTGTGAGCGAGCGGGGTCGCGTTCGTGATCGCGGCACGTGCAGCGCGACCTGCGGCGACGATGTCGACGGTGGCGTTGACGAGCAGCTTCTCGGCGGCGGTGGCGCGCATCGGCGTGGGAGCGACCGCGCCGAGGACGATCGTCGCTTGCCGGCACACGCGACCGTCCATCGCAAGAGCGACCGCGACGTCGCATAGCGGCCAATCGAACGACTGCTTCGCGACCTGCTTGGTGTACGCGGTGCGCGTCGTCGACGACATCGGGGGTAGCGTGACGTGTGTGATGAGCTCGCCGGGCTCGAGGACGGTCTCGCGCGTCACGTCTTGCTCGGGCGCGACGAAGAACTGCGAGAGCTCGATCTCGCGCGGCGTCTTGCCCGCGATGGCGACCTTCGCTCCGAGCGCGACGAGCGCGGTCACGACCGTCGATGGATGCGTGGCGGCGCACGTCTTGTTCCCGAAGATCGCGTGCATCGAGTTGTCACCGTCGTGCGCGAAGCACGTCGTGCCTCCCTTGCGGCGGCAGTGGAACTCCTCGGAGCGGAAGTACCAGCAGCGCGGACGCTGCGCGAGGTTGCCGCCAAGTGAGGCCATCTCGCGCAGCTGCGGCGTGGCAGCGTGCCCCGCGGCCTCGGCGACGATCGCGTGCGAGGCGCGCAGTCCGGCGTCGGCGGCGAGTCGGGCGAGCGTGATGTTCGCGCCGATCTTCGCGCCGCCTTTGTCGATCACGAGGTCGTCGAGGCCGGCGACCTTGCGCACGCTGACGAGCCGCGATGGCGACGCGATGCGCTCCTTGAGGCGGTCGAGTAGATCGACGCCGCCGGCGAGCGCCATCGCACCGGGGTGGGCGAGGGCGGCGACCGCGTCGGCGACGGTCGCGGGTTGCACCCATTCGAAGTTCTTCATGGTGTCCCCTTTCGCAGCGCAGCGAGCACCGTGCGCGGTGTCATCGGTAGCTCGCGGATACGCACGCCGATCGCGTTGTAGACCGCGTTCGCGACGGCCGATGCCGTGGCGACGTTCGCGGGCTCGCCGATGCCGTGCGCGTCCGTGTTCGTGAGACCCACGTATTGATCGAGGAGAACGACGTCGATGAACGGCGTGTCCTTCGATCCGAGCACCTTGTATTGATCGAGGTTCGCGTTGAGCACTCGACCCGTCGCCGGATCGAGGCGGCGATCTTCGAACAGCGCGTACGAGATGCCGTGGATGATGCCGCCGTTGATCTGGCTCTGCACCGCGAGCGGGTTGATCAACCGCCCGCACTCCTGCACCGCGACGATCTTCAGCACGCGAACGACGCCGGTCTCGACATCGACCGAGACCTGCGCGAACTGCACGCCGCCGTACCCGTTCGCGGGCGGGCCCTGCCAATCCGCGGGGCGCTGCGCGATCGCGGCGATCTCGTCGGTGGGGATCGCGGCGCAGGCCTGCTTCCACGGCAGGTTCTTCGCCGGATCCTTGCTCGACTCCACGCGCCCGCGCGCGATCCGCAAGTCCTTCGCGTCGACGCCGAGCTTCTTGCCGACCGCGGCGAACAGCTTCTGCTTCACCTCGTGCGACGCCTGCCGCACCGCGGGCGTGATGCCGACGAGCGTCTTCGATCCGCCCGACGACGGTCCGATCGGCCACTGCGTGTCGCCGATCTTCACGTCGATCTCCGACGGCTCGAGGCCGAAGTCCTCGGCGAGCAGCATCGCCAGCACGGTGCGCGTGCCCGTG
This sequence comes from Kofleriaceae bacterium, assembly GCA_044230415.1. Lineage (GTDB taxonomy): Bacteria > Myxococcota_A > Polyangia > Haliangiales > Haliangiaceae > JABFXX01. The sequence goes on from JBGARE010000036.1 coordinate 2,559, forward strand.
CCGATGTCCATCACGCTCGAGCGCACCTGCACCGAGCCATCCTTGCCGACGCGCACTTCGCACGCCGAGTCCATGTCGACGATGCGCCGCCACATCGACGTACCGACACCGATGCCGTACTTGAGCGGCCCCTTGCCGGAGCCGGGCGCGCGTCGCGTGCCCCATCCGATGCGCTCGGCGCCGATGCGTCGCTCGAGCTTGCGCGCGATGCGATCGGGTTGCGCGAGCCCACCACCGAGGCCGTCGACATCGAGCTTGTCGCGGTAGTCGAGCGGATCGATCCCGAGCTTCTCGGCGAGCTCGTCGACGAGCTGATCGAGCGCGAACATGCCCTGCGGTTGGCCGGGTGCACGGAACGCCGCACCGGGACCCGCGTGCGTGAACACGTCGAACTGCTTCGAGCGCACCGCCGGCGATGGATACAGCCGCGCGGCCGCCCAGCCGACGCCCGCACCCGTCGCGATGCCGCCCGTGCCGTGCGAGACGAGATCGATCGCCGCGAGCGAGCCATCGCGATTCGCGCCGAGCGAGAGCTGCTGCAACGTGCCGGGGCGATTGCCCACGGCCTCGTGCTGCTCGCGCCGATCGAGCACCATCCGCACCGGCGCCTTCGCGCGACGCGACAGCTCGCACGCGACGACACCGAAGTGACCCGCGCCGAACTTCGCGCCGAAGCCACCGCCCATGTAGTCGCAGATCACGTGGACCTTCGGCTTGGGCAGATCGAACACCGTCGCGAGCTCGTCGCGCACGGTCGCGGTTCCCTGCGTCGACACGTAGATCGTCAGCGTGTCGGGCTTCCAATCGGCGACGACTCCGTGCGTCTCCATCGGCGAGTGCGTCTGCACCTGCGTGCGGAACGTGCCGCTCGCTTTGATCGGCGCGGCCGTCATCGCCGCGTCGACGTTGCCTTCGCTCTGCTGCGTGGGACCGCGTAGGTTGCCCTGTTGCGCGAGATCCTTCGCGGCGCCACCACCGCCCGCGCTGCCACCCATGTTGACACGCGCCGGATACACGAGCGGCGCGTTCGCGGCCATCGCAGCGTCGAGCGAGGTCACCGACGGCTGCACGTCGTAGTCGACCTCGATCAAGCGCGCCGCCTCTTCGGCGATATCGGGCGTCGTCGCCGCGACCGCCGCGATGCACTGTCCGGCGTACCGGACACGCGGGTACGTGCCGTTCTTCTCCGTCGACGGATCGACGAGCGTGGCGCCTTCTTGTTTCTTCACGACGAAGACCGCCTTCACGCCGGGCAGCTTCTCCGCCTTCTTCGTGTCCACTCGCTTCACGATCGCGTGCGGATGCGGCGACACCACGCGCTTCGCGTGGAGCATCCCGGGCAGCTGCACGTCGGCCGTGTACATCGCCGCGCCGGTCACCTTCGCGCGACCGTCGAGGCGCGGCGTGGGCTTGCCGACGACCGCGAGGCCCGCGTTCATCGGCCACGGCTTCGCTTCGTTCTCGGGGATCGTGCGCAGCTCCGTGCTCGTCGCTCCACCGGCGATGCCGACCCACGCGGTGCCGGTTGGCGGAGCGGCGGTCTCCTTCGTGGTGCGCGTCTCGAGCGTCCAGCCCTCGGGCTTCTGTCCCGATGCCTTCATCACCGCGGTGAACACCTTCGGGTACGTCCCGCAGCGACAGATGTTGCCCGACGTCGCGGTGCGGATCGCCGCGCGGTCCGGCGTCTTGTCGCGCGCGAGCAACGCGGCACACGACATCACCATGCCGGGCGTGCAGAACCCGCATTGCAGCGCGTCTTCCTCGATAAACGCCTGCTGCACGGGATGCAGCGTCTGTTGTGGCCCCTGGCCCTTCGCGAGCCCCTCGATCGTCGTGATCGCGCGATCGCCGACCTCGAGAGCGAGCGTGGTGCACGCGAGGTGCGGCGCACCATCGAGGTGCACGGTGCATGCGCCGCACGCGCCGCGATCGCAACCGATCTTCGTGCCGGTCAGCCCGAGCTGCTCGCGCAGCGCGCGGGCCAGCGTCGTGCGCGGCTCGACCTTCACGGTCTTCTTCGTGCCGTTCACGTTCAGCTCGATCGGCACCGCACCCGGACCGAGCACGCGCGGGCTCGCGGCAGCGCTCGCTTTGCCCGACAGCGTGAGCAGGCTCGTCGCAGCGGCACCCGCCGTGGTCACACCGAGGAAGCCACGCCGACTCAGGCCGGCCACCGGCACGTCGGGAACGTCATCGTCGTTCGCCATGCACCGAGGCTGACAGACCCGTCGGTGCCTGGCGATTCACCGCGGACGCAAATCGCCCGCTTCGTGCTTCTTCACCGTGTGCCGGCTTACTGGCGCGAGTACGTCAGCGAGTAGGCGCCTTCGCCCGTCAAGCCGTAGCCGTCGACGATGATCCACAGGAGGTTCGCTCCGCTCACGCTCGCATTCGTGATCCGGCTCTGCAAGCTGCAGTTGTCGTCGCCGCACGCGAAGTCGGCCGCCGTCGCCACGCCGCTCTTCATATAGAGGACCGAGTCCCACGTGGTGCCCGTGCAGGTGTTCGCGCTGACCGTGTTCGCGCCGGGGCAGGTCGTGGTGAAGTGCACGCCCTCGGGGCGCGGCGTGTTGGACTCGCACGACGCCGTCGAGAGGTTCGCCTTACCGACGGTGGTGCCGGTGACGGTGCCGCTCGTCGCCGGGAGCTTGGTGCCGGCGCGGCCGCCGCGGCGGAACACGAGCGACATGCTGCCCGCGGTCGCGGTGTTCGAGAATTGATCCACGACGACGCAGTACGTTCCGGCCGCGAGATCGAGCGCGTCCTGCGAGCGCGTCTGACCGCACGCATCGTCGGAGCACGACAACACCGCGCCGATCGCGGTGCAGCTGCCGGGATAGACGCGCAGCACGGAGTCGAAGTTCGACGAGAACGTGTCGAGGTAGACCACTTCCTCGGCGGGGAGCGTGAACTGATAGAACACGTCGCGACCGCCTTGATCGCCGCAGTCGAGGCCGCCGGTGCTCGCGGTCCAGTTGTCGTCGTGCGCCGCGGAGAGATCGATCGTGAACGTTCCGCCGGCGGTGATGTCGACGGCGCCTGCCGCGAGATCGTTCGCGGGGCACGCGGCGTCGCTGCCGTTGCAGTCTTGATCCACACCATCGCCGCACGTCTCGGGTGCAGGCGCGCCGGCCATCACGCTGCACTGCGTGCCGCTGCCCGAGCCCGTGCACTGGAGCACGCCGTTGCGCTGGCATTGACCGAGGCCGACCTGACACGACTGCCCGAGCGGGAACGTGTCATCGACGCCGTTGCGGCAATCGTCGTCGAGGTTGTTGCACAGCTCCGTCGTGCTGCTCGTGTTGTCGCTGCACTTGGTGGCCATCTGGCCGTTGCACACGATCGTGCCCTCGACGCACGCGTCGGTGTCCGCGCCATCGCACGCAACGCCGAGGCCGAAGCCTTCATCGAAGTGACCATCGCAATCGTTGTCGAACGTGTCGCACAGCTCGGGCGAGTTACCGGGGCCGTCGTTGCACACCGCGGCGGTCGGGCCGTCGCACACGCGAACGCCGTCGGCGCAGATGTCCGCGTCCGGGCCGTCGCACGGCATGCCGATCGTGAAGTCCTCGTCGATCTTCGTGTCGCAATCGTTGTCGATGCCATCGCACGTCTCGGTCGACGGCATGCCCGGCGCGACGCTGCACTCGACGCCGCTGCCATCGGACTTGCAGACGTACGTGCCCTGCGCGACGCACGCGCCCGTACCGACGATGCAGGTCGAGCCCTTCGTGTCGAAGTCCTCGTCCATCATGCCGTCGCAGTCTTCGTCGGCGTCGTTGCAACTCTCGGCCGCCGGTTCGCATCCATCGATCGATGGACCGTCCTCGGTGCCCGCGTCGGAATCGATCAGCCGCCCCTCGTTGGCAGAGGCGCACGCACCGACGGTGAACGCGAACACGACGAAGACGCGCAGCACGGCAGCGTCGTTGCACGGACCGTTGTGCAAGAGCAAGCACAACCCCGAAGACGGCCTCGAAGCGTGCTAAGGAGAACCTCATGGACAAGCTGCCTGTTGTGGGCACTCAGCGCTCGACCGTTGCAGAACCGCACGATCTCGGCATGACGCCCGACGAGCTCGAGACCGAGATCCGTCGGCTCAAGACCGAGCGTAACGCCGTGATCTTGGCCCACTACTATCAGGAATCGGAGATCCAGGACCTCGCGGACTTCGTCGGCGATTCGCTCCAGCTCTCCCAGGCCGCGGCCAAGACCACCGCCGACGTCATCGTCTTCTGCGGCGTCCACTTCATGGCCGAGACGGCGAAGATCCTGAACCCCGACAAGATCGTGGTCATACCAGACATGGCCGCGGGCTGTTCGCTCGCCGACGGCTGCCCGGCCCCCGTGTTCGCGAAGTGGCTCGAGAAGTACCCGGGCCACACGGTGGTCAGCTACATCAACTGCTCCGCCGACGTGAAGGCGCTGTCCGACGTGATCTGCACGTCGTCGAACGCGGTGAAGATCGTCAAAGCGTTGTCGAACGAGAAGATCGTCTTCGCGCCCGATCGCTATCTCGGCGCGTTCGTCGCGAAGCAAGCGAACCGCCCCGACATGGTCACGTGGGAAGGCTCGTGCATCGTGCACGAGTCATTCAGCGAGCGCCGCTTGCTCGAGTTGATGGCGAAGTATCCCGACGCAGAGGTCATCGCGCACCCGGAGTGCCACGAGGGCATCCTTCGCCACGCGGTGCACGTCGCATCGACGAGCGGCCTCATCCAGTACGCGGCGAAGTCGCCGAAGCAGCAGTTCATCGTCGCGACCGAAGCGGGAATCTTGCACAAGATGCAACAAGCAGCGCCGGGCAAGACGTTGATCCCCGCGCCTCCCGAGGACGAGACCTGCTCGTGCAACGAATGCCCGTTCATGCGGAAGAACACGCTCGAGAAGCTCTACCTCTGCATGCGCGATCTGCAGCCGCAGATCGACGTCCCCGAAGCGACGCGCGTGAAGGCACTCGTGCCGATCCAGCGCATGCTCGAGATGAGCGTCTGACCCGAACGCTCGCGATAGCGCTGCTCGCCCTCGCAGCGTGCAAGTCCAAGCCGACCGCGACGCCCCCACGCGATAGCGTCGTCGTCACGCTCGGCGATGCCGGCGCCGCGACGTCGGGCTTCGTGATCCCTGCATCGACGAAGCAGCTGGTCACCGCGATCACCGCGGACTGGTCGGCGACCACCGCCGAGCTTCGCGTGTGGAAGCGCGACGGCGCCGGCTGGACCCAAGTCGGCGACGCCTGGCGCGGCGTGGTCGGAGTGAGCGGAACGGGCTGGGGCTCCGGCCTGCACGGCGTCGGCGCACCCGCGAATCGCGAGGGACCCACCAAGCGCGAAGGCGACGGCAAGAGCCCGGCCGGCGTGTTCGATCTGACCTCGAGCTTTGGCTACGCGAGCGCACCGCCCAACGGAACGAAGGTCGGCTACCAGCAGGTCGATGCGAACTGGAAGTGCGTCGACGATCCCGCGTCGCGCGACTACAACAAGATCCTCGACGCGCGTACCACCACCGTCGACTGGAAGAGCGCCGAAGAGATGCGCCGCGCCGACGACGCGTACACCTGGGTCGTCGAAGTCGCGCACAACGCAGCGCGCATCCCCAACGACGGCAGCTGCATCTTCCTCCACGTGTGGAGTGGCCCCGACTCGCACACCGTCGGCTGCACCGCGATGGAAGAGCCTCGGCTCGCCTCGCTGATCGCGATGCTCTCGCCCGCCGATCACCCCGCGTTCGTCCTGCTCCCGCGCGCCGAGTACGCCGCGCTCGCAGCGGCGTGGAACCTCCCGCGCTGATCTCCGCGCGCGTAAGATGCCCACGTGAGCGCAGCGCTCGACCTCGAACCCGGATCGCGCATCGGGCGCTATCGCGTGATCGCACCTCTCGGTCGCGGCGGCATGGGCGGCGTGTTCGAGGTCGAAGCCGACGACGGCACGCGCTACGCGCTCAAAGCACCGATCACCGACGGCGCCTCCTCGGGCGCCGTGACCAAACGCTTCGCGCGCGAGGCCAACGCGCTCCGCATGCTCGATCACCCAAACCTCGTCGCCGCGGTCGACGCCTTCGCCGAAGCAGGCCTGCTGTTCCTGGTGATGGAGAAGGTCTCCGGCCCCACCCTCGCCGAGCGCCTCCACGCAGGCCCGCTCGCACCGCGACAAGCGCTCGTCTTCGCGCGCCAGATGCTCGAGGGCATCGGCCACGCGCACGCGCAGGGGCTCGTGCACCGCGACCTCAAGCCCGAGAACGCGATCCTCGTCGACAAGGGCGGCTGGGAGCGCGTGAAGATCATCGACTTCGGCCTCGTCAAGCTCGTCGGCGACGTGGCCGCCGCGTTCGGCCAAGGCGCGCTGACGAGCACGGGCCTCGTGTTCGGAACGCCCGCGTACATCGCGCCCGAGCAGGCGCTCGGTCGGCCCGTCGACACGCGCGCAGATCTCTACGCGATGGGCGTGATCCTGTTCCAAATGCTGACGGGCTCGCTTCCGTTCGACGCGGTCGATCCGGCCGCGGTCATGCGCATGCACGTGAAGCAACCGGCGCCGCGGCTCGATGCGCGGATCAACGCGCCTTGGCTCACGCCCGAGCTGATCGCGCTCGTCGAGGGCGCGCTGATCAAGGAGCCCGAGCATCGGTTCCCGCGCGCCGACGTGATGATCGCGGCGCTCGATGACGCGTTCGCATCGCTCGATCGCGTGCTGTAGCGGATCGCGTTCGCAGCGATGAGGACGGGACTCGTGGGCGTCTCCGCATCGCTGACGGTCGGGACTCGTCAGTCGTCTTCGCGTCGATGACCGGGAGGTCCGCGCTCATCGACATCCGCGCGGCTCTCGAGCTGCGTGCGCAGAGACTCGGTCTCGGTCGTGGCGCCGTACTTGCGCTCCCACTCGCCGAGCTTCTTGCGCGCCTCGCGATAGTGGCCGCGTTCGACGTGCTCGACGACCTTGTTCCAGTCCTTCTCGGACTTGCCGCCGGGCATCGGAGGATCGGCGATCTGGATCGGTCCCTGGGGTGGCGGCACTGGCGCACCGAGATGCGCGGGATCGCGGCCGCCCTCGGCGGGGCCGCCTTGTACCCCCGGACCCGCCGACGTCGATGTGTCTCGTGATCCCCCACGCGTCGCGCCGATCAAGATGACGACGAGCACGAAGATCGCGCCGCCGATCGCGAATGGCTTCCACCGGATCGGCGCGGGGACGCCACCGTGCGAGGTCGAATCGACGGGCACACCGGGATGCGAACCGAGCGGATGCGCCATCGGGATCGGCGTCGCGTCGCGCGGAGGAATCGACGGATGGTGAATGTTCGATGCGAGCGAAGGGCTCGGTGCGAGCGATGCGCCAGCCGGATTCGATGCGCCCATCGCATGCGATGCACTCGCCGCTGCGCCTGGCGCGACGGATGCGTGCGCCAGCGCCGTCGCGAGCTCGCTCGCGCTCGGTCGCGATGCCGGCTCGATCGCCACCGCGCGGTCGATGATCGCCGCGAGCTCCTCGGAGACCGATGGCGCGGTCGTGCGTACCGGCGGCAGTGGCGCGAGCAGCGCGCCGGTGGTCTGCTCGAGCCGCGGCCACGCCCCGGTGACCGCGTGATAGAGCACCGCGCCGAGACCGAACACGTCGCCTTCGCGATCGCATTGGCCGCGCAGCAGCGCTTCGGGAGGCGCGTAGGCGGGCGAGCCGATGAACTGGCCGGTCATCGTGAGCGACGAGTCCGGCACGTGGGCCACGCCGAAGTCGGCGAGCTTCCAGGTCTGGTCGCCCGCGACGAGGATGTTCGCGGGCTTCACGTCGCGATGCACGATGCCGCGCTCGTGCGCCGCGGAGAGAGCGCGCGCGATCTGGATGCCGAGCGCGCGGACCTCGGGCTCGGCGAGGGCGCCGGTCGCGAGGCGCTCCTTCAGCGAGGGGCCGGCCACGCGCTCCATCACGAGGTAGGGCGGGTCGGCATCGAGGCCGATGTCGAACACGACGACCACGTTCGGATGCGTGAGCGATGCGATCGCGCGCGCTTCTTGGCGGAAGCGCTCGTCGAGCATGCGCGCGGCGAGCTCGTTGCGTTGCGACTTGAGCACCTTGATCGCGACCTCGCGACCGAGGGCCTCGTCGGTGGCCGCGTAGACCTCGCCCATCGCGCCGGTACCGAGCGTGCCCGTCACGCGGTAGCGACCGAAGCGCTCGGGAATCGGCACGGGGCGAGCGTATCAGGGTGGGAATCGGGATGGCGCGACGGCGCGCGCTCGGCTAGGGTGCGCCCACGAACCACATACCGGGGGAGCTTCCATGTGGAGGCTGAGAGGTGCAGAGGCACGACCCCAAAACCTGATCGAGGTAATGCTCGCGAAGGGACGGACATGAGCAGCACGAACGGCAACGGCAATGGCAACGGCGGCGCGAACGGCAACGGAAAGCGCTCGCTTCCTCAGGTGACGAAGGATCCCGTCGCGGATCTGCCGGTGATCGACGGATTCCCGGCGTCGGAGAAGGTCTACGTCGAGGACGGCGATCTACGCGTGCCCGTGCGCCGCATCCATCTGTCGGGCGGCGAGCCGTCGTTCGATGTCTACGACACGAGTGGACCGCAGGGCGTGGACGCACATCAGGGGCTGCCGAAGCTGCGCAAGGCGTGGATCGACGCGCGCATGAAAGACGGCGACACCGGCAATCGCTCGCAGATGCACTACGCGCGTCGCGGGATCATCACGCCGGAGATGAAGTTCGTCGCACTCCGCGAGCGCATGGCGCCCGAGTTTGTCCGCGACGAGATCGCGCGCGGTCGCGCGATCCTGCCCGCCAACATCAATCACCCCGAGAGCGAGCCGATGATCATCGGCCGCAACTTCCTCGTGAAGATCAACGCGAACATCGGCAACTCGGCCGTGACGTCGACGATCGGCGAAGAGGTCGACAAGCTGCGCTGGGCCGTGAAGTGGGGCGCGGACACGGTGATGGATCTGTCGACGGGCGACAACATCCACGAGACCCGCGAGTGGATCATCCGCAACTCGCCGGTGCCGATCGGCACGGTGCCGATCTATCAGTGCCTCGAGAAGGTCAAAGGCGATCCGGACAAGCTGACGATCGATCTGTTCATCGAGACGCTGATCGAGCAGGCCGAGCAGGGCGTGGACTACTTCACCATCCACGCCGGCGTTCGCTTGCCGTACATCCCGTACACCGCGAATCGCGTCACGGGCATCGTGTCACGCGGCGGATCGATCATGGCGAAGTGGTGCCTCGCGCATCACAAGGAGAACTTCCTCTACACGGAGTTCGAGCGCATCTGCGAGGTCATGAAGAAGTACGACGTCGCGTTCTCGCTCGGCGATGGTCTGCGTCCCGGCTCGACGGCGGACGCCAACGATCGCGCGCAGCTCGCGGAGCTCGAGACGCTCGGCGAGCTCACGGACATCGCGTGGAAGCACGACGTGCAGACGATGATCGAGGGCCCCGGTCACGTCGCGATGCACAAGATCCGCGAGAACATGGATCTGCAGCTGAAGCTCTGCAAAGAGGCGCCGTTCTACACGCTCGGGCCGCTCGTCACGGACATCGCGCCCGGCTACGACCACATCACGTCCGCGATCGGCGCCGCGATGATCGGTTGGTTCGGCACCGCGATGCTCTGCTACGTGACGCCGAAGGAGCACCTCGGCCTGCCCAACCGCGACGACGTGAAGGACGGCGTGATCGCCTACAAGATCGCGGCGCACGCGGCCGACCTCGCGAAGGGACACCCGGGTGCGCACGAGCGCGACGACGCGCTGTCGAAGGCGCGCTTCGAGTTCCGCTGGCAGGACCAGTTCAACCTGTCGCTCGATCCGGATACCGCGAAGGACTTCCACGACGAGACGCTGCCCGCGCCCGGCGCGAAGGGTGCGCACTTCTGCTCGATGTGCGGGCCGAAGTTCTGCTCGATGAAGATCACGGGCGAGGTCCGCGAGATGGCGGCCAAGCAAGCCGAGCAAGAGATCGCGGACGGCCTCGCGGCGAAGGCGGCCGAGTTCCGCGAGCACGGACAGAAGCTGTACGCGAACGCCGACGGCGATCACCACTAGAGCGATCGCGAACTACAGATCCGGCGGTGTCGCGCCCACGCCGAACACGGCGCGGGTGGCGGCGGGCATCACGCGATCCGCGATCATGCGATGCGTGAGCAGCGTCTCGATGTCGCGTACCGCGTTGCCCGCGATGCTGCCCGCGCGGGCGCTCGCACCACCGCCGAGCTGGAACGCTCCGCGCACGACATCGGCGCAGCGTTGCGCGACGAACGTCGACGCGAGACGCAAGTCGCCGCGCGCGTGCGCATCGATCTCGCCGCGCTCTGCGGTCACATACGCGGTCGTGGCCACGTCGCGCAGGTACGCGCGCGCCGACGACAGCGTCGCGTGAAGCTCGCCGATCCGCGCGAACGCCGCCGACGGCAGCTTCTCGTCGAGCTTCGCGGTCGCGTGGGCGAGCGCCGATCGCGCGATGCCGAGCGCGCAGCCCGCGATGCCGAGCGCGAGCACGCCGAACAGCGGCACGCGATAGAGCGGCGATGCGGCCCATGGTGCGCGATCGAACACCGATGTCACGCGATCGGGCGCGATCGGCGTGGCGTCGATCACGAGATCGTGCGAGCCCGTTCCCGCGAGACCGAGCGTGTCCCAGTTGTCCGCGATCCGGACAGTCTCTTTGTCGAGCAGGCATACGACGTGGCGTCGATCGGCGATCGCACCGACGAAGAACACGTCGGCGTGCCGGCAGCCAGACGCGTACGACCACCGGCCGGTGAGCGCGCCGTCGACGAGCTTGCCCATGGGCGCGAAGATGCCCGCGATGAACGGCTGCGGCGTCCGTGCCCACACCGCCTCGGCGGTCGCGCGCGGAAGGTACGGCGCGAGCAGCGTGGAGGTCGAGCAGGTCATCACGCACCACGCGGTGGCGGAATCGCCGGCGGCGAGGGCGGCGAGGACATCGACGTAGTCCGCGGGGGCGAGTGCGTGGCCGCCGAGCTCGGTCGGGGTCAGAACGGACAGCAATTCCGCGTCGCGTAGAGCGGCCACCACCGACGGTGCGAGCTGCTTCTCTCGATCGTGGACGATGCGATGGACCGCGAGATCGTTGGCGATCGTGCGTGCGCGTTCGAGGAGCGTGCTCATCGCGCACAGCATAGATCGAACGCACCCCGGCCTACATCGCCTCCCTGGCGACGTCGACGAGGAACAAGCGATAATTTCGACGTGCGGGTGACGAGGGCAGTCCTCTGTCTGTGGATCGGGGTCGGTGCGTGTTACGCGCCGAGTTTTCCGACCGGTGCTCCATGCGACGAGATGCGTCCGTGTCCGAGCGCGCTCGTGTGCACGAAGGCAGGGACGTGCGAGACGAGCGATCAGGTCGAGCCCGAGGCAGACGCGAGCGTCGATCCACCGGACGCGCCACCGATCGACGCGTGCGTTCCCATGTCCGAGATCTGCGACGACGGGATCGATCAGGACTGCAGCGGCGCGGACTCGACGTGCGCGGCGAACGATGGGCCTGCCAACCCCGTCGACATCACGAACGGCGGCACGTTCAACGGTGACCTCATGCTCGCGATGGACGACTACGGCGAGGTCGGCTGCGGCGGAGATGGCGGACGCGATCTGTTCTACGACGTCACGCTCACCGCGCCGGAGGTCTACTACTTCGACACGTTCGGCTCGGACTTCGACACGATGGTTCGCGTGTTCCCGAACAAAGCGTGCGATCAGCTCGTGCCGGGCTCGAGCATCCTCAGCTGCAACGATGACTCGTGCGGCGGGGGGAGCAGTCAGCTCGCCGTGCAGCTACCGGCGGGCACGAGCTGCGTGGTCGTGGATCAGAACTCGGGGGCCACCACCGGAGCCCTGACGCTGCACGTGACGCGGAGCCGTCGCACTGGGACAGCGCTCGGCGATGGCATGCAGACCCTGACCGGCGACTCGTGTACGGCCTCGGACTCGGGTAACCCGAACATCCCGTGTAACGACGCGACCAATAACGCGAAGGACCTGTCCTGGTTCTTCACGTCGTGCCCGGGCATGAATCGCAAGCTGGATGCCTCGACCTGCGTCGATGTGACAATGGTTCATTTCGATACGGTCCTGTACGTGCACAAGTCGGGAACTCAAGCCGATCTCGTCTGCCGCGACGATACGAACGCGTGTCCGCCGCGCCCCGACCGCACCGATGCTCAACCCGATGGCTCGGTCCTGACCGACGTCAACACCACGGGACCCGGGCTGTTCTGGCTCGTCCTCGACGGGTACGGGACCGATGCATGTGGCGGATATCGCCTCGACACGAATCTCGACTAGACAACTCCGCGAGATCAGGAAATATTCACAGGCGCAACTCAGTGTCGGTCCAGGCAAAGCGAACGCTCAAGGTCGAGAAGCTCGCGCGTATCTACGACGAAGAGATCGCGCCGGTCTGGGGCACGCGTTTCGGCAAGATGTTGCTGCGCAATCTCGCGGTTCCTGATCGCGGTCAGGTTCTCGATATTTCGTGCGGCACTGGATATCCGACGATCGAGATCCTGCGCCGCATGAATGAAGGCTCGCGCCTCATCGCGATCGATGCGTCGAGCGCGATGCTCGATGTCGCCCGCCGCAAGATCGCGGAGCTCGGTCCGCTCGGCAAGAAGGGCGTGTTCTTTCGCACCGAGAGTCCGGTGCCGAAGCTGTCATTTGCGGACGACGTCTACGACCTCGTCGTGTGCAACCTCGGTCTCGACGAGATGCCGAGCCTCGAGGTCGCGCTCCGCGATTTCGCGCGCGTCGCGAAGAAGGGTGGCGAGGTTCGCTGCACGTTGCCGCTCGCCGGTACGTTCCAGGAGTTCCACGACCTGTATCGCGAAGTGCTGATCAAGCACGACAAACACGATGCCCTCGAGCGCCTCGAGAAGCACTGCGCGCATTACCCGACGATGGATCACGTCGAGCGCTGCATGCGGAGCGCGAACCTCCAAGGTCACCTCGAGATCGAAGAGTTCTCGCTACTGTTCAAGAGCTCGCGCGAGTTCTTCTTCGCGCCGGTGATCGAGTACGGACCGCTCGCGGACTGGAAAGAGATCGCGGGGGGCGGCCAAGAGATGCAGGACGTCTTCTGGTACATCAAGGAAGCGATCGACGCGTACTTCGACGGGCGACCGTTCCAGGTCACCGTCAAGGCGGGGTGCATCATCGGCAAGAAGACCGATCAGATCCTCGCTGTCTCCGTGCCCGCGCCGCTCGCGGAGATCGATCTCGACGAGCTCGACGAGACAGGCCGTCCGAACGTCGACATGGACGACATCGACACGGGCCTCCCGATCCCACCGAACCGCATGGCCGCGGGCTCGGTGCAGATGGCGGATCCGGATGACCTCGAGGTCGAAGAGATCGCGGAAGGCGATGCGAACGACTTCGACATCGATGTCGATTCGCAGGCGGAGCAAGAGCTCGACGCGTTCATCGAGGGTCGCAAGCGCCCGTCGCATCTCGACGAGACCGATTAGTCCGTCCGCGGGAGCGGCGGCATCGCGCGCGACCTTGGGCTAGTCTGGCCCGCGATGGGTGATTCGCGACAAGGCATGCTGGATTTCGGTGCGTCTCCTCCCAAGGCAGCGCCGCCCACGGACGAGAAGCAAGGCTACCTGGACCTCGTCGATCAGCTCACGGAGCACGACAAGCGCTACTACATCGATGCGAACCCATCGATCAGCGACGTCGAGTACGACAAGCTGTCGAAGAAGCTCGTCGAGATCGAGACCGCGCATCCGGACTGGGTCGTCGAGTGGTCGCCGTCCAAGCGCGTCGGGCACGCGCCGGTGTCGGACTTTCCGAAGGTCACGCGGCCCGTCGCGATGCTATCGCTCGACAACAGCTACGACGAGAACGACCTGCGCGCGTTCTACGATCGCATCGTCAAAGGCATGGACGGTGATGTCCCGTTGCTCTCGATCGAACCGAAGATCGACGGCTTCGGCATCGAGCTGACGTACAAGGCCGGCGTGCTCGTCCTCGCCGCGACGCGCGGTGATGGCCGCATCGGTGAAGACGTCACCCCGAACGTGAAGATGGTGAAGGGCGTGCCGCTGCGGTTGCGCGAGCCCGTAGACATCGTCGTGCGCGGCGAGATCTACATGCGCAAGGACGAGTTCGAGGTGATGAACAAGGCGCGCGCCGACGCGGGCGAAGAGCTGTTCAAGAACCCGCGCAACACCGCGGCGGGCTCGATCAAGCTGCAGGATCCGCGCGAGCTCGTGAAGCGACCGATGCACGCGATCCTGTACGAGGTCGTCGACGGCGAGAAGGTGGCGTCGGGGCACCTCGCGTCGCTCGAGTTCATCAAGCGCCTCGGCATTCCCACGAGCGCGAACAACGCGAAGGCGACCACCTGGGACGAGCTGATCGCGTGCGTGCACTCGTGGCAGGACCGCCGCGATGCGTTGCCGTACGAGGTCGACGGCCTCGTCGTGAAGATGGATGACTTCGCGGCACGCGGCGCGCTCGGCAGCACCGCGAAGTTTCCGCGCTGGGCGATCGCGTACAAGTTCCCCGCGCGCCAGGTGACGACGACGCTGCTCGAGATGGAGATCAACGTCGGGCGCACCGGCACGGTCACGCCCGTCGCAATCCTCGAGCCCGTCGACGTCTCGGGCACCACGGTGTCTCGCGCGAGCGTGCACAACTGGGATCAGGTCGCGCGCCTCGGCCTCGGCAAAGGCGATCGCGTGCAGATCCAGAAGGCCGGCGAGATCATCCCGGAGATCCTGCACGTCACCGAGAAGGGCGCGGGCCCCGCGTTCACGCCGCCGACGAACTGCCCGTTCTGCGACAGCGCGCTCGAGCGCGAGGAGGGCCGCGTCGCGCTGATGTGCCCCAATCGCATCGGCTGTCCGGCGCAGCGACTCGGCGCGATCGAGTTCTTCGCGTCGCGCCATCAGATGAACATCGACGGCTTGGGCGAGAAGGTCGTGGTCCAGCTCGTCGAAGCGAACCTCGTGCAGGACGTCGCCGATCTGTTCGTGCTCACCGAGGCGCAGCTCCTCGGGCTCGATCGGTTCGGCAAGCTGAGCGCGCAGAACCTGATCGCGGCGATCAAGACGGCGAAGGAGACCGCGACATTCTCGCGCCTGCTCTCGGCGCTCGGCATCACGAACGTCGGCACCGTACTCGCGAAGCCGATCGCGCAGAAGTACCTGACGTTGTCCGCGCTCCGGACAGCCTGCGCCGCGAAGGACAGCGATGCGTTCGTCGAGGAGCTTCACGCGATCGAGGGCATCGGCGAGGTCGTCGCGAAGCACGTGGATACGTTCCTGCGCGATCCGCATGTCGGCGCGGTGCTCGACAAGCTGAAGGAGCGCGGCGTCGATCCGGCCGAGCCCGTCGTCGAGGTGAAAGAGGGCCCGCTGACCGGCAAGACGCTCGTCGTGACCGGCACGCTGTCGAAGCCGCGCGCGGATGTCCAGAAGGCGATCGAGGCCGCGGGCGGCAAGGTCGCCGGATCGGTCAGCAAGAAGACGCACTACCTCGTCGCGGGCACGAGGCCACGCTCGAGAAGCTGCTCGCGGGCGGCTAGCTCAGAGCGGGTTCCAGGTCGAGCAAGCGCCGATCGGGCCCGTCTTCGTCGCGGTCGTGACGGGCGTCGCCCAGCCGGTGCCGTTGCACTGGTGCCACTTCGAGTCCGACGCGGCCTGCACGCACGTGCGCGCCGGGACCGCCTTGCCGAGCGTCGCCGAATCGCAGAAGGCGTACGCGACCGCGCAGCCCGCGCTCGACGCGCGCTGCACCCACTGACCGTTGGAGCACGTCATCCAGCGTGCGTCCGAGGCCTGCTGCACGCAGGTGCCTTCGTCGACCTCGCGATCGAGCGTCGACGACATGCACGTGGTTCCCATCGGCGTGGGCGGCGGCGTGCCACCGCCCGGCGGCGGCATCTCGGGCGGCGGCGAGGTCGTCGAGCAGATGCCGACGGGCGTACCGGCGGCGACCTTCGTGACGGTCACCTTCAGGCGATCGCTCCACCCCGCGCCCGCTTCGCCGAACAGGTGCTTCGAGACCTTCGGCGAGACATCGATGATCGGCATGCCGACCGCGCGCTCGACGCAGACATCGGGACCGTAATCGAGTGCGTTGACGACGGCGCACTTGCCGTTCGCTTCGATCTTCAGCTTCGCGCCGCAGCCGTAACGCTGGCGAGACGCCGCGTACCACGTGGTGCCATCGGCGAAGCCACCGCACGACATCGACTGATGATCGCCGGGGCCACCGAACGTGGTCAGGACGTACCGGTTGTCGGCGGGGATCGACGACGACGCCTGGCCGCGGCAGCCCGTGAGGTCGCTCGACGTCGTGGCCACGGACACGCCGGAGCTGGCATCGGTGGCTTCGTCCTCTCCGACCATGCAACCGGTGGAGAACGTCAGGGGAGCGACGACGACCGCGAAGAGGAGATTGCGCACGCCGCGGCCATGTGCACCGCATGTGCCGCGCCGGCCACGCTCCGCTAGATCTGCGACCTCGATCGCACGATGCAACACGGTGCACATCGCGCGCAGCGCCAATGTCTGCGCGGAGACACTCGCTTCATCGCGTGCGTTTGCACTGGGACCGAGAGTTCGCAGCGGGTGGAGCCCGCACACTCAGCTAGCGGGGATCGACGACGCGGCCCACGAACAGGATCGCGCCGGTCGGCTTGTCCTTGATGAAGAACAGGAACGGCCGATCGACCACCATCGTGGCCTGCTCGGGGATCGAGGTCGGACCGATGACCACGGCGGTCGCGGCGGCGGCCTCGGTGCCGTTCTCGTCGATGCCGACGAAGCCCTTGTGGAGCACGTCGGTGATCACGAGATCGCGCTTGCCATCGATCGCGGAGAAGTCGGCGAGCGCGTCGTCGAACGCGTCGGTCATGCCGAGCTCTTCGAGGATCGAGCGCAGCGGCAGTGGCGCGTCGAACTCGAACTTCGGCAGGTAGAGCTGCACCGAGTGATGCGTGACCGCAGTGCCGATCGCCGTGAACGTCGCGCCGGTCAGCTGCTGCTCGAACGTGGCGAGATCGTCGGGGACCACGACCGTCATCGACAGGTCGCCGCCGTCGTACGGGATCTCGACGGCCTTCCACCCGGTGCCCTCGCCGTAGTTCATGTCGGCGGTCTGGAACAGCGTCGACACCTGCACGGGCGTGCCCGCGACGAGGAACGGACGGTCCTGCGTGTTCGACGCCTTGAACGGCTCCTGCCACGCGGCGCTGAAGTAGATCGCGTTCGTCAGCACGAGCTTGGTCGACGGCTGGATCACGCCCTGCGGGAGGAGGTCTTTGATCTTGTCGTTCGTTTGATCCTCGACCCAGCCGTTGATCGTCTCGCGCGAGCCTTCGGTGTCGCCCTCGAAGTCGAGGACATGCATGCCGGCGCCGTAGTTGACGGCGAGCGTGTCGAGGAACGGATCGAGCACCTCGAAGCCATCCTGTCCCCAGATCGAATTTGCAGTTCGCAGGCGGAACGGGATGGTGTCGCTCGTGCCGCTATCGGCGCGCGAGGCGAGCGCGAGGTCGAGCGCGTTGAGCGACGCGTGCAGCATCGCGGGCGATGGACCGAAGTGAAACACGTCTGCGATCTGCGTCGCGGTGTTGTTCGCCGCGCCCGCGTATGTCATCGCGAGAGCGGTGCTGATCGAGTGCGGCGACATGAACAGGTTGCCGTCCTCGCCGCTCGCCAGCCGATACAGATCGGCGGCGAAGTCGGTGTTGCCGGCGACCAGCGCGGAGACATCGGAGGCGGTCGCGTCCGGCGTCGTATCGCGCGCGAGATCACTCTTGAGGAGCGGCGGCTCGGTCGATTCCGACGAGCACGCCATCAATGACAACAGCAGGAACGAACAAGAGAGTCGATGCATGCGGCTTCGTCGTTCAACCTACGTGCCGCACACACAGCCATTTGTTCGCGGCTAGTTAGCGCCGCGGCTGCCTCGAATTTCTGTGAGGCAGCGCGGGGCGAACGTGGGATTTGCTCGCGGTGAACGAGGCTTGCACAGCTACTTCTTCGTCCACTTCTCGATCCACGCGAGCACTTCGTCGTGCCACAGCTTGCTGTTCTGCGGCTTGAGCACCCAGTGGTTCTCGTCGGGGAAGTGGAGGAAGCGCGACGGCACGCCCTTGCGCTGGAGCGCGGTGAACGTCGACATGCCCTGCGTATCGACGACGCGGAAGTCCTGGCCGCCGTGCACGACGAGCGTCGGCGTCGTCCAGTTCTTCACGTAGTCGATCGGGTTGTGCTTGGTGTAGCCCTCGGGCTTGTCCCACGGCGTGCCACCGTGCTCCCACTCGGGGAACCACAGCTCCTCGGTATCGAAGTAGGCCATGCGCTCGTCGATGTTGCCGTCGTGCGTGACGAGCGCCTTGAACCGCTTCGTCTGTCCTGCGATCCAATTGATCATGTAACCGCCGTAGCTCGCGCCGAGCGCGGCCATGCGGTCCTTGTCGAGCCACGAGTACTTCGCGAGCGCGGCGTCGAGGCCGAGCATGAGGTCCTCGTACGGAGCGCCGCCCCAGTCGCCGCGGATCGCGTCGGTGAACGCTTGGCCGTAGCCCGTCGAGCCATGGAAATCGATGAACACCGCCGCGAAGCCGCGACCCGTGTACGCCTGCGGGTTCCACCGGTAGTGGAAGTGATCGCCGAAGCTGCCCTGCGGTCCGCCGTGGATCAGGAACGCGACGGGTGCCTTGCCGCCCTTGAACCCGCTCGGCTTGACGACCCAGCCGTACACGGTGTCGCCCTTCGCACCCTTGAACGAAAACTGCTCGGGCTCGCCGAACTCGATCTTCTTCACGCGCGCATCGTTGAAGTGGGTGATCGCCCGCTGCTCCGTGCCGTCGAGGCGCGCGGTGAACAGCTCGGCCGGCTGCTTCAGCGAATCGTGCGAGTACACGATGCGATCACCGGCGACCTGCACCGACGTGTTCGTGCCCTTCTCGACGAGGAGCTTCGCGGTGCCGCTCGCGACATCGATCGCGAACACCGAGTGATGGCCGACGTTGTCGGTGTCCGTGAAGATCGTCTTGCCGTCGGCGGACCACGTGATCCCACCGGCCGAGCGATCCCACGCTTCGGTCACGACGCGCGTCTTCTTCGTGGCGACATCGATCACGCTGATGCGCTCGCGATCCGCTTCGAAGCCCGGGCGCTTCATCTGCTTCACCGCGATCGACTTGCCGTCGGGCGAGAAGGTCGGCGAGAAGTCGTACGCCTTGTTGTCGCCGGTGATCGCGACCGGCTTCGTGCGTCCGTCTGCCGGCACGAGGAACACGTCGGTGTTCGTCTCCCACGCATTCGCCTTGCCGCTGTTGCGGATCACGAACGCGATCGTCTTGCCGTCGGGAGAGATATCGACCTCTTCCATGCCGCCGAACGGATGCGTCGGCGAATCGGTCGCCTGACCGGGCGTGAGGTCCCTCGCGTCGTCGGCTTTGCCGCCGAGCTCGGGCGGCGTCCACACGAACAGATGGCTGTACTTGCCGTCCTCCCACTGGTCCCAGTGGCGGAACAGGAGCTGGTCGTACGCCTTTGCTTTGACCTTGGACTTCGCCTGCGCGTCGTCCTTCTTCACGGAGTCCGCGATCGTCTTCGTCTCGGGCCACACGTCGACGGCGAGCACGAGGCGCTTGCCATCGGGGAACAGATCGAAGCCACCGACATCGGTCGGCAGCTTCGTGACCTGCTCGGCTTCACCGCCCGAGGGCGAGATGCGCCACACCTGCGACGAGCCGGAGCGCGTCGACATGAAGTAGATCCACGCGCCGTCCTTGGTCCACCGCGGATCCGTGTCGCTATCGGGATGGCTCGTCAGGCGGCGCGTCTGCGTGCCGTCGATGTTCGTCATCCATAGATCCATGCGGCCGCGGTTCGCGTCGTAGTCGGTGTCGCGCACCGAGTACGCGACCCACTTGCCATCGGGAGACACCTGCGGATCGCCCACGCGCTGCATCGCGAGCATGTCTTCGACGGTGAGTCCCTTCGCGATCGCCGGCGATGCGGCGAGGACAACGGCCAGTAGCACCCGTAGCTTCATGCCGCGGGTTATACACGCGAGCGTGGATGCGCGTCTGGCGATCGGCGTCGTCGGTGCCGGGACAGCCGGTGCCGCAGCTGCGACGCTCCTCGCGAGGGCGGGGCACACCGTCGATATCCTCGAGTGCGTCGCCACGCCCAAGCCGATCGGCGCGGGAATCACGCTGCAACCGACGGGGCAGGCAGCGCTCGCGCGTCTCGGACTGCTCGACGCGGTCGAAGCGCGCGGCGCGCGGATCGATCGCCTGATCTGCGTGCGCCGCGGCGGGAAGTACCTCGTCGATCTCCCGTACGCCGATATCGATCCTCGCCTGTACGGCCTCGGCATCCATCGCGGCGTGCTGTTCGAGGTGCTGTTCGCCGCCGCGCGGGCCGCGGGTGCGCGGATCACGTGCGGCACGAAGATCGTCTCGCGCAGTCCCGATCGTCGCTTTCTCGTCGACGCGAACGGCGACCAGCACGGTCCGTACGACCTCGTCATCTGCGCGGACGGCTCGGTCTGCGAGCTCCATCAGGAAGCATCGCGATGCAGCTCCACGCCGTATCCGTATGGCGCGCTGTGGTACGTCGTCGACGATCCGGGCTTCGCGCGCGAGCGGACGCTGCACCAGATCGTCGACGGTCCGCGGCACCTGCTCGGCTACCTGCCGACGGGGATGGGCCCGGGCAGCGACACGCCCGTGGTCTCGCTGTTCTGGAGCCTGCGCGTCGATCAGCACGCGGCGTGGCGCGCCGCGGGGCTGGCCACGTGGCGCGATCAGGTGCTCCGACTCGACGCGCGCGCGGAGCCGATCCTCGACACGCTGCACGATCTCGAGCCCGTGCTGTTCAGCAAGTATCGCGACGTGCGCATGTGGCCGTGGCACGGCGATCGGATCGTGTTCGTCGGTGACGCGGCGCACGCGATGAGTCCGCAGCTCGGACAGGGCGCGAACCTCGCGCTCGTGGATGCGATCACGCTCGCGGACGCGATCGAGCGCGAGCCCGACGTGCCGCGTGCACTCGCCGCGTATACGTCGGCGCGCCGCCGCCACCTCGCGTTCTATCAGTTCGCGACGCGCGCGCTCACGCCGCTGTTTCAGAGCGACTCGCGCGTGCTCGGCTGGATGCGCGACCGCATCTTCCCGACGAGCCGGTGGCTCGGAGTTCTTCGACGCCGCATGGTCCGCTCGATGGTCGGGATCGAGCGCGGCTTCGTCCGGAGTCCGATTCCGATCAGCGACGTGGTGAGGCCGCCCGCACGGTTACCCGCCGCCACCGATCCGTAGGTGGGCCTCGGGCGTACTATGAGAGCGTGACGGGACCGAATGCGGTGGGGAGCAACGCCTCGCGCGGCACACCGTCGTTCGGCACGGCCGAGGCTCAGGATCGGATCCGCCGTCATCAACACGCGGCCGAAGTCCTACGCGCGCGCAGTATCCTCGTGGCCGCGTGCACGCTGTGGGTCGTGTGCGGCGCGGGGCTCGATCTCGCGACGCACCACGTGATCGGCACGGGCTCGCTCGCGTTCGTGTTGATCGTGCGGTTCTCGACGACCGCGTTCCACGTCGCCGTCGTGTACCCGCTCTATCGCTCGTCGCCGCCCTCCGCGCGCACGTCCGAGATCCTCGTCGCATCGGTGTTTCCCGTGTCGTCGTTCGCGCTGATGTTGATCGCGACGCATCAGGGCGGGCTGACCTCGCCGTATGCGACCGCGGTGTTCGTGATCGTGATGGGACAGACGATCGCGTGGCCCGCGCCGTGGCGCCGCGGCGCCGTGCTCGCGGCGCTGTCGTCACTCGTCTACCCGATCGGCCTCCTGATCGCGGCGACGTTCGATCCGCACATCGCCGCGCAGCTCGTCGACGGTCACGAGCTCGCGGTGTTCGCCGTCTACGTCGCGGTGATCATGGCGGGCGCGATCGTCGCCGTGTGGGGCGGCCACGTGATCTGGTCGCTCAAGCAGAGCGTGTTCGAGAGCCGCAAGCTCGGTCGCTATCGCTTGCTGCGCCGGATCGGGCAGGGCGGCATGGGCGAGGTGTGGCGCGCCGAGGATCGCGCGCTGCGCCGCGGCGTCGCGCTGAAGATCCTCTCGCCGGAGCACGGCAAGAAGCCGTCGCGTGTCGCTCGCTTCGAGCGCGAGATCCAGGCGACCGCTGCGGTCTCGCATCCCAACGTCGTGCGCATTCACGACTGGGGCGTCACCGACGACGGCGTCTGGTACTACGCGATGGATCTGCTCGAGGGCAAAGACCTCGGCACCGTCGTGCGCAAGGCCGGGTTACTGCCGCCCGCGCTCGCCGTCGATCTGTTCTTCGATGCCGCGCGCGGCCTCCACGCGGCGCATCGCGCGGGCGTGATCCATCGCGACATCAAGCCGACCAACCTGTTCGTCGTCGCGCCCGAGGCCGAGCCCGTGCGCCTCGAGCTCCTCGATTTCGGCATCGCGCGCATGGCCGCCGCCGACGAGAACGATGGCGAGCTGACGATGGCAGGCGTGGTGATGGGAACGCCGGGCTTCATGGCTCCCGAGGTGGTGGCCGGCGCTCCCGCGACGGTCGCGTCGGACATCTACGGGCTCGCGGCGTCGGTGTACTTCGCGCTCGCGGGCACCACGCCGCGCGACGCGAACAACGCGCCGGTGTCCGAGCTGATCGCGGGGATCCCGCCGGATCTCGACGACGCGATCGAGCGCGCGCTCGATCCCGATCCATCGCGGCGCCCCGCGAGCGCGGAGGACTTCGCGGCCGCGCTCGCGAAGAGCAAGCTGTCGTGGACCGGTGGCTTCTCGATCGATCGCGCGAACACGCAGCCCGTCGTGTTCCCGTCGAGCGATCCGACCGTAGATCCGGAGGCGCCGCCGACGCAGGTCGAGCGTCAGTCGCGACCGCTGATCAAGCCGTAGTCGCGGTTGTCGCCGCGACGAACGTGCACGAGGTAGTCGATGATCGCCGCCACGCCGAGGAGGGCGGCGAGGATCGCGAGCGGCCAGGCATATGCCGGCTCGACGACGGCGACGGCGCACGCGAGGAACTGCGCGATGGTCGCCCACTTGCCGATCGCTCGCGCCTTTAGCTGCGTCGTCGGCACGCGCTTCACGAGGTACACGATCACGAGCGGCGCGAACAGGATCTCGCGCGCGGCGATCAGCGCGATCAGCGCGGTGTCGTGCGTGTGGGACCAGATCGTGCCGAGGACGATCACGACGAACATCTTGTCGACGAGCGGATCGAGCCACCCACCGATGTCCGCGCGCGATCCGCGTTTGCGACGTCGCATCCACCGCGCGACGGTGCCGTCGATCGCATCGGTGCCGGCGGCGAGCAGCACGAGGGCAGCGGACCACTGCCGATCACCAAACGTCTGCGTCAGCGCGATCGCGATCGGCAGACGAGACAGCGTGATCAGGTGGGCGATCCACATGCGGGTACTGTGCCCGGCGGATCACTACTTGGCGACGCGATAGATCTTCGAATCGCCGAAGCCGGAGCCCGCGACCCAGTACACGTAGCTCGCGTCGGTGTGCAGCACCTCGGTGGCCTGCGTGTCGTGAGCGGCAACGCTCGGGGAGAGCTGTACCGGCGTGCCGCCCGCCGCTGCGACACGGTACATCGCGTCGGCCTGCTTGAAGTACACGCTCGTCGCGTCGGTGATGATGCCCTCGGGCGACGCGAGCCCGGTGGCCACATCCTGCACGGTCGGTGATGCGGCTGCCGAGTCCCAGCGGCGGATCGCTCCCTGCGGCTTCTTGTCGGCCCAGTACACGACGTCGCCGATCTTCGTGAGGTACGAGCCCGGCGCGGTCGCCGCGACGAGCGTGATCTGCGACGGATCGGCCGCGCCCGCGAGCGGCGCCGAATACACGCCGACATCGGTCGCGGTCTTCGTATCCGTCCATACGAGCTTTGTCGACGTGACCTGCAGGAACGCGGCGTTCGCGAGGCCGCTGACGAGCACCGTGGCGCTCGTGTCCGTCTTCGCGCGCTTCATGATCGACGCCGGCGCGATCTCGCCGGGAGCGCTGTACGTGTTGTCGATCCAGTAATACGTGTCGCCGACGAGCTGGAGCGACCCGAAGCGCATGCCGGCGACATCCGTGAATCCGATGCCCACCGCTTCGGTGCCATCGGTCTTGTACGAGTAGACGTGGCTCGGGGACTCGTCGACGCCCCAGTAGACACGGTCGCCGTCGACGAGGATGCCGCGCACGGCCACGACCGAGATGGTGTATTGCGCGACCTGCGTGCCGGCCGTGTTCGAGCCGTCGATGGGGGCCCGGCGCAGCTCGGAGAAGTTCGAGCCCCAGCACGTGATCGCGAACAGCTGATCGGCGGTGAACGCGGTGCCGCAGTAGTTCGAGATCGTCGACGTGGGATCGAGGATCAGCTGCGCGCTGCACAGCCCGGCCGAGCAGGTCGACGTTCCACCGCACGCGCGAGCGCAGCGGCCGCAGTTCAGCGCATCGGTGTTCGTGTCGGTCTCGCAGGTCAGCCCGTCGTCATCGCAGTCCGCGGTCCCGGCGGTACACACGAGCGGCGGTGCATCGGGCGGCACGTCGATCGGGGCATCGGTCGCCGCGTCGGACTGCAGTACATCCGCCGGTAGCTCGGGGGCATCGGGCAGCTCGCGGACGTTCGATCCATCGCTACACGCGACGAGGAAGACGAGGACGGTGAAGCGCATCTAGATGGGGAGACCAGACTCGGGACGATTGTGACGCATTGACGCGCCGGCCCGGCCGTTGCAGGGTCGCCCCCACATGAAGCCGAGGATTCCGACGCTGGCGTTAGGGGCTGCCGTGGTCGCGGGAGCGGTGACGGGGATCATTCGCAAGCGACGTCGCAACGCGAAGCGGCGCAGCGTGGGCACGGAGCACGCGACCCGCGCCGCGTGCGATGCGCGGCATCAGGCAAAGGTCGATCGGATCGTGAAGGCGCTGGCCGCCCACGACCGAGCGAAACCGCTCAGCCTGCGGAAGAGCTCCCCACCACACCAGGTGCCGAAGAATGGCGATCTTCGCCGCCACGACGAGAAGATCGATATCGGTGACCTCACCGAGATCATCACGATCGATCCCGTGCGCCGCATCGCCGTCGCCGAAGCTGGAGTCACGTTCGTGGATCTCGTCCACGCCACGATGAAGCACGGGCTCGTGCCGATCGTGGTTCCCGAGCTCAAGACGATCACCATCGGCGGTGCGGTGTCGGGTTGCTCGATCGAATCGATGTCGTTCGTTCACGGCGGGTTCCACGACACCTGCCTCGAGTACGAGGTGATCACCGCGCGCGGCGAGGTGCTGACCTGCACGCCCGAGAACCAGCACGCGCTGATCTTTCAGATGATGCACGGCGCGTTCGGCACGCTCGGGATCCTGAGCAAGCTGACGTTCAAGCTCGTACCCGCGAAGCCGTTCGTGCGCCTCGTCTACGAGACACATCGCGACTTCGCGTCGTATCGCGCATCGATCGAGCGCCACACCGAGACGCGCGACTGCGACTTCATGGACGGCATCATCCATTCGCCCGAGAAGTACGTGCTCTCGATCGGTCACTTCGTCGACGAAGCGCCCTACACCTCGAGCTACGACTGGCTGAAGGTCTACTACGTCTCCACGCGCGAGCGCCGCGAGGACTACCTCACCACGCCGGACTACTTCTTCCGTTACGACCGCGGAGTCACCAACGTGCGCCCGAGGTCATTCCTCGGCCGCCTGCTGCTCGGCAAGCTCGTGTCGTCGAACAACGTGCTCGCGCTCGCGGAGAAGGTGCACTTCCTGCTCGACCGCGATCGCCCGATGGTGACACTCGACGTGTTCGTGCCGATGTCTCGCGTGGAGGAGTTCCTCACGTGGTACCGCGCCGAGCTCGGCTACTACCCGCTGTGGTGCGTGCCGTACAAGCGGGTCTATGACTATCCGTGGCTCGACACGAGCTTCTACAAGAACCTCGACGACACGATGTTCCTGGATCTCGCGATCTATGGAATGCGTCAGCCCGACGGCAAGAACGTCCACAAGATGATCGAGGACAAGCTGCGCGAGCTCGGCGGGGTGAAGACGCTGATCTCGCACAACTACTACACGCGAGACGAGTTCTGGCAGACGTGGAACCGCGACAACTACACGGCGGTGAAGTCGCAGACCGATCCGGATAACTTGTTCCGCGACATCTATACGAAGACGTGTCGGGCCGCGATGGGGATGACGTCGTAGCCCGGAGCCATCACGAGAACTAGAAGTAGAAGCGCAGTCCGACGCCGAACTGCCCGTCGACATCACCGCCGTGCGTGGCGATCAAGAGGAGCGCACCTTCGAGATACAGCTCGAGCGGCGTGCTGCGAAAGCGGAAGCCGAGCTCGAGCGGCACGCGCCCACCGAGGTCGAGGTGATCCGAGTTACCGAACACCGCGGCGCCGATGCCGATGCGGATCGGAATGATCACCGAGCGGCCGCGCCCCGCCGCGAGCGTGTACAGGTACGTGAGGTGGCCGTAGCCCGCGCGGCCGCGCTCGAACGTCGACCATCCGAACAGCGCATCGAGCGAGCTGCGCGGCTGGAGATCGAACTTCAGATCGATGCCCGACGGGCGACCGAAGAACAGACCGAGCGCGACATCGGCGCGCGCGTTCGTCGTTGGAAGCACGACGCACGCGAGGACCACTGCGATGATCAGCTTCTTCATTCGAGAATGGTAGGCCCGCTCGATGTGGTACGTCGAGG
Source organism: Kofleriaceae bacterium (assembly GCA_044230415.1). Classification (GTDB taxonomy): domain Bacteria; phylum Myxococcota_A; class Polyangia; order Haliangiales; family Haliangiaceae; genus JABFXX01. Next base: position 29,302 of record JBGARE010000036.1, read on the forward strand.
ACATGACCTACGACATCCACACCGATGTGAAGTACGGGCCGCTCGAAGTCGTCGACGCGAAGAAGCTCGTCGCAGAGAACACGCAGCCGTGGTGGAACCAGAGCTTGTGCGTGGTCAACGAGAGCGTCGCGCGCATCGGCGTGTTCCACGGTGAGTTCCACTGGCACAAACACGATCGCGAAGACGAGCTGTTTTTCGTATTGGAGGGCACGCTGCTCTTGGATGTCGATGACGCGAACGGCAAGCGCACGGTCGAGCTGCATCCGCAGCAAGGCATGGTCGTACCCAAGGGCGTGATGCATCGAACGCGTGCGCCCCAGCGCACGGTCGTGCTGATGGTGGAGCCCGCGACGGTCATCCCGACCGGCGATTGATCGCCCGGGCGAGCGCCTGCGCACGGGGCGCGGTCTACGAAGCGTGCGTACGAGGACGTTCACGCGTGGAGCGCCGTGGCACGCGTGATGCTGTACCTCCGAGCATGGAAATCCTCGCTTGGCTGATCGTCGGTTTGGTCTCGGGTGTGCTCGCGTCACTCGTGATCGGTGGCTATGGCTTGCTCGCGGACATCATCATCGGCATCGCCGGTGCCTTCGTCGGCGGGTACATCTTCCGCGCGGCGGGATGGTCGGCTCCGTGGGGCGGACTCGCCGGGACGATCTTCGTCGCCTTCATCGGCGCGGTCGTGCTCCTCGCGATCATTCACTTGGTCCGCGGGGCGACGACTCGACGAGTCTAGGCGCGCGACGCGATGGTCCGTGGCGCCGATTGCGCACGGATGTGCACGATATTCTTTGCAAACATGACCACTCGAGCTGCCAGACGGATCGATCCGTCAGCGCTGGATCGGCTAAGCCCGCGCCGAGATTGACCTCGGCGCGGGCATGTCCCGTGCTCGATGACCCGGCGTGCGCTCGTTCATCGTCACGCTGGTTGCCGCCGCCGCCCTATCTGCCTGCCTCGAGGCTCCGCCCGATAGCGTCGATCCCGAGGATGGGACGGGCTACGAGGGCGTCGACGAGGACAACGACCCGACGACCGTCATGGACGACGGGAAGTCGGATCTCCCGCGCTACGCGATCCCGAGCAACCTCCCCGAGCTCGTGAACCCCGAGATCATCGTCTCCCTCGACGGTCTCAGCGTGCACCTGTTCGACCGCGCGACGGGCTTCTCCGAGGTCTATCCCGCCGGCGTCGGGCAGAAGGGCTCGCAGGGCCGCAGCATCACCCCGACGGGGCACTTCCAGACCGGCGCAGACACGAACGACACCTGGTGGTACGTCGCGCGCCGCACGAATCCCGAGTACTTCGGCGGGTTCCCGTTCCTGCGATTGACGGCCACGAACAGCGATGGCGCGAACACCTACGCGCTGCACGGACCGATCACCGAGAACCTCATCCGCGGCTACGTCTCGCACGGCTGCGTCCGCATGCGGCCCGCGGATGTGATTCGGATTTTCTGGATCATGAAGAAGCACCCGAGCGCGTCGGTGACCATCCAGAAGGAAGTCGAGAAGGACGCGCGCGGCAAGCGAGTCGACGTCGGCATGACGCCGGCGCTGTACCCGGTCGGCGCCGCCATCCCGTACGGCGCGTCGGTCGGCCCACGGGCGTACTAACCGTCAGCTCGACTACGTCCGTAGGGATCGGGTCACACCAGCCGGCATCGTCGACGGAAAAGTCTCACCGAGCGCGGAGCAACTCGGCTATACCCCGCCGCCATGAGACTAGCGACATGGGTCGTGACAGCTGCGCTCGCGCTCGGCGCGTGCGCATCGGCGGACAACGGTGGATCGTCGGCGACGCGGCCGAACAAAGAAGTCGCTGCCGGTGGTGCGCGACTGCACGGCGGCGGCATTCGCATGGATGTCCAGGTCGGACGCGCGTTGCCGAAGAAGCCGACGAAGACCGGCACCGTCACGATCACGCCGAACGCGACGGTGACACCGTGAAGCGCCTCGCACTCGCAGCGCTCGCCGCGCTGTTCGCGAGCACGCCGGCGATCGCGGAGGTCCCCTCGACGGTCTCGTTCTCCGCGCGTCTCCTCGACGAGGACACGGGCAAAGCGGTCGACGGTACGCATCGTATCGCGTTCGCGCTGTTCACCGCCGAGACCGGCGGCACGAGCGTGTGGGACGAAGGTCGCGACGTGATGATCGACGACGGCGTGTTGTTCACGGCGCTCGGCGAGAACCGCGCACTCGACGCGACGGTGTTCGACGGTCGCGCGCTGTGGCTCGAGGTCAAGCTCGACGACGTGGTGATGGAGCCGCGTGTCGCGATCGAGAGCGTGCCGTACGCGATCCGCGCGGCCGCGGCCGACAAGATCGGCAACGTCGATGCCGCGCAGATCCAGCAGCGCGTCAGCGGCGCGTGCACGTCGGGCTTCATCTCGACGATCAACGCCGACGGCAGCGTCGTGTGCGGTACGGACAACGTCGGCACCGGCGATGTCACCGCCGTGCTTCCGGGCAGCGGCCTCTCGGGCGGCGGTAACTCGGGCGACATCACGCTCTCGCTGCTCCAGACGTGCGCGGCGAACCAGATCCTCAAGTGGAGCGGCACCGCGTGGCAGTGCGCGGCCGATGCGACGGGCGCGGGCGGCGGCGGTGACATCACGTCGGTCGTCGTCGGTGCAGCGGGCGGCCTCATGGGCGGCGGCACCACGGGCGACCTGCAGCTCTCGCTGCTCTCGACGTGCGCGACGAGCCAGGTGCTCAAGTGGAACGGTTCGACGTGGGTGTGCGCGAACGATGTCGACACCGACACGAACTCGGGCGGCGATATCACGTCGGTGACCACCGCGATCGGCACCGGTCTCCAGGGCGGCGTGACCACGGGCGATGCGGCGCTGTCGCTCGTGACCACGTGCTCGCCGGGACAGCTGCTCAAGTGGGGCGGCTCGGCGTGGGCGTGCGCGAACGATATCGATACCGACACCACGGGCTCGGGCGACATCACCGACGTGATCGCGGGCAATGGCCTCACGGGTGGCGCGGCTGCGGGCGCGGCGACGATCAACGTCGTCGGCGGCACCGGCATCTCGGTCGCGGCGGATTCGATCTCGCTCGACACCGCGTTCACCGACGCGCGCTACGTCAACCAGACCGGCGACACGATGGGCGGTGCCCTCGACATGGCTGGATTCGCGGTCACGAACCGCGCGTGCCCCGCGCTGTTCACGAAGGTTCCACCGAGCCTGTGCGCCGAGACCTCCGATCAGAGCGGTCACACGTTCGCGAGCTGCGCGAACCGCTGCCGCGTCAACGGAGGACACATGTGCTCGTCCGCGGAGATTCGCGCGATCATCTCGTCGGGCGTCACGCTCAGCTCGAGTGTCCTGCTCGACTGGATGGACGACCAGGTCTCCGACGACAACGCGCTGTACGTGAACTCGGTCAACGCGGAGAACCCCGACGGCGAGGACGCGACCTCGAACGTACGGTGGTGCCGCTGCTGCGCGGACGTGGAATGAGCACGCGTACCGTCCTGTTCGCCACGTGCCTCGCCGCGCTGCTCGGCGGTGGGTACTGGCTGGCTCGCTCGTCGTCCGCGGGGGCATCCGCCCCATCGTCATCGTCATCGTCGTCGTCGTCGTCGTCGTCGTTGTCGGGCGGGCGCACGGCCTCGGTGCCCGCGGTCGCGACGCACGTGTCTGCCTCGCGCGCGATGGCTCCGGCGTTGCCGTCGCATGCGCCGGAGCTCGTCACGGATCTGCGCGACGCGGATCCGAAAGTGCGCCGCGCGGCGATCCACGAGCTCGCGGGGAGCGATGTCGACGCACAGCTGCTGCTCGACGCGTCTCGCGATCGCGATCTCGAGGTCGGCGTGGTCGCGACCATCGCGCTCGGCAAGGCGTACAAGGACGGCAGGGTGGCGGTCTCCGAGCTCGTCACGCGCGCGCAGGACAGCTCGCTCGATCCCAAGGTTCGCTCGGCGGCGCTCAGCGGTCTCGGCGTGGTGCCGTCGCCCGAAGCGGCCGCGCTGCTCGCGGGCCTCGCGACGACCGGCTCGACCGACGACCGGGCATCGGCGGTGATCCTCCTGCGCAACCAAGACCTGGCGCTCGCGGTGCCCGCCCTCATCGGTGCCCTCGGCGATGCCGAGCCCCGCGTTCGCGAGCTCGCGCACGCCTCGCTGACCGCGCGCTCGCGTGGCCGCGATTTCGGCGAGGACCGCGCCGCGTGGCAGGCGTGGTGGACGGCTCGACGCTAACCATTCGTCAGCGCGCGCAGTTCTTGCGCGAAATCGCGCCGCCATGCGGGCACGCCACATGAAACAGCTCGCGCCATGCGAGAACTCACCGTAGCGGACATGATGACCACCCGTGTGAAGACCGTCCACGAGGACGAGTCGCTCAGCGTGGCAGACTGGGACATGGTGGTCGGCGAGCTGCGCCACCTGCCGGTGGTCGACAGGGACAACCACGTGGTCGGCATGGTGTCCGATCGCGATCTGTTGCGCTCGACCGAGCGCCCGACGTCGGTGAGCTCGGTGATGACCCGCACCGTGAACGTGATCCGCGCGGACGCGCTCGCGATCGAAGCCGTCGATCAGCTGATCCGGTTCAAGCACGGCGCGTTGCCCGTGGTGGATGCGACCGGAAAGCTCGTCGGTATCGTCACCTCGACGGACTTCCTCGAGCTCGCCCGCCGGGCACTGTCGGGGCTCGACGTGCACCAGCCCCACGTGCGCGCGTAGGCTTTACGAACCGCCCGGCGGTTTGATACGTACAAGGAGTCGACGCCAGCCATCCCGGCTGGCGTTTTGCGTTTGGGCGCGCGGCTGATCCCGCGCGCGAACGGAGAGATCATGCCTCCTGTCGATCTGGTCGCCGACTGCGACCATTGCGACGCCTTGTGCTGCACGCACCTGGCGTTCGATGCATCCCCCGCGTTCGCCTTCTCGAAGCCTGCGGGTGTTCCCTGTCCGAACCTGCGCGCGAACCGCTGCAGCATCCACGCACGCCTCGCAGCGCGTGGGTTCGCGGGGTGCGCGGCGTACGACTGCCACGGTGCCGGCCAGCGCGCGACCGCGCTGTTCGCGCGCTGTGCGGAGGCCGGGCATCCGCTGACGGACCGCGAGAAGCACGACGTGTTCGCGTCGCTGCGCGAGCTTCACGAAGCGATGTGGATCCTCGACACCGTCGGCGAGCTCCCCGCAAACAAGCTCGTGGTGATCGACACGTCACCGCTGCGCGCGGCGATGCGGATGGCGTTCGACAAGCTGAAGTAGCTCAGTACTCGAAGCCCGAGCCGCCGATGAACTCGCGGAGGATCGACGTCGGCGGGACGTGATCCGGGTAGATCGCGACGAACCGATCCACGAGCTGGCGTAGTCGATGCGCGGTGGTGTGCGCGGGGTGCTCCGGCGGCACCTCGAGGAGGTAGCGCTCGGCGAACACCTTGAGCACCGCGGGTTCGTAGATCACCGAGCTGTCGAACACCGCGTCGGCGTGCGGCAGGTAGGGATAGATGTGGACGGTCTCGCCGCGCCGCACGGAGGGCCAGCGCGTGATGTTCTCGGCGGCGCCGACGTTGCGGGTGTGTCGATCGCGGATGATCCGCCGGAGCAAGCGCAGGTCATAGGGAGACACGCGCGACAGGCGATCGAGCGGCAAGCTGCTCGCGGGGTGGATGAACACGCGGAACTGCTGATCGGGCGCGAGGGCGTCGCCGAGAAGCGCGGGGTTGAGGCCGTGAATGCCCTCGAGGAGCAGCACCTCGCCGGGACCGAGGTGGATCTCGGGGCTGCTGCGCGGGAGGCTCTGCCCGAGTTTGAAGTCGAAGCGCGGCATTCGCACGCTCTCGCCCGCCAGCAGCGCGCGCACGTCGGCGCCGAGCTGCGTGCGATCGAGCGCCTCGAGGCACTCGAAGTCGTACTCGCCGTGCTCGTCGCGCGGCGTTCGTTCGCGATCGACGTAGTAATCGTCGAGAGACACCGCGTACGACCGGATGCCGACCACCTCGAGCTGGATGATCAGCCGCTTGATCAGCGTGGTCTTTCCCGACGACGACGGTCCCGCGATCGAGATCACGCGAAGGCGGTCGCGCCGGCTGGCGATCGTGTCGGCGATCCGTCCGAGCCGCTTCTCGTGGAAGCCTTCGGCGACGCGGATGATCTCGGCGACGCGCCCCGACACGCACGAGCGATTGAACTCGCCGACGCTGGTCACGCCGAGCGCCTCTCGCCACGGCCGCATCGCCTCGACCATCTCGCCGCCCCAGCGCGGCACGCGCGCCTCGACCTCGAGCTCGGGCGCGGCGTTCGCCGGACGCTCGAGCTGGCGCGCACCGCGCGGGCCGAACTGCAGCACGAGACCATTGCCGTCGATCTGCGTGATCGAGATGCCCTCGAGCACGCCGGCGTGAACGACCACCGGGCCGTTGCGCAGCGCCTGCACGTGTCCGCAGCTGACGAGCGGCACGGTCGATTCGCGCCAGCTCTCGAGCAGCGCCGCCGCGTCGGACCATCCGCGCTCGGCCAGCACGACCCGCGCTTCCTCGACGGTCCAGATCTCCTCGGACAGCTCGATCCGTCGAGCGATCAGATGCGCGAGCGTGCGATCGAGCAGCGCTCCCACGGCGGCGATCGGCTCGTCGATGCCTTCGATCTCGATCGGCTGCGCGGTGTCGAGCGCTGGCCCGAGACGCACCACCGCATCGGGGTACGCGAGGTGAGCGGCTTCGAGCACGAGCAGCCCAGCGCTGCGACGGAACACCTCGCGGCCGTCCGACGTCGCGAGGGTCAGCGGCGCCACCGACGCGTTCGACACGACCGGCGTGCGCAGCGACACCAGCCGCGTGTCGAGCAGACACGCGACCACCGCATCGCCATCGATCTCGGCGGGCAGCAGCTCCTCGCAGCGGGTGCCGGTCGTCACGGTGCGCTTCGCATCGCCGATCGTGACCGTGACCTCCGCTCGTCGCGGAATCAGGCGCTCGCCGAGGAGCATGCCCACGCGATCGGTCATCGAGATCAGCGACGTCGCGACATTCGCGAGCAGCGCCTCGAGGAGTCGCAGCGTCGTATGCGGCGCCTCCATCGAGAGCTGCAGGTACCGCGATCGATCGAGCCGCGCGACTCGCAGTGCGTGCATCGCGATGACCGTCGCGGATCGCGGCAACAGACCGAGCAGCGCGAGCTCGCCGAAATGATCGCTCGGCCCGAGGACGCGCAGCTCGAGCCCGCGACGGGAGATCTCGGCATCGCCTTCGAGGACGAAGTACATGTCGTCGCCCGGTTCCTCCTCGCGCACGACGACGGCGCCGCGGGCGAACACCATCTGGTCGAGGTGCTGGTAGACGATCTCGCGATCCTTCTCGCCGAGCCGTGACAGCGCGGCGTTGCGCGCGAGGATCTCGAGATCAGGTTCGAGCTCGGTCGCCAAGTGGCGCGACTGTCGAGCCGCGCGTCGTCGCTGTCAAGCCGCACGGATCGCGGTGAGCACCGCTCTCGACGTCGCCGCGAGGGTAGGATGGCGGGCGAAGTGCCAGCGCGCCATCGTGACCACTACTCGCTCGCCGCGTGGACCGCCGCCACGAGCAAGCGACGGCGCGAGCTCGCGACGGAGCTCGAGCGAGACTCTCTCTCCTTCGTTCGCATGCAACCCCGCTCGGCGCTCGAGCTGCCGGTGTACGAGCACGCGAGTGGCATCGCTCTCCAACTCGTCCCGGGCGGTGTCTACAAGATCGGCTTCTCCGACGAGGAGTGGCAAACGCTCGAAGCGCAATACATGGGTTGGCCCGACGCGGCCGCGGTCGATTTCCACCTCGCGAAGAAAGCGCTGCGGCCGGTCGTGGAGGTGACACTCGCCCCGTTCCTGCTCGCGTCGATGCCTCTCGGGAAGGGGCCACCGCCGCGCTACAAGCGAGTCGCGAAGCTGTCGGCGACCAAGTACGTGAAGCACCTCGAAGCGGCGGCGGCCGGCGATCTCGAGACGCTCGCCGCGGTCGAGCGAGCGACGACGGGGCTCGCCGCCGTGGGGATGCGCCTACCGTCCGAGGCGGAGTGGGAGGTCGCCGCGCGCGGCGGCGAGCATCCGCGACCGTTCCCCAACGGGACCGAGATCCCCGAGAGCCCGAACACCGGCGCGAACCGGTTCGGCTTCGTCGATCTCGGCGCGGAGCTCGAGGTGTGCGCGGATCGCTGGACGCCGACGCGCGCGAAGACACCGAAGAATGGCCGGCCGGTGACGAAGGGGAAGGGGCGCGTCGTGCGAGGCGGCGCCGCGAACGTGTATCCCTGGCAAGGCTGCGGCGAATGGGCGCTGATGCTGTGCGCGATGCGCAACGACGGTGCCGAGGACGAAGGCGGGTTCTTCACGATCCGTCCGGCGATGAATCTGGAGTGAGCATGGCGAAGATCGATTGGGCGCGCGCATCCGGTGGGACGTTGACGAACGGCGACAAGTTGCTGAAGGAGCTCGTCACAGGCAAGCAAGCGGCCTACGACGCGCTTGCCACGGCGAGCGTCGGCAAGCCGTTCGCTGCGGTGCTCGTGCCGCACCTCGTCCCGCTGGGCGACAAGCCTCTCGCGCTGCGGCTCCTCGCGTCGATCGCCGACGAGCTCGATGTCTCCCACGAGCGGGGTGCGAAGCGCGTCACCGATGCGCTGAAGCCCGTCGTCGCGCGACTGCCCGCGCTGCTCGTGCACGACGTCGCCGATGTTCGCGCGGCCGCGGCGGTGCTCGCCGGCGCTCTCGACGAGAAGACCGGACTCGCGCAGGCGCTCGCTGCGGAGACCGATGCGCGCGCGAAGGTCGCCCAGCTGACGTCGCTCGGTGACGCGAAGGCCGCGAAGCGCTACCTCGCGGATGGCGATCTCGCGGTCGCGACCGCAGCGGCGCTGATCGCGAAAGGCGATGTCACCGAGACGCTCGTCCGTGCGATCGCCGATGCGAGCCTCGACGCCGTGCCGTGGCCGGGCCGATCGCTTCGCGCCGCCGCTGCGAACACGTTGCTCTCTCTCGCGTTCCCGAAGAAGCTGCGCGGCGCACCGAGCAAGCACCAGATCGAGATCCTGCGCGCCTTGTTCGCCGTCGAGCGAGGCCCCGAGCTCGTGATGCAACGGGCGGATGCTCTCGGTCTCCCGAACCGCATCGAGACGGTCCGCCGGATCGCGAACATCCCCGAGCCCGTTCCTGCGGACTGGGCCTCGGCAGTCGCCATCGAGGTCGGCGGTGTGCGCGAGTCCGCGCTCGCTCATTGGCTGCGCTACGAGCAGACGGCCACCGGCGATCCACGAGCGATCGCGCGCGCGATCGCGAAGGCTCTCGGACCGGCGGACTGCGCGAGGGTCATCCTCGAGGTCTGCAGCGTGAACTTCGCGAACCGATTCGAGGGCGAGCTCGCGTTGCCGCCGCTCCCCGCCGGCGGAAAGCTCGGCGCGAAGAAGGGCTGGGAGAGCTGGACGATCTACAAGAAGCAGAACGAGAAGGTCCTCGCCGACGCGTACGCCGATCAACTCCGCGCGGATGGGTGGACCGTCGCGTACGGGTACGATCCGGCGGATCCCACGACCACGCGAACCGCGCGCATCGAAGCGACGCGCGACGGCCTCGAGGTCTCGGCGACGTTCTACGAAGAGGGCAAGGCGGACTCGTGCGTGACTGCGGATGTTCACCCGACGGTGTTCCCGCTGTTCGTCGAGGCGGCGCTCGAACGCCACGGTGATGCGTTCGTGAAGGCGATCGGCGCGCTGCCGAAGCGCAACCTCGCCGAGTGGGGCAACGTCGGCTACTGGGTGCCCTACGCCGCGCGCGTGGTCGCGCTGCGACAAGGCACGCCACCTCCCGCCTCGATCGATCCACTCGTGATCAAACACCAAGGCGCGGCGAACGTCCTCTTGCCCAGCCACCTCACGTACATCGGGCTCTTGCCACCACGCCGCCAGCAACAGGTCGTCGCCGGCATCCTCGACGTGGGCCATCGCTCGCTCGCGCAGCTCTATCCGAGCGACCTCGCGTTCGCGGCGGCGGCGCGCGGCCTCGGCAACGTGCTCGCGAGCTACAGCACGTACTTCCATCCGCGCGCGGCGAGCGCGTGGGTCTTCCTCGGCGACCACGCGGTGCCGGTGATCGCGAAGGCGCTCGCGGCCAAGAAGGTCGGGAACCCCGACTTCGCGGCGCAGATCCTCGCCGAGATCGGAACCCCCGCGGCGAAGCGCGCTCTCGCGAAGCTCGCGAAGCACCCCGACAAGAAGGTGAAGCAGATCGTCAAAGCCGCGCTCGCCCGAAGCTGAAGTAGGATGGCGCCATGAAGTGTCCCGGGTGCACGAGCGACATGGTGTTGGTCGACGTCGACTCCATCGAGATCGATCGCTGTCCCTCCTGCGGCGGCATCGTCCTCGACAAAGGCGAGTCCGAGATGATCGACGCGCTCGGGATGGCGCACGTCATCGAAGGCGGCGTCACCATGGAGCACAAGCATCGCGAGACCACCGCGCGCTGCTACGAGTGCGAGAAGGACATGATGGAGCTCACCGGGCCGGGCGAGATCGAATACGACTGGTGCGATAGCTGCGAGCGCTTGTTCTTCGATCGCGGCGAGTTGACCGCGTTCGATGCGTTCACGGGCGACTAACCGACGTACGTGATCGACCACTCGCGGAGGTCGCCTTCGACCGTCACGTCGACGACATCGCCCACGCGCTTGCCGAGCACGGCCTTGCCGATCGGCGACACGGGCGTGACCACGGAGAGGTGACCGTCACCGCCGGGCCCGGTCAGCGTCACGCCGGCACCGACGGGCGCGAGAAAGAACGTGCGGCCTTCTCCGTTGTCGGCGTCCTCGATCTCCACGATCGCGCCGACGCTGATCCGCGCGGTCTCCGCGAGCGCGGCAGGGCGAAACGTCGCGAGCGCGTGGGCATCGGCGAGCGCTTGTTGCGCCCGGCCTTGCGAAGCGCGGCCCATCGTCTGGAGCTGATGCGCGGCGCGTGCGTCTTCGCGTTTCTCGTCGGGGGTCGCGCCCTCTTTGGCTTCGTGGGCGGCGGCGTCACGAGCGGCGAGGGCGGTGCGAGCAGTGGCTTCCAGCTGATCGACGAGCTGGGCGACGAGCACCTTCTTGTCCATCCCGAAATCGTCGCGCTACCGGGCAGCGCGAGCAAATTTCCGGCGGGGATGATCGCGGGGGACCGGTGCCCTCCTCAGTCGAAGATCTCCCACCACGAGCGGCGCCGTTCGCCGTGGCGACCGCCGCCGCGACGATCGTCGTCGTCATCGTCATGATCGTCGCCGCGGTCCGAACGACGCGCCGAATCCGCTTTACCGCGCGCGAGTAGCTTCTCCAGCTCGCCTCGATCGAGCCAGATACCGCGACAGCGTTCGCAGCGATCCAGCGTGATGTCATCGCGATCGATTTCGTGAAGTGCAGCGCTCGGACAACGGGGACAGTTCATGTGGATCTCCTTCGAGACCCACACGCTAGGCACCGCTCGGGCGGCCCAAAAGCGAAGTAATCGCGAACTGTCTCGCGCAAGAAACCGAAGCTTCGCGTGACGCTAAAGCGGATCGCTCGACGTGTGGTCGTGGATGATCCGCCAGCCCTCGGGCCGTCGGTCGAGGATGACCGTGAACACGCCGCTGCCGGGCTTCTCCGCGTCGGTGAGCGTCCAGCGCCCGAGGACGACCGCGCCGTCGGCGCCGAGGTTATCGACCTGCAGGATCTCGAACGCGAGCTTTCCCATCGAGCCGGGCGCGGTCGCGTACTTCGCCTGGTACGCGTCGAACGTCGCCTGCCAGCCCTTGCGGATCTTGCTGCCCGACGTGAACACGAGCGAATCGATCTTCGCGTAGCCATCCATGTAGCCCGCGAGGTCGCCGCGGTTCCACGCATCCGCCTGCTTGCCGAGGATCTCGGTGACCTGGGTCTTGTCCATCGCCGTGAAGGATCGCACGTCGGACCGCACGGGCGGCGCCGCAGCGCAGGCGCAGAATGCCAACACGAAGAGCAGGCGGTGCATCCCGCGCAGCTTACAGCGCTCAGATCGGTTGGAGCGAGAACACCACGCGGACGCGCGCGCCGCTGCCCGTGAGGATGACCGTGGACTCCTTGCGCCAGCCGGTCTCGAACGGGTTCGAGGTGGTCTCGTTGCCGATCTCGTCGTCGGGGTTCAGGAAGTCATCGACGTCGTCCATGTCGGCGCGTAGGCGGATCGTCTCGCCCGCCTTGGGCGACACCGAGACCACGGTCTCGGCGAGCGGCTGACCCGCGCCGAACTGCTGCCCCTCGCGCACGCGCACGTAGTTGTCGCTGTTGCGGTTGAACAGCGTGCCGTTCGCCGCGCCTTCGACCCAGATGCGGCCGTAGAGCTCGAGGTCATCACCGGCATCGCCACCCGCGTCGTCGACGGCGATCGAGTTCAGCGTGATGCGGACGCGCTGGCTGACGCGCGTGCACTCTTTGACTTCGTAGTCGGTGGTGAACGACATGCGCGCGGGCGAGTTGTCCTTCAGGTAGGACAGCTTGTACGCGATCGGCGCGCCGGGGGACGTCTTCGAGTAGTTGCCGCCGGTCTTGATGAACTCTTTGAGCGCCTCGTAGCTGTCGATCGACTGCACCGCAGTGCCGGCGTCGCCACCGAGGATGAACGCGGTGATCTTGCTCTTCGAGATGATGTCCTTGTACGTGACGGAGACATCACCCTTCACGTCGATGCCGCCCGAGTACGCGAACTCGAGGGCCGCGCCCATCTCCTGCGCCGAGTACTCGGACTCGAACGTGAACACGACCATGCGGCCGTAGGTCACCGACGAGACGTACGCGGGGGGACGCGTCTGATCCATCTTGCCCTGCACGTCGTTCAACGTGACGTCGGGCGCGAACATCTGGCTCGGCGACGCGGGCGCGTCGAGGTCGACGGTGTAGTACGCCTGCGTGTAGCGAACGACGTAGCGCGAGCGAATCTCTTGCTTCGAGAAGTCGAAGTTGGTCTTGAGGCTCGCGACACCGAGGCCCCACGACGCTTGGACGCCGAGCGCCATGTTGAGCTGCTCTTCGGTGTGGACCTCTTCGATCTCGCTGTAGAGGTTCGCGGGCGTCGAGCCGGTGATCTCGGTGTCGAGGATCGACGACAGCGCGTCGCGATACGCGGACAGGCTCGGCTCCTCGACGACCGCGGTCTTCATGCCGGCGAGGTTCTCGAGGCTGACGGAGATCGTGGCCGGCGAGCGCGGCAGGACGATCTGCGTGAACAGTCCCGTGAGCACCGAGTCCGCGCTGACCAGCGCGCCCGGATACAGCGAGTCGGAGTTCGCGGCGTACGCGACGATGCGATCGAACTGGCGCGTCTCCTTCAGGTTCTGCTTGACGCACTGATAGTCACCCTCGCGCGCTTCGGCGGACATCGCGCCGTTCTGCACCTGCGCGTCTTCGACCGGCAGATACGGCAGCGAGAGGATGTAGTCGTCGATGCTCGGACCCGCCGGTGGGGTGGGGATCTCGGTGGCGCACGCGACAACAAGCGGGAGACCAGCAAGCCAAGCAAATCGCATGGCCGCTGCTACGAGCAACATCGCGGCCAGCGTTGCGCGTGTTGTGCAACACGAGCAATCGAGAGCTTGCGCGATCGCCGCACACAAAACGATGCAGGCATTTAGTTCCCATCGGAGAGTCTGGACCTGGCCACTCGATCAGCCATCGTGTCCACGGTAGTGGGGTACCGTTCGCACGTGGCGAACGCCGTACAGATTCGCGAGCCGGACCTCGCGCAGCTCTACGCGCAAGCAATCGTCGCGATCGCTCGCGCCGACGATCAGCTCGGGCTCGAAGAGGGACTGCGCCTGCAGCAGAAGATCGACGCGCGGCTCGCGACGCCGATCGCGATCGACGATCTCCTGCTCGCCGATCCGCTCGATCCGGACGCGCTCGAAGAGATCGTCAAGACCGCGACCGGGCCGTTTCGGGGAGGCAGCCTGCATCCCGGCGAGCTCGCGCGCCTGATCGTCGTCGACGCGATCGAGGTGGTGCTCGCGAAGGGCTACATCTCCGAGGGCGAGGCGCAGGAGATGATCCGGTTCGCGGCCGCGCTCGGCTGCTCGCTCGAGCAGGTGAAGGCCATGACCGTGCACCTGTCGCCGTGGCTCGGCCACGTGGGGTAGCGCGGCGGGCTACTTCGCGTGCTTCGCGACGACCGCGATGTACTGCTCCATCGCCGCGTCCTTGCTCGTGCCCTTCTTCTTGGCCCACGCGTCGTACTTCGCGCGACCCCGGATATCCATCATGCCGGGCCGATCCCCGGTGGCGTCACCGACGGTGGCTTGCTTGTACAGCGCGTACATCTCGAGCATCACGTCGTTACCCAAGCCCGTGACCGGCTTGATCTTCGCCTGCGCCTCGGCGAACCGCGTGGGGAGGTCGGACATGCGTCCAGAGTATTGCAAAAGGTTGCGCCCGAGAATCTCCGAGCCGGTCGTGCGTCGGCAACAACATGAAACGCACCGTGTATTTCGTCGCTTCCCTCAGCCTGCTCGTCGCCACCACCGCGTCGGCCGACCGCTGGCGCCGCCCGCATCGCCCGCGCCCGCCCGAGCCGCAGTTCGACCTCGGCCGCCTGCAGGCGATCACGACCGCCTGCCAGAACGCCTTCGACGGTGCGGCAAACGAGCAGACGTGCGTGCAGACCGTGAATGCGGGCCGGGGGCGCTTCGATCCGGCGAGCACGATCAGCGCGTGCGAGAACGCGTTCGATGGCGATGCGAACGAGCTCGCGTGCCTCGGCATCGCGGTGCAGTCGACCAGCGAACCCGCGAGCGCGATCTCCGCGTGCGAGAACGCGTTCGATGGCGACGCGAACGAGCTGACCTGCGTGCGCACCATGACGTCGTCGTGGTTGCCGGTGTCCGCGGTCAGCGCGTGCGAGAACGCATTCGATGGCGACGCGAACGAACAAGCGTGCCTCGATACGGTCGTCGGCTCGCGCTACGACGCCGCGCAGCTCGTCTCGTTCTGCGAGCAGAACTACGATGGCGACGCGAACGAGCTCGCGTGCATCGGACAGTATCGCTAGTCGCGCAACGCGACGACGGTCTCGAGCGCGCGTGACCACTCGTGACAGAACGGGCACTGCGCGCGGCTGCCGAGGAGCTCGAGGGCGTTGACGATCGCGGGTCGCCCGGCGGTGCGCGCTCGCGCGACGAGGCGGCCGAGCTCGTCGGGCAATTGCGTCGACGACTCGCGCGTGCCGGCATCGCCGGGGCCGGCCTCGTTGCTCGCGAGCCAGATCTTCGTGCCATCGGTCACGAGGCTCGACGAGCGATCGCAGTGCGGGCACTCGGCGTCGGCATGACCGGCGGCGAGCTCGTGAACGAGGAACGCGACGCTATCGTCGGCGACCAGCGCGGCCGACGCGACGAGCAGCTTCCAGATCGTCGCGTCGTCGAGCTCGAGCGGTGCGGCGAGCAGCTGATCGCACGAGATGCGTGCGCGCTCGATATCGGGCGGCGTGCGCTCGGTGCCATCGAACACGTCGAGGCCGACGGACAGCGCGAACGCGACGACGTCGTCGAGCGGTTTCATCGCAGGAACGCGTCGAGATCGAAGTCGGGATCCTCGGTGCGACCTTCCATCCCGGCGCCGCTGCGATACGACCGCGACACGCCACACTCGGTGCACAGGCGGATGTCGCGCCCGCCCGATCGGCCGAGGATCGCGTACGTCAGGATCGCCTTCTGCGTGCAGTCCGGGCACTCGTGGAGGAACAGGTCGTCGCGCTTGAAGCCGCGTTTTTTCAGCTTGTACTCGTAGGTATCGAGCTGGTTCTGGGTGAGCGGCGGCACGCGACGAGCCTACCGCGGTGGCGCGTAGTACAAAAGGCGCGTGGACGGCGCCCTCGAACGGCTCGCACAAATGCTGCGTGGCAAGCGGCTGGTCGCGCTGACCGGCGCGGGGTGCTCGACGGAGTCCGGCATCCCTGACTATCGCGGCGCGGGCAAGCCGCCGCGCGCGCGCCCGTCGATCCAGCATCGCGAGTTCGTCGACAAAGCCGAGAATCGCCGTCGCTACTGGGCGCGCTCGCTGCTCGGCTGGCCACGGCTCGCGGCGGCGCGGCCCAACGACGCGCACCACGCGCTCGCCACGCTCGAAGGCGCGGGCGTGGTCGGCGGGCTGATCACGCAGAACGTCGACGGACTGCATGGCGCCGCGGGGAGCCGCGCCGTCGTCGAGCTGCACGGTGCGCTCGCGCGCGTGCGCTGTCTGTCGTGTCCTTCGACGCTGTCGCGCGACGATCTGCAGGAGCGCTTGCTCGCCGCGAACCCGGAGTTCTCCGCGCGCGCCCACGATGTCGCGATCGCGCCCGACGGTGATGCCGAGCTGCCCGACGAGATCCTCGGGGACTTCGTGGTGCTGCCGTGCGCGGCGTGCGACGGCGTGCTGATGCCCGACGTCGTGTTCTTCGGCGGCAGCGTGCCGCGCCCGACACTGGATGCGGCGTGGGATGCGTTCGATCGCGCGGACGCGCTGCTCGTCGTCGGCTCGTCGCTGACCGTGTTCAGCGGCTATCGCTTCGTGCGGCGCGCCTCCGAGCGCGGGATGCCGATCGCCATCGTCAATCGCGGACCCACGCGTGGCGATCCGCACGCGTCGATCCTCGTCGACGAACGCGCCGGTCAGGTGCTGCCGGCACTCGCCCGCGCGCTCGCGTGATTCGTGTAGCATCGCGGGATGCGGTTCGCGCCGGGGCTCGTGCTGATCGTCTGTGCGTGCACGAGCGAGCCCGAGGATCTCGGCCCCGATGCCGCGCCCGATGCGAACGTCGATGCCGCGCCCACGGATCCGAGCGCGTCGGACCTCCTCGCGGCGGTGGCCGACTGCTCGATGGTGATCGGCGGGCCGTACATGGATGGCCCGGGGCAGCCCAACGACGTCGACATCTGCGGCTTCACCGGTGCGATCGCGTGGACGAGCGACATGGACATCGACTGCGACGGCAAGGAGTCGCCGCAGTGCAACTTGCAGACGGATCCGTACTACATGGGCCAGACCGCGGCGAACGACTCGATGGGCGATCCGCTCGACGCGGCGACCCTGCCGTACGTCGTGTTCCCCGGCGCGAGCACGCGGTGGGACTACCGCAACTTCGGCATCGGGATGCGCACGGTCGTCGCGGTGATCTACGCGGACAAGGTGGTCTACGGCGTGGCCGGGGATGTCGGGCCGGCCGCGTACATCGGCGAAGCGAGCTACGCGATGGCCGACGCGCTGGGCATCGATCCCGATCCGTCGACCGGTGGTACGACCGGTCCGGTGACGTATATCGCGTTCACCGGGATGGAGAGCCGCGTGACGATCATCGAGGATCACGCCGAGGCGACGGCGCTCGGGATCGCGCGCGCGAATATCCTTCTCGGGAGGTAGCTACTCGAGGAGCCGCAGACGGCTGTGGGCGGTGTTCGCCCGCGCACGTGGAAGCTCGCGAGGCCGAGTCCGATGTCTCCAGCAAGTCGAGTTGCCGTCGACGATCGCCCGGGCATACGCCAAGTAGCTCGATCGTCTCGCTACCCGAGCGCGACCGGCCGCGCCGGCACACGGCCGGTGATGGCGCACTAGTTGCTCCCCTGCACCACCATGCGCTCTGCCTCGCTGTTTCTCGTCGCGACGATGTTTTCCGCCATCGGGTGCACCGACTCCGGTGACGATCTGCACTGCGACGAAGACGGAGAGAACTGCGTCGACGAGACGAGCGGGTTCGAGCAGGCCTACGAAGAAGGGCAAGCACCCGGCAAAGCCGATGGCACCGACTGCTCGGGTGTTCGCGTTCCCGACAGGTCCGGCTTCGGCAAGCGCATCGCGCTGACGTTCGACGACGGACCGAACCCCGCGACCACGCCGCGCGTGATCGAGGTACTCAAGGCGCACCACGCGCCCGCGACGTTCTTTATCAACGGCAGCAAGCTCGCCGTCCCCGGCGCGAAGGACATCGCGAAGCGCATCGCGAACGATCCGGACTTCATCCTCGGCAACCACTCGCAGAACCACCTGAACCTCGCGGAGCAGACGCTGGCCAAGGCCGCGAGCGAGATGGATCGCACGGCCGCCGGCGTCGTCGAAGCAGGCGAGACGATGCACTGGTTCCGGTTTCCGTTCGGCAGCTCGACGTGCGGGACGATGAACCTCGTCAAGCAGCGCGGCTGGATCGCCACGGGCTGGCACATCGACAGCGCCGACTGGTGCTACGCGGCCGGCGGTGGCGTGTGCAAGAAGTCGACGTTCAAGTACGTCCCCGACAACCAGCGCAACGACATGCTCGGCTACATCATGTCGCAGGTCGCCTCGACGAACGGCGGCGTGATCCTGTTCCACGACATCCACGGCAACACCGCGAACAACCTCGACCGCGTGCTCACGACGCTCGAGCAAGCGGGCTACACGTTCGTGCGCCTCGACGACGTGAACACGTTCCCGCGCCTCAACGGCGTCACGCCGAAGTTCATCGGCGACACCTGCGCCACGAACGCGGACTGCACGTTCAGCGGAGGTCGCTGCAGCAGCGCGAAGTTCTGCACGATGTCGTGCGCCGGCTCGTGCCCCGACGCGTCCGGCAAGGCGCCGACGTTCTGCATCGCCGACGCGTCGTCGACGAATGGCGGCATGTGCGTGTCGAAGGCGAACGTGCTGAACGACAACTGCGCCGCGCTTCCGAACACGGTGCGCCGCGACGCCGATCGCTTCCTCGGGACGAGCGGCGCCGCTCCCGCGCGCGCGAACGTCTGCGCACCGCGCTAACCGGTCCGCGGTGGCGGTGTAATCTGCGCGGAATGAAGACTCGCGCCGCTGTTGCTTGGAAGGTCAACGAACCGCTCCGCATCGAAGAAATCGACCTCGAAGGCCCGAAACAGGGCGAGGTCCTCGTCGAGATCATGGCCACCGGTGTCTGCCACACCGACGAGTTCACGCGCTCCGGTGCGGATCCCGAAGGTCTGTTCCCGGTCATCTTCGGTCACGAAGGTGCGGGCATCGTGCGCGAGGTCGGCCGGGGCGTGACCTCCCTCGCGGTCGGTGATCACGTCATCCCGCTCTACACACCCGAGTGCCGGCAGTGCAAGACGTGCACGTCGCACAAGTCGAACCTGTGCACGTCCATTCGCGCGACGCAGGGCAAGGGCCTCATGCCCGACGGCACTTCGCGCTTCTCGATCAAAGGTCAGCACATCCATCACTACATGGGCTGCTCGACGTTCGCGAACCACACCGTGCTCCCCGAGATCGCGCTCGCCAAAGTTCGCAAGGACGCGCCGTTCTCGTCGATCTGCTACATCGGCTGCGGCGTCACGACGGGCATTGGCGCCGTCCTGTTCACCGCAAAGGTCGAAGCCGGCGCGAACGTCGTGGTGTTCGGCCTCGGCGGCATCGGCCTCAACGTCGTGCAGGGCGCGAAGATGGTCGGCGCGGACAAGATCATCGGCGTCGATATCAACCCCGCTCGCGAAGCGCTCGGTCGCTCGTTCGGCATGACGCACTTCGTGAACCCGAAGAACCTCCCCGCGGGCACGGATCTCGTCCCGCACCTCGTGGAGCTCACCGGTGGCGGCGCGGACTACTCGTTCGAGTGCGTCGGCTCGACAACGCTGATGCGGCAAGCGCTCGAGTGCTGCCATCGCGGGTGGGGCGTCTCCGTCATCATCGGTGTCGCCGGCGCGGGTCAGGAGATCTCGACACGCCCGTTCCAGCTCGTCACCGGTCGCGTGTGGAAGGGCAGCGCATTCGGTGGCGCGCGTGGACGCACCGACGTGCCGAGGATCGTCGATTGGTACATGGACAAGAAGATCGAGATCGACAGCCTCATCACGCACAAGCTGCCGCTCGAGCGGATCAACGAGTCGTTCGATCTGATGCACGCGGGCACCTCGATCCGAACGGTGATCGAGTTCTAGGCTCGATCTAGTTCCAATTGGGCGTGGGTGATAGGGCGAGGATGCTCGACTATGAGAAGCTCGACGTCTATCAGTGCGCGATCCGACACCTCGCGTTCGTCTTCGAATCGATTCCCAACGTCCCGAGAGGGTACTCGGCGCTCGTCGATCAATTGGATCTAGTTCGGTTCG
Organism: Kofleriaceae bacterium; assembly: GCA_044230415.1. Lineage (GTDB taxonomy): Bacteria > Myxococcota_A > Polyangia > Haliangiales > Haliangiaceae > JABFXX01. The sequence goes on from JBGARE010000036.1 coordinate 49,343, forward strand.
TCGAGGACGATCCGGAACCACAGCGAGCGCGGCGCGCCGCAGTTGCGGCAGATCACGTCGAGGCGGCGCAGGCCGGCCGCGATCGAGACGTGCTCGCGGATGCGGTACTGCGGTGCATCGCATTGCACGCACGGCATCGCTTCGACGCGGATCTCGATCACCGCGGTGGACGACACTTCGATCGGACGCTCCTGCGATCCACCGGGCTCGAGGAGAAACAGCCTCTCCTTGTCGCGCACGAGCTTCTTCAGATCGCGCTCGAGCTCGCGGCGCGCGGTGCGGGATCGCTTGCCGCTCATGGCACGTAGGTCGCGTCTTGGTCGACCCGCGGTGACAGCTGGATGGTGTGCGTCGCCAACGCGCGGATTCCCTCGACGCTGACCGTCAACGTACCCGGGCCCATCCGATCGTCGTCGGGAACCGTGAAGTTGATCGTGTCGCCGGTGATCGTGATCGCGGCCGCGTCGATCGCCCAGCCCGCGGACGGACTGACGTTCGCCAGCGTATAGCTCACCTTCACGCGCAGGTCGGCGAGATCCGGGGCGGGTGACCATCGGATCGACACGGGCTGACCCACTTGCAGCGTCCAGTCGGGCTGGTCGAGCCGCTCCATCGTTCGCTGCACGAGCGCGTCGCCGAGCGGAAGCGTCAGCGACTGCTTCGAATCGGTGAGTACGATCTGCGCGTCGGGGGTACGGACCGCGTTGTCGAACTCCACGCGTGGAGCAGCGCACGCCATGCCGCTGGGGCCAGCGCACGTCCACCCGCCGCGGCTGATCGAACCGGCCGTGCCGTCGAGCGTCGCCGTGAATTCGTCCTCCAGGACGGGGCAGTACGCGTGCTCTCCGTTGGAGAGAGGGGCCGGCTTGCCCGCGAAGAACCGGTCGCCAAACAACATTGTCAATGACACGTCGGGGATCAGCAGCGTTTGGACGTCGGGACGCAGCAGCGGGAGATCCGCGAACGACACCGTCTCGACCCACGGGCGGTACGGTGTGCCCTCGCAGCCTTCTTCGGTCGGCGGTCCACCGTCATCACCACCGCAGGCGGCGAGCGTCAGCGCGAGCATCCAACAACGAACCATCGCGAGACGATACCTCGGATCGCGGTGGCCGCCGCTAGTTCAGCTCGGGCGGCGGGACGATGCGGAAGAAGAACGTCCGCGCTTCGCTGCATTGGCGACACGTGACGTCGACGCGACGAATCCCGGGCGCGGCGCGCTCGTGCTCCTGCAACCGATACGTTCCGCCGTCGTGCGGACAGTTCATCGAGGCGACGCGCGGCTCGATCACGGCGGCGGACGAAACGACGATCATGACGATCAGGATGAGCGCTCCGTGTCGCTTCGCTACCTCGCATTCCGGGTAGGCCTAGAAGATGATCGACTGACAGGTCAGCGAGCCGTCCGCTTTGCGCACCTCGGAGCACGGAACTTCGTGCAGCGTGAAGCCGGCCGCGACGAGCGCCGCGTGGGTGTGCGGAAAGCCTTCGGGGACGATCACGTGATCACCGATCGCGACGCAGTTCGCGGCGTACGCTTCCTCACCCGCGACGGACACGATCTGCACGGAACCGAACACGTCGGCGGGGATCGAGTTTTCGGCGAGCAAGATGCGATCGCCGCCGAGCGGAGACACGACGCACTTGAGGTGCAGCACGTCCGGCGGCAGCTCGACGGGGATGACCTGATAGCCGTGCGGTGCGAACGCGGCGACGAGCTGCACGATCCCCGCGTCGTTCGTGCGCGCCGACCGACCGACGAAGATGCGCTCGCCGATCCGCATGACGTCGCCGCCGTCGAGCGTGGCCGGCTCGATCATCGGAATCACATCGACCCACGCGTCGAGTGCGGTCGCGATCGGCGGCGTTTCGGCCCGGCGTGACGGTGCACCGGGCCGCGTGATCAATCCGATCTGTCGGATCACGATCGCCGTGTCTTCCACGAACACGCAATCGGGGCAGTGCTCGTCGGCGGCCAGCGTCGTGACCGCGACGCCGCACTCGGCGAGCGCGTGGAGGTACCGCAGGTGTTGGCGCTGCGCGAGCGCGACGTCGATCGGCGGATCGGGTGGTGTCGCCGAGAGCGCGTGACCGAAGCTGTCCGGAATGTAGCGAGCGATGGCGCGCAGCATTACGACAAGAACCGGCGCTCGAGCGGCGCGACGCCGTACGCCGCGCGAACGCTATCGAGGGGCTCCTCCCAGAAGTCCTCCCAATACACCGCGAGGAGCGGCGCCGCGTCGCGTCCGGCGCGATAGGCCTCGAGCATCGAGTGACGAAGCGCGCCCCAGCGGCGCTCGAGCACGAGGTGCTTCATCGTGCCGAACACCATGATCAACGCCGACACCGGTAGCCTTAGCTGGCCGTACGAGAACCAGTGAATGATCACCTCTTCGTGGCCCGTGATGCCGATGCCGAGGAGTGCGTGCCACACGTCGTGGGTCTGGCGGAAGCGGCGCATCAGGTACGCCATGTCCGGATCGTCGACGTGGCGGGTCTTCGCCGCTTGATAGTCCGCGGTGATCTTGTTGTCGTCGAGGTGGCGAACGTATGCCCCGCCGAGCGTGGACGCGGGCAGGGCACGGAGAGCGTCGTAGTCGACTTGCTCGCTCGATAGCTCGGGCTGTTCGTCGAGGAGGCGTTGACCGTCCGGGCTCGCGCGCATCTCGTCGAGGAGCCGGCGATAGCGCGGGCGTCCCGTGATCTCTTCGACGCGGTGGATCTCGGAGGTCTGGTCGGAGTCGGCGAGCACGCGTAGAACCGCGCGACCGACGAGGAGGGAATCAGCCAAGAAGCCCGACGCCATCCTCGCACTGTAGCAGTTAGTTCGTTCCGTCGACCGCGTGGACGATACCGGTCGCCCACTGCGCGTTGTGGTTCGCGGCCGTCAGCGACTGCCACGGCGCGCGGAACGCCGGGCCGGTGATCGGGCCGATCTCCTCGGTCGCATGGATCGGGAAGAACGGCGCGATCCACAGCTGCTCGTGGCCGGCTTCGAGCTGGCGGCCGAAGGCGCGGGTCGACGTGAAGCTGAGGAAGTACATCACTTCGCCGTCGAGCTTCGTCTCGAACGGCATCCACCGCGCCCACGCTCCTCCCTCACCGCCGGAGATGCGATAGGGACCCTTCGTGCCGTCGGCGGACACGACGAACACCTCCGCCGCGTTGTTCGCGTACGAGGTGCCGGACGAGCGCGTCACCGCGATCCACTGACCATCGGGCGACCACGACGGGTAGTAGCTCTGCACGTCGTTCTCGAACGGCAGCACGACGTGCGCGTCGCCGATCGTGCCGGCATTCGCATCGAACGAGCGCACGACGATCTGCGCGTTCGCGAACTGCCAGTCCGCACCGTCAGGGACCTCGACCGTGACGAGCTTCGTGCCGTCGGGCGAGATCTCGGGATTGCCGGTGACGTGCGCGGCATCGAACGAGCGGATCAGGCGGCCGCTCTTCACCTCGAATAGCTTCAGCGTTCCGGCGTCGACCGCGAGCAGCTCGTCGCCGTCGGGCGAGAACGTCGCCGACGACCAGCGCTGCGTCGCGGAGCCCATCGGCATCATGCGGCCTTCGGCCAAGTCGACGACCGCGCCGCGGCCCGAGGCGCCGTCGAGCGTCATCGCCATGCGAGCACCGTCGCGAGAGATCGCGTGGCAACCCACGCACTGCGCCGGGCTCGCGTTGTTGGCGAACACGGCCGTCGCCTCGGTCATCTCCGACAGATCCTTGCGCACGAGCGTCCCGTGCGAGCCCGTCGTCTCGTTGTAGTAGATCGCGCCGGCCACCTCGGTGTCGCTGAGGCGGACCGTGCGCGTTTGCGCGACGCACTTCGTGAGCGTGGCAGCCGACTGCATACCGCTCAGCGTGATCGTCGCGCGATCCTTCGACGTCGCGAACGGCATCCACGCCGAACCGCCGATCGCCGCACCATTCGCGCGCGTGTAGATCGTGCGCTCGACCCAGCGGTTCGCGACGCGCACTTCGAACACGTCGCCGGTGCCGCCGTCCCAATGCATGTCGAGGCGGCCGAGGTTCGCCATCATCGTCGTACCTTCGGCCGGATACTCGATCTCCGCGCCGCAGTTCGTCCCGGTGATCGCGAGCTCGAACATCTTGCCCGCATCGCCCGGAACGCCGACACCGTACTCGGTCGAGGTCACGCGAACCTCTACGACGCCCGTCGCCGAGACTCCGTCGGCGCGCGCGATCACGCGCACGGGACCCGCACCGCCGCCGGTCACGTCGAGCATCGCCGCGTCGAACCGGCCGAAGCGTGCATCCGCGAGCGCGAACGTGGTCTCGCCGGTGACGTCGACCTCCGAGCCATCCGGCTGCGTCATGTACGCCCGGAACGGTTGGTGGACCGCGTGACCATTCGCGACCGTCACTCCCACCGTCGCCGGCTCGATGCGGAGCGAGCGGCTCGCATCGATCCCGCCCGCCGACCCAGCGCTGTCACGGTCGCTGTCAGGTGCGACCGCCACCGCACATCCAGATGCCCACACGAGAACGGGAACGAGAAACTTCGAGGTCATGCTTTCGGAGTCGGCTGTCGCGCGTGGCTACACGCGGTCACTACCCGGTGCGTACCCCGGGGTGACTCCGCTCCCACACTGTGGCATCGGCGCGACGTACGACATGGCGAGGCCCGGCAGGACCATGCACGTCGCGGCATGGCGCGGCTGGTTCGGCCTTTGCTGCCTCTCGGCGCGGAGGCCCCGTCATGTCACTCCGTACCGATCCGGTTCCATCCCAACTCTCTCAACTCATGACCCTCACGTGCCGCGGAGAGCTCCCGCATCCGCTCACGCGCGCGAACCAACTCGTGCTGACGATCTCCGCGATCGTATGCGCGCTGCTGTTGTCGTCGATCTGGGGCGTCGCCGCCGGTAGCTCGTCGAGCGCGCTGTCGATCGCGAACTCGTACAAGGTCCCGATGGTGATCTTCCTGTCGGCGCTCACCGCGCTGCCGGCGGGCCTCGTCGCGCTGCGACTCGCGAACGCGAAGCTCGCGACGATGGATCTGATCACCTCGTTCGCGACGTCGATCTTCAGCGGCACGCTCGTGCTCGCGACGCTCGCACCGCTCGTCGCGATCTACTATCACACGAGCTCGCGCGCGGGCGTTCCACTCGCTCTCGGCTCGGTGTTCGTCGCGCTCGGCACGGCGACGCTGCTGTTCTCGCGCGCGGTGAAGCGCAAGATCGGCGACGAGTCGCGCATCGCATCCGTGATCCCCGTGATCATCCTCGTCGCGGTGTTCTCGGCCGCGCTCATGCAGTTCGTCGCTCTCGCCTCGCCGATCATCGGCCACGCGGGGACGGTGTTCGACGGCGGCTTCGACACGGTGTTCGGCCGATGAGCCCGCTCGATACGATGACCGGGCTCGGTGGTCACACCGCCGAAGCGACGCGCATCGTGTGGATCGTCGCATCCGCGATCGGAGCCGCGCTGTTGGTCGTTCTCGGGCTCGTGTACCGGCGCGCACGCGCCCAGCGCGATCTCGAAGAGGCAGAACGCCTCATCGCCGAGCGATTCGGTCCGGACTGATGTTGCTCCGGTGAATCGTGGCATGATGCCGACGCCATGTGGGACGAGCTGTGGATCGAGCGAGAAGTGTTGCCTCGCGAGCTGCTCGCGGCCGTCGCCAAAGCGCACGGATCGTCGGAGGACGAGATCGAGATCGTCGATGGCATCGCGACGCAGGCCGCGGGCCGGGCGCGCGTGATCGTGCATCGCATTCGCGGCGCGGGGGAGTTCGCCACGCGCATCCAGCTCTCGGGCGCACCGCCCGATGATCGCCGCGTGTTCTGCGCCCGCCTCGCGAGCGCGCTCGGCTGCAAGGTGCTCGGCGACGACGGCAACATCAACCCGTTCACGTTCATGATGTACGAGCCCGGGAACGCCACCCGCATCGCCGTCGATCAGGCGAAGCTCGAGCAGAACGAGCCGGTGGTCGTCGGTCCGTACGTGCCGATGCCCGACGACGAGAGCCATCCGACGAAGCCCATCCGTCGCTATCCGGCGCCCGCAGCACATCGCAGCACCCGTGGCGGTCAGGTCGCGTACATCGTCAACGACTACATGGTCGAAGGTCTGCCGCGTCCACCGATGGTGACGTGGAGTGCGGACACGACGGAGCTGTACAACAACCTCCATCGCTTGCTCGGCACGCTCGCGTATCGCGCCGCCACGCCGGAGGAGCTCGCGAACGTGAAGTCGTGGAGCGCGAAGCTCCGCCAGACGTTCCCCGATGCCGAGAAGGCGGGCTGGTTCGTCGTCGAGGTCCTCGAAGCGTCGACGATCGTGCTCGCCGAGCCATGGAATCCCGACAAGCCCGCGATCGAAGTCGCGCGCTGATCAGCGAATCGGCGCGAGATCCGGATCGGTCGCGGCGGTCTTCGCGAGATCGGGCTCGAGCTGCAGCGCGACACGCAAGTAGCTGCGCGCGAGGTCCGGCCGCCCGCGCGCGTGAAGGCACGCGAGGTTGTACAAGCGATGCCCCGTCGCGTCGGTGTCGGTGGCGCGCAGCCACGTGGTGTACAGCGTCGTCGCGCGATCCGGCGCACCGTGCTCGCGCTCGAGATCCGCGAGGTACGACAGGCCCGGTGCGACGGGATTCCAGTACGAGCCCTTCTCCTTCATCGCCGCGCTGATCCAGCGCTCGGTGGCGCCGCGCCCGATCGACAGCGCGCGGAGCGGATCGATCTTCTCGAGTGCGCGAACGAGCCCGACCTCGACGAGCGCACGCTTCTCGGCGGGAACGATCGCGAGCGCGCGCTCGAACGCTTCCACGGCCGCGTGCGCCGCGTAGTCCACCTTGAGGAGCCCGAGCTGGTACCAGGTCTGCCAGCGATCGGGACGGTGTTGCACGAGCGCCATCACCGCGCGGAAGCGAACCGACGTCGGGTCCTCTGTCTCGCCGCCGCCCCACATCATATCGTCGAGCATGTCCTCGAGGAGCAGCAGGCCGAAGTCGCGATGCTTCGCGGTCTCGATCAGCACGAGGCCGACGTGCGAGTTGTCGGGCGCCGCGAACTCGATCGACAGTGATCCGTTCGTGATGCGCCACTCGCGCACGTACATCGCGTACTCGTCGGAGATGTAGAACACCGCGTTCTCGAGCACCGGCGCGTTCGTGGTCAGGAACTCTTCGAGCTCGAAGCCGTAGCCCCACTTTCCGCCGGTCTGCACCACGAGGTACGCGCGGTCCGAGGGCATCCGCGAGCGCCCGATCTTGCGCGTCGCGGAGCTCACGCTCGTGTAGCTCGGGAAGTTCTCGTCCACGAGCTTCTCGCCGTCTCGCACGAGCAGCGCGGCGCCGTGGGCCGAGCGGAACGGCTCGGTCTGCGTGACCTCGTGGACGTTACCCATCGTCGCTCCGTGCTGCATCGACGAGCGTCGCGAGCTCGGCATGCGCGGCGGTCCACGCGGTGTCGGGAGGTTTGGGCCACTGGTTCTCGGGCACGGGCTTCAACAGCCCGCGATCGAGATCGAGCGCGACCTCGAGGTACGCGTGCGCGTCGTCGGTGCGGCCGAGCTTGCACATCGATTCGGCGAGCTCGAACAGCGCGCGACCGCGGTTCCGATTCGCGAGCGTCTTCTGCGCGAGCGCCGGATCGTTCGCGTGGATCGCGGCGATGCCCACCGCGAGCTGCGCGGGCACGGTGTAGTGCAGCTTCAGCGCGGCCTGATGCTCCTCGAGCGCCGCCTTCGCGTCGCCGCGCTTCGTCGCGATCTCGCCGAGCAGCGAGCGCGCGGGCGCCTTTCGCCAGTCGCGCACGTCGAGCGCGAGCAGCGCCTTCGCGGTGCGCTCCGCATCGTCGAGGCGATCGAGCGCGAGATACAAGCGACCGAGGAGCACGAACGGCTCGGGCTCCGCGGGGGCGAGCCGCACGAGCCGCTCGAGATCCTCGAGGTCCTCGGGCCTCGCGACGTTCCCGCGCGCGACGATCACCTCGGTCACCGCTTCGACGAGCAACGCGTGCTCGTTCTCGTCGGCGAGGTGCTGTCGCCAGTCCGCGACGTTCGTGATCGCGATGTCGTCGTCGACGTGGATCGCGCGCCAGCCGTCGTAGTCTCCGACGAGGAACCGCACCGGCGTGCACACGTCGACGAGCTCGGCGGCCATCCGCGCGAGATCTTCGACGGAGCCATCGAGCATCGTTCCGATCGGCGCGGGATCGCCGACATCGATCCACCCACCGTCGATGTTCGTGCCCGGCGCGTAGATCTCCGCGTGTCGAGTCTCGACGCGGAGACCGAGCTCGTCGGCGCGGCGACGGAACGCGTCCTCCTTGCCCGCGCGCGGGACGAACAACAGCTGGTCGAACGCGTCGACCGGCTGCCATTGAACGATGCGCGGAGGCACGGCCCGACGTTAACAAGTACAGTCGACTCGTGGGCTCGTTGGACTCGCTGATCGCCACCCTCGTGGTGCTGTCCGGATGCGTGTCGATCGGTGGTGGGACCACGTTGAACCTCGCGCTCGACGACTCACCGGTGAGGAGAGGGGGCGGCTCGTACGAGATCGGAAACCTCGTCGAGATCGTCGAGAACGAGCTCGTCGGCCAGCTGTTCTTCGCGCGCGACCTCGGTCCGCTCGGGGCACGCTCGGAGGCCCTCGGGTCGTGGGGCGGCCGGCTCACCAGGACGCAGGGACACGGGCTCCCCGGGCTGTACGTGCAAGGCGCCTACGGACAGAACGACGACGTCACGCAGTCCTACGCGCGGCTCGTGATGGCGGGCGTGGGCGTCGTATTCGCGCGGCACGATCCGAAGATCCGCGGCCGCGTATGGACCGCGATCCGCGCGGGTCTCGTCTATCACCGGCAGCATCAGCTCACGACGAACGACGACGAGGTCGGCCACTTTCTCGGGCTCGAGATCGGGCTCGGCTTCGGGTTCGATCTGATCGGGCCGATGTACTCGCGCGACTAGAAGATCACGATGTCGTCGACACCGAGGCGGAAGATCAAGAACGCCTTGAAGCGGTTCGATCCCGACGAGTGAAACGCGTCGCCGCCTTGCCCGTCCTGCGGGTCGTACCACATCCATTGCGACGTCGAGACGATGCCCTTCGTCGTCGCCGTCGGCTGACACGTGATCGGGAACGTGCCCGCTGGGTCATCGTTCATCTCGCCGACCGCGAGCTTCCCGGTCGCGCCCGTGGTCACCGCGCCGGCGGTGTTGACCCAGCCCTTGCTGGTGGTCGTCGGCGCACCGGTGCCCGCGTTGCACTTCGCGATCTCCGCGTTGATGATCGCCTGCGACGGTCCGACGAGCGCGTCGGGGCCCGTCGAGTAATCGATGCCTGTCGCACACACCTCGAACCGCGTATCGCCCGTGTAGATCGTCCCGTGATCGCGCGTGAACTGACCGAGCACGCCTTGCGTGACCGCGAGGTCATCCCACGTGACGATGTACAGGTACGCACCGGGTGGCGCGTCGGCCTCGGGGACCGTGTAGACCTCCGGGCCTTCGCCGATCGGGCAGTTGAAGATCTGCCCGGCGGTCTGCGCGCGTTGTCCCTGCGTGAAGTGCGTGATCGACGCGCTCGTGCCGTAGCCAAAGCTGTATGCGTTGTCCGCGGTGATCACCACGTCGACCGGCCCGCTCACCGCGGGGATGCTGTCGACGACGATGTCCGCGTCGAAGCCGGCCGCATCGCCGCTACCACCCGCGTCGACGTCGTTGCCGGGCGGAGGGCCACAGGCGGCGAGCGCGAGCGCGATGATCGTGGTCCTCATGCGGGCACGGTATCGCGTGTCGTGCGGCACCGAATCGATACGTTCGGCCCTTTAGAGAACCGAACATGCAGTTCTCGACTCCGGTTCCGCTTCGCTACTCACTATTCAGAGCCGGCGCGAGGCGTAGCGGACTGTCTGATCCCGCTACCGTCTGGGATCACCGCGAACTTGGTCTGCACCACATGCGTCGACCAGGTCCGTTCCGGTTCCCCACCACATGCATCGACCAGGTCCGTTCGTGGTGAGCGATGGACGTGATCGAATAGGGAACGGCGAAGCGGAAGCGGAACCGGAATGATTCTCAGGATCCGCTAGTGAACGCAGACGAGCGCGACGGTCTGTGCCGCGTTGGGAGGCACGTTGGTCCACCACCCGTCGTGATCGTTGTTCTCACCGTCGCAATCGAGGTCCTGCCCGAGGCGGAACCGAACTTGATACACACCCGTCGTCATCGGCGCGGTGAGCGTGCGCATGCCGGTGCCGGTCGTCGCGGTGGTGCACGGGCTCGACGGGTTGCCGTTGTACAGGCACTCCTTCGCGGTGCCCGGAATGAGGCCGATCTGGATCTGATCGATGCAGCCGGTGCAGATGCAATCGATGATCGAGTAGTTCGCGGTCACCGTGAACGTCGCGCCCGGTGCCACGCTGTAGAGACGCTGGCCGCCCGTGAGCGCGGTGTTCGAGAGCGAGATCGTCATGTGATTGCCGCCGTTCACCTCGTCGAGCGTGATCGGCGATCCGGGTGGCGTTGGTTGCGCACCGCACGGCCACGTGTCCATCGAGTTGCACACGCCGTCGGCGTCGTCGTCCGCGCAGGGTGCATCGGACACCGTGGTCGGCCCGTCGGACGCATCGACCAGCCCATCGATCAAACCATCGGATTGCGCTTCGGCGTCCGGCAGCGCGTCTCCGTCGGCATCGAGCGGCGGTTGCTGCCCGCCCGCGATGTGGAAGCCACATCCGGCGAGTAGCGAGAGGACGAGCAAACCGCGCACGGACTCATCGTACACGGGGAAGGTCGGTCCCACCGACCTGTATTTCCATTTCACGCAAGTCCAGCACCCAGACCGAGGAGGAGAGACAGCAGGACCGATCGACTGGAGACGAGCGATTGTGCAGATGCGCTTGTCGTTGGGGGTCACAGGATCGGTCGCGTCAGGACGGTGGGGAACTGGTGGCTCGCTCCTTTCTGGGACTACTGGACGAGTCGACCTCGCATCCGGGATTTTCATGGGTGTCGATGTAGGATGACCGGCCATGAAGGTCCTCGTCGTCAACGTCGGCTCCACATCGGTGAAGTACAACCTGTACGAGATGGACACCGAGGCGCGCCTCGCCGTCGGCAGGGCCGAGCGGATCGGTACGAAGGACGCGGTCCACATTCACGAGACAGGGCAGGAGCCCGTCGATGGCTCGATCGCGAACGCGATGCGCGCGATCCTCGCGCACCTGACGCGCGAGGGTGGGCCGCTCACGGATCCGTCGCAGCTCGGGTGCGTCGGTCATCGCGTCGTCCACGGCGGCGAGCGCCTGATCGCACCGACCCGCATCGACGACAAGGTGCTCGCGATCATCGACGAGTGCGCGGTGTTCGCGCCGCTGCACAACCCGGTCAACGGCGCCGGCATTCGTGCGGCGCGCGAGGTGTTCCCGAACATCCCGCACGTCGCGGTGTTCGATACGGCCTTCCACGCGCAGCTGCCGCCGCACGCGTACACGTACGCGGTTCCGCACGAGCTGTACCTGCAGAAGGGCGTGCGTCGTTATGGGTTCCACGGACCGAGTCATCAGTTCATGGCGCTGTCCGCCGCCGAGCATCTGAAGACGGACCTCTCGCGCCTCAAGCTCGTCACGTGTCACCTCGGCGGTGGGGCGAGCGTGGCGGCGATCGACGGTGGAGTCTCCGTCGAGACCTCGATGGGCATGACGCCGCTCGAGGGACTCGTGATGGGAACGCGCTCCGGCGACCTCGATCCGCAGGTGCCGCTCCTGCTCGCGCGCGATGGGATGTCGTTCGACGCGATCGACAAGCTGCTCAATCGCGAGTCCGGGCTCGCGGGGCTGTCGGGAATCGGCGCGGACTTCCGCGATATCCAGACCGCGGCCGAGACGGGCGACGTCCGCGCGCGCCTCGCGATCGACGTGTTCGTGCATCGCCTTCGCAAGTACATCGGCGCGTACGCCGCGGTGCTCGGTGGCGCCGACGCGCTCGTGTTCACGGGCGGCATCGGCGAGAACAGCGCGCTCGTGCGCAGCCGCGTGACCGAGGGCCTGACGTACATGGGCATCGCGCTCGACGAGGAGGCGAATCGCACGCAGCGCGCGGACGAGCACGGCGGCATCGTCGAGGTGTCGCAGAAGCGCTCGCCGACCAAGGTGCTCGTCGTCCGCACCGACGAGGAGCGCATGATCGCGCGCGAGGCCATGCGGTGCGTGGTCGGCGCCTCCGGTGCGATCCGCAGCGTGCGCGCGCGGCCGATCCCGATCGGCGTCAGCGTGCGCCACGTGCATCTCTCGCGCGAAGACGCCGACGCGCTGTTCGGCAAGGACTACACGCTGACGAAGAAGCGCGATGTCACGCAGCCGGGGCAGTTCGTCACGCGCGAGACGGTCGACCTCGTCGGACCCAAAGGCGAGATTCGCTCCGTCGCGATCATCGTGCCGCTGCGCAAGCAGACGCAGGTCGAGCTCGCGAAGACGGACGCCTTCGCGCTCGGCGTGTCACCGCCGCTCCGCGAGAGCGGCAAGCTCGACGACACGCCCGGCATCACGCTGCGCGGACCCGCGGGGACGATCACCACGACGAGCGGCGTGATCCTCGCGCATCGCCACGTGCACATGAGCCCCGCGCAGGCGAAGGACTACGGCGTCGCCGACAAGGACATGATCAAAGTCCGCGTCGAGGGCGATCGCGAGATGACGATGGGCGACGTGATCGTACGCGTGAACCCCGAGTACGAGCTCGACATGCACATCGATACCGACGAAGCGAACGCCGCGGGCCTGAACAACGACTCGGTCGTCGCGTTCGACGGCATGCAGCGCTAACGCGCCTCGGCGCGCTGCACGAGCGCCGCGATCTCGTCGACGAACTGCGGCCACAGCGCGCGCGGAAGATCGTGGCCCATGCCTTCGTAGATCACGAGCTTCGCGCCGTGAATCGCGGCGGCGGTCGCGCGGCCCCCGCTCGTGTTGCACATCTTGTCGTCGGTGCCGTGGATGACGAGCGTCGGGACGTCGAGACGGCGCAGCATCTCGGTGCGATCGCCCGACGCGACGACGGCGGTGCCTTGCCGAATCACGCCGACCGCGTCGTACGCGCGATCGTACGATCGGCCTGCACGATCGGCGACCATCTCGGGATCGAACGGGTAGCCGGGCGATCCGATCAACCGCACGGCGTCGAGTGCGCGCTTGATCGCGTCTTCGCGTGTCTTCACGGGAGGCGCCGCGAACAGCGCGTATGCCTCGGGCGCGAGTTGGCCGACGTCGCGATCACCCGTGGACGACATGATCGAGGTCAGCGAGCGTACGCGCGCAGGGTGTTCGATCGCGATCGTCTGCGCGATGAAGCCACCCATCGATGCGCCGACGAGATGCGCGCTCGCGATGCCGAGCGCGTCGAGCAGGCCGACCGTATCGCCGGCCATGTCGGAGAGGTTGTAGCTCGCCGTCGAGAGATCACCGGCGACCACCGCGGCGAAGTTGGGGACGGGCGCGTTCACCATGTGCGTCGAGAGTCCGATGTCTCGGTTGTCGAAGCGGATGACATGGAGTCCGCGCGCGACGAGCGCCGCGACAAAATCGTCGTGCCACGCGATCATCTGCGTCGCGAGACCCATGATCAAAAGCAGCGGCGGCGCGCTCGGATCACCGAAACGCTCGTACGCGATATCGATCTTGGCCGGGCCCACGCCCTTCGCGATCTCGACGGTCATGCCAGACACGCTACCCGTGTCTCGCCGGCGTCGCCTTCGATAAGCAGGCCAAACGCCTGGCGGTTCACCGAGGCCCGTTGCTTGCACGATCCTGCCACATGCCGCTTCGCCCACAGATCGCTGCACCTACCCACGTCGCTCGCCTCACGGCGCTCGGCCTCGCCTTCGCGGGCGCCGGGTTGTTCGCGATGGCCAAGCCCGCGCTCGAGGCGCCCGCTCCGCAGGGCTCGCCGACGATCGCGCTCGCCGTGATCGCCGACCCCATCTCGCTCGATGTCCCAATGGCCGCGCAGACCGAAGCGCCGCCGATCTCGCCGACGAGCTCGCGCAGCGTCGCGATGGTGTTCACCGCGCAGAACGCGACGTGGATGAAGCTCGAGAACCTCGCGGTGCCGGGCGAGCACACGGACGGCGATGGCGTTCCGCGCGCGGCGTTTCCGAAGCACGGCGCGATCACGCACACGCACGAAGAGTGGGTCGAGGTCGCGACCGCGCCGATCGCGATCGACGATGTCCCGCTCGCGCACCGCGATCGGCTCGGGGACAAGATCATCGTCGACGGAACGTGCACCACGTACATCACCGGCTTCGCCATCGTCGCGCGCCTGACCGGTAGCCCCGGCTACGCCGGCGATGACACGTCCGAGGAGTGGAGCGCGAAGATGGTGATGCAGTACGGCGCACCGATGATCGCGGCGAAGCTCGGCGACTGCACCGGCACGATCGCGCGCGATGCTGCGTTGCCGCCGGCTGCACGGGCGCGCGCGCTGAAGGACGACGACGCGAAGCTCGTCGCGAACGCGAAGCGCATGCTGCTCGCGTCGAAGGTCGCGGCGGACACCACGAAGGAGTGGACCGAGTTCTACAAGGACAGCACCGAGCCTCGTCAGAGCTGGATCGCGGACTCCGCGACGACCTGGAAGAGCGAGATGTTCGTGCACCCGACCACGCACGAGATGTGGATCTCGATTCACGCGAACCAGCTCGAAGGTTGCGGTATGCCGCACGTCAACGTGTGGGGCCTCTACCGCGTCGAGAAGGACGGCACGCTGACGTCGTTCGACGTGAACCTCGGCGGCATCGAGACGATCGATCAGCTCGTCGATCTCGACGGCGATGGCATGATGGAGGTCGTCGGCTCGGCGTGGCTCGGCAACACCCTGGTCAACGACGCGAAGGGAAACACGCTCGAGACGCTCGACCGCCCGTTCTACGGCTGTCCCTGTTAGTAGTGCGGCGGCTTCTCGTTCGCCGGACCCATCGACACCTCCGGGCTCCGCACGCCCTGCTTGAGCGCCTCGAGCTCGCGCTGGGTCGCGTCGAGGCGAGTCCCGAATTCGCGGACGAGCGCGTCGAGGTCGCGGATCAAGCGGTCCTGGAATGCGAGCTTGACCTCGAGGTCGATGAGCTGCTCGGCAAGCTGCGCTGGATCGGCCATCGCGATCTGTTATCACGAGGGATGCGCTGCGTATGGGTCGCCGGGCTACTCGTCGCGGTGGGATGTGAAGTTCCGACCCGTGACGAGCCGATCGGGTCGGAGCAGCCGCCGCCGAAGGTGCAGGCCGCCGGCGTGAACTGCCGGCTGATCGCCCGATCGATCACCTCGCTCGAGATGGGGAACTACGCGGAGCTCGAGGAGCGAGAGCCGCGCGAGCGCGTGATCGAGAACATCTGCCTACGCGCGAACCTGACGAAGAAGGACGCGGAGTGCTTGCTCGCGGCCACGAGCGTCGGGGACCTCGCGTATTGCCCGAAGCCGCTGGTCACGAAGCACGTCGTGCAGCTCCCCGTCGCCCCCGGCGATGTCTGCGAGCAGTACGTGCGCGTACTCGAGCGGATCGCGCGCTGCCCGAAGCTTCCGCCGGCCTCCGCGAAGGCGCTGCGCGATCAGATTCCGACCGTGCGAAAGATGTACGCCCAGTACGGCCAGCAGAAGCAGGTGCAGGACAACTGCAAGCTCGCTCTCGACGCGACCGAGAACGCGTACAAGCCGATCGGTTGCTGACGCTAGCGCGACTTACCCAACGTCCCGAGAGGGTACTCGGCGCTCGTCGATCAATGGCGGCGTGCCTCGATGTCGATACCACTGAACATCGCGGAAGCAGTCGGGAAAACGAGTGAGGCACATTGACGCTAGCGCTCGATCACGCGCGCGGTCGGTAGCGGTACAGGCTCGGTCTCGCGACGCTTGCGCGCGAGCTCCGCGGTGTGTTGGGAGAGTGCGAACGCGCTCGCGAGCGTGAACGCGATCGACGACGCGAGCCCGACGTACGCGCCCCACACCGCGCCGCTATCGGCCGAGAGCAGCAGGTACCAGACGATCGAGATCGCGCCGTGGACGATGCCGCCGATCCACATGCCGCGCGCCGTGTGCTTCTGGCGCCAGAACGACATCGACCCGAACACCGCCCCGACCAGGCCACCGGCGATCAAGATGATGGCAAGCGCCGGGCTCCCGTCGGCCGCGAACATGCTGGCCCACGTGATCGCGGTGGCGAACCACATCACGAACCACGCCGTGAACCACGCGCGGCGCGCGCGCAGCGTGCGGATCACGGCGATGACGGCCAACACACCGGCGCCGAGATAGACGACATAGTCCGGCGGAAACTGGTACGGCGCGACCGGGTCGCTGCACACGCGCAGCGTGGGAAGGAACGCACACACGAACAACAGCCAGCCCGTGCCCGCGATCAGGGGACGGCGCCGTTGTGGGACCTGATCGTCGTCGCCCTCGTCGGTGCTCGCCATGGTTCGATCCTAACACCCGGTTCGCGATGCTCCACCCGGCGGTAGGTGTTCCGCGATCCTGCTGGATGTTGCCGGCGATTTCCCGCTCGCTCATTCGCACGTGACGCGCGACAGCTTCGCGTTCGCGCCTTCGCTGACCGTGAGATAGCCGCGGCCATCCGAGGTCCACGCGACAGCCTCGCCTTGCAGCTCGGCGGCGACGGGGCGAGCCGTCATCGTCGCTTGCAGCAGATCGCCGATCGTCACGTCCGGAGGACCGGACAGCTCGAACACGTGCGAGTACGTGCGGACGAGCAGGCGTACGCCACAGGCATCGGCATAGAGATCGGCGGCGGTGACGAGCAGGTTGCCCGTCGGGATCGTCAGCGTACCGACCTCGACCGCCGTCGCCACGCCCGCGGACTTCGGCATGCGAAACACCTTCGACGGCGACGCGGGGCTCGGCGGTGTTTGCTTCGTGATGATGTACGCCTCGCCATCGCGCGGATCGACGATCAGCGCCTCGCTGTTGTGCGCACCGTCGGGATACGCCACGTCGAACGTGCGCGCATTCGCGGTCTGCGCGCCGCTGATCTGCGCCGGCTCGTCGATCTCGTAGACACGCACGCGCGGGCGCACGAGATCGTTGTCGCCGATGTCCGCCGCGTACAAGCACCAGCCTCCTCCACACGGAGCGATCGCCATGTCCTCCCAGTCGGTCGCGGTCGCTCCGGTGATCGACAGGACACCCCGCGTCGCACCGTCGGTGCCGATCGCGAACAGGCGCGCGGTGTCACCACTGTCGTTGTGCGTCCACACGGTGTCCGCGAGCGCGCGGCTCGTGCCGAGTCCGGACAGCTCGATCGCTTCGGCGTCGGCGATCGTCGCTATTGGCATCGGTGTCCCGAAGGTGCAGCCACACGTGGGAGGCGCGTCGATCGCATCTCCCGAGGCATCTTGCCCCGCGGGCGTGTCGTCACCACAGGCCACGAGGGCGAGCACGAGGAGGAATCGCGACGGCACGTACGACGCATAGTATCCTCCGCGGATGTCATTTCGCATCCTCTTCACCGTCGCCGTGCTCGCGCTCACTGCTGGTCGAGCCTTGGCGCAGGACGCGTTCGAAGTCTGTAAAGGCGAATCGAAGATGGCGGTCGCCGGCACGGGCAAGCCCACGATCGCGATGGTCTACCTGAACGACTTCCCGGTCACGACGACGCCGCAGATGCGCAACGCGGTGGCCGCCCAGATCGCGACGTTCGAGAAGGCGAAGATCGTCGCGGCGAAGGATGTCGAGGCAGCGAAGAAGCTCGTCGACGAGAAGAAGTGGGACGACAAGAGCGAAGCGTGCGGCCAAGCGCCGTCGCTGATCGCGGCGCTCGGCCTCAAGCACCCGAACCTGTCGACGGGCACGGTCACCGTCGCGTGCGAGGGTGACAAGTCCGACGAACATGGGACGCGTAGCGGCGCCGAAGGCGGTGCGAAGGTAGATGACAAGTGTGTGCTCAACGTCGACCTCGAGCGCCATGGCCGGCACAGCAAGGACCGCTGGGTGCGCTACACGGCGCCGCTGCCGGTCGCGAAGGACAAGATCAAGGTCGCGACGATCCAGGCCGCGAAGCTCAAGGCCAATGGTGTCCCGCCGGATGCACCGAAGGCTGGCCTCGAGGTCGGCGAGCTCGCGCCGGGCACGGTGACCGTGCGCAGCGATGTCGATGGCTCGCTCGAGTCCGATCGCATCATGGAGAACAACCCGGCGTTCGCCGCGTGCTCGCCGAAGTCGGGCAAGAAAGTCATGCGCGGGTTCTGGGCGCAGTGGAAGCTGTCCGCGAAGGGCAACCCGTTCCAGATCCAGGTCAAGCCGTTCGCGGGTCGCGACCCGCTCGACGCGCAAGCGGCCGAGTGTCTGAAGAAGGCACTCGAAGCGACGCAGCTGCGCTGTCCACGCGACGGTAAAGTTGTCGACGTGAAGACCGCGATTTGCCTGTAGCGGCCGCAGAAGCGCTCGTCGGGACCAGCGTCGGCCGCTACCGCCTCGAGCGGATCCTCGGCGAGGGTGGAATGGGCTGCGTGTACCTCGGCGTCGACGCCGAGCGCAGCGCTCGCGTCGCGATCAAGGTGCTGTCGAAGCAGACGCCGGACTCGATGCAGCGGTTCCGCGCCGAAGCGCGCGCGGTCAGCCTGATCTCGCACTTCAACATCGTGAACCTCGTCGACGTGTCGGAGCTCCCCGACGGCCGGCCGTACATGGTGATGGAGCTCGTCGAGGGCCAGAGCCTGCGCGATGCGGCTCCAACGGCGAGCGTCGGAGACATCGCGCGGATCTGCGGTGAGGTCCTCGCCGCGCTCGACGCAGCGCACGCGATCGGAATCGTTCACCGCGACCTCAAGCCCGACAACATCATGGTCACGCGGGCGGGACACGCGAAGGTGCTCGACTTCGGCGTCGCGAAGCTCGCACCCGGCGTGGGGGGCGGAAACACACCGCGCACGAAGGAAGGCCTGACGATGGGCACGCCGGCGTACATGGCGCCCGAGCAGGTCATGGGCAACGCCGTCGACGCGCGGACCGATGTCTACACGATGGGCGTCGTGCTGTTCGAAGCGCTGACCGGACAGCGTCCGTTCGCGACGGGGAGCGATGTCGAGGTCATGCGCGCGCATCGCGATCGACCGCCGCCGCGGCCGCGCGCTCTCGTGCCGACGATCCCCGCGGCGCTCGAGATCGTGATCCTGCGCGCGCTCGCGAAGGATCCCGCGAAGCGGTTCCAGTCCGCGCGCGAGATGGCGAGCGCGCTCGCCGATGCGGTGCAGGGGCGTCCGTCGGCGAAGAAGGTCACGAGCGAACCGCCGCCGCCGCACCCCGCGCCGACTCCACCGCCGTCGCGCGTGCCCGCGATGATCGCCGTCGCGGTGATCGCCATCGCGGCGACGGCCGCGTTCATCATCGCGCGCGCGCGGCGGGACGCGCATCGTCCGCCCGCGGACGCCGCGCTCGTGATCCCCCTCGACGCGGCCGATCCCGATGCACCCGTCGACGCGACGATCGTCGTCGACGCAGCACCCGCGACCGATGCAGCCATCGATGCAGCGGGGATCGACGCTGCGGTCGCGGAGCCGCGTTCCGTGAAGCAAGCGGCGTTGCCCGCTCCGATCACGCGAGCACCTGACTTCGCGCCCGAGGCGTTCGATCCGCTCGCGTATCTCCCGCGCGCGTCAGAGCTCGCGAGGAAGCTCGCGGCCGATGCGCAGCTCGTCGAGATCCAACTGAAGCCGGTCGCTCCGTCGAACGTCGTCGATCTGTCGCGCGTTCGCCGCCTCGTCGAGTATCGCTACGTCTCGGCCGCGGGCGCGAAGGCCGCGCTCGTCGGTGACGGGCATCCGTGCGCGATCGTGGTCCGCGTCTCACCGGCCGGTGCCGAGGCTCGCGTCGAGACCGACAAGCGATGCGCGATGAAGCCGATCGCCGCCCCGCGGTGCACGTTGCCCCGGCTTCGCAAGATCATCGACTCGGCGTACTCGTACGAGGGCATCGAGGATGCGGAGATCGAGCTGACGTTCCGCGGCCGGTGGATCGTCCGCGCGGAGGTCGATCCGCCGCTCCGCATGGACGTCCCGGACTGCTAGCTGTCGGTCGGCGGTTCGTCGGCGGCGTCGCCACTCGACACCGTGATCTCGGCATCGTGGCTCGCATCGGCGGGCGGTAACGCACCGAGCATCGCGAGCCCTTCCTCGAGGTACGCGACGAAGCGCAGCCGATCGAGCGAGGTCCGGCGCACTTCGTTCTCCGCCGCTTCGATCTGCTCGCGCAGCGTTCGCTGATCCTCGAGCATCTTGTCCGCGTTCTCGCCGACGACGATCAGCCGATCCTCGAGCGTGTGCTTGTCGGCCTCGAGCACCGTGCACCGCTCGCGCGCTTCGGCGAGCTCGCGCTGCGCCTTCTTCAGCGACTCGCGCAGGCCCTCGACGCTGTCCTCGAGGGCTTTCACCTTCACCTCGGCGAGCCGGGCCTCTTGCTGGGCGGCGATGATCTGCTCGTCTTTCTCGCGGCTGATGCGAGCGAGGTCGTTCGCGTGCATGCGGACGAGGCCATCCATCTCGGTCGCGTGCGTTTCGGCGGCTTGCGCGATTTCGCGGCTGCGGCTCTCGTCGCGCTCGGCGGCCGTGCGCACCACTTCGTTCTTCAGCGCGGCGATCTCGTTGAGCAGCCGCTCGCGCTCCTCGGCCAGCGAGTGCGCGGCGACGGCTTTCGGCTCGAGCTCGCCGCGCAGCGTCGACAGCGATCGCTCGTGCGCGGCGCGCAGCTCGGCGACTTCGGCCTCGTGCGCGTCGCGCAGGCGCATCGTCGATGCGGCGATCGCTTCTTCGCCTGCTTCGATCGCGGCGCGACGCTTGGTCTCGACGGCGAGCACTTCAGCCTTCGCGCGATCGTCGAGCATCGCGCGCTCGGTATTCCACAGCGCGCGCGTCTCGTCGAAGGCGCGCGTGAGCTCGTCGACGCGCGCTTCGGCGGCGGCGGTGCGAACGTGCTCTTTCTCGACGAGCTGCGCGAGCTCGTCGGCGGCCGCGATCTGATCCTGCAGTCGCTGCTCCACGCCGCGCGTGCGCGCCTCGTAGGCGATCAGCTCGTCGTTGCGTGCCTGGAGCTCGCGTTGTTGATCCGCGAGCGTCTCGTTGAGCCGCACGATCTCGAGGCGGCGCTCGGCTTCGGCGGCGAGCTCGTCATCCTTGTTCGCGAGCTCTCGCTGCGCCTCGGCGAGCTGACGCTGCAACCGCGACAGTTGCCGGCGAAGCGCGAGCTCTTCACTCTCGCCCGCGATCGGCGGCGTGCTCTGGCGCAGCGGACGCGTGCGCTCGAGCAGCTGATTCGCGACCTGCGATGCCTCGCGCGGCCGCGGCGTCGGAGCGAACACGCGATCGACGCGATAGTTCGTCACCGCCTCGGGAGGCGTTCCAATCGGATTCGGCTCGGTGCGCGAATCCCGTCCCGAAGGTCGCTTCTTCGTCACCCTCGCCAGTATCCGGCATCGATGAGAGCGAGGCCAGCGATCCCGTGGCAATCTCGCGCGCGTACGTGAGCCTCCCACCCGGTCACCGTGTCCTTATCTCCGAGCTCGGCGAAGAACCGCTCGATGCGATCGCGAATCACGCCTCGCTCGTGCCGATGGAGGCGCCGGATCCGAAGGCGCTGCGCGATCGCGACGTCATCGTCGCCATCAAGAGCGCGTCCGTCGGCTGGGTCGACCTCATCATGACGAGCGGGCAGTACCAACACCCGCCCAAGCCGCCCTACACGCCCGGGCTGGAGTACGCCGGTGTCGTCGCGTGGCGAGGGCCTGCGGCGACAAACATCGAGGTCGGCGACTCCGTCCTCGTCGACGGGTTCCTCGCCGGGCCGCGCTCGTACGGTGCCTACCAACAGTGGGGCGGCTTCGCGTCGTACGGCGTGGCGCCGATCGAGGCTATCCATCCGCTACCCCACACACTGACGTTCGATCAGGGCTGCAACCTTCTCGGCAACTACGAGACCGCCTATCACTGCCTCGTCGCGCGCGGCCGCGTGCAGCGCGGCGAGACCGTGCTGATCCACGGTGCATCCGGATCCACCGGTCTCGCGGCGGTCCAGATCGCGAAGCACCTCGGTGCGACAGTGATCGCGACAGGACGCTCGGACGCGAAGCTCGCCGTGGTCAAAGCCCAGGGCGCGGATCACGTGATCAACACGAGCGATCTGTCGGTGATGCGCGACGCCGTGAAGTCGCTCACAAATGGCGAAGGTGTCGACGTCGTCTACGATGGCGTCGGCGGTGACATCTCCGTCGAGAGCCTCCGCTGCGTGAAGTTCGGTGCCCGGTTCGTGATCGTCGGCTGGGCCTCGACGCCGTCGGTCTCGCGCGGCAAGGGCCTCCGCGGCGCACCCAACGCGAACCAACTCCCGACGAACCTCATCATGATGAAGGGCCTGGACGTGCTCGGCTCGCCCGCGGTGATCTCGAGCGTGAAGAACCCGGCGCTGCGTCCGCCGCGGCTCGCGGAGATCTTCGCGTGGGCCGCTGATGGCACGATCAAGCCCTACGTGTCGCACACGTTCCCGCTATCGGAGTTCAAAGAGGCGATGCACGCGAAGTGGCGCGGCGACGTGATCGGTGGATGCGTGCTGCATCCCTGAGTCAGCCACCGTACGGGGTCATCGTGAACGGATAGTTCACCTGCACACCGCCGCCGCCCTTGGGCTTGGGAAACTCGATCGCCTTGATCACGCCCGCGACGCACTCCGCGACCTTCGGTGACACGCCGTTCGCCGACGAGCTCGCGACCACACCGTTCGGCGTGATGAAGAACTGCGTGCTCACTGTTCCCGATAGCGCGGGCGATGCGAGCAGCTCTTTCTCGTAGCAGTACGTGATCTTCTGGACGTTGCGCTTGATGTAGCGACGGATGATCGCCTTGTCGAGGTCACCCTGCGCGTTCGGCTGACCGAGGCGCACGAGTGGAATCCCGCCGCCGCGATCCACGAGTCCCGTCGACGAATGCGCGACCGCGCTCTGGACGGGATAGAGGTACACGGCCTCGACCTTCGCCGCGGCGAGTGCATCGAGGAGCTCGACCATGCGCTGATTCGTGGTTCCGCTGCGAACGCCGATCCGCGCCTCGATCCCGACCGTGGATTGTCCGCGCCGCACCGCGATGGCCTTCGCGACCGCCGCGCGGAATGCGGCCCGCGTGCGCGCCTCGATCGGTTCGTCGCCGCCGATCGTCAGCTCGTCGTCGAAGAGATCGATCGTCAATCGGTCGCGTACGGTCGGATCCGCGGCGCCGAACTGATACGGGAGCTGGCGGCGCGTGCCGTTGTCGGTCGCGAACACGACTTGCGAGGTCTTCAGATCGTCGAGCAAGTACAGCGTGTCGATCGCGCTGGAGGTCCGGTTGACGAACAACGCGATCGATCCGGCGCTGTCATCGAGCCGGCCGGCGACACCGACCGGCGTGAGCGTCATCGCTCGCACGTACGGACTCGGCGTGCCCGCGTACGGATCCGTCGACGACGTCGGCTTGCGCAGGATGTTGTGATCGAACAACACGATCTCCGGCGCGAATGCGAGCGTGGGTCCAGCATCGACGCGCGGCAGCTCCAGCGGCAGCGGGCCATCGGGCATCGTCGGGCGCGGCTTCGCCGGCGCGACGCGATCACCGGGCACGTTCATCGCTCGTCGCTGAGCGGCCGTCGCATTGGACATGTCGATCGGTTTCTCGTCGGGACACGCAGCGAGAACGATCACCGCGAACACCGACACCATCCGGACCGACGTCATCCATCCCACGGTAACCCACCCGCAACGTTCCCGGCCTCACCATCCGATCAAAACCTGAGCGAGAAATTTCGTGTGCAAGCCCACGCGAAAGATCCGCCGTGTTTTCTGTCTTCGGGTTCGAGTTGCGGCAAACACCCGCGTCGGTTTTAGTGAGTGGATGCGAAGCGTGGAGGGTGCTCCGCAACCGTTGCGACCGATGGTGGTCGTGCGCGGTTCGATCGCCGATCGGCCGTGGGGCGCGACCCTCGCCGCGCTCGGGCTCTCCGGCTGCAGCGGCCAGCTCGAGCTCACCGGTGGCGATCAGCGCTATCAGATCGCGTTCGTTCACGGGCTCGTCGTCGGCGCCACGTCGCCCCTCGCGGTGGACTCCGTCGCACGCGTGGCGCTCTCGAACCGGTTGATCACCGCACTGCAAGCCAAGACGTACGGCAAGATCGACGATGTCGATCGCTTCGCCGACGCGGTGAAGCTGACCGCGCCGCAGACGATCCACCTGAAGCGTCGCGTGCTGATCCAGCGCGTCGCGCGCACGTTCGCCGTCGACGTCGGGGACTACACCGTCGACGAGCGCCTCACGATCCCGGCGCTGCTCGGCGTGGAGGTCGACATCCGCGCCGCGATCTACCTCGGCATGCGAATGAACCTCTCGCAGCAGCGGCTCACGCGCACCATGCATCGCGTCGGTCACTCGCGGTTCGTGCTCGAGCCCTGCGCGATCAACGACCTCGCGAAGTTCGAGCTCGGGGACGAAGAGCAGCTCGTGATCGATCGCCTCCACGACGGAACATCCCTCGCCGAGCTCGAAGCGAATCATCGCGAGCTCGATCCGCGCATGATCGAAGCGTTGCTCTGCACGCTCGCGATGTGCAACGCGGTCACCCAACACGATCTGCCGTCCACGCCACTCGCCGTCGGCACGTCACCACCGCCGACCTCGTCGATCCCCTCGGGGCTCGCGAAGCTCGGCCAGAACACGATGCCGCGCACGCCCACGCCGCGCGAGCCGCTCGTGACGCGCACGCCGACGCAGCGCGATCCCTCGCTGGCGGGACGCTCGCCCACGCCGCGGGAGCCGACGGTCACGCCGCCGTTCGGAATCTCCGACAACCCCGACATCTCCGCCGTGCCGATGTTGATCCGCCAGGATCCCGACGTCACGCGCCCCGCATCTCAGCCCCGCACGCTCACGCAGCAAGCGATGGCGTCGGCGCCTCCGCGCAGCAAGCGCGATAACCGCACCGTCCCGGTGGCCACCCGCGAGCTCGCCGAGCTGATCGCTCGGTCCTCTCCCGCCCGGGCGGCGACCCGCGGCGACTTGTCGCGGCCACCGCGCGAGCGCCAGATGACGGATCCGTTCCTCGAGGTCCAGGCGACCAAGATGCGGCCGCCGGCCCTCGACCTCGAAGAGATCCGCGAGCTGATCGATGTCGGCACCATCCTGCTCGAGCGCTCGGTCGATCACTTCAGCTTCCTCGGCCTGTCCTACGACGCTCCGCCCGAGGAGGTTCGCGACGCCTACCTCGAGTTCGCGCGATATTTGCGCCCCGAAAAGCTGGTCGAGCTGGGGCTGGTCGGCCAAGAAGCCGAGGATGCGAACGCCGTGTTCGCGCAGGTCATCATCGCGTACACGGTGCTGACGGATCCCGAGCGCCGGCGCGAGTACGTCGCGATGCTCGACGCGACTCGGGCTCGCGCGCGGCGCTGAGGTCGTGTAGGGTCGGCCCGTGTCTGGCCCATCGCCCAAGAACTACGCCTTCGAAAGCATGCTCATCGCGATCGTCATCATCGTCGCGCTGGTGTTGTTTCTGAAGTCGCAGTGGTCGCACTGATCCGATCGCTTCGCGTTAGCCCGCGGACGCGAGGACGGCTTCGAGGCGCTCGAGGAATTTCACGGTCTCGGCCATGTTCGATGACGTCGGCGCATAGCGCTCGAGTTGGATCACGAGCTGATCGGTGGCCGGGTGACGGCCGCGCAAGCGCTGCGCGGCTTGGTACGCGCGATCGAGCTCGTCGTTCGCGGTCCGCGGCGAGATATCGACGAGCTGGCGCGCGTTCGCGAGGGCTTCGCGCATCGCTTCGATCGTGCGCTGATCGTGGACGAGCAGCACTTCGCGCTGATTGATCGATCCGAGCGAGTCGAGATACTTCACGAGGCCCTCGCTGGTCAGGCGCGCGACGGAGATCGGTTGCTCGGAGAGCTCGCGCTCGAACTCGACCATCTGCCAGCGATCGGCGGCGCGCATCGCGCGGCACACGACGGAGCCGACGAACGTTCGCATCACGGCTTTGACCGCGGCGAGGGCAGGGCCGTGCTTGAGCGTGTCCGCGTTCTGGAGCGCGTCGTTGTACGGCGCGAGCGTGGTGGCGAGCTCGGCGAGACCGCGGCGCACGAGGAGCGCGCGACCGAGCGAGGTCAGATAGCCGGGCACGACGGAGGCCGGGTTCACGTCGGGGAGGAACGCGGTGTAGACGGCGGTGACGAGGGCGTGCACGCCTTCCGACGAGGACGACGCGAGATCGTCGAGGATGCCGAGCACTTGGCTGATCTCGTTGCCTTCGAGAGCGGCCTCCATGCGGTCGTGCGCTTCGTTGTGCTGCGAGCGCAGGCCGTACTCGATCGAGTTCATCTTCTCGAGGACCTTCGCCCAGCGCTCCGTGTCGCCTTCTTGTTTGGAGGCTTCGGTCACGGCGGCGTCGATGCCCTCGAGCAGATCGCCGAGCTCGTTCGCGCCGAGGTCGAGGTTGTCCTGCGCGAGCGGCGCGCCGCCTTCGAGGTCACCGAAGTCGAACGGGCCCGACGGCTCCTGATCGGGGGCGGGCTTGCGCGCTTGCTCCGACTCGATGCGGCGGCAGGCGGCGAGCAGCTCGAGGAGGCCGCGGAAGGTTTCGGTCCACAGCGCGCGCAGGCTCTGCGCGTTCGCCGATTTGTCCGCGGGCGTGCTGCGGCTCGCGACGAAGCGCTCGTAGAGAGACTCGTCGAGCGCCTTCAAATGATCGAGCGCCGCCAATGCGAGGCGAACCAGCTCCCCTGCATGGGCCTGAATCCTCGGCGTACCGATCGCTTGTTGCAGCCGTGGGTCCACCGGACTCGTGATTTTCACATGCCGAATCCACGCGGGGCCAGTTCTCCCTCAACTGTGGGAAACTTCGGGCGGTGACGACACCCATCATCATCCTGGGCTGCGGGTTTCTGGGCGGCCACATCGCGCGGGCAGGGCTGGCGGCCGGGCGCCCGGTCCGGGTCCTCGCGCGCGGAACTGGCCGGATGGCGCCCCTCGCGGCCCTCGGGGCCGAGGTGAAGTACCTCGACGTCGGCATCATCACGAAGATCCCGCAGGCGATCAGCGGGCTGCACGGGGCGATGGTCGTCTACTCGGTGCCGCCGGTGACCACGCTCCGGCCGGGGCAGGCGATCCGCGCCGCGATGCAAGCGGCCTACGGGATCGGGGCGAGCTGTTTCATCCATCTGTCGTCGAGCGGCATGTACGGCGACAAGCCCGACGACGACGTGTGGATCGACGAGGACACTCCGCTCGCGGTCGATCACGGGATGCAGAACGTCCGCTCCGACGAGGAGGAGGTCGAGAAGCACCAGTTCGAGACGCTGCGGACGGTGACGCTGCGACTCGCGCCCGTGTACGGCGGCGGCAAGGGCATCCGCCCGCGTCTGCGCGAGGGAAAATTCAAGCTGCTCGACGACGGCGAGCACGCGACCTCCCGCATCTATGTCGACGACTTCGTGCGCGTGGTGTTCGCTGCCGAGGCCAAGGCGCCGAACAAGTCGGTCTATCTCGTCGCCGACGACGAGCCCACGACGCAGCTCGAGTACGCGACGTGGCTGTGCAATCACCTCGGCCTGCCGATGCCGGGCAAGCGCTCGCTCTACGAGCCGGGCGCCGCCCAGGTGAACCATCGCAACCGCAAGTTCCGCAACACGCGCATGAAGACGGAGCTCGGCGTCGAGCTGGCCTATCCCACGTTCCGCGACGGCGAGAAGGCGATCGATGCCGCCGAGGCCGCGGGATGAGGCGAGCTCCGCGACGTGGCAATGCGCCGGTGTTCTTGCTCGCGACGCTGCTCCTGTCGTGCGCCACCGGCATCGGCGTCTATCTCTATCTGAAGGATCACTACGGACACCCGAAGGTCGCCGAAGCCGCGGCACCGCGGCCCGTCGCACAGCCGGCCCCGATCGAGCCGTCGCGGGAGCCACCGGCCGCCGTTCCCGTCGAGGCGCCGGCGCCCGTACCGATCGTGCCCGAGCCCGTCGCCGATCCTCTCGCCGAACCCGACGAGCTCACCGTCGAGCAGATCGAGGCCGCGATCGCCGCAGCGCGCCATCGCTTCGCGGATTGCGCGGTCGTCGGCCGGCTGACGTTGACCCTCAAGATCCGGCCGAGCGGTCGCGTGGATCAGGTCGACGTCGACGGCGCCGAGAGTGACGAAATGCGCACGTGCGTGGCCGCCGCGGCGAAGCGCATCAAGTTCGCGAAGTCGGGCAAGGGCCTCACGACGCGCTATTCGCTCGTCGGCGAGTGACGTAGGATGCGCCCGTGGTGCGCCCCTCGTTGCTCCTGTTCCTGATCGTGGCCGCGTGCGGCGACGATGGCTCGAATCCAACGATCGTCGACGCGATGCCCGATGCACCGCCGGTCGACTCGGCGCCCGCGTGCACCACGCCGAACATGATGTGCGGCACGTCCTGCCTCGACGTCAGCACCGACGAAGCGAACTGCGGCTCGTGCGGCATGGAGTGCAACGGTGGCCAAGCGTGTAACACCAACACGTGTCGCTGCGCTCCGCAGGACTTCGTCCCCCCGACGCTGACGGCCGGTCAGTTCGATCAGCTGATGGACGTGGGGCAGGGCATCTCGATCGCGCTCAACCCGAACATCGGCGACGGCATCAACCCGTTCATCGTCGGCTACGACGCGCAGACGCCGATCGATACGGACATCGATCTCTCGACGATCGCCGTCGGAGATACGCCGTTCGTCGCCCTGGGCTATCACTTCGATCTGGGAACGAACTCGATCGATGCGACGTTCCTCGCGACCTCCGGCACGCTGCACATCGACCAGCTCTGCGCGACGCACATGGAAGGCACGCTGACCGGCGCGACCTTCAAGGGCACCACGGGCGGCTTCACGAACCCGGCCGTCGATCCCGCGGGCTGCACGTACCCCATCGCGACCGTGACCTTCGCGATGGGCGACACCGCCTGTCCCTGATTCCCTACGGAATCACTGGATCGGCGGCGGCAGCGACCAGAACGCGCTCATGTTCATCGTCTGGACGTCCTGATCGGGGACCCAGTACGGCACCGAGCTCGGATCCTGACCGGTCCCGAGCTTCGACTTGTCGATCGCGGTGATCCACATCTGGCGGCGCGCGGTGCCCTTCGTGCCCGACTGCGCGTTGCCGTAGTCCTTGAACGAGTAATAGATCAGCCAGAAGTGATCGCCCGAGTCGAACGGGCTGAAGTTCGGCAGGTAGCACCGCAGCGCTCCGCCACACGCGGCGTCGAGGCGCGTCGGCGTCCCGCCGGTCTTGCCGATCACGAACAGCGCGCCCGGGTACTCGGTGCCGGTCAAGTTGCCGCGCGAGTACGTGCCCGCGCCGTACACGATGTAGTTCGAGTCCGGCGAGAACGACGGCCACGACGGTGCGGTGAGTCCGCCGCCTTGTGCGCTCGAGAGTGCGATCGGAGACGCGGGGCCGAACTGATCGGCGCCGGTGACCGGCAGGATCGACAGGTTGCCGTTGTAGTAGTCGACGCCACCGGCGGGGTTGCCCTGCTGGTTCGTGCAGTTCGAGATGAACGCGACCATCGAGCCGTCGGGCGACCACGCCGGATGCGACGTCTGCCCCGACGGTAGCGGCGTGCCGGTGGTGGCGACGGGCTGACCCGTCATCGGGTTGATCACCGTGAGCGCCGCGCTCGGCGTGTTGATCATGAGGCGCGTCGCGTCCGGGTTGAACGTCGTGAACAGCTGCGTGTACGTCGTGCCGATCTGCAGCGGCGCGACCGTCGGTGCGGGCGCGGCGGCGGTGGAGTTGCGGACCGCGCTGCTGCTCATGTCGAACACGGCGCCTTCGCGCGCGCCGCCCCACAGCGAGCCCGAGAGATAGCGACCGTCGCGGCTGACCGTGTGGCACGCGACGCAGCGATTGCCGGGCTCGGGCGTGTACTCGGGCGGCGTCGGGATCGCCTTCGCGCGGCCGTCCGCGTCGATGCGTTCCATCTCGCCGTTGCCGAGGTTCCAGTAGTAGATCGCGCCGACGACATCGGCGCTGACGAGTTTCACTTCGATCGGGGTGCCGCCCTGCGCTCCGTTCGTCGCGTCCCAGTGATCGATGCTCATCGTCACCGCGCCCGCTTGCACGCTGTTCTTCACGAGCTGCCAGTCCGTCGTCGACGGCAGATAGTTGAAGCCCGGCGTGTCGGCGAGGATCGTGTCGATCGTCAAGAAGCCGGCGACGACGCGGATGCGATAGAGATCGCCGCCGCCACCGACGGTGGGTCCTTCCCACATCAGCATCGGTGCCTTCACGCTCGTCGGCATGACGGCGTGATCGAGCGGATACACGAGGCGCTGCGACATGGTTCCCGCGGGCGAGGAGTCGGGGAACATCGCTTCGGATCCGGGCGCGACGCCGGGGCCGAGGTTCACGGGGTGCATCATGACGATCACGCTCGTCGCGCCGGAGAGGTCACCGACGGTCGCGATCACGCCACCTTTGCCTGCGGCTTGTCCGCTCACCGAAAACGTCGCATCGGTGAACTGACCGAGACGCGCGCCTTCGTTGTCGAGGCTGAATGTCGCGTTCGAGAGCGGACCGACGGTGCCGTCTTCCCACCTACCGATCGCGGTGTAGTCGCGCGTCACGGGGGCGCCCGTCCATTCGATCATCTCGTTCGCGGGTTGAACTTCGATCGATAGCAACTCGCCGTGCTCGCCCTCCTTTGGACCACCACATGCAGCGACGAGACAAACGACAACGAGCGCCCTCATGCTCATGCGGCAGAACATATCACTCGCCACCAAACGCTCGCGCATATCTTCTCGCTGTGCGTCGCTGTCACGAGTCGTCTTGCTCGTCGCGGTGGGTTGTACCCAGTCGGGCTCCGACCTGGGCGATGGCGGTCCGGCCGATGATGGCGCCGAAAGCGACTCCGGCACCGCCGACGCGGGCGTCGACAGTGCCCCCGACGACGCCGGCGTGCTCGACAGCACGGTTTCCCCCCTCGACGCGCCCGTCGTGATGGACGCCGGGTCGACCTCCCAGCCCGCGACCGGCGACGGGACCCTGCTCTCGATGCAGGGCGTCTATGGCGACTTCGCGACGCATCTCCTCCCCTCCGACGGCATCACCTACACGCCGCGGTGGGAGCTGTGGACCGACGGCGCGACGAAGCGACGGTGGATCCTGTTGCCTGCGGGCGGCCGGATCGACAACACGAACCAGGATCACTGGACGTTCCCCGTCGGCACGCGGCTCGTGAAGGAGTTCACGCGCGACCAAGAGCTCGTCGAGACCCGCATCATCGAGATCCTTTCCAGCGGTCCATCGCTGCGCACGTACGTGTGGAACGCGGCGCAGACCGAAGCCGTGCTGACGATCGATGGCGCGAGCAATGTCGCCGGCACGCAGCACGATGTTCCCACCGCGCACGAATGCGGGAAGTGCCATCAGAGCGAGGCCGGTGGCGCGCTCGGCGTGCAAGCGGTGCAGCTGTCGCCGGCGACGATCACCGCGTGGTCGAACGCGAACCGCTTCGTCGTGCCGATCGCGAACCCGGCGTTCGGTCCCATTGGCACCGCGACCGAGGTCGCCGCGCTCGGCTATCTCCACGCGAACTGCGGCCACTGCCACAACCCCGGTGGCTACGCGGCGACCGCGAACAACATGACGCTGCGGCTCGACGCTGCGCCGAAGATGGCGACGGCCGAGCTTGGCTTCACGACGACGGTAAACGTCACCGTGCAAGGCAACGGCGCGGGCGCGGGCAAGCGAATCGATCCGATGAACCCGAACAACAGCGCGATCGTTCGCCGCATGTCCGTGCGCGGCAACTACGATCAGATGCCGCTGATCGGCAGCGAGATCGTTCACACGGCCGGCGTCTCGACGGTGACGAGCTGGGTGAATAGTATCGCTCCGTGAAGCTCGACTTCGTCGAGGCCGCGAAGACAGGGCGGTGGAAGGTCGCGAGCTCGTCGCTCACGGGCGAGTGCGAGGGTGTCTCGTTCGTCGGCGAGCGAGCGTGGTGGGGCGGACGCTGGACCATCGTCGGCGAAGCGGAGTTTCAGGTCCCCGAGAAGATCGTGCTGTTCGTCTCCGAGGAAGGAATGGAGCACGGCTTCTGGCGCGACATGTCCGTGGGCGACTCGGCCTTCGACTTCGACCACTTCGTGTTCTGCGACACGCCGGGTCTGTTGCGCTTGTTCCTCGGCCCCGCCGCGCGCGAGGCGATCACCCGACACGGCGCCGAGAAGCCGATCACCGTGTACGCGCGGGGCGGCGTGTTGCGAACGACGGGCAAGAGCTACGAACACGAAGCGAACGCCATCGCGCGCCACGTCGCGATCCATCGCGCGTTCGCCGAGGATCATGCCGCCCTCATCGCGCGGTGGCAGAGCTGCCTCGCTAGCGCGGCCGGGCGCGGTGGCACGACGTGGCCGCTCAACGGACAGATCAACAGCCGGGTCGGCACGCTGCTCGTCGGTCTCACGTGGGAGATGCGGCCCGAGAGTCGCGACGCGTCGGAGTGGGAGTCGAGCTATCGCTCGCTGCGCACCGAGGTCGCCGCGTTCGGCGATCGCGAGAAGGCGCGCTGGGTGTTCGCGGAGGTCGCCCCGAGCACACCGGCGACGCACACGATCGGAGCGCGCCGCTACGCGCTGACCGGGACGCCGCACGTTCCGTTCGATCGGATCGCCAGGCTCGTCGAGGAGGCGGACCTCGTCTCGGTGATGTTCGGTCCGCGGCTCACCGTCGCGTTGCGCGGTCTCGCGAACGAGCGCCGGCTGCAAGCGGCGGTCGCGCTGATCGAACAGCTCCTGCACGCGCAAGCGAGCTCGTCGTCGCCGTATCGCTAGAGCAGCGACTCGATGAACGACGCGAAGATCGGTGCGGCGAGCGCGTCCTGTCGATCGTGATTCTTGCCGGAGGTCTGGCACCACACGACGGGCTTGCCCTCGGCGCAGCCCGCGTACTCGACGCACGGCGGATTCTCCGTCGGTGTGGATGACGGCGGTGACGTGCACGCGTTACGCGTCAGGTGATTGTCGCGCGTGCTCTCGCTCGCGCTGATGTTGACGGTGGTGTCGTTCAGATCGTGGATCAACAGCGCGCCGACGTTGCCCGTGCAGCTCTGGCCGGGCTGGCCACCGGCGATCGACGCGACACCGCGCAGCTTGTCGCCGTGTAGGCACGCGAGTCGGTGCGTCATGAACGAACCGCTCGAGTAGCCGGTGAGGAAGCGCCGCGCGGTGTCGACGCAGAACGCGCCTTCGACATCGTCGACGGCGGCGAGCCAGTAGGGCACGTCGGGCCCGGTCGTCGCCGTGTCCCAGCAGTTCGCGGCTGCCCGCGCGCGGACGAGGATCGCCTTGTCGCCGATGTTGCGCTCGACGGGGACGTTGTTCGCCTCGCGGTTCGCCTGGTCGCTGCAGCCGTGCAGCTCGTAGATGATCGGATACGGGTGCGCCGGGTCGTAGTTCGCGGGCGTCCACACCCACAGATCGCGTGGGCCGCCGCTGTCGATCGTTCGCTTGGTCCACGTGCCCGTGGGGATCGACGACGCCGCTCCGCATCCCGCGCTCGCGGCCGCGGGGAAGGCATCGCCGTTGCCTCCACCATCCCCGGTGCCACCACCGTCGGTGGTCGCGCTGCCATCGTCTCCACACGCAGCGAGCAGGCACAGGACGATCCACCGCATTTTTCCATCGTACATGCGACTCCGCCGCGGTGGCATCCGTCCGAAAGGCCATGGCCGAACTTGTCGGTGACCTCGCTCGTCGCCCGGTGTATAGCCGGGACGCGATGAGGCTCGCCCTCGGCATGATGCTGCTCGCGGCGTGTGGATCGCCGCACCGCTCGCTCCCCGACGCGCCGGATCACGACGTGGATGCGCCGTCGCAGACCGATGGCGGCGGTGATGGCAGCCTCGACGACGACGGCGGTGGCATCGGCGATGGCGGCGTCACCGACGGCGGCGTCACCGATGGGGCGACGAGCGACACGACGATGATGCCGCTGCCCGATGCGATGCCGACCGGGCCGATCACGGGTGGTCCGTGCATGTCGGGCGCCGCGGGACAGACCGCGTATCGCGTGCGGTGGGCCGGCGGTGGCGGCGCGAGCAGCACCGCGTATCCCGTGTACGAGAAGAACGGCTTGCCCGATCACTCGCGCGATCACGTCGGCGCGTTCGGCTATCAGATCGGCTTCACGCCGCGCTACGAGGACGTGTTCCTCGCGCAAGGTGGGCTCGTGCTCGATAGCAGCGACTTCGTCGACATCGAGCTCTCTACCGTCGGGCTCGCGAGCGTTCAATCGATCACGC
This sequence comes from Kofleriaceae bacterium, assembly GCA_044230415.1. GTDB lineage: Bacteria > Myxococcota_A > Polyangia > Haliangiales > Haliangiaceae > JABFXX01. The sequence continues at coordinate 83,643 of JBGARE010000036.1, forward strand.
TCTCGATCTACGGGCGCAGCTTCAACACGACCACGTCGGGCAGCTTCCAGTGGCAGACGTTCGAAGACGTCGGCGCCGCACCGACGAACCTCGTGTCGAACTCGGCGCCGTATCAGTGGTACAGCGCGGACGCGACGGGAATGATGTCGGCGGGTAACGGCGGCGTGCTGCTCAGGATCAAAGCGGGCCCGAGCTCGGGCGTGCTCGTCGTGAATCGTATCGAGATCTGCATGCAGGCGAACTGACGTCGCGCCGACCGCGCGTTACCGTCGCTGCGTGGCAAAGCCGCAGGTCCAAGTCCTCACCGCGAAGATGCTGTACGGCGGTCGCATGGCACGCATCACCGTCGAGGTGACGGCCAAGAAGACCACGCAGACCGACGGCATCCACGCGCGACTGTTCGGCGAGCAAGGCTGGACGGTCGGCGGCGGCAATCAGACCGTGAGCTCGAAGGTGAAGTGGCCCGATGTCATCGACTTCGAGCTCTCGGGTCCGACGAGCCTCGCCGCGGGCGTCACCACGCCGTTCATCATCGACGTGATGCTGCCGCCGGGAATGGCGCCATCGCATGACATCGATCCCGCGTTCGCGCGCACCGAGCTGCGCATCCACGTGTCGATCCCGTGGCGCCTCGACGGGCGCTATCGGTTCCTCTTGCCGGTCAGCGTGGCGCCACCGGCGCGCGTCGAACGCACGCCCTATGCGGTGCGGTCCAATCAGTCGAGCAGCGCCGCGGACAAGCCACGCATCGAGCTCTCGCTCGCGTCGACGCGTCTGATCGCGGGCGAGACGCTCGTCGGAACGTGCGCCGTCTATCACATGGATGACTCCAAGGAGCGCGAGGTCGAACTCTCGCTCGTGCCGATGCTCAAGCTCAACAGTCGCATGCGCGATCGCGAGCGTCGCGGCTATCCGATGACGAGCAAGCTGATGCTGCCCGCCGGCAGCTCGGGCTCCGGCGTGCCGTTTCGCCTCGCGCTGCCTCGCTCGATGACGCCGAACTTCACGTCGGTGACTCACGATCTCGAGTGGTGGCTCGTCGCGCGCACCGGCTCGTTCTTCGGCGGCCGCGTGGATCTCTCCGTGCCGCTCGAGATCGTCGATGCGAGCGCGGCCGCGAGCACCGAGAAGCTCACCGAAGCGCCACGCCTCGGCGACGAGCGAATCGCGACGCTGTTCGCCGCGTTCGCCGCGAAGTACGGCTGGAAGGGTGGGGACCCGGACGACGTGGACGATCCGCCCTCGGGGCAGTTCTCGATCGAGCGCGAAGTGGGCAACTCGCTCGTTCGCATCTCGTACGACTATCGTGGCAAGGAGGGCACGTTTCTGATCGCGCGCGTCGAGCATCGCTCGCTCGGCCTCGCCCTCAACGTCTCGCCGAGCTCGACGATGCGCCACGTGTTCTGGAAGGACATCGAGGTCGATATCGGAGCGTGGGATCGCGAGCATCACGTCGTCGCTCGGTTCGCCGATCAAGCCGTGCCGTTCCTGCGTCAGGTGGTACCGGTGCTGATGAAGGCGCAGTGGCTCGGCACGATGCTGCGTTGGAGCGACACCGAGATGGTGTGGGAGATGCCGATGGCCACGCTCGGGATCAACGACCTCGCGACGATGGATGCGGATCTGTCGCGCATCGCGGCGGCGATCGCGGAGGCCGAATCGAAGGTGCTCCCGCCCGCGAATCTGTCCGTGGATCTCGATGCGTGGCGTTCGCTCGCGTCGCGCTGTAAGGGGCACCTCGCGTACGGCGACATGTCGATCACCGGCACCTACGACGGCGTTCCCGTCGCGATCACGCCGGCGTGGTCCGAAGGAACGCTGACCTCGGTGCGCGTCGCGTATGGAGATCCCGCGCTCGCCGGTGACGTCCTGCGCGCCGTCGATCTCTCGCTCGCAAGTCCAGCCCGCGATGTCCTCGGGCGCGATGTCGCGGAGGCGCTCGTCGACACGCTGACGCGCTGGCCGAACGACATCATCAACCTGCGCATCACCGACGGTGTCGCGGGAGTCACGCTGGTCATCGAGAGCACGCCGCCCGTCCTCGATGCCGCGCGCACGCGCGAGATCATCGAGATGCTGCGCAACACGCTCGCTGCTCTCTCTCCGGGCGGCGGGCCATATCGCTAGCGCGCTTGCGATATCATCGGCGCGATGACGCTCGACACCGTCCGCTTCCGCGAGATCCTCACGGCCTTTCATTCCGAGGCGGTCTCGGCCGCGCACGCCGACGCGATCATCGAGCTGGTGCAGCTCACGCTCGACTCCGATGGCCGCGAGGATGTCGACGAGATCCAAGCGTTCTTCGCGCTCGCCAAGGCCGTGTACGCGATGGCGAACATCGCCGACGCGCCGACTCCATCGTTCGTGACCGGTGACGAGGACCACGAGCGCATGCGCGAGCTCGTCGGGCACCTGACCACTACGCAGAGCAAGGAGCTCGCCTTCGCGAGCGCACACCTCTTGTCGATCAGCGATGTCGATATCGCGCCCGAGGAGGACCAGTTCCTCGCCGACCTCCGGGATGCGCTCGCGATCACGGAAGAACGCGCAGAAGCGATCACCGCGCAGCTGAACGCCGCCGTCACGCCACCTGAGTGACACCGAGGAGTGGCAGACTGGATCCATGGACTTCGTGTTCATGCTCACGCGCTCGGATCAAACGGTCGAAGACTGCCTCGAGGTCATGGATGACATCGCGCCGGTCGGACTGACCCACGTCGGCTTCAAGGATGTCGGCGTTCCGCCGGCCGTACTTCACGCGCTCCACGCGAAGATCAAAGCGACCGGAGCCACGAGCTACATGGAGGTCGTGTCGACGACGCCCGAGGCGGCGCTGCAGTCGGCGCGCGTCGCCCGCGAGCTCGGTGTGGATCGTTTGCTCGGCGGCACGCAGGTCGACGAGGTGCTCGCCATCCTCGCGGGCTCGGCCGTGCAGTACCTGCCGTTTCCCGGGCGCCCGCACGATCACCCGACCAAGCTCGGTGGCTCGGTGCAACAGATCACCGACGACACGAAGGCCTCTCGCGCGAAGGGATGCGCGGGCGTCGACCTGCTCGCGTACCGCGCGACGGAGGCGGATCCGATCGCGCTGGTCAAAGCCGCGCGCGCCGCGAGCGATGGCATCTTGCTCGTCGCCGGTGGCGTGAAGAGCGCGGCGCAGATCCGCGCGCTCGAAGAAGCGGGCGCGGACTCGTTCACCATCGGCTCCGCTGCTCTCGATGGATCGTTCGCACCGCGCAAGGGCTCGCTACGCTCGCAGTTGCAAGCGGTCCTCGATGCCTGCCGATAGCGGCGATCCGATCGCACTGCTGCTCGCCGGGCGCTATCCGGATCCCGAGACCGGCGAGCTGCTCGCCGCCGACACGCTCGATGTCGTGATCGCGGACTCGCTCGACGGTCGCGAAGCGGAGCTGCTTCGAGCGCACGCGTTCGGTGATCGAATCGCCGTGGTCTCCGATCGCAACACGCACGCCGCGCTCGGCCAGCGCATCGAGCGAGCGCTCACAGGTGCGTTCGCGGTGCAGTCCGTGATCGTTCCGGCGCCGCACGCCGATGCTGCCACCGTGGCCCAGCTCGGGGCGGCCATCGCACCCGACACGCACGCGATCGTCGCCGCCGGATCGGGCACGCTGAACGATCTGTCGAAGATGGTCGCGTCCGCGCGCGGCATCCCGCAGTTCATCTTCGCGACGGCGCCGTCGATGAACGGCTACACGTCCGCGTCCGCGTCGATCATCAGCGATGGCGTGAAGCGCTCGCATCGCACGGGAACCCCCGTCGGCGTCTACTTCGATCTCGGCGTGATCGCGGCCGCACCGAAGCCGCTGATCCGCGCGGGTCTCGGCGACTCGTGTGCTCGCTCCACCGCACAGGCGGATTGGTTGCTCTCGCATCTGCTGCTCGATCGGCCGTATCGCGAAGCACCGTTCGCGATGCTCGCCGGCGACGAGGCGCAACTGTTTGGCGATCCGGCCGCGCTCCTCGCCGGCGATACGGACGCGTTGCGCGCGCTCGTTCGAACCCTCGTGCTCTCGGGGTTCGGCATGACGCTGTGCAACGGCAGCTTCCCGGCGAGCCAAGGCGAACACCTCCTCGGGCACTACCTCGAGATGATCCATCCACTCGACGTGTTGCACGGCGAACAGATCGGCGTGTGCACGCTGGCGATGGCGGATCTGCAGGAGCGGATCCTCGCGTGGACCCAGCCACCGGTGCTGCGTCCGAGCACGACCACGCGCGAGGAGCTACAGCGTGCGTACGGCGACGATGCCGGCGCTTCGTGCTGGAGCGAGTACGAACGCAAGCGCGTCGATGCCACGCGCGCCGACGAGCTCAACGCGCGGCTCTCCGTGCAATGGGACGCGATCCGCGCGCGGATCTCGTCGGTGAGCATCGGTCCCGATCGCATTCGCGCGAGCCTCGCGGCGGCGGGCGCAGCGACCTCGCCCTCGGCGCTCGGCTACACCGACGCCGAGATGACCCGCGCGATCACGCACGCGCGCGTGCTGCGCGATCGCTACACGTTCCTCGATCTCGCGGCCGACGCTGGTTAACGGCGAGCGCGCGCGAACGCGATCGATCCCGCGACGAGGCCGAGCAGCGCGGCCGGCATCCAGAACACCGTGTAGTAGCCCGCGGTCCGCAGCGCATACGCCGGCACGCAGTTCAGCGTCATCGCCGTGTGTGCGAGCAGACCGAGCCCGCCGACCGCGAGGATCGCGATTCCGATCGAGCGTCGCGCGACCACGAGCACGCTTCCGATCGCGAGGACCGGTGCGAGGACGAGCGCGGACCACACCGTCGACGGTGCGACCGGTTGGCCCAGCGCGTACAGGAGCAGCATCGGTGCGGCACCGAAGTTCGCGATCGCGGCCCATCGCGCCGAAGCGATCAAGCGATCGCGCGAGGCCCACACCGCGTGTTGCGCGCGTCGCGCGAAGTGCGCGCTGACCGCTCCGCGCAACAGCTGCGAGAGAATGATCGCGGCGCCGATAACGCCGATCGCGGCGAGCCACGCGGACTCGTCGCGCCACGCACGCATGTTGTACGAGTTCAGCAATCCGCCCAATCCGGCGCTCGCGGCAAACGCGATCGCGCCCCAGCGCGCCCAGAACGCGCCGGCGATGAGGCCGATGCCGACGGCGGCGCCGAGCGCGGCGATCACCGCGGCGTAGCGAGCATCGGGCATCGAGTCCCACGCGAACGGCCACTTGCCCACGGCGCGCGTCGCGGTGAACGCGGCGAGCGTCAGCATCAGCGCGCCCGCGACCGCCGCGTGTGCGCGCGCCGCCATCGGTGCGATCACGACGCCGGCGATCGCCGCCGCGATGCCGATGCCCGAGGCGACGAAGACGATCGGTCGAACGTCGCCCCAGTGTCCCCACCACAGATACGCGAGCCAACCGAGCGACGCGACGAGGATGGCGAGGGGCACGGCACGCTGGCGCATGGGCCTTCTCAACGCACGACGGCGGCGAAAGATTCCTGCGAGGTGGGACACCGCCCTACGACACGAGTCAGCGCGCGCGCATCCGATTGTTCCGTGGCTGATGCTCGACCTCCGCCAGACCGAGCGCCTCGAGCACGGGCGGGACGTAGACACCGAACCGTCCGCGAAAGCCTTTTCGCAACCCGTACCAACCCTTCACGGGGTTCGTGGGGGCGCGTCCCCATGCCTCCACCGTGTCATCGGCCGCTGGCTTCTGTTCATCGGCGCCGCCGAGCGCCATCCAGTCGCCGCGCTTCTTCAGCATCGCGTGGAGGTCCTCGATGCACCGGAGCTGATAGCGCAGCTCGGTCGATCCGACCTTGCACACCAAGGCTGGCGGAGTCGCCGCTTCATCACGATAGACCTCGAACGCGGACGAGCCGGGCGGCGTCGTCAGCTGCCATGGCTTCGCCTTCGTTCCATCGCCCGTGACTTTCGGCGTGCTCACCGGCTTGGGTGCCGCGTTGGCTGCCTTCGCGGAGGGTGCCTTCGCGGGTAGTTTCGTGGAGGGTGCCTTTGCGGGTGGCTTCGTGGAGGGTGCCTTTGCGGGTGGCTTTGCGGAGACCTTCTTCGTCGCAGACTTCGCTGGCGGCATGCATATCGGTAACACGCACGCGCGACCGCTCGCGCACCTCTGCACGCACGTAGGTGTGCTTGTCCACGGATAGTGGGTGCGCCATGCCAGATATCCACTGTCCGTGGATAAACCCACTTCGCAACAGGTCGACCCGAAGAGTCATGGCTACGTCTACCCAGACGCATGCACTTCGGGCGCTCGGGCAGCTGATTCGCGCACGCCGTGTTACTGCGGGACTCACGCAATCTCAGCTCGGTCGCAAGGCGGGGATCGTCGGCAAGTACGTCAGCGAGATCGAGCGAGGCAATCGCGACGTCCCGTTCAGCACGCTGAGGCGCATCGTGGAAGACGGCCTCGGGCTGTCGCTCGATATTCGCTTCGAGGCGAAGGGCAGCCATCGAGCGGCTCCACCGCTCCCGATTCCACCGGAGCTTCGCGAGATCGCCGAGCTGCCCGCGGACTCGCGCAAAGCGGTCCTCGCGGTGATCCGGTCGGTGATGGGTCTCGTTCGCTAGACGACGCGAGCGCTCGGGAAGTTCGGATCGGTGGGGAGCTCCTTGAGCGACTTCACGATCACGTATGCGATGAGCGCGCCGATGACCGCGCCGAGGATGGCGAAGCCGTAGAGGTTCATCCCGTCCGAACCGCCGCTCGCGCCGACCACGGCGCCCGTGACCTCGCCGCCGATCCAGCCGATCGCCCCGACCGCCCCCCACGAGCCGGAGCGATTCTTCTCGCGCGCGATCGCAGCGAGCTTCTTGCAGAACTGCACCAGGATGATGATCTCGATCATCGACTCACCTCGCGGTCCACACTACCCGATCGCTCGTCGAGCTGCTGGCCGAACGGCTAGTACCGAGGAATCGCTCGGTGCCTCATCCTTCACAGAAGGGGTCGCACATGAGTTTCTCGATGGCCAGGCTGCTGATGAATAGCCCCGACGTTCCCGCGAGCGTTCGCGCCGCGCTTCGGGCCGCCGCGGATGCCGAACCGGACGAGCGGAGCGTCCAGCTCGAGACCGCCGCGCACCTCCTCTATCGCGAGGTCGACCTGCCGTGCGCCGACGTTCGCGAGCTTGTCGGGCTCCCGTCGGCCGAATGCGGCTGTTAGGTTCGCAGTTCGTAACGCATTCGCAGCAAAGCAGCGCGACGAGCCGGCGTATAGCTGGATCATGCGCACCTCGCACCTCGCGATGGCTGTTGGACTCGTCGGGCTCCGAGTAGAGATCGCGAGCGCGTCGCCGTGCAGCGGGGACACGGATTCCTCGAGCGACTTCTCGAGCTTCGACAGCGGCTCGTCATCGTCGGAGCCGGAGCCTCCGTGCGAAGGCCCGTGCGCCGAGTACCGCGCGTGGCGGGCGAGAAACGCGCCGGCGGTGACGCTCGATTTCGGCGTCGCGACTCGCACGCTCGCGAGCCCGCTCGGAGCGGAGACCGGCACCGTCACGCACGACATGCAGTCGTTCTCGTATCGCGTCGTCGGCCCCGCGGCACAGCCGGCGGCGTCGCTCGAGCATGCAGTCGTCGGTCAGATGCGCATCGGAGCGCCGCTGCGCCACGGGTTCTACATCGCAGGCGAAGTGGAGCTCGGCGCGCTCACGAGCAGTAGCGTCGCCGCCGAGATGACGTCATCGGGAGAGCTCGGCACGCCGACGCTGACGTCGTCGTCGACGATGATCGCTGGCGGCGTAGGCGTGCTCGGATTCGGCGGACGCGTGGGCAACGTGGATCTCGGTCTCGAGGTCGCGGGCGGTGGACGCGTGCTCGCGTACTCGTACGACTCGACGTATCTCGCCTGCGAGACCTCGTCGAGCATTCTCGCGGGTGCCGCGGTCCTCGAAGGACGCGCGCGCGCCGCGATCTGGCTCTCGCCTCGCGTGACCTTGTCGGCACTCGCCGGCAAGAGCGCGCTCGACGGCGGGATGGTCGGCGGCTTTTCGATCGGGTTCTCGAACCACGCGTTCGCCCGTCGCTGACTGCGACGTAGTGTGATGCGGGCAACCGGCAGCCGACCGTCGCGGTCTACATCTCGTGCGTTCGGTCGTGCGAGTCGTGATCCTTCACGCGGTCGCGACTCGTGCGATCGCGCATGCGGACGATCCACCGATGGACCTCTCCGTGCGCGACTCCGGATCGCTGTTCCACGATCCGGCCGAGCCGCTGCTCAAGCTCGATGTCGTTCCGCGGCCCACCATCGTCGGGCTCGGAGTCACGGAGGACACGCATCGCACCGCGATCCGGATCGGACCGCGCGCGACGCTCACGATGAGCGGCACGGCGTGGAAGGGCTACACCGATGCCGTTCCTCGTGACGGAACGCCCGAGATCGATGTCGCGCGCGGATCCCACGCGGCGATCGGCGTCAGCTACGACTTCGGGTGGCTCCAGCTCGACGCGCAGATCTCGCAGAACGTGCTGTCGTCCCGTTACGGTTCCGGCAGCTATCGCGATTTCTCGCTGACGATCAGCAAGTCACATCGCTTCTCGCGCTGGGTCACCGGGTGGATCGCACTCTCGATCGGACACCGCCAATGGGACGGCGAAGCACCAGACGGCGAAGCGGATGCGACGCACGTCATGCTCTCGATCGGCGGAACGTTCCGCTAGGGCTCGACGACGTCGGCCTTCATCGAGTTGAACGCGGCGAGCACTTCGGACTTCTCTCGCTCCCCGACCTTGAACTTGTCGAGCGTGGCGGTGAGGTCCTCGATGAACGCGGCGAAGTGCTCTTCCTTCACCTTCATGCCGGTGTGGCTCTCTTTCATCGACTTGCCCGTGTACTTGCACGGCCCGCCGGTCGCCTCGCAGATCTGCTCGACCATCAGCTTCTCGAGGCGCGGGATGTCCGCGTTCGTGAAGAACTGCGTGATGCGCGGGTCCGCGCCCGTGGTCTTCACGAACTCCTTCACGACGGCTTCGATCGCCGGCAGTCCGCCGAGTCGCTCGAACAACGAACGCGTATCGGCGCTACCGCTGTTCGCGCCGGTGGTCGTGGTCTCGGGCGCGGCCTTTCCGCCGCACGCAGCGACCGGAATGACAAGGGCGAGGGCGGCGATGAAGGAGCGAATTCGCATCGGCACATCCTACTGATGGCGAGGGTGCATGTGCAGTTACATGCGGCGCGGATTCGTTCGAATCGTTCGCGCTATCGTCGGCGCATGTCATCGCCATGGAGCCTCGCGGGAACCACCGCGCTCGTCACCGGTGCGAGCCGAGGCATCGGCCGCGCGATCGCAGAGGAGCTCGTCGAGCGCGGCGCGCGCTGCGTGCTCGTCGCTCGCGAGAAGGACGCGCTCGACGTCGCGGTTCGCGAGCTCGGCGCTCGCGCGATCGGAATCGCGGCCGATGTCACGACGCGCGACGGACGCGCATCGATCGTCGCCATCGTTCGCGAGCTCGGGCCGCTGCACGTGCTCGTGCACAACGCGGGCTCGAACATCCGCGGACCGCTGACGAGCTACGACGACGCGACGATCGAGCGCCTGCTCTCGCTGAACCTCACGTCGACCCTCTTGCTGTCGCGCGATCTGCATCCGTCGCTCGTCGCCGCGAACGGCGCGAGCGTGATCCACATCGGCTCCGTCGCGGGACACGTCGCGCTTCCAACGGGCGTGGCCTACGCAGCGGCGAAGGCCGGGCTCGCGCAAGCGTCGCGCACGCTCGCGCTCGAGTGGGCGCGCGATCGTATTCGCGTGAACACGGTGTCGCCGTGGTACACGCGCACGCCACTCGTGGAACCGGTGCTCGCGGATCCCGAAAAGCTCGCGCGGATCCTCGCGGCGACGCCGCTCGGTCGCATCGCCGAGCCGCGCGAAGTGGCCACCGCGGTCGTGTTTCTCGCGATGCCGGCGGCGAGCTACATCACGGGACAGGCGCTCGTCGTCGACGGAGGAATGACGATCCAGGGCCTCGCGCCTTAGACGCGCGTGCGGCCGAGGCCCGTGCGCTCGACGGCCAACGCGAGCTGCAGCAGGCGCGTCTCCTGGCCCTTGCCGGCGACGAACATGATCGACAGCGGGCGACCGCGATCGTCCTCGCCACACGGCACCGCGATCGACGGCAGATCGCACAGGTTCGCGAGCGGCGTGTACGCGCCGAGCGAACGCAACAACAGCACGTTGGTCTTGCCCGCGACGATGTCGCTGGTCAGCGCCGGCGGCGGGATCGCCGTGGTGGGCATCGCGAGGATCGGCGTCCGCGCGAGCGCGCGATCCGTGGCCTCGCAAAGCGCGGCGCGTTGCGCTTCGAGACGCGCGACATCTGCGGGTGCGAAGGCACCGCCGAGTGCGAGGCTCGTGCGACCCGCGCCGGTGATCGTGCGATCGCGCATCGGTCCGGTCGACAGCTCGTATGCGCCGGTCATTCCGCCGAGGAACGTGGCGCTCTCGAGACCCGGAATCGTCGTGCGCTCGATCTCGATCGACAGCGCTTCGAGCGCGCGGTGGAACGCGGCGGTCACCGAGCGCGCGGCGCGCAGCCCGATGACAGGCACGCCGACCTTGTCGGGAACCCACGGCGTGATCGGCGCGATGTCCTCGCCGACCATCACCTGCCACATCAGCGCGCAATCCTCGACGGTGCGCGTGATCGGCCCGACCGCGTCGAGCGATCGCACCGGGCTGCGAATTCCTTTGCGCTCGATCCGCGTGCGCGTCGGCTTGAGCCCGACGAGCCCGCAGAACGCGGCTGGAATGCGAATGCTGCCGAGGCCGTCGCCACCGACGCCCCAGCGCGCGAGACCACTCGCGACCGCGACGGCCGTGCCGGTGCTCGAGCCACCGGGGACGTAGCCCGGTGCACGCGGGTTGCGCGGCATCGCGTAGTGCATGAGCGAGCCGAGGCCATCCATGCCGAGCTCCGTCATCTTGGCTTTGCCGATGATGCGTCCGCCCGCGGCGATGATGCGTGCGACGAGCGGCGCATCCTCGGTCGCGAGCTCGCCGCCATCGGCGCAGCCGACACCGGTGCGCATGCCCGCGACATCGACTTGATCCTTCACGACGACATCACCGAGGAGCACCGTGCCGGGACCCGGCGCGCGTACGGTCACCTCTTCGACGAGCGGGCTCGCGTCCTCCCGGGCGATCGATGGTTCGCGATCCGCGAAGCGATTCGGCTGCACGAGGGGAATCGGAGTGCGCGCGAGGAGGGTCAGCGCGCGGCCCGGGCGGCCCTTCGCGAGGAAGTCGACGATCAAGCTCATGCTGCAATGTTTCGCGTTCCCGACGACAACACCAGCGTCTCCTCGACGATGTCGCAACGTATCGATAGGCGCCTCGAGCAGCTACTCGGAGCTACTCGCATCGCCGGCACGTGGAGTTCTCGTCGAGGACGGCACGCTCGTCGCGGGTGACCCCGTCGCCGTACTCGCATCTGCGCTACTTCTGCTTGTCGTCCCGCGCGAACCCCGGAGAGTAGCCAGCGCGCGCGAACGCGAATCGGGCGAGCACGAACAACAACAGGGCCGCGAACGGATACACGAGCCATCCGCGACGGCGCCACGCCGCATCGCGCACGCGCGGCCACGTCCACTCGCGCGCCCGCTGGGCCGTCGCCACCTTCGCCGCGTGACGCTCGGCTTGCTCGGTCTCGAAGTTACGCGCGCGACGAAAGTCCGGCTCTTCGCAGTTCGAGCCGATCTCGAACCCGGCCGCGCCGTTGCGGACGTACATCGAGTGGAGGGTGTCGACGCGCGCACGATCGAGGCGAGCGTATCTCGCGGCCCAACACAGCGACGCCGCATATGCCTGGCTGCGCGGCGGCACCAAGCCAGCGGCCTCCTCGGCGAGCTTCGATGCGACGTAGCGATACGAGAACCGTTGATCGATCTCGGGCGCGCTCGCTCGCACGCGCGCAGCTTCGAGCGGCGACACGAGCGCGGCGTCGCCCTTCGTGGGCAACAGGCAGTGGTGCTCGTCGTCTTGTTCGGTGTCGTAGTAGTAGCCCTGCTCGTCGGGAACAGCGAACTTCGTGTAGCCATGCGCCGGTGACGGCATGCACAACGTCTCGCCGGCATAGCCGCCATCGTAGATACGCCAGTCGGGGCCGACCTCGGTGCCCGCGATCTCGAGGCCGTACAGTCGCAACGTGCGCGACGCGAGGAACAAGTGCTCGGCACGCTCGATGCCCGTCGTCGCGGCCGCGCGCTTCATCTCGCTCGTGTAGGTCTGGAGCGGATCCGGATCGTTCTCTGTGCTCTCGTCGTCGTCGACGTCCTCGGTCTTCGTCGGATGATCCGGGCCGAACGCGTCGAGCGCCTCGTCGTAGCGGTGCGCGCGGAGAAGCCGTCGCGCGTAGATGTCGAGCAGCCGCTTGCTCCGGCAATACGCGCGACCCGCGTCGGTCGTGGGCGACCAGAAGTCGCACACGTCCTTCGCTTCGATCCCGTCGGGCGGCACCGGAGCTGTGGCGCGCGCTGCTTGCGTGCGCTGGACCGCCGCGAGCAGCTCGTCCATCGACATCGCGCGCTCGACGACGTAGCCGGCCTCGACGCTGCGCTCGCCTTTGCCGAACCACTCGGCCGCTTCGGTGAACCGATCGCCCGCGAGCGCGAGCAACCCGAGCTCCGCGCGAACGAGCGAGCTCGGATCGTGGTCGAGCGTGTAGCTCGCGATCTCCGAGTCCGTCGCCGAGCCACGTAACCCCGCGCGCTCGACCTCTCGCAACAGCTCCTCGGCCGTCGCGCGATCGCCGGCGCGCAACGCGAGCTTCGCCTTCACCCACGTCGCGATCGGCGCGCGCGACAGGCTCGCATACGTCGTCGCCGCCGCCCACTCGCCGGCGCGATAGCTCGCCGCCGCCATGTACGCCGCGCCGCGCGTGCTGCTCGTCACCGCGCGCGCGAGCTCCTTCTTCCACGCCACGCGCTCCTCGTCGGAGAGCTCGTTCTGGCGCGTGTAGAAATAGAGGGCGAGCGCCGATGTGGCCACGTCGTCGCGATACAGGACCGCGCGATCGGCGGGATCCGTCCGGCGCACGATCATCAGGAGCGACGTGACCCCGGTCGGATCCCCGAGCGCGGCCTGTCGTGCATACAACCTGATCGCCGACCGATAGTCCCCGACCTTCTCCGTCGAGTCCCGGCGCGCGGTCGCGAGCGCCTCCTCGCCGAGGCTGCTCCGTGCGAGCTCCTGATCGTCGACAAATCCAGCGCGTACGAGCTCGCGCACCTGACGAAACGCGGCGATCGCCTTCGCATCGTCCCACTTCGCCAGGTGTGCTCGTCCCAGCGAGTACGCCGCGGCGACCGACAGCCGCTTGCGCTCGCGTGCGGGCAATCGCAACAGCGCCGCGAAGTCGCGCGCGGCACCCTCGTAGTCGTTCGCGTGAAACTTCGCGGCGGCCGCCGAGTACAGGGCTTGCTCGCGCGGCATGGCGACCACGTAGTCGGGCGACCGCGTGAACACCTCGCGATCTGTGTCCGCGATCGGGACCAGCGTGCGTGCACCCTCGTCGAACGAGCCGTCCCACATCGTCGCGAGCGCGTCCGCGCGACGAATGATCATGTTCGTCGGAAAGTCCGGCCCGCACGCGTCCACTCGTTGCTCGGGCACGAGCGCGATTCCAGCGCCGACGACGATCGCGAAGCTCGCGACGAGCGAGCGGGTTCTAGTCGACAAGCGAGATGTCCTTTCCTTGGATCCAACCGATCACGATGCGTTCGTCGCGCGCCAATGTCTTCGGCGGCGCCTCCCATCGGCCCGCTCCGGTCGCGCGATAGCCCATCACCATGTCCGCAGCGCCGATGTCGCCGACGACATGTACCGCCGGCATCTCCACGTGCTCGCCCGTGGGATTCGAGACCACCACGTCGAATTGCTGATCGCCCTGTGCGACGAGCTCGACCACCGCGCCGCGCTGTCCCGGCGACGCGCCCGCGACGATGCGCGCGAAGGTCGCGCGAGGCCACGTCTGCTCGTCCCCCTCGACCGGCAGCCGAAACCAGGCGATGCCGCCCACGCCGGCGATCGGTGTCGTCGACAGCCGCCTCACGAACGCCGCGACATCCTCGGGATCGACGCTGACGTCGAGGCCGCGCACGACGGCGCGATACGTGGGCAGCGCCACGCGAAGGGCGAGCACGCGCCCAGCGACGCCCGTCGTTCTCGCCGGGGTGATCGCGCGTGCGAAGCGGGTGAGATCGCGCCACGCGGTGTTCGCGTCGAAGATCAGCGGTGCGCGCACGGCATGCACCTGCACGACGATCTCGTCGACGGCGTTCGCTACATCGATAAGCGCCGGGCTGGAGGCCCACGTGGGCAGCGCGGTGATCGAGAACCGATACCGCTCGCGAGTCGCGCTCGATGCCGAGGGTGCCACCGACCCCGAGGGCGCCGACACCGAGGGCGGCGTCGCCGACGTGCGCTGCCCTGCGAGCCACCGCGCGTACTCCGCGAGTCGCGCGGTCGCACAATCGTGGTCGACCTCGATGCCCGCGACGTCCACGCCGCCCGCACGGAGCGCATCGGCCACCCCGACAACGCGCGCGAGCGAAAGCCCCTCGATCGGGCGCGAGCCCTCGATCCGCACGACTAGCGTGATGGGCACGTGCGCCGCCGCGAGCGAGGGCGCGTCGACCGCCATCGTCTCGAGCACGGGCGGCCCCTCCGACACGGGCGCCACCTCGGCGATCAGCACACGCAGCCCATCGATGCCGACGGGCGGATGCGCGACGGCATCCCGAACGCCGGGCGTCCAGTTGCGCTGCCAGACATACGCTCCCTGCGACGGCGGCACCGATGGAGTTGGCTCGCTCGGCGCCGAGCGCGTGCAGGCCATCAGCGCGGTGAGCGCGATCGCTGCGAGGCCCCTCGTGCCGAACATCGATCGAGCAAACGCACCCCTCGCGCGTCCTATTCGCAGCCCCGGAAGAATCCCGATCCGCTACGCGTTCGCGGCCGTCACTGAACACGCGAACCAGCGCCTTGCAGCGACGAGTCCGTCGCGCGTCAGCCGGTGCGACCGACGGCGAAGTACTGCGACTTCGCGTGCGCGAAGTAGAGCCCGCTCACGCTCGCGGTCGGATACATCGCGTAGCTCTCGGTCAGCGTGACGCCGTGGTGCGACGCGTTGTTCAAGAGCTCGAACAGCGTCGCCTTCGGCGCGTGCTCGGGACACGCGGGGTAGCCGAACGCCGGCCGGATGCCGCGGTAGGTCTCGGCGAGGATCGCGGCGTGATCCAGCTTCTCGTCGGGTGCGTACCACTCGCGGCGCACGCGGTCGTGCAGGTACTCGGCGGCAGCTTCGGCGAGCCGGTCGGCGAGGGCCTTCGCCATGATCGACGAGTAGTCGTCGTGATCGCGCTCGAAGGCGGCGGCGAGCGCGTCGGTGCCGATGCCCGCGGTCACGATGAACGCGCCGAGGTGATCGAGGGGCATGCGGTTGGTCGCGCCGGTCTCCGGGTCCGAGCCATCGAGGCCCATCGGCGGGATCGTGGTGGTGCGAATCGTCGCGAGCGGCGCGATGAAGTCGGCCAATGACAGGCAGGTCTCTTTGTCCTCGCGCTGGCGGGGCATCGGGAACTGCGCGAGCTCGCGCGAGCGGTCCGCAGTGAAGACGTGGAGGATGTCGTCACCGTCGGAGCCGGCGGGGAAGTAGCCGTAGGTCGCGCGCGAGGTCAGCGACTTGTCGGCGACGATCTTCGCGAGGAGCGCCTGCGCGTCGGCGAAGACCTTGCGGGCCGCGTCGCCCTTTTTGGGATCGTCGAGGATCGCAGGGTAGCGGCCCGAGAGCTCCCACGTGTGGAAGAACGGAGACCAGTCGATCCACGGCAGCAGATCGGCGAGCGCGAGGTCGAGGTTCTTCGTGCCCAGGAATGGAGGGCGCGGGATGTCGGACGGGCCGAACGGGACGACGAGGCGACGCTTGCGCGCTTCCTCGAACGAGAGCAGCGGCCGTTTTTGCGACGACACGTGCGCCTCGCGGATCGAGGCCTGCTTCGCGGTGACCTCGGCGAGGTACGCGTCGCGGTTTTCGGAGAGCAACTTGCCCATCACGCCGACGGCCAGTGACGCGTCGGGGACGTGGACCGTGGGACCGGCGTAGGCGGGCGCGACCTTGACCGCGGTGTGCTTGCCGGACGTCGTGGCGCCGCCGATCAGGAGCGGCAGCGTGAGGCCGCGGCGGGTCATCTCGGTGGCGACGCTGATCATCTCGTCGAGCGACGGCGTGATCAGTCCGGAGAGTCCGATGAGGTCCGCGCCGATCTCGGCGGCGGTGTCGAGGATCTTGTGCTGCGGCACCATCACGCCGAGGTCGGTGACCTCGTAGCCGTTGCAGCGCAGCACGACGGCGACGATGTTCTTGCCGATGTCGTGCACGTCGCCTTTGACGGTGGCGATCACCATCTTGCCTTTGGCGGTGGTGACACCCGACGCCTTCTTCTCGGCGTCCATCAGCGGCTCGAGGATCGCGACCGCCTTCTTCATCACACGCGCGGACTTCACGACCTGCGGCAGGAACATCTTGCCGGCGCCGAACAGCTCGCCGACGACGCTCATGCCGTCCATCAGCGGGCCTTCGATGATCGCGAGCGGCTTGGGATAGACGGTCAGCGCTTCGGCGACGTCGGCGTCGATGAAGTCGGTGATGCCGTTGACGAGCGCGTGCGCGAGGCGCTTGCCGAGCGGCTCGCTGCGCCAGACGAGCTCGTCTTCCTTGCGCACCGTCTCGCCGCTGAACGACGCGGCGAGGGCGAGCAGACGCTCGGTGGCGTCGGGGCGGCGATTCAGCACGAGATCTTCGACGTGCTCGCGCAGCACCGGATCGATGTCGTCGTAGACCGCGAGCTGACCGGCGTTGACGATCGCCATGTCGAGGCCGGCCTTGATCGCGTGATAGAGGAAGACCGCGTGCATCGCCTCGCGGACGCGCGGGTTCGTGCGGAACGAGAACGACAGGTTCGAGACGCCGCCCGAGACCTTGGTGCCCGGCAGCTCCGCCTTGATGCGCTTGACCGCGTCGATGAAGTTCACGGCGTACGCGTCGTGCTCCTCGATGCCGGTGCCGATCGTGAGGATGTTCGGATCGAAGATGATGTCCTCGGCCGGGAAGCCGACTTGCTCGGTGAGGATCTTGTACGCGCGGTGCGCGATCTGGAGGCGATGGTCGACGCTCGTCGCCTGGCCGGTCTCGTCGAACGCCATCACGACGACGGCGGCACCGAAGCGCCGGACCACGCGCGCTTGCTCGATGAACTTCTCTTCGCCTTCCTTGAGCGAGATCGAGTTGACGACGCCTTTGCCCTGCAAGCACTCGAGGCCGGCTTCGATGACGGAGAACTTCGACGAGTCCACCATCACCGGGATGCGCGCGATGTCGGGCTCGGCGGCGATCAGGTTCAAAAACCGACGCATCGCCGCCACGCCGTCGAGCATGCCTTCGTCCATGCAGACATCGAGGATGTTCGCGCCGCCCTCGACCTGCTGCCGCGCGACCGCGACGGCCTCGTCGTACTTGTCGTCTTTGATCAGGCGCCGGAACGCGGCGGAGCCCGTGACGTTCGTGCGCTCGCCGACGACGACGAAGTTGGTCTCCGGCGTGATCGTCAGCGGCTCGAGGCCGGCGAGGCGCATGTAGTGCGGAGGCGACGCGATCCTGCGGCGCGGGACATCGGCGACCGCCTTCGCGATCGCGGCGATGTGCTCGGGGCGGGTGCCGCAGCAACCACCGACGAGGTTCAGCATGCCCTCGCGCGCGAACGAGCCGAGGACCTTCGCCATCGACTCGGGCGTGTCGTCGTAGCCGCCGAACTCGTTGGGCAGACCCGCGTTCGGATAACACGCGACGCGAATACCCGCGGACTTCGCGAGCTCGGCCACGTGCGGCCGCATGTCCTCGGCGCCGAGCGCGCAGTTGATCGAGACGGCGAACAGGTTCGCGTGCGAGATCGAGTTGTAGAACGCCTCGACGGTCTGCCCCGATAGCGTGCGACCCGAGCGATCCGGAATCGTCACGCTCGCGATCACCGGCACGCGGCGGACGCCTCGCGCGAACAGCTCTTCGATCGCGTACAGCGCGGCTTTGCAGTTCAGCGTGTCGATGTGCGTCTCCGTCAGGATCAGATCGACCCCGCCTTCGATCAGCGCGCGCGCCTGCTCGCCGAACGCATCCGCGAGCTCGCGGAACGTGATGGCGCGTGCGCCCGGATCGTTGACGTCGGGGGAGAGCGACGCGGTCTTCGTCGTCGGACCGATCGAGCCCGCGACCCAACGCGGCTTGCCGTCTTCACGCATCGCACGCTCGACCGCTCGCCGCGCCGCTTGCGCGCCCGCGATGTTGATGTCGCGAACGTCGTGCTCGAGGCCGTAGTCCGCGAGCGCGATCGACGTGCCGGTGAACGTGTTGGTCTCGACGATGTCCGCGCCCGCCTCGAGGAACGCGTAGTGGATGTCTTCGATCGCCTTCGGCTGCGTCAACGCGAGCAGATCGCTACAGCCCTTGAGCGCGTGGGTGTGGTTCGCGAATCGCTCGCCGCGCCACTGCGCTTCCTCGGCGAATCCGAGGCCCTGGATCATCGTGCCCATCGCACCATCGAGAACGACGATCCGGCGATCGAGCGTATCGATCAGCTGGTCAATAGACGGGGACGGCGAGGGCGACATCGTCGACGGGATTACCACCGTTTCGCGGGGTTCGCTATGTCACGAACCCCTCCCTACGACGTGGGGAGCGCCGCGATCTCTCGCTCGAGCTCGTAGACCGCCTCCATGCGCGCGAGGCCCTCGCCACCCGAGGTAGCCCCCGACGCATCCCACCGCAGTGCCTCGAGCGAGTGCTCGAGCGCCGCCCGTCGATTCGGGGAGGTGTCCACGAACCGATGCGCGATGTCTCGCCATACCCGCGCGGCCCACGCCTGCCGCTCCGGGTTGGTCGTCGCCTGCAGTGCGACCATCGCGATCGCCTCGCCGGGCGTGGTCTCGAAGCGTCCCGCGATCATCGCGATCAACGCCTCGTACTTCGTGTGCTCCGCCCCGATCGCGGCGTCGATCTTCGCGAGCGTGTCGCGTGCGAGCCGCAGAACGATGTTCGCGCGATCGCGGAACCCGTCGAACTGCGTGGGCTCGCCGGGATGGTCGGAGACCTCGCTGTCACCGAGCTCGATCGCGCGCTGGATCCAGCCGAGCCGTTTTTCGATCACCCTGCGATGCGTGGTCATCTGCGCGGCGATCGCACCCGCGATCACCAGGCCGAGCACCGTCTCCTCACCGAACGGATCCTCGGACAACGGCGAGTACAGGGTCGAGACGATCGCCGGCGCGAGCTCGACGGGCGGCGGCGCGAGCCTCGACGTGAAGTGCATCGCGATGCGCCGCGTCTCCCACTCCAGCGATCGCAACCGCGCGTTGATCTTCGCGATCACATCCGGAGTCCGCGCAATCCTTGCACCGATGTCGGCGCGGTCGGAGTCGGTTGCCGCGACCAGGGACATCCGCAATAGCTCGTCGATCTCGTCTGCCATTCACCGCAGATTGTATGCCGCCCGCGACACGGTTCGCGTTACCGTGATCGACGTGCATCGGATCCTCCTGGTCGTGTGCCTCGCGGCGTGCCGCCTCGGCTTCGATCGCGTCGAGGGCGGTGATGACATCGCGGGCGACGACGCACCCCCCGGCGACGCCGCACGCGATGGTGCGAGCGACGGCGCCGATGCCTCGTCGCTGTCGTGCCCGGCGAACTACATGGTGCTCGTCGGCGTGCAGAACAACTCGCGCTATCGCGTGATCAACAACTCGCGCGAGTGGGACGAGGCCGAAGCCGCGTGCGAAGCAGACGGTCACCACCTCGCGATCCCGGACAATGCGAGCGAGCTCACCGCGATGTACACGGCGCTGATCACGCAGAACATCTGGATCGGCGTCACCGATCGCGTCGTCGAGGGCACCTATCGCACCGTGACCGGCGGCATCCAGACCTACCTGCCGTGGGGCCTCGGCGAGCCGGACACCGATGACTGCATCTTCATCGACGGCCTGACGACGCAGCTCGTCGCGCAGGACTGCGACTCGGGCCGCCGCTACATCTGCGAATGCGACGGCGCGGCCGCCGTTCCGACGAGCTACTGACCTACTGATCGATGCGCACGAGCAGTCCGTCGCCGATCGTGACGTTCGGGATCAGCCGCATTCCGACGCGAACATCGGTCGTACCGAGCGTCGACATGATCTCGATGCTGTCGCCAAACAACTGCCACGTGCCTTCGCTGATCCGCGGCATGCCGTTGCTGGTCTCGGTCCAGGTCAGCGAGTTGTCGGCGCGAAACTCGAACGTCGTCTCGGTGTGCCGGCCGTCGTCGTACGTGAAATCGCTCGCCCACGATCCCACCAACCCATCCGTCGCCGTGGTCGGCGTGAACGCACTCGTCATCAGCGTCGCGTGGTCGTCGGACAGGTAGAACGGCGACGTGGCCTTCGCAGCTCGTGTTCGTTGGGTCGTGAGATGCGTACCCGTGATGCTCCACGTGCCGACGTCCTGGTCATAGCGATATCGCCCGCTCGCCTCGAAGGTCACGACCGGAGCCGGACCATTTCCGCGAAATGGCTGTCGCTCCCAGACGCCGACGATCGGATGCACGAACGCATCGGGGGCGTCGACGACGGCAGCATCCAGCATCAATACACCGTCGTCCCCGCAGGCCGAGATCGCGAGGGCGAGCACGATCGAGAACAACACCGGGAGCCGTGGCGTGACCCGTCGTGTCGCTCTCCCTGCCCGATGTGATTCGGTCATGGACACACGTTCACGCTCTCGAACCGTGCGGCGCCGGCGGCCGCCTCCGCGTTCGGTGTGGTCGCGACGACGCGCAGGCTCGCCATCCCCGTCGGAATACCGCCGATCAATGCGAAGTCCGTCCACGCCATCCCGTCCGGACTGTACTCGAAGTGCACCTCGCCGTTCGTGGGCCGGATGCGCCACCACCGCTGTACGGCGCCGCCTGTAAACGTGACTCCCTGGGTCACGTTGCCCGCGCGCATTCCGTTGTTCTCCGTGCCGATGAAGTAGACCTGGCCGCCCCACACGGCCTCGAGTCGCGTCGTCGAGGAGGTGCCCGCGAGCACCTGGCTGACCTCGACAAACGCTCCGGACGCGCTGATCGCGACATTGTCTCGCTGACAGCGACCGCTGGCACCCGCGGAGCTCGCATTCGGCGTGATGATCAGCGTCCCCGAGCTCTCCGAGAGTCCTGCGTTGTTGAAGGCAGCGTTGCCGCCCCAGTTCGCGCACGGAATACCGCCCGGGAATGTCGTCGAGGGGTCGGTGTTCGTGCAGGCGAGGCTGCTATCCGTTCCGCCACCGCCATCGCCGCCACTTCCGCTACCACCATCGCCGGCCGTGCTCCCACCGCCATCGCCGCCGCCGAGCGGGTCGAAGCTCACGCGCCCGCACGCGCCGATCGCGATCGCAGCGGAGAGGGCGATGTAGCGCACGCCGGCATCCTACTACCGGTCGATTTCGGTGCGACGGATCGTGGCTGCCTACTCCGAGCGGCATGAGGAACCGTCTCGTCCTGTGTGTCGTGCTGGTAACCGGTGGGGTTGCCCACGCGGAGACCGCGATGAAGGTGCAGAGTTGCTTCGAAGCGTTGTACGCGCTCAGCGATTACTGGTCGTGCCTCCAGTACGACGCGTCCCAGTGCCAGCCTCCACCGGTCTCGCAGTGTTGGGACTTCGAGCCCGGCTACGCCATGTCCGGCACCTTCGCGATGGCGGGCGACGCGTTCACGAGTCAGCCCACCGTCGGTGACAACGTCGCCGCTGCTCGCGTCGTGCAGTGGCAAAGCAGCCCGGCCACCCCGGGAGCGTCGGTCTTTCAAGACCTGAGTGGGGTCGGTGGTGACTACTGGAATGTCCCGTATCCGATCGGCCATCAGGGAACGCATTGGATCGGCACGTTCGAGAACCGCCCGACGGTCGCGGCGACGTGGAGTACCACGCAGGGTGATGCGCCGAAGGGAACCGCGACGTCACCGTCGTTCATCATCGATCGCAACTACGTCTCGTTCTTGATCGGCGGCGGCTGCGAGATCGACAAGGTCTTCGTCGAGCTCCAGGTGTGGCAACCCGAGGTCCGTGCGTGCGGTCCGCGCCGCGGGGGCGGGCAGACCTGCATCACGATCCCCGGGTTCTGGCTGCGCGCTTTCGGTGCGGACACCGGCGAGGCGAAGGCGCGCACGGGGCGGTGCTCGGAGCTCGTGTTCCGCGATGGCTTTCGCACCGACGCGGCGACCGGACTCCTCGGGCGGACCGGGCGGATCGTGATCGCCGACAACTCGTCGGGCCCGTGGGGCCACATCAATGTCGATCACATCGAGACGACGAACGTGATTCCCACCGACGTCGAGGGCGCGAATCAGCCGTTGTGGGGATTCGCCGACACACACGCGCACCCGGGAAATCACCTCGCCAATCTCTCGCTCGGAACGGGCGCGCACGAAGGCTACTTGCTCCACGGCGATGCTGGCAGCGTCACGACGAATCACTTCCAGCTCGAGCTCGAGTTGCCGACGTGTGATGGCACTGGCCACGAGACGGGACACGGCGCGCGCACCATGCTTCGCGAGCTCGAAGAGGCGAGCCTCGGAGCCGCGCCGAACTTTCCGAAGGACTGCAGCGGATTCGGCTGTCAGGCCTACGGTACGAAGCCGATCTTGGCGACGGGCGACGACTACTCGCACTGGGGCACGGGGGTGAATTCAG
>JBGARE010000037.1:0-105825 GCA_044230415.1 Kofleriaceae bacterium
TCGGCGATCATGTTGCCGATCTCGGCATCGCCGTTCGCGCTGATCGTGCCGACCTGCGCGATGTCTTCCTTGCCCTTCGTCGGCGTCGAGATCTTCTTCAGCATCTCGATGACGGCGGCGACGGCGGTGTCGATGCCGCGCTTGAGCTCCATCGGGTTGTGACCGGCCGCGACGAGCTTCGAGCCCTCGCGATAGATCGACTGCGCGAGCACCGTGGCGGTGGTCGTGCCGTCGCCGGCGTTGTCCGAGGTCTTGGAAGCGACTTCCTTGACCATCTGCGCGCCCATGTTCTCGAACTTGTTCTCGAGCTCGATCTCCTTGGCGACGGTGACGCCGTCCTTGGTGACCGTGGGAGCGCCCCACGACTTCTCGATCACGACGTTACGACCGCGCGGGCCGAGGGTGACCTTGACGGCGTTCGCGAGCGTGTCGACGCCAGTGAGAACGCGGTTACGAGCCTTCTCGTCGAAAATAATGTCTTTAGCGGCCATGACTGGTTCTCCTTAGCTCTCGAGTACGCCGAGGACTTCGTCCTCGCGGATGATGATGTGCTCCACGCCGTCCACCTTGATCTCGGTGCCGGCGTACTTGCCGAACAGAACGCGGTCGCCCGCCTTCACGTCGAGCGCGACGAGCGTGCCGTCCTCGAGGCGCTTACCGTTACCGACAGCGACGACCTTGCCTTCGAGCGGACGCTCCTTGGCAGAGTCGGGGATGATGATGCCGCCGCGGGTCTTCTCGACCTCTTCGACGCGACGAACCAGGATGCGATCCTGAAGGGGGCGGACGTTCATGACTTGTCACTCCTCGCTGTGTTTCCGAGAGATTGCGAACTTTGTTAGCACTCGACCGTGCCGACTGCTAACGGCCGCCTTCTTAAGATCCGACGCGGTTCTGCGCAAGGGCTACCCGGCCGAATTTGCTCGCGACTTGAACCCTGACCGTGCGAGTGGGGCTCGAGTGTCAAAACCGCCGGCGTTTTCCGCAGGGACGAATGACGTCGAGTCGCTAACCCCCAATCATTTGTAGGGTTCTTGCATTGGCCTCGAACTGGCAGAAGATCGAAACATGGACGTTACGTTGGCTGCATCTGTGGACGAGTACTTCCACGAGGTGGTGACCGACGCCCTTTCGGCGGTCGATCTCGATGCCTCGGAACCTGCGAGTTGGTACCTGGTCGGGCTCCTCGGTGACTTCACCAAAGCCCGCCTGACCGACGAACCCCTGGGGCTCAAGCTCGCGCAGAACTCCGGAGACGCCGCGGAGCGTGTACGCAACCTCAAGCAGGTCGGCGACACGTCGCTCTACGTCGCCGGCTTTTTCGCCGAGTCGCTCAATCGCTCGCTCGTCGACGCCGACTACTACATCGGCCTCGGCCAGAACGCCTATCTCCAGCTCGCGCGTAGCTTCGGTGCGGGCAAGTCGATCAGCAAGATCTATGAAGAGCTCGCGGCCAAGTTTCCGCGCTTCGTCGACGTGCTCGCCGAGGTTCGCAAGCGGACGACGATCGCGGAGCTCAACGGCACGACCGACATCGGCAAGCTCTACGAAGTGTGGCTGCGCACGCGCGAGGATTGGATCGAGAAGAAGCTCAAGGCCGCCGGCCTGATCGTCGACCCGACCAAGGGCCTGCAGTAGTGCCCCATCGATCACGCTGCACGCTGACCCGCGTCCAGCGCGGCCTCGAGGCGCTGTATCGCGTGGACACCGGATGCGCCGTCGGCGACTTCGTCGTCGGCACCGAATATCGCGACGAGCTCGTCCACGCACGGCGCGCACGCGAGCAGCTGCTCGTGGTGGAAGCCGATGGCGAGCTGAACGTGGCGCTCTATCTCGAGCCGAGTGTGATCTCGAACCTCGCCTCGCACGATCCGTCGCATCGCCTCGGCGATCACAACCTCGGCGACTTCCTGCTCGCGATCGAGGGCGTCTCGCACTTCATCTACACGGTCTGCTGCGCGCGCGCGGAGCGACCGGTCAGCCAGCTCGAGCTCGAGCTGCAAGCCGAGGTCGACAAGTACGTCACCTGCTTGTTGACGACCGAGCCCGAGGTCGCGATGTCGACGACGCTGCGCCGCCGGCTGTTCGACGACGCCGCGTACGATCCGGACCTCGACGACGACGAGCACGATCGCTATCGCGCGGCGAACGACAACGCGAATCGCTACGCGGAGTATCTCGAGGAGACGTTCGTCGCCCGTCGACGTATTCCCGAAATGCTCGCCGAGCTGCGCCGCTTTTATCGCCAGGGCCTCGCGGCCAAGTTGTCGACGATCGCCCGCGCTGCTTAGAGCGGCTTCTCGGTACGGAAGATGTTGTAGTTCGCCGCGGCGCCAACAGCGCCGACGTCCCGCGCGAAGTACATCACGCAGTTGTCGGCAGAGACCCAGCCCGGCGTCTCGGACGCGGCCGTGTTCAGCGCAGCGACGCTGACCGGTGCGCTGAATCCCGTGACGACGTTCGCGCGAGTAGCCACCCAGATGTCGCTCGCTCCGACCGTTGGCGAGCGAGACGACGAAAAGTAGATCGTGAGCTCGTCGGGCGTCGCGACCGGATAGTCGAAGTCGCCGGACTGTAGATTCGTTCCCGAAACGAGCACGGGGGCACCCCACGTCGTTCCCGTACGTGCGGCTCGATACAGCATCCGCGTGTTCACGAGGTACATCGCCGAATGATCCGGGAGGACATA
Organism: Kofleriaceae bacterium; assembly: GCA_044230415.1. Taxonomy (GTDB): domain Bacteria; phylum Myxococcota_A; class Polyangia; order Haliangiales; family Haliangiaceae; genus JABFXX01. The sequence goes on from JBGARE010000037.1 coordinate 2,690, forward strand.
CGGCGCGGTGTCGTCACTGGTGGTGTTGACGGGGCCTACGGCGGTCGGGGCGTTGAAGGCGACGGCGGTCGACGCGCGGGTCGACGACACGACGTCGTAGGTCCCGTTCGCGTTGACCTGGTACTCGAAGTAGATCGTGAGCTGATCGGCCGTCATGTGCGGGCGACCATCGTTGCCCGTCGTGTTGACGCCGGCGATCAGCGATGGTGCTCCCCACGGATCGCTCGTCGATGCTCGGGTCGAGATATACGCATCGACACCACCGAGCCCACCGGTGCGCGCGCTGTGGAACGTGAGGGTGAGCTCGTCGGGTGACAGGGCAGGTGCGAGATCGTTGGCAGGGCTGTTCAACGCGACGACCGGAGTTGGAGTACCGAACGGCTTGGCCGGATCGCAACGCGGTGGCGGTGCGTCGACCGGCGGCCCATCGATGTCCGCGTCACCGTTCGAGCCGTCCTGCTGCACGGGCGCATCGGGAAGCTTGTTCGGATCCGAGACCTCACCACACGCACACGACAACACGAGAACGAAGCCGCCAAACCGCATGCGCTGACTATCTCACAGTGGCTTCGTCGCGACGAAGATCCGGTTGAACGCCGCCGTCGTACCGACGATCTGCGTCATGTACATCACGCAGTTGTCGGCGGAGATCCAGAACGGCGTGTCGTTGTTAGCACCGTTGACCGCAGTCACCGCCGCCGGTGTCCCGAAGCCGAGGGCGAGCGACGTGCGCGTCGCGACCCACACATCGATGCCGCCGAGGCCACCGGTGCGGCTGCTGGCGAAGTACAACGTGAGCTCGTCGGGCGTGAGCGCGACGGAGATGTGGTCGTCGAACACGTCGAGCATGGTGCCGGCCACGAGCGCCGGCGTGCCGAACACGCTGTTCGTCCGGGTCGCGCGGTAGACCTGGATGTTGTTCGCGCCGCCGCGTCGCGACGTCATGTACAGCGCGCTGTGGTCGGGCAGCACGTAGGGGCTCGCGTCGATATCGGCATCGTTGAGCGCGGCGACCTGTGACAGCGCGCTGAAGCTCGCGCTCGTCGATGACCGCGTGGCAACCGCGATCTGGCGCGTCGGACCGCCGTTGGTCTCTTGCTCCGCGTACATCGTGAGGCCGTCACCCGTCAGCGTGGGGCGCATCTCGTTGTTGATCGTGTTCACGCCGGCGACGAGAGCGGGTGCGCCCCACACGTCCGAACGAGAGGCACGCGTGGCGGTGTAGATGTCGAAGCCGCCGACGCCGCCGGCGCGCGTGCTCGCGAAGTACACGGTCAGCTCGTCCGCGGTGAGCCACGGCGCGAGGTCTTGCGCGTTGCTGTTCAGCTGCGTGACTGGGGTCGGTGCGCCGAACGGCTTGGACGGATCGCAGCGCGGTGGTGGGGCGTCGACCGGGGGCGCATCGATATCCGCGTCACCGTTCGAGCCATCCTGCTGGAGGGGCGCATCGGGGAGCTTGTTCGGATCCGTCACCTCGCCACACGCGCACAACCCGAGGACCACGAGACTGCCGATCTTCATGCACGCATCATCGCACGATGTCCTCAGGGAGGCGCGAGGACGATCGTCACACTAGTGCCACGCGCGAGACCGAGCGCGAGCTTCGTGCCGGGTGGGGCGCGCATGAGCCCCCACGAGTTGGAGTTGTTCGCGCCCGCCACGTCGACGCCGTCGATCGTGGTGACGATGTCACCGACCTTGATGTCGACCTTTCCGGCGGGGCCGTTCGGATCGATCCAGCTGACCTTGAGCTCGCGCTCGTCGGGGAGCGTCTCCTCGGGTTGATCGGCGAAGTGGATGCCGAGCTCGCCCACGGCGTCACCGCGCTTCACGCGCTTCTTCATGATCGGAACGTCGCCGAGGTCGCCGTCGGGCGAAGGCGTACGCACCACGTCGAGCATGCTGTAGTCGCTGTCGTTCCAGTCCTTGGGGAAGCCGCGTACGTGGATGCGGCCGCGGGGGGCGCGCTCGATGACGAAGGCGCCGCTGTCGTCGGTGATGTTCGGCTCGTCGTCGTTGCCCCAGCTGTAGCCGCCGCTGCCGATGATCGGCGTCGCCATCATGCGAACGCCGGCCACCGGTTTGGTGGTGCCGTACTCGACGAGCCGGCCCTTGAGGGTGACCGAACCTTCGAGCTCGATCGTGACGCCGGACTTCTCTTCGCCTTCGGCGAGCGTGATCTGCATCGTCTTCGTCGAGCCGGGGACCTTCGCGGTGAGATCGAACTCGCCCTTGGGCAGGTCTTCGATCGCGAAGCGGCCGTCCGTCATGTAGAAGCCCTCGTCGCGCCAGAAGCCCGTCTTGCGATCCTGGACGGTGAGCTCGAGCTCGGCGAGCGAGGCCTTGTCGCCGGCGGCGAGCTTCGCGACGCCACGGATCGATCCCGTTGCTTTGATCTGGAGCTTCGCGGTCCCGTCGACCGGCACGTGCTCGGTGACGGCTTCACCACCGCCGCGGCGATACGCGCGCACGGTGTAGTTTCCGGGTGCGAGCTTCTCGACGACGAACGTGCCGTCGACGCCGGTGAGCACGGGCTTCTCGTCCCACTGCCAGCGCGACTCGCTGACGACCGACTTCGCTGCGCCTGCCGCGTCCGACTCGCGGACCGCCGAGATGAACGCGTCGGTCACGGGTTGGTTCGCGGTGTCGACGACCGTGCCTTTGATCTTTCCGGACAGCGCTTCGACCACGAGCCGCACCGTCGCGGTCTGGTTCGGTTTGACCACGACCTTCTCGCCCTTCTTCGCATCGTCGGTGGTGCCCGGCTTCTTCAGCGCGTCGCTCCAGCCGCGCTGCGCGTTCACGCGGTACTCGCCGGGGCGCAGGCCCTCGAGCGTGAACGCGCCGTTGTCATCGACTTCGCGATTCGCCCACCCGCGACCGCCTCCGCCGACGAGGTATGCGCTCGCGTTGATCTTGGTGACCGGCGCACCGTTGGCGTCGACGACGACGCCCTTGATCGAGCCGACATCGTCGAGGATCAGATCCTTTTCGATCGTCGCGCCGGCGGTGACCTCGACCTTGTAGCCGTCTTTGGGGCCCGCGCCCTTGTCGCTCGAGACCTCGAGCTTGTACGTGCCGGGCTTGAGCCCTTCGAGCGCGTAGCTGCCATCGCGTCCGGACTCGTCGCCGCCCCAGCCCGTGCGAGCGCGCGCGGCGCCGCCGGTGGTGCGCGCCCAGATGTTCGCGTCTTCGATCGGCTTGCCGGATCGCGCGAGCACCTTGCCGCGGATCGTCGCGCCGGCATCGACCTCCCAGACGAGGTCGGTGATGTCCTTCGTGGTGACGACGATGCGATCGTACTTGTCGCGTGCTTGATAGCCCTCGCAGTTGATCGATGGCTCGTAGTCGCCGGGCAGGACGCCTTCGGCCCACAGCGTCCCGTCGGGATTGCGGCGGAATCGGATGTAGCGCTCGGCCTTCGTGTCGTTCATGCCGACCTCGGGCTCGAGGCATGGCTGCTTCGTCGTCGAGATCATCACCTTGCCGGTGATGCGCACCGCGGGAAACAGCTTCACGACGACGTCGTCGACGTTCTGGCCCAGGCCGACGAGCGACGAGCCGTCGGTGCGTCCGTACGAGTGATCCGTTCGCGCGTAGATCACGTAGCGGCTCGGCGCGAGCTTGCCGAGGCGGAACTTGCCCTGCGCGTCGCTGAACGTGGAGTCGGAGCCGTTCCAATCGCCGAGCTGGACGCGCGCGCCTTCGACGGGCTGGCCGCTCGCCGCGTCGATGACGGTGCCGGCGATCGTCGACTCGGGCGTGAGGATCAGCTCGATGTCCTTCGCGGGTGGATCGATCCACTCCTCGCTGTCATCGTATCCATCGGCGGTCGCGTGGATCGTCGTGTAGTCGGGCGAGACCCACATCGAGAACCGGCCCTTGTCGTCGCTCTCCGTCGAGCCGAGCACGCGATCACCGTTCTCCCCGGACCACACCCGCGCGTGCGCGACGACGCCGCCGGTGAGATCGAGGACCGTGCCGGTGATCTCGACACCGCCGCTGCGCAGCGCGAGATCGATGCCGGTCTTCGCTTCGTTCGCCGCGAGGTGCACCGCATCGCGCTTGCGATCCCCATTCGGGTGATAGACCGCGGGGCGATAGGTCTTCGCGTTCGCACCGACGCGATAGGCGGCGGGGAGTAGGTTCGCGATCGTGTAGTGCCCTTGCGCGTCCGTGGTGACGCAGGTCGGCTGGCGCAGCAGGTCGGTCGCGAGGAAGTTCGACGTGCCGTAGGCGCAGACCTGCGCACCGGCGATCGTCGCCTTCGTCTCGTCGTCGACGGTGATCGTGCCGGAGAGCGAGCCGCGGCCCAGCGTCTTCGGATCGGGTCGCGGGGTGGCGCTCACGACGCGCGCAGAACCGGAGGCGCTCGAGCCGCGCTCGGTCGCCTTCGCCACGGGCGAGGAGGGCGTGGCGTCCTCGGAGCCCGCGCGCGAGCGCCAGACGACGAGCGCGATCACCGCGAGGACGAGCGCGGCGATCCATGGAAGGCGTTTCTTCATGAGGGTGGCGCGAGGGTAAGGGTGACCGAGACGGGTGTCGACGTGCCGCGGACCAGGCCGAGCACGAGCTTCGTTCCGGGCGGTGCTTGCATCAGCGTCCACCCGTGCATGCCGTTGATGCCGCGCACGTCGACGCCATCGACGGAGACGATCACGTCGCCGACCTTGATGTCGGTCTTCGCGGCGGGACCATCGGGCTCGATGAAGCTGACGCGGATCTCCTGATCCTCGGGCTGCGTGTCCGGTGGCTGCTCTTTGAAGTGCAAGCCCATCTCGCCCGCGGGCTCGCCGTTCTTGATCCGCTTCTTGATCACGCCGACATCGCCGATGTCGATGCTCGACTCCTTCGTCGCGGTCACGTCGCGCACGATGCGGAACCACGAGTAGTCGCTGTCCTTCCACTCCTTGGCCATGCCCTGAATCGAGAGCTTTCCGCGCGGCACCTTCTTGACCGTGAACCGGCCCGTCTCGTCCGACGTGTTGTCCATGTCGTCGGACCAGCGGAACGAGAACGATCCGCCCTGCGCGATCTGCGCGTAGACGCGGATGCCGGCGACCGGAGCCTTGGACACGAAGTCGACGACGCGACCGGTGAGCGTGACGAGCTGTTCGAGGGTCAGCGTCACACCGGTCTTCTGCTCGCCGTTCGCGAGATCGATCTCGATCTTCGCTTGTCCACCGGCGGCGCTCGCGTTGAGGTGGAAGTGGCCCGCGGGCAGATCGTGGATCACGAAGTGGCCGTCGGTGCGATAGAACCGCTCGCCGCGCTCGAAGCCGGTCTTGAGATCCTCGACCTTGACCTCGATCTCCTCGGGGAGCGGACCACCGGTCACCTTCACGGTGCCGTCGATCGAGCCCGTGAGCTTGATCTGCAGCTTCGCGTTCGTGGTCCCGATCGCTACGTGCTCGAGCAGCGCCTCGCCGCCGCCTTTGCGATACGCGCGCAGCGTGTACTTGCCGGGCGCGAGCGCGGTCAGCGCGAACGATCCATCCATGCCGGTGAGCACCGGCTTCTCGCCTTCGCCCCAGCCCCAGCCGCGCGTTCCGTGGACCTGCGATTCGTTCGCACCCGCGGCGTCGGACTCGCGCGCCTTCGAGATGAACGCATCGGACACAGGCTTGCCATCGGCATCGAGGACCACGCCTTTGATCGTTCCGGACTGCGATTCGACGACGAGCTTCACCGTCGCGGTCTTGCCGGCTTCGATCGTCGTCTTCTCGCCCTGTCGCGAATCGTCGTTCGTACCCGGCTTGCGCAGGCTATCGAACCATCCGCGCGAGGCGGTGACGCGATAGTCGCCGGGACGCAGACCGGTGATGGTGAAGGCACCGGAGGCGTCGGACTTGTTCGGCGCTTGCCCCCAGAACATGAACGAGCCCTCGGTCATCGCGGTCGCGTTGATCGAGACGTTCGCGACCGGCTTCCCTTGCTCGTCGACGACGGTGCCCGTCAGCGTGCCACCGTCGTCGAGGACGATGTTCTTCGTGACGACGGTGCCGGCTTTGGTCTCGACCTTGTAGCCATCGCGCTCGGCGACACCCGCTTCGGTGTTGACGTCGAGCTTGTAGGTCGCGGTCTTGAGCCCGCGCATCTCGTAGTTGCCGTCGGGGTCGGTGCGATCGTTGTTCCAGTCCTGCTTCGCGCGCGCGGCGCCGCCGGTGATCTGCGCGTCGATGTTCGCGTCGGCGACCGGCGCGCCGCTCTTCGTCGTGACCTTGCCGGTGACCACCGCGGCGTCGTCGACTTCCCAGACGAGGCCGGTGATGTCTTTGTCGGCGACGACGATCGGCGGGTACTCGTCGCGACCGAGCTTCTTCGGGCACCACGTGTTGACCTTGTACGTGCCGGGGAGCACGCCGTAGACGGTGATCGTTCCGCTGTCGTCGGCGCTACCGCTCGCCCAGCGATCGTGGTCCTCGTCGCGCATCGAGATGCCGGCCTCTTTGCACAGCTCCTTCGTGTCACTCGTGACGACCTTGCCGACCACGCGTGTCGTCGGGAACACGCGCACGATCACGCCGGTGACGTGCTGTCCGAGTCCGACGAGCACCGAGCCCTCGGAGCGGCCGTAGCCCTTCTCGCCGTGCACGATCGCCGTGAACCGACCCGGCGACAGGCCATCGATGCGGAACGCGCCCTTCTCGTCGGTGCGCTTCTGCGAGAAGTCGAGGAAGCCCTCCCACTCGCTGCGCTCGACGTTGACGTCCGCACCTTCGATCGGCTTCTCCGTTCGCGCGTCGATCACGATGCCCGACAGCGAGCTCTCCGGTGTGAGCAGCACCTCGAACGTCCCCGGCGCCCGGCCGCGCTGCGAACCCGCCGCGTAGCCATCCGCGCGCGCGGTGACCTGCACGTTGCCCTGCGGCACCCACAGCGAGAACGCGCCTTTGTCGTCGGTCTCCGCGGGTGGCGAGACGCCACCTTCGCCCCACATGCCCATCGAGGCGCGCACGCGCGCATGCGCGATCGGCCCGCCGCTGATGTCGTTGACGATGCCGGTGATCTCGACGCCACCGGCGCGCAGCGTGATGTCGACGTTCTTCTTGTGCTCGCCCGCGCCGAGCTTGAACGTCGTCTTTTCGCGCGGCCCTTTCGGATAGTGATAGTCGAACCGAAATCCGCGCGCGCTCGCCCACACGTGATAGCTCGCGACGAACAGGTCCTTCCATTCATATGCGCCATTCGCATCGGCGGTCTTGCACGGAGACTCTTCCCAGAAGTCGGGTGGGAGCTCGTCGGAGTACAGCGACGCGCAGACCGTCGCTCCCGCGATCGGCTTTCCGCTCGTGTCGCGCACCGTTCCGGAGATCGATCCCTTGGCTTGCGTGCGCGGATCGATCTTCGCCGACGGCGTCACGCCGATCGTCGATGTGCTCGCGACTCGTTCGGTCGTCGCGGATCCTTTGTGTTCCGCCGAGTGCGCACCGTCGGTGCCGCGGCAGCGCCACAGCAACACCGCGAGCACCACGACGGCGAGCCCGACTCCAACCCCGAGTCTCCGTTTCATGAGGTGATGCTACGACAGACCACTATAGCGATCGGTTGCATTCCCCGAATCTCGTGTCAGCGGCTGTTACGCGGACAGCACGCGATTGTCGATCAGCCGCGTGGTGCCTACGAATGCCGCGATCGCGAGCACGGCCGTGCGCTCGACGTGCACGAGGTCCGTCAGCTCGTCGGCATCGCGCAGCTCGACGTAATCGACACGCGCGAGGGGCTCGGCTTCGATCGGAGCGCGCGCGGCGGCGACGAGCGCCTTCGGGTCGCGTTCGCCGGCGGTGAACGCGGCCTGTGCGGCGGCGAGTCCGCGCGAGAGTGACAACGCAGCGGCGCGCTGCTCCGTCGAGAGATACGCGTTGCGCGACGAGAGTGCGAGGCCGTCCGCTTCTCGGACGATCGGCACGCTCTCGATGACGACATCGAAGTCGAGATCGCGAACCATGCGCCGGATGATCGCGAGCTGCTGATAGTCCTTCTCGCCGAACACCGCGAGGTGTGGCTTCGTGATGTGAAACAACTTCGAGACCACGGTCGCGACTCCCGCGAAGTGGCCCGGGCGGCTCGCGCCACACAGCGGCTTCTGCAGCTCGCGGACCTCGACGTAGGTCTGTGCGCCGGGTTTGTACATCGCGTCGGGATGCGGGCAGAACGCGAGGTCGATGCCCGCGGGCCGTGCCTTCGCGAGGTCTCCCTCTTCATCCCGCGGGTAGCGCGAGAGATCCTCCTTGGGCCCGAACTGCGTCGGGTTCACGAAGATCGTCAGGATGACGACGTCGGCGCGGGCCCGCGCGTGACGCACGAGCGCGAGGTGGCCTTCGTGGAGCGCGCCCATCGTCGGCACGACGGCGACGCGGCGACCATCGCGGCGGAGATCCTCGACGCGCGCGCGCATCGCGGACGGATCGCGAAACACTTCGAACGGGATGTTCACGCGGGCATGCTAGCCCAGCGGCGTCCGCTCAGCAGTGCGTGAGCGCGTCCATGCAGTCGGACGTCTTCATCATGAGCTGTGGGAAGTTCGGTCCGCCGAGGCCGCCGTTCAGGGCACCGTCACAGACGTCGATCTGATCGATCATCTCCAGGCAGCGCTTGGCCTGTGGACAGCTCGATGGAATCGGACTCACGGGAAAGGTGGTGACGGCCGAGCACATCGACGCCACCGTCGGATCGCTGCAGGTCTTCGCCTTGTCGCAGAGGCGGTTCGCGATGTTGCCGAGCAGCGTCATCCCGATCTGATCCCGAGCAGCGAGACCGCCGCCGCTATTGAACGGATCCTTGAACGGATCGTTCGGATCGATCAGCGTGGTGTCCGGATCGGGATCGGGGGGCGGCGTCGGTGCTGGCTGTGGATCGGGCGACGGCGGTTGCCCGTTTTGCCAGGGATCCGAGCTCGGCGGCGGAAGCGGGTTGGTCTCCATGCGCTCGGGGGCAGGACCGGCCGCACCGTTGCGCGTGCCCACGTCGACGGCGTCCTTCTTCGGCCACACCATCAGGATCACCGCGAGGATGATCGCGATCGACGCGAGCACGATGACGCACACGGGCCAGTTGCGCGCGAGCCAGCCGCGCTCGTCATCGCGTGCACGCATGCGGCCGGTGGGACGCGGCGGGAGGATCGGACGCCCATCGGGCATCGGGTTGTACGCTTCGCGCGCGGGCATCGGCGCGACGACGATCGGCGGCACCGCGCTCGCCATCGCGACAGGCGTGGCGCCGACCAGCGTCTCCGCGGTAGGCGGGACGGCGAGGGGAGCGGGCGCGGCAATCTGCGGCAATGGCTTCGCAGGCGCGGGTGCGTTCGTCGAATTGGCGAGGGGCGGCAACACGGCAAGCGCTGGCGCGCGAGCGGTGCGCGCGGCCGCGAGGTCGGCCTTGCAGTGCTTGCAGCGGCCCGCGATGGGATGAACGAGACCTCCACACTGTGCACACGGAACACGCGCATCGCGCGCATCTGCCGGGGAGCGAGACGCCACTGCCATGTTGTTCATGCTGGCAGGAGATCGAGGAGGATGCAAAGGTGCTTCGCATGGCCCGACCGGTCCCTCCGCGGATCCACGAGCACGAGGTGAAGATCGCGGGACTGGATCCGCGCCACGAGGGGGTTCGCATCGCGCAGCTCTCCGACATTCACGTCGGCAACCTGACGCCGCCATCGCACATCCGTGCTGCGATCGATGTCGCGAACGCCGCGACGCCGGACTTGATCCTCCTCACGGGCGACTATGTCTGCTGGCGGCGCGACGAGGTCGAGCGCGCGCGCGATCAGCTGTCGGGCCTGCGTGCCTCGCGCGTGCTCGCCGTCCTCGGCAACCACGACTACTTCGTGTGGGGCGCCGGAGTCCGGAGCGCACTCGAGGGTAACGGCTATGAAGTGCTGCGCAATCAAACGACGATCGCGCAGGTGAACGGCGCACCGCTGGCGATGGTCGGCGTCGACGATCCGGTCACGCGCCACGACGATCTCGACGCCGCGTTCGCGGGTGCACCGTCGACGATGACGCGCGTCGTGCTGTGTCACTCGCCCGATCGCGCACCGAAGATCGCGGCGCGCGGCGCGGAGCTCGTGCTGAGCGGCCACACGCACGGCGGCCAGATGTACGTGAAGGGCATCACCGATCGGCTGATGGCGCGCATCGGGCTCAAGTTCCGCCGCGGCATGTACGACGTGGGCCACGGGGAGACGACGTCGCAGCTATACGTGACCCCCGGCATCGGATTCTCGGGCGTAACTCGGCGGTTTGGCGAGGGCACGGCGGCCGAGGTCGCGATCTTCACGCTGCGTGCGGCGAAACGAGAAGACCGGGAACAAACGATCGCACGGGCTGGTTAGAATCGTTCCATGCGCATCTTCACCGAACGAATCTGACCTCGGGTCGCGGTCGTTCTCGGCCGCATCGCATCGCTGACGACGGTCCTGTTCGCGCTCGCGTTGATCGACGAGTTGTCGAGCGGGATTCCGTACGGCAGCGCCGCGCAGATCGAGAGAGCATTCGGCCTGTCGTACACGGCTGTGGCGATCGTCATGTTCGTCGTGCCGGGTGCGATCGCGATGGTCGTCGAGCCGTTCGTGTTCCTGCTCGCGGATCGCTATCCGCGTGCGGTGTTCCTCCGTGCCGGCGTGACGCTGATGGCGATCTCGCTCGGTGCGGTCGCGCTCGCACCGAATGCGATCGTGCTCGCGATCTCGATCTCGGTGTTCTGGATCGCGATCGGCTCGTCGGTCTCGCTCGCGCAAGCCACGCTCGTCGATCGCAACCCGGACGCGCGCGGGCGAACGATGGCGCGCTGGACGTTGCTGTCGACCGCGGGCGACTTCCTCGTGCCGCTCGTGATCGGCGGCGTGTCGTTCGCGGGGCACGGCTGGCGGATCGCGCACGTCGTCGTCGGCTGCGCGATCGCGCTGTTCGCGGTGATGCTGTGGCGCCTCGAGATCCCCACGAACCTCGGAGGCAACGCGGACGAGGGCGAATCGCCGGGCCTGCTCGCGACGTTGCGCGAGGCATTGCGCGATCGCGTGCTGATGGCGTGGCTGTTCGGCGTGGCGCTGTGCGATCTGCTCGACGAGATCCTCGTCGTGTTCGCGACGATCCACATCCGCGATCAGCTCGGCGGCGGCATCGAGTGGCAGAGCGCGATGATCTTCGCGATGACGATCGGCGGCGGCATCGGCCTCGTCGTGCTCGAACGCTTGCTCGCGAAGCGGAGCGAGCGCGCGATGCTGCTCGCGTGCGCGAGCGCGTGTGCGATCGCGTTCGTCGCGTGGATCCTCGCACCCGCGCTGTGGCTCTCGGTCGCGCTGATGGGGCTCGTCGGCATGTTCGCGGCGCCGCTCTATCCGCTCGCAGCGGCGCAGGCGTACGCGCGACGTCCGGACGCGTCGGGATCCGTGCTCGCCGCGCAGAGCCTGTTCACGCCGCTCGGGCTCGCGCTGCCGTTTGTCGTCGGCTTCATTGCCGATCGCGCCGGCACCTACGTCGCGCTGCTCGTGCTGATCGCACAGCCGCTCGGCCTCGTCGCGCTGGTCATGCTCGGCGGTGCTTCGCGTACATCGCGAGACCGTGCTGACCCGCCGGACGCGCGCGCCACGCCTCCACCACCGCCCGCGCCTCCGGCGTGAGCTCCTCGGGTGGCGGCAGCCCGATCGGGTGCTCGCGCGGAAACAGGATCGGCGACGCGAGCGCGGCGAACGTCAGGTCCGCGATCGAGAACCGATCGCCCGCGAGGTACTCGCGTCCGTCGCGCAGCTTCGCGTCGATGGCGTCGAACGTCACTTCGATCTTCTGGCGCGAGCGCTCGGCACCCGCTTCGTCGATCTTGAGCCCGCGCTTCAGCATGCCGACCGCGATCGGTCGCGTGAGGCGGAGGCCGATCGCCTGCCAGCGCGGAACCCCGCGCACCAACACGTGCTCGAGATCGCGGCGCGGAAGGAGCTGGAAGTACGCCCAGCGGCGCGTCGCCGGACCGAGGACGCGATCGAAGTCATCCTCGAGTGCGAGGGCTTCGTCGCGTGCCCGAGAATCCGCCGGTAGCAGCGTGCCGGGAGAGCGCGCATCGGCCCACGCGACGATGTCCGTCGAGTCGGTGAGGCGCTCGCGCCCTGCGACGAGGACGGGCACCGTCTTCTTGCCGCGCAGGGCGACGTAGTGGAACAGCGGCAGGTGGCCGTCTTCCTCGTAGGCGACGTGGCACGCATCGAGCGCCCAGCGCGCCTTTTCGCAGTAATGCGAGAACGGGATCGTGATCAGCTTTGCTCGCTCGCTCATGGCTACTTTCGGTTTCGGCGCGCCTTCGCAGCGCGCATCAGATCGCTGAACCCGCCCTGGCCTTCGACGAGCATCTCGTCGAGCTCGGAGCGTACGCCGCCGAGCGTGGTGCGCGCCTTCTTGACCGGAAACGTCAGCATCGTCGCGATGCCGATCACGAGCGCCAACGACAGCCGGATTCCCGCCATCGCGACCCATCCGCCGAACCCGAAGCCGAGCACCGCGAGGCGGAGCACCGTGCCGAGCGGCTCCTGGATGTCGCTGAACATCATGCGCGGCGCGAGGTCTGTCGCGGGTCGCGTGGTCAGCGCACGCTCGTCTCGCTCGCTCCGCTCCTCGCGCGGGAGCTTGGTCTTCGCGAGCAGCGCGACGACATCGCGCGCGCGTTGCGGTCGCTTATCCGGATCGGGATCCGTCATCGCCGCGAGCACCGCGCGGAACTTCTCGTCGACGGAGGGCAGGTGCTTCGCGAGATCCATGCGCAGCCCTTTGCGCGGGACATCCTCGGGCTCGACGCCGCCGACGAGCGCGACGATCGTGGCACCGAGCGCGTAGATGTCCGTCGCGGGCGTGGCCTGGCCGTGGAGCTGCTCGGGCGCCATGTATCCGAACGTGCCGACGATCGTCGAGCCGCCTTTGTCGCGCGCAGCGTCGAGGACGCCGCCGAAATCGACGAGCGCGATCCGGCCGTCCGGTGCGCGGACGATGTTCGACGGCTTGAGATCGCGGTGAATGACGGCGGGTGCTCGCGTGTGCAGATAGTCGAGAACCTCGAGAGCGCGGATCAGCACGTCGCGCAGCTCGGTCAGCGACAGCCGGCGGCGCTTGGACAGCGTGCGCAGATCCTCGCCGGGCATGTACTGCATGACGAGGTTGAACGTGCCGGACGGCTCCTCGATCGTCGCGTAGTGGCGCGGGACGCCGGCGTGACGTAGCTGCGAGAGGACCTTTGCCTCGCGCTCGAATAGCTCGAACGACTTCCACGCACCCGACGGGCGGAGCCGCTTCACGACGACCTCGCGATCCTCGGCACCCTTCGCCTTCGTGTCGAGCGCGAGGAAGATGTCGCCCTGCGAGCCCTTGCCGAGCGACGGACCGAGTCGAAAGCGGCCCCCGATCAGGGGACCGTCGAACGGCGTGGCGGGCATGCCGCTTGATAGCACCGCTACGGCACGACCGTCACCGACACGTCCAGATCGCCGCGCTCTTCAGCCCGCCGGAAGCGAGTGGCCGTTCTTGCCGACCTTCGACTTCACCTTGTCCATCACGCCCGCGAGCGGCGTGCCGGCGAACACCTTGTCGATGACATCGGTCAGCGTCTTGCCGCCGACGAACGACTGCACGGACATCGCTTCGGCGACCTTCGCGAGGACCTCGTGGTTGCCGAGGGCGAGCAGCGCTTCGCTGAAGCCGCCCTGGGCCGCGCCGAACCGCGCGACCGCGGCATCGACCTCCGCGCGGAGCGACGCGAGCACGAGCTGCTGCTTTGCCGCCGCGATCTCGCTATCGAGCGCCGCCGCAGCCTTCTTGCGCGCCAGGTCGGCCGCGTGATCGACATCGGTGATCGCGTTCGTGGCGATCGACGCCGCTTCTTGCGCGCGGGCTTTGTCGAGCTCGGCTTGGATCTGCGCCATACCGACGCGCAGCTTGTCGTGCGTCGCCGCGATCTCGAGCTCCGCGAGGCGCTTCGTGGTCTCGGCGCGTGCTTCGGCCTCGCCACGGGTGATCGACTCTTGCTTCGCGGTGAGATCGAGCGAGCGCATCGCGCGGAGCACTTGGATGTTCGCTTCGACCGCTTCGTGCTGGGCCGCGCCGAGGAGCTCGGCGATGCCTTCGTCGTCGATCGTGACATCGAGGATCTCGACGTCCGTCACGTGCATGCCGTTCTGCGCGAGCTTCATGCCCTTGCGCGCGGCGTCCTTGATCTCGGCCCCGAGGATCGCGTCGCGAATGACGTCGACGCTGCGGCCGTAGAACGCTTCGATCGACTGCTTCTTCACGCTGCCCTTGAGCACGCTGCGCACGTGCTCGCACAGAAACTTCACGTAGTTCTCGACCTCGAACCACGCGTGCGATTCACCCTCGAAGCTCGCTTGCAGCGCGTACGACAGCGTCACGCGTACGTGATCCGAGGTCTCGACGACGCAGCGATCGCTGACTTTGTTGTTGAGGACGCGCAGGAACACCGTCTCGACGAGGCGGTCGTCGGTCTTCGGCGTGCCGGTCGAGAGCTGGATCACTTCGAGGCGCTCGTCGTATTCGAGCAGCAAGTTCTTCGGTCCTTGCTCGACGCGGCGGCGGCCCTGCTTGTCGACGATCAGCACGGCGTAGCCGGTCCACACGCTGATCGACGGCACGCCCTCGTAGCGCGTGGCCATCACGACCTCGCGGGTCTTCGGGTACTGCGCGCGCGAGTCCTCGCGCATGCGCAGCGAGTGGTTGTACGCGAGCACGTCGGCGTTGCCCGGATACCAAGTCGCGCACTCGCGATCGCTGAGTACGCGGCGGACGAAGATCTCCTCGATCGGATTCGGCAGGAGCATCGCGGGACCGCGCGCCATGCGGATCTCGCCGGTCTTGCGGTTCATCACGTAGCGCGCTTCGCCCGCGGGCACGGCGACCGCGAAGTGCTTCTCCTGGCCGTCGTAGCGCACGATCGCGTGCTCTTCGCGCGGGTAATAGATCGAGGTGTCGAGACCGGTGACGAACAGCTCGTCGCCCTCGCGGAACGACTTCCCGCCCTCCGTGTACGGCGCGATGACCTTGACGTGGAGACCCTGGATCTCCGTCAGCTCGATCGCTTGGAACTTGCGCGCGCCATCCCTCGTGATGAACGTCTCGGTCGGCGCGGGGAACACGACCTGTGGTCCGCGCTCGTAGCGCTTCTTGCCGTTCTGATCGACGAGGATGCAGTACTCGAGACGCTCGAGCGTCAGCGCTTCGCGCACCCACGCGCCGCCCTCTTCGGGGACCACGCCGACGCCGGTAGGCGGGATGTAGAACGAGACGTCGGTGCCCTTGATGATGAGCAGCTTGCCGACGGACAGATCCGCGGGTGCGGCGACGATCGGCGCGGTGGTGGTCTCGGCGCCGGCGGGCTTCACCACCGCTTGGCCCCAGTGCTTGCGCGCTTCGTCTTCGTTGTACACGCGCACGACCAGGTACTGATTGCTGCGCAGGTGGTGGCCTTGCACGAGCTGCACGAGCTGGCCGGGCCACAACGCGAACGCGCACGGGCCCGTGATGTTGATCTTGCGTCCGACGTTCAGATCCGGCGACGGGAACACGCCGCCCGCGGCGGGATGATCACCCCGCGTCGACGGGTTCTTCAGGATCACGTAGAAGCCCTCGGGGGCGATCGCGATCTGCTGCACCGCTTCGTCGAGAGCGCACGGCTCGAAGCGCTTCGTGTCCGCATCGAACACGACCGGCCGCTCCTGCGCGGTCGGGTTGATCACCGTCGGACCGGTGTACGTCTTCACGATGCCTTTCGTGACGTCTTGCATGTAGGCGTACTCGCTTGGCGCGAGCACGAGATCGCGCTTGCTGTTTCGTTCGTCCATATTCCTCCACGCGCTGCACGTTCGCGACCAGCGCAACTCGCGCGCTCGCGTGGACGCGGATGCTCCGTGTTGGAGCACTGCGCCACGTTCGAGCAGCTCGTGCTCCGATGCGGAGCACCCTCGGATCGCTTCAGTCCGTGTACGGCGAAAATGTCGCGTGCGATTGCTTCGCGCGATTGCACGCGGCGATCTCGGCCTCGGTGAACGCGTGGTCGCTGCCGGCGGGGAAGTTCGCGCGCGCGAACCCAATGATGATCTTGCGTGCGGTGTTCGCGGCGACGACGACTTCTTCGCTGCCCGACTCGACGCACTCGTCCCACATCTCGAACAGCGCTTGCTTGCGCTGTTGCGGATCGTTCGTGGCGGCCCAGATCCGCGCGAGGTTCTTCTTCACGATCTGCGCGACCTGCGCGAGCTGCGCCGACTTGTAACGCGCGCCGATCTGCACGCGCTCGTCGCGCGTCGAGTCGAGGAACGCGAGCTTCTTGCTCGCATACGGATCGACGCCTCTGCCACGCATGAACGCGTCGGTGATGTCGAAGCCGCCGGCGGCGATGGGCAGACCGCCGCTGTCGCTCGGACTCGTCGGGCCACGAACCTCGCCGTTGACCGACGAGTCATCGTTGTCGAGACGCTCGGCGCCCGAGACATCCTCGCGCGTGAGGTTCGCGCGCCGCTTCGGGACGTTCGGCGGACCGAGCGTGCCGACGGGCTTGTTCGGGTCGTAGTACCAGGCCTGAAACATGTCGCCGATGTCCTTGGCGCTGGGCAGCGTGAGGTGGATGTTGAAGTTCCGCTTGTCCCGGAGCTTCACGCTGCCGTCCTTGTTCACCTTCGCGACGAACGCGCCCTGATCCGACTTGTGCGTGCCGCCACCGTCGGGCGCGAGCTTTCCGGTCGAGATGTCCTTCTCCGGCTCGGTTCCCTTCGGGACGTTCTCGAGATCGTCCCAGCCGCGAACGGCGATGCGCGGGCTCGGTGCACGGCGCATGTCCAAATATGGATTGCGACCATCGGGGCGGGTATCGGGAGACGGCTTCGACGAACCGAGCTCGGAGTTGGACGAGCCGGGCGTCGTGATCGCGACGGCATCGGGAGAGACGACGGCGGCCGCCGGCGCGCGGGGCGGGCTCGCCGTTCGAGCGATGGGCTCACGCGAGATGAGGTCTTGATCGATGGGGGCCTCATCGGGCTCTCGAGTGATGCGCTCTTGATCGATGGTGTGGTTTGGATCGATGGCGTTCGGATCGATGAAGACGACCTCGATGGGATCGTCTTGTTTCGTGGGCGCGATCGCCACCTCCGATAGCGGCGTGGGCGGGACGAGCTCGATCGTGATGGGCGTGTCGGCCGGGATGCGCGGCGGATCGGGCAGCCAATGCGCGGCGCCGAACAGGCCCACGTGGACGAGCGCCGAGATGGCGATCGTCAGTGGGATTGCCGATGGCTGGCGCACGAAGATGTGACCAGTATCGCGCTCGAATCGTTGCTCGGCACCCTCGATGTCGGAGCGCCGCGGATCTCGACGATCTCGCGGGCGGGACGTTCTAGACCCCTGATTTCGTTGCTCGCCCCGACGAGATGGGATGTTCTCGGTACGTGGCGCGACACCTCGAGGAGGGTCGCTGACACGTACCACTATGAGCTTTCTTGCCCGCCTCTTTCGATCCGGCCCCGGCGCCGATCTGCGCGCTGCGAGGGCCGGAGACAAGGATGCGATCGGCAGGTTCTACGACGCCCACGTCGATGGCCTGTACGCGTTCGTGTTCTATCGGGTCGGTCGCGATCACACGCTGGCCGAGGACGTCGTCCAAGAGACGTTCGCGATCGCGCTATCGCGACAAGCCGACTACAACGCCGATCGCGGGTCGGTCGGCTCGTGGCTGACGGTGCTGTCGCGCAACGTGATTCGCGATCACCTGCGCGCGCACAAGCGCAGTGACGAGCTGCAATCGACGTGGGAGCGCATCGACGCGACGCTGGCACAGACGTTCGCGGCGATGGCGGAGCGGCCGTTACCCGGCGAAGTGCTCGAGCGCGCGGAGACGCGCGACCTCGTGCACATGGCCGTCGCCCATCTGCCCGAGCAATACAAGAACGCGCTGACCCGCAAGTATGTCGATGGAGAGAGCCTCGAGTCGCTCGCGACCGAGCTCGGCATCTCCGTCGACGCCACCAAGTCTCTTCTCGCACGCGCGCGACGAGCGTTCCGCGACACGTTCGCGACGCTGTCCGCCAACCTCTCGGAGGTGTCGCCATGAGTAACCAGTCCACCAAGTCCGACGACGTCCTCGAGCAGAACGTCTCGACGCTCCTCGAGTCCGGCGGTGAAGCACCGAAGCTCACCGACATCGCGCGTGCGCGGATGCGTTCGGCGCTGATCGCGAAGCACGGTGTCGAGGTGGCGTCGAAGGCGACTCCGATGCGCGGTCTGCGCGCGGTGGGCCTCGGCCTCGCCGCCGCTGCGGCCGCGGCGTTCATCGTCACGCGCTTCGTCGGCGACGACGGCAGCGGGACCGGCGCGAAGACCACCGCGGGCGTCACGAAGCTCGACGATGGGTCGTCGTGGATCGTCGAAGGCTCGTCGAAGGTCACGGTGCTCGGCGAACGCCGCGTGCGTGTCGATGGTGCTGCGCTGCTCGACATCGCGCCCGGCAAGGGCACGTTCGTCGTCGAGACACAGCACGGAACGATCCAGGTGCTCGGTACGCGCTTCCTCGTCGAGGCGAGTGACAAGAGCACCACGACCGCCGTGGTGCGCGGCCAGGTGAAGCTCGCGACGAAGGACGGCGACGTGCTGCTCCACGCCGGCGAGCAAGCCGTGGCCGAGCCCGGTCGTCCGCCGACGCGAGGACCCGCGCCGCGGCTCTCCCACCTCGTGTCGTGGGCGGCGCAAGCGCGCCGGCGCGCGGAGCACGACGTGACGCCGCTGCGGAACGGCACGCTGTTCGCTCGCGATCCGGGCGTGCGCAACGGCGTGTTCGGCGCGGAGTATCCGCTGCCGCTCAAGAAGCTCGGCATCGATATCGTCATCGAGAATCAGGTCGCGCGCGTCGCGATGGATCAGACGTTCTTCAACGCGGAGGACCGCACGCTCGAGGGCGTGTACAAGTTCGCGATCCCGTCGGACGCGGCGCTGCAGCGCCTCGCGATGTACGTCGATGGCAAGCTGACCGAGTCGGCCGTCGTCGAGCGCATGCGCGCGCGGCGGATCTATGAAGAGCTCGTCTATCGCCGCGTCGATCCCGCGCTGCTCGAGTGGGAAGGCACCGGCAAGCTGTCGCTGCGCGTGTATCCATTGCCCGCGCTCCAGGAGAAGCGGCTGATGCTCGCGTACACGCAGAGCATCGCGAAGCTGTACGGCGACTGGTCGCTGACGGTGCCGCTGCCGCAGATCGATGCGCCCGTCGGAAGCGTCGCGTTCGATGTCACCGTGCGCGGCTGCGCGAACTGCGAGATCACGTCGACGAGCCACGCGATCTCCGTCGAGCGCAAAGGCGAGGACGCGATGGTCTCGTATCGCAAGAACGGTGACACGATCGGCGACTCGCTGGTGCTGCGCGTGCGCGATTCGCGGCAGAAGGCATCGGTCGCGACCGAGTCCGTCGATGGCGCGCGCTACATGATGGTGCGCTCGCCGGCGGAGTTGCCGAAGGAGGCGCGTGCGTATCGCCCGCGGACGTGGGTCATCCTCGACGACGTCAGCGCGTCGCGCGGAGCGATGGAGCGCCGCGCGCAGCAGGATCTCGTCGATGCGTTCGTGCGCGAGCTCGATGAAGAGGACAAGCTCTCGGTGATCGCGTTCGACGTCACCGCGCGCGAGAAGCTCGCGCCGACGCGCGTGCTCGATATCGATCGCAGGAAGCTCCGCGATGCATTGAAGGGCGAGGGCGATGTCGGCGCGACGGACTTCGCGGTGGCGCTCGCCGCGGCGACGAAGGCCCTCGCGGGCGTGAACCCCGACGACGCGATGATCGTGTATCTCGGCGACGGCGTGGTCACGAGTGGCCCGCGCCAGCTCGATGCGCTCCGCGCGCAGCTCGCGGGCAAGGCGCACTTCGTCGGCGTCGGCGTCGGCGACGGCGCGGACACGCAGACGCTCGAGGCGCTCGCGGCCGCGACGGGCGGCTACGCGACGACGGTGGATCTCGCCGACGATCTCGGTTGGCGTGCGTTCGACCTGGTGGCGGCGCTGCACACCTCGCGCGTCACCGGTGTCGACGCGCGCCTCGTCGACGCGAATGGTCAGCTCGTCCCGTCGACGCTCTATCTCCGCTCGCCGCAGGTCGCGGATGGTGAAGAGCTCGAGGTGGTCGCGAAGCTCGCCGGTGACGGCACCCCCGCGGCGCTCGAGCTCTCGGGCACCGCGAACGGCACGGCGTGGCACCAGCGCATCGCGCTCGACGCCGGTACGCCGAACGCGGGCTACCTGCCACGGTTGTGGGCGCATCGCCACGTCGCGGCGCGCTTGCTCGCGAAGCACGAGCCCGTGGTCGTTCCTCCGTGCGTGGCACCGCCTGCACCGACGAGCGTTCGCGGTCGCGCGCTGCCGGTGCCGGCTCCGGCGATCTGCAAGACCGAGCAGCAAGTGCGCGACGAGCGCGACGAAGCGATCCGCAAGGAAGTCGTCGAGCTCGGCAAGCAGTACTTCCTCCTCTCGCGCCACACTTCGCTCATCGTCCTCGAGAACGATGCGATGTACGCGAAGTACGGCGTGCGCAAAGGGCAGGGCGATACGTGGGCTCCGTACGCGATGCCGGCGACGATCCCCGTCGTCACGATGGCGCAGACCAAGCCCGCCGATGTCGCGACCGACGCGGAGTTGTTCCGTACCCCGCTCCAGATCTTTTACGCATACGCGAACATGGATATCAGCGGCGGATTCGCGAACGGCGATGTCGACGGCTGGGGCGGACTCGACAACGGACTCGTGCTCGGACTCGAGAGCACGATCGGACAGGGGGCCGGCGTTGGCCAAGGGTTCGGCGTCGGCAGGGGCAGCTTCGGCACGACCATGGGCCGGCGCGGTGCCGGCAGCGGCGGTGGTGGAGCGGTCGCCGGTGAGCGCTCGCGACGCGCGCTCGATCTCGCGCAGCCTACGGCCGGCGCCGCGCCGATGACGGAAGCGACGGAAGGTGAAGACGGTCGCTTCGAGAAGCCGGTCGCGTCGAAGCGAAAGGAGAGCGACCGCGTCGAGGGGAAGTTGTCGTCGACACGCGCGAGCATCAGCGATCCGTTCGACGACGAACAGCAGCAGCTCCGCACGCGCGTGTCGACGATCGAGCTGCAGAAGGGCACCGGATGGTCGCGCAACAAGAGCGGCGTGAAGATGGCGTTCGGCGCGCCGTTGACGGCGCAGCGCTTCACGTATCCGACGGACATCGCGTTCGACGACATCAGCGCGTTCGCACCGGCGCTGTTCCCGGATGCGAGCGACACGTGGCGCGAGGTCCTCGAGAATGCGGCCGCAGCGCCGATGCATCCGATCGATGCCGCTGCGAAGAAGCTGCTCGAGAAGGCACGCGATTCGCTGCCGACCGGCGTGTATCGCTGGGGCGATCTCGAGATCGGGGTCGACGCCGCACATCGCATGGGATGGCGCCGCACGACCGACGCGGATCTCCTCGAGACCGGATCGTTCGACGGCTCGACGTTTGTGCGTCGCTATGCGGAGCTCGGTCTCGATGTCACGCGTGCGATCGCATCCGATGACATCGCGCTCGCCTTCGCGTACCTGCCGGTGTGGATCGCGGATCCGTCGCACTACGCGCGGTTCTTCGAGGTCAAGGCGAAGGGGCCGCGCACGGTGACCCTGTCGTCGTACGCGAGTGGGAAGGCGGTCGTGGTGTTCGAGCTCGAGCTCGATGCGAACCATCACCTGGTGGCGATCCGCGATGGCGCGGGCAAGTCGCTGCTCTCGATCACGTGGGGGCCGATCGGTCCGGTCAGCGCACGGACGATCGACGGCGCCGTCTCCGTCGGCTTCACCGGCCAGGCGATCTCCGATGCGGTCGCGTGGGCGCATACGACGGATGCGCAGCGCGCGGTCGTCGAGCTCCCGATGCGCCTTCCCGCGTACTGGGTCGATCGCGCGAAGAAGGAGACCGCGGGCAGCGCGGCATGGCGGCACGCGCAGCGCCAGTACCTCGCGAGCCTCGCGGCCACGGGCGACCGCGCGGGACAGTTCGCGACGTACGAGCTGTTGCGCGCGAACGGCGGCGTCGAGCTCGGCGATGTCGTACTCGCGAGCGGTGGTATCGCCACGTCGTCGACGGACAAGCAGTTCGCCGACGCGCTCGCTCCGCACGCGGCCTCGCCGATCGCGCGCTACTTGGTCGCGGGTCGCGCGTACGGAAAGAGCCCGCAGCCCGATCGGATGAAGCCCGAGGTCACCACGGGTGCCGTCGGCGCGCTGTGGCAGCTGCGCGAGATCGCGGCGCTGCTCGCGGCGGCGAAGCCCGCGCTCGCCGTCGACAAGATCGTCGCGTTCGGTACGCGTGCGCTGCAGTTCCGTCTCCTCGCCGCGACGCTCACCACGAACCGGTACGACGTGAAGGCGGCGGACATCGCGCGTGCGTGGGCCACCGTCGCCGTCGGTCGGTTCAAGAACGTCGCGCGGTCGAACGCGGCCGCCGCGATGTACAACCGCGGCGCCTACGAGCAGGCGGCGGACATGATGCAGCTGGCGATCGACGACCTCGATCTCGACGCAGATCCGCCGTTCCTCGGCGCGGGCCCGTATGGCCTCCAACAATCACGGCGCGGCAACGCCGGCTGGCAGCTGCTGTGGGGACGCTGGCGCGATCGCGTCCTCGCCAGCACGAGCTACGAGCACGTGATGGCGCTCGCCGTGTACGTGCAGGCGATGCCCGCCGACGCGAACGCCGTGTTGACGCGCGCCATCGAGCTCGCGGGCGACGACGTCGATCGCAAGATCTTCGTCGCGAACTTCGCGCTCGCGCGTGGCATGTCGCAGCTCGCCGAGTCGCTCGTGCAGGAGCTGGTCAAGAAGTACGACACGGCCGCGCTGCACCGGCTCGCGGCGCAGTTCGCCCAGCAGCAGCGCCGCACGGCGGACGTGCTCGCGCACCTCGAGGCAGCGCAGGCCGCCGCCGCCGACGAGGCGGTCTCGATCGCCACCGTGCGCAACGAGCTGACGCAGATCCTCGTGACCGCGAAGCAGCTCGCGGTCGAGTCCACGGGCAGCGCGCGCACCGCAGCGACCGAGCGCGCGATGGCGTGGGGCGCGAAGTGGCGCGCGATCGATCCGGGGAACCCCGAGATCGACCGCATGCTCGGTGAGCTGCAGCTCGCGGTCGGCAACACGACCGAGGCGTGGCGTCAGCTGTCCGGCGTGATCGAGCGCGATCCCATGGCCGGCGCGGGCTACACCACGGTGGCCGAGGCGTTCGAAGCGCAGGGCAAGGTCGCCGAGGCGCTCGACTACTGGCAGCAGGCGATCGTCATCGATCAGACGAACCCGACCCCGCGCATTCGCAAGGCGCAGGCGCTGATCGCCCTCGGTCGCGCGGCCGAAGGCGACGCGATCCTCGAGCAGGTCACGAAGGCGAAGTGGCACGACATCTGGATGGGCCAGGTCTATCAGGCGAAGAGTCTGTTGGAGCGTGGCAAGCCCGGGTACGGCGGCCAGTTCTAGTACAGTCGGTCGGTGCCAACCGACGGAGAGCTCGAGCTCTCGTTCTACGAACGCTTTCTGTGGAGCAAAGGGCTCGAGCCCTATCCCGTGCAGGAGAAAGCGATCGCCGCGATCTTCGCGCGGAAGAGCGTGCTCGTCACGGTTCCGACGGGGACGGGCAAGACGCTGATGGCGAAGGCCGCGCTGCACGCGGCGTTCGAGCGAGGACAGAAGGCCATCTACACGACGCCGCTGCGCGCGTTGACCGAGGAGAAGTTCCGCGAGCTCGGTCAGGACTTCGGCGAGGGCAACGTCGGCTTCGCGACGGGTGACTACAAGGTCAACCGCGAAGCGCCGATCCAGGTCGAGGTGGCGGAGATCCTGTGGAACCGGATCGTCGCCGACAAGCACGTGTCACCTGCGGACATCGTGATCATGGACGAGGGTCACTACTTCAACGACCCCGAGCGCGGCTATGTCTGGGAGCAATCGATCATCGGGCTCGATCCGCGCACGCAGCTCGTCATCCTGTCTGCCACGGTGGGACGGCCCGAGCAGTTCACGCACTGGGTCGAGCTGACACGGCGCGTGCCGATGGAGCTCGTCGAATCGCGAGAGCGCAAGGTGCCGCTCGTGCACGAGTTCCGCGAGGAGATGATGATCGACACGGTGCGCGAGCTCGCGCACACCGGCGACGTGCCCGCGATCATCTTCGTGTTCGGTCGCGAGCAGTGCTTCGAGGTCGCGCGGCTCATCAAGTCGTGCCGGCGGTTCACCACCGACGAGGAGAAGGCGAAGGTCGAGGCGATGTGCGAGGCAGCGCTCCTTCCCGGCGGCGAGGCAAAGGAGCTCAAGCCGCTACTCGCGCACGGCATCGGTATCCATCACGCTGGCATCCTGCCGAGATACAAGCAGCTCGTCGAGCAGCTCGCCCTCGAGCGCTTGATCAAGTTCGTGGTGTCGACGGAGACGATCGCCGCAGGCATCAACCTGCCGGCGCGCACGGTGGTGTTCCCGTCGCTGCGCAAGTTCATCAAGAAGGAAGCGCGGCTCGTGACGGCGGCCGAGTACCACCAGATGGCAGGCCGCGCGGGACGTCCGCAGTTCGATGATCGCGGACTCGCGATCACGCTCGCCCCCGAGGAGGTCGTCAGCGAGCTCAAGAAGGAGCTGAAGGATGCGAAGAAGCGTCCCGCGTACGACGAGGAGAAGGTCAAGCGCGGCGTCTACAACCGCGCGCGAAGCGATGCGCAGCGCAAAGGCGACATCGCATGGACGCCGGACGTACACGCCGAGCTCGTGAAGGGCGAGCCGGCGGAGCTGCGCAGCAAGACGAAGATCACCGCGGAGCAGGTGCTCGCGATCGGCTTGCCCGATCTGACCGAGAAGCCGGTGATCGCCGGCGAAGCGGCGCAGCGACAGGCGGAGGCAGAGGCATCGCTGCCACCGTCGATGCGGCTCGATATCGTGACGGTGATCGAGAACCTCCTGTTGACCGAGCGCGAGCGCAAGGAGCTGCTCAAGGTGCTCGATCAGCTCGTCGCGAACCTCAAGGCGATCGGCGTCATCGACGAGCACGGGCAGCAGGTCAGCGGCGAGATGATCCGCAAGCTGCAGGGCATGGATGGCCTGCTCATCTATTACATCTTGTTCAACCACCAGCTCGAGTACGTGGAGCTGCGCGAGCTGGTCGAGTACCTGATCGATCACGACATCATCCAGCGCCAGCTCGATCGCAAAGGCGAGGATGCAAAGCGCGAGTGGATGCGAACGAAGCTGCGCGAGCTCCGCGAGACCAATCCGCAGGTCACGTGGGAAGACGTCGAAGCTGCGTGGGAGAAAGAGAACCCGCGCGTCCTCACGAAGATCGAGCTGATCCACCAGGAGTTCTCCGGAAAGGTCCCGCACCCGGAGCTGCACGGCGGCAAGAAGCCGAAGAACACCTGGGCGCAGCTCGAGGACAGCGGCATGACGTTCCTCGAGTTCGTCGAGAGGCACGGGCTCGAGCACGAGGAAGGAAACCTGTTCTCGTATCTCGTTCGCGTGATGAACTTCGCGCGCAAGCTGTACGAGGCAGCGCAGCTCACCGAGTTCGAAGACATGGGAGAGCGCGTCCAGAAGCTGCTCGCGCGCGTCGACGTCCGGCTGGTCGACGACCACAAGTGGTGAATCGTCCCGTGATTCGGGTACCATCGAATCCGATGGCCGGAGCTTCGGGGGAATTTGCAGCTGCTGGTGATCCGACCTGGGCTGCGGTCGCGTTGGACTTCGCGACCAAGCAGCATCGCAAGATCTCGATCGACGAGGTCAAGGAAGCGATGGACGGCGAGCGCAAGTTCGTGTGGATCGACGTCGACATCGCGAACCGCGAGGAAGCGCGCAAGATCCTCACGAAGGTCGAGTACATGTACGCGCCCGAGATCCTCGAGGACGCGCTGAGCCGCGAGCCCGCGACCCAGATCGGGCGCTACGAGAACTTTCTCCACCTCGTTTTGTCGGGCTGCCGCCTGTCGGGACACAAGTTCGATCTCGAGCGCGTCGACGTGATGATGGGCGAGAAGTTCCTGCTCACCCTCCATCGCGGACAGCCCGTGTTCCTCGAGGCGGTCCGCAAGTCGTACGTGCAGGACTTCATCCGCTTCGCGCAGAGCCCGAGCTTCTTGCTGTACGAGCTGTGGGATTGCCTCGTCGACAACTACCTCTCGGTGCACAAGAAGTTCGAGGAGCGGGTCGATGAAGTGCAGCGGCGACTCGTCGGTGAGGTCGAAGAGAGCATCTTCGGCGAAGCGTCCGAGCTCGGCGCGGACCTGTTGCACCTGCGCAAGGTCGTGCTCCCAGCTCGATCAGTCCTGACCGATCTGTCGACGCGCAAGTCGGCGTTCGTCAGCGAGGCGACGCAGCCGTACTTGAACAACATGGTCGGTACGATCGAGCGCGTGCTGCAGGACGTCCTCGTCGATCGCGACATCTTGAACGGCTCGTTGAATAACTACATGTCCCTCGTCGCCCACAAGTCGAACAAGACGATGGGCAAGCTGACGGTCGTCAGCATCATCTTCCTGCCGCTGACGTTCCTCTGCGGCGTGTACGGCATGAACTTCGAGTACCTACCCGAGCTCAATTGGAGAGGCTCGTACTTCGTGTTCTGGGGAGCCGTCGTCGGCATTGCCGCCGCTCTTCTCTACTTCATGCGGCGCAACAAGCTGCTGTGATCACCACGGGGCGAATCCTCGCGTACGCGCGCGATCTCCAACGTGCGACGACCTTCGGGGATCTCCTCGAGGTCACGCAGCGCATGCTGTCGACGATCGGCTACGCCCACGCGTGGTTGTTCGTGGCGACCGACGACGATGGGACCGAGTGGCGGATGCTCGACTACGCCGGAGCGAAGCGCGCCGATGTGTGGGCCGCCGCGCCCGTCGTCAAGGTGCACGGCGATGCGATGCTCGAGGAGATCCGAGCCGCGACCGAGCCGGTGGTCGTCGAGGATGCCCGCACGGATCCGCGGACGAACAAGCAGATCGTCGAAGCGCTCGGCAATCGCACGATCATCAACGTGCCGCTTCGCCTCCTCGACCGCGCGTTCGGGGCATTCGGTACCGGCACGTTCGGCGACGAAGGCGTGCGGATCCCGACCGAGGACGAGCTCGCGCTCCTCTCGGGGATGGGCGAACAACTCGCGGTGGCCGCGGGGCGGATCCGATTTCTCGCGCAGCTCGAAGAGAGCCGCGCCGCCGAGAAGGCAAGCGCGGCCCGGCTTCGCGTGCTCGCGTCGAGCACGCGCTGGTTCGCATCGCTGACCTCGGACGTGCAGGTGCTCGTTGGTGCGATCGCGAGGACGCTCGCCGAAGAGCTCGCGGCCGCGACGACGGTCCAGCTCGTCTCCGCCGACGGACAGCTCGAGGTGCAGGCGATTCACGACCTCGACGAATCCCTGGCGGCGGCGCTCGAGGATCTGTGGCGGCGCGCGCCGCTCAAGTCGAACGAGGGCATCGGCGGGCGCGTGATCGCGACGCGGCGGCCGGTGCTCGTCGCGGATCTCGCGAGCTCCGAGATGCTCGATGCGATGCACGAGACCCATCGCGCCCTCGTGAAGGACATCGGCGGCATCGTCAGCATCCTCGCGGTGCCGCTGATCGCACGCGAACGCGTGATCGGCGTGCTCAACCTCCGCCGCGTGAAGACGACGACCCCGTTCTCTCTCGACGATCAGCGGCTGGCGCAAGACCTCGCCGATCGTGCCGCTCTCGCGATCGAGAACGCGACACTTCTCGCCGAGCTCGAAGCGCGCGTGGCCGCTCGCACGCTCGAGCTCGAGCTGGCGAATCGCGACCTCGAAGCGTTCAGCTACTCGGTGGCTCACGATCTGCGCGCTCCCTTGCGAGCGATGGGGCACTTCGCGGTCGCGATCCTCGAGGACTACGGCGACCGCATCGACGATATCGGGCGCGACTATCTCTCGCGCATCCAGCGCGGTGGCGAGCAGATGCAGGCGATCATCGACGCGTTGCTCGCGCTCGCACGGCTCACGAAGAAGGACATCGTACGCGAGCGGATCGATCTCGGTTCGATCGCGAACGACGTGGTGTCGTCGCTGGTGTCGGGACAGCCGGAGCGCACCGTCGACGTGACGATCGAGCGAGACATGACCGCGATGGGCGATCCGATGCTGCTGCGTGCGCTGTACGAGAACCTGATCGGCAACGCCTGGAAGTTCACGCGTCATCGGACGCCGGCGAAGATCGAGGTGGGCGTGGAAGACCGGGCAGGCGAGCGCGTGTACTACGTGCGAGACAACGGCGCGGGCTTCGATCAATCGTTCGTGGACAAACTGTTTGCGCCGTTCCAGCGGCTGCATGCGGCCACCGAGTTCGAAGGCAGTGGCATCGGGTTGGCAACCGCGCACAAGATCGTGGCGCGCCACGGTGGCCGGATCTGGGCAGAGGGTGCGACGGGCGAGGGCGCGACGCTGCGGTTCACGCTGGCGTCGGCGAGCCGGTCGGCGCCGTAGCTTCACGCAGGCGATAGCCCACGCCGGCTTCGGTCAAGAGCCACTGGGGCCGGGCTGGATCGGCCTCGACCTTGCGGCGCAGCGCGGCCATGTGCACGCGCAGGTAGTGCGTTTGTTCGATCGCGTTCGGACCCCACACCGCGATCAACAGGTGGCGATGCGTGAGCACGCGTCCCGGCTGCCGTGCGAGCTCGACGAGCAGCTTGAACTCGATCGGCGTGAGGTGAACCTCGGTGCCGGCGATGGTGACCGCGTGTCTCGGTTGGTCGATGTGGATCGGACCGACGTCGATCACGTCCGGTGCAGCCGCTCCGCCCGTCCGACGGAGCACGACGCGAATCCTCGCGAGGAGCTCACCCGCGCCGAACGGCTTGGTCAGGTAGTCCTCGGCGCCCGCATCCAGTGCCGCGACCTTGTCACCCTCCTGGCCGCGCGCGGACAGGACGATGATCGGCGGGCGCGTCTCCGCGGGAATCGCACGCAACACCTGGAGACCATCGCCGTCCGGAAGCCCGAGATCGAGAAGGACCACGCTCGGATGCACGCGCGAGATGGCGTCGATCGCCTCGGCGACGGTGCCGGCTTCGACCACGGTGTGACCGTGACCCGTCACGACGGTTCGCAGAAAGCGCCGCACGTGCAGATCGTCGTCGACGACGAGGATCGTGGAGCTCATGGCACGTCTGCCTTCGGCATTACGATGCGGAAGCGTACCCCACCGCTATCGGGACGCTCGATCGTGACCTGCCCCTTGTGCGCTTCGACGATGGCACGGACGACGGCGAGACCGAGGCCCGCGCCGGGCGCCGTCGAAGCGCGGACGAACTTGTCGAACAGGCGCGACGCCTCGCCCGCCGGAACGCCCGGACCATGGTCGCGCACGGTGATCTCGACGCCACTGGCAGTACCCTTCGCCGCGATCTCGAACGGCGGTGCGCCGTGCTTGAGTGCGTTGTCGACGAGATTGATGAGCACCTGTTCGAACAGTACCGGATCGACGGCGATGACGAGATCGGACGGGACGTCGATCACGACCTCGCGATCACCGAGCGCGTCCTCGAGGCGCGTGAGCACACCACCGACGAGCTCCTCGACCGGAATCGGCTCGCGATTCGGAACGAGCCCGCTCTCGACGCGCGTCAGCTGCAACAGGTTTCCGAGCACCCGCTCGAGCCGCTTCGCATCCTCGACGATCGAGGACAACAGCTCCTCGCGGGCCGCCGGCGACAGGCGCCCGGCGTCGTCGCGCAGCGTCGTCGCCGCGCCCGTGATCACCGCGAGCGGGGTCCGCAGGTCGTGCGACACGGCCGAGAGCAACGAGCTGCGCAGCTCTTCGGTGTGCGCTCGAAGCGCGGATTCGCGAGCTTCAGCGGCCGCGCGGACGCGCGCGAGCGCGAGACCGGCCTGACGCGCGAACGCCTCGAGCACCGGCAGCGATGCACCGCCGAGCCGTCGCGGGTCTTTTCGCGCTTGCACGACCAACACGCCGACACCCCGTTGGGCTTCGCCCGCGACGAGTGGAACGGCGAGCACGCGCGAGCCCGACAACGTGTCCGTGCCGAGGCCGGCGGCCTCACCATGATCGAACGCCCACCGCGCGACCGCTTGCTCCTGGCCAGCGAGCGGCATGAGGCCCGCTGCCGACGACAACGTGCCCGGCTCGTCGGGGTCGGGAACGAGGACCGCGGCCGCGACGGGAAATGCATCCTCGACGTGCCGCACGGTCACGGCCGCGACATCGCCGGGCGTCGTTCCGGCCGAGATCTCGCGCGTGAACGCGAGCAGCGCGGCGGTGTTCCGTTCGCGCGAGATGGCGTCGCGCTCCTGCCGCCGGAGCCGCAGTGTGAGCGTACTGATCGCGAGGCCGGCGCCGAACATCACGGCGAACGTCAGGAGGTGTCGCGCGTCGCTCACCGCAAACGTGTAGCGAGGCGGCACGAAGCAGAAGTCGAACGCGGCAACGGCGAGCGATGATGCGAGCAACGAGGGCCCGCGTCCGAGGAGTGCCACGCCCGCGATCGCGATCAGATACAGCATCGTGATGTCGGCGAGCTCGGTGTACGGCGCGAGCACCAGGCCGAGTGCCGTGATCGCTGCGATGGCGATGCACGCGTAGACGTACGCGAGCGCATGTCCTTCCGTCGTGGGTGCCGGCGGGCGATACGGCTTGCCGCCTTCGATCGGCGCGATGACATGAATCTCGATGTTCCCCGATCCGCGGATCAGCGTATCCAGCAGGCTGCCGCGCACGAGGTCGCGCCATCGCGAATGCGTAGGCTTGCCGGCGACGATCCGGGTCACGTTGTGCTCGCGCGCGTGCGAGAGCAGCGCGTCGGCCACGGAGATGCCTGCGAGCCGGACGATGTCCGCGCCGAGAGACTCGGCGAGTCGCAGGTGGTTCTCGATGCGCTCGCGATCCTTGTCGGGCAGGGGAGCACCGCCGAGCACCTCTACGTGCGCGGCGGTCCACTCGGCGTGGAGTCCCTCGGCGATACGCTTGGTCGCACGGATCAAGCGTTCGGATCCCGGACTCGGTCCGACGGCGACGAGGATCCGCTCGGACGCCGCCCACGCGGCGCTGATGCCTTGCTGCTTGCGGTACGCGAGGACGTCCGCGTCGACGCGCTCCGCCGTGCGACGCAGCGCGAGCTCGCGCAACGCGAGGAGGTTGCCGCGCTGGAAGAAGTTCTTCGCGGCGCGTTGGGCCTGCTCGGGCACGTACACCTTGCCGTCGGCCAGGCGCTCGAGCAGCTCCTCGGGCGAGATGTCGACGAGCTCGATCTCGTCGGCGCGCTCGATCACCGCATCGGGCACGGTCTCGCGCACCTTGACCCCGGTGATCTGCTGGATCACGTCACCGAGGCTCTCCAGGTGCTGGACGTTGAGCGTCGTATGAACATCGATGCCGGCGTCGAGGAGCTCGAGCACGTCCTGCCACCGCTTGGAGTGTTTGCTCCCGGGCGCGTTCGTGTGTGCGAGCTCGTCGACGAGGACGCAGCCTGGCTTCTTCGCGAGCACGGCGTCGAGATCGAGCTCTGTGAGCCTTACCCCGCGATGATCGATCGTACGCCGTGGAAGGATCGGCAGGCCGGCCACGAGCTTCTCGGTCTCGGGACGGCCGTGGGTCTCGACGATGCCGATCATGACGTCATCGCCGTCTGCCTTCATGCGCCGAGCTTCCTCGAGCATGGTGTACGTCTTGCCCACGCCGGGAGATGCGCCGAAGAAGATCTTCAGGCGCGCGCGATTCGCACGCGTCTCCTCGGCTTTGACTTGCGCGAGGAGTGCGTCCGGATCGGGGCGGTCATCGTCGTCGTGGGCGGACTCCATCAGCTCTTCGGTCGCGCGACCTCCTCGTCGAGCGCCTTGTTCAGGCGTACCACGTTCACGCGCCGCTCACCCAGAACCCCGAGCGTGCGCTCCGACGTGGTGCGATCGATGATCTCCTTCACCTTGTCGATGGAGACGTTGCGTAGCCGCGCGATCCGCGACGCTTGATAGTGCGCGGCGGCCGGCGAGATGTCGGGGTCGAGGCCGGAGCTCGACGCGGTGACGAGATCGATCGGCACCTTCGCGGTGTTACCGGGATCCGCGTCACGCAGCGCCTGGATCCGTCCCTGCACGGCTTCGACGAGCGCCTTGTTCGGTCCGATCGTTCCTTTATCGTCGACGAACCCGGTCGGGCCCTGGTTCACGCCGCTCGAGGTCATCGCGTTGTACGAGATCGCCGAGGGGCGTCCCCAGAAGTACGCCGGGTCGTCGAACGGCTGGCCGACGAGCTCCGACGGCTCCGGGTGCGGCACCGCGGCACCGACAGCGATCATCGCGGCGGGATAGACGAGCCCGCACAGCACGGTGAACACGAGCAGCGAGATCAGGGCTGGGCGAATCGTTCCGAGTAGTTCCTTCATGATGTCCTCACACCAGGCCGAGGCCTGCGATGATCATGTCGATGAGCTTGATGAACGGGAACGGCATCACGAGGCCACCGACTCCGAAGACCAACAGGTTCTTGCGAAGCACCTGCGGGGCTGGTGCTGGCTTGACCTTGATCCCGCGCAACGCGAGCGGGATGAGCGCGACGATGATCAGCGCGTTGAAGATCACGGCCGAGAGCACGGCGCTCGCGGGCGAATGCAGGTTCATGATGTTCAGCGCGCCGAGCTGCGGATACACGCCGACGAACGCCGCCGGGATGATCGCGAAGTACTTCGAGACATCGTTCGCGATCGAGAACGTCGTCAGCGCACCACGCGTCATCAGCATCTGTTTGCCGACGGTGACGACCTCGAGGAGCTTGGTCGGGTTCGAGTCGAGGTCGACCATGTTGCCGGCCTCTTTGGCCGCTTGCGTGCCGCTGTTCATCGCGACGGCGACATCGGCCTGCGCGAGAGCAGGGGCATCGTTCGTGCCATCACCCGTCATCGCGACCAGGTGACCCTTGTCCTGATAGTCGCGGATCATCGCGAGCTTTGCTTCGGGCGTCGCTTCGGCGAGGAAATCGTCGACCCCGGCCTCGGCCGCGATGGCCGCCGCGGTGAGCGGGTTGTCACCCGTGATCATGACGGTCTTGATGCCCATGCGGCGCATCTCGGCGAAGCGGTCGCGGATGCCGTCCTTGACGATGTCGGCGAGCTGCACGACTCCGAGCACCGTGCCGCCGTCGGCGACCACGAGCGGCGTGGCGCCCTTCTTCGCGATGTCGTCGACCGACGTGCGGACGTCCTGGGGGAGACCGGTGCCGCGGTACGGATCGCCGTGGGTCGCGACGTACTTGCCGATCGCGTCGCTCGCACCCTTGCGAATGGACCGGCCGTCGAAGTCGATGCCGCTCATGCGGGTCTGTGCGGTGAACGGAATCGCGCGTGCACCTTCGGGGGCCGTCACGGTCTTCCCGAGCTTGCCGACGCCGAGCGCGACGATACTCTTGCCCTCGGGCGTGTCGTCGGACAGCGACGCCATCACGGCGGCTTCGGCGAGCTGCGCTTCCGTGATCCCCTTCGCGGGGAGGAATGCCGTCGCCTGGCGATTGCCGTGCGTGATCGTGCCCGTCTTGTCGAGGAGAAGCACGTCGACGTCGCCCGCCGCTTCGACCGCGCGACCGCTCGTCGCGATCACGTTCGCCTGGATCATTCGATCCATGCCGGCGATACCGATCGCGCTGAGAAGACCGCCGATCGTCGTGGGGATCAAACACACGAGGAGGGCGACCAACACGGTGAGCGTCACGATCTGACCGGAGCCGCCGGCCGCCGTTGCTTCCTTGACGGCGAAGAACGAGAACGGCCACAGCGTGACGGTGACGAGGAGGAAGATGATCGTGAGACCGGCGAGCAAGATGTCGAGGGCGATCTCGTTCGGCGTCTTCTTGCGCTTCGCACCTTCGACCATCGCGATCATGCGATCGAGGAACGTCTGACCGGGCTGCGTCGTGATCTTCACGATCAGCCAGTCGGACAGCACGGTGGTGCCGCCGGTGACCGCGCTGCGATCTCCGCCGCTCTCGCGAATGACCGGTGCGCTCTCGCCCGTGATCGCGCTCTCGTTGACGGAGGCGACGCCTTCGACGATCTCGCCGTCGCCGGGGATGACGTGTCCGGCTTCGACGAGGACGATATCGCCGACCACGAGCTGCGACGATGGCTTCTCGCGACGCGCGGAGTTGCGATCCGCCTCGGCGAGCACCACCGCGGGCACGTCCTTGCGCGCTTTGCGGAGCGAATCGGCTTGTGCCTTGCCGCGGCCCTCGGCCATCGCCTCTGCGAAGTTCGCGAACAGAACCGTGAACCATAGCCACAGCGAGATGGCACCGATGAACCCGGGCGAGGCATCGCCGGCGCCGGTGACGGCGGCATGCACGAACAACATCGTCGTGAACACGCTGCCGACCTCGACGACGAACATCACCGGGTTGCGGATCATCTTCCGCGGGTCGAGCTTGACGAACGAGTCGCGGATCGCGCGGCGCACGATCGGACCGTCGAACAACTTCTTGGGTTGACGAGGGGGCGTCATAGGAACAAGTGCTCCACGATGGGTCCGAGCGCGAGCGCCGGGACGAAGGACAGTGCGCCGACGAGAAGGACGACGCCGACGAGCAGGACCACGAACAGCGGCCCGTCCGTTGGCAGCGTGCCGCTCGACGGAGGAACGATCTTCTTGCGGGCGAGCGAGCCTGCGATCGCGAGGGTCGGGATGATGATCCAGTAGCGCGAGATCCACATGCTGATGCCGCCGGCCGTCGCATAGAACGTGTTGCTCGCGGTGAGACCGCCGAACGCGGAGCCGTTGTTATTGCCCTGCGACGTGAACGCGTAGAGGACTTCCGAGAAGCCGTGCGGCCCGTGGTTCGCGAGCGCCTTCGCGTAGGTCTCGTCGACGAGGCAGCCGATCGCCGTCGTGACGAGCACGGCGATCACGGGGATGAGGATCGCTAGCGACGACATCTTCATCTCGTACGCTTCGATCTTCTTGCCGAGGAACTCGGGTGTTCGCCCGACCATCAATCCCGCGATGAACACCGCGATGATCGCGTAGATCAGCAGTCCGTACAGACCCGAGCCGACGCCGCCGAACGCGACCTCGGAGAGCATCATGAGGAACATCGGCGACATCCCGCCGAGCGGCGTGTAGCTGTCGTGCATCGAGTTGACCGAGCCGTTCGATGCCGCGGTGGTCGCGTTCGCCCACAAGGCGCTCGCGGAGATGCCGAAGCGCGTCTCCTTGCCCTCCATGTTGCCGCCGGCCTGCATGTACGACGCGATCTGATCGACATCGAGCGAGGCCAGCGCGTGATTGCCCGCTTGCTCCTGCTGGACGGTCAGCGCGAGGAACGGGACGACGAGGATCGTCATCACGATCAGGAGCATGACGCCCTGTCGTCGTGACCCGACCATGCGCCCGAACGTGAAGCACAATGCGAGCGGGATGAGGAGGATCGCGATGCACTCGATGAAGTTCGATGCCGGCGATGGGTTCTCGAGCGGGTGCGCGGAGTTCGTGTTGTAGAAACCGCCGCCATTGGTGCCGAGCTGCTTGATCGCGACCTGCGAAGCAACGGGGCCGGTCGCGATGCCTTGCTCGGTGATCGGCTCGGCCACGGTTCCCGCGGGTGCATCCGACGGCACGGTGCCAGGCTGCGAATCCATCAGCGCGACGGTCTCGGAGCCGGTCGTGTTCTGCGGCACGCCGGTCGCGATCAGCGCGATCGTCGTGACGATCGCCATCGGGATCAGGATGTAGATCGTCGATCGCGTGAGATCGACCCAGAAGTTACCGATCGTGTCGGCGTGCTTGCGCTTGAACGCACGCGTCAACGCGACGAGCACGGCCATACCGGTCGCGGCCGACACGAAGTTCTGCGTCCCGAGCGCGACGGCCTGGACGAAGTGGCTCATCGTTGTCTCGCCGCCGTACGCCTGCCAGTTCGTGTTCGAGCCGAAGCTGATCGCCGTGTTGAACGCGACGCGCGGATCGACGCCCGCGAGGTTCAGCGGATTCCCGGGCAACGATCCCTGCAGCCGCTGCAGTGCGTACACGAGCAGGATGCCGAGGACGTTGAACATCATCACGGCGAACGCGTAGTGCTTCCACGTCATCTCGCTCTTCGCGTCGATGCGAAAGATGCGATAGAGCACGCGCTCGAACGGTCCGAGGATCTTCTGCGCGAACGTTGCCTCGCCCGTGTAGACACGAGCCATGTAGGCGCCGAGCGGGATCCCGAGCAGGACCAGCACGACACCATAGAGGACGATCTGTGCGATGCCGGCTCCGGTCATTGCAGCTTCTCCGGGCGAAACAGCGCCACGAGTAGGTAGACGAACAGACCGACGGAGAACACTCCAGCCAGCCAATAGAGAGCGGTCATGGCATCACCTCGTTACATCCGGTCAAAGGTGCGGATCATCCAGAGCGACGCGATCAAGAGCGCCGCGATTAACAACACGAACAAGAAATCCATCATCGAGACATCTCCTCGCTTCGCGGTTCACTGGATACACGCCCGCTCGTCAAGCTGGCATCAAGACGGCGTCGAGCCGGCGTATACGGTCCCGGGTCGCGCATTCCGTGCGCCCGGGTGGTTCGGCGCGGAAGTCGTTGCGCGAGGATCTGGTCACGGCTCGGGACGGCACTCGCGGCGCCCGGGATGCGCATTCCGCTAGGGCCACCTGGCTATGTCCTCTACCTGCGCCGGACCAGCACGAGGAGCGCGAGTGCGACGGCGACCAGCGACAACGTTCCCTCGACCCCTAAGGGCCGATCGTACGCGAACGCGAGGATCGCTCGCGGCAGTCCGATCAGGAGCAGCAGTCCAGCGAGGATGTAATCGTCTGTTGTTCGCGGCTGCATGTCCTCGTACGGTTGCGAGCGGCGTGCCATCAGCGCCGCCCGCGCCATCTGCGGCCGGAGGTGGCGCGTGCGGTGTCGACGGTGTACGCGTCGCACAAAGCGTGGGCGACGCCGACCATGCGTTGCTCGACCGATGGATCGTGCACGGATGGATCGACGACGAGGAGATCGATCGTCGCGCGATCGTCGACGTGACATGCAGCGTCGAGGTGCCCGTCTCCGCGGTCGAGCACGAGGAAGTGTCCGCGCGAGAAGTAGGTGAGGACGTCGTGGGCCGCGCTGCGAGCGAGGCGACAGAGCTCGTCGAGATCGAGCACGCTCGCGTTGCGAATACCGGCAAGATGTTCAGCCACGGTGACCATGGGGGTTCCTTCGCGCGAGATGCGCGAAGGAACCATGGCTGGTGACGTGAACGATTCGCGTAGGCGACGCGTCAGGTTTCGATCAACGCGGCCGCTGCATGCGTGCTTCGGGCAAGTGGCGCGGGCGGCGACGCAAGATCGCTCCGCTGAACAGCCCGAAGACCGCGAGCACGAGCAACATCAAGCTGATCGTCGAGCCCGCGTCGAATACGTCGTGTGCGATGAGCGTCCCGAAGACGATCGGGATCATCGCTCCCACGATCACGAGGTAGATGCCTCGCTCCTCGTGTCCGATGTCGTTGTCGTCGTTCATGTCCTTGTTGTACAGGCTGCCGTATCAAGATCCCGTCAAGGACGCCTCAAAGCAGCGTCCCGGCTACAGCTCGAGTTGCGCACCGACCTCGAGGACCTGGTTGGGGGAATCTCGAAGAACTCCGCGGCGGGACGGGCGTTGCGGTGCATGATCGCGAACACGCGCTGCCAGCCTTGCCGAGGGACCACCGATTCGCGGCCGAGGAAGTAGGTCGCATCGGTGGTGATCATCCCGCGCTCGGCCGCCAGGGTCAGGAGAGTGGGAATGTTGGGGCTCTGCATGAACCCGTAGTGGCCGACGACTCGCGTGAAGCCATGTGCGAGCTCGGTGATCTCGAGCCGCTCTTCGCGAGAGACGTGCGGGACGTCGTCGGTGATCACGCTGAGGATGACGACGCGCTCGTGCAGGCTCTTCGCGTGCTTCAAGTAGTGCAGGAGCGAGAGCGGCGCGCCTTCGGGCGTCCCCGTCAGAAAGATCGCCGTACCGGGCACTCGCACCGGCGGGGATAGCCCGAAGCTGTCGAGGAACATCTCGAGCGGGAACATGCGTGCGTTCACGCGGCGCGTGAGCAATCGTCGTCCGCCCGCCCAGACGAGCATCAGCGCGAGCATCGCGCCGCCGATCACGAGTGGTAGCCAGCCGCCGTCGGGGATCTTGACGGCGTTCGCCGCGACGAACGCGAGATCGATCGTGACGAACACGGCGACGAACGGGACGAGCGCGAACCAGGACCACTGGAAGCGTCGCCGTGCGACCAGCGCGAACAGCACGGTGGTGATCGACATGGTCCCCGCGACCGCGAGACCGAACGCGCCCGCGAGGGCGCCCGAGGATCGGAACGCGAGCACGAGCGCGATCGCAGCGGCCATCACCACCCAGTTGAACCCGGGGATGTAGATCTGCCCCTTCTCCTCCGCGTTCGTGTGAACGACGTGCGTGCGCGGCCAGTACCCGAGTTGGATCGCCTGATTGGTCAGCGAGAACACGGCGGTGATCAACGCCTGGGACGCGATCACGGTGGCCGCGGTGGCGAGAACGACGAGGGGAACGAGCAGCAGCGACGGGGTCGACGCGTAGAACGGGCGCGTCGCCGCGGCGGGATGCGCGAGGAGATACGCGCCTTGGCCGAGGTAGCTGAGGACGAGGGCAGGGAGCACGAGCGAGAACCAGGCGATGCGGATCGGGCGCGCCCCGAAATGACCCATGTCCGCGTACAGCGCCTCGCCGCCGGTGAGACACAACACGACCGCTCCGAGGATCGGGATGCCATGCAGCCCGTTCTCCGCGAAGTAGCCGATCGCGCGACGAGGATCGAGGGCGAGGAAGATCGACGGATCGTGACGGATCGCGGCGGCACCGAGGATCGCGATGACGACGAACCACAGCGCGAGGATCGGACCGAACGATCGACCCACGCGTCCCGATCCGAACCTCTGCACCATGAACAGACCGACGAGGATCGCGATCGTCAACGGAATGACGAGGTACTCGAGGACGGGCGACGCGAACGCGATGCCCTCGACGGCGGACAGCACCGAGATCGCCGGTGTGATGACACCGTCGCCGTAGAGCAGCGCTGCACCGAACAACCCGACGAGCACGATCGGCGTGGCGAAGCGCCGGCCGGTGCGCGCGCCGGTGAGCGCGAGCAGCGAGAGGATGCCGCCTTCACCTCGGTTGTCCGCGCGCATCAAGAACACGACGTACTTGACGCTCACGACGAGGACGAGCGACCACAGGAACAACGAGACGATACCGAGGACGTTCTCGCGCGACGCGGTGACACCGTGCGGACCGACGAACGCTTCCTGCAGCGCGTAGAGCGGGCTCGTCCCGAGGTCACCGAACACGACTCCCAACGCCCAACGCGGCGACGGCGAGCGGCAGCGTTCGCCCCTGCGCTTCACTCACTCCCCAGGGATATCTGGATTCGGAGTCGCCGATGCGTTCGCGAGGTTGAATTGACGCGATCTTGATTCCGCTGACGAGATCTTGATCGCTCCTTGGCGAGAACCCCGCACACGGTCGTGCATCGTGTTCGTCATGCGCACCACATCGTTCGATGACTGGGTCCTGGTACTGGCGCTCGCCGCGCTGGGTGTCGCGATGCTCGGGACCGCTCTATCCCGGGATATCGTCGCGCCCGAGCTCGCGCTCTCGGTGCTGGTCTTCGCGGCCGGGACGGGGCTGACGGTGCAGCGCCTCGTGGCATGGCGGCGCGAGCAGCATCGCAAGCGATCGCGAGGACAACCGGTTGATATTTCTTGGGTTTACCGGTCTTGATGGAATCTTGATACAGCTCTTTACGCGCTCTTGATCCAGCAGTGGTATCCGAAATGGCTAGAGGCCGTTCGGGGACCATGGAAGCCACCGCTGCCGCACCGGCCGATAAAGATGCCGGTAGCGATGTCGCTCATCACGCGCCCACCGGTCGCAAAGCGATCCTCCTAACGTCCCTCGGCGCGCTCGGCGTCGTGTACGGCGACATCGGGACCTCACCGCTGTACGCGATGAAGGAGTGCCTCGCATTTCCGGGGTCGCCACACGCCATCGTCTCCACGCCCGAGACGCTCGCCGCGAACGTGCTCGGCGTGCTGTCGCTCATGTTGTGGGCGCTGATCCTGATCGTGTGCGTGAAGTATCTCGGCTTCGTCTTGCGCGCGGATAACAAGGGCGAGGGCGGCATCCTCGCGCTCGCAGCGCTCGTCGAAGACAGCGGCAAGAAGACCCGGCGCGGTCTGTCGATCGCGCTGCTTCTCGGCCTGTTCGGCGCTGGCCTCTTGTTCGGCGACGGTGCGATCACGCCGGCGATCTCGGTGCTCGGAGCGATGGAGGGTCTCTCGGAGCAGAGCCCCGCGCTCAGTCATCTCGTCGTGCCGATCACCATCGCGATCCTCGTCGGCCTCTTCCTCGTCCAGCGCCACGGCACGGGAAAGATCGGCATCGCGTTCGGTCCGATCATGCTGCTGTGGTTCTTCTCGATCGGTGCGATCGGCGTCTACTGGACCGCGCAGGTGCCGGAGGTGCTCTACGCGATCGATCCGCGCCATGGCATCACGTTCCTCGCGACGCACGGCCTGCATGGCTTCCTGCTCGTCGGTCTCGTGTTCCTCGTCGTCACGGGCGGCGAAGCGCTCTACGCGGACATGGGGCACTTCGGCAAGAAGCCGATCCGCATCGCGTGGTTCGCCGTCGCGTTACCGGGCGTGGTGCTCAACTACTTCGGCCAGGGCGCGATCATGATGTCGCATCCGCCCGGCTCGATCTCGAACCCGTTCTACGCCACGGTCGAAGGCCCGCTGCTCGTCCCGATGCTCGTGCTCGCGACCATGGCCGCGATCATCGCATCGCAAGCGCTGATCTCCGGCGTGTTCTCGCTCACGCGCCAAGCGATGCAGCTCGGCTTCTGGCCGCGCGTCACCGTGGTGCACACGAGCGCCCATACCGAGGGTCAGATCTACATCCCGGAGATGAACTGGCTGCTCATGGTCGGTTGCATCGCGCTGGTGCTGCAGTTCCGGTCGTCGTCGGGCCTCGCCGCCGCGTATGGCATCGCGGTCACCGGCACGATGGGCATCACGTCGTACTTGTTCTATCTCGTGTGTCGCAATCGCTGGGGCTGGTCGCAGCCCAAGGCGCTCGCGTTCTTGATCCCGTTCCTGCTGATCGATCTGACGTTCTTCGCCTCGAACTCCGCCAAGATCCTCGACGGTGGCTGGTTCCCGCTCGCGATCGGCGTGTGCGTGTTCGTCGTGATGACGACGTGGTGGCGCGGGCGCGTCGAGCTCTCGACCATGATGGACGTGGGCACGATCCCCGAGGATCTGTTCCTCGCAGACATCGCCGACAACCCGCCGCCGCGCGTGAAAGGGACCGCCGTGTTCATGTCGTCCTCACCGGGCGGTATTCCGAACGTCCTGATGCATCACCTGAAGCACAACCAGGTGCTGCACTCTCAGGTCGTGCTGTTCTCGATCCACACGCAGAACGCGCCGTGGGTGAACGCCGAGCAGACGATCATGGTGAAGGATCTCGGCCACGGCTTCTTCCGCGTCGTCGCGCAAGTCGGGTTCATGCAGAGCCCGGACGTTCCCAAGCTCCTCTCGCTCACGAAGAAGCACGGGATCAACATCGACACGATGACCACGACCTATTACCTCGGTCGTCAAACGCTGCTGACGAACGGCAGGGTCAAGGTCGCGCGTTGGCGCAAGATCCTGTTCGCGTTCCTCGCACGCAACGCGCGGCCGCCGAGCGCGTTCTTCAATCTGCCGCCGAACCGCGTCGTCGAGCTCGGCCTCCAGATCGAGCTGTAGCTCACTCGACGGTGACGCTACCCGCCGACGCGCGGATCTGATCCGCCGTCGCGTGGAACGTCGCTCTGCACGTCCGCGCGGTGCACGACGAGATCGTCGCCGTGCCCGCGACGCCGCGAAGCCGAACGGTCGCGCCCTTCGCGAGGCCGCGGTCGGTGCCGGCGGCGATCACGACCTCGACACCATCGGTCACGACCTGGATGTTGACGATGCGAATCGTCCCGAGCGTGCGAGATAGCCCGGCCGGCTGGCAGGTGGACGTACGGACCTTCACGCCACGATAGATGCAGTTCGCGTCGGGCGTCACGCCGACGACCTCGGGGATCAACGCGGCGGGGCATTCGCTGCGCCGCCAGCTCGGCGGGTTTCCCAGGATCTCCTGGGAGCACTGCAACGACTCGGCATCGAGCCTGTATCGCTCGCGTCCGATCGTCACCGTGGTCTGCGCGGGCAGCTTCACGTTCGGTCCGTCGGCCGGACACGGCACCGAGCCCTCGTCGAACACCGTGCGCGACGTACGGCCGCGCATCGATCGCTCGTAGACCAAGTAGCAGTCGCTGCCCGTGTACGGTTGGACGATCAGCGCACCCTCGATCGGTACCGCGGGCCCGGCCTCGGCGATGGGTTCGGGCGGAGAGCGGAGCGCCGGCTCGACGGGGACGAGGCGCTCGGCAGGCGTGAACGCAGGCGCCGGTTCTGCCGGCGGCGGCGGTTGGCTCCAGCACGCGGTGACGACGAACGGAGCCGCGAAGGTCGTGCGTCTGCGTATCATGTGGCGAGCGTATCGTGACTGCGGTCGTCGGTCGGTGGGATGATGGATCGGTGCTGGGTGCAGCTCGTGTCGTCGTGGGCCTGTTCGCCCTCGCTGCGTGCGGACGCATGCACTTCGACGAGCTCGTCGATGCCGGGGGAACGACGTGGGGCGCCCCGGTGGTACGGCTCGAGCTCCAGGGCGACACCTCCGAGGAGGATCCGTCGGTGTCCGCGGATCGACTCACGATCGTGTGGTCGACGGATCGATCCGGCACGCTCGGAGCGTTCGACGTGTGGATGGCGACGCGCGCGTCGCGAACGGCGCCGTTCGAGAATCTGCGGAACCTCACCGAGATCAACAGCGCTACCTACGAAGGAAGCCCCGAGATTTCTCCGGATGGACTGACGTTGCTGTTCGCGTCGGAGGTGGGGGGACAATCGGACATCTTCATGTCGACTCGTCCGATGCTGTCCTCGCCGTGGGGAGCGCCGGTGCGGCGCGATGATCTGTCGAGCTCCATCGACGACTTCGAGCTCGCGATCGCGCCGGACGGACTGACGGTGATCATCAATCGCGACGGAGACTTCGTCGAGCTCACGCGGCCCGATGTCGGCGCGAGCTTTGGAGCGGAGACTTCGCATCCCGAGTTGCACATCGCGAACGACGTCGCGTCACCGACGATCGATAACGGCGCGCGGACCATCTACTTCCACGCGGGTGCGATTCGAGATCTCTACGTCGCGCACCGCACGTCGGGTGGAACGTTCTCTGCGCCGATACCCGTGGCGGAGCTCGACACACCGAACCGCGAAGCCGATCCGTTCATGTCCGCGG
Source organism: Kofleriaceae bacterium (assembly GCA_044230415.1). Lineage (GTDB taxonomy): Bacteria > Myxococcota_A > Polyangia > Haliangiales > Haliangiaceae > JABFXX01. Next base: position 46,097 of record JBGARE010000037.1, read on the forward strand.
ATGATCGCTACCTGGTGTTCAATTGCGGCGTCGACATCTGCGAAGTCGAGCGCGAGTAGCGTCAGGACTTGTTGCGCGCTTCGGTCGGTGTCTTGCCGGTCCAGCGCTTGAACGCACGCGAGAACGCGGAAGCGTCCGCGAAGCCGACAGCGAGTGCGATCTCGCGAATCGCGTACGGGCCGGCGAGGAGCGCTTCGGCGCGCTCGCGCTGGAGGTTCGCGAGGAGCTCGTCGAACGAGGTCTTCTCGTCGGCGAGGCGGCGGCGAAGCGTGCGCTCGCTGGTGTCGAGGCGTGCGGCGATGTCGACGATCGAGGGCACGCCGTCGGGTAGGGCCTCGACGATCATGCGGCCGACCTGCGAGGCGAACGACTCTTTGTCGGCGTTGCCGACGGCCTTCTCGAGTTGCTCGATGATAAAGCGCTCGACAAACGGATCCGCGGCGTCGGGCTTCTGGGTCAGGTACGACACGGGAAGGACCACCGCGTCCTCGGCAGCGTTGTCTCGGATCGGCGCGCCGAAATGAGCGGCGTGATCGGCGAGCTCGGCGGGGGCGAGCGCGGCGAGCGAGTGGCGGAGGCGTACTTCGCGCACGGTCGTGGGCGTGGAGATCTGGCGCGCGACGGTGACGAACGAGGCGAGCACTTGTTCGTTCGCCATGCGCATGCCGACGGAGCGGTCGCCGTCGCGAGTCCACGTCATGATCAGATCGTCGCCTTCGGTGCGCATCGACCACACGCCGGAGTCGGTGAGGAGATCGTGGTAGCGACACATGCGACGGAGCGCGATCTCGTTGTTGCGCGAGACATAGCCGGCGATGCCGAACGCGCCGTAGCGATCGAAGCGCGCGGCGGCGCCGACCTTGATCGGGAGCGAGGTGGCGCGACCTGTGCGCGCTGCGATCTCCCAGATCCGATAGAGGTTCTCGATCGGAATGCGCTCGTCATCGGGATCGCCGAGTAGCGGGACGAGCGACTCGCGATCGGCGCCGAGCGCGACGGTGGCTTCCGCGATTCCGACGGGGATGTTGCGAACGATCGTTCCCCGCGTGGTCATGTGCGACGCCACCTGCGGCTGAGGTCGACTTCGGCGCGGTACTCGTCGAGCATCGCGGTGCGCTGTGCGGGAGACCAGTTGTAGATCGCGCCGAGGATGTCGGCGGTTCGCTCCGCCGCGCCGAGGCCCTGATCGCGGCTGACGAGCAGGAGCGGCACGCGGCGACCGAGGACATCTTCGACGGTGCGCGCGAGATCGTGCGTGGCGGCGAACTCGACCTCGGCCCACACGTAGGGCAGCTCGCGATCGATGCGCTCGCGGAGCTCGCGAGCTTCGGTCATGCGCGCGGCGATCAGGGGAGCGCGCGTTCCGTACACGCCGCACAGGTGCGTGGCGGTGTCGACGTCGATGCCGCTATCGTCCATCAGCTGGCGGCCGATCGCCGCGACGCCTTCGAGCGATGCGTTCGCGAGCCCGACCGCGCCTGGCAGTGGGCGCGCCTTCGTGGATGCGCGGGGGACATCGATCGGCTCTTCGAGCTCGCGCATCAGCTCCATCGTCTTGTCGACGGCTTCGCGCGCCATGCGGCGATAGGTGGTGAGCTTGCCGCCCGCGATGATGACGAGGCCGTCGTTGCGCGAGAACACCTCGTGCTCGCGGGAGATCTCGCTCTCGTCGACGTTCGGCGGCGCTGCGATCAGCGGACGCAGGCCGGCCCACGTGGAGATGACATCGTCGACGGTGAGGTTCGCGCCGGGGAAGTACCCGTTGCCCGACTCGCACAGGTACTTCACGTCGTCCATGTCGGCGGCGACTTCGTCCGCGCTGCCCACGAAGTCCGTGTCCGTGGTGCCGAGGACGGTGCGCTCGCGCCACGGAATCGCGAACATCACGCGGCCGTCGACGGGAGAGATCAGCGTGATCGCGCGTGCGAGCGGGAGGCGCTCGCGCGGTAGCACGATGTGGACGCCCTTGGTCCGGCGGAGCAGCGGGCGCTCCATCGGAATCTCGAACCGGCGGATCATCTCGTCCGTCCATGCGCCGGCGGCGAGGATGACGACGCGCGCGGTGACGAGCGTGGTCGTGTCCGTCAGGCGATCGCGAACATGAACACCGGCGATGCGACCGTTCGCAGCGCGCTCGAAGCGGAGCACTTCGGTGTACGTGCGGCAGTCCGCGCCGAGCGTGCGCGCATCGATCGCGTTCTCGAGCACGAGGCGCGCGTCGTCGGTGGCGCAGTCGTAGTACTCGAGAGCGCCGCGCAGACCTTCGGGCTTGAGCTGCGGCTCGAGCTGGAGCGCCGCTTTGCTGCCGCGAAACGTCTTGTGCATCCGCGGTGCGCGGAACAGCGCCAGTGAATCGTAGATCCACAAGCCGACGTTCATCAGCTCGAGGCCCGGCTTCGCGCCCTTGTAGATCGGGATCAGAAACGGCAGCGGGCGCACGAGGTGCGGTGCGACTTGCGTCTGCACGCGGCGCTCGCTGACGGACTCGAACACGAGCCCGATCTCGCCCTGCTCGAGGTAGCGCAGGCCACCGTGAACGAGCTTGCTCGACTTCGACGACGTGCCCGAGGCGTAGTCGCCTTTCTCGAACAGCGCGACCTTGAGGCCGCGCAACGCGGCGTCGCGTGCGATGCCCGCACCCGTGATACCGCCGCCGATGACGACGATGTCGAACGCGGGGGCGGTCACTTCGATTTTCCAGCGGGATTGACGTTCACGGAGAGAACCTCGAAGTAGGCAAGCGCGCCGAGCAGCGTCGCGAGACTAGCGACCGTCGCTTTCTCGTCGACGTTGATGTAGATGCTCCGCTTCGCGAGCTCTGCACCGAGCTTCTTTACCTCGGCCATCGCCGCGTTGCCCGTGTCATCGAGAGCAAGATCGACGCTACCGGCGGTCGGCTTCGATCGCTGAAGCTCGATCGGCGAGATGCCGTGCTGCGTCCATCCCGGCGGGCCCATCGACGACGTGACGGCGAGCACGACCGGCACGCCCGCGGCGCCGATCGCATCGAGCACCGCGCGGGCAGGCAGGTTCGGGTGCGCGAAGATCGCGGCCTTCGTACCGAGCTTTCTCACCTCGGCCGCGAGCTGCTTCAGCGTGACCGATTTGCCCGGATACGGATCGCCCTGCGGCAGCACGCCGTTCGCCGCGAGCTTCGCCACCGGCATCGTACCGACGGAGATTCCGGCGGCGGTGATCGTGATCTGCACGGGCACGACGTCGGGCTTCGTCACCGCGCTGTCGGGCAGCTTCACGCCCACGCCGGTCTGCGTGACCGCCGGCAGCGGGATGATGATCGGCTCGAGCGTCTTCGCTCCGTCGGGTTGCGTGGCGGCCCAGCGCGCGATGCGGTCGAGCGCGAAGTACGGTGCGTTCAAGAACCGACCGTCGGGGCGCGCGCTGACCTCTTCGCCGCATTGCTGCGCGAGCTCGCGCCACGGCGTGCGTGTCTTGCTCGCACGCGCGTCGTCGAGCGCGCCCATGAACCGGACCTTCGCGTTCGGAGTGCACCACGCCTTGCACCCGGCCATCGTCGACTCGACCACCTTGCGGTTCGGTCCGCCGTCCTCCTGCAGCGTTTGCCAGTCGAGGAGGGGCTTCCACTCGCCGCACGGATGACACGCATCGATGAGCATCTCGATGCGCTTCGTCGGTGGGGCGGTCGCGGCTTTCTCGAGCGCGGCCTTGCACACGGCCCAATCACCTTCCGGCGGCGGCGCGGCGTCGACCGGAATCGGATGATGCTCGACGTTCCACTTCGACGCGTCACCTGGCGGCGGTGGCGGCGGCGCCACGGGTTCGGACGTCGGCTTGTCCTTGCACGCGAACAGGCCGCACCCGACGAGGAGGTACAGACCTGGGGCCTTCACCCGCGATCGACCTCGAGCCCGTACTTCTTGACGAGGCGATGGATGTAGTTGCGATCGATGCCTGCTTCCGCGGCAGCGCGCGAGATGTTCCCGCGGTGACGGGCGAGCAGCGCGACGAGGTAGTCCCGCTCGAAGCTCTCGACGAGCGCGGCCTTGGCTTCCTTGAACGGCAGCTCGAGAACATCGCCGCCGATCGGCAGCGGCGTGCTCGGACGCTTCGGACTCTCGCTGTCGATGCTCGGCGATGATGGACGGCCCTCGCCGAGATCCTGCAGCGCAGCATCGCCGAGCGAGAGCGCGCGCTCGACGACGTTGCGTAGCTCGCGCACGTTGCCCGGCCAATCGTGGCGCTGCAGCAAGTCGAGCAGCGTCGGTGATTGCGCGAATCCGCCGCGTCCCATGCGCTCGGCAAACCACGCGGCGAGGGCAGGGATGTCGGCCTTGCGATCGCGCAGCGGCGGCACGAACGTCGCGACGACGGCGAGCCGGTAATACAAATCCTCGCGGAACGTGCCGGCCTTCACCATCGCGCGCAGATCGCGGTGCGTGGCGGCGATGACGCGAATGTCGACGTCCACGGACTGCGTCTCGCCGACGCGGCGGACCTGACGGCGATCGAGCACGCGCAGGAGCTGCGGTTGCAGATCGAGCGCGAGCTCGCCGATCTCGTCGAGGAACAGCGTGCCCTGGTTCGCGGCTTCGATGAGGCCCTGCTTGTCCGCGTTGGCGCCGGTGAACGAGCCCTTCGCGTGACCGAACAGCTCGGACGCGATCAGCTCGTGCGGGATCGATCCGCAATCGACGACGATGAACGGTCCCTTCGCGCGCTTGCTCGTGCGGTGAACCGCCTCCGCGATCGCTTCTTTGCCGGTGCCGGTCTCGCCTTGCAGCAGGATCGTGGCCTCCGTCGGCGCGGCCTTGCCGAGGAGCGCGAACAGCCGGCGCATCGGCGTGGTGGTGCCGAGCACGTCGCCGAAGCGATCGCCGTGCCACTCGCCGACCTCGACGTTCGTGTCGACCGGCTCGACGTCCATCTCCGTGTGCTTGCCGAGGCGCAGTCGCGCGGCCGCGTTGAGCACGATGCTGTTGATGCGAACGCCGCCGTGCTTGGAGCCGTTCGTGGTGTCGAGGTCGCGGATCTCGATGCCATCGCGACGGACGCGAACTTCGAGGTGGTAGCGCGAGACGGTGGCGTCCGTGAGTACGAGGTCGTTATCGGTATGAGTACCGACCATCGTCGTGCCCTCGTCCAGCGTGTGTTCCTTGCCGGCATCGGGCCCGGACACGACACGCAACCGGAAGACTCGCTCCACCAGCATGCCGCTGGCGTCGTCGGTCAGGAGCTGAGTATGGATGGTGGACACCCTAGACGTTTGTACCGCGACGGCGTCTCAGCATCCATCCCAGCGCCACCCCAAGAACGATCGCGATCGGCGGTTGATCGCGTCCTGCATTGCAGCAACCGGGTCCATCGCCCGTGTCGGGATTCCCACCATCGGTGCCGATGCCACCGTCGTCGGTCGGAACCGCAGCGTCGTCCTCGGTGCCCGGCGCATCCGGGACGCCTGCATCGACGGGTGGGTCCACGCCCGGCTCGAGCACGACCGAGTTGAAGTTCTGCGTGCTCGACTCGACGATCGCGCACTGCTGCTTCGTCTTGTAGCCGGTCTTCTTCACGGTCAGGCACGCGAGGCGGGGTGTCACGCCGGTGAAGTCGTAGAAGCCATCGCTGGCCGTGGTCTGCATGCGACCGTCGTCGAGCGTGACGACGGCGCCGGACAGGCGCGTGCAGTTCGTGATGCTGCCCGCGCAGATGAGGCCCACGAGCTCGCCCTTGGGCAACGCGCCGTAGCGGATGGCGAGGTGATTCGCGACGCGACGCTCGACGCCGTCGGACGGCATCGTCGCGAGCGTGCCATCGACGACCATCGTCGCCGAGCTGCCGCCATCGAGCGCCATCGCCATGTGGGCACCGCGCGCGTCGAGGAATGTCGCGAGCTCGGCGGACGTCATGCCGATCGATCCGCTCTGCCAGCCATCGACCGTGACGAGCCACATCGTGTTGCCGTCCGCGGACAAGGCGACCGCGGAGCGCGGGGCGCGCTGGCACGACAGCGTGACCGGATCGGCACAATCGAACTGCGGCGCGACCGTCCCCGCGCGCACCAGCAACGGGCGTCCGCTGATCGACGCCTGCGTGCCGTCGGGCAGATCGCTCGCGGCGACCACGATCTCCGGCGGAACGATCGTCGCCACGGTTCGCTCGCCGACGCGGCGCAGGTGCATTAGCGGAAGCACGTTCGTGTCCGCGGTGTTCGTCCACATCGTGGAGTCCCCGAGCGCGAGCCCGCGCGGCGTGTAATCGAGCGCCGCGAACGCGTCGCCGTTGATCGCGACCTGCGCCATCACGCGGCTCGCGTACGCGCTCGTCGTGATGCCCTTGTCGGCTTCCTTCGTCGCGTACACCCCGATCTCGGCGGACGTGAGGTCGACGCGAACGAGCACGAGCTTCGCGGGGATCGCCGCGTCGGTCCAGCGCTCGAGATGGATCCCCGGATGCGGATCGCTCTGGCTCGTCATCGTCGGCGCGGCCGCGGCGGAGCCCGCAAGACCGACGACAATCGCGAGCACCCGGTTCACGCGTGCAGCATATCAGGCCTGCACTCCGGACGATCGCGTTTGGATTGTGGGTACCCTGGCCGCCGAGGGAACCATGGCGAAGACCAAGGGTAAGAAACCTGCGCCCAAGAAAGCGCCCGCCGCGAAGGCGAAGAAAGCAGCGCCCTCGAAGGCGAGCAAGACCAAGGCGCCGACCAAGAAGGCACCTCCAGCGCCCAAGTCCGCGGCACGCGGCAAGGCACCGCCCGTCGACCCGGGCTGGATGGACGCCGGCAAAGGCCACGCCCTCGCGATTCGCGCGAACGATGACGGCGATCTGAAGCTCGTCGCGAAGAAGGACGGCAAGGAGCTCGGCTCCGTTCCCAAGCCGCTCAAGGAGTCGCCGATCGGGGAGAAGCTCGGCGCCGCGCTCGACTTCCTCGAGGAGCACGCTCGCACGTGCTTGCACACCGTCGAGACGTGGATGCTGCGCTCGTTGCCGGTGCCGCGCGGTGTCCTCGAGAGCGTGCTCCCCGACGAGAACTGGTCGCGCGTGTTGCGCGATGCGTGGGTGGTCGGTGTCGACAAGGACGGCAAGGTCGATCGCGAAGCGGGTGGATTCTTTCGCGGCGTCGACAAGCAGAAGGGCATCGGCGTCGTCGATCGCGATGGCGAGACCACGTGGCTCGATACCGAGACCGTCGTCATCCCGCACCCGGTGGTGCTCGACGAGGTCGACGATCTACGCGAGCTGGCCGTCCAGGTCGGCGTGAAGCAGGGCCTGTCGCAGCTGTTCCGCGAGACGTTCGTGCCGCCGAAAACACCGCCCGAGGATCCGCACTCGCTCGGCACGTACGCCGGCGGCGAGTTCGCGATGCTATCGCAAGCGATCGGGCTCGCGAAGCGACTCGGCTATCGCGTGTCCGGCGGTGCGGCGGTGTGCCGCGTGCTCGAGAACGGACGCTACGTCGAAGGGCGCTACTCGCTCGGCGATGGCGGCGATCCGATGTACGAGACCACGACGGGCGAGCTGTCGTGGGTCGACGACAAGCAGCGACCGATCCCCGTCGTCGACGTTCCGGCGATCGCGTTCTCCGAAGGCATGCGCATGGCGTCGCTGATCTACGCGAAGCGCAAGATCGAGAAGGAGGGTAACGATGAGTAATGCGGCGAGTAATCCGTCGAGTCATCGAGGTCACCTCGTTCCCCACGACGCGATCGCGACGCTCGGTGCCGGTGGCATCGTCGCGCTCGGGGCGAAGCTCGCCGAGGATCAGCGCTCGAGTCCCGTGACCGCGCGCGCGTATCCGCACCCCGCGCTCGAGGCCGGCAAGGTGATCATCCGGCTCGAGCCGGACGCGGTCGCCGCGGGCACCGACGCGGAGATGGCGGCGTTCGGCTTCGGCGAGCCCGAGGTGTCCACACCGCTCGGCCAGGTTCGCTTCCGCACGCTCGGGTTTCCGGCGTGGGCGCTCGTCAACGAGCCGAAGAAGGCCAAGGCCGCGCTCGATGTCACCGACGAGATGCGCAAGGCCAAGCGCCTCGTGCAGGCGAAGCCCGGGCACGCGAAGGACGCGTTCGAGAAGATCGCGAAGACGCTGTCGCGTGGAACGCCGCAGTTCTTGCCCTCGTTCTGGGAAGAGGTCGGTCGCGTCGTCGCGGATCAAGCGTCGTCGACGATGGCGGCGCAGTGCTTCGAGCGCGCGCGCCAAGCGGAGCGTGCGTACAAGCTGAAGACCAACCCCGAGGACACCGATGCGGTGTTCGTGGAGTTCGCGTTGCTCGGTGCGCTCAGCGCGAAGACGCTGTCGCAGTACGCGAAGGATCTCGCGAAGACGGCGGGCGGCAAGGAAGCGTATCGCCGGTTCCGCGCGATCATCATCAAGCGCGCGCTCGGCGGCATGCCGCCGTACTCCGGCATGGGCAAGGATCTGCAGACGCTCGCGAAGGGTGCGGGTCTCGACGTCGACAAGGAAGCCGATGCGCTCGCGCTCGAGATGATCGAGGCGCCGGGGATCAACAAGGCTCCGTCGGAGTTCTGGTCCACGTATCGCGACGCACTCGTGCGCATCGGCAAGGACAAGCCCGAGACGCGGACGCGCTTGCGCAACCTGTGGCCGATGCCGAAGGGCGGCAGTCACGAGACGAAGAAAGAGTTCCAGAGCGAGACCTGGATGAGCGTCCTCGACGAGATCGGCGGACTGTCCGATCTTCCGGACGAAGGGCTCGGCGCGTGGATGTCCAAACTGTTCGAGTACGCCGGCAAGACCGAGCGCACCGAAGCGCTGCTGCGCGAGGTGGCGCCGCGGCTGATCGCTCTTTCGCAGCCGATCAAGGTCGAGACGCCGCGGCCGCGCTGGGGCAGCGATCTGAACCTCGATCTCGCGGAGCTCGCGCTGTCGCTCGGCGTGCCGCTGGTCGACGACGTCGGAAACGATCGCTTCTATCCCGAGTCGATGACCGTCGACCCCGTGCTCGTCGCGGGACACGCGGTGTACGGCAAGCGCCTCGCCGCGGCGGTCGCGGGCATGATGGGCGAAGCGGAGCACGAGCCCCGCATGCGCGGGAAGCAAGGCTTCGTCGCCGCGCGGCGCATGTGGATCGAGGAGCAGCTCGCGAGCCTCGCCGGCAAGTCGCTGAACGCGATCAGCGAGACGCTCCAGCAGCTCGATGCGAAGACCACGGCGGAGACGTTCTTGCCGTTCGCGGATCTGCAGGACCGCCTGTCGAAGGTGGACCTCACCGACTCGCTCGTGATGCACCTGCGCTCGGGCATTATCGACGAGCTCGGCTGGCCGCTCTACGAGGAGATCGTCGGCAAGCTCGGCGATGGGCCGATCCGGACCGGCGGTGCGTTCCCGGTGCTGACGGTGTGGTCGATGGCGAAGGTGTTCGCGCTCGATCACACGGGCGTTCGCGCGGAGCACGACGTCGTCGCGAAGCCGACGGAGTACAAGATCGAACGCGCGTGGTTCTTCGGCGGAGAGCTCTGCATCGAGCTCGATCCGGAGAAGGGCTGGCAGAACATGTTCTATTGGGCGAGCGCGCCCAAAGAGCTGCACGAGCAGAAGGCGCACATCCGCACGTGGGGCGGGCAAATCCCGTACGCGTGGACGCTCGCCGACGGCAGCGTGACGCTGGGCCACAAGGCGTTCCACATCGGCGCGAGCGAGCTCACCAGCGCGATGGAGTTCATCTGCGACGGCACCGCGATGTGGCAGAAGGAGTACGGGCGGAAGCTCCGCCAGTTCGATCCGATCAAGAACACAAAAGGCACCGAGGACGGTGGGCCTCCGTGGCTCGCGCAGTGGACGAAGGAGGGCTACGAGCTCGACGTCAGCGATTGCGCGATGCACCCGGCACCGGCGGGGCTCGCGAGCTCGCCACTCGGTATCGCGAACGGGCTCGTCGGTGTTCGCGCGCGCACGATCAAGGGCGAGCGCGCGAACAACGATCCACGACCGTATCAAGAGGTCGAGCGGATCGACGGTCGCACGTATACGGGCTTCACGACGGCGCGCTATCTGATCTCGTTCCCGGGGGATGACTCGCTGCGCGTGGTCACCACGGAGAACGCGAGCAACAAGCGCTTCATCGAGGGTGATGGACCCGGCGCGCAGCTCCACGATCCCACGGGCTCGCACGAGCTCGGCGAGATCAACGAGCACCTGTGGGCCTCGCGCGGCTGGAGCGATATCCCGGTGCCGCCTCTCGCGTTCTGGCACTACCTGACGCCGCGCGACGAAGCATCGAGTCGCGAGCTGCGCGCGATCACCACCGAGCAAGCACGCGCGATCCTGTCGGCGGCCGTCGACGAGGTGTCGGCGCGCGGTGGCGAGATGGCGATGGCGCCACGCAAGCTCGCGGCATCGCCGCTACCGGCCACACGAGCCGCGGTGAGCGCGGTACTGCCACGCGTCACGCACCCCGCGATCATCGCGGGCATCGTCGGCCACGCCGAGCGCGCGGCCGAGCTGCTGCTCAAGGCGCGCGAGATGGCGCGCGCGCGCCACAAGGACAACGCGGATCCGAGCGGCACCGCGCTCGTCGGCGCGGCGGGCATGGTCCGCAAGATGGCGATGGCGCTCGCGACGGGGAAGGCGACGAAGATCCTCGACTTCGACATCGAGCTCGAGGACTGGCTCGTGCACCCGCGCGCGAACGTGATGCGTGCGCTCTCGCCGCTGTCGACGGCGGACGAACGACGCAACGCACGCGAGATGGCGCAAGCGCTCGCGGGGACGATCCTCGCGGACGATCTGTCGAAGTTGCGCTACTTGACGATCGAAGAGCCGGACGACTGGAACAACGACTCCGACGAGTACGGAACGCTGAACATCGTCAAGCACGAGAACAGCGTGTTCGCGATCCACGAGGACAACACGTGGGCGCTCGAGTACTCCACCGACGGCACGTTCCGCACGCCCCCGAACAAGTGGAAGATCGACAAGACCACGAAGCTCGTCCGCGGCATCGGCACCCAGTGGGCGCAGCAACTGCTCGCGTTGCCCGACGCGCCGATGGCGTGGGAGCCCGCGATGGCCGAGCGCACCGCGAAGCGCGCGGACCTCTCGCTCGCCGAAGCGACGCTGTTGTTCCACGGCGCGCCGAAGCGCAACGCGTGGGGCAAGGACTTCCTCGGGAAGCCGAACCGCGAGGTGCTCGGGCTCAAGCGCGACGAAGCCTCGGCGGCGAACGAGACGTTCAAGCCGATCAAGGACGACGACCTCTATCCGCTGCTCGAGAGCGCGGTGCCCGACGATCCGGCGCTCCTCCTCGCGCCTGCCACCGAGGGCGGGTGGGCGGATCGCGTCGGCGACGCGTGGAAGAAGAAGCACGGGAAGAAGACCAAGATCCCGCAGGACCTGATCGCGCAGGCAAAGAAGGAGCTCTCGCTCGGCAACGACCTCGCCGAGATCCTGCCGCTGTTCGCGGGCGAGCTCGATCAGAAGTGGCTGCGCATCGACGATCGCCCGTTCCCCATGATCGGATCCTGGGTCCGCGACGAGGCCTACCTGACCCCGTCGCGCACGAAAGAGATCGCGACGGTCGCCGCGTGGCTCTACTTCGCGCGGCCGATCGGCTGCCCGATTCGGGCGGGCGTCCCCGCGGTGGTGGCGAAGGTTCGCGAGATGCTCTCCGATCCGAAGGCGATCTGGAAGCTCGAGGAGCTCTACGTCGACGACGACAGCGCCAAAGACAAGACGCGCGCCGCGGCGATCTCGAGCCTCGTGGCCGGCAAGAAGATCGACATGGACAAGTTCGGCGACGATCCGGTGATCGAGGCGCGCGACGACGGCGCGGTGATCATCGCGTCGTACAAGAACCACGTGCTCGCCGGCTTCCGTCCCGGCAAGCTCGATGGCCCGGGCGGCAAGACGGCCGAGAAGCTCGCGCAGGCGATGTTCGACGAGGAAAACAACCCCGGCGGCGATCCGCTCGACGACATCAAGGTCGCGCAGCTCGTCCTCTCGGACGACTTCGCCGCGCTCGGCGAACGCATCGAGGACACCGAGGTGCCGGACGGCGGCTTCGAGGCCAACCCGGCGGCGTCGGCGCCCAAGCTCGTCGCGAAGGTGGCGAAGGCGGAGGGCATCTCGCAGGAGGCGGCGACGCTATATCTACAGCTGCTGGCCCTCGCGGAGCCGACGCAGAAGAACGTGACCGCGTGGAACGGGTGGACGTCGAAGCAATACGCCGCGGCGTCCGCCGAGCTGGTGAAGAAGAAGCTCGTCGTCGAGGGGAAGCGCGAGCGCGCGGGTCGCTCGATCTTCATCAAGGGTGGCTACACGAAGGGAAACCGCGAGAACCTGCCGACCGAGGAGTGGAAGCTCCCGTTCTACGCGGGCCTCGATCGCAACGTCCCGCACGAGCCGACGCATCAGCTGTTCGAGCGCGCGTACAAACGAAGCGAGAGCGATCCGCCGACGTGAGCCGTTGTCAGCGGAGCGTGATCGTTTCGCACGCGCGGACGAACTCGGGACGCGGTGGATCTTCGAACGTCTCCACGTCTCGGCCGCACCGACGACGCGCTCGATGCGTTTCGTCGCGCGTGCCGGCTCGGGCTGCGTGCAGCAAGCTCGGTCCCAAGGCAGAGCACTGACTCACGGGCGATCAGGATCTCGCTGCCGTTCTCGTCGATCGACGCGATGCGGGCTTTCTCACGCCACGCTCTCGGAGCTGCGGCGCCCGAGGATGCGATCGATCTCCAGGCCGAGCTGCTCCGCGGTGTATGGCTTCTCGAGGAAGCCTTCTGCGCCTTCGGACAACAGCTCCTGCGCGGCGGTGTGGTCGGTATAACCAGAGACGAGCAGCACGGGCACGTTGGATTGCTCCCGCAGCGCGCGAAACGTCGCGGCGCCATCGAGCTCGGGCATCACCATGTCGAGCAGCACGAGCGTGATCGCGCTCTTGTTCTGCGCCCATAGGGCGAGCGCCTCTTTGCCGTTCGCCGCGGCCAGCGGCGTGAGCCCGATGCTCTCGGTGATCCGCGACGCGGCCGCGCGCATCGTCGCATCGTCGTCGACGATCAGCACGTGACCGCGGCGAACGCTCGGCTGACCCGCCGCGCGATGCGCGAGCTGCGGGAGCTCCTCCGTGGTCGGCAAGAAGACGTTCACCGTCGTGCCTTCGCCCGGCGCCGAGCGAACCTCGATCGCGCCGTCGTGAGCCTCGATCGCGCCGTAGACCATCGCGAGACCGAGCCCGGTGCCCTTGCCGATCGGCTTCGTCGTGAAGAACGGCTCGAACATTCGCTTCTTCGTCGCCTCGTCCATACCCGATCCCGTGTCGGTCACGGACAGTTTTGCGTGCGTGATGGCAGAGCGCTCGACCACCGCCGTCTTGATCACGATCGTGCCTTCGCCGCCCATCGCGTCGGCGGCGTTGCGGCACAGGTTGAACAGCACCTGTCCGAGCTGCGCCGGATCACCGTCGACGATCACCATCGGTCCGTCGATGCGCTCGATGACGATGCCCTTGCCGAGCGTGCGCAGGAGCGGCGTCATGTCGTCGAGCACGCTCCCGAGCGGTAACGGACGCCGCCGATATGCACCGCGCCGCGAGAACGCGAGGAGGCCACGCGTCAGCGCCGCGCCGCGCTCGGCCTCTTGTTTGATGCGATCGAGATCCTGCTGGACCTGCTTGTCGCGGGACTCGGCGCGCAGGATCTGAGCGAACGCGAGGATGCCGCCGAGGATGTTGTTCATGTCGTGTGCGAGTCCGGCGGACAGCGTGCCGACCGCCTCCATGCGCTGCGCGTGGACGAACTGATCGCGCAGCTGCTCGCGGTCGGCTTCGGCGCGCTTGCGCTCGGCGAGCTCGATCTCCAGCGTCTCGAGCGCCGAGACCAGGTGTTGGCGATGGATCTCGCCGCGGATCGTCGCGCGGCGCAGGACCATCTGCATCAGCACGCCGACGACCCACACGCCGATCACGGCCGTCATGAACACGCCGTTCGTCTGCGCGCGCAGCATCAGCGGCAGCGACGTGAGCACGATCGGAAGGCTCGCCGCGATCGCCCATCGCGTGTCGATCATGATCGGAATGCTCGCGAGCTCGATCATGAGCATCAGCGTCAGCGTCGGGACATCCGTGAGGAACAGCGAGGTCAGCGTGTTCACCGGCGGCAATAGCCAGATCAGGGCGCCGATCGCGTGCGCCTGCGCGACGGACAGCGTGTTTCGCCGCAGCGCGAGGTAGAGCGCACCGCCCGCGGCCAACGCGATCAGGTTCGTCGCGAGGATCGGCCACGTGACGGGCACACCGCTCGGTTCGCTGATGACGAGCGCGATGATCATGCCGACGAGCACGACCGGCAGGAACACGCGGATGCGTGCGACGGCGAGGATCCGCAGGCGCTCGGCGACGGCGGGCGAGGGTGTCGGCGAGAGGAACCACCCCTTCTCGTCGGCCGGCTCCGTCGGGGCGCGCGCGCTCAGTGGACCGCCTCCGGCGGCCATCGACGTCGGCTCCTACGGCCCCGCCTGTCCGCTTCGCGTCCGGCCCAACGGTGCGCGTCGGGCGTCAATTTACGATCACGGTCGCGCCCGCCTTCACGACCACGTTGGCAGGATGCGCCGGGTCGTCATGGCCGGGCGTGCCGACGACAATCACCTTGCGCGGTCCGACTTCGAACGCGACACGGCGGACCTTCTGGCCCCCGAGCTCGATCAACTTGTTCGGCCCGGCCTCGACGTACCCCAGCTCGATCTTCTCTTCGATCGGCGCGGTGCCCTTCTCGACCACCTTCACCTTGCGCGTCACCTTGCCGCCGGCCGCGCGCTCGGGTGTCGTGACGAGATCGATCGTGTACGCACCCGGCGCGATCACGCACGTCGCGGGAAGCTCGAGGTTCTGACAGTGCGACGCGCCGGCAACCGAGGCCTTGCCGTCGAAGTTGGACGACACCACGAGCGTTCGCCCGTCGAGGAGCTTCGCGTTGCGGACGAGGCCGGAGGCACCGCGGCCCGGCGTGAACGGCTCGATCGTCGCCGGTACCTTGTTCGGCATCGTGAGCGTGAACCGTACGAGCTTGCCGGCCTCGACGAGGACCTGCGCGGGTGTCGTGACGCCGGCGAGCAGCTGCCCGTTCTGGACCACCTGCGCACCGGGCGGCTCGGACGTCAGCGTGATCCGCGCGAGGTCATCGCTGACCGAGAGCGGCTGGATCAAGCGCGTCTCTCTGCCGGGACCGGGCACTTCGAGCTCGGCGGTCGCGGGCTGATAGCCGTTCTTCTTGAACGTCATCGTGATCATCGATCCCGCCTGCGCGGTCGTGACGACGAGCGGCGTTGTCCCCGCGGGCTTGCCGTCGATGTCCACGCTCGCGCCCGTGGGCACCGTATCGATGCGCACCGTCGGAGCGAGGGCCCGGAGCTCCAGCGTCACCTCGTTCGATCCCGAGCGCGGCTGGATCACGGCCTGGCGCGACTCGTAGCCATCGAGACGGGCGACGATCGGATACGCACGTCCGACCTCGAGCTCGCGCACGACGAGCGTGCCGTCGGTGGCGGTCCCCGCGTTCTTGCCTTCGACCTCGACGACAGCACCCTTCGGCACCGTCTTGATCGTGATCGCGGTCTTGGCGACGCCGAACAGGCGCGGCCACGCGGCGACACCCACGAGTCCGAGCGTGGCGACGATCGCCGCGATCAGCACGTAGATGATCGCGCGCGATTGCTGCGGAGCTTGCGGGCGCGCAGCGCGTCGCTCGACGGGATGGCCCATCGGCAGCCGGCGCGACGGGCCCGTGGCGAGCCGACCCGCGGCGTCGATCTTCTCGTTGAAGAAGCCGAACGCCTCGAGCTGCATCTTCGGTTGCTCGAGATCGAAGCAGCACACGGCTTCGGTCGCGACGCCCGGGAGCACGTTGAAGTAGACCGTCGACGACGCGTTCGTCATCAAGTACAGACCGAGCCCGGCGCCGCCGACCTTGCGATCGATCTGCTGCTCGCTATGGAGGCACTTGTGCAGATAGCGCAGCACCGTCGAACGCTCGAGCGTGCCGAACGCATCACGCACGGCGACGACGAACTGGCTGCCATCGCACGCGTACTGCACGACGACCTTCTGTTCGACGCGCAGCGAGATGCGAGTCTTCGTCGGGATCTCCGAGAAGATGTGCTTGCCCTGATCGTCGACGGGTGCGTCGTAGAGCGCGTTCATCAGCATCTCGTCGATGCACTGCTCGATCGATTCGCGGTACTTGCGCCGCACGCCCATCAGCTCTGCGAACTCGCTGATCTGCGCGATGCACAGCGACTTCTCCTGATAGTCGCCGACGAGGCACGAATGGATCTGCGTCCCCCACAGGATCAGCTTGTCGACACCGAAGATGTCGCCCGACAACACGCGCGTCGCCATCGCGGACAGCTGTCGCGAATCGAAGTCCTCGGCGACGAGCATGCCCGCGACACGATCGGACGCCTGCATGATGTCGACGACCGCGGCGAGGTTCGAGCGCGGCAGGAGCGCGATCACGCGCGTGTCACCGATCAGCCGCTGCAGCAGGTCCGGCCCGATGCCCGCGATGTCTCCATCGAGGTGCACGACGACGAGCGCGGCTTGGAGTTGATTGCCGAGGCTCTCGAGGCTCGTATGCGAATCGACAGTGCCGCCCGCTGCTTTCAGAGCAACAGCGAGCTGCTTACCGAACGCTTTGTCCGGAGCCACGACAATGATCCGTCGCGCGAGCACCCTGACCCAGCATACAGCAACGTCTAGATCACGACGCCATCGTTCCGAGCGAGCCATACCGTCGGCTTGAACTCGGGGATGGCCTTTGGGGTAAGCACCGGGTTGCCGTCCGTCCAGAACGAACGAAACGCCCGTTTCTCGCCTGTCTTATAGAAGTGCATCAGGTAGGCAGAGTCACACGCGGCGAAGTCCGCGACCCACTGGTCGAGGTCGTGGACGCCTGCTTCGTGCAGGAGTTGGAGGCTGTACTGACACGCCTCCGACTCGTACGCGGATAGCCGCGCGAGGAGCTCGTCGGTCCATTTGTCGGGCCGCAGGAACGCGATCTCTCGCAGATCCTCCGAAATGTTCCACTGGATCGTGTGCCCGAACAGGTGCACGAGGACGAACAGCGCATCCTCGACCTCGATGTCGTAGTCGATGTGGATCTGCTCCCCATCGAGATCGCCCGTGAACGGATTCGGCACGTCTTTGATCCGCACCGGAATCTCCCAGCGGTCTTCGATCATGCGTTCGACGCGATCGAAGATCTCCTTGAGACGGGCGGGTTCGAGACGAGACATCACTTCTTCGCGGCGACGGCCTGCTGCACGCGGGCTTGCGCCATCTCGTGCAGCGTCCGCATGACGCTGTAGGCCGTCAACTCGGCGAGGAGCTTGGTGACCTTCGCGTGTTGCTCGTCGGAGAGTGAACCCTCGACGGCCTTCATCGCCGAGACGAGGTTCGCTTCCTGCGTCGCGAGCTCGCTCGCTTCGACGATGCCGTCGGCGAGCGCGGTCGCGAAGTGTTCGAGCTTGCCGACGTGCTCGTCGAGATCCGGGGTCGATTCGTCGCTGATCCAGCTGCTGCGTGCCATGGCTTTCTCCATCTCCCTCGGGCTATTTGCGTTCTTCCAGGATCTGTTTGATCGCGGTCAGCCGCTCCTGCAGCTTCTCGCGCCCACCGTACTTGTCGAGCTTCTCTCGCTTGCTCGGCGGGAGGAACTCGATGTCGGTGCACTCGATGATCGCCGCGAGCTCCTGCGCTTCTCGCTCGAGCGTCTGCGTCGACGGCATGAAGCCCTCGAGCGCCTGCGCGAGCGCTTCCTTGGTGATCGCACGCGATCCGGCGAGCAGCGACGTGCGGTACGCGCGGCCGATGATGCCCTCGACGTCCGCGCCGGACAGGTTGCCCTGGTGCGGGACCGTCTCCGGGAGATCGTTCTCCTGGAGCGACGTGCCCGACTTCCTGGCGAGGATGAGCAGCATCGACTTCAGCTCGGGCTGATCGACCGGATAGAACAGCGGGATGTGGACCTCGGCGCGGCCCTGGCGCTTGAGATCGACCGGCAGGTTATCCGGGCGCGCGGTCAGCAGCATCCAGATGATCTTGCCGCGATAGGCGGTGTCGCCCATCTGCGAGGCGATGAGCGCGAACACGCGACCACCGACGCCGCTGTCACCACCCGAGTCGCGATCACCGAGCATCGCGTCTGCTTCGTCGATGATCACGACGACCGGACCCATCGAGCGCAGCACGTTGAGCACGCGCTCGAGGTTGCCTTCCGTCTCGCCGACGTACTTGCTGCGGAAGTTCTTCAGCACGACGGCCGGGATGCCGATCGATCCGGCGACGCACGTCGCGAGGAAGCTCTTGCCCGTTCCGACCGGACCGCAGAACAGATAGCCCATCGGCACGGTGTCGAGCTCGCCGCGCTTGATCAGCTCGGCATCGTCGAGCAACCGCTTCTTCGCGGCTTCGTGACCGACGACGGTATCGAGGCCCCACTTCGGCTCGACGAACTCGAGCAGGCCCTGCGCCTGGCGCTCGATCAAGCGCTTCTTCAGATCCTTGAAGTACACGCGGTCGAGGCGGCGATTTCCCTCGAGCGTCGACTGCACGAGGACCTCGAGGTCCGTGAGGCCGATGCCGGCGGTCAGCTTGCCGAGCTCCGCGACGCTGTAGTCCGAGAACGTCGCGAGGTCCTTGCCGCTCGCTTTGATCTGCGCGTCGAGATACGCGGTGCGCTCGTCGGCGGCGGGGAGCGGCACTTCGATCGACGCGACGTGCGGATTTCCAGCGAGGCGATCGTTGATGCTCGACAGCCGCGGATCGATCAGCACGAACGCCATGTTCAGGCGCTTCACGTACGGGCTCGACGACCAGTTGAGCAGCGTCACGAGGTGCGTCTGCTCGTTGAGATCGAGGTTGTCGCCGCTCGGCGCGACGTATCCGGCGTGGTCGATGATGATCGCGCAGCGGAGACGCTTCTCCGGATCGGCCATCACGTTCTTCTGCACGAACAGATCGATCGCGAGCAGTCCCTTCGTCGGATCGCGGGGCAGGGCGCGTAGATCGCCGAGCCACTTGTTCGCGGTCTCGACCATCTCTTGAAGCCGCTTGCTGTTCGAGCCGGCGCTGCAGCGAAGGCCGCCCGCGAGGTCGTACTTGATCACGAGGTCCCAGCGGCCGAACAGCTGCTCGGAGAGAAACTCGGTCAGGCCCGTCCACCGATCCGGTGCGGAGCGGACGACATCGAACGTGTTGCCATGCACGATGAACATCGAGGTCGTGCCGGAGAAGTACAGCTCGGCGAGCTTGCCGGCCCACGCAGGAAAGTGCGGCGGCAGCGCGGTCGCCTTCGTCACGCCATCGGAACCCGCCAACGTCTTCTTGTCGTCGCTCATTTGCGCTGGCCTTCCACGGCGCGCGGTGCGGTCAGATCGGCGTCGAGGATCGACGGCGTGGTGTCCGCGTCGCTGACGCCCGTGATCTGTTGCAGCTCGCGAATCGTTGCTTCCGTCTGCGAGATGCCTTCGCTGATCGCGTCGATGCGATGCGACATCTCGTCGGGATCCGTGTGTCCGACGGCCATCTCGGTGACCGCCTGGATCTTGTTCTCGAGGCGATCGAGCTCGGTCGCGATGAACTCGGCGTTCTGCCGCGCCTTCTCGACGTTCTCCTTGCGCGCTTCGGCCGTGGAGATGCTGTCGTCGAGAGAGCGAATGATGCGGTCGTCTGCTTGGTTCGCTTCGCCGACAGAGTCCGCGCGCTTCTTGCGGCGCACCTTGAGGTCGGCGACGGTCTTGTCGATCGCGCCTTCATCGGCCGCTTGCAGAAAGCGCGAGATCGCCTGCTCGCTGAGGAGCAAGCGCAAGAACACCCAGAGCAGACGGTCGAGCGCCGGCGTGCGCAGCTCGGTCGAGGCACCGCTCGCATCGCGCGTGTCACCACGGACGGCGTTCGCGATCCGCGACATCTCCACGCAGCGCGCGCGCAGGCGCAAGAAGCGCGAGCGGCGATCCTCGGTTAGCGACTTGAGGACATCGAGGATCTTGTCGCGGGCGTTGCCTTCGCCGTCGACGGCGTTGCGGGTGCCGCTGATCCGTCGCGCGCCGGGGCCTTCGCCAGCCTCGGAGCGCGCCTTCGCGTCGATCGCGGCTTGGAACCGTGGCAGCGTCGTGAGCCCCGCGAGGTACACGACCTCACCGGCCGCGACGAGCGGCAGCGCGATGTCCGCGTGTCCGGACACCACCGCGGCGGCGGCGGCACCGCCGAACACGAGGAGGTTCCAGCGGAACATGAACGCTTCCTTCAGATAGCGAAGCAGTCCGGCTTTCTTCTTCTCTGCCACGTCAGTCCCCCGCTCGATTCGACGACTCGAGGTGGTCGATCTTCTCGCGAAGTCCGAGCACGATCTCGATGAACTTGGGATCGCGCTGCGTCACGATCGACGGCCGATCCGCCGGCGGCACGCGGATGTTTTCCAGCACCGTACCCGGCGACGTCGAGAACATGAGGATGTGATCACCGAGGAACACGGCTTCTTCGATCGAGTGGGTGATGAAGAAGATCGTCGGCGATTGCTCGCGCCACAGCGCGACCAGGTTGTCCTGCATGCGCGAGCGCGTCGGCGGATCGAGCGCACCGAATGGCTCGTCCATCAGAATGATGCGCGGCTCGAGGATCAGCGTGCGCGCGATCGCGACGCGCTGGCGCATGCCGCCGGAGAGCTGGTGCGGGTACTTGTCCGCGTCGCGCTTGACCGAAAGGCCGACCTTCTCGATCCAGTAGCGCGCGCGGTCGTTGCGCTCGCTCTTGGACAGCTTCGGGACCGTGACCGTGCCGCCTTCGCCGCGGTGACCATCGGGCCCCTGTTGCTGCACGGTGAACACGTTCGCCGCCGGTGTCGCCGCGACTTCGAACGAGCCGTTGAACGAGGCATCGCCGACACCTTGGATCGCGATCTTCATACCGCGCGAGAAGTCGTGTGCTTGGTGCGTGGTGAACTGCGCGACCGTCTGCTTGCGCGACACACTCGCGATCGCGCGCGTCAGCCCACGGCACTCGAGGCCGAACGCCACGTTCTCGAGGACGCTACGGTTGTCGAACGAGGTGTAGTCCTGGAACACCATTCCGCGATCGGGACCGGGCCCCTTCACGGGCTTGCCGTCGATGAGCACGCGACCCGAGGTCTGCGGGAACTGCGGCAGGAGCCCCGCGATCATGCGGATCACGGTCGACTTCCCGCAGCCCGACGGACCGAGGATCGACACGAACTCGCCGCGGCCCGGGTAATCGGGGATCTCGAACGTGACGTCCTTGATCGCGGTGAACGCGCTCGAGCCTTTGCCGTACGTCTTCGTCACCTTGTCGAACTGCACGACCGGCGGCTTCGCGAGCGGCTTGCCGAGCGGCGCGACCGGCTTCATCTCGATGCGCGGCTCGGGTGCAGGTGCTTTCGGCTCGGGAATCGCGGACACCTTTGCCGGCGAGTCCTCGGATTCGAGCGCGGCGAGCGCGGCTGCCTCGGCCGCGGGATCGCGCGTGGGGGGCGTGGGCGTCTTCGCGACGCCGCCCGCCGGACCCGTGCCCGTACCTCCCGGTGGTGCCTTGGGATCGTGACTCATAGATCCTTCCGCCACCGGAACGCCTCGCGCTGGAGGCCGCGAAGGAGGAAGTCGAGCGTGAACGCGACGAACGTGATCACGAACAGCAGCAGATAGATCTGCTCGTAGAGGCCAAGGCGCTGGCTCGTGTTGAGCATCGTGCCGAGCCCGTGCGGCGTGTTCACGATCTCGACGAGCATGATGTAGCCGAGCGCCAGCCCGAGGAGGAAGCGCAAGCTCGTGATGATGTCCGGCAACGCGAGCGGGATGAGCACCTTGCGCACGATCTGCCATCGCGACGCGCCCAAAGTCTGCGCTGTCTCGACGTATCTCTCGGGCACGATCGAGACCGCCTTGACCGTGTCGCTGAACACGAACGGAACGACCGCGAGGAAAATGAACATCCACTTCTGCTTCTCGCCGTCACCGAACAACAGCAGCGTGAGCGGGATCAGCGCGCCCATCGGGACCGAGCGCAAGAAGATGACGAGCGGCTCGAGCGCACTGCCGACACCGCGATTCGACCCCGCCAACACACCGACGGAGATGCCGATCAGCGCGGCGAGGCCGATGCCCTTGAACACGCGGATCAGCGTGTCGATCAGCGAGTCGGTGAAGTCGCGATCGAGCAACTTGCCGAGCGCCCCGAACACCTCGCCCGGGCTCGGCAACTTCGACGGCGACACGATGCGCGCGGTCGGGTCTTTGCCGTAGGTCAGGACGAACCACAACAGGAGCACGAACGCGATCAGTCCCGCGCCGAGCGCCGCGCGCACGAGCGGCGGCGGATCCGCGCGCAGCGTCTTCCACCACGGAGGTGCGGTGGGGAGCTTGTTCGGATCGTCGTCCTCGTCGATCGCCTCGGCTTTCGGCTCGGGCTTCTTCGGCTCGGGCTTCTTCGCCTCGGCTTTCGGCTCGGGCTTCGCGTCGACCTTCGGCGCGGGCTTCGCGTCGACCTTCGCCTCGGGCTTCGCCTCGGGCTTGGCCTCGGGGGACTTCGCCTCGGCTTTCGGCGTCGCCGGCGGAAGCTCGTCGGGAACCGATGCGGGCGCGGGCTTCGGCGGCGGTTCGCCCGAGAGCTCGGCTTCGAGCGCGGCGAGCGCTGCTGCTTCGGCCGCAGGATCACGCGGCGGCTTCGCGGGCGCAGCTTCCGCCTTCGGCGCATCCGCCTTCGGGGGCGCGTCCGTGGGAGCCTTCGGCGGCGGTGGATCCTTCGGTTCGGTCACGTCTCGCTACTGGGCCTCTGCCGGAACGACCTTGACCTCGACGCGACGGTTCTTGGCGTGGTTATCGGGATCCTTCGGATCGGCGGGCTTCGCCCAGCCATAGCCCGTCGCCGTGAACTGGTTCGGCGCCATCTTGAACTTGTTCACGAGCGCTTCCTTCACCGCGTTCGCTCGGCGAGTCGACAGCTCCTTGACCAAGCTCTCGTCGGCGTTGCCCTTCATCGAGCCGTCGGTGTGACCCTCGATCACGATGCGCGCGGCACCGAACTGACCCGCGAGCTTCGCGATCTCTTCGATCGTGTACTCGACGTTTCCGTCGTAGAACACTTCGCCCGAGCCGGCCTTCGCCGGGACCTTCTTGTAGACCTCGTAGCTGTTCGGGAAGAAGTTGATCGTCACCGTCTTCGTGAGCACGGCGCTCTCGACGTTGACCTCGTTGCTGCCCGCGGGCGTGAACTTGAACTCGTACTCGTTCTTGCTCTCCGCGTATTTCGGCTCGCTGCCGAGCTTCTTGATCACGGAGAAGTCCATGATCTTGTCGAACTCGGTCTTGTCGTTGACCGCGCGGATCGCCTTGTAGAGGACGAACGCCGTGTTGTACGTGCGCTCGAAGTTCGTCGGGTTCGACGCGACCATGAAGAAGTCGCGGTTCTCCGCGTAGTTCGTCCAGTGCGCGTCGGCGAGCATGCCCGAGCCCGTGCCGGGCGGCAGGCCGTAGAAGTTGTCCATCATCTTCGCGACTTCTTGCTTCTTCTGATCGTCCTTCGACAGCTCGTCGGTCGCGTCGAGGATGCCGCGCACGAGACCCTCGATGATCTCCGGGTTGTCACGTGCGAAGTCCGCGCGCGCGAACCACACATCGGCGATCAGCTTGTTCGCGGTCGCCGTCGACACGAGCATCTTGTTGCCCATGCCCGTCTTCGTCAGGTTGTAGATGTCCGGCGCCCACGAGACCACGCCGGCGATGTCCTTGTTCTGGTTGAACGCGGCGGCCGCTTGGAACGCGTCCTGCGTGAACTTCATCTTCACTTCGCTCGGCTGCACGCCGCCGTTGAGCAGCACGTTCAAGAGGAAGTAGTGCGACGGCGAGTTCTGCGCGAGCACCACGGTCTTGCCGCGGAGATCCGAGACGTCCTTGATCGAGTCGCGAACGACGATGCCGTCGCCGCCGTTCGACCAGTCGATCTGCTGATACACGCGCGGCATCGTGCGCGGATCGCGCTTGAGGCGCTCGATGATGAGCGGCAGCATGTCGACCGTCGCCCAGCCGATGTGCACCGAGCCGTTCGCGAACGAGTCGCCCATCGCGACCGGGTTGTCGATCAGCTTCAGCTTGACCTGGAACTCGCCGCCTTTGGCGTCCTTCCAGACCTTCTTCGGTTCCGCGCCACCGTTCGCCCAGATGATCGGCGCCCAGCCTGCCCACACGTTCACCGCGAACTGCACGACGCGCGGCTTGCCGAGCTTCTCGTAGTCCGAGGTTCCGGGGACGGTCGGCAGCGTCGTCGACGGCTCGAACTTGTACTCGGTGACCGTGGTCGCCGGTGCGTTGGGATCCGGGTTCTCGGCGGTCGTGGCCGAGCCGTTCTTCTTCACGAGGTTCGGATCGATGTAGTCGCCGCTGCCGCTACCGGACTTTCCGTCGCCGGACTTCTTCGCGTTGCAGCGATAGAACGCGATGCCGCAGAGTCCGATGACGACTGCGATCACCGCGATGAAGAATGCAGGCTTTGGTTTTCCAGCTCCGTCCGCCATCGATTACTCCGTCACCTTGGTGGGTTCTGCCTTCTGCGGAGCTTCCTCTGCAGGGCCGAGATCCTTCGCGGCCTGGACGACGGGGCTCGTCTCGGGCGCGCGCATGCCGAGCTCGACCTCGAGATCCTTGAGCGCGTCGTCGGCCATCGAAGCCTCCATCCGCTCCTCGGCTTTGATCTTGTCGATGCCTTCGTTCGACAGATCGCTCGCGACGCGGGCCTTGCCGCGGTTCGTGTCGATCTTGCGCTGGATGACATCCTCGAGCTGACCGAAGTCCGTCGTGACGTCCATGTTGAAGCTCTGCGTGAGCTTCGCGACCTCGGCTTCCGCCTCGGACATCTTCAGCTCGGCGTCGTACTTCGAGATCTTGTCTTTGACCTCGACGAGCTTCTTGTTCGCGTACTGGATCTTCTTGAGGTTGTTCGTGTACGCGGCCTCGTGCATCGCGAGCTGCTGCTTGTTCTCTTCGAGCTGCGTCTTCGCCTTCGTCAGCTGCAGCGCGAACGAACCCGCGGTCTCGCGATCGCCGGACTTCAAGTACGCCTTGGCCTGCGCGGTCAGCTTGTTGACCTGGTTTTCGCCGTCCTTGACCTGTCGAGACACACGCTCGACGAGGCCACGGTATTGCTCGAGGCCAACACGCCCCTCTTTCAGCTGTTCGACCGCTTGGTCGTACTCGTACTGCATCTGGGCGATCGGATCGGCCTCCCAGAAGAAGTTGGCGAGCTTGTTGAGCTGAGCCCTGATCGCACCAAAGAACTTTCCGAGAATCATCGCGAAGCCTCCGGCCCGCGCGCACGTGGGACGCGGGGGACCACAAGATAGGAGGGACCCAGACCCCACTCAAGCCACCTGGTCAAAAACTGCCCGGTGGCCGCGTACTTGATGAAACTTAGCGAAACGGACCATCCGCGACGGGATCGGGGTTCACCCACGTGAAGCCCTGCAGATCGTTCCACGGCACGCTCTTCGGCTCGCGCACGTAGGTCTCGTGATAGCCGCACTCCGTACACACGTACGCTTCGAGCTGACCGACGAGCGGCAACGCCTTGCCGACGCCATCGACGCGGGTCGCCGTGCGCTGGATGCCGAGCGATCGCGACACCGCCTGGCGTGCCGCGTTGATGAACTGATGATCCTCGCGATCGTCGCGCGCCACGAGGACGTCGTTCGCGTCGACTTGGAACGCGATGTGTCCGATGCGAAGGCTCTGGCACTTGGGACATTGCTTGGACCTCTTCATCGCGCGCGAGCGTAGCGCGCTACGACGTCACAGATGCATCACTCGTAAGCACGCGCCGACGGCGATCAACACCAACGTTTCACCCAAGGCGCCGCGCGTCTCTGTGTCGTGCGCTAGTCTACGAGCGTGCGTGAGGTCAGTCGCGGGCTCGGTGACGTCGGCAAGGCGCTCGATTTCCTGAAGGCGCGACCGCGGCTGTGGAAGTGGCTCGTGATGCCCGCGATCATCACGCTGCTCGTCCTCGCCGGTATCGTGCTCGGTGTCGTCGCGCTCGTCGATCCGCTCGTCGTGTGGGTCGCGGCGCACGTGCCGAGCTGGCTCGAGACGATCGTCAGCTGGATCCTGCGCATCGTCGTGATCCTCGGCGTCGGCATGGCCGCGATGGTCGTGTTCGTCGGCGTCGCCGGCATGATCGCGGGCCCGTTCAACGAGATGCTGTCCGAAGCGGTCGAGGAGGAGATCACGGGGAAGCCCGGACCTCCATTCGCGCTCGGCGCGTTCGTTCGCGATGCGCTCGTCGGGATCGGGCACGCGCTGCGCCGGTTGGCGCTGAGCCTCGTGTGGCTCGTGCTGTTGTTCGTGCTCGGCTTCGTCCCGGTCGTGGGCACGATCGCCGCGTTCGTCCTCGGGCTGTACCTCGCGGCGGCGGGCTGCGCGTACGACTGCTACGACGCGGTGATGGCGCGGCGCGGGATGTCCTACGCGCAGAAGCAGGCGTTCCTCGCCGCGCATCGGCAGCGATCGATGGGACTCGGCGGTGCGGTCGCGGGGATGCTGCTCGTGCCGTTCGTGAACCTCGTCGCGCTCGGACTCGGCGCCACGGCGGCGACGCTCGCGCTCGTCCCGTCAGCGAATGGGCAGCATGACGACGCCGCCGGTCGACGCGGCGATCGGTAGCTCCGTCGTCGCGATCCACGTGTCGTTCGCGAGATCGAAGCGATAGCGACCGATGACGGGTGTCGACCGGTGCCCGGCGACGAACATCTCCTGCGAGCTCTCGGAGAACGTCAGCGCCGAGGGATTCGCGATCGTGTCGATCGGCGCGAGCTCGGACAGCGTGTTGTTCGCGTTGATCTGGAAGCGATACACCTTCGACGCATCGATGGCGGCGACGTAGAGCTGGCCCTGGCGCTGCGCCATGAAGTGAAGACCGGGCGCGCCGGTGGCCGTGGTCACGGGCAGCTCCGTTCCGGTCGCGACCTCGAACCGGCGGATCACGTTGCTCGCCGTCGACATGAACAGCGTGCTGCCGTTCGGCGAGATCGAGACGCCGCGACACGGACCATCGCCGAGCATGCCGTTCGGCGAGGCGGTGTTGCCGGCGAACGTGAACCGCGAGATGCCGGTCGACACGTTGCACGCGAACAGCTCGCCCGTCATCGGGTGGAGCACCATGTCGTGAACACCCGACGTGATGTTCGCGCCGGTGATGCGCCCGCTCGGCGTGAATGCGCGCCCCGTCGGCGAGTACGCGAAGCGCGCGATCGAGCCGGCGACTCCATCAGCGGAGTTATTGCCGTGGCGCTCGCCGATGAAGATCTCCTGCGACGACGCGCGATAGATCACCGCGACCGGATCGGCGACGAGCGTCCGCGAGATGCCCGTGATCGGTGTCGCGGCTCCGTTGTCGCTCCCGATCTCGAACGCGACGAGCCCACCCCACGTCGCTGGATCGTTGTTCGCGGGACCCGGAGGGCTGACGGTGACGAGGAGAACGCCGCCGCTCACCGGCGCATCGAGCGGCGGGCCGTCGATGTCGGTGCCGTCGAACGGGGGCGCATCGGCGAGTGGCCGATTGCCGCCGTCGTCGCCGCAACCACCGACGGTGATCACGACGAGAGCGAGCAGCGCACGCACGCGGTCAGCGTATCAGAACAGGAACTGACCTTCGACGCCGACGACGAGGCCGAAGTTGTCCTGCGACAGGTAGCGATGGCCGACGAGATCGATGCGCTGGCTGTGGAGCGGGTTGACCTCGTCGGTGCCCGGGTTGACCACGTCGTTGTCGCTCTCCTCGCAGCCGGCGTTGCTGCCGGTGCACGTGGGGCGATCGATGCCCGCGTCCGCGAACGTGATGACGTGGTCGGTCTTCCACGAGACATCGACGGTGGCAGCGAACCGCACGTGCTTGCCGAGAGCCGCGCGGATCGCGAAGCGACCGGCGGTCTCGAGATAGTTCTCGACGTTCGAGATGCCGGGGTGGTTCAGCTGCTGGACGCCCGGGTCGGTCGGATCCTCGTCGAGGACGAGCTGCGGCGTGATCGCGGTGTTGCCGCTATCGCCGGCGAACGCGAACACTTCCCACATCTCGGTGTACTGGCGACCTTCGAAGTGCCCCGCGATGCGAGCCCCCGCGTCGAGGCTGATCCGGTTGCCCGTGAGCTTGTCGTCGACGGCGAACACTTCGACGCCGAACGCGACGCCGCCTTCCTGTGGAGGACGTGCGTTCGTGACGCCGAACCCGAGGTCCTCGTTGTAGAGCGAGGCGGTCTTCGCGGTGAGCGGCACCTGGTAGTACAGACCGAACCAGCCCTCGGTGTGCTCGAACTGGCGATCGACGGTGGTCCACAGGCGGAGCTCGTGGACGCCGCGGCCGACCGACGTGTTTCGCGTCGGGTTGTTCGCGGAGAAGCTCATGATGCCGCCGATGGCGAGCCGGAGCTCGGCGCCCATCTTCCACGTCGGCTTCGTGTCGTCGCGGCGCTGGTTCATCGGCGCGACGTTGAGGCCGAGGTTGACCTGGTCGAGGCCGGAGCGCGCGACGCCGCGGAACACCATCGAGCCGGGTGGGGCGGCGGTGGGGTCGCGCGCGTCGAAGCCGGCCATCGGCAAGAAGCCATCACGCAGCGTGCTCGACTGATCGCGGCCGACACCGCCGGCGAGCTCGAGCTCGCGTGACTGCGTGATGATGATCGGCAGGCTCGCCGACAGCCACGTGTCGCGGACCACGCCGAGCTCGATGCGCGGCGTGAGCACGTGGCGGAACTGGTGGAACTTGAGGTCCTGCTTGCGCGGGATGCCACCGTCGGGGTCGACGTCGGTGCCGCCGATCTGCTCGCGCGTCACCGCGGAGGAGTCGAGCTGGTACTCGTAGTCGAGGTACGCCTGCGCGGGTTGGTCACCCGCGGACGTCACCGCCGATGCGGGATTCGCATCGGCGATCGTGGTGGCTCCCCCGACCCACAGGACCGTGCAGAAGACGAACGACGTGCGGCGCAGCACCGAGCGCACGTTATCACGCAACTCAGCCATCCTTGTCGCGCAAGCCGAGCTCCTTCATCTTCATCTGGAGGCTCTTGCGGCTGATCTTCAGCAGGCGTGCGGCTTGAGTCACGTTCCCGCCCGTCTCTTCGAGGGCTTTGACGATCAGCTCGCGCTCCACGCGGGACGTCTCGGCCCGGACGATGTCCTTGAGAGATCCCGAGGTCTGCCCCGAGGCCTCGCCGACCACACCATCCTCGTCGTCTAGATCGTCATCGGTGATCGGGGGCATCGCACCGCTCGTGGTGCTGGTCCGTGGCAGGAGCGGCGGCGGCGGTTCGGAGCCCGGGTTCGACGACAGCTGCAAGTCGGCGCGCTCGATCCGCTCGCCCTTGGTGAACAGGATCGTGCGCTCGAGGACATTCTCGAGCTCGCGGATGTTGCCTGGCCACGAGTGCGACTCGAGCGCGGCGAGCGCTTCATCGGTGAGGCCCGAGATGTTCTTCTTCAGGCGCTCGTTGAACTTCTTGATGATGTGTTTGACGAGGAGCGGGATGTCGCCGGTGCGCTTGCGCAGTGGTGGGATCTGGAGCGGAACGACGTTGAGGCGGTAGTAGAGATCCTCGCGGAAGTTGCCGTTCTTGATCTCTTGCTCGAGGTCGCGGTTCGTCGCGGTGATCAGGCGAACGTCGACCTTGATCGTCTTGAGGCCGCCGACGCGCTCGAACTCGCTCTCCTGGATCGCGCGCAGGAGCTTGACCTGCATCTCGACGGGGATCTCGCCGATCTCGTCGAGGAACAGCGTGCCCGCGTTCGCGAGCTCGAAGCGACCGGGCTTGCTCGACGTGGCGCCGGTGAACGCGCCCTTCTCGTAGCCGAACAGCTCGCTCTCCATGAGGTTCTTGGGGATCGCGGCGCAGTTGATCTTGATGAACGGCTCGCCCTTGCGGCTCGATTGCTCGTGCAGCGCCTTCGCGACGAGCTCCTTACCCGTGCCGCTCTCGCCCGTGATCAGCACGGTGGTCGGCGAGTCCGCGACCTTCTCGATGATCGCGAAGATGCCGTGCATCTCGGCGCTCGTGCCGACGAGACCGTACTTGCCCGTCGCTTCCGGGTTGTCCTGATACAGCGACGCGCGCGGAGCCATGCGGTTCGCCGCGGCCTGGCCGATCGCCTTTTCGATGATCGTGCGGATCGAGTCCTGCTCGAACGGCTTCTCGATGTAGTCGAACGCGCCGGCCTTGATCGCCTCGACCGCCTGACCGACCGAGCCGTACGCCGTGATCATGATGACCGGCGTCTGCGGGAAGTTCTTCGTCGCGGTGCGCAGCACCTCCATGCCGTCGGCGCCGGGCATGCGCAGATCGGTGATCACGACATCGACATCGCCGAGCCGATCGATCGCTTCGGGGCCGCTCGCCGCCTGCACGACATCGTGGCCATCGCGGCGGAGCAGGGCGACCAACACGCGGCGCAGGTTCTGCTCGTCGTCGGCAACGAGGATGCGGGCGGCTTGCGTCACGGGCTGGTCAGCCTACACCTTCTGCGGTCGCCTTTGGTTCGAGGTCGCCGTCATCGGTGGACGTCTCCGGATCCGCCGACGCGCGTTCGATCTCTGCCGTGGTGTCGGCGAGGATCACGTTCGGAGGTGTGGCATCGGATCGCAGCGTCGTCGAGCCGAGCTGTGACACCGACAAGAGGCGTCCCGTCTCGGTGATGTCCTCGACCTTGTTCGCGGGCACCGGCTCGGCCGCGGGCAAGAACACGCTGAACGTCGATCCCTGACCGATCGTCGAGCGCACTTCGATCGTGCCGCCGTGCTGGTTGATGATGCGATGGCTGATCGCGAGGCCGAGGCCCGTACCCTTCTGCTTGGTCGTGTAGAACGGGATGAACAGCTTCTTCAGGCGGTCGCGCGGGATGCCGATGCCGGTGTCGCGGAAGCGAACCTCGGCGAACTGCCCGTAGCCGAGGCGCGAGCGGCGGCGGCGCGTCGACAGGATCTCGAGCGTTCCACCGTCGGGCATCGCCTGCAGCGCGTTCTGGCCGAGGTTCAAGAACACCTGGATCAGCGACTCGGGATCGCCGGCGATCATCGGCAGCTGCTCGTCGAGGCGTACGCGCAGATCGACGTTCTTGAGGTTCTCGCTTTGGAGCAGCTGCACCGTCTTGCGCACGACGAGGTTCAAGTCGACCTTGTCCGCACCTTCGCGACCGGGACGCTCGGGCCGCGCGTAGTCGAGGAACCGCGTGACGACGTTGTTCAAGCGGTTCGCCTCTTCGACGATGATCGCGAGGAACTCGCTCGTCTCGCTCGACATCGATCCGGAGCCACCCTTGTGGCCCGTCGTGCCGTCGGTCATCAGGAGCTGCGCGGCGCCTTTGATCGCGCCGAGCGGGTTGCGGATCTCGTGCGCGAGACCGGCGGCCATCTCGCCGAGCGCGGCGAGGCGATCGCGCTCCTTCACGCGCTCGTAGGCCTGGCTCGATTCGATCACGCGCGCGGCGCCGATCGCGAGCTGGCGGAACGTGTCGATGTCGTCGGCGTCGAACGCGCTCTCGGTGCGATCGTCGCGCAGACAGATGAGACCGAGGAGCCACGGGCCCTGCTCGGTCTCGGCGGAGCCGAGCAGCGGGAAGATCATGTCGGCGCCGAGCTCGTCCATGCGCGTGCGCAGGGCGATCAGCGGCGCGCGCTTCGCTTCGGCGCCTTCGGTCTCGGCGGCGGCGAGCTCGTCGATCTCGCGGGTGAGTGCGTCCTTGTCGAGATAGCCGCTGCGCGCGCGATCGAGGAGCGCGCGCTCGGCGTTCGCGTCGAGTCGCTCGGGCGCGGCCTGGCCGACGACGCCCATGCGATCGAAGCCGGCGCCGTCGGCGTCGAGCAGGTAGACCGCGGCGTCGGTGACGCGGCGCGACTCCTCGAGCGCCGTGGTGATGCGCGTGACCATGTCCCCGACGTCGACGATCGTGGGCAGCTCGCGGCGCACGGATTCGATGCGCCCGCGCAGCTCGGTGCGCTGTCGCAGGAGCCACCGGTTGATGCTGTTCTCGAGCCAGCTGCGAACCGGCTCGAACAAGATGAGGATCACGAACGACGCGACGAGCGCGTTCAGGAGGTAGAGGCCCTTCTGGCCCGCGCCGATCCAATAGAGGAGGAAGCCGTAGACGGCCCACAACAAGATCACGAGCGTGCCGAGCACGGCCATCTTGCCGAGCAGCTCGTTGATATCGATCAAGCGGTTGCGGAACAGCGTCTGCGACAGGAAGTACAGATAGAGGATGCCGAGCACGTTGCCGACGGCGGGCCACGCGATGTCGAAGCGCGGCAACACGTCGGTCAGCGTGAGCGTGGTGGCGACGAAGCCGCCGAGCGCGAGGTAGCCGACGCGCGTGCGCTCCACGCGCTTCTGCGTGGCGCGATACATCATCCACATGTCCCAGACGCACCGGTACAGGCCGCCGAACACGTAGACGCCGAACGGGACGAGGAAGTACGTCGTCTCGTGGATCGGCTGCGCGATCGCCGCGTAGACGAGCGCGCCGTAGCACGCGAGCGTCCACGCGATCGTCACGCGCGGTCCGCGCTTGGGGCCGCCGATCGATGGCTGCGCGAGGAAGATCCGGAAGAAGCGGATCGCGGTGACCGGAATCGTCGCGGCGGCCCACAGCGAGAGCCAGCGCATGACGGGCGACTCGGTGGCCGCGTCGATGAACGTGCACAAGTGCCACGCGCTCACCGTGAAGGTGAACGCCGCGAACGACGTGTACATGCGGTCCTTGCGCGACCGCAGCAACACGCTCGTGCCGATCGCGAGGATCAGCAGCGCGGCAAGGAGCGCCGAGACGGCTTGAACGTCCACGCGCTCAGCATAGCGCCGGGCCGCTGGCGTCCACGGCCTTCACGTGGCCCATCGTGAGCCAGCGCGCGTCAGTAGTAGAAATAGGGATCGATGCCGAAGAACGCGGGGTCCATGTTGCCCGAGGAGAAGCTGCACCCGCAGCTGTAGCAGTAGCTCGAGTAGCTATCGGTCACGGCCCCGCAGTTGTCGCACTCCCAGTAGCCATGGACGACGCCGCGCCCGCCGGACGCTTTTTGGAGAGCCGCGGTGTCGAGGGCTTTGGCGCGGAGAGCTGGCTTGCTACTGGGCCGTTTCATGGTGCCAGACGACAAAGCAGGATCAGGGCCAGCGCATGTCGGCGAAACTTCGAGCGTTGGGGCGTGATCAGATCGTGAAGGGGTGATCGAACTGTAAACCCCGCGTGTGTGTGCGTTCCGTAGGTCGGCTCCATCGCATCTGCGTATAGTTTGCGCGTGGCACGTGCGACGAAAGCAGCGAGACCGACAGCGAAGCGTTCGACGACGTCGCGGGCCAAGCAGCCCGCGAAGCGACCGATAGCACGCGCGAAGTCAGCGAAGCCCGCGCGCAAGCCGGCGAGGGCGTCGAAGCCCGCAGCAACGTCGAAGCGCGCGACACCGGCGAAGCGGCCTGCAAGCAAACCGGCGAAGCAGGCGACGTTGGCGAAGTCGTCCAAGCCGGCGACGCAGGCGCCTCCGGCGAAGACGTCGAAGCCGGCGATCACGTCGAAGCCGGCGATGACGGCGATCTTCGTCGACGATCGCGGAGCGCAGGTGTGGGGGCCGTTCGACGACGCCACGTCGTTCGAGGGCGGATATGCCGCCGTGAAGATCGGCGATCAGTGGGGGTTCATCGATGCGCGCGGGCGCACCGTCGTCGAGCCGCGGTTCGCGAAGATCGGCGAGTTGGGGAGCGGGGTCGCCGTGATTCGAGACGGCGCGAAGGCCGGGTACTTCGACATCGCGAGCGCTCGCTGGCTCGTCGAACCTCGGTTCGACTTCGCGCTCGGCTTCGTCGGTGACTACGCATCCGTGGTGATGGGCGGCGAGATCCCCGACTGGGCGGCATCGTTCCAGACACGGCCCGATGGCGGCAAGTGGGGCGTCATCGATCGCAGCGGCCAGATCGTGATCCCGATCGATCGCGGCCACGCGAGGGTCCACGACGGCATCGCCTACGTGAACGAGGGCGGGCGCGCGAGCGCGTGGGGGCACGCCTCTGGGGGGCGCAACTACTTCGTCGACCTCGCGACGAACGCTCGCATCGGCGACAACTACGCCTACGCGTCTCTGTTCGGCGAAGGATTGGCCTGCGTGCAGACCCGCGCGAACAACAAGGAGTGGCGGATCATCGACCGCGCGGCGGCCGAGGTCGGCCGCATCGACCCGAGCCTCGAGAAGTTCGCACCGCCCGAACCGTTCAGCCAGGGCCGCGCCGTCGTGAGTCCTCAAGGCAAGACGTCGCATCGATCGAAGTACGCGTTCATCACCAGCACGGGCTCGGTCGCCGCCGCGGATCTCGGCGAGGCGCACGCGTTCTGCGACGGACTCGCAGCCGTCAATCGCGGTGGAGAGAAGGTGCAGGGCGAGTGCAGGAAGGGGACCTGGGGCTTCCTGGCGCTCGACGGGAGCTTCGTGACGCGACCGGAGTGGGTCGAGACATCGGCGTTCTCCGAGGGGCGCGGCATCGCGAGGGCGAAGAACGAATATCTCGTCGTCGATCGCGCCGGCGACACCGTGTTCTCGATCCCGTTCTGGATCGCGCCGTATGCGAACGGCGTCGCGCTCGTTCGCCGACGCGCGTGATAGCGTGCGTTGACCGTGATCCCGCGCGAGCTGCTCGTGAAACTTCCGGCGGTGACGGCGCTCGCCGACGCTGCCGCCGAGCACGGCAAGGCACCGCGCTGGGCGCTGATCGAAGCCGCGCGCCGCGCGATCGCGGCCAAGCGCAGCGCGATCCTGGGCACGTCGACGATCCCCGACGGCGGATCCGCGGCGCCGCCGATGAGCGCGACCGACGCGATCATCGACGCCGCCGAGGTCGCCGCCGCTGCCGCCGCGCTCGCGAAGCCAGCGCTGCGCAAGGTGATCAACGCGACCGGTGTCGTGCTGCACACGAACCTCGGGCGCGCGCCGCTGTCCGCCGACGCCCGCGCCGCGATCGACGACGCCGCCGGTGCCTACACGAACCTCGAGTACGACCTCGCGACGGGCGAGCGCGGATCGCGACACGATCATCTGCGCGGCCTGTTGTGCGATCTCACCGGCGCCGAGGACGCGCTCGTCGTGAACAACAACGCGGCCGCGATGGTGCTGTGTCTGGCCGCGCTCGCGAGCGACAAGGAGATCATCGTCTCGCGCGGCGAGCTGATCGAGATCGGTGGATCGTTTCGCTTACCGGACATCCTCAAGCTGTCGCGCGGCGTGCTCGTCGAGGTCGGGACGACGAACAAGACGCATCGCAAGGACTACGAGAGTGCGATCCGCACCGCGCCACCGGCGGCGCGCGCGGCGTCGATGATCGGTCCCGCGAATCGCGCGACCGGCCTCTTGCTCAAGGTGCATCGCTCGAACTTCGCCATGGTCGGGTTCACGAGCGAGGTGTCCATCGTCGAGCTCGTCGAGCTCGGGCGCGCGCACAAGCTGCCCGTGATGGTGGACCTCGGCTCCGGTGCGCTCGTCGACAACGATACGCAACGCGCGTGGGGCTTGCCAGACGAGCCCACCGTCGCCGACGTGGTGTCGACGGGGGCGGACCTCGTGACGTTCTCTGGAGACAAGCTGCTCGGCGGCCCGCAGGCCGGCATCGTCGTCGGAACGCGCGAGGCGGTGGAAGCGGCGCGTGCGCATCCGCTGATGCGTGCGTTGCGCCCCGACAAGCTGACGCTCGCGGGACTCGCGGCCACGCTGTCCGCGTATCGCGATGGCAAGCCAACGGAGCTCCCCGCGCTGCGCATGCTATCGACCTCGGCGGATAACCTGAAGGTGATCGCCGATGCACTCAAGCGAACGATCGGGCCGGTCAAGGGACTGACGATCGTCGTCGAGGCGTGCACGTCCACCGTCGGTGGAGGCGCGATGCCGACCGCGGCGATCCCGTCGTTCGCCGTCACGATCAAAGGCGCGAGCGCGACCGCGATCGAGCGCGGCCTGCGCGCGGCGGGCATCGTGTCTCGCATCGACACGGGCCGCGTGTGGCTCGACCTGCGTACGATCGCGCCGGGCGAGCTCGGTGACGTCGCGGAAGCGGTGCGTGCGCTCGCTGCTCCCGAATAAGCGATCCTCGGCTCGCGTACGCCGCACGCAAGGACAACGGTCAAGCGACGTACGTGCCGACGCCGTGACGATCACGTTCGGATCCGTTGACTCGTCGTCGGGGATCGCAGTTATGTACGGGCATGACCGCTCCGACCACACTTCCGCGCGTCGTCGCCATCGGCGGCGGCAAGGGCGGTGTGGGCAAGAGCCTCGTCGCCGCGAACGTCGGGATCTTCCTCGCCACGCTCGGCAAGCGAGTCATCCTCGTCGACTGTGCGTTCGGTGCACCGAACCTGCACATCTTCGCGGGCGTGCCGCGTCCGCCGCGCTCGATCAGTGAAGCGCTCGCTGCGGGCGGGCCGAGCCTCGCCGAGATCGCGGTGCCGACGCACGTGCCGGGCGTGAAGCTGATCGCCGGTGTCTTCGATCCGCCGTGGATCGCGGAGCCGGGACCGCAGTTCGTCCGCGTGCTGTGCGAGCAGCTCCATCAGCTGCCCGCGGACTGGGTCGTCGTCGACCTCGGTCCGGGCATGGCGTCGCCGACGCTCGAGCTGTTCCTCGAAGCGGACATCGGCGTGCTCGTGTCGGTGCCCGATCCCACGTCGATCGAGCTGATGCATCGCTTCGTGCGCGCGGCGTTCCTGAAGAGCCTCGACCGCCGTGGTCTCGGCCACCTCGCGAACACCGGCCGCGAACCTCGCGAGTACGAGGGCGGCACGCCGAGCCCGCTCGACATCTGGTTCTCCGCCGTCGAGCGACAAGCATCCCGCGCCGACGCGCCCGAGCCGGGCTCGCGCACCGAGCTCGACGAGCTGCGCGCGGCGATCCTCGGCTTCCAGCCGCACCTCGTGGTCAACAGCGCGCGCAGCAAGAGCGACATGGAGCTCGGGCGCGCGGTCGCCTCGGTCGCGCGGCGCCGCCTCGGCTCCCAGATCCGCTACCTCGGCCACCTCGAGTACGACGAGGCGGTGTGGGCCTCGACGCGCCGTCGTCGTCCCCTCCTCATCGAGCATCCCGAGACTCGCGTCGCGAAGTGCTTCGAGCGCGTCGCGCGCGGCCTGCTCGCGATCCGCGGCAATCGCAGCGAGGGCTCGGGCGCGATGGCGCCGCTCGACGATGCGCGCCACACCGACGTGTTGCCCTCGGACTCGCACTACGAGCTGCTCGAGGTTCCGCCGACCGCGAGCTTCGAGGACATTCGCCGCGCGAACCGCCGCATCCGCGACATCTACGGTGCGGAGTCGATCGCGATCAGCGGCCTCTACGATCCCGCGAGCCTCGAAGCGGTGCATCGGCGGCTCGACCTCGCGTACACGACGCTGATGGACGCGGCGAAGCGCAAGGACTACGACATGGAGCTGTTCCCCGACGGCGTGCCCATGCCGATCGTGCAGCCGTCGCTGACCGAGCCGATCGCGCAGCGCGCGGCGGCCGTGAAGGTCGACGAGGTCGCGACGATCCGTCCACCGATGCCGGAGCTGTCGCCGCAGACGGACTTCTCGGGGCCACTCCTCCGCCAGATCCGAGAGGCCGTCGGCGTGGAGCTGCGCGAGATCGCGGAGCGCTCGAAGATCGGGATGGCGTACCTCCACGCGCTCGAGGGCGAGATCTTCGCGAAGCTGCCGGCGCTCGTATACGTGCGCGGCTTCCTCGAGCAGTACGCGCGTGCCCTCGGCCTCGACGTCGAGCGCGTCAAGCAGACATACCTCGCACGCTATCGCGCCGCGCGCCCCTCGCCCGACGACGAAGACGAGCAGCCGCGCGATCGCCGTCCCACATAACTGTTGCGCCCCGCCAGCCTTGACCGCGCCGGGCTGGCCAGCGACGATCTAGCGATGGCCACTCTGATCGATAACCCGAAGCGCGCGCGCCAGCTCGCCCGCGCCATCGCGTCGGACTTGACCCTCTATCACGAGCCCAAGATCCTCGAAGGCATCAACAACGACAACCTGTTCGAGGTGATGGCCGACGAGATCAACGAAGGTCGCGAGTTGTTCAAGAGCCGCGTGACCGAGGACATCTTCGGCCAGCACATCTACGAGCGCGCGATCGTCGACGTGCTCGTGAAGTCCAAGGGTCACGTCAAATCGAAGATCTGGTAGTTGGTCGATGATCCGCTAGTCGACCTGGGAGACGACGACGACGAGGTCTACGAGCTCGTCGTCGACCCCGAGAATGCAGGCGGCCGGATCGATGCCGTGATCGCCGCGCAGGTCGAGTCGCTATCGCGCGCGGTCGCGCAGCGCTTGCTCGACGATGGCCGCGTCACGCTGAACGGCGTCGCCGTCGCGAAGGCCGGCACGAAGGTGAAGCAGGGGGATGCGATCGTCGTCCGCGTCCCGCCTCCCGAGCCGCTCGAGGTCCTGCCCGAGGACATCCCGCTCGTCGTGCTGTACGAGGACGCGGACCTGATCGTCATCGACAAGCCACCCGGCCTGGTCGTGCATCCCGCGCCGGGCCACACGAACGGCACGCTCGTCAACGCGCTGCTGTTCCACTGCAAGGACCTCTCGGGCATCGGCGGCGTGTTGCGCCCCGGCATCGTGCACCGGCTCGACAAGGACACGAGCGGCGTGATGGTCGCGACGAAGTCGGACCGCGCGCACACGGTGCTCGGTGCGGCGTTCAAGTCGAAGAGCACGGGGCAAGGCTCGACGATCCATCGCGCGTATCTCGCGATCGCGTCGCCGCCGCCGCCGCAGAAGCAGGGCACGCTGCGCACGCTGTACGGCCGGCATCCGATCCATCGCAAGAAGTTCTCGTCGAAGGTGGCGTCCGGAAAGTCCGCGGTGACGCACTACTCGATCGTCGAGATGCTCCACGCCTCGGCGATCGTGGAGCTGCGGCTCGAGACCGGCCGCACGCACCAGATCCGCGTGCACGCGTCCGACCACGGCTGGCCGCTGATCGGCGATCCGGTCTACGGCCGCGTCTCGACCGACGAGCGTGTCGCGGCCGCGGCCACCGCGCTCGGCCGCCAAGCGCTGCACGCACACACGCTCGCGTTCGACCATCCCGTGACGGGGAAGCACCTGTCGTTCACGTCGCAACTGCCCGCGGACATGATCGCGACCCGTGACGCACTTCGCGGCGCATGACGCGCGATCGTCGACGGAGCTTGTGCCGGCGGGCCAACACCGCCATCCTGGACCGAGTGCGGTACGTGCTCCTCGTTGGACTTCTGGGCTGCTATTCGCCGCAGCCGGTGCCGGGTGCGCCGTGCTCCTCGGATGGCTCGTGCCCGAGCGGGCTCGTGTGCGGCGCCGATGATCGGTGCGTGCTCCCCGGCGCGACCGACGCGCGACGAGACGACGCGCAGACCGATCCCGATGCGGCGACCGATGCGCTGATCGACGCCGCTGTCGATGCACCTCCCGGCGATGCCACGGGGCCGGTGCCCCAGCTGCTCCAGCAAGCGTTCAGCTTCGAGGCTCCGGCGACCACGCTCACGACGGCGTTCACGGTCGCGCCGACGGCGGGGCACGTCCTCGTCGCGGTCGCGGGATGTCCTTCGAACGCGCTGGCATCGATCTCCGGCGCCGCGACGACGTGGACACGCGCGGCGTTCGCGACCACGAACTCGAACATCGAGGTCTTCGTTGGCGTCGCGAACGGCGACAAGAGCGTGACGATCACTCTCCCGACGTGCACGAGCCAGATGTCGCTCTCGATCAGCGAGTGGGACCACCTCGCCGCGATGCCGATCGACATCACGTCGGACGGCTCCGGGATCACGAGTCCGGCGAGCGCGGGCTCCATCACCACGACCGGTGCGCCTCGCTTGATCCTGTTCTCGGTCGCGAACTACACGCCGAACACGTTCGGCACGCCGAGCGATGGCCCCTGGCAATCCCTCATGGCGATCAACGGTGCCGTCGAGATCCGCACGTGGTACCGGGTCGTCACGGCGACGGGAATGTTCGCACCGACGGTGAGCGAGACGCATCACGATTGGGATGCTGCGCTGGTGTCGTTGACCGCTCAGTGATCGGCACGCCGCGTGCTCGTCTGGTGTCGAGTGCGCATCCTCCCCATCGTCGTTGTACTCGGCTTCGCCACCGCCGCGTCGGCGGAGCCCGGATTCCGCCAGATCGGCGCGAGCTCGCGTCTGATCGGATGCACCAGCTGGGCGGCGATATCGTGCGATAGCACCACGCAGACACGGCTCGGCCTGACCATCGTGGACCTCCAGTGGCGCCGCACGCGTGGACTCGCACCCGTGGCGATGTTTCAGGCGGCGGGCCGCACGGCCGAGCATCGGCTGTTCTCGCAGGTGATCGTCGGTGCGGGCCTTCGGCTCGACCGTGGTCGCTGGTTCGTTCAAGGTGGGCCGGGTATCGCCGCATGGCGCTTCGGCCTCGGGCCCAAGACGATCACGACGCGACAGATCCTCGACCGCGCGGTGCCCGCACTGCTGGGCGGAATCGGACTGCGCGTGCTGTGGAACGAGGATCCCGTCGAGATCTCGGTCGATGCCGGCATCGCGATGTGGTCCGAGGACGATCTGCGCGTGAAGCAGATCACCGCGAGCCTCACGCGCAAGTTCTGAAGCGCTCGCTACCGTCCGACCGCCGGACAGCGCGTCCGGAATCCGGCCGGACACCGGACATCGCGCGTGCTCGCGCATAGCAATCTCGCGCGATTGGCGCAGATCGCTCGCGGCACGCTCGCTGCAAATCGCGCCGCGCCATGCACCTCACATCGCTCGTCTCGCTTGTCCGTCTCGCATTCATCGCGCTCGTCGCCTCCGCGTGTTCGCCCGAACCGAATGATCAGGTCGCTGCGCCGGACGCCGCCGCACCGCGCGCTCCGCTCGATCCGAGCGGCACGTTCGTCGCGCACAGCACGTACGCGCTCGCGGCTCCACCACCGCAGCTCGCACCGCTGCTCGCCGAGCTATCGGCCGCGACCGACGGCATCGACGATCCGAGCGGCTACCTCGTGGACCTCGTCGTCGCCGAGCTGCCGGAAGGAACGGCGCGAACGATCGGCTCGGCGCTCGCGCCGTACGTCGCGTGGTACGTGAACAGCCGGCTGTCGGAGTTCGCGCCGACCTTCGTTCCGAGCGTGCGTGCGATGGCGACCGGCGCGCAGCGCATCGCGACGCGGTTCGGGACGATCGAAGAGCTGCGGATCGTCGCGGACGGCGAAGCGAAGACCGACGTCTCGGTCGCCCCGCCACGGACAGCGAGGGTACGTCGCACCATCGTCGGTGCGCAGTTCGATGAGGTCGCGATGCACTTCGATGACCTCGGTCTGCCCGATGCGACCATCGACACGAACGCGAGCGTCGAGACGTTCGCGTCGTCACGCGTGCCGGATCAGCTCGCGATCGCGACGCACGAGGTCTCCGTTCCGTTCGCCGCGTGGTTCCGCGCGGGCTTCGATCGCGCGGTGGTTCCCACCGTCGTCCCCGGAGCGACCGATCTCGCGAGCGCGTTGCGTACGCTCGTGAGTTGCCCGCGCCTCGGCGTGTTGATCGCGGAGGCGCTCGAGGTGGGATCGCCGTCGCTCTACGCGCAGGCGTGCAGCCTCGGGCTCGGGGTCGGTGCGCGCGCGATCTACGAGCGGTTCCCGAGCGCGACCGACGCGCAGCGGTACCGGCTCGTGCTGACCGGCTCCGCGACCGCGCTCGACTACGACAAGGACGGCGTCATGGACTCGATCGCCGACGGCACGTGGACCGGTCGGCTCGACGACACCGCGGTCGGCGCCGCTTTTTTCGACGGAGCGTCGCGATGAGCCGCGGTACATTCGCCCGCATGGCGTGGCACTACACGATCGCGGACTACGTGCGGCTGGAGGAGCGCTCGAACGTCAAGCACGAGTACATCCGGGGCGAAATTCGGGTGATGGGTGCGGGTGCGGAAGACGACCGCGAGATCCGTGAGATGGGCGGTGGAACGATCGAGTACGCGAGGATCGGGATCGCAGTCGCCTACCTGCTGACCGACCAACTTCGGGGGCGGCCGTGCGCAGTCTACTCGTCCGACGCGCGAGTGCGTGTCGTCGCTTCGGACTTGATCACATATCCCGACCTCGTCGTCTGCTGCGGGTCTGTGCAGCAGGATGTCGACGATCGATGCGCCATCATCAATCCGAGGGTTGTCGTCGAGGTCACGAGCTCGTCGAGTGAGAGCTACAACCGAGGCGGGAAGCTAGACCACTACAAACTCGTTCCATCGATACTCGATGTCGTGATCGTCTCGCATCGCGACCGGTCCATCGAAGTCCATCACCGCACTGAAGAGGGTGAGTGGACAATCGAACGTGGGGGACCGGGCGAGAGCGTGCACGTGTCCTCGATCGGGTGCGTGCTCGACGTGGACGCGGTCTATCACGATCCGCTCGCGGCATCGTAGCGCCCGCCGCGGTCACTCGCCTTCGATGCCGTACTGGCGCAGCTTCTTCCACAGCGTCGTGCGGTTGATGCCGAGCATCGAGGCCGCCTTCGTCTTCTGACCCTCGCACAGCTCGAGCACCTTCATGATGTGCGTGCGCTCGAGCTCGTCGAGCGTGGGCACGTGATCGCCCGTGAACGTCGTGAGGCCCGTCGCGGCGGTCAGCGGGCGCGGGCCGGCGACGTCGGCCACGTCGAGGATGTCGCTCGTCGCGAGGATGACCGCGCGCTCGATCGTGTTCTCGAGCTCGCGCACGTTGCCCGGCCACGAGTGCGACGTCAGGTGCGCGATCGCGGCATCGGTGAGATGCGGCCGGCTGCGCTCGGCGCGCAGGGCGGCTTGCTCTGCGAAGTGGCGCGCGAGGAGCGCGATATCGCCGGGGCGATTGCGGAGCGCGGGCACTTCGATCGTGATCACCGCGAGGCGGTAATAGAGATCCTCGCGGAACGTGCCGGTCTTGATGCCATCGGTCAGCGTGCGGTTGGTCGCCGCGATCACGCGCGCGTCGACGCGAATCGACGCGGTGCCGCCGACCGGCTTGACCTCGCCGTCCTGCAGCGCGCGCAAGAGCTTCGGTTGAAGCTCGAGCGGCAGCTCGCCGATCTCGTCGAGGAACAGCGTGCCGCCATCGGCGGCGACGAACAGCCCGCGCTTCGCGGTGTCCGCGCCGGTGAACGCGCCGCGCGTATGACCGAACAGCTCGCTGTCCAGCAACGTGCCGACGAGCGCGCCGCAGTTGACGGGCATGAACGCGCGCGAGGCGCGGCGGCCGGCGAAGTGCAACGCGCGGGCGACGAGCTCCTTGCCCGTGCCGGACTCGCCGGTGATGAGGACGGTGGCGTCGGATTGCGCGACCTTGTCGATCGTCGCGCGCATCTCGCGCATCGCGGGCGACTCGCCGATCATCGAGCCGTACGCGAGGCGCTTGGTGAGCTCGGTGTGGGTCCGGCGGAGCTCGTCCTCGTCGAGCGCGCGGCGGACGACGAGCCGGAGCTCGTCGGGCGAGAACGGTTTGCCGATGTAGTCGCGCGCGCCGAGCTTCATGCCGCGCACCGCGGTGTCGATCGATGGATACGCGGTGATCAGCAACACGGCCGGCGGCGGGCTGTCGTCCCCGCGGTCGGCGAGCAGGCGCGGGAGGATCGACACGCCGTCCTGGTCCGGCAGGTTGATGTCGCAGAGGATCAGATCGAAGCGGCGACGAGAGACCGCCGCGAGGGCGCCGGCCGCGGAGTCGACGGTCTCGACCTCGTAGCCCGCGCGACCGAGCACGTCGCCGCACAGGGCGCGGATGCCGCGTTCGTCGTCGACGACGAGAATGCTACTCACATCTCGTGGGTATCACGCCGTCGCGCCTCGCGCGAGCAGCGGGTCACGCGAGCAGCGGGTACCGCATGATCGCGCTGGTGCCCCGCCGCATCGCCGTCTGCCAGTTGACGGCGCCCAGCCGCACTCGAGGACGATGCTCTTCTCCCGGATCGTCGCGACGAGCGATCGAGAGAGCGCGTCCGCGGGGTGAACCGACGATGTCCGGATCGAGCCTGTAACAGACGTATTCGACGCCCACGCGGCGGGCTACGTGCCCGCCTTTCCGCGGAAGCCGTCGTCGATGTTCGATGCATGGCGTCGAGTCGACACGCCTTCGCGTCGTCCGGGCGGCCGAGGTCTTCGCCGTCGATGCGGACGTTCGCGCCCACGGGCGTCGAGTCGCGCATCGAGTCGTAGCACTTCGCATTCGTGCAGGCCGCTGCAGTCGGCGTGCGGACGTACGCGCCCACGTGGGCGTCGAGTCGGTGCGCCCACGTGGGCGTCGAGTCGCCGGTCGTTGCGGCGTGCGCGTTTCCGCGGAAGCGTTGTCGATGTTCGATGCGCCCACGTGGGCGGGCTACATGGCAGCTGGTCGTTGCGGCGTGCGCGTTTCCGCGGAAGCGTCGTCGATGTTCGATGCGCCCACGTGGGCGTCGAGCGTGCGCACGGGATCTCGTGGTGGTCGCGATCGGATCAACTCACCGGTGATCCGGTGGTGTTCAGGTCGCGTTCGGAATCACGAGCCGAAACTCGGCCCCACGGCCATCGGGACCCTCGCCCAGCTCGATGGATCCGCCCGCGGTGGCGACCAGGTGCTTGCACACGGCGAGGCCAAGGCCAGTGCCGACACCCGCGGCCTTCGTCGTGAAGAACGGATCGAACACCTTCGCGCGATCGGCGGGCTTCACGCCCGGACCCTCGTCGCGCACGAGGATCTGGGTCGCG
The DNA here is from genome assembly GCA_044230415.1 of Kofleriaceae bacterium. Classification (GTDB taxonomy): domain Bacteria; phylum Myxococcota_A; class Polyangia; order Haliangiales; family Haliangiaceae; genus JABFXX01. The sequence goes on from JBGARE010000037.1 coordinate 90,822, forward strand.
ATGCCGCCGGGCGCGGGCTTCACGATCAGGGTGATCGTGTTCCCGCGCGACGTGCCATCGGGGTCTTGTGTTCCCGACATCGCCTGCGCGGCGTTCTGGACGAGGTTGACGAGGACTTGCTGGAGCGAGTGCGCGTCGATGGCGAGCGGCGTGGTCGACTGCACGTCGGTGACGTAGCGGACCTTCGCCTTCTTGAGCTGCGGTTCGAGGAGGGCGCCCACGTGCCGCGCGACCTGCGCCGGGTCGCTCTCGCCGCGATCGGTGGCGCTGGTGGCGACGGGGCCAGCGGTGACGATCGATCCCGAGCCGCGGGGCGTGCGTGCGTATTCGAGGAGGCCGCCGATGATCTTCTTCATCCGCTCGGCCTCGCTCGCGATGAGCTCGAGGCCGGCGCGATCGGGGTGGCCCTCGGGTTTGTCCTCGAGCAAGAGGTTCGCGTAGCCCATCACCGTGGTCAGCGGGTTGTTGACCTCGTGCGCGACCTGCGCGGACATCACGCCGACGGATGCGAGGCGATCACCGCGCGCGAGGGCGGCTTGCAGCTCGGCGCGTTCGGCGATGCGCTTGGCCATCTCGTCGAGGCGCTGGCCGAGCACGCCGATCTCGCCGGGACCGTCGACGACGTGGTCATCGTCGGGGGCGATCGTGCCGCTCGCGATGGCATCGGCGCGGCGGGCGAGGGCTTCGAGGGGGCGTGTGAGGCGCGTCGCGAAGAACACGCCGAGGGCGAGGGCGAGGGCGAGGGCGGCACCGCCGATGATCAAGGTGTCGCGCGTGGTGCGGCGGGCGAGGGCGTAGGCCTGGGCTTCGGGTTGTTGGTGAAGGATGGCCCACCGCACGCCGCGCAGTGACTGATAGCTCGAGAGGTTTCGGTAGGCGGTGACCCAGCCGTGCGTCGCGATCGTCCCTTCGACCGACGAGGCAAGCGCGCGATCGACCGCGGGATCCTTTCCGGCGAGGCTCTGCGTGCCGACCGGGCCTTGTTCGCTCGACGCGACCGGGACACCCGCGCCGTCGACGACGAGCACGCGCGCACCGGCGCCGAGTCGCGCGGCCGACAAGAGGTCGCGGACGAAGCCGAGGTCGAGGCTCGCGACGACGACGCCCATGAGCTCGCCCGTGCGGCCACGGGCCTGGACGACGAGCTGGACGACGGTGCGGCCTTCTACGTGGCGTGCATCGCCGATGTAGCCGCCGAAGCTGTGGCTGCCGACGTCCGCGCCCGCGGGGACGACGTCGCCGTAGAGGAGCGCGCCCTCGGGATCGACGATCGACAGCGAGTGCACGATCGGCACGTCGCGGCGCAGTCGCTCGAGGAGGAGCTGCGTGGTCTTCGTGTCGGTGGGCGCGTCGGCCCACGTGGCGGCGGCGAGCTCGACCGTGCGCCGCGAGTCCTGCAGCGTGCCGTCGAGGGCGGCGCCGAGCGCGCGAATGTGGGCGAGCGCGCCGCGCAGGACTTCGCGTTCGACATCGCCGCGCGCGCGAAAGATCGCGAGGGCACCGACGACGATCGTGGGCACGATCGCTGCGAGCGCGAGGACGAGCAGGACTCGCCAGCGCAGGGTGCCTTGGTTCACGTCGCGGAGGATAGACGAAGTCCAGCGGCGATCGCGGCCGCGACCGGCTCGAGTCGGACGATCATGTCGAGCTGCGTGCGCGCGAGGTGCAGCTGGGGCGCGAACATCAGCTCGCGGCGGGCGGTGATGCCATCGCCGATCTCGTAGCGGCGCACGTCGGGTGGCAAGGACAGGAGGAGGTCGCCGAGCGGGCGCACGTAGTGGAGCTGGTACGGCGAGATGCGCTCGAGGATGGCCACGGTGTCGCGGTCGCTCGTGCCGGCGGCGAACGCGCGCTCGGCGGCCACGCGGAGATCGTCGCCGCTCGCGATGCGCTCCTCGAGATCCGCGCACTGCCGCGCGAGATCGCGGCGGGCGTTCGCGATCAGCTGCTTCGGATCGAGGGCCCGCGCGACCCGCTTCTTCGCGACCGGGGCGCTCGCTTGCTCGACGCGCCGGAGGACGAGTGCGCGGTAGGACGCGGCGAACAGGATCACGAACAGCGTCTCTTCGAACGGACGCGGCGGTGCGACGGTCACGAGATCGTCGACGAGCGCGAGCACGCCGGCGAGCGTGAGCACGTAGCGGCGGCGCGGCGTCCGGCCCTTGCGGCGCGGAGGGCGCAGCGTTCGGATGCGGCCGCGGCGGCCGAGCGCTTCCATCGCGCGGCGGACGCGCGTGAGATCGAGGTCGGCGCCGGGGTGGCGGACGTCCATCTCGATCCAGTTGCGGAACAGCAAGTAGAAGAACCGCACGTCGCGCTGCTGGAAGCCACGCACCTCGTCGCGATCGACGGTCGCGACCAGATCGGCGGCGAGCAGAGACGCGGTCAGGAGGCTATCCATCGCAGGAGCGTATTACAGACAATGTCTGTAATGCACCGTAGCCGTCGTGGATGCGGACTCCTAGGGTCAGCGCCATGGACTCTCCGTGGCACGGGATCGGGGCGCTGGCGCGCTGGGCGCCGACGCCGCACAACACGCAACCGTTTCGCATCCGTCCGCGCGCCGATGGCGGCGCCGACCTGCTGCTCGTGTGCGAGCGGCTATTGCCCGACGAGGATCCGGGCAACGCGTACGTCACGAGCGCGTTCGGCGTGTTCGCGCTGGCTCTCGAGCACGCGGGCCGCGCGCTCGGCTACCGGGTGACCGTCACGCCGATCGCGGAGCTCGACGCCGCGTCGCTCGACACCCAGAGCGGCGACATCGTCCTCGGCGACGCGACGCTCGCGTCTCGAGATCCCGGCGAGCGCACGGCGGCGGACAGCGAGCTGATGGCGCTGCGCCGGACGTCGCGCATCCCGTATCGGCCGACGCCGATCGCCCCGTCCGTGCGCGAGTACTTGTGCGAGGTCGCCGCCGCGGGCGGGCAGCGCTTGACCATCGTGACGGAGCCCGCGGCCGTGCGCGCCGTGCTGCGCATGAACGCCGAGGCGATCGTCGACAACCTCCAGCATCCCGCGGAGCGCGAGGAGATCCGGCGCTGGCACCGCATCGGGCCCACGCCCCGTCACGGCGATGGCCTGTGGCAGGCGCCGATGAACCAACCCGCGTGGCAGCTCGAGCTCGCGTTCGGCGCACCGCGCCTCCTCGCGTGGTCACCGATCCGCGAGCTCGCGATCGAGAACTACCTGCGCACGCAGGCGGGCACGCAACACGTCGCGCTCCTCGAGGGTCCGTTCGCGACGTGGCCTGCGCGGATCGCCGCGGGTCGCGCGCTGTACACGCTGTGGCTCGCGATGGCCGAGACGGATGTCTACATGCACCCGTTCGGCTCGATGCTGACGAACGCGCGCTACGCGGCGTGGATCACCGAGACGTTCGATACGCCGGCGACGTGGCTCGTGCTGCGCCTCGGCTACTCCGATCCGCCACCGCCCGCGCCGCGGCTCGCGTCGATCGTGGTGTCCGGCGCCGTGTCCGGTGCGGTGCACGCATGAGGATCGTCGACGAATTCGTCGGCAGCGTGCTCGAGCACTCGCTCGCGGCCGCGCGCATGTCGTGGCACTCGTATCGCCTGTTGTTCGCGCCCGTGCTCACGGAGAACGTGCGCCTGCGGATCTCGAAGCTGCGCGCGCGCGCCGTCGCGTGGTCCGCGCAGCGCGAGGTGCCCGCGTATCGCGCGCTGCTCGAGGAGCACGGCATGCGCCCGTGCATGCGGTTCGAGGATCTCCCGATCATGGACAAGGCGTCGTACGTCCATCGCTTCCCGCTCGCGGCGACGTGCCGCGATGGCGTGCTGCCGGCGCGCGGCGCGGTGATCGACGAATCGAGCGGTTCGAGCGGGACCGCGAACAACTGGGTCCGCGGTCCCGCCGAGCGACGCGCGACGCGGCGGACGATCCAGTACGCGGCGCGCGCGACGTTTGGCGATCGCGACTTCACCGTGCTCAACGCGTTCGCGCTCGGTCCGTGGGCGACGGGGATGAGCGTGTCGATGGCGCTCGCCGAGCGATATCTCGTGAAGTCGATCGGGCCGGATGTCGCGAAGATCGTCGCCACGCTCGAGCTGCTCGGTCCCAACCGGCCGTATCTGATCGCGGGCTATCCGCCGTTCCTGAAGCTCTTCTGCGACACGGCGAAGCTCGATTGGTCGCGCTACGAGGTCTACGCCGTCGTCGGCGGCGAGGGGATGTCCGAGCCGATGCGCGCGGCGCTCGATCGCTGCTTCGTGCGCACGATCTCGTCGTTCGGCGCGTCGGATCTCGAGATCAACATCGCCGCCGAGAACGACTTCACGATCGCCGTTCGGCACGCGCTCGCGAACCAACCCGCGTTCGCGCGCGATCTGTGCGGCACCGCGTCGATGCCGATGGTGTTCCAGTACGACCCGCTCGACTACTACCTCGAGACCGCGCGGTCCGGCGATCTGCTCGTCACGGTCAACCGCCTCGCGAACGTGTCGCCGCGCATTCGCTACAACCTGCGAGATCGCGCGAGCGTGGTCACGCGCGCGCACGTGAAGGCCGTCGCGGCCGATCACGGCGTGACGCTGCCGCGATCGTTGCCGCTGCCGTTGCTGCTCCACTGGGGCCGCGTCGATCACGCGGTCGCGTTCTACGGCTGCAAGCTCACGCCGGACGATCTGCAGCACGCGATCTTGCGCATCCCCGAGCTCGCTCGCGACGTGGCGGAGCTCGCGTTTCATCCGTACGACGACGAGCACGCGAACAAACGCCTCGACATCTGGATCGAGCTGCGTCCGGAGAGCGCGCTCGTCGCGACGGACGCGCTCGCGGCGGAGCTCGTGCGCGCGCTCGGCGAGGTGAACCAGGATTTTCGCGAATCGATCCGCATGGTGCCGCCCGAGCGCGCGCCGCGGCTGCAGCTGTTCGCGTCGGGGCAAAGCCCGATCGCGAATCAGGACGCGCGGATCAAGAAGCAGTACATCGTGTGACTAGCGCTGCTTCGCGAGACGCGCCCAGCCTCGGCGCACGCCATCGATCGCTTCCTTCGGCGTGGCGTCGCCCGCGACCACGGCGGCGAGCGCGGGGTTCAGATCGTCGAACAACAGCGGCGTGGTGATCACGCGCGGCAACATCTCCGCCGAGCGCAGTGCCTCGGCGGCCGCGCGCGAGAGTGCGGGCGCTCGCTCGAGCGCGGCGATGCGCGTGGGGATCGTGCGGAACGCGTTCGCGAACGTGACCTCGACGGGAACGCTCGCGAGATCGGCGGCGAGTCGCCATCCATCCGCGGGGCGCTTCGCGCAGCGAGGCACGACGAGCAGCTGCCCGCCGCGCGGTGCGTGCGCGATCGGCGTCACCGCGATGCGCTCGGGATCGCGCAACGCCCCGAGCTGCCACGGGCCGGTGATCCAGTACGCGACCTCGTGCGAGGCCCAGCGGCGAAGCTCGTCCGGCGCTTCGCTGCCCGCGGCCGGCGGCGGCGCGACGACGTCGCCGAACATCTGCGCGTAGCGCTCGAGCGCGCGCGCCGCGTTGTCGATCGTGCCGACCGATGCGGGGAGCGCCTGGACACGATCGACCGCGAAGTCGGCGCCCTCCGCGCGCAGCCACGGGACGAGCCAGTAGCCATCGACGCGCGTGGCGAGCGGAAACCGACGGCCCTCGGACTTCGTCGCGCGCGCGGCGGTCACGAGGTCATCGATCGACGGCGATGCGGGCGCGGGCGTCGCCGAGTCGCGGATCACGATCAGCCCGTCGAGCGTCTGCGGCACGCCCCACCACGCGCCGTCGAGCTGCGCGAGGGCCGCCGCCTCGGGCGTCCAATCGAGGGTGGCGAGCTCGGCCGGTGGCGCCACGAGCTGCGAGCGCAGCCCCGGGAGCCACGTCGCATCGATGCGGATCAGATCGGGGCAGGTGGTCCCCGCCACGAGGATCTCGCTGATCACCTGCTGGCCGCGCGCGAACGGCACGAGCGACGAATCCACCGCCATGCCGCGCTCGGCGATCGTGGCGTTGAACAGCTCGGTCTCGTCGGGCGAGAACGTGTGCAAGAAGCGGATCGGCGGCGGCGCGGGATCGGATCCGCACGCGCCGACGGCGGCGAGTACGAGGGGCGCGATCCGACCGGTCACGGCGCGGACTCTAACCCGAGGAGATCGTCGGTACGGCGTGTTATCAACGCCGCAGATGAGGAGCATGACCGGCTTCGGTCGCGGCGTCGCCGAGACCGCGGGAACGCGGGCAACGGTGGACGTGCGCGCCGTCAACCATCGCTTCCTCGATCTCAAGCTGCGCGGTGCGCCGGTCGCGCCCCCCGTAGAAGAAGCGATCGCGTCGCGCGTGCGCGGCGCCATCGAGCGTGGCTCGGTCAGCGTGTCGGTGCACCTCGCGCGTGAAGGCGGCCCCACGGCGCGCATGACGATCGATCACGCGGCCGCCGAAGCGGTGCACGCCGAGCTCGCCGCGCTCGCGCAGAAGCTCAACCTGGCGGGACCGGATCTCGCGCTCGTGCTCGCGCAGCCCGGCGTGGTCGTCACCGAGGAGCACGAGTCGGACGACGCGCAGGTCGCGGCGCAAGTGGCCCTCGCGCTCGAGGCCGCGCTCGCGCAGCTCGATTCGATGCGCCGCGCGGAAGGCGCCGCGCTCGCGACCGAGCTCCGGCTGCGGTTCGGGGAGCTCGCTTCGCTGCGCACGCAGATCGCGGCGCTCGCGGCCACGCTGCCCCAGCAGCTGACCAAGCGGCTGCAGGAGCGCGTGAAGCGCTTGCTCGACGAGTCCGAGGTCGATCCCTCGCTCGGCCCCGCGCGCATGGCGCAGGAGATCGCGCTGCTCGCGGATCGCAGCGACGTGACCGAGGAGCTGGTCCGGCTCGCGAGTCACCTCGACCAAGCGACCGCGCTCATCACGGGCACCGGGTCGGTCGGTCGTCGCCTCGACTTCCTCGTCCAGGAGATCGGCCGCGAGCTCAACACCATCGGAAGTAAATCGTCGCTCACCGAGATCAGCGCCGCCGTCGTCGACGCGAAGGCGGTCCTCGAGAAGGTGCGCGAGCAGGTCCAGAACGTCGAATGAGTCAGATGCGGGATGTATGATGGCGTGCAACCAATGACGGATCGTGGCGTTCTCGTGATCGTCTCGTCGCCCTCGGGCGCAGGCAAGACCACGCTCACGCGCCGCCTACTGGCGACCCACCCGCGCCTCGAGTTCAGCGTCTCGCACACCACGCGCCCGATGCGCGCCGGCGAGGTCGATGGTCGCGACTACCACTTCATCGCGAAGGACCTGTTCGAGGGCATGGTCGAGCGCCACGAGTTCGCCGAGTGGGCGTTTGTCCACGGCAATCGGTATGGCACCGCCATGGCCCCGGTCGATGCCGCGCTCGCGCAGGGCCGGGACATGATCTTCGATGTCGACTGGCAGGGCGGGGCGGCGCTGTCGGCTCGGTGGCCTTCTGATTCGCTCAAGATCTTCATTCTTCCCCCGGACCTCGACACGCTCGCGCGCCGTTTGCGCCAACGCGCGACCGATGCGCCCGAGGTGATCGAGCGCCGGCTGCAAAAGGCGATCGAGGAGCTCGAGCACTACAACGAGTACCAGCACTTGATCGTCAACGACGATCTCGAGCGCGCGTACGCACTGTTGGAAGCCACGTACCTCACACGTCGTTTCGGGGTAGTAGACCGTCCCGACGTTGCCTACCCGCTGAGCCATGGTGCTCGCCTCGTCGAGGAAAACCGGCCTGCGGCACTCGCCCACGCTCGACGCCTCGTCGAGCGAACCTGAGTCGATCGGCAGTCAGGGCGCGACACCAAGTGTCGCATTGACCTGGATCGTTGCCTCGGCCACTCTGGTTCTATGAGGGGAATTGGCGCTTTGGTCCTTGCGATCGCAGCGGCAACGGGATGCGCACGGACGTTCAGCGGCGAGACCGTGCAACCGAATCCGCTGCGGAACCCGACGGAGACACTGCCGACGGGCGAAGAGATCACGATCGTGCGTGGCGACATGGAGCTCGACATGCCCGAGCCCGCCGCGGCCGCGCAGACCGCCTCGATCACGCGCAATCACAAGTACCCGCTGATCAACCAAGCGAGCTTCACGATCGTGTCGCGCGATCGCCTGCGCTTCCACGTGCAGATCGATCACAAGTGGCAAGAGTGGGCCGACCTGAGCTCGTGGACGGTCAAGCTCGAGGACGACAAGGGTCGCTCGTGGCTGCCCGAAGCGATCGAAGGCGCGCGCACGAAGATCCTCACCACGATGTGGGATCGCGAGCAGCGCACGAGCATCTGCAACGCCGCGGGCCGCGATGGCACCGGCAACTGCTTCTCCACGGTGGGCTACCAGGACGATGGCTGGCGTCATCGCCAGACGCTCGGCTCGCTGTCCGTGTTCCGCGGCAAAGCGGACTTCACGTTCTACCAGCGCGATCTCATGCACCGCGATGTTCGTCGCCTGACGCTGACGGTCTCGCGTCCCGGCGAAGCGTTCGAGTTCACCTGGAACTTCGCGGACCACGTCGCCAGCTCGGACTGAGTCGCACCCGAGACGCGCGCTCGCCCGCTGCAACGGGATGCGAGCACGCCCACCTTCAACACCCTCGCGGGCGCGCGTACCGTGACGCGGTGCGAGTCGGGATCATGGGAAGCGCGATCGTGCTGCTCGGGGCGTGCGCGACGACGGCGAACACGTGTCCGCTCGGAACGCGGATCGAGACCGCGCAGACCGCCGCCGGTCGCGCCGAGTACTGCCGCGCCACCGAGGATCGCCTCGCGTCGTTGCCGTCGGGCCGCACGACGGCGAGCGCCGGGGCGATGCTGATCGAACCGACGGCGATGCCGGGCGGACTCTCGGGGCCGTTTACGAGCTGGCACGCGAACGGTGCGCTCGCATCGCACGGGACGTACCTCGACGAAGGCACGCGCTCGATCCCCGACGGCGTGTGGGCGTTCTGGTCTCCGACGGGACAGCGCACGTCGCTCGGCCTGTATCGGCGCGGCGTCGCCGAGGGCTGCTTCGCGCTGTGGGACGAGCACGGCGAGCGCGTCACCGGTCACCCGGCGGGCGATCGGCTGACCATCGAGAGTTGCGAGCCACCCGACGACAGCGAGATCGCGATCGTCGAGGGCCGCGCCCACGGCACGCTCGGTCCGGTGATCGGCGACGCGACGATCCAGGCGTTCGTCGGTCCCAACGGCATCGGCGCGCAACAACCCGAGCAACTCGATCCCGATCCGCGCATGCAGGTCGCGTTCGATGCATCCGTGCGACGGAGGTTCGGGCCGGTGCTGCTCGGTCCGATCGTGGGCCTTCGCGTATCGAGCAACTTCGACTACCGCGGCTACACGATCGGCGGCGTCGCGGGGATCACGCACGCGCTGACGCCGCGCGTCGACCTCGACGCGTCGCTCGCGCTCGCGCTCGACTACGTCACGGTCACCGGTCGCCGCGGCGACGGGACGGCGGACTTGCGCTTCTTCACCGCGTTGCCGGTCGCGCAGGTCGGCGTCGCCTTCGCGCTCTCGCCGATGATCCACGCGGTGCTCGCGGCGCGCGTCGACGGACTGCCGGCTCGCGATGTCGAACGCTCGGTCACGTACTGTCGCGACGCGGTCGGGCCGATCCTGCAGTGCACCACGCCGCAGCTCGAGACCTGGCGCATCGGCGGCATCTCGTTCGGCGCCACGGCCGGCCTGCGGTTCGCGCTGCGCTAGGTTTCGTCTCGCCAGGCGATCGCGACGCGGTACAGTCGCCCCATGCAGCGTGTCGTCGCGCTCGTTCTCGTCGCCGGATGTATCGGCGGGACCACCGGCGGTAGCGGCGGTGGCTCGCGACCCGGCGTGATGCCGATGCTGTCGGAGCTCCCGACCGATCCGGGCAAGCGCGACGCGATCCTCGATCAGTCCGGCCAGACGCCGGGGCCCGAGCTCCGCAAGGGACAGACGAAGAAGGAGCGCAGGGCCGAGACCGCCGCGGCCGGCATCGCCGCGATCATCGGCAGCATGTTCTCGACCACGCAGAACGTCACGCTCGGAACGGCGACGACGTTCGACGAGAACCAGATCGTCTCGCCGAGTCGACCGCAACCGAAGCGCGACCCGAGCGCGGCACCGGACGTCCGCGAGCCGGTGCTCGTGCCGTGGATCAAGCTGCCGGTCGCCGAGCCCGTCGCGAAGTAACTCCACGGGCGCTGCGATCCGGGCCATCCGTCGAGGGAATTCCTCGCCGCCCCCTCCGCCGGGTGGCTAGGTTCGCTGTCGACGCACTGCGTGGTAACCTCGATCTTCGGTCGCGCCACAAGATGCACCAGCTCGATCAGATCCTGTCCGAAGTCGCAGGCTACTTCCCGAACGCAGACCTGCCGTTGGTTCGCCGCGCCTATCAGTTCGCCGCGCAGGCGCATGAAGGACAGACGCGCAAGTCGGGCGATCCGTACGTCACGCACCCACTCGCGGTCGCGCAGGTGATCGCCGAGCTCAAGCTCGATGTCGCGAGCGTGTGCGCGGGCCTGCTCCACGACTGCGTCGAGGACACGTCCGCCACGATCGAGCAGATCGGCGAGCTGTTCGGCAAAGAGGTCGCGTTCCTCGTCGACGGCGTCACCAAGCTCGGCAAGCTGCCGTACTCCACGCGCGAGGAGCAGCAGGCGGAGAACTTCCGCAAGATGCTGCTCGCGATGGCGCGCGACATCCGCGTCATCTTGGTCAAGCTGTGCGACCGCCTCGACAACATGCGGACGCTGAACCACATGCCCGCCGAGAAGCAGGAGCGCATCGCGGCGGAGACGATGCAGATCTACGCGCCTCTCGCGAATCGCCTCGGTATCCAGTGGGTCAAGGTCGAGCTCGAGGACCTGTCGTTCAAGTACATGTTCCCGGGCGAGTACGAGCAGCTCGCGATCGATGTCGCGAAGTCACGCGCCGAGCGGCTCGAGTACATCCACGCCGTCGAGAAGCTCATCCACAAAGAGATGACGGACAACGGCGTGCCCTGCGAGGTCTACGGCCGCGCGAAGCACCTGTGGTCCATCTATCAGAAGATGAAGCGCACGCAGCGCCCGTTCGAGGAGATCCACGACGCGATCGGCTTCCGCGTGATCACCGATTCGCAGATGCACTGCTATCAGGGCCTCGGCGTCGCGCATCAGACATGGACGCCGATCCCCGGACGGTTCAAGGACTACATCGCGCTGCCCAAGCCGAACCTGTACCAGTCGCTGCACACCGCCGTGATCGGTCCGCGCGGCGAGCGCATCGAGATCCAGATCCGCACGAAGGACATGAACCTCGTCGCGGAGCACGGCATCGCCGCGCACTGGAAATACAAAGAGGGCACGCCGATCGCGCCCGACGACAAGAAGTTCGCGTGGCTCCGCCAGCTCATGGAGTCGCAGAAGGATCTGCGCGATCCGACGGAGTTCCTCGAGAGCGTCAAGATCGACCTGTTCGGCGACGAGGTCTACGTGTTCACACCGGGCGGCGACGTGAAGGCGTTGCCGAAGGGGGCGTGCCCGATCGACTTCGCGTATTCGGTGCACTCGTCCGTCGGTGATCACTGCTCGGGCGCGCGCGTGAACGGCATGATCGTTCCGTTGCGGTATCAGCTCCGCAACGGCGACACCGTCGAGATCATCACGAGCCCGAACCAGAAGCCGAACAAGGATTGGCTCAAGCTCGTCAAGACGGCGCGTGCGCGCACCAAGGTTCGCTACCTCTTGCGCACCGAGCAGCGCGACAAGGCGGTGGTGCTCGGCAACGACCTGCTCGACAAAGCGCTGAAGAAGCACTCGACGTCGATCGCGCGCGCCGAGAAGCAGCTCAAGCACGCGGCCCAGGAGCTGCGCTGCGTGACCGTCGACGAGCTGATCATCCAGATCGGCTACGGAAAGATCACCACGCAGCAGGTGCTCGAGAAAGCGCTGCCCGAGCTGACGAAGGCCGAGAAGGAGACGCCGGCGAAGACCGAGAGCATGCTGAAGACGCTGCTCAAGAAGGTCACGCGGCGAACGTCGTCGAGCGGGATCAAGGTCGCCGGCGAAGAGGACATCCTCGTGCGGTTCGCGAAGTGTTGTTCGCCGCTGCCGGGCGATCCGATCGCGGGCTTCATCACGCGCGGCCGCGGCGTCACCGTGCATCGCCGCGATTGCGACAAGGGACTCGACCTCGATCCCGAGCGCCGCATCGACGTCGAGTGGGACGGCAACTCGAAGACGCAGCACGAGGTCGCGATCCAGGTGCTGTGCTCCGACAAGCCGGGGCTCCTCGCGCACATCTCGCAGTCGTTCACCGATCAGGGCGTCAACATCAACCAAGCGCACTGCCGCGCGACGGATGATGGCCGCGCGGTGAACACGTTCCACGCCTCGGTGAAGGACCTCGATCAGCTGAAGTCGGTGATCCGCTCGCTCACGCGCATCAAGGGCGTGTTCAGCGTGGATCGCGTGAGCGCCGACGTCGGTTAGTGACACCTCCCGCGGGCGTTCCCACGCGGTCGCCGGCGCGAACTGCACTAGGATGCAGCGATGCGTGCACCGCGTTGGTACTTTGTCGTCGGCATCCTCACGTGGTTCGCGTCGCTCGCGCTGGCGCAGCCGCCGGGCGGCGGTCCCACCGGGCCGCAGAAACCACCGCAACAGGGGTTCCCCGTCGGATGGCGAACGTTTGTCGTGCTCGGCGCCATCCTGCTCGTGGTGTTCATCGCCGGTGCGGTCGCGAAGATGCGGAAGAACAGCGGGCGGTAGCTACGCCGCGAGCGAGGTCGTGCGGCACGCGCGACCGTCGAACGGGCGCCTGCGTTTGCACGACGGACACGTGGTGTTGCCGAGCGAGCCGGTCGGCACGCGCAAGCGACGCGCGCAGAAGCAGCGGATCACGACGTGCGCTTCGATCGGCGCGAAGGCGAGCGGACGCCGCGCGGTGAGCACGCGCGCGATGACCCACGCGATCGCGAGCTGGAAGCGCACGGCGCGCGACGCGAGCGGGAGATCGAGCGTGCGTGCGATCGACACGCGAAGCGACGCGCACACGCGCGCGTGAAGCGAGCGAACCGCGTCGGCGGGCAGCGGACCCTCGGCGGCGCGAACGTGGATCGATCGCTCCCCGTGCTCGTCGGCGCCCGCGAGGAGCAGCGGACCGAACCCGAGGAGCAGCGCGGCGAGCTCGGTGTCGATCGGCGATGGCGATCGGATCGTGCCGCGCGTCGACAGCACGCAGCGTGCAGCTTCACGCGCGAGGACGGCGCCGAGAGCGTGGCCGTCGTGCTGGAGGCTCTTGTCGATCTCGAGGAACCACGTGTGGCCATCGCGATCGGTGCGCGCGGGCGCGGTCGGCGTGGTCTTCCACATGACCACCGTCGCGTCGCAGCCGAGCCCCGCGTGTTGGAACACGCGCTTCGCGGCGCGCTGGAGCTCGAGGTCGGAGGCGATGCACTGCGCGACGAACGCGGCGTCCGCGGAGAACAGAAAGCTCTCGCGCACCGGACACGGCAACTTCATCGCAGCTGCGAGACTCGCCAGGCGTGCGGTGCGATCCGACATGCTCCTCCGATCCGGACGGAGCGAACGGAACAAAGTCGCGATGTGACGAAACGAACGAGACGAGAAGATCAGGCCTTGGGAGCCGGCTTGCCGGGTTCGCCGAGGCTGGCGAACAGCTCGCTCGTCGACGGAGTCGACTTACGCGCGAGCTTGTTCTTGCGACGGCGTCCCGCCTTCTCGTGCTTGTTCTTGCGCTTGACGCGGGTGGCAGAAGTCCTGGAAGCCATGGGACGGGCCTTTTAGCGTCCGCAGTCGAGGCTTGTCAATGTGACCGGAGAATGGACCCGATCGGGGAGGATGGGTCGACGTCGAGAGTGGGTCGCGCTAGATTGCTTTCCCTCGCGGATCTCCTTTACGATTCGCAGAATTAGAGGGACGCGGCGATGAAACTCTGCCCGAAGTGCCAAAAGCAGTTCAGCGACGACGCGAACTTCTGTCCCGTCGACGCTGCACGCCTGATCCCGCTCGACGCCCAACCGGCGTCCGGCGGCGGAGGCGACACGTTGGCCGCCAAGTTCGACCTGGGCGACGCGCTCGGAGGAGCTCGGACCGGCACCGTTTACCGCGCCAAAGACAAGGCGTCGGGGGCGGCGGTCGCCGTCAAGGTGATCTCGCCGGCGGTCGTCGCGTTGCCGGGTGTCGCGCAGCGGCTCGACCGCGAGCTCAAGCAGCTCGAGCGCGTGCAAAGCGCCGGTGTCGCGAAGATCGTCGCGAGCGGCAAGCGCAGCGGCGCGAAGGGCGAGGAGACGTGGTTGGCCACGGAGCTGCTCGACGGCGCGCAGACGCTCGCCGAGGCGATCGGCGCTCGCGGGCCGATTCCATTGGCCGAAGCGGCGCACCTGATCGAAGTGATCGGCGAAGCGCTGATCGAAGCCGCGCAGGTCGGCGTGGTCCACCGCGATCTCGCGCCGAAGAACGTGCTGTTCGCCGGTGGCGACATCAAGCTGATCAACTTCTCGGTGCCGGTTCCCACGACGGACAAGGTGCCCGGCGTCCCCGAGTTCGTCGCGCCCGAGCAGGTCGATGGCAAGGCCGTCGATCAGCGCTCGAACCTCTACAACCTCGGCGCGCTGTACTACTACGTGCTCACCGGCCAGACGGTGCACGCCGGCGCGGTCGAGGAAGTGCATCGCGCGCACGTCAACGGCGCGATCAAGACGCCATCGTCGCTCGCGCCGGTGCCGTCGAACGTCGAAGCCGTGATCATGCGTGCGCTCGATCGCAGCCCGACCAAGCGGTTCTTGACCGTGCGGCAGTTCGTGGACGAGGTCTCTCGCATCGCGCGCGGCGACAGCGATCCGAAATCGACGCAGCCGATGGGCGCGATCAAGGCGCGGCCCAAGGCCGAGCTCGTCGCGACCTTGCTCGGCATGAACAAGGGCGGTGGATTCGCGCCGCCTCCCGTCGTGGCTCCCGTCGTGGCTCCACCAGTGGCTGCAACGCCTGCAGCGCCCGTAGGAACGTCGACGGTGATCGGGGTCAGCCTAGGACCCCAGTCGCCCGCAATGG
>JBGARE010000038.1:0-103002 GCA_044230415.1 Kofleriaceae bacterium
GCCGGCCTTGCCGCTCGCATCGGCCTTCGCGCCGCCACCTTCCGCGCTCGCTTCGCCGCTCGCGCCTGCGTTCGCTTTGCCCTCGGCCTTCGCGCCACCCGGGCCTGCTTCGGCGGATCCCTCGGCGTTCGCGCCGGCCTTGCCGCCGACCGATGCCTTGCCGTTGTCGCCCTCGGCGCTCGCTTCGCCGCTCGCGCCAGCTTCGGCCTTGCCGTCGGCCTTGGCGCCGCCCGGACCTGCTTCGGCCGATCCACTCGCGCCGACCTTCGCCTCGCCGCTCGCCGCGCCGGAGCCGTCGGTCTTGCCGCTCGCGCTCGCGCTCGCGTCGCCGCTGGCGCTCGCGCCGCCGGGACCCGCACTCGCAGTTCCGGTCGCGCCGCCGGACAACGCGCCGCCGGCCGCCGATCCGGTAATGCCACCGGTCGCGGTGACCTTGCCCGATGCGTCGACCTCGACGTTCGCGCTGACCTCGACGACGGAGCCGCCGCCGAAGTAGTCCGTTCCTGCCGCCGCAGAGTGCGCTTGCTCGGACGCGCTCTCGCTCGCCGTGCCGCTCGCCGCGCCGCTTCCCGCTGCGCCACCGCCGGTCGTATCGGCCGCGCCACCGCCGCCACTGCCGCCCGCCGCGCCGCCGGCGCCGCCGCCGCTCGCGCCCGCCGCGCCACCACCACCGCCACCCGCTGCGCCGCCCGCGTTCTCTTGCACCTGCTCGCCGGCCGCTTCCGTCGCGACGCCTTCGAGCGAGCCCGCGCCGGAGCCCGTCACCTGCGTCGCGGGGGAGCTGCTCTCGTTGATCGTCACCTGCGATGCGGTGATCGTCATGTCGCCGCTCGACTTGAACGTGAAGTTCGATGCCGCGTGCGACTTGTACGACTTCCCCGACACCTTGAGGCCGTCGGTGGTTCCGGCCTTCAGCGCGTTGCTGTGGATGATGATGTTGTCTTTCGCCTTGATCTCGATTTCACCCTCGCACTCGATCTGCACGAGCTTCTGCGGAGCATCGAGGACGATTTTGTTCTTCTTCGACTTGTCGACGATGATCACCTTCTCGGCGCCATCCTTGTCGTCGAAGATGATGCGGTGGCCCGCGCGTGACTTGATCAGCTTCGTGTTGTTCTTGCCGGTCTGATTGACCTCGACCGGCTCCTGCTTCTTGCTCCACAGCGCACCGATCACGATCGGGCTGTCGATGTCTCCGTGCTCGAACACGACGAGCAGCTGGTCATCGGGCTCCGCGAGAAAGTACGTGCCGCGATCATTGCCGCCCATCGGCATCGCGATCCGCGCCCAGTAGGTCTTCTCCTCCTGGTTGAGCCAGGGGAACTTCACCTTCACGCGATAGCCGGGGTTGCCGTCGCCTTCGGTGTTCTCCACGCAGATCGCGTGGTGAACGCCACGCAGCTTGTCCGCACGGACAGCAAGAGGCATCACGCGATCGATGGGGAGGAACGTCACGGGGTCGTGGCCTTTTCCGCCGATTAGGCGATCTTGATCTTCGGTGCGTCGTAGCTGCTCGGCGAGCCCGACGAGATCGTGGCGCTCGAGCTTCCGTCGAGCTTGGTGTCACCGCCGACTTTGACGTCGATGGTCGTCTTCGCGTTGATCTTGATGTTCTTGCCGGCCGTCATCGTGAGCTTGCCGTCTTTGCACGTGATCTCGAGCTTGCCTTCCATCGTCGAGAACGAGACGCCCTTCTCGCCGGACATGGACGGCTTGTAGATCGCGCACACGTTCGGGCCTGCACCGTCCTTCGCGAACTCGCCGACGCCGAGCATGTTCTTCGCCGTCTTATCGGCGAACACGACCTTCACCTTCCCGCTGTCGTCGAAGATCAGCCGCGAGCCGCAACGGCTGCGATACCCGCGGAAGTTGTTCTTGCCGTCCTCGTTGGGCTCCGGCGAGAAGTCCGGCGTGCTCCACACGCCGCCGACGATGATCGGCTGGCCGACATCACCGGCGATGAACATCACCACGACGGCGTCGTCGATCTCGGGGACGTTGTACCAACCGAACTTCTTGCCTTCCATCGGCGTCAGCAGCTGCGCCCACGCGCTCTGGTCGGTCTCGCCGTTCGCGAGCCACGGAAACCGGACCTTGATCCGATCGAGGTTCTCGGGATCCTTGTTCTGCGTGACGATGGCGTAGTGCAGTCCGTACTGCACCTCGTCGAGAGAATCGACTCGTGGACCACCGGCACGCATCGGTTACTTGGGCCCCTGCGCGTCGCGAGCGAGCTTGAGGATCGCGTGCGCCGGCTTCGCCGCACCGCCGCCCTCGCCCTTCGTCTTGTGACGGTGCGTGACGCCCATGATGAGGTACGGCCCGTTGAACGGGTCATCCTTCTTCTCGGCGTTCGCTTCGATCGTGACGGTCTTGCCGAGCTCGAGCTTGGGCTCCGTACCCTTCACCTGCGCTTCGCCGGTGATGAACGTGAGGCACATGTCGATCATGCGCGCCTTCGCGAGCGCGTCGGCTTCCTCTTTGCTCGTGATCGGGTGATCGGCGACGAACGTCTCTTCCTTGCCGTGGTCGTTGGCCGCCGCGCTCGCATGCTTGCTACCGAGCTGCGAGCTGGTGTTGGAGTAGCTGCCTTCGATCAGCTCCTTCTTCTCCGGGTTCCAGCCGCGAACGGTCACCTTCTTCACGACGCCCGCCGATGACAGGCGCGGCGCGAACGACATGAGCTGTGCGTCCTTCGCCGCCTTCGCCACCTTGAGCGTGATGCCGCACGTCGCGCCGAAGTCCGGCTCCTTCACGAACACCTTCGTATCGATGCACCACACGTGGCAGCCGAGACGAGCAGCGCGGACGCGGATGAACTCGAGGTCCGTCTGGTTGTGCTGATAGACGTGCTTGTACTTGATCGACTTGTCGTGCTTCCACTCGAGCGTCAGTCCGGCATCGCCGACGACGGCCTTGAGCACTTCCTCGTCGCTCTTGTCCGTCCACGTGCGGGACTTCCGGATGCGCAGCAGCCGGTGCAGCTTGTTCATGCAGCGGATCGTGATGCGCGACTTCTCACCGAACGTCGGCTCGAGCCCGACGATCTCGCCCTTGAAGATCGACGTCTTCTCGTCGCCGACTTTGATCTCGACGGCCGCGCCGATCTTCTTGTCCGTGTACTTGTTGCCCTGGTTGTTCAGGACGATCGTCGCCATGTCCGGCTGGAACATGTCGCGCTCGACAACGTACTCCTGGAAGTGATCGTCGGGAACCTCGGCACCGTCGACGAGTACGTCGACATTCGGTGATGAGGATTTGTTCTCGTCCGCTGCCATCTCAGGTCGCTCCGCCCGTCGCGGCGGGCTTCTTCGCCGAGACCGCGTTCGCTTCCTTCAGCTTGACGGTGCAGGTCGCGCGGAGCGGCACGCCGTCCGACGAGAACATCGTGTACTTCGTCGAGATGTGCTCGATGACGCAGTCGAAGCGCGGCAAGCCCTTCTTGCCCCAGCTGACGGTGCAGCGGTGCGGACGACGTTCGTCTTCCTTCTCGCCAGCAGCCGTGATGACCGAGGCGAGGTCCTCGAGGATCTTGATCTTCGGCGCCACGCTCTGATTCTTCTCGAAGCCGTCGAACATCATCTCGACGGTCATCGTCCGGCCCTCGGCGCCCGAGAACTCGAGGTGAATACCCTCGTTGTTCGTCTTGTTCGCTTGGTTGGCCTTGGTCCACGGGATGACCTTGTCGACCTGCAGCTCCTTCGGGTTGTACTGCGCCTCGACGTGGAGGCTGCTCTGGTCGACGCTGCCGATGGTGAGTTTTTCTTTGGCTGCTTCGAAACTCATAGGTAGGGCTCCCCGTTACGCGAACGCGCTGCGTCCATCATGATCAGAATCTTCGTGTAAACCTCTTCGGCGATCGCGTCGACGTCAGCGTCGTCGCCCTTCTTGCTCTCGCCCTCGTCGCCGCCGCCGGCGCTCGGCGAGGTCGGCGCTGCCGAGACCGCACCGGTACGAGACGCCGCGGCGATCTGCGTCTGGGGCGCGTTGTTGACGAGCGTGAGCTCCGCCATCGAGAGCGTCTCGGTGCCCATACGCTCGCCGAGCATCTTGCGAGCGGCCGCTTCGAACCAGGCTGGAATCTCGGTCTCGCCACCACCGTGGCGACCCGCCGGGCGTCCCGGTTGCACGAGCTCTTGCGCGGCGCTCGGCGCGCGCTGCGCCATCGGAACCGACGACGAGCCCGCAGCCGACGACGATTGCGTCGAACCGAGCGGAACCGACGGCGGTGCGACCGCGCTGACGTACGAACCGAGTGCTTCACCCGCGCGCGAGGACAACGGCGAGAGTCCCGGACGGCCTTCGGCCTGGAGGAATTCGGTTGCGATGCCACCGAGCCCCGGACGACGAAGCGCCGCACGCGCTGCGATGCCACGCGGCGTCTTCGCGCCGAGCTCCGCTTGCGTGTGAACCGCTTCCTCCGTCGACATGCCTTCGGTCGCGTACACGACGGGCAACACGTCCCACACCGTAGCCGCGCGCTCGAACGCGGTGGGCGGCGCATCGTCGCCGCGTCCCGCGAGTGCGAGGGCACGCGCCGCGCGAGCCGCAGGAGACAAGCTCCGGCCGGTCGGCGATTGGCTGAGCGCGACGTACAACGCGTCGAAGCGCGCGCGACGTGCCGGTGCGATCATCGTGCTGGCCGTCCCGAGGATCTCGGTCTCGTCCGGTTCGCCCGGCGAGGTCGACGTCGATGCCGCCAACCGCGTCGTGGCAGCGGTCGTCGGTGCAGGTGCCGCAGATCCGACCGCGGGCATGCTCGGTGCGATCGATCCGGCGGGCTGTCCCGACACGTCGTCCGCCCCACCGCGCATCGCGAACGCCGGACCTTCGTCGAGCGCCGCGTACGTCCCGATCTCGGTCACCGCTTGTGCGGCGAGGAGCTCGAGTGCCGCCACCGACATCGACTGCGCGCCATCGGGCGCCGATGCCGTGAGGCCAAGCGCCGCGACGGTCGCGGCCGGCCAGAGGAATGCACCACGCGGGGTACGGCGATCGACGCCGAACGCGCTGTGCGTCGCATTGCCGATGAAGCTCGGCAGCGCTTCGGCAGCCGGCATCGCAGACGACGGTGCCGACGACGGTGCAGACGCGCTCGGTGCAGCCGGAGCCGCTGCGCCCGGAACAGCCGGCGCGAGGTTCGCGACGACGTCACCCGTGCGCGACGGATACGCGGTCGTCACGGCGTGGCCACTCTCGCGGCGCTGCGCTTCGATCGCCATCGCGCTCACGAACGTGCGATCGACGGTGTTCGCCATCGCCGTGAGTTGCCCCGGGCCCGCGAGCGCGAGCCGCGAGGCCTGCGCAGCTTCGGCCGGACCGAGGCCGTACACGCGCGCCGCGAGCACGAGCTCGGGCGGAACGAAGTCGAACGAGAGATCCGCCGTCGAGCGCTCGTGCGCCAGCGAGTAGCCGAATGCGCGATCCGCGATCGCACCCGGCTGCGTCCATCCACCGATCGTGCTCGGCTCGGTCTCGCCGACCATCGGCATCGACATCGACTCGATCATCGAGCGCGCGGGCGACGGTGCGGCCATCTGCTGGCTCGCCACGGATTCGATCATCGGGCTCGAGACAGCGGTCGGCGCGGACGTCGGCGACGCACCGATGTCGCCCGTCCACGACAGCAACGCAGAGCGGAGCGTGGTCAGCGGCGCCATCTCGGCACGCGCCATCGGGCTCGCAGCGATCGGCGCTGCACCGACGGACGCCGCGAGCGGCGCGGCATCGGTCGATGGCGCAGTTGCCGTCGACGACGGAGTCACCTCCGCGGTCGCGTCGGGCGCGACGTACGCGGCGTCGAACGCCGGCACCGCGCGCTCGATCGACGGCGCATCCGTGCGCGCATCCGCCGCGGACGACCACTGCGACCATGCGGGCATCGGGCTCGACACGGCGAGCTCGTGCGACGACGGCGCGAGCAGACCCGCGAGGTACGTCGCCGAGAGACCGCCACCGAACAGCGAACGAACATCGAAGCTCTGCGCCGATGGCAGCGCGAGCACGTGACGAAGCGCGGGCGCGAACGGCGACGACGCGAGCTGCGCGGCGAGGCCGGCGGTCGGCGCCGACGGAACGGCGTGCGCGACATGATCCGCGTACGTCGGACGCTGCTCGGTCGTGGTGACCGGAGCGTTCGCCGGTGCTGCGCTCGGCGCCACCGGCGTCGGTGCCCTGCGATTGCGCGTCGCTGCGGCCGAGATCTGCGCGAACACGTCGTCCGGCGTCTCCGCTGAATCGTCGAAGCGCTGCATCGGCGGCGGTGCGGCCGGGATCAGCGTCGGCATGCGCGCCGGCGCCGACGGCGTTGCCATCGGGCTCGTCGCGATCGACTCGCGCGTTTGCGGGCGCTCGCCATCGAACATCGCGGCGAGGAATACGGTCTCGGGTGCAGCGCTCGCGAGCTGCGTGAGCGGTGCGCTCGACGACGCGAGCTGCATTGCCTCGAGCGAACGCGGGTTCGCACCGGCGAAGCGCGCGAGCCAACGGTCCGCCCACGCGACATGCGTGAGCGCTTGCGGAGCTGCGGTCGTGGCCGCACCGAGCGCCGACGTGGGCGCCATGCGCGACGGCGTTCCCGTCGGGGAAGACGTCGACGCACCGATCGCCGTCGGCGTGGTCGCGGGCGCGATCCACGGCAGCGTCGGCACGCGATACGCGCGCTCGGGCTGCGGGCGCGGCAGCGCCGGAGCCTGCGCTGCCGGCATCGTCTGCATCGGGGCGCTCGGCGCGAGCATCGTCGGACCGCGCGCGCGATCGACCGCCGACACGAGGCCACCGATACCGGCCGGCATCATCAGACGCGGACCGCGGGTCGGCTCGAACGCGGTGTTGGTCGCCGCACCGCGAGCGATGAGCTCGGTCGCGCGAAGCGCTTCGTTGACCTGCGTGATCGCGCGAAGCGCGCCGCCCGGCTGCTGGAAGCCTTCGGCGAGGACCGATGCGAGCTGCGGAGGCAGCGTCGCGATCGCGGCGAGGACCTCGGCGGGAGGCGGCACGGGTGCAGCCACCGGCGTCGGCTGTTCACGAGGCTCTTCGAGCGTGCGTGCGTGGACCGCTGCTTCCGCGCGCGCACCTTCGTGCAAGCGCTGCGCGGCGACGCGCTCGGCCACGCGCTGCATGACGCGCTCTTCGATTCGCGCACGCTCGGTCTCGATCGCGGGCGGCGCGACCGGCGTCGGCGCAGCGACGGGCGACGCGGCGGTCGGCGTCGGAGCCAGCGTCGGCGTCGGCGCTTGCGTCGCGATCGGCGCCGGCGTTGGCGCGGTCTGCGTCACGCGTTGCTGCTCGGTGCGCTGGCGGATCTCCGCCTCCACGCGCTGCGCGACTTGCTGCTCGGCAACACGCGCGGCGACGATCTGCTGCTGCTGCGCGATCGCCTGCACCTGCGCCATCTGAACGCGCTGCGTGTGGAGATCGGTCGCGACCTGCTCGGCCATCGACATCGCCGGCGTCTGCGCGGGCGCGACATCGTCGTCGGCCCGCGGCGACGGCGGCGTCACCATCTCGGGCGCGCGCGTCGACGCTTGCGCCGGCGCGGTCGGCACCGAGGCACGCTCGAGCATCGTGGTCAGAACGGTGCGCAGCGCGGGCGTGATCCGGCCCATCTGCGTCGACATCGCGGGCGACGTCTGGCTCGGCGCAGACACGAGCGGCGCGACGGCGCGATTCATCAGCTCGGCGGCCTGCACGGCGGCGAGCGAGACGAGCGGCGAATACGCCTGCGTCGCGGGCGCGGAGAAGCCGCCATCGCGCTGCATCGGTGCGGTCGGTTGCGCGATCGACAGCGACGGCGCGACGTACTCGTACAGCGCCGACGGCATCACGCTCGTCGACGGACGCGCCTGCGGCGGTGCTTGCGGTGCGACGTACGTTCCGCGCGTGGTGAGCATCGACGGGCGCGACTCACCCTCGCTGGGCTGCGAGCTCTGGCGAGCCGCGGCCATCCAATCGAGCTCGTCCTGATACCAAGGACGCGGGAACACCCACGAGACGTTCTGCGTCTCGCGCTCGTTCGTGCGCGCGTGCGTCGGCGACGAGAACATGCGCAGGCCCATCGACCGCTGCGACGTCTCGAGCCACGGCGCGACGAGGCGATCGACGAAGCCGAGCGAGCGCATCGAGCGCACGCGGTTCGCGTTCGACTCGGGAGCCCAGCGCTCGACGTGCCGATTCGCGATGTGCATCGCACCGCCGCCCGTTCGAGTCGTCCATGCGGGACCCGAGAGAGCAGCGGTCAATGCGCGAGTGTCGGGCTTTTCAGCCACCTGGCTGCACCTTCGCGCCCGAGCCCTTCTCCCACTTCAAGCCTTCATGCGCGATCTCGAGCGTCTCGATCGCGAGCTCGCTCTTCGTCGCGTCGAGCTCCGAGAGCTCCCACTTCGCCGGCCAGCCCCGATAGAACGTCCACTTCGCCTTCTCGCGAAGGTTGCCATCGAGCTGCACGATGGTGCCGCTCTCGATGCGCTCCTTGTTCTCGGTGCGGTTGAGCCATGCCTCGCGCCACTTGAGGAGCGCGGAGTCACCGGTGTAGCCCTGCTTCAAGATCAAGTTCGACCACTTGGTCGCACCGACGAGCTGCCAGGTCGTGTCGTTCACGCCGCCTTCGCGAACGGGAACGACTTCCGTCTCGTACTTGAGACCACCGACGCTCTTGAAGAACGCCACACCCGTGTCGCCGCCTTTGAGGTTCAGCGTGACGTGGAAGCAGAAAACTGGAAGTGGTTGGGTGCGCGCCATGGGATCGATGCTCCTACGTCGTCGACTCTGGACCGTTCATCGTTTGCGTCAGGGAGATCATGATGAACTCGGCGGGAGAGACGGGTGCCACGCCGATGTCGCAAATCAACATGCCTGAATCCACCTGCTCGGGTGGGTTGTTCTCAGCATCGCATTTTACGAAGAACGCCTGTTCGGGATTCCCTCCAGCCAGCATCCCTTTTGCGTGGAGATTCGAGAGAAAAGCCGTCGTCCGCTCCCTCACGAGATCCCACGTCTTGTGGTTGTTGGGCTCGAAGGTGATCCACGCGTACCCGGCCTCGATCGACCGGCGTAACATGATGAAAAGACGTCGAACTGGGATGTACCGCCACTGCGGATCCGACGACGCCGTACGTGCCCCCCACGGCCGTACGCCACGTTGGAGGCGGAACGTGTTCACGGCATCGCTGTTGAGGAGGCCGATGTGGTCTTCGGTGATCCGGAGCGCCACGTCCTCGGCGCCGGTGATCTCCAGGTTGGCCGGGGCGTTATGGACGCCCTCGCTCAGATCTCGGCGGGCATAACAGCCGAGCAGGTGCCCCGAGGGCGGCACGGTCCGGAGCTTCTCCTCGTGGGTCCGGACACGGAGCCACGGCCAGTAGTAGGCGCAGAACGAGCTGTCCGTGCGGCGGCGCCAGCGACGAACCCACTCGACGTCCTTGCTCTGCGGGATATCCAAGACCGCGAAGCGATCCTTCTGGTTCTCGCAGATGTTGATCATCATGTCTTGCAGCCGCTGCGCCTTGAGCTCGCCGGCCGGGCCGGGCTCGCGCTCGTAGAGCCACATCGCGTCGGGGATCGAGAGCAACCCGACCTCCTCGTTCGCCGCGAGGCCGAGCAGGCCCACGCGCTGTCCCGGACCGAGGTCGTGGCCGACATAGTCCTCGGGCGTGATCGCCTCGAGCCCGTCACGTCCACCCGACAGTCGCGTCATCGCGAGCGGCTCGGGAAGATTGTGCGGAACGGGAGACTTCGTCTCCATGTCCTCGATGCGAACCAACCGGCTGCGCTGCGAGACCACGCGCGGAGCGTAGTTCCGCGAGGTCGGGTGCATCTGCAAGCCCTTGAACACCTCGCGGCGATCCTTCATCGCGAGGTGGAGCTCGAACGTCATGATCTCGAGGTGCGTCGGTGCCGCCGCGCGGTGGCGGCGGTTGACCGGCGTCGACGTGCTCCACTTGACGAGCTTGTCGCTGACCTCGGTGATGACGATGAAGTCGGAGTTCTCGCGATCGTAGATGCGAACGAGCGAGCCGACCTCGAAGCCACGCGTCGAGTTGACGTGTGCTTCACCCGCGCCGATGTCGAGATCGCGCGTGAGTAGTGCCTGTGCGCCGGGAGAGTGAACGCAGCGAAACCAGATCGTGTTGCCCCACGAGCCCTCGTTGAGCGCGCGGATCTTCAGCGATGGTTTGCTCCAGTCGTCGACCTGGATGTGCGCGGCACACCCCGCGTGCTCCGGGCCTTCGGTCTCGCCCTCTTTCGGCATGTGAGCGACCCGATTGATCCAGCAATCGTTGCCGCCGTTCTGAAAGAAGCCGAACACGGCGTCCGACGTGTACGTGTCCGTCATGTAGCCGTACGTCTCCACGAACTCGTCCCAGTTCTGGAGACGCGTCGGGACGTTCATCGGGCCCTTCTGGGTGGTCCCGACGAACCCCGCGATGCGCGTGTTCGCGATCGACAACGGTGGCGGTGCCACCGAGTCGAACGTTTGGTAGATGCCAGGTGCTCTCGGATCTGCGGACGGTCGCATGCGCATAGTCAGTTACCTTCGTCGTCTCTAGCGCCGGCGTGCTTCGTTGATCTCGCGGTTGATGCGCGCGATCTCGCGAAGCCACATGTGACGCTCTTCGTGTTCCATGTCGAGAATGTCGTCGGCGGACCAATGGAAGTGGTACGCGATGTACGAGATTTCTTGGTAGAGCTGCTCGCGCGGATAGGTAGCGACCGCCGCCCAGTTCACCCCGGGCCAGCCTGGCCACTACCTCCGTCCTCGGCGAGCACTGCGCCGGTAACCATATCGACGTCCATCTCGTGCTGGCACTTCGGGCACGTCACGTGATGCTTCGGTGCTCCGCCCTCTTCGTTGATCTTTCGATAGAACTCTTGGAGGTACGCGAGGTCGGTCGAGAACAAGTTCTCCACCGTGTCCACCGAGATGCTCTTGAAGTCACCGAGCTTGGTGATCACGCGAGAGAGCAGAACGATCACGAGGTATGCGCGATTGCTCTGCACGCGATAGTCCTGCAGCGGCAGGATCTCGTCGCGAGCAGTCGCCAATCGCATCACCCCTTCGCGGTGAACGTTGCCTTCCTGATCGACGAATCCGCGCGGCAGGCGAAACGGAAATTCAGTCTTGAACGCCATCGGCCGTGTGTCCCTCTTCCTGTGCTCGCCCCGAGCGAAATGCCCACCCCGAAACGACCGATGCGGGCACCCTCGCGAGCGCCCGCATCGTACTTCGAGAGGTCAGCTGTTTCAGCTGACCACGACCGCAATCTCAGGCGTCGGTGTAGTTCAGGTTGAACTTCATCTCTTCGACATAGAGCGTGACGGTGAAGCGCTTGATCGACTCCGAGTTGGCCGTCGACTCCGCGTCCTCGAACTTGGACAGACCGCAGTGGATGAGGTCGATCCAGCCGAGCTCTTCCTTCTGGTCCGGGCCGAGGAAGACGATGCGACCGTTCTTCTCGTTCTCGTCACGGCGGTTGCCCTTGACGAACCACTCGTCGGCCCACTTCGCCCAGTCGGCGTGCTCGCGATAACCGCAGGTGAACTTCACCTCGGGAACCGTGACCTTGGCCGGCGAGATCGCCGCCCATTGTCCTTCACCGATCTGGTCGCGGACGACCGAGCACTTCCAGGTGAAGGCTTCGATCGCGTTGACCGTCTTGGTCGGCATGCCGTCGATCTCGAGCTTGAAGTTCGAGGCGACCCACGCCTTCTGCTTCGGCGCGATCTTCGACTTCAGGGACTCGCCACCCGCCTTCGACCACTCGATGCGCTCCGCGTCGAAGCCGATGGTGAAGTACGCGTTCTCCTTCGAACCACCGTCGAGCTTCGGGACGCCGACGGAGGTGATGAGCGCGTCGTGGAACGTCAGCGTCGACGTCGCCTTGTAGTCGAAGTCGGCAGACGTGAAGGCGCCCGAGCGGTGCTCGTACTTCTTGTCGAAGGCGAGCTTGATCCACTCGTACATGCCTTTGCCCATCGCGATACCCATCACCACGCTCGCCTCGGTGGGCTTGATCGTGCCGATGTTCTTCTTGACGATGTTCTCGGGTCCGAGATCATGCTCGATGACCGTACCTTCGAGGTTGAGACCGCTGAACTTCTTGACGAAGCCAACGTTGTGTCCGGCGACGTCGAGCATGAAGCGTCCGCCGGTATGGTTACGAGGATTATCAGCCATTCTTGTTCCCTATCTCCTGTGAGTCGTTTGCCGGCCCGGCAGAGAGAGCATTGGCGGCCACAACGCGAAGCCTTGTGGTCACCAACGATCCCCTTGCACGTTATCGAGTCTTCACCTTCAAGCCGTCGGGTCCGTTCAGAGCCGTAGTGCTGCTGAGCGCCCTCTTTGTGGTTGCCTCTTACGAGGTCGTCGTGGGGTTCCTTCCCACTCCGAGCACTGCCCGACCCAGATGATCTGCGTCGGGCAGCAGTCGAATACGACCCTTACTCTTCCACGCCGCCGCCGGAGGCCATCTGGCCAATCCGGAAGATCACGAACTCGGCCGGCTTCACCGGGGCCAGGCCGATCTCGACGACCAGCTGACCCGCGTCGATCACCTCGGGCGGGTTGGTCTCCTCGTCGCACTTGACGTAGAAGGCCTGCTCCGGCGCCGTGCCCATCAGCGCGCCCGTACGCCACAGGAGCGTGAGGAACGAGGTGATGGTGCGCTGCACGCGCTTCCAGAGGCGATGGTCGTTGGGCTCGAACACGACCCACTGGGTCGCGCGCTCGATCGACGCTTCCACCATGATGAACAGGCGGCGAACGTTGATGTAGCGCCAGCTCGGATCCGTCGAGAGCGTGCGCGCGCCCCAGATGCGGATCGCGCCGTTCATGAAGCGAATGGCGTTGATGCCCTTCGGGTTGAGCAGATCCTGCTCGCCCTTCGACACGTTGTACTTCATGCCGAGCGCGCCACGAACGATCTCGTTCGCGGGAGCCTTGTGAACGCCGCGCTCCGAGTCGGTGCGCGAGTACACGCCACAGATGTGGCCGGACGGCGGAACGAAGATGTTGCCCTTGTCCGGGTCATAGACCTGGATCCACGGGAAGTAGTACGCGCCGTACTTGGAGTCGCGCGGCTTCGGGAGCTTGTCGACGCCGCCGTTGATCGTCTCGGGCGAGTCGAGGACCGCGAACCGATCCTTGCGCGTCTCGGCGTGCGAGAGGAGCGCGTCCTGAACCGCGGGCGAGACCTGGCCGGGAGCCGCGATGATCGCGATCTCGTCGACTTCCTCGAAGCACTTGAGACCCGTGCGCGCGCCCGGTCCGCCATCGCGGCCGATGTAGAGCGCTTCACGTCCACCACCACCGGTGGCGGGCGCCGCGGCCTTCTCGTCCTTCTTGTCGCCGGCCGGAGCCGCCGCCTTCGCGGGCGCCGCAGCCGCTTCCGGGCTGCCGACGTTGACGACGAAGCAGCGCGAGCCGCCGTTGTTGAAGAAGCCGTAGATCGCGTGCGCGAGGTGCTCGCTGCAATCCTTGAAATCGCCGAACGTCTTCACGAACTGCGACCAGTTCGTGATGAGGACGGCCTCGTTGAGCGGGCCCTTCGAGGACTCACCGAGGAAACCAACAGTGTTGGTACCGACGGCCTCGATGGGCTTGGATCCGCGATCGACTTCTTCGACGTATACGCCTGGGCTCAGGTAGCTGGTAGCCATTCGCTCTTCTCCTTGTACAGAGGTGCCGGTGGTCTTCGCCCGGCTACCTCACCCGTGTGAATCACGCGGGATTTGGACGTCCACTCGCGCGTGCACCATGCGCGCGCGAGTATGAAACCTGGATCACTTCTTCGCTCCGCCTCCGAGATCGAGACGACGCGAACCGAGGAACGGGTTGCCGCTCGGTCCCGTTTCCGAGATGCGAGGGTCGGTGATGCTCTTGTACTCGAGCTGGCGCGACTGCACACGCTTGAACTCGTCGAGCTGCATCGGCAGCACCGGCACCGCGGTCCACGCCTGGATCGCGGGACGGATCGGCTGCTGGAGGCTGCCCCAGAAGCGCGACAGCGTGCCTTCGTCGAGGCGCGACGACATGAGCCAGTTGAGCTCGAAGTCATCGTCGAACGAGATGCCCTTCAAGCGATCGCGCTTGACCGCGGCGTTCTCGAGCAGCGTGCGAATGACGAGACCGAGCAGGAGCTGCTCGTCCTCGGGCGTCTGCGCCCACGCGGAGATCAAATAGTCGAGGCGAACCCAGAGACGGCGGCGGCGCGCGTACTCCTTGAGCGAGCCATCGGCTTGCGCGACCTCGACGATCTCCGCCGCCGGCGTCGCATCGATGCCTTCCGGATCGATGGACACTTGAAACAGGTACGTGCTGACGGCCGGGAGCTTTCCTTCGATCGCTTCGGGCTTCGGCGCTTCTTCGACGATGTGCACGCGCTTGTAGCCGTTGCGCTTGAACTCCGTCGTCAGGAGATCGGAGAGCGACTCCGATGTCTCCTTGATGATGTGGTGCTGATGCGGAGCTGTTGGTTGCTCGGGTTGACTGATCGCCATCTTCGTCCCGTTCGTCCCGCCCCACCACGTCCCCACGTGGATCGGCCGCGTGATGTTAGACGAGCGCGGAAACGCTACAAGCGAATCGACCCAGAATTTGGAGTCTCTCGCGTCAGCGATTTGCCATGTAGGAGGGACGGGAGTCAGTGGCAGTCGTTTGGGGTCGTTGTCTCGAACTCCCAATCGACTTGGCCCGCCGGGTTCAACTCCCACTTGCCGTACATGAAGCGCGCGTCGAGTGCGCCCGTGTTTGGGAACCCGAGTGCCACCGCCCGCCGATAGAGCTCGGTCGCGCTGCAGCGGGGAAGTGCTGCCCCCGTTTTCAGACTCGTGCAGTACGCCTCCGACGTGATCAGCTTCATCCGGAATCGAGGACTGATGTTGGCGTAGTTCGACGAGAACTCGACACAGTGAAACCCATCCTCGGTCGGTGGAATAATTGCAAACGCGAAGGCGATCCCATGCCCCATTTTCGTTCCATCGAGGTGTCCATCACCGCGTAAACCCGAGTAGCTAATCGAAGTCACCTTGCCATCCCTGCCGAAAAGGCGACGGACCTCCGCGCGAGCACTCTCGAAGTACTTTGTCGCGTCGACCGACGTTTCGTCAGGCGGGGAAAACGGGACGCTCGCGGGCCCCTTCGACGCCTCCATGATACGTGCACGCTCGGCGACGAGATCTGCCTCGTTCGGTGATTTCCCGACGACAGAATCGTGTGGAGGCGTCACTTTTCGCGTCACAACCGCGTCGACCAGGGTCGCATCGACCGGCGAGGCGACCGTCGCATCGCGGGCCGCCTCGTCGCGCACCGCGTCGTGCGGTGTCTCGTCGCCCGTGGCGAGGGCGGTCGCGTCGTGGGCGGTCGCGTCGCGGGGCGCGACGGGCGCGTTCGCGGTGTCACGACTCGCGAGCCGCGTGATCGCGACGGCGACGACCGCGATCGCGATGCCGGCGAGCGCCAGCGCGATCGGCCGCGCGCGGGACCGGCGCGCATAGCGCGGCGCGGGCAGCGTCGGTGCGTACTCGGCCGGCGTGCGCACGGTCGGCACGTCGGCGATCATGCGAGCGCGCTGCGGCGCGTTCGCGGCGAATCGCTCGGCGAGCAGCGCGACGAGCTGATCGCGTCCATCGCGCGGGTACTCGTCGCAGGCGACGAGCGCCGCGATCGCGTCGTTCGCGTCGGCGTAGCGGTGATCGCGTTCGCGCGCGAGGAGCTTCATCACGACCGCGTCGACGTCGGCGGGAATCTCCGCGCAAATCGACCGCGGCGACGGGATCGGCGCGAACAGCACGCGCGCGAGCGTCTCTTGCGTCGTGTGCCCGGCGAACAGCGAGCGACCGGCGAGCAGCTCCCACAGCACGACACCGACGGCGAACAGATCGCTGCGGCCATCGAGCGCTTCACCGTTCGCTTGCTCGGGGCTCATGTACGCGGGCTTGCCCTTGAGGAGCTCGCTCGCGGTCACGCCGCTCGCCGCGCGCGCCTTCGCGATGCCGAAGTCGGACACCTTCACGGCGCCTTCCCACGACAGCAGCACGTTGTGCGGAGAGATGTCGCGATGGACGATGCCGCGCACGCCCTCCCCGCTCGGCAGATCGTGCGCGTACGCGAGCCCGCGCAATAGCTCCGTCGCGAGATGCACCGCTGCACCGACGGGAAGCGCGCCGCCGTCGGCGAGCTCCGCGAGGCTCGGGCCGTCGACGAGCTCGATGACGAGGAACGGCCGGCCCTCGTCGTCGCGATCGAAGTCGAGCACGGAGACGATGTTCGGGTGCTGCAGCTTCGCGCACATCTGCGCCTCGGCCACGAACATCTTCGCGAACGCTTCGTCCGTCGCGAGATGCGCGAGCACGCGCTTGATCGCGACGTGACGCGAGAAGCCGTCCTTGCCGACGAGCTTCGCGAGGAACACCTCGGCCATCCCGCCGCCGCCGAGCCGACGCTCGAGCTCGTACCTACCCGCGAGAATCGACATCGCCGGCGGTCATCCTACTAGAGGCAAGCGATGCGCGTCGTGTCGGCCGCGACCTCGTCGACGAAGAGGGTCTCGTCGATCGCCGTCGGTTTGTTCGGGATGCCGACGCGAAGTCGCGACAGGTCACACCCCGCGGGCGCGTGTCGATCGCCGGCTGCGCCACCACGAGCGCGCCGTCGCGATAGAGCTCGACCAGGCCATTCGCGCCGATCGCCACGTGTAGCTCGTAGCAGACCCAAATGTCGCGCAGCGGCACCGCTTGGCCGACGGCGCTGACGCTGGTGGCGAAGCCGTGCGCGTGGATGTCGGTGGCGTCGTCGTAGAGCGAGAACACGAGCTGGTGAGTGCCGGCGGCGTTCGCGAGGTGAAGCGGCTCGACGTCGAGTGTCATGCCCGAGGCTACGAAGACGTAGCCCCGGACCCATTCGTCGGCGGGTGCCGAGACCGGAAACACGTCCGCGAAGCGGTCGGCGAGGTCCGTGCCGAGAGGGCTCGTCGCGTGGAGCGACGCACCACGAAACCCGAACGCCGCGTCGCGCGTCGCCATCGCGCCAGGACCGACGCTCACGCCCCACGCCGCGAGACTCGGATCCTCGAAGCCATCGCAGAACATCGACGCGCACGCCGGCACCACGTCACCGCTCGCACCGTCGACAGCGGCATCGGAATCGATCGCGGTCGACCCGAATCCAACGCGCCCGCATCCGACTGCACACAGCAGCAGTGCTCGCCACATCGATCGCACGATACCCCGACTGATCGAACGCGGGCGCGGTATCGTCGCGTCGTGTCCGGTCGACATCTGTTCGTGTGTACGAACCCGCGCGCGAGTGGGAAGCCGGCCTGCGGTCCGCGCGGCGGCGAGGCGCTCGTCGGCGCGGTGCAGCGCGTGCTCATCGAGCGCGGCGCGAGCGACGTGCTGGTCACGCCGTGCGGCTGCCTCGGTCCGTGCTTCGATGGCCCCAACGCGGTCGTCTATCCCGATGGAGTCTGGTACGGCGCGCTCGGTCCCGACGATGCCAACGCGATCGTCGATCACTTGATCGATGGATCCGTCATCGATGCAAAGCGCACCGAGCGCCCCGGCTCGTAGCCTCGGTGGTAGGGTCGCGCGGGTCGCATGATTGGATTGATCTTCGGCATCGCGTTCGGGCTGTGCGGTCTGTTCGCGATCCTCTTGTCCCAGAAGCTTCGCGCTCGAGATCACGAGATGGAGAATTGGCCGCGCGCGTCGGGGCGGATCGCGAGCATCGATCTCGAGACACGCAATCGTCGGTTCGAGGATGCCCGCGGGATGTACTACGACGCCGACGTGCCCGTCCGCGTCATCAAGTACACGTACGAGGTCGGCGGACGTCAGCTCACCGGAGTCCGTTACGAAGGAACGATCCAGGGATCGCGGAACACGCCGATCGAGACCAAGTACTCCGTCGGGCAAGAGGTCCAGGTCTCGTACGATCCGCAGAAGCCGGAGATCGGCTACATCGAGCCGCCGTTTCGCTCCAAGGGTGCGGCCGTGATCGGCGTGCTGGGTGCCGTGTTCCTCGCGATCGGGATCCTGGTTCCCGCGCTGATGAACCTGTTGTCGTAGCTGCTACGTCGGCGTGGCGATCGCCGTCGATACCGGCGTGCTCTTGTCATCCGACGACGCCGCTTGCGGCACAGCGACCGGCCCGGAACGATCGCTGTGGATGCGACCCGGGATCCTCGGCGCGGCCGCCACCCGCGCCCGCTCCGCTTCGATCTTCGCGATCCACTCGCGCGGGATTCCCGACGTGGGATCGAGCTCCTTCGCGCGCTCGAAGCAGCGCAGCGCTTGCTGCGGGTTCTCGGCGGCGTAGTAGCAAATCCCCATGTTCAGGTACGCGGCCGGCATCTCGCCGAACCAGTCGATCGTGATCTGGAAAAAGCGCGCAGCCTCCATCGGGCGCTGCAGCGCGAGGCAGATGCGACCGAGCTCGAACGGCAGGTTCTGCGAGCTGACGAAGTAGTTGTTCCACGTGCGGTCGATCGCGAGCCTCAGCTCGACGGTGAGCCAGTCGGGGAGCTTGCCGCACTTCTCGCGGATCATCGGCGCGTAGTGGTAGAGCACGCCCGGGTCATAGCCGCTGAGCTTCAGGAGGCCGAGGAGCTGCTCGATCGACTTGTCGACCTTGCGCTCGTTCTGGATGAACTCGAAGAACTCGCCGGGCCCGAACGCTTCGATGCGGCGATTGAACGCGGAGAGCGTATCGACGAGGTCGGCCTCGGGCGCGCCGAGGATGAACATCGCGGTCTTGAGGCTCAGGACGCGGCGAGACGTCGCGGCGTACACACCGCCGCGCTGGGTGCAGTACTTCCCCATCGCGTGGAAGTTGACCATCATCGAGAAGCTGCCGTGCAGCTGCATCGATTGCTGCTCGCGTTGAAACAGCTCGTCGACGTGGGAGAAGCCTTTGTCGGACGTCAGCAACAGGCCGCGGCCGCCCGAGAGTCCGAACAAGCGCATGAGCGCGACGAGCCCTTGGTAGGGCATCGTGAACGTGGTGTCGACGAGCAGCGATCGATAGTCGGCGAGGATCTGGTTGCAGATCGGATCGTCGTAGTAGCGAGTCTCGTCGATCGGGTGATTGTTGTACTGCGTGCGCACCTGCGCGAGACCGAACGCCCCCGCCGGCGCGCGCGAGCTGACCTGCACCTCGTGCAGCTTGCCCGCCTCGGCGCGAAAGATGTCCTGGCGAAACGTGTCGAACACGTAGTTGCCGAGGACGACGACCGGGTTCTTGCAGCTACCAGCGCGCAGGAAGTTGCCGTTGCGAAGCTCGATCGCGTCGTCGGTGTCGACATCGAACTTGCCGAAGCCGAGTAGTCCGTTCGCGGCGAACACGCGGAGGTGGGGGTGCTCCGCGGTCGCGTTCAGGTTGGTCGGCGTGAAGTCCGTCATCACGTAGCGGACCTCGACATCGCGGAGCGATGACTCCTGATGGAGCTCGCCGAACTTGCGCAGGAAGTACGACGCGAAGGCGCCGACACCCGAGCCGAGCTCGATCACGTAGACCGGCTCGCTGCGGACGAGCGTGCCGGTTCGATCGAGCTCGCGCAGGTACGCGAGCACGACCTCGGCGTAGCACTGCGCGATGTACGCGTTGCACGTCGCGTAGTGCGGCACCTCGCCGGTGAGCCACGCCTTCGGGCCCATGTCGTTGTAGTAGCTCTTCATCAGCTTCCAGAGCACCGACCGCGAGAAGCGCTGATGCTCCTCGAGGATGACCCAGTTGCTGTCGGGGGCGGGTGCGCTCTGCGCTTCGGGCTCGACGGTGCTCACGGCCCGTCATGCTAACACGCAGCGCGACGTCGCCTCGTCGCAGCTCAGACCGAAACGAGACCGTGCGCGCGGAACTGCTCGATCCAGTCATCCGTCGCGAAGTCGCGACGCGATGGCGGCTTGTCTCCCCAATGACTCGGGTGACAACGGCGGAGGTTGTCGGCGACTTCCTGTGACGCCGCGAACGATCGCATCACGCCGCGGCTCGATCGCACCGACAGCTGGCCGCGGAACCACGTGGGCTCGCCACCGAGCCAACACAGGCGATCGCGATCGCGTGCACCCGGGTGCGGCAGCTTCATCGTCGACGCGACGAAGTCGGGAGCGATCGTGGTGGGAGGAACATCGAGCCCCTCGAACCACTCTTCGAGCGGAGCGTCGAAGTAGAGGCCGCGTCGATAGTTGTCGAGCGCGAGGCCGAGTGCGTGGTGGATCTTGCGCGAGCGCCGAACACCGTCGGTGTACTCGAACGGCAGGAAGTTTCGCGCGAAGCCTTGGAAGGGCTGCTCGCGGATCCGGATCGGAAACAGCTGGGGCGTCTTCCCGAGCGGTGCGTGCGCCGTGGCCGAGAGCTGGTGATAGACGGCGTTGACCAACAGGCCCGCGCGCATGAGCTGACGGATCGTCTCGAGACCGTTGACCGTGTCCTGCAGCGTCTCGCCGGGGAATCCGTAGATCAGATACGCGTGCGCGGCGATGCCCGCTTCGGCGAGCGCTTGCAGCACCTTCGTCACTTGCACCACCGAGATGCCCTTGACGATCTTCTCGAGGACCGCATCGCTCGCGACCTCGATGCCGCCCGTAACGAGCATCATGCCCGCGGCCGCGAGCAGCTTGCAGCGATCGGGCTCGAACGCGCGGTCGTAGCGGACGTTGCCCCACCAGTGATAGTTGCGTCCGCGGCGGACGAGCTCGAGCGATAGATCCACGAGCAGCCCGGGCGGCGCGGCTTCGTCGGTGAAGTGAAACCCCGACAGCCCCGTCTCCGCGTGCAGCGCGTCCATCTGATCGGCGAGCCGCTGCGCCGGCATCGGATCGTAGTCCGCGATGTACGGCAGCGTGATGTCGCAGAACGTGCACTTCTTCCAGTAGCAGCCGTGTGCAGCGGTGAGCTTGAGCCACGTACCGTCGTTCGCGCGCTGCACCGGACTCGACACGTAGATCATGTGCACGTAGCGCTTCAGATCGAACCCGACGTACGTCGGCGGCGGCAGATCGCCGAACGGAATCGACGGCATCGTCGCGCCCGCGAAGGCGACACGGCGATCTTCTCGGGTGAACGTGTTGTGCAGCGGCGCGTCGCGTCCCTCCATGCGCGCGATGATCTGTTGCAGCGGCAGCTCGCCATCGTCGATCACCACGTAGTCGACGTAGTCGAACACGCGTGGCTCCGCGAGCGATCGCAGCTCCGTGGACGGAAACCCACCGCCGAGCGCGCGCTTCGCCGTCGGCCGATGCTTCGCGAGCCACTTGCCGACGAGCAGCGCGCCGACGAGGTTGCCCGGAAACGGGCACGTGATGCATACGAGGTCGACCTCGGCGGGGATCAGCGCGGCCGTCACCTCGTCGAGCATGCGCAAGTACGCGTTCGGTGGGCGCTCGAGCTCCGCCGCGATCGGATCGAAGCTCGACGGCGACGCAGCGAGCGATGCCGCGTAGTCGGTGAGCCCGAAATGATTGCTCACCGTCGCCTGGAAGAACTCCATCAGCTCCATGAGCATGAGCGACACGCGATAACGCGCGAAGTCGGTGGTTCCCCACATGCCGGGCAACGCGCTGTCCTTCCCGGCCCGCGGTCCCGGTGGAATCATTCCGCCCTGCACGATGCGCGTGGTCGCCGACAGATCGCGCAGCTGGACGACGGCCACCGCGTCTTCGATGATCTTCACGTACTGATCGCGGTTCTGATAGATGATCGCCTGGTCGCCGACCAGCTTCTCGGCGTCGACCTCGGCGAACATCTCCTCGAGGCCCGCGCGGCTGAACACGCGCAGGAACAGCTCGAGGCTGATATCGACGGGGATCACCGTGTGCCCGAGGTGGCGCAGCCACCCCGCGAGTCGCGGCGCGGCCGCATACGGCGTGTTGAGGTTCACCGTCGGCGGAACCACCATCGCGATCTTCAGCGCCACGTCGTCACTCCCTGACCATGACGTGTGAATCGACGCCGAAGGTTCGCTACAATCATCGAGCACGGCGATTGTGCCACGATGTGGATCCTCGGAGCTGTCTTTGCGGTTGTCGGCTTGCCGTTCGTATGGCTCGCCAAGCGCCGCTTCGCGCGTGACCGCGTGATCGCGACCTGGCCCCAGACCGATGGCGTGATCACGAGCGCGACCCTCAAGACATCGCGACATCGCTACAAGGACCAGAACGGGAACTACTACTACCGAGACGGCTTCACGCCGACCGTTCGCTATACGTATACGGTCGAAGGTACGACGCACGAAGGGACGAGCATCGCGCGCTCGCTCGATGGCCTCGCGATGGACGAGGGCGCCGCGAAGAAGCTGCTCGAAAAGTACGCGCCGAGCCGGCAGGTCCGGGTGCTCTACGATCCGGCAGAACCCACGACGGCCTATCTCGAAGCGCGTCGCTCGATCGGCGCGGTGATCCTGTTCGCGTTCGGCATGCTGTGGCTCGGCCTCGGCGCGCTGCTCGTCGTCTTGTCCTTTCGTTAGCCGGCGTGTGGGACGGGTGATACCGTCCGCGCATGCGGAACAAGCTCGTGTGGATCGCCGCCTGCGTCGTCCTGGCAGGTGGCTGCAAGTCGAAGACTGAATCGAAGCCGGCCGAGCCAGGTGAGACCAAGCCGGCCGAGGGCAGTGCTGTTGTCGCCGAGCAGATGGGCACGTTCACGTGCACGGACTTGAAGGCGGACGTCTGTCTCGATCCGACCGACAAGTTCACCGCGACCGCGCCGGTCGTCTACCTGACGTACAAGACGAAGGACCTTCCCGAGAACGGCGGCACGTACGTGATCAAGTGGATCGCCGAGGATGTCGGCGCTGCCGCTCCAGCGAATACCGCGATCGCGACGCTGAACGAGACCGTCAAGGACATGCAGGCCGGCATGAAGAACTACGTGGTCAACAGCAAGCTGACCAAGCCGAGCGCAGGGTGGCCCGTCGGGAAGTACCGCATCGAGGTCAGCTACGGCGACAAGCTGCTGACGACCGCGCGCTTCTCGATCCAGTAGTCGTCAGGCGAGTAGCCCGGGGTTGCACAGGCCGCCCGGATCGAGTCGCTGCTTGAGCTCGCGGAAGCGCGTCGCGATCGCCGCGCCGAACTGTCGCTCGAGGAACCGCGGTGTCTCGAGATCGATCGACATGAGGTGAATGCGTCCGCCGGCGGCGAGGGCCATCTCCCCGATGGCGCGCAGCGCCGGCAATACCTCGCGTGCACGCTCCGCGGGGACCTCCGGACGCAGCGCGACGAGGAGCGACGTCGGACGAGCGGTCACGGGCGCGAGCGGAAACTCGGGCTCCGCGGGTGCCACCATCACCGATGTTCCGCGCGCCATGAAGTCGACCAAGCCGGCCGCGACGATGCGGTCGCGCACGCGCGGCCACAGCTCGAGACCGTCGGGGAGCGGCAACGCGATCTCCATCGCCGGCGTCGGTAGCTGCCACTCGTCTCCCTCGGGACCGCGTCGCAGGTCGACGAGGAGATCGCGAAGCTCGAGCTCCGATGTCTGCGTCGGCCGGATCAGGTTCGCGTTGCGGTCCACGGTCTCGCCGAAGTTCCCGACGGCACCTTCGACGCTCTCGCCACGAACCCACGACAGCCGCGCGCGCACGAACGAGTACAGCTGGTGCTTCGCGATGACCTCCGAGTCACGGACGAACTCGCGCAGCGATCCCCAGCGCACGTAGCGGATCGCGATGGTGTGCGGCAACTTCGCGGTCCGAAGCGTCGCGTCGGCGATCACGCCGAGCTGGCCGCGACCGGCGAGCACGTAGTGAAACAGCTCGTCGCCGCGACGAAGCGAGTGGCGCGTACCATCCGGGGCGATCAACGTGAGCGCTTCGACCGAGCGAATCACCAGGCCCGCGAGGTGTGTCGTGTCACCGAAGCCGCCCATCGACAGCGTGCCCGCGACGCTGAGGCGCGGGTTGCCCGTCAGCACGAGCGGCCGGCGGCCTTGCGCCTGCAGGTGCTCGATGACGGACAGCCACCACGTGCCGCCGGCGATCGTGATCAGCTCGGCGTCCGGTCGATCGTCGAGGATGCCGGTCAGCGCCTCCGTGTGAATCACGGCACCACCGTCGCTGAGCGACTGGCCGCCCGAGCTGTGTCCCGCACCGCGTACGTGATACGGGATGCCGCGCTCGCGCAGCATCGTCATGCACTCGACGAGCTGATCGGCGTCGCGCGGTCGCACGACGAAGCGCGGTTCGCGATGCACGACCCGTCCGAAGTCGATGCACGGGTTGGCGTGGAAGTCGTTCGGATCGCGAACGTAGTCCTCGGGCCACGCGAGCGCGATCTCGCGCGCCGCGGCCCACGCCGAGATTTCGCTGTGGTGTGAATCGCTCGCGGATGGCATCGGGCGCAACGAGAACGCTGCGAGTTGTACGTTATCCTGCCTCGCGCATGTCGGACATCTCCCGGACCGCAGAGCTACGCGCCGCAGTCGTCGACATCGTCGAACGCAGCGCGACCTTCGAGGAGCGCATCACCTCCGGCCGGATGCTCGCGAAGCCCGTCAAGGAAGACGAGGTCCTCGCGATCTGCCGAGCGGCGAACGTGCAGCCGAAGGATGTTCGCGTGCGCGGTCCGCTCGTCGAGATGTTCTCGCGCGTCTACCTGCAGGAACACGATGTTCTCCCCGCGTGGGCGTCCGCGTTGGAGCTGCTCCTCGACGACCCGACGCCCGACGGCGACCTTCCCGACCTCGGCCCCGAGGGCACCGATTCAGCGCGGGACTTCTCGGTCGCGTTCACCGGCATGCTGCGCGGCGCCGGCGCGTGGCTCGACGGCGACATCGCCGCGTCGTCGGTGTCCGTCGCGCCCGCGGCCCGGCGCGGCCTCGTCAGCTGGCTCGCCCGCGCGCTGATGGCGCACGCGCACCTGGTCGTGACGAGCGAGCGCCGCGCGAGCACGAGCGAGACGACGAGTGCCTTCGTGCAAGAGCTCGCGTCGCGCAGCGGATGGCTGTCGATGCTGTCGACGTATCCGGTGCTCGGTCGGTTGTTCGGAACAGAGATGAATGCGTGGCAACGAGACTGCACGCTGCTGCTTCGCCGGCTCGCCGCGGACTGGACCGTGCTCGGCCAATCGGGGCAACCATCGCTCGCCGATGTCTCGGTGCTGACGCTCAAGCACTCGCAGGGCGCGAACCCGCCGCTGCTCGTGACGCTGCCGAGTGGAAAGCGCGTCGTCTATCACGGCAAGGATCTGCGCATCGAAGCATGGTTCGTCGAGGTGGTGGCGGCACTGACCGGTGGCCTGACACCGGCGCTCGCACCACGGGCGATCGTCGCGCGCGATCGCTACGCGTGGGCCGATTACGTCGAGTCCGCTCCGGTCTCCGACCGCACCCAAATCGAGAGCTACTTCACGCGCGCCGGGATGTATCTGCGTCTGTTCCAGGCGCTCCGCACGATCGACATGCACGGACGCAACGTCATCGCCGCCGGCGAGCATCCCGCGTTCATCGATCTCGAGACGGTGCTGCAACCGCCGCGCGGACTCCCCGGCGGCAGCCCGGTCGCGCTCGCCACGCGCGAGCGGTTCGATGACTCGGTGCTCGCGGTGAGCCTCTTGCCGCTGTGGCTCACCGGCGAACCCGGGATGCCCGCGATCAACGTCGGTGGTCTCAATCGCGGAGGCGATGTCGTGTTCCCGGGCGACCCGCCGGAGAAGCGGACACGCATCGAACCGACGGTGCCCGTGATCGACGGCGTGCCTGCATCGCTCGGCGAGCATCTCCCGCACCTGCTCGCGGGCTATCGAGCGATGAGCGCGGCGATCGCGACGAGCGATCGGTTGCCCGGCCTGTTGGCGCGCGCGGCGGAGCTCCGCGTCGCCGTGTTGTGGCGATCCGGAATCATGCACAAGCGGATCCTGGATCAGAGTGTGGTCCCACTACTCCTGACCGACGGACGGTTTCGCGAGACGTTTCTCACGCGCCTCGTGCTGGGCTTGCCGGACGACAACGCGCGGCGGCTCGGACTCCACGAGCTGTGGGCGATCCGCGACGGCGCCGCACCCTCGTTCGAGGCACAACCCGGCAACGACGCGATGTACTTGCCCGACGGCACGAGCATTCCGGGCATGTTCTCCTCGACGGCGCTCGCGCGGGTGCAGCTCGTGCGCAGCGACATCGACACGGAGCGCGACATCGACGCGATCCAGAGCGCGATCGGCATCGAAGCCGAGAGCCGCAACGAATCTCCGCCCACGTTCGAGGTTGGCCCGACGGCATCCGCCGATGCGACGACGCCACTCGATCACGCGATCGCGATCGCGGACTTCATCGCAGGCGAATCCGTGACCGTCGGCGGCGAAGCGATGTGGCTCGGTTCGGTGTGGCTACCGCTGGCCGGTGCCCGCCGCGTCGACATCCTACCCATCGATCTGCTGTCCGGATCTGCAGGCCTCGCGGTGATGTTCGCGTACCTCCATCGGCGCACCGCCGCACCTCGGTTTCGCGACGCCGCGCTTCATGCGCTCGGGCCGGTCGTGCGCGAGGTTCGCGGCGCGATGAGCAGCGGACAGTATCGGGTCGGCGCGTTCGCCGGCCTCGGCGGTCAGCTCTACGCGCTCGCGAAGTGTGCCGAGCTCCTCGGCGATCAGACCAACGCGGAGCTCGTGAAGCGCTGCTTCTCGTCGATCTCGCCCGCCGTCGCGGCGAAGGGCTCGCCGCGCGACGTGATCACCGGCGCCGCGGGCGTCGTGCTCGTCGCGGCGAACATGCTCGAGCCGTTCTCGCGCCCGCCGAACGTCGGGCACATCGCT
The DNA here is from genome assembly GCA_044230415.1 of Kofleriaceae bacterium. GTDB lineage: Bacteria > Myxococcota_A > Polyangia > Haliangiales > Haliangiaceae > JABFXX01. The sequence goes on from JBGARE010000038.1 coordinate 26,740, forward strand.
TCGCAGCTTCGCGAGCCGGTCACGCAGCACCGCGATCGATTCGTCGGGGGACCGCGGTGGCTCGCGGGGCTCCCCGGCGAGCACGAAGGCATCGCGTGGGCGCTCGCTCGCTGGTTCGGGTTACCGAAGGGTGCGACCGTCGAGGATGCGTCGGTGCTGACGCGCATCGCATGCGCTCCCTCCCCTGCCCTCGACAAATACATCGTCGGCAAGCAGCCGCGCGCGACGATCGCCGACCTCGTCACCGCATTGGCCGCGCGCGATGCGCTTCACGACGCTGCGTTCGGTGATCGCGCACGCGTCATCGCGGCCGCGATCGTCGCCCGCCGTCACGAGTCCGGTCGCTGGCTCGACGATCCATATGTCGCCGATCGCTATCACGTGTCGGCGATCTCGGGCCTCGGTGCGCTCGCGTTGGGGCTCGCGCGGATCGATGCGCCCGAGCTGCAATGCTGCGTGCGGTTGCTCTACTGACGCTTCGTGATGACGTGGTCCCCGATCACGAGGACGTCGATCGACGTGCCGCGGAAGCACGCGACCGCATCGTCGGGGGTCTCGACGATCGGCTCGCCGCGCACGTTGAACGAGGTGTTGAGCAACACGGGTACGCCGGTGATGTCGCGGAACGCCGATAGCAACCGGTAGAAGCGCTCGTCGGTCTGCGGGTTCACGGTCTGGAGGCGTGCGGTCCGATCCACGTGCGTCACTGCTGGAATCTTGTCGCTCGACACCTCGGTGCACAGCAGCATGTACGGCGAGGGCGTCGGGCTCACGAAGAACTCGCCGACGTGCTCCTCGAGGATCGACGGCGCGAACGGACGGAACGCTTCGCGATGCTTCACGCGCTTGTTCAGCACGTCCTTCATGTCGGCGAGCATCGGGTTGCACAGGATGCTGCGATGGCCGAGCGCGCGCGGACCGAACTCGCAGCCGCCCTGATACCACGCGACGATCTTTCCATCGGCGATCATCCGCGCCACCGTGGTCGCGAGCGCGTCGCCTTCGAGCTGGCTCGTGGCCAGGCTCGGCTCGGCGCGTACGCGCTCGATCGTGGCTTCGTACGTGTACGGCGCGCCGAGGTAGTAACCGCGGTAGTCGAGATCGACGCCGTGGTTTTCCTCGAAGTGATAGAAGGCCGCGAGCGCCTTGCCGAGTGCGAGCCCGGAGTCCTTCGCGGCGGGCTGCACGAACAGCTGTTCGAACGGCGTCTGCGCGAGGATCTTGCCGTTCGCGACCGAGTTGAGCGCGATGCCACCCGCGAGACACAGGTTATCGGAGCCGATCAACCGATGCGCGAGCTTGCAGTAGTGCATCACGCAGCGCTCGAGGATCGTCTGGGCTGCAAACGCGACGTCCGCGCGCGCCTCGAACGTATCGCCGTGCGCCGCGATGTCGTCGCGCAGCATCTTCTGATAGCCGCGATCGAACTCGATCCCTCCGTCGTCGAGGAACTTCACGTACGCGAGCAGAGGTTCGAGCAGACGATCGGTTCCGTAGGGTGAGAGCCCCATGGTCTTGCCGCCGTCGAGGACCTTGAACCCGGAGTACACCGTGCAGTCCGTGTAGAAGTTGCCGGGCGAGAAGTGAACCGCGCAGTCATCGGGGACATCCGCGAACTGATACGCCGGCGAGTGCATCGTCCGGACGTGGCGAAGCTGACGTCCCTTGCCGTGCCACAGGCTCACGGTCTCGCGAGCGTGCGGGTTACTCGGATCGCGATCGCCGAAGTTGTCGAGCACCAACACGGCCGACTCCGCGAAGCCGGACGGATAGAACGCGCTCGCCGCGTGCTGCTCGTGGTGGGTGAACTTGACGACGAGGTTCTTGGGATCGTCGAGCCGCTTCGCACCCGGCAGGTTACAGGTCATCGTTACGTCGACATCGGCGACAACCTTCCCCGCGGCGCGCAAGAGGTATTCGATCGCTTGCGTAGCCGTCTGCCGGACGTGGTCGGGGCGGTGCGCGACACGGTTATCCAAGTACTCGCGCGTCAACAGCTCGTGGTCGCACGAGTGCTTGATCCGGCTCAGCCTCTCGAGCTCGATCGCATACATCCGACCGTCGGCGATGAGCGCCGCGGCGCTGTCATGCGCGGCGAGGTAGAGCGAGAGAACGTTCATCCCGGAACGATAACATCGCCGCGGCAAATACCGCGGTCCTCCATCACCTCCCGAGAGCACTCATGTCATCATGGCCGACATGGCAGAGGCGAATAAGAAGCTCGCGAGGCGCGTCGTCGAGGAGATGCTCGTCGGGAACCCCGAGCTCGCGAAAGAGTTGTTCGCGCCGGCATTGGCGGACAAGCAAGCGGGACTCGCGAAGACGCTGCTCGCGTCGTTCCCCGATCTCGAGATGAAGGTCGACGACACGATCGCCGAGGGCGACAAGGTCGCGGTGCGGTGGTCGGCGCGCGGAACGCAGCGCGGCCCGTTCCTCGGCATCCCGCCCACCAACACGCGCGTGATGTGGAGCGGCACGACGATCGAGACGATCGCCGATGGCAAGATCGCTGATTCGAAGACGAGCTGGGACTTATTCGAGCTCGTGCAGCAGCTCCACAAAGCTGCCAAGGGTTCCTGAACTGTTGTCCGAATCGCGGACGAACCGCGAGGAGTGAGTGATGGCCCTGAAGATCGCGATGGTTGTTCCCCCGGCGGTCGACTTGAACACGCCGTACGCCGCGGCACCGCGGCTCGTGGCATGGCTCCGTCAACTCGGCCACGAGGTGTTTCCGATCGACATGAGTCTCGAGATCAACCTTCGGGTGTTCTCGCCCAAGGGTCTCGCGCGCATGTTCGATGCGATCAATCCGGCCGACGTGAAGAACGAGTACCGGAACGTCTACGAGAACCGGGACCGCTACATCCAGCTCGTCGACGACGCGATCGCCGTCTTGCAGCAGCGAGACATGGCGGCCGTGTATCGAATCACGATGGGCTCGTACCTTCCCGAGGGACCGCACTTCCGCCGCCCCGACGTCCAGGCGAGCAAGAAGAACCCGGCGGCGTGGAGCCACGGCGACCTCGCTCGTCACCTCGTGTCGGTGATGTTCGCCGATCTGACGGAGCTGTTCCGCAGCACCATCACGCGCCACTTCGGAATGCATCGCTACGCGCACACGCTCGGATGGGCGCCGCCGAGCTTCGACCCGCTGGCCGAGGAGCTGGCGCGTCCGCCGAACGTGTACGAGCAGATGATGTTCGAGCTCGCGGACGAGCTGTTCCCGAAGGATCTCGACCTCGCCTGCTTCACGTGTCCGTTCCCGGGCAACTTGGTCGGCGCGCTGCTGCTCGGTCGGTGGATGGGAACGCATCGGCCGAACGCGAAGCGCGCTTTCGGCGGTGGCTATCCGTCGACGGAGCTCCGCGAGCTCGAAGAGCCGCGCGTGTTCGACTACATGGACTACGTCGTCATCGACGACGGCGAGCTGCCGCTCAAGCAGATCTGCGCGCGGCTCGAAGGTCGCACCGAGGAGCCGCTCCACAACACGTTCGTCCGCGAGAACGGCGTCGTGCGCTTCGAGAAGTCGGACCTCCCGGCGATTCCGTTCAAGGATTTCCCCACGCCCGACTACGGGGGCTTCAAGCTCGAGAAGTACATCCACATGGTGTTCCGCGAGAACATCGTGCAGCGCGCGAGCGAAGGCACGTGGCTCAAGATCACCGCCGCGCACGGGTGCTACTGGAAGAAGTGCACGTTCTGCGACATCAGCTTGCCGTACATCGCGGACTACGACCCGATGCCGGCGCAGCTGCTCGCCGACCACATGGACAAGCTGAACCAGCAGACCGGTCTGTCGGGGTTTCACTTTACCGACGAGGCCGCGCCGCCGGCGCTGCTCATCAACCTCGCGCTCGAGCTCGTGCGCCGCAAGCGCAGCTATCACTGGTGGGGCAACATCCGCTACGACAGCGCGTTCGAGCCCGATCGCTGCCGGCTCCTCGCGGCCGCGGGAATGATCATGGTCACGGGCGGCATCGAGACGGCGAGTGATCCCGTGCTCGCGAAGATCGAGAAGGGTGTCACCGTCGCGCAGCTCGTCAAGGTGCTCCAGGCGTTCTCGGAGGCCTCGATCGGCACGCACGGATACTTGATGTACGGCTTCCCCGGCGAGACCACGCTCGACGCGATCAACGGCCTCGAGGTGCTCCGTCAGCTGATCCGCCTACGCCTGTTGCAGAGCGGCTTCTATCACCAGCTCTCGGTGACCGTGCACTCGCCCCTCGGCAAGAAGCCCGACCTGTTCAACATCCGCCTCAAGACCCATCAGCACCGCGGCTTCGCGCGCAACCAGATTCCGTTCGAGTACCTCGACAACGCGCTTCGCACCGAGCAGATCTTCGAGCGCATCGTCGAAGCGATGGAGTGGTACCAGCGCGGCGTCGGCCTCGATCAACCCGTCCACGAGTTCTTCAAGGGCATCCCGGTCCCGGCATCGACCGTCGCGCCGAACTTCGTCGAGGAGACGCTGAAGCAGCCGCATCCCGGCGCGAAGGCGCGCAATCGCATCGCGTGGCTCGGTGGAGTCCCGCGCTGGACGCGCGGTCAACTCTCGGTGCGCGCCGTCGATGGCGTCACGTACTCGCGCGCGGCTCCGAGCTGGATGGCCGAGAACCTTCGCAAGTGCCACCCCGACTCCTGGGGCGATCAGCCGCCGGCCAAGTCGGAGTTCGAGTCGCAGGACTGGTTCGAGTCGTTCCGTCCGCTCGGCCTCGTCGTCGTGTAGTCGATCACCTCGGACACCTGGAGCGCGACTCCGGGACCTTGTCAGCCGACGCGTGAAGCGTCCGGCGAGACGAGACGGTCTACCAGCTGAGAACCGACGACACGGCGCTCGCGCCGAGGTCGTACGCACCACCCGCGATGTCGCCGGCCGTGGACAGCGCGGCGCTCCCCGCGTTGCCGATCCCGGAGATTACGTTCGCGCCCACATCGTACGCGTCGTTGGCGAGTCCACTGACTGTATCCACCGCGTCGGAGCCGAACTGGTACGCGCTGCGTCCCATCGCACCCACGTCGATGGTGACGTCGCCCGACAGCGAGCCACCGTAGCCGAGCGCCGCGAACATCTTTCCACCGACGTGGAACTTGCCGTCCTTGTAGCTGATGTCGCCTTCGGCACCGATACCCGCGCCGGCCATGACCGAGCCACCGGCCTTCGCGGCGAGCGGTCCGAGGTTTCCGTGCACGTCGCCCGCGGCTTCGGCGCCCGCGAACGCACCGATGTCGCCCTTGGCGCCGATGAACTCGGGACCGATTCCGATCTGTCCGCTCGCGCCCGCCTTCACGCCCGCGAACGCATCGCCGTGAACACCGACGCCAGCGTTGTAGTCGACGCCGCCGACCTTCACGGAGTTGGTCTTCGTATCCGCATCGCCCTGCGCGTAGACACCGGCCTTGCCGCCAATGCCGCCCTGCGCGTTCAAACCCTTCGCGGTATCGAGGCCGAAGCTGCCGCTCGCTCCACCGCTCGCGACCCACCCCGCCTCGGCCGATCGAGAGTCCAAGCCGTCCTTCGACACGTGCGTGGATCGCCAACCACCTTTTTCCTCCGCGCCCCACTGACCTTCCCAACCCGCGATCCCCATCGACCCCTTGCCGTTGTGGCCGATCTTGAACTTCGCCTGCGGATCGTCGACGAGCTCGCCTTTGACGGGATCCCACTTCTGCCCGGCGAGACCGGTTCGCCCGGAGTAGCTTCCGTACTTGCTCGACCGGAACGAGCCCGAGTCGTCGTAGTCCGCGCCGTCGGCCTTGGCCTTCGCCGCGCCATCCGACCTGTCGAGCACGCCGGTCTTGTGGTTGTAGCCGGTCGATCGCGGATCGTAACCATTCTGGTTCGGATCGGTGTTGCCGATCTTGTCCAAGCTCGGCTGCCACACGGTGGGGGCCTTCGACGCTTTCCCCTTCGTGTCCTTGCCCTCTTTGCCCAGCTCGTCCGCTTCGATGTCGTCCTTGCGGTTACCGTACGACCGACCGGTCGCGCTCCAGTTGTTGTACTCGGGCAGCTTGAAGCCGCCCTTGTCGTCCATCCCGAAGCCTTGAACCTTCTTGCTGCCGACGATGTCATTCGAGCGCATGTCGCCTTTGCCCTTGAGAAGGTCGCCAGCGCTGTCGCCACCCGTCGGTCGCTCGCGTGTGCCGTACCCGGTGAGCACTTGATGGTCGATCCGACTCTCGAGCGTTCCACCCTTCGATGGGTCCTTTTCGGGTCCCTGACCGACTCCGAGCATCTTTGCCCACGGAGCGAGGCCGGTCGCCTTGGCCCACGCGCTCTCTCCCCAGTACGACTGCGCCGGAGCTCCCGCACCACCTCCTCCACCTCCTCCAGCAGCAGCCGGTGCCGCGGTCTGAGCGGGCGCAGCATTGCCGCCGCCTCCGCTACCACCGCGGAACCAATTCATCACGGAGCTCGCGCCGTCAGAGATACCGTCGAACCAAGACATCGTTACTCCGTGCGTGTAGAGGTGTAGCCAATAGAATACGCGATCCGCCGATCGCACCTTCCTCGAAACGAGAACTTGTTCGCTGTCTGGTCGGTCCCTACTCGGCCCACTCGGAGAACACCTCGGCCGACGCTTTGCTTACTTGCGGTTCGGCGGGTGGTGCTGGCAGAGGGACGATGGTCTCGACGATCTCTTCGAGGAGTCGCATCGATTCATCGAACAGGCGCGGGTCGCACTCGATCCGGATCGGGTAGCAGTAGGCCGCGTCGACCACGGTCGCCTCGAGGATGCGGAGCTCTCCGCCGCGGAGGGAACCCGTGTACGACCACACGTGAACCTCGCGCTCGTCGGCGCGGTAATAGAGCGCGGGTCCGCGCGGCGGCGTGACCAGGAACTCGGGTGCGACCGTCTCGAACCGTCGCCGGCGCAGCATCGCCTCTTGCTCCGGCGGGCATGCGTCGAACACGCGCAGGACGTGATACGCGCGCGCGCAGACAGGACTGATCCATACGGTCGATCCCGATCGCACGAGCGCCCCCCACTCGGCGGGAGGCACGTAATAGAACGGGCGAGCTCGACCCGCCCCGTACCCGAGCGCTGATTGATACGCGACGGCGCGAACGGCCAGCGCGAACATGTCGAAGTGATCGGGGGAAACGCACTGCCCTTCGATCCGCATGTACGTCTCTGCACCGAGGACGAACGCGAGCGAGCGCAACGTGCGCCCGCGTTGCGCGTGCGCGATCGCGAAGTACTCGCCCTCATCGGTAACACCGAGCTCGGGCCACACATCGTCGAGCTCCGCGAACAGCTCCGGGAAATTTCGCTGCGGCGTCAGGCCGGCGCTGATCCGGATCCAGCCCGCGTCGGGATCGAGTCGCGGGATCAGAACGGCATCTCCGGCCGACGACGCTCGACGCCATGTCTGGGCCGGCAACGTCACCGGAGATCGCAGCAACGGTGGCTTTGCACCGAGGATCTCGGCGACGCACGTCGGTCGATCCTGCGAGAAGTCCGGCATCGCGCGATAGAGGATGGCGATGACCTCGTCCTTCCACTCCGCGACGTTGCCGTCGGTGCAGCGCACGATCACCGTCGCGCTGAGATCCAAGAAGCTGTAGTACGCGACGAGCCGGGACTCGGCCCCGACCTTTCCTTCCACCGTCAACGCGGTCCACGAACCGTGCGTCTTGATCTGCCCCGTGACGAACTTCGACGGATCTGGATCCTCGTCGAGGTCGTAGACAGACCGCTCGCCCGCGTGGACGAGCGCAGCCCACAGCCACTTGACCGGCTCGAGCTTCGCGCCTTCGAGGGGCAGCACGAGCATCGAGAGGTCGCGGCTCGGCGCCTTCAGCAGCTCGCCCGAGACAAGCTGCTGACGGAGCCACCCCGGCGGAGTGGGTACCGTCAGTTTCATGCGGCGAACGGTATCATTGTGCCGAGAGAGAGACTCTGGACCGAACCACCCGCCGCAAGACTACTACCAGCTGAGAACCGACGACACGGCGCTCGCGCCGAGGTCGTACGCACCGCTCGCGACATTGCCGACCGTCGAGATCGCAGCGCTGCCCGCGTTGCCGATCGCGGAGACAGCCTGCGAACCGTAGTCGTAGGCGGTCGAAGCTGCATCGCCGACCGCGTCGACCGCATCGGAGCCGAACTGGTACGCGCTGCGTCCCATCGCACCGACGTCGATCGTGATGTCGCCGGAGAGCGAACCACCATAGCCGAGCGCCGCGAACATCTTTCCACCGACGTGGAACTTACCGTCCTTGTAGCTGATGTCGCCTTCGGCGCCGATGCCCGCGCCGGCCATCAACGAGCCACCGGCCTTCGCGCCGAGCGGTCCGAGGTTTCCGTGCACGTCGGCCGCAGCTTCCGCACCCGCGAACGCGCCGATGTCGCCCTTCGCGCCGATGAAGTCCGGACCGAGCCCGATCTGTCCACTCGCGCCCGCCTTCACGCCTGCGAACGTGTCGCCGTGAACGCCGATACCCGCGTTGTAGTCGACGCCGCCGACCTTGACCGAGTCGGTCTTGGTATCGGCATCGCCCTGCGCGTAGACACCGGCCTTGCCACCGATGCCGGCCTGCGCGTTGAGCCCCTTCGCGGTGTCGAGGCCGTAGCTACCGCTCGCACCGCCACTGGCGACCCAACCCGCTTCGGCCGACGCCGTGGTGTTGCCGTCCTTCGACGCATGGGTGGCACGCCAGCCACCCTTCTCTTCGGCGCCCCACTGGCCTTCCCAGCCAGCGATGCCCATCGAACCCTTACCGTTGTGGCCGACCGTGAACTTCGCGTTCGGGTCGTCGACCATCATCTTCTTCTCGGGATCCCACTTCTGGGACGCGAGACCGGTGGTACCGGAGTAGCTGCCGTACTTGCTCGAGCGGAACGATCCGGAGTCGTTGTAATCCGCGCCGTCGGCCTTGGCCTTCTCGGCTGCGCTGTCCTTGTCGAGGACGCCCGACTTGATGTTGTAGCCCGTCGAGCGCGGATCGTAGCTGGACGAGTTCGGATCGCTGTTGCCGATCTTGTCGAGGCTCGGCTGCCACACGGTGGGTGCACCGGTCGCCTTGCCCTTCTTGCCCAGCTCGTCGTCGACGACATCGTCTTCGCGGTTGCCGAAGGACTTACCCTTCGCGCTCCAGTTATTGTACTCGGGCGTCTTGAAGCCGCCCTTGCTGTCGCGGCCGAAGCCGGTGACCTTCTTGTCGCCCTCGATCTCGTTCGAGCGGAAGTCACCCTTGCCGTGCACGATGTCGCTCGCGCTATCGCCACCAGTGGGACGCGCTTTCGTTCCGTAGCCGGTGAGCAGCTGGTGATCGATGCGGCTCTCCATCGTTCCGCCCTTGGACGGATCCGCCTCGGGCCCTTGGCCGACGCCGAGCATCTTGGCCCAGGGAGCCAGGCCGGTCGCCTTCGCCCACGCGCTCTCGCCCCAATGCGACTCCGCGGGAGCTGCTGCAGCTCCGCCAGCACCGCCACCTGCCGCCGCCGGAGCGGGAGCATGGGCAGGTGCAGCACCGCCACCGCCTCCGCCGCCGCGGAACCAGTTCATCACGGAGCCTGCACCCTCAGAAATGCTGTCGAACCAAGACATCGTCACTCCATCTGTGGAGAGGTTTTAGCCGCCAGAATACGCGATCCACCCATCGCGCCTTCCCAGAAAAATCTATGTCGTGCGTTGGATGGCGCCCAAGCGGTTCCCCGAGGGATCGGAGAAGATCAGGTAGCGCCCTTCGTTCAGGAACGGCTCGGCCGGCACGACCACCTGACCACCGTTCGCCTCGATCTTCTTCGCGGTCTCGTCGAGGTCCGGGACGTCGATGTAGGACAGGACGCCACTGGCGGTCGCCCCGCCGAAGATGCCGATTCCGCGTCGCATTCCGTGTCCCTCCGCGATCGCGTAGTTCGGCGAGAACGGGACGTTCCAGAACGACCAGGCCATGAGCTGGGTGTAGTACTCGGTAGTCTTCTCGAGGCTCGGCGTCGCGATCTCGATGAAGGTGAAGGGCGTCACCGGCTGGTTCTTGAGCTTCGGCTCGCCGTGCGTGGATTGCTGCCAGAAGTAGATCTCGTTCCCCCACGGATCGACCGCGGCGGTGAACCAGCCCGCTCCCGGCACCTCGGTGCGCGTGAACATGATGCGACCGCCGAGATCCTTCGCGCGATTGACCGCGGCATCGCAGTCGCCCACGAGGTAGAGCGGTGCGACACCGATCGGAAGTCGCGAATCCACCATGAGGCCGATCACGGGCATGTGGCCCGCGTCGACGAGCGCGTAGTGCGGTGACGCTTGGTAAACGCCCCAGCCGAACGTCTCGCGATAAAACGTCATCGCGCGCGGGAGATCCGTCACACGGATCTCGATCTGGAAAACGCTCACCCCCTTGCTCATCGGGGCAGTTTCGCTGCGCCTCCGAAGGCTGTCAACGGACGGCTTCGCGGAAGTCGACGAAACTCAGCCGACATCCGAGACCACGTCGAGTCGACGCAGCATCGTCCGGTAATGCTCGTCGAGACGGCGGCGATCCTCGGCGATTCTCTCTCGGAACGTCACGCGCTCCCGTTGGCGAACGAGCTCGGGGATTTTCCACGCCGAGGCGTCGGGAAGAAACGGACAGACGTAGTGAACCTCGAGCTCGCGGTCGACGATCATCTCGCGGATCTTGCTCGACGCGATCGCATCGCGCAGGTACTCGTCGATCGCGACGAACGGCACGTCCTGCGTGTACGCCGCGATCACGCCGTGAAACCGCGATGCGACGTAGGCATCGAGCCGTCCGATCAGCGCCCACAGCGCGAGCGGCGACAGCACGTCCGTCACCACGCGCGCGCCGAGGCGCTGGCCGAGCGCTGTCTGGGCGGCGATGTCATCTTGCAGCCGGGAGAACGGAAAGAACACCAAGTCGCAATCCGCGGAGAGCGCCGCGAGCTCGCGCTCGAGCGCCGCGAAGAACGGTGCCGCGTTGGCCGCGTTGGTCGCCGCGCCGAGTGAGAGTCCGAGCAGCGGGCGGGCGCGTCCGCGCGATGGCGCGAGCCCGAGCCGCGCGAGCAGATCGTCGACGGCGATGCCCACGGCGGGTGGAATCGATGCGAGAGCGATCGCGGGATCGGGGATCACGTGGAGCTCGCCGCTGAAGCCACACGCGCGAACGAAGCGCGCCGATGTCTGGCTGCGCACGCTCGCGTACGCGAGGCGCTCGCACGCCGCGGCGATGCGCGCGTAGTCCGCGGCGTGTGCGCGCAGATACCAGGGCTGGTTCTGCGATCCGACACCGTTCCATGCAGCCTTGCATCGCGCCGGCCACTGCGCGGGATCGCCGAGATGAAACGGCGCGAACATCGGATCGAGCATCAGCAGCCCGCCACCGCCGATGATCACGGCGTCGAAGTCATTCGCCCAGGTGCAGTCCGTCGTCGCGGGGATCGCGCGGATCGGATCACCGAGGCCGCGCTCCGCGTCCCATGCGTGATCCCAGAACGCGTGAGGGAGCGCCGGTGCGAGCACCTGGTAGTCGACGTCTCCGAGTCGCGCGAGGATCGACCGACGCGTCGCGTATCCGACGAGCGCGTCGCCGGCGTTCGCGATCGAATAAGCACCGAGGAACCCGAGCTTCACGTTCTCATGTAGAAGTATCACGCGATGAGGTTCTTGTTCCTCGCACCGCTTCCGTCGGCGTTCGGCGAAGTGGTGCATGGAGCACCGCTCGCCGCAGCGCTCGTCGCGCGCGGTCACGAGGTCGTGTTCGCCGCGCCGTCGATCGTCGCACCGGCGGTGCCGACCGGCGTTCCGTTCCAGTCGCTCGACGACATCCTGACCACGCTCGATGTCGAGCTCGCCCCCCTGTGCGCGCGACTCGGCACCGACGCGCTCGTGCTCGTCGAGGCGTCGGGCGTCGACAAGTTCCTTCGCGCGTTGCACCTCTCGCGCGATCGCATCGCGAACGCAGCGCCGCACGTCGTCTCGCTCGATTGCTGGAACCTGGTCGACCCGCCGCGCACGTGGGACTACGGTCCCGTCAGCGAGCCGCTCGATCCGTGGTTCATCGAGCACACGCCGGTGATCCGCCCCGCCCCGCTCGCGCGCGCCGATGCACGGGGTGCGTACGCGGCGCTGCCATCGCTCGCGCTGCCGACGCGCGAGCAACGCGCACTCGCGCGCGCGCGCTTCGGACTGCCGGAGCGCGGTGCCGTCGTCGCGTGGCCGATGGCGCGCTGGCAGCTGCCGGAGAGTCACGATAACGCCGCGCTCGCCGAGATCGCAGCACGTCTCCCAGCGCTGCTCGCACCGTCGCTCGCCGCACTCGGCGATGACATCACGATCGCGCACGTGTCACCGGCACCGCTCGCTGCCGCGCATCGCCCGTCCCACTATCACCACATCGATCAACTACCGGCCCACGACTTCGCAGCGCTGATCGGTTGTACCGACGTGCTGCTCGGCTTCAATGCCACCGCGACCAGCTTCTCGACCGCGCTCCGGCTCGAGGTGCCCACGCTGCTGTGCGCGCCGCGCGACGAGACCGGTAGGCGACTGTGGATGTGGCCGTTGTGTCTCGAGGGTGTGGTGGGACCGACGGTTCGCGACAACCCGTTCTTCGAGACGATGACCGTGATCGACTCGGTCGGTGATCCGCTCGTCGCGGCGCTGAGGACCCTCGCGTTCGATGCGAGCGTGCGCGACGAGACGCGCGCCGCACAGGTTCGCTATCGCGAGACGATCGACGCGCTACCCGACGGTGCGGATCGCTTGCTCGCGGCGATCACGTAGGCGAGAGCGAAGCGATCGCGCGCGACACCGTGTCTTCGACATCGTCGGTGATGTCGTGCGTGTCGAAGCCGGGATACGTGTCGGCCACGGCTTCTGCAAACGTCGGCGCGACGAGGACCATGTCTCCCGGCTCCGTGCGTGAGAGCAGATCGAACGAGTCGAGTGGTGTCTTCGGCGCGAGCGGCGTGAGTCCCGCAGCGGTCAAGCGATCGATCAGCTGACCGCGGCGGTGGGCTTCGTCATCGACGACGATCACGGAACGTGCGCTTGCGCGGGGCCGGCGAAGATTCGGTTCCATCCCATCCCTCCGCGTCGGAGCATAGGCAATTCCTCGTCGGAACGATCATCCTTTTTTCGTGACGCGGCGAGGCATGACACCCACGGACAGTGGTGCGCGACTTGTGCAGTCAGAGCGGAGGCCCGTTGCGGTTCGTACGTACGTCGACCGCGCGATCATTCGTGATGGCTAATACGTCAGGAGAGCGTCGAGGTGCCGTCTCTCCCACATCCGCGCCTGTTCGTAGTGCTCGAACTGCGCCTCGTCGGCCATGAACTCCTTCGAGTGGAACTCCCGGCGGCCGTTCTTCACGCGGATGTCGTGCACCTGGTGAAGCATCTCGTGGAACACGATCCATGCGACGAAGAACCGCGGGACAAACTCGCGATCGAGTGAGCGGTGGATCCGGATCAGTCGATCCTCGACGGAGTAGCTGCCCATCTTGATCGAGTTACGCCGACGCGGGCGACCGGTGCGTGCGCCCCACGTGATCGCCGCGTCGATCTTGTTCTCGAAGTAGCGCTCGTTGAGCTCGTCGTAGATCTGGCGGAGATCGTAGTGCTCGCCCGCCGTGAAGATGAGCTGTGTCGGAGTCTTGCGTGCGCGACCGCGGACGTGGCCCGCGTTGTCATCGATGAAGTCACCGAGCACGCGCGACGCGTCGGCGTCGTTGTCGGCGATGTAGCGCGCGAGCGCTCGCGTGATCACCGGATCCGCGTCCGCGAACATGTGGTGGAGGCGGACCTCGTAGCGTTTCTCGCGTGCGATCCGGCGAACCGAGATCATCGTGTAGCGGTTGTCCGTGAGCGTGACCTGAACGCGGCCCTTGGACATGTGTGCGCGGATGCGGCGCTCCAGGGAGTCCTGCGCATCGGTGATCTCGGTGGGCGTCGGCTGCGTGCCCTTGCGCGCGCGGCGCATCGCATCGACGAGCCCGACCGCGCGACTCATGGAGTGCTTCGAGCGCTCCGACTCCGCCGACGCGCCATCGGTGCTGGCTAGAAGACCAGCACACGGGTCGACGCGTGGTACGGCGGGGGTTAGCGGCAAGGCTTCGCTCAACGAGAACTCCTGTTATTGAAGCACATCAGTAGATTCGTGCGGAGAGCGCGTAGCTCACCCGTCTTGGCAAGCAATCTGCTCGCCGAAACCCGAGTGGGCCGACCCCTCCAACCAACCGCCCCGCCAACAAGAAAATGCTAACGCGGCGCTTCGCGATGGATCAAATTCCTTGTGGATAGAGGGATCGGATCTGATCGCAACTACTAGGAAAACCAGATCTGGGACGGGATCGCACCGGGATCAGACGCGTTGCGCTAAGGTCTGCGGCCATGAGCGCGTTCCTGTCTGCGAATACCCGAACCCATAGTGCCGGGGCTCTCCGAGCCGCCGATGTAGGCAAGAAGGTCGTCCTGACCGGCTGGGTGAAGACGTACCGAGATCACGGCGGCGCCGTGTTCGTCGATCTGCGGGATCGTGAAGGAATCACGCAGCTGGTGTTCGACCGCTCGTTCAACGCGACTGCGGCCGAGGCTGCGGGTGCGTTGCGCAACGAGTGGTGCATCGGCATCACCGGCGAGGTTCGCTCGCGCGGCGGCAACGTGAATCAAAAGCTGTCGACGGGCGAGATCGAAGTGTGGGTCGATTCGCTCGAGGTGTTCTCGAAGAGCGACACACCTCCGTTCGCGATCGAAGACGACGTCGACACGAACGACTCGCTGCGCCTCAAGTATCGCTATCTCGATCTGCGCCGCCCCAAGCTCCAGCGCAATTTGATCATGCGTTCGCAGATCACGCGCGCGACGCGCGAGTACCTCAACGGCAATCGCTTCCTCGAGATCGAGACGCCGTTCATGGTGAAGTACACGCCGGGCGGTGCGCGTAACTTCCTCGTGCCGTCGCGTCTCAACCCCGGCAACTTCTACGCGCTCGCGGAGTCGCCGCAGATCTTCAAGCAGCTCTTGATGGTCGCGGGCTACGAGCGCTACTTCCAGATCGTTCGCTGCTTCCGCGACGAGGATCTGCGTAACGAACGCCAGCCGGAGTTCACGCAGATCGACATCGAGATGTCGTTCGTCAACGAGCAGATCCTCCAGGACACGATGGAGGGTCTGATCGCGAAGCTGTGGAAGGACGTGCTCGGCGTCGAGCTCGCGCTGCCCTTGCGCCGCATGACGTTCGCCGAAGCGATGGACAAGTACGGCGTCGACAAGCCGGACCTGCGCTGCGATCTGGTCCTGTGCGACGTCTCCGCACCGTCGGGCAAGAGCGGCTTCAAGATCTTCGAAGGTGTCGTCGCGAACGGCGGCATCGTGAAGTGCCTGCGCGTGCCCGGACCGGCGGAGAAGCTGTCGCGCTCGGTGCTCGACGGGCTCACGGACTTCGCGAAGTCGTTCGGCGTGAAGGGCGTCGCGTTCGCGCGCGTGCAAGAGGGCGGCGTGTGGCAGGCCCCGTTCGCGAAGACGTTCTCCGACGAAGCGCGCACCGAAGTGAACCGGATCGCGCAAGCGGTCCCGGGCGACACGCTGATCTTCGTCGCCGAGAAGGCGAAGGTCGCGAACACCTGCCTCGGCGCGATTCGCCTCAACATCGGCGAGAAGCTCGGCCTGATCCGCAAAGGCGAGTGGCAGTTCATGTGGCTCACCGACCCGCCGCTGTTCGAGGTCGACGACGCGACGAACGAGATCGCCGCGGCGCACCACCCGTTCACGTCGCCGCGCGTCGAGGACGAGGACAAGCTCGAGACCGCACCGCACCAGGTGCTGGCTCGCGCGTACGACCTCGTGCTCAACGGTGTCGAGGTCGGCGGTGGATCGATTCGTATCCATCGCAGCGAGCTGCAAGCGCGCGCGTTCAAGGCGCTGCGGATCAGCGAAGAGGATCAGCGCGCGAAGTTCGGCTTCCTCCTCGACGCGTTCAAGTTCGGCCCGCCGCCGCACGGCGGCATCGCGTTCGGCCTCGATCGCCTCGCGATGCTGATGACGCAGGCCGAGTTCATGCGCGACGTGATCGCGTTCCCGAAGACGCAGAAGGGCTCGGACCTGATGACCGACTGCCCGACGGGAGTGAGCAAGAAGCAGCTGGACGAATTGTTCATCCAGGTGCGCCCCGATCTTCCGACCAAACCGTAGTACCGTGGGCCTCCGAAAAGGGAGGACTGCTATGGGTTTGCTCGGAAAGTTCCTGGGAAAAGAGCCGGCGAAGAAGCCGACCGACGACGTCTTGCTGCTCCACTCGATCTTCTGCATGGCGGCCGCTGACGGCCACATCGAAGACGGTGAAGACGAGGTCATTCGCGCCTACGCGAACACGCTGCCCGAGTTCCGCGACATGGACGGCCAGGAGTTCCAGAAGGCGATCGACCAGTCGATCAAGATCGCGCACAAGCACAACCGCGACATGAAGAGCTCGCTCGTCGTGCTCAACGACATCCAGAGCGATGCCGTTCGCAAGAAGGCGTTCGTGCTCGCGGTCGACATCGCGATGTCGAGCGGTGACATCGACGAGTCCGAGGAAGAGATGCTCGAAGCGATGAAGCGCATCCTTCGCATCGACGACGCGCTCGCCGATCGCATCATCGAAGTCATCTCGCTCAAGTACCTGAGCTAATGCCCGCCTCGCTGGAAGACATCCAGTCGAGGCGTGACAAGGCGCTGCGCGCCGAGCTCGTCGAGGACTGGGGCGTGCAACACGCGCTCAAGAAGATCGACAAGCTGACCAGCGGGTACGGCCTGCGCACGCGGCGCTCGCTGCTGACCGGCGCGCTTCGCGTGACGCGTGGCATGGCCCCCACCGTCCATTCGTCGTTGGCAGCGTGTCGCGAGGTGCTCGGCTACGACAAGCCGGTCGAGCTGTACGTCGAACGCGATGCGTACATGCAGGCGTACTGCACGCGCAGCGTGGCGGGTCCGATCATCATCGGCCTGTCGTCGCGCATGCTCGAGACGTTCACCGACGCGGAGCTGCGCTTCGTGATCGGCCACGAGCTCGGGCACGCCGCGTTCGATCACTTCGCGATCCCGATGCCCTCGACGGCGACGCTCGAGGACGTCGGTGGTCGCTTCGTGTCGCGGCCGGTCTCGCTGAAGCTCTACCTGTGGTGCCGTGCTGCGGAGATCACGGCGGATCGCGCGGGCGTCGCCTGCGCGGGCGCGGTCGAGCCGGCGGCGTACGCGCTGCTCAAGCTCGCGAGCGGTCTCGGCTCGAGCATCATCCAGCCGGACCTCGCGGCGTTCACGTCGCAGATCGACGCGCTGCACGCGGCGCCGTCGGCGCTCGCGGACGAGCGTCACGAGGATCGCGTGCTCGATTGCTTCGACACGCATCCGTACAGCCCGCTGCGCGTTCGCGCGCTGCTCGCGTTCGGACGGTCGCAGGCATTCGCGCGCGCGACCGGTCAGACGATCGACGACGCGATCGACGCCGAGGAGCTCGAGCGCATCGTCGAGCACGATCTCTCGGTGATGGAGCCGACGTACCTCGAGGACAAGAGCGACGAGAACTCCGCGCTGATGCGCCGGGTGCTGTTCTGCGCGGGCGTGAAGGTCGCCGCGGCGAACGGCGAGATCGCGCCGACGGAGCTGCGTGCCCTGCGTGCGCTCCTCGGGGCGAAGAACGTCGACATTCCCGATGACCTCGCGGTGATCGAGAAAGAGCTCGCGGACAAGGTCGCCGAAGCGAAGACCAAGGTGCCGTTCGCGGGTCGCGCGCAGCTCGTGCAGCACGCGACGATCGTGGCGGCCGCTGATGGTGTCGTCGAGGCGCGCGAGCTGACCGTGCTGTTCGAGCTGGCCGAAGCGCTCGGCGTGGATCCGATGGTGATCGACAACACCCTCGCGGGTGCTGCCGCGCCGATGGACTGACGTTGTCGTGCACTGCAGGTGCACGGACATTGCGAGTTTCACGCGCCTGGAGTCTTCGCGCGTACTCCGAGATAGACGATGTGCTTGCGCCCGCTCGATCCGCCTGCGGCGATCGTGTGCGTCGTGACCGCGAAGCCGATCGATGCGAACCGGCGCGCGAATCCGGGATCGGGATCCTCGGACCACACGGCGAGGACGCCGCCCGGGCCGAGCGCGGACTTCGCGCGCGAGAGTGCGCCCGGGCCGTAGAACGGATCGTCACGGCGCTGGCTCTGTGGGTTCGGGCCTTCGTAGAGATCGAGGACGATCGCGTCGAAGCTTCCCGGCGCCGCGGTGGCGATCACGCGCGCGACATCGCCGAGCTCGACGCGCACGCGCGGATCGTCGAGCGCGTTTCCGATCGCGGGTGCGAGCGGACCGCGGCACCAATCGACGATAACGGGGTTGAGCTCGGCGACCACGACGCTCGCGTCGCGCGAGATCGCGTCGAGCGCGGCGCGCAGCGTGAAGCCCATGCCGAGCCCGCCGATCAGCACGCGCTTCGTGGCGCGCGAGAGCGCGAGCGTCGCGAGCTTCTCCTCCGAGGCGCGCGCGAAGCTGTTCATCAGCACGCGGCCGCCCACGGTGATGAGGTAGTCGGTCTCGCCGCGGCGACGCAGCTCGAGCGTTCCGTCGGATGACGGCGCGCTCGCGAGCGTGGTCCACGGCCGGGTCATGTCACGTGGACCATACGGGCTGTCGCCCCGAGGACGCACGCGAAGCGGCTGCAAACTGTGTGTGGTCGATGACTTGCGCGTGGCCCGGGCGTTGCTCGATGCACGAGCATGGAATTCACCACCATCGACATCGACGCCCTCGACGACGTGACCGGCGGAGCGGAAGGCGTCATGGGGTGGGTCCGCGGCGCGGTCGCGGGCGTCGCTCTCGCGTCCGGAAACCCGGCGCAGATGCCTCCGCGGGTCGAGCCGATCCGCATCGAGATGCCGGCGCCGCGCGTCGGCGTCACGCAGCGCTGACCACTACGCCGCGAGCGACGGCGTGATCTCGATCGTCGTGCGCAGGCCGCGGCGGATCACGACGATCTGCGTGGGCGTCCCTGCCGGCCAGCTGCGCAGCGCGCGGTGGAGCTCGTCGACGCCTTCGATCGGCTTGTCGCCGAAGCGCACGATCAGATCGCCATCGCGAAGTCCGGCGCGCGCCGCAGGACTGCTCGCATCGATCGATTGGATCTCGACCGCCGCGCGCCCGAGGCCGTGGTGGTACGCGAGTCGGCGATCGAGCGGGCGGCGGATCGCGCCGACGCCGAGCCACGCCCGACGCACGCGACCGTGCTGCAGCAGCTCGCCGAGGACCCACGCTGCGGTCTCGACGGCGATCGCGAAGCCGATGCCTTGCGAGCGTGCGATGATCGCCGTGTTGACGCCGAGCACGCGGCCGGTGCCGTCGAGCAGCGGACCGCCCGAGTTGCCCGGGTTGAGCGGCGCGGTGTGCTGGACGACGCCGTCGATCAACCGATTGCCTTTCCCGCGCAGGCTGCGGCCGAGCGCGGACACGACGCCGGTGGAGACGGTCGACTCGAAGCCGAGTGGATTTCCGATCGCGACCGCGAGCTGACCGACGCGCGGCGTGATCCCACCATCGACCGAGAGGTACGCGCCCGGTGCGAGCGCGGCCGCGTCGATGTGGATCAGCGCGAGGTCGGTCGCCGGATCGTCGCCGACGACGCGCGCCTCCACGGTCTCGCCGGCGGCGGTGTTGACCTTGATCTTCTTCGCGCTGCTGACGACGTGGCTGTTCGTCATCACGTAGCCATCGGGTGTCACGGCGAAGCCGCTACCGGCGCCGGCTTGCTGGCCGCGCGATCCGGACAGCTCGATGCTCACGACCGCGGGCCCTGCCCGTTCGACGACCGTGATGACGGCGCGCGAGTACGCGTCCATGATCTCCGATTCGTCCGCGTGCGCGGGCGGTGGCGGCGAGTAGGTCACCTCGTCGCTGCGGTCCTCGACGATCACGAGCGACTTCCGATCGTGACCTCGATCTCCGTGCGTGCACCGCCGCGGAGCAACACGACCTTGACCTGCTTGTCCGATCGCGACGCGAGCACCGAGCGTAGCGAGTCCGGTCCGGTGACTGCTTCGCCGTCGACCTCGGTGATGATGTCGCCGACGATCACGCCGGCCTTCGCCGCGGGACCATCGTCATCGAGCGACGCGATGATCGCGCCTTGCTTCGATGGATACGCGCCGACACCGAAGTAGCCCTTGCGGATGCCACCGTGCGCGAGGAGCTCCGCGGCGACCGTCTTCAGCGTCGTCGTCGGCACCGCGATATCGGCGCCGCGGATCAGCGTGCGCGTGTTCATGCCGAGCACGCCGCCATCGGGCGTCACGAGCGGACCGCCCGCGAACCCGCGCGGGATCTGGCGATCGCTCTCGAGGTAGCGATCGAGCGTGCCGCCGTGCGGCGTCTCGACCTCGGGGCCGAGCACGCCGATCGCGCGGAGCGATGCACGCGCAGTGCGGCCGGGCCGACCGATCGCGAGCGCGAGATTTCCCACCGACGTATCGCCGAGCTCGCGGAACGCGGCCGGCGCGAGCCCGCCTCCGGTCACGCGAAGCAGCGCGACGTCGGTGCCGGGATCGCGGCCGATGACCTCGGCGTCGCGGAGCTCGAGCTCGCCGTCGTCGGTCGGGAGGCCGACCTTCGTGCGATCGGGGGTGTGAAAGCTGGAGGTGATGACGAGGTCATCGGCCCAGACGATGCCGGTGCCTCCTTGGTGATGGCCGCGCGCGACGTGCACGACCGAAGGACCCACTGCCTTGACGGCGGCAGCGAGGGCGTTATCTAGAGCAGCAAGGGCGGGAGCAGCCATGAGGAACCTTCTTGGATGGAGCGAGTGAGCGGATGAGACAGTCCGTTTCCGTTTCACCTTGCGCCGCTGCTCGGCGCGAAAACATCCGACGATCGGCGAGGTTCTCGACGGAAAATCAGTGAGCTGACGGCTTCACTGCTAACCAAACCGACAGGAACGGATCTCGGGACTGCCTGTCTAGGTAGGGTTGACCTGCACGTTTATCGTGCTCATCTTCGACCCTAACGTTCGCGTGAGGATCGGGTGGTTGCCTGACTTCGAAACGCGACGCGAGAACCGAGGAAAATCAACATGACTCGCAATCCTGCCCTTCCCATCGCCGCGGTCAGCGATCCCATCAAGGTCGCGCTCCTGACCGATGACCCGCTGCTGCGGGCCGGCGTCTCGAGCTTGCTCGAGCAGCTCGGATCGATCGATGTGGTCGACCGAGACCGCGCGGAGGTAGCGTTGTGGGACGCGGGGGTCGACAGCACCAAGACGCTGGCGCGACTCTCCGAGCTCCGCACCCTATCCATGCCGGTCGTCGCCGTCGTCGGTGACGCATCGCAAGTCGGCCCGGCGATCGCCGCCGGTGCACGCGGCATCGTGCTTCGTGATCAAGTCGGACCCGGGATCCACGCCGCGCTCGCCGCTGTTCGCAGCGGCCTGACGGTGATGGACACCGCGCTCGCCGAGAGCCTCGTTCCCCAGCCGCCGGCGGTTGTTCCTGCGAACACCAATGGAGCCCCGACCAAGGGTCGCGGCGAGCTGACGGAGCGCGAGAAGCAAGTCGTCCAGCTGCTGTCCGAGGGACTGTCGAACAAGCTGATCGCCGATCGTCTCGGCATCAGCGATCACACGGCGAAGTTCCACGTCAACGGCGTGATGATGAAGCTCGGCGCTTCGACGCGGACCGAGGCGGTCGTCGAGGCGATGCGCCGCGGACTGATCCGACTCTAGGCACGGCTCTAGGCACGACTCTAGGCGTCGCTCGCTTCTTCGGAGCGATCAGCCAACCGTACACATCGAGGGCGACGAGACCGGACTCACCGATCTCGACGCCCTCCGTCGTCAGGAGCTGGCGTTGGATCGCCGCGCCGACCGGATCGTGGATCGCGATCCGGCCGCGCAGCCGACCGGCTTTGCCGATCACGCGCTGCCACGGCAAGTGGTCGCTCGGCTTGCTCGTCTTGAGTGCGGCCGCGGCGATGCGTCCGCCGTTCGGGATCCCCGCGAGCTCGGCGACCTGCGCGTAGGTCGCGACCCTGCCCTTGGGGATCGTGCGGATCACGACGTGGATCCTGCGGAACAGCTTCTTCAGATGAGATGCATCGTCTGACTTCGCCACTACGGGCCGACGGTAACAAACTCGGCGCCGTCGCGCGCCCACGCCTCGATGAACGTGCGCACGCTCGTGCCGGTCGACGTCATCTTCGCCGGCGTGCCGAGCATCGTGTGCGAGTTGTCGTCGATCATCAGCGACGCGTTCTCGCCGGTCATCGCGTTACCGATGATCAGCGACTGCGTCTTCATGCCCTGCGCGTCGTAACCGAAGAACAGCGACAGCGTCCCGTCCTGGAGCGAGTTCGTCAGCCCGTAGCGACCGCCGGTCGCCGGGTGCGCCGTGCGCCAGAGCTTCGCGGTGTTGTCGAAGCGCGTCGCGCAGTCCGTGCAGCCGCTCGGATAGCGCGGTGCCCAGACGTTGTTCATCGTGCCCCAGCGCCCGCTCTCGATCGGCACCATCTGCGCGCCGTCCGCGAACGCATGCGTCGTCACGTTCGGGAACGCCGCGGCGATGCGATCCCAGTTGAGCTGCAAGCCGAACCCGCCGGCGGAGATGCCGATCGCGAAGATCTCGCTGAACGCGAAGTCGTCGATGCGCGCGAGCATCGCGTCGACGTTGTGCGCACCTTCGTGGTGCATCGTCCGTTGCTGGCCGAGCGCTTCGTATACGTTCTCGCGCGTGCCCGCGTGCAGATCGCCCGTACAGTACGGCACGAACACCCACGTCGCATCGGCGAACAAGCTCGTCGGTTCGTCGCGCTGGAACGCCCAGATGTTGTCGAAGAACTGCGGTCGCACGCTCGCGAACGTGTTCGCGGTAAAGCCGTCGAGGTGCGACGCGGTGACCGGCACGATGATGCCGTAGCAGTTCGCCGCCTCCCAACACGCACCACCGCCCTCGAACAACAGCATCAGCTTGTTCGAGCGCTGCGTCGGGTTGATCGCGATGCCGGTCCCAGTCCCATTGCCACACACCATCCCCGGCACGTCGACCCACGTCCATTCCTCGAGCGGCAGCGCGCCGAAGTCGATGGGCGTGGTCGGCGCGTCGCTGCCTCCATCGCCTGCGGGTGCATCGTCGCCGGGCGCGGCATCGCTCGTTGCCCCCGTGTTGCCACAGGCCGCCAGGATCCCGAACAGGCACATCCAGCGCATCCCTCGATCGTGCCAGAACCGCGATGGCAAATGCAGGTAGGCTTCGAGAGATGCGGATCACGGTCCTCTACTTCGCGGTGTTCCGCGAGCGCCTGGGCATCGACGAGGAAGCGCTCGAGCTGCCCGCCGGCGCGCATGTCCGCGACGCGATCGCCGTGCTCGCCGCGAAGCACGAGCCGATCGCCACGCTGCGCACGAAGTTCCGCGTGGCCGTGAACCAGGACTTCACCGACGACGACCACGCGCTCGCCGACGGCGACGAGCTCGCGCTGATCCCACCGGTCGCCGGTGGCGCGCATCACGTGCTGCTCCTCGAGACACCGCTGTCGCTCGATCGCGTCGTGTCCGCGGTCAGCGGCCCGGGCATGGGCGGCATCATAACATTCACGGGCATGGTGCGCGATCACGCGCGTGGCAAGACCGTCGTGCGGCTCGATTACTCCGCGTACGCGGGCATGGCGGTCAAAGAGATGACGCGGATCATCGAGGCCATCGAGCGCGACGTGCCCGCCGCGCGCCTCGCGGTCGAGCATCGCGTCGGCTCGCTGGCCGTCGGTGACCTCGCCGTCGTCATCGCCGCGGCGGCGCCGCATCGCGCGGAGGCGTTCGATGCGTGCCGGCAGATGATCGAGCGGCTCAAAGAGAGCGTCC
This sequence comes from Kofleriaceae bacterium, assembly GCA_044230415.1. Lineage (GTDB taxonomy): Bacteria > Myxococcota_A > Polyangia > Haliangiales > Haliangiaceae > JABFXX01. The sequence goes on from JBGARE010000038.1 coordinate 50,549, forward strand.
CGATCTGGAAGAAGGAGTTCGGCGACGATGGATCGACGTGGGTCGGTCTCGGCCCCTGACCGCGATCCGTTCGTGCCAGCCGTGAGATCAGCATTCGCCACGTGCCCGCGAACTCGTTCTCGCCGCTCTGTGGGGCTCCCAGACTCGACGCAGAGACGCGGAAGCGCAAAGCAGACCTTCTACAACGATGTCACTCGCCATCGAAAAGATCACGATCGTTCGAACCGGTGCTCCGAACCGAAACGGTTCTTCTCCGCGCTTCTGCGTCTCTGCGTCGCATTTCCGAGGCGGTCACCGCTCCGACATGCGGAATGACGGCACGCACGGGAAGGTTCGATGTCAGCCGTTCGGTTCGATCCGTACGGGCAGCGTCGAGCTACTGATGCTCGGCGGAGCCCGGTTGCTCGCCCGGCGGTAGCGGCTCGCCGGGTGGCGTCGGCTGCACCGTGTTCGATCCGGCGGAGCCCTCGTGGTTGCTGCCGCTGCCGTTGTGCTCGCCGACGGGACCGGGAGGCTGCGGCGACTTGTCGGCTGGATTCGGCGCGACGCCCGCGTCGGCCACGGGAACCGTCGGTGCCGGCGGGTTCAGGTTGTTGACCTGCGGCGTCATCGTCTTCATGTCGTTGGAGCCCGAGTCCGAGGGCGGCTGCACGGACAGGTTCGGACGCGGCGTGCCGGTGTTGTTGTGCGACGGGTTTCCCGGGTCGTCCATGTTCCCCTTGAGCGCGGGACCGCACGTCTGCGCGAGTCGCTTCATCTCCTTGAACTTTCCGTCGAGGCGGATGTGGAACAGGCCATCGGGGCCGAGGTTCGCGCCCGTCGTCGAGAGCGCGGCGTGCGTGCGCGGCTCGTTCTTCATCAGGGTCTCGCTGCCCTTGAAGCGGAGGCAGCCGGCGACCATGCCGTCGTCGAGCTGCGGGGCCAGCGTCACCTGGAAGTCGACGTGGAGCTCGCCGTCCTCGGACTTCGTGTCGAACTTGTCGAGCTCCATGATGCCGTCCTTGATCGCGACGTGCGCGTGCATCGACGTGACGTTGACCTTGCCGAAATCGATGCCGTCGGCAGCGAACGCCTGACTGCGCGAGTTCTTCAGCTTGGGGCGCAGCTTGGTCTTGCCGTCGCCGAACGTGCAGTTGCTCGCGCAATCGAACGCGAACGCGCCGGTGGCCTTCTGCCAGTTCGGAGTCGTCTTGCCGGTCTTGGACTTGTCGTTGGGCAGGTTCAGATCGACGGAGAACGCGATCTTGCCGGACATCGGCAAGCCGATCGCTTCGCGCATCGGCAGCATCGCGGACGGGAGATCGACGCCTTCGATGTCGATCGCCGTCGACGACTTGGAGATCGCGACGTTTCCGCGGATGTGACCGGGCCCGATCTCCGCGTCGATGTCGACGGAGGCGGTGCCGCCGATCAGCGCGAAGATGCCCGCGTGGACCTCGAGCTTCTTGATGAAGAACGTGGTGGCAACCTCGTCGGATTTGGCCGGGCGGGTGCGCAGCGTGACCGCGTTGAACGTGATGCGGCCAGGGAGCCAGCCGCGATCGACGCTCGAGATCGTGACGTCGTACTTCGACGCGAGTCCCTCGATGATCTTGTCCTTCACGCGGTTGTACGGAAACGTCAACTGCAGCGCGAACACGAACGTGACGAGCGCGAGTACGACGTAGCCGACGACCTTGAGGATCTTCTTCGCGCGCGGTCCGAGGTTTGGAAGTGGCACCTTCGCCATGACTAACCCTTCTTCTCCGCGCTACCGGAGCCGGACTCGCCTTTCGGCGGTGGCTCCTTGGAGTACGTCGAGACCTCGAGGGTCGCGTCGAGCTTGTCCTTGTCCTTGAAGTCGCGGCGAACATCGAGGCGCGTGACGAACACGACCTTCGACGCGGTCTCGATCTCCGAGAGGAACTTCTTCAGCTGATCGATCGTCAGGTCGGACACCTGACACGACACCGAGTTCGTGACGAAGCCGTTCTTCGGGACCGGGTTGCGCGGCGTCGTGCCCTTGAGCGTGAAGCCCGCCTTCTGCGCGGCGTTGGTCAGGTACGTGTCGAGGCTGAGCGGCTCGGTGCCCATCGTCGCGACGACATCGTCCGACGGCGTCGCGGGTCCGCGCGCCTTGAGATCCGCGAGGACGTTGAGCGCCTTTCGCATCTGATCGTTGGTGTGCTCCTTCGCGGCGAGGCCCTCTTGGATGTTGAGGCCGAGCCACACCGCGAGGATGATCGGCGTGCAGACTCCGAGGAGGACGACCATCGCTCGCTCGCGCGGCGAGATGCGGTCCCAGAAGTCGCGAGCGCGTTCGGAGAAAGCCGACATCAGTTGCCTCCCATGCAGGTCGTGGGGATGGTCAGCTTGAACTTCTTGGTGCCGTCCGCCTGCGTGTCCGTCGGACCGCGATTGACGTCCTTGAAGCACTCGATCTTCTTCAGCTCGGCGACGAGGTTGTCGATGCCCTCGGCCGTCTTCGTGGTTCCGCTGATGTCGACCTTCTGATCGTCGATCTGGATCTGATCGATATCGAGCGTGATCTTGTCCTTCGGCGGAACGTGCGCGCTGATCTCGAGGAGGATGTCGTACGCGCTGGCCTTGGGCAGCGGCGAGAATCCACCGGCGGCACCACCGCCCGGTCCGTTCGACGCGAGCACGGCCTTCGCCGTCTTCGCTTCGCCGAACACCTCCTGCGAATCGTTCGCGACGCGCTGCGCGAGGATCTTCTCCGCCTTCTTGAGGCGATAGAGATCCGCGTACGCGCTCCCCGCCGCAAACGCGAACACCGCGATCAGCGCGGCGCCGAGCGGCACGGCCTTCTGGCGGAGGAAGCCGAGGTCCATCTTCACCGCGAGCGAGCCGCTGCGCAGGTCGAAGATCGGACGACCACCCGCACAGTCGTACGCCATGCCGACCGTCATCGCGGCCGAATCGATCGGCAAGCTCTGCGACTCCGCGCCGAGCTTGGGCCCCGCGAGCGCGATGATGTCGTCCTGCGACGGACGCCACGCGGGAATCTGCAGCTGCTCGCCGAGGAACGACGCGAGACCGCGCAGCCGTGCACCGCCACCGACGAGCAACGCGGCGATCGGCGTCCAGCCGGTCTTCGCGCGGCACGCGGCGAGCGTCTGGCGAATGTCGCGCGCGAACGGCGCGAGCTCGCTGATCGTGGCGTCGTGGATGCGTGCCCACGCGTCCGACGTGGCGGGCTCAGCGTTCGATGCGACGAAGCCATCGGAGTGCTTCGCGCGCTCCGCATCGATCCACGGGAGGCGCCAGCGCTTCATGATCGCATCGGTGACGTGCTTGCCCGCGCGCCCGACGCTGCGCGAGAAGATCGCCTTGCCGCCCGCGACGACGACGACGTCCGTGCGCTCGTGGCCGATATCGATCACCGCGACGGCGCCGTCGGTGCGCGCCTGCGCGAGCGACGGCGTGTTCGCGACGAGCCGCACCGCGGCGCCGCCACATGGCAGAACGCCGCGCGGCTCGAAGCCGCACTCGTTGCCCAGCGTGATCAGGTGCTCCGCGCGATCCTTGCGCATCGCGTACGTGAGCACGCGCATGCCTTCGGTCGCCGGCGCGACGCGACCGTGCGTGGCTCCCGGCACCGGGGCACCCGCGTGCGCGGGCGGCTGCGGAATCTGTTCGAACGCGTAGACCATGTCCTCGAGATCGACGGGCACGACGCCCTCGAGCTCGTTGCCGACCGCCTTCTCGAGCTCCGTGCGGCGCAGGTTCTTGAAGCCGAACTCGAGCACCTGCGTGAAGACTTGATCGCCGTACACGCCGATGTAGCCGGTGTCGTCCTTGAGCCGCAGCTCTTGGATCAACTGCGCGAGCACGGCCTTCGCACGGGTCTCCGATGGCTCGTCGCCCGGCGGCACGAGCCGCTCGACGACGGCCAACGGCATCGCGCCACGAATGCCGGGGCTGGCGATCACCAGCTTGACACTCCATGCGCCTAGATCGACGGCAAAGACGCGACTCGCCATATCAGTCTTCCCTCATGAACACCCACCCGCCTTTGGGCTGTGGGGGTTTGCGGACGTTCTGCGGGACCATCTTCGTGTCCCACACACCCGTGATCGTCGAGCGGATCGGCGGAAACACCGGCGACCCGTCAGCGCTCTTCTGCTTGCGTTCGATCTCGCCCCACGCCTCCACGCGATACGTCTGGCGCGGACCGACCTTCGCCACACCACCGAGCTTGGCAGCGTCCAGCTCGAGACCGATGGTCTCGCCGGGCGCGAGGCCCGGGATCCCCGCGGACACTGCGGCGCTCGCGGCGCTGCCTTCGATCCCCGTCGTCCCGGCGAGCGCGCCGATCTGCTTGACCGGATCCTTCACGAACGCGACGAACTCGTCGAGCTTCTGGAACTGCACGCCGAACTGCTTCGCCTTCGCGACGATGCTCGCGAGCAAGAACAGCTTCTGCGGGTTCAAGAGCAGCGGATCGTTCGGGTTCTTCGCCGCCGCTTGCAGGAGGCCCGCGATCAGCATCGGGTTCGACAGCGCCGACAGGTTGATCTTGCAGCTGCCGTACGCCGTGAACGCCGACCCGAACAGCGTCCACAACCGATCGTCGACGCCGCGCACGAGCTTCAGCTCGCCGAGCGTGTCGATGTAGTTGTTCTTCGCCTTGTACTGATCCTTGAGGCTCTCGTAGCCGTAGTCCTCCATCGCACCGCCGCGCGCGTTGGACCCGCGATACGTGTTGGTGTCGATGTAATCCATGATCGCGTCGGCCTGCTTCTCGCGATCGCGGCGATAGCCTTCCGCGTCTTCCTCCTCGAAGATCGGGTCGTACGCGGGGAAGTACATCATCGAGTAGATCGTCTGGCGAATCGACTCGGCCGTCGCGGCGCTGCTGTTCGCGCAGTTGACGTTGATCTTGTCGTCCTCGGTCGTGATCGTTCCGTTGATGCCGCACGTGCCGACATCGGCGCCGAGGCCCTTGGCCGTGCTGGAGTCGAAGCCGACCGCGGCCATGACCTCTTCGGAGCTGCCGCAGAACGCGAGCAGCACCTGGTCGGCAAAGTCGGTGATCTGCACCGCGCCGATCGTGTCCTTCATGTTGTCGAGGCGCTGCTGGAGACGAATCACGAGCTCGGACAGGTTCGACGCGCTGCGGGCGAGGAAGTGCGAGCGCATCTGGTCGCGATAGTTCGCGGCCGCGATCATGTCGATGTTCGTCGCGCTGCCGAACTGGTTCGACAGCACGAGCGTGAACGCGATCGCGAGCATGACCGTCACGATGGCGATGCCCCGCCGGCGTTGGCGCCGCTTTCGCGACACCGGACGCGGCGTCCCCCGCCCGAGCGACCGGGGCGTGGTCAGAAACGTCCAGATGTGGTGGGCGGCGTTCATTGCGGTACGAAGTTGAGAGCTTCCTGCATCACGATCCGTGCCTGCGTGGAGAGCTTGTAATCGTTGCCAGCCGGATCCTTGGTCGTGACAGTGATGCGCACGCGGCTCGGAAGCATGCCTTTTTGTCCATCCGACTGCGTCGAGTCCCAGGTGTCCTGCCACTCGAGGTTCTTCCAGTTCCAGAACTCGAGCTTGACCTCTTGGATGTCGGTCAGGAGCACGTCGTACTCGGACGGCAGATCATCGGGTGGCTCGTTGGACTGACGGCGCTGCTCGCGGCGCACCCAGTCCGTCGCCCCCGGCTTGTCGGGGCTGTTGCGCGAGAGGTACTGGATCACCGTCTGCTCCGACTCGTTCGCGTCGGCCCACAGCACGCGGTGGCCCATCGTCGAGAAGCGGATGTCGGGGATGCGGCCCGACTTCGCCACGAACATCGTGCGCGGATGCGACTGCAGGCCGTCCTCGTTCTTCGACAGATACGCGGCCTCGAAGTCGGCGACGACGCGGCCCATCGCCATGCGGATCTCGTGATTGCGCTCCTCGTACTTCTCGAACGTCTTCTTCGACGCCGAGGTGTTCGAGATCGTGCGCCACGCGAGGGCCATCATGATGACCATCACCGCGCTCGCGATCATGACCTCCATGAGCGTCAGACCACGCTGGGCACGGCGCTGCCTCACTTTGTCTTCCCGCTTCCGGAGCTCGTGCCCGTGCGCCGCCCCGAGCCACTCCCCGATCCGCTGCCGCTGCCGCTGCCCGAACCGGAGCCCGATCCGGCGGCGGGTTCTTGCGAGCCAGCGCCCTGGAGCACCTTGTCCATCGCCGCCGCGTCGGTGAAGAACGCGACGACCTGCATGTCGCGCTTCCGGCCCATGATCTCCCAGCGCGTGTACAGCGAGACCTTCCGGATCGAGACCTTCAGGACCTCTTGGACCATCGAATAGTAGCCCTGGATGAAGCCCCCGCCCTTCGCACTCTCGATGTCGCCGCCGCCATCGCCGATGCCACCGCCGAGCATGCCGAGCATGCCGCCGAGCGCGCTGTCCATGAAGCCGCCGCCGGAGCCATCGGAGCCGGAGCCCGCGGACCCGTTCGAGCCCGAGCCTTGGCCCTTGGTCAGCGCTTGGATCTGATCCCAGCTCGGGAGCTCGACCTGCTCGATCTTCGCGCACCACTCGACGCCCGGCCATCCTTCGTCCTCGAACTTCTCCCAGTTCGTGCACTCGTCGGTCGCGTCGGCCAGGCCGGTCTCGTTGAAGCCGTCCTTGAGCAGCGTCTCCTCGAGGTCGTACATCTTGCCGCGCGCGAGATCCGTGACGACGCCCATCATCTGCGCCTGGCGCGCGTTGAAGATGCTGCCCGCCGCGCTCTTGAGCAGCACGGTCAGTGCGAGCCCGAGCAGCGCGAGGCCGATCATCACCTCGAGCAACGTGAAGCCAGAGGACTCAGAGGACACGCGACGCTTCACTTGTCCTCCTTGCCATCGCGGTCGGCTTCCTTGTTGCCGAGCGCGTTGCGCATCATGTGATCGTCGACGTTGTTGAGCTCGCCATCGCGAAGCTCCACGCGCCCGGTCAAGCCGTGCACGAGGATCGAGAACGTCTCGCTGCCATCGGTCAGCTCGACCACCGCCTTCTCCGCCGAGCCCGTCGGGAAGAAGTAGATCGCCTCGTGATCCTTCGTGACCGCTTGGTCGCGATGCTGCACGAAGATCTGTTTGATCTTGATGCCCTTGTCTTTGTAGAGCTGGCGCGCCCAACCCTTGCCCGATGCATCACCGGTGATCGCATCGGTCGCTGGTGCGCATTGGCGATCGGCGATGTGGTGTCCCGCGATCGCCGTCGCGCGCTTCGTGGCTTCCTCGGCATCGCCCGCCGCGAGCGCATCCTCGGGCATCTGCGCCATGCGCTGCTTTCCACGCTCGAGCGCTGCCTTGACCTCTTCGGGATCCTTGACGAGCTTCTCGTTGCGCATGATCGCCGTCGAGCCCTGGCAGACCTCGACGATGTACGCGCCCTTCTCGAAGTCGAACACCACGCGATGCATCTCGCCGTGCTCGATCGCGAGCTGGTTCGCGCGCCGCAGCACCGCCGACAACTCCGTCGCGTTCTCGACGAGGTCCGCCTTCGAGATCAGGCGGAAGCCCGATCGCACGAGGACCGCGCCGGCCCCGATGATCGCCAGGACGATCATGATCTCGAGGACGGTCATCCCGCGCAGGGGACGACGACGATATGTACGGCGGCGGTGCATGGCGCTCGGTGGTTACGAGCTCACTCCCACGACTTGATGTCGTCGGACGTGCCCTCTTTGCCGTCCTCGCCGTTCGACTGGATGCCGACGCCCTTCACGCCCGCGGGCGCGCTCTGGCCGCACAGCATCTTGAACGGGTTGCCCCACGGATCCTTGATGTCCTTGCTGTTCATGAACTCGTTGAGGTCCTCGAGCTTGTCCGGGCAGGCCTTGCTCGGGTTCGCGGTCGACCACGACGGGTACGCTTCGTCCGCGTACTTCTTCGCCGTCAGCGTCGCGATGTCGACCTTCGACTTGCCGAACATCTTCATGACTTTCGGACCGACGACGAGACCCATGACGAGCGCGAGGATCGCGAGCACGATCATGATCTCGAGGAGCGTCATGCCTCGCTTGTTGCGGCGGTTACGGAGGCGGCGAAGGCGGTCATTCAGGTTGCGCATGTTGATTTCTCCTAGTTTCACTTCGGGCCCGAGAGATTGCCGAGGTCCATGATGGGTTGCAGGATCGAGAACACGATGAAGGCGACAGCACCGCCCATGAACACGAGCATGAGCGGCTCGAGGAGCGCGGTGAACCGCGACAGCTTGGTGTCGACCTCTGCTTCGTAGGTCGTGGCGACGCGTTCGAGCATCTGTTCGAGCTGGCCGGCTTTCTCGCCGACCGCGACCATGTGGATCATCGTCGCGGGGAACTGGCCGGACTTCTTCAGCGTCTGTGCGAGCGATTCACCCTCGGTGACCGCCTTCTTCGCATCCTCGACGGCACGCTGCAGGATCACGTTGCCCATGATCTGCTTCGCCGTATCGAGCGAGCGCAGCATCGGCACACCCGCCTGCAGCATGGTGCCGAGCGTGCGCGCGAAGCGGCCGACGTTGATCGTGCGGACGAGCTGCCCGAGCACCGGCAACCCGAGCACGAACCGGTGCCACGCGGGCTTGCCGTCCTTCGAGCCCTTCCACTGGATGAAGATGACGATGGCGGCGATCGTCGCGAGGATCAGCCAGAGGATGTTCTTGCCGAGGAAGGTCGAGAACCAGATGAGCAGGCGCGTGTTCCACGGCAGCGTCTTGCCCTGCTGCGTGAACATCGAGGTGATCTCCGGAATCACCTTGACCATCAGCACGCCCATGATGACGACGCCGACGACGAGCATGACGATCGGATAGATCATCGCGCCCTGGATCTTCGACTTCAGCTTCTGCGACGACTCGAGGAAGTCCGCGAGCCGCGTGAGGACTTCGTCGAGGTTACCGGCGACTTCACCGGCACGAACCATCGACACGAACAGCTCGTCGAACAGCTTCGGATGCTTCGCGAGCGCATCCGCGAGGGACATACCTTCGTTGACGTTCGTCCGCACTTCGGACAACGGCGTCTTGAACCGGACGTTCGTGACCTGCTCGACGAGCGCACCGAGCGCCTCGGCGAGGGGGATGCCACTCTTGATCAGCGTCGACATCTGGCGCGTGAACGTCGCGATCTCGGTCTTCTTCACGCCGGCGAACACGCCGCCGAGATCGACGTCGCGCGACAGGCCGCCCTTCTTCGAGTTCGCTTCCTTGGCCTGCTTGCCGCCGCGCGACAGCTCGAACGACATGACGGACACGCCGTCCTTCCGCAGGACCGCTCGCAACGCCTTCGGCGACTCCGCGTCGCGAACGCCGTTGACGGACTTGCCGCTGGCGGAGACGCCTTTGAACGCGTACATCGGCATTAGTCGGAGCTCTCCGCGGTCATCAGCATGACCTCTTCGGGGGTGGTGAGACCGAGCATGCATTTGCGTGCGCCGTCGAAGCGCAGGTGCACCATGCCGTTCTCGACAGCGGCGGTGCGGATCGTTCCCGCGTCCGCCTTCTCGAGCGTCAACCGACGGACCACGTCGTTGACCATGAGCAGCTCGTAGATACCGGTACGGCCCTTGTAGCCGAGCATGTTGCACGTCGGGCAACCCACGGTCTCGAAGAACGTGCCGACGGGCGGCGGGTTCTGGCCCTTCACGCTCGGCAGCTCGTACGCGCCCGCGAAGAACTTCTGCGGATCGAGCCCGAGCTCGCGCAGCATCTCCGGCGACGGCCGCACGGGACGCGCGCACTCCTTGCACGGGCGCCGCACGAGGCGCTGCGCGAGCAGACCGACGAGCGAGCTCGCGACGAGGAACGGCTCGATGCCCATGTCGATCAGACGCGCGACGCCACCGGCGGCGTCGTTCGTGTGGACCGTGGAGAACACCAAGTGACCGGTGAGCGACGCGGTGATCGCGACCTCGGCCGTCTCGCGGTCACGAATTTCGCCGACCATGATGACGTCGGGATCCTGGCGGAGGAAGGACCGCAGACCGGACGCGAACGTCAGGTCGATCTTCGAGTTCACCTGCGTCTGCGAGATGCCTTCGAGCTGGTACTCGACCGGATCCTCGACGGTGAGGATGTTGATGTCGGGCGCGTTGATCTCGGAGATGCACGCGTACAGCGTGGTCGTCTTACCGGAGCCGGTGGGTCCCGTGACGAGCAGGATGCCGTGCGGCCGATTGATGATCGCGCGGATCTGCTCCAGGTGATCGGTGGCAAAGCCGATGTCGGCGAGGCCGAGCAAGACGCTCGAGCGATCGAGCAGACGGATCGTCACGCTCTCGCCGGAGGCAGTCGGCGACGTCGCGACACGCATGTCGACGTCTTTGCCGGCCATCTTGCGGCGAATGCGGCCGTCCTGCGGCAATCGCTTCTCGGCGATGTTGAGGCCGGCCATGATCTTCACGCGCGCGAGGATCGATTGCTGGAACTTCTTCGGCGCGCGCTTCGCTTCGCGGAGCTGACCGTCGACGCGGTAGCGAACGATGATCTCTCGCTCGCCGGGGCGGATGTGGATATCCGAGGCGCCTTCCTTGGCCGCCTGGAACATGAGCGAGTTGACCCAGCGAATGATCGGGGCCTCGTCGTTCGCGTCGAGCATGTCGACGAGCTCTTCGGACGGGAACTCTTCGCTCTCTTCTTCGTCGCCCTTCTTGTGCGACTCCTCGAGCTCGTGCGAGCCGCGGAGCCGCGTGTACGTCTTGTTGATGTGATCGGTGATCTTCGTCGTCGATGCGACCACCGGCTCGACGGGCTCGGACAGGAGCACCGCGACGGCGTCGATGACATCGACCGCGGAGGGATCCGCGACGGCGACGATCACGCGACCCGCGCCATCGCGACCGAGCGGCAGCACGAGGCGCTGGCGCGCGAAGTTGATCGGCAGCTTCTCGATCAGCTCCACCGGGATGTCCTCGGCGCGCGGGAGATCCTTCACGTAGGCCATCTCGGCCTGTAGCGCGAGCGCCTCGGCGAGCTGGTTGTCGTCGATCAAGCGCAGGTGCACGAGGATCTCGCCGATCAGGCCGCCTTCTTCCGCCTGCCGCGCGAGCGCCTTCTCGATCGCATCGGGCGCGACGCCGCAGCGCGCGACGAGGATCTCGCCGAGCAACTGCGGGAGGATTCCCATGGGGCCAACGCTACCGCCGCGGAACGCTCCGAATCCCTGCTGCGTCGCCATCAGGGCTTGGCCTCCGGTGCGGGCGCCTTGGGTGCGGGCGGCGGCGGCGTGGGCTCGTTCGGATCGTCGATGTTCGACGGGCCGTACTCGAGCGCGCCTTCCTGGATGCCCTTGCGATCGCCGAGCGCCTTCAGGACATCGAAGTCCTGCTCGACGGACAGCACGGCGCGGTTGATCTCCTCGACCACGCCACGCTTGCGGCGGTAGTCGACGCGCGCGTTGTACTTCGATTCGTTGAGCGTCGCGAACGAGCGCACGAACTCCTCGCGCTCGCGCGTCTTGCGCTCGCGGATCGCCTGCAGGTCGAGCGAGTCCTTGATGATGTAGGGCGTGAGGAGGATCAAGAGGTTCGTCTTGCGCTTGCTCTTCGTGGAGTACTTGAAGAGATACCCGAGGATCGGGATATCGCCGAGGAGCGGGACTTTGCTCTCGTTGTAGATGTCCTTCTCCTGGATCAGGCCGCCGATGACGACGGTCTGCTGATCGTTGACGACGACCTGCGTCTTCAGCTTGCGCTCCGACCACGTCGGGCCGAGCTCGGCGCTCTGGCTCGCGAGATCCTTGGTCTCCTGCTCGATCTCGAGGCGAACCGCGTCGTTGCTCGAGATGTGCGGCGTGACGTTGAGCGTCAGGTTCAGCTTCTCGCGCTGGATGTTTTGCCCGATGCCACCGGGCAAGCTGCCCTGCTGTCCGCCGGTCGGCAGACCGAAGCCTCCGAACGAGAGACCGGCCTTGTACGGGATGTTGTTGCCGACGGAGAACTCGGCCTTCTCGTTGTCGATCGCGATCACGTGCGGCGCCGACAGGATGTTCGAGTTGTCCTGCGTCGCGAGCGCCTGCACCAGGATGCCGTAGGACGGGATGCTCGTCCCGAGCAGCTCGCTCGAGTTGGTGAGCGGCGAGCCGATGACACCGCCGATGAGGCCGGTCAGCGACGCGAGCGATGCGACGGACAGCGACTTGAGCGCGGGAGCCTGCACGCCGGCGACGATCAGATCGCTGCCGTTGAACGGCACGCCGCCGTGGGCGCTCGTACCGAGCGAGAGGTCCTTGGACAGGTTGACCTCGAGGATCAGCGCCTCGATGAAGATCTGGCGGCGCGGCTGATCGAGGCGGCGGATCACTTCCTTGATCGCGAGGTAGTCGCGCCCGCTCGACATCACGATCAGCGAGTTCGTCGGCTTGTCACCGATGACGCGGACCGTGCCTTCGAGCGACGTGCCGAGATCACCGAGCGCTCCGGGCGGTGGGTTCGCCGCCGGACGCGCGCCGGGCTGCCCGGGTTGGCCGCGCTGCTGCTGGTTGCCCTGCCCCATCGCGTTGTTGAGCGTGGTCGCGAGCTCTTCGGCGAGCGCGTTCTCGAGCGGGTGCACGCGAATCGACGTGCCGCCTTCGGTATCGAGCGAGATATCGAGACGCTCGACGAGCGCCTTCACGCGCAGGTACCCGGCTTCGCTCGACACGACGATCAGCGTGTTCGTCCGATCGTCGACCAGGATCTTGGAAGGCACCGAGCTCATCACGTCGTCGCTCGACGGTGCTGCACCCGCCGTGCCTTGCGCCGCCGGTTGCGCGCGCTTCACTCCGCCCGCGCCGCCGGCCGCCGCGGCACCGCCGCCACCGGCGGACAGACCGAGGATCTCGTTGATCTTCTGCGCGAGCTGCGTCGCATCCGCGTGCTTCACCGCGACCGTGTAGATGCCCTCGTTGTTACCGGGCACGTCGAGCGCGCGCGCGATCGTCATCATGTCGCGAATCTGCGACGCGTAGTCCGTGATGATGAGGACCGAGCCTGCCACCGAGACATTGCCGGCGGGCGAGCGGATCGAGTCGAGCGCCGCGCGCAGCGTCTCGGTCTGCGCGTACGACGGGCGCAGGATGTAGCGAACGATCTGGTCCTGATTGCCGGGCGCGCCCTTCTTGTAGATGGGCACCGTCTCGCTCTTCGCGGTCGCCGATTCGACGATGCGCATCATGTTGCCCTTCGGCACCACGGTCAGGCCCATCGTCGACAGCGCGACGAGGAACACTTCATAGGCCGACGCCGCGCTCATCTTGTTCGGCGCGATGACCGTGACCTTCTTGCCGGTCGACACGATGCGCGGATCGAGGATGAAGTTCTTGCACGTGAAGCCCATCACCCACGTGATGAGATCCTTGAGCTCGGTCTCCGGCTTGAACGTGACGGCGACCTGCCCCGTGCGCTTCTTGCACGCGTACAGCGCTTCGTCTTCGGGCTGCGCCGTTCCGGTCGCCTTGGTGTCCGGCGCGGGCTGCGCGAACGCCACGAACGGCGAGATGGTCATCATCATCGTCGCGAGCACGAGGGCGGCGACGGGCTTCTGGAGGGAACTGGTCTGCATGGATAGGCTCTCGCTCAACGAATCGTGTACTTCAGGGTGACCGGCTTGCCGCGACGCGTGACCTCCATCTCGAGAGAGGTCGCCTCACGAAGCTTCGTGTAGACCTCGAGCGCCTTGTCGGCGGTGGTCAGCTCGAAGCCGTTGATCGAATTGATCGTGTCGCCGTTGGACAACCCGAGCTTCGCGTACACGCTGCTCGGGCGGATCGCGTACAGCTTGAAGCCATCGGCCTTGCCGTTCTTGACCGCCGGAACGACGCGCGCGCCCTTCGCGATCGCCATCGGATTTGCCAGGACCTTGTCGACGAGTGACTTGTCGATCTCGTAGTTGTTGTCGTCGATCTTCTTGATGCCGCTATCGACGGCGGCCTGGAGATCATCCTTGTTCTCCTCGGTGTCGGTCTTCGGTTCCTCGACCTTCGCGACGGTCGGCGGCGGCGTCGCCCCCGTGAGCACGAGGCGCTCGATGCGGCCACCGTTCTCGAAGTCGACGTACTTGAACCGGATCACCTTGAGCTTGCCCGCACCCGGGATGATGTCGTCGATCCCGAACGCGCCCTGCTTCTGGCTCTCGGTGTTGATGATCGTCGCGTAGGAGTCCTTGTCGGTCAGGCCGATGTTCGTCGCGAGGAGCGACAGCGGAAGCGACGTGATGCCGATCGACGTCGGATCCGTGCTCGTCGCCGCGACCACGGGCGGCGTGCAGTCCGAGCAGAACATGTTGCGGTCTTGCAGTTGCTGCCCGCTCTTGTCGTGCGCGGCCTTCGCGACCGGCGCGGCTTGCACCGTGGCGGTGACCTTCGGGCTGATCTTGGGATCACCGAGGAACTTCGCCTCGATGATGTGACCGGTCGCCTTCGCGGCGAACACGGCGCAGATCATCACGGCGAGCGCGCCGATGACCCAGAAGTAGCGCTTGATGACGTCTTGCATGCGCCGTTATTCCTTGTCGCCTTCGTTACCGTTCGCCGCGGCCGGCTCGTCCGGATCGGGTTGCTCGAGCCGGCGATAGATCGTGCGCGTCGCGATGCCCAAGAGCTTCGCGGTCAGGCGCTTGTCGCCGCGGGTGTGGCGCAGCGTCTCGTGGATGACGCGCATCTCGATCTCCGAGAGCGGCATACCGATCGGGAACGTCAGCGACGAGGCCGACGCGGTGCCCGGCGCGGTATCGCGAATCTCGCGCGGCAGTGCGTCTTCGTCGATCACCGTGTGGCCCGCGCGCGTGAGCACCACGGCGCGCTCGATCGCGTTCTCGAGCTCGCGCACGTTGCCGGGCCAGCCGTACTCGGTCAACCGCTCGATCGCCGTGGGCGAGCAACCGCTGATCGCCTTGCCGTTCTTCTCCGCATAGACCTGCACGAAGTGCTGCGCGAGCAGCGAGATATCGTCGCGGCGATCGCGCAGCGGCGGCACGTTCACCGGGATCACGTTCAGGCGATAGAACAGATCCTCGCGGAACCGGCCGGCCTTCACTTCTTCGGCGAGGTTCACGTTCGTCGCGGCGACGAGGCGGATGTCGATGCGGCGCGTCTTGCCACCGGCGCCGAGGCGCTCGATCTCGCCCTCTTGCAGCACGCGCAGGAGCTTGACCTGCACGTGGCGCGAGATCTCGCCGATCTCGTCGAGGAACAGCGTGCCGCCGTTCGCGGCTTCGAACCGGCCATCGCGCGCCTGCGCGGCGCCCGTGAACGCGCCCTTCTCGTACCCGAACAGCTCGGCCTCGAGGATCGACTCGGGGATCGCGGCGCAGTTGACCGCGATGAACGGACCCTTCGCGCGCGCGGAGTTGTCGTGCAGCGCTCGCGCGAGTAGCTCCTTGCCGGTGCCGCTCTCGCCGAGGAGCAACACCGTCGCTTCGCTCGGCGCAGCCTGCATCACGATGTCCATCGTGCGACGCCACGCGAGCGACGTACCGATGATCGCGCGACGGCGCTTCTCGGCGAGCTGTGCTTTCAAGCTGCGGTTCTCGACGAGCAGCGACTGCTTCTCGAGGGCGTTCTTGACGATCCGCACCACGTGCGCGCGCTTGAGCGGCTTGGTGACGAAGTCGTACGCGCCTTCCTTCATCGCATCGACCGCCGTCTCGACCGTGCCGTACGCGGTCATCAGCACGACCTCGGTCTCCGGCGCGATCGTCTTGGCCGCGCGCAAGAGGTCCATGCCGCTCGTCTGCGGCATCATCAAGTCCGTGAGCAGGACGCCCACGCGATGCTTGCGCAACAGATCCAATCCCGCGTTCCCGTCCGTGGCCGACAGGACGTTGAGCCCCTCGCGGCGGAAGATCTTGGTCAGCGACTCGACGATCGCAGCCTCGTCATCGACGACCAGGACGATGCCGGCGTGCTCGGGATCCGAGCGCAGCTCGCTCGGCTCGTCGCCCGGCGCGCTCGTGCTGCCATCGACATGAGCGGCCGCGAACCGCCGGAACGGACTCTGGGCAGGCTGGTTCCACATAGACGGTCTTCTCAATAACAAGCCCCGAGCCAACCTGATTCCAGCTAACTCGTTGGAGTTATTAGCATGTCTCGGGAGCATCACGTGGTCCGCCTGCCACTTTGTCAGCGCCCGAAAGACAGTCTGTCATCGTGGCATTTTGGGGCGATCGAGGTGCCGGGACCTCGCGACTGTCGCACTACGCCCCAGCTCGAGCGATGACCGAAATTCAGACCTCGCTCCAAGACACCACGAGCGCGATTCGCCTGTGGCCCACGACGTGAAACACGCACGCGCACAACGAACACCGGGAGGATTCGCATCATGCGCACGTGGCAACGAGTCGTGTTGGCAGCGTCATGGATCGGGATCGGAGTCGTCGGCTGCGCCGATGATCTCACGGAGGAGCAAGAGGGTCGCGCGCGAGAGCGCTTGGTCTGCGAGACCATGACCACCGAGCCGAGCGAGATCGCGGAGTGCGATGCGCTCGCGAGCGACTACGAGTACGACGCGTATGTCTCGCGCGTCGGCGAAGACGCCGGAAAGCATCGCTGCGCGACGCTGCATCCGCCGCTGTTCGAACGCGATCTGATCGAAAACGAAGTTCGCGATCGCATGACGCAAGGCGGAGCCTCGTTGGTTCCCGGCGCGACGATCAACGTCTACTGGCACACGATCACGACGTCGTCGGGCCAGGGCGGCGTCACGGCGCAACAGATCACCTCGCAGATCAACGTGCTCAACGCGGCCTACGGCTCGTACGGCTACACGTTCGTGCTCGCGGGCACGAACACCACCGCGAACGACACTTGGTACAACCTGACCGACGGAACGACGGCCGAGCGCAACATGAAGAACGCGCTCCGCCAGGGGACCGCCGACGATCTCAACATCTACTCGGCGAACCTCGGCGACGATCTCCTCGGCTGGGCGACGTTTCCGTCGGACTACCGCCGCAATCCGAAGATGGACGGCGTCGTCCTCTTGAACGCGTCGCTACCGGGTGGAAACGCCGCGCCGTACAACCTCGGCGACACGGCGACGCACGAAGTCGGCCACTGGATGGGCCTCTATCACACGTTCCAAGGTGGCTGCGCGAGGCAGGCGAACAAGGGCGACATGGTCGCGGACACGCCGGCGGAAGCCTCGCCCGCGTTCGGCTGCCCCGTCGGTCGCAACACGTGCTCGACGCCGGGCAACGATCCGATCGAGAACTTCATGGACTACACCGACGATGCTTGCATGGACGAGTTCACGGCGGGCCAAGGCTCGCGCATGGACTCTCTGTGGGTCACGTATCGTCAGGGCAAGTAGCGCTACTCGCAGTCGCGCGTCGTGACGTAGATGTCGATGCGGCCACCGACGGGGCCTGCCGAGAAATAGAGCTCGCGACCATCGGCGGTGATCGAGACATCCTCGCCGGCGATGTCGACCGGCACGCGCATCGGCGGACCGAAGAGAGCATCGGTCGTCGCCCGTGTCGCTTGCCAGATCGCGACCCGCTCGGGGTTGTTGTAGACCTCGAAGTAGATCGTGCGTTGATCGTCCGATAGCACCGCGAAGCCCCACCCCGACGGAAACACGATCTCGGAGAGCTCGCGGCCCGGCGTGAACGCGTCCATGAGCGACGCGCGCGTCGAGAGGAACGTGCGCGCCTCGCTCGTGTAGACCAGCGTCAGCGCGTCGGGCGAGAGGTAGACACCGTCGTAGTCGACGCCGCCGCAGAACTGAAGAACCGCCATCGGCGCGGACCAAGGAGCGGTGCGATTCGAGCGCGTGGTGCGGTAGAGGCACCGCGTGCCCGTGCGATTGCTCGAGAACCACAGCTCGAGGCCATCGCCGGTGACGGTCGGGTTGTGGTCGTAGTTCGGCGCGGCGAGCACCGTCAGCTGCGTGGGTGTCGCGAACGCCTCGGTGCGCGAGGTGCGCGAGGTCTGATAGAGGTCGAGGCCGGTGCCTGCCGCGTCGCTGCCGAAGAACAGCTCGAGACCGTCGGGCGAGATCTGCGCGCCGAGCACGGACGAGCCCATGACCAGCTCGGTCACGGATCGCGCAGGAGACCACGGGCCGAGCGTGCAGGCAGCGTCGGGGACGCTACCGTCGATGGGGTCGAAGCCGACACGCCCGCACGCGCTGGTCGCGATCAGGACGAGCAGCGAACAACGACTCATCCCCGCACGTTATCGCGACTCGTCGATCATCGCGCGCGGTACCTCAGGTCATCGAGCTCTCCGCTCACGTCGTTGCGACCGCGCACGATGCCGCCCGCGTAGCACAGCGTGACCTCGCCATCGTGCGGAGCGCCGCGCGTCTTCTGCGTGGTGCACCACGCGCCTCGCTCGCGAATAACCGAGAGGGTCAGCGTGTAGCGCGGGCCGCCCTGCTCGCCTTCGCGCGTCGTCTTGGTCCGCGCCTTCGGTGCCGCCGCGACGAGGAGCTCGTGCTCCGTGTCCGCGCCTAGATCGTCGGCGGTCGTCGGCCACGCGACGTTGTTGTACCGCCGCAGCCCCGATGGTGAGGCGAGGTACGTACCCGCGATCGGGAACTTCCAGCCCTCGTCGCGATCGCACGTGATCTCGGCGAGCGCGCGCACACCGAACCGCGCGACGCGAAGGACCTTGCACGTGATCGGCGCGAGCTTCTCGGTCTTCTTCTTCCACTTCCGCACGTTCGCTTCGTGCTGGATCTGATCGTAGTCCCATGTCGTGCGCTCGAGGTCGTAGGTCCACGTCGCCGCCGCGTCGAACAGCGCCGCGTAGTGCGCGGGCAAACGCGAATCGGCGCTCGCGATCGTGCTCGAGAGCAGGACCGCGAACGCCAAGAGTCGCATGTCAGGATCGTACGCCCGAACGGGCGCGCGAATTCCGGGAGGCTATTCGGAGGGATCCGAGTCTTGCGGAATCTTGTCGTTGTCGTCGGGGCGGCGCTCGACGCTGGCGTCGCCTTTGCCGCTCTCTTCGTCGAACGGCTCGTGGCGCGAGCCCACCGTCTCGGGCTCGTCGATGTCCATCCCGTCGTCGAGATCCATGTCGTCGTCTTGTTCTTCGCGGAGGCCCGGCGTCTGGAGGTCGCTGTTCTCGATCTCTTCGTACTTGTCGTTCTTGTCGTTCTTGTCGTTCGGCATTTGATTCACCTTCCTTGATGAATCATCGATGCAAGCGTGCGGCCACTGCACCACGATCGGGCTACGCGGGGCGTGCTGCTTTGCGTGCAGCCGCGGGAATCTCGCGCGGCAGGGTCACCGTGAACGTCGTGCCCTCGCCGAGCTTCGTGTCGACGGTGATCGTCCCGCCGTGTCCATAGACGAGGTCGTGGACGATCGATAGGCCGAGGCCGGTTCCCTCGCCGACATCCTTGGTCGTGAAGAAGGGATCCCAGATGCGCGGAAGAACGTCCGCGGGAATTCCCGATCCGTTGTCGCCGATCTTCACGACGACGCCTTCGCTGTCGCCCGTCGTGGTGATCGTGATCGTGGCGTTCTCGCGTCCAGCGAGCGCCTGCGCCGCATTGGTCAGGAGGTTCATGAACACCTGGTTGACCTGACCGGCGTGTCCCTTCACGCGACCGACGGCGCCGAACTTCTTGTCGACGGTGATGTTCAGCTTGAGCAGGTGGCGCAGCAGCTCGAGCGAGTCCTCGATCGAGCGATCCACGTCGAACTCCACGACGGACTCGTCATCCGTGCGCGAGTAGTTGTGCAGCGCGCTGACGATCGCTTTCGTTCGCTGTGCGCCGCGCTGGACCACGCGGATCATGTCGCGCACGTCCTTCGCTGCCTCGGCGCGCGCTTTCGGATCACTCGCGTCGATGTCGTTGACCGCTTCTTCGAGCGGGCCGACGGTATTCACGATCGCGTTCACGGGATTGTTGATCTCGTGCGCGATGCCGGCGACGAGCTGGCCGATCGATGCGAGCTTTTCCGACTGCACCAGCTGCTTCTGTGCGCGGGTGAGCTTGTCGAGCGTCTCGGCGAGCTCGCGGTTCTTGCGTGCGAGGTCGGCCGTGCGCATCTGCACGGCGCGCTCGAGATCGAGGTTGACCTCTTCGGTGGACCGCAGCTTGTCGCGCAGCGCGCGCCGCATCTCTTCGAGTGCGAGCGTCAGGCGGCCGATCTCGTCGCCCTCGCCGCCTGCCGCGACGGGATCGGCGAGCTCGCCGCGCGCCATCGCATCGGCGCGCTGCTCGAGCCGTTTGATCGGTGCCATGAACTGCGCGACGGTGAACGCGACGATTCCGCCACACGCTGCGAACAAGATGAGGAAGAAGACGAGCAGCTCCTTGAGCGGGCGCACCATCGTCTCGCCGCGGCCGCGATACGACGGATAGAAGACCGCGGCCGATCCGAGATCGTAGCGAGTGCCGCGCCACGACAAGAACAGCCGCTCGGAGCGGCCCGTGAGCTGCGCGATCCCGACGGTGATCTGCGACTGCGCACGCCCGATCTGCGCCTGCACGTACCACGGCAGCGCGGGCGCTCCGACCGGACCGCCACCGACACCGAGGCCGGTGGCGTCGTGATCGACGTAGTACATGACGGGCGCCTCCGGGGCGGCGGTCACGATGCGCTTGAGCGCCGCGCGCACCGAGTCCGGTGTGGGCGGCTGCTCCAGCATCGCGATCTCCGTCTGCAGCTCGGAGTGGAGCCACGCGAGACCGACGCGCGATTGCCGGCCCGCGGCGTCGTTCGCGAGGTTCTTGTACTGCACGAAGCCCCAGAGGAGGGCCATGCCGCACGCCAGAAGCACGACGCCGCCGAACGACAGCAGGAGCTTGCTGCGCAGCGACAGCGACGGTGCGATCGAGCGCACGGGCACGCGGTAGCGCTGCGTGAGGTGCGCGAGCAGCGGGCGCAGCACGTCGCGGTGCCAGAGTTGCTCGTAGATCGCGCCGGCGATCGTGAGGATCACGGTCGCGATCGCGAGGACGAGCGTGTCGTCGACATCGAAGCCGAGCTGGAACCGCGCGACGAGCGCACCGACGATCGCGATCACGAACCACACGCAGATCGTGAGCACCGCGAGCCGATACGGCAGCGCCTGCGCGCGGCGATAGATCGCGGCGGCCGGCGGTGCATCCTCGATCTGCTCGCCCCGCGATACGCGAAGGTAGCGCCGGAGATCGAACGTGAACCAGCGCGCGAACAGCGCCCACGTGCCCACGCCGATCAGCGCCGCGACCGGATAGAACGTCTGGAGCTGGAGGTATTGCTCCTTCGTGATCGGCACGAAGTAGTACGCGAAGCCCGCCTGCGCGCACAGCACGCCACCGGCGACGATCATCGCGACGAGCATGAACCGACGGAAGTGACTGTCGTCGAACTTGCGCAGCGGCGAGCCCGCCGCGAACAAACGCTGGCGAACCTCGCCGAGGATCTGCGCCCACCACACCGCGCGGATGCACGACACGATGTACGCGTGCACGGCTGCGACGGCCGTGAGCTCGAACACGCGCTGCGGTGTCCAGCCTTGATAGATGTAGAGGAACACGCCGGTCAGGAGCGCCGCGCCCGCCCACAATCCCGTTCGCAGCAGCAGCACGCGCACCGGCCCCTTGAGCGTGATGCGATATGCGCGCGCCGCGGCGTCCTTGTGAACGCGCTCGCCTCGACGGCGCGCACCGACGGCGGCCCACAGCGGAAACAGCCACGTGGTGACCGCGGCGATCCACACGATGCACGCGCCGATGCCGACGGGGACCGCCGTCGACAGCAGCGTCTGGCCGCCGACGTCTCCGAGCTCGAACGCGATCCACAGCGGATAGCCGATGCCGATCACCTCGAGGAGACCGAGCACGATCGCGGGGACCAAGAACCGTCGCTTGAACGGCACCGCCGCGAGCGACAGCGCGGAGGTCGGCGCGACCTCGTACGCCTTGTTCGATGACGATGTGACCCCGATCTCGGCCTTGCCGGATTCGGTGGTGTCGTCGGTCGTCCCGGGCATCGGGCGCAGGATAGCCCGAATGCGATGGCGGTATGATGAGGGCGATGAGGCCGTGGCTCCCCTTGCTCGTGCCCGGCGTGCTCGCCGCCCGGGGCGCGGCCGCGGAGCCGATCACCGACCGCGACTACGCGATCGACTTCTACGATGGCGTGGCGATCGGCAATACGGCATGGGTCGGCATGGGCGGCGCCGGCGCGGCGAACATCGTCGGCACCGCCGGGACGCTGATCAACCCGAGCGCGCCGGCGGTCCGGCTCACGACCGACACCGACGACTGGAGCTGGGACTATCACCTCGATGTCCTGACCGGGAAGCTGTCGACGGACTACGACAACAACGGAGTCGTCGCCGAGGAAGCGGGCGCATCGCTGCTCACGTTCGGGCTCGGCGGTCGCTATCACGATTGGGCCGCGGCGGTGACGTTCACCGGGCAGACCGCGCCCGTCGATGACGCCCTGCGCGCGCAGGGAATCCGGCTGCGCTTCGTGCTCGCGAAGTACTTCCCGTCGCGCGACATCGCGATCGGGATCGGCGCGCAGACGGTGTCGTTCGATATCGGGACTCGCGCCGACGACATGGAGCTGTTCCAGATCACGGGCACCGGCGTGATCGCGGGCATCACCTATGTCCCGCGCATGCGGAACTTCCGGATCGCGGGCGGGATCGAGACGCAGATCCTCGGCGCGGACGTCGGCACCGACGGCTGCGATCCCGAGAACTGCATGGGGTACATCCTGCCGCGCACTGTCGCGTCCGCGGCGCGCGGCGTGATCGGCTTCGCGTATCGCTTCGCGCCGACGGAGTGGAACCAGCTCGTCGGCGGCATCTTCCGCGACGAACGCGCGCTCACGCTGACGACGGATCTGCTGATCACGGGCAACTCGCCCGACGCGTATGGCATCGAGGCGTTCGCGATGCAGGAGCTGCAACGCTCCGGGGAGGATGTCGCGATCTCGCTACGTGGTGGCGCCGAGTACGAGTGGATCCCGGGTCGCTTCCGCGTGCGCGCCGGCAGCTACTGGGAGCCATCGCGGTTCGAAGGCGTCGGCGGTCGAATCCACCTGACGTTCGGTGTGGAGCTGCGCGCCTTCGAGTTTCAACTGTGGGGCCGGCGGCGCGGCCGGCTGTCGTTTACGGGCGATGTAGCAGAACGCTACCGTAACGTGGCGGCGTCGGTCGGCTTCTGGCATTAGGATGCGCGCATGCGAACCATCCTGTTTCTCGTCGCGCTGACCGTATCCGCCTGCGGTGGATCGAAACCTGCTCCGACGCCCACGCCCACGCCGACGCCGGCCCCCGAACCCGTTGCTACTCCGACGGAGACGCCGCCTGCCTCCCAGCCCGCGCCACCGTCGGACGAGGTGCTCGCCGCGTCCGCGTTGGCGGAGCAGTACGAGGTCGGCAAGGGTGTGTACACGGCGAAGAAGTGCAACACGTGTCACGAGGACAGCGGCGCCGGCAACGCGAAGAACCCGGCGGTGATCGGCGAGAAGGCGCTCGCGAAGGATCCGCCGAAGACGGCGAAGCTGCGCAAGGGCGTGACGTTCACGACGGCCGCCGACGTCGTCACGTTCGTGAAGGCGAACATGCCGATCGTGAAGAAAGGCACGCCCAAGGTCGAGCTGACCGACGACGAAGCCTACGCGGTCGTCGCGTGGATGCTCGATTCGAACAAGGTCGCGCTGACGAAGAAGCTCGACGCGTCGAACGCCGCGACGGTCACGCTGCGCCCGTGATCACTGCGGCGGCGGTTCGATCCGCACGCCGCCGAACGGAACGCCATCGGCGCACGTGTCCTCGGTGCCGTGGCGATAGCGCGAGCGCACGAACGTCGAAACGTACGGATCGAAGCAGCTCGCGGTGTAGTAGGTGTTCCACGCGACCGCGGCGACCTGCGTGCCCTCGGGCAGAAGCGGATCGGCGGCGACGATGATCCGCTTGGTGACCGGTGCGCTGCACGTGTCGTCGGACGCCGCGTCGCGTGCGACATCGAGCAGCGCGTCGACGACCTCGGGGCACCCCGTCGGGCAGTTGTAGAGAAGGATCACGCCGCCGTGCTCGGCGTTGTGCATCCAGTAGCCACGCTCGAGCACCGCGTAGTGGCGGTCCCAGCCGGCCCACGACGGAAAGTGCGGGCCGGTCGCGGGCGGATTCGACGACCACTCGATCGTCGTGCCGGCCGGCATGTGCACGCCGGTCTCGCCGGGGATCGAGTGCAGCACGCCATCGCACGCACCGACGGGAAGATCCATCGGCTCGTCGGTACCGCCGTCGTCGCCGCACGCCGCGAGCGCGAGCACGAGCATCGCGCGCTTCATCGCCGCCTGCGGCGCACGATCAGCGCGAGCACGGCGAATGGGAGGAGCGATGGCCGCGAGTGACCGGAGTCGCAGCAGCCGGTGTCCTCGCCGGGAGGACGCGTCGTGTCGCCCGAGATGACATCGTCCGACGTGGCGGGCGTGGGATCGAAGCAGCGCTCGTTGCCGCGGCGATCGCGCGCGCACACGCGGACCGGTCCGTTCGTCCACGGCGCGGTCCACAGGTATTCGCCATACCAGTGGAGATCGATGCCGGCGCCACCATCGTCGATCCACACGCGCGAGAAGTCGTGTGCGCGCGACGGAGACTGGTGATCGTGAACGCGCGCGTGGACGCGCGTGCCGTCGAACGCGGCGTGGACCGAAGGTGGCCACGTGTCGATCGCGACCATCGGCGTCGCGAGCTGGACCTTGTCGGGGAACGCGGACTCGCCCTGCCCCTGCACGAGATCGAGGCGACCATCGCCATCGAGATCCGCGGCGGCGACTCCGAGCGTGCTCGGCGTGTCGTTCGGCGTGCCGCCCGCGGCGAGCGTGAACACGCCGGCGGTGTTGATCAGCAAGCGATCCGCGCCGAGCCGGCCGATGAACAGGTCCGCGTCGCCATCGGAGTCGACGTCCATCCACACCGCGACGTTGTCGTCGGCCATCGCGGGGTTCGCGGTGCCGGTCAGGCGCGTCGAGGTCTCGTCGGTGAACCTGCCCGTGCCGCTGTTGATCAGGATCTTCTCGCGCAGCTGCGGGCCGTCGTTGATCGTCGCGAGATCGAGATCGCCGTCGTCGTCGAGATCCATCGCCTCGAAGTCGTAGTTGTTGGTGTCCGCCGGCAGCGCGGTGGTGTCGCTCGTGAACACGCCGTGGCCGTCGTTGCGGAACAGCAACGTGGTCGCGCAGTATTTGCACGCGACCAGCGCGTCGAGATCCCAGTCGTTGTCGACGTCGACGAGCTCGACGTCCCACGACATCTTCACGAGCACGTCGGGCATCTGCGTCGTGGTGACGTCGGTGAACGTGCCGTGGCCATCGTTGAGATAGAGGCGCGTGAGGCCGCCGGCGATCGTCGGCCCGGTCGGGTTGTTCGGGCCCCAATCGCCGAGGAGGAGATCCATGTCGCCGTCGCCGTCGACATCGCCCGCTTCGACATCACCGACCGACGTCATCTGCTGCGGGAGCTGCGCGCTCGCATCGGCCCACGTGCCCGCGCCGCGCGTGAACAGCTTCAGCTGTGTGTGATGCGCACCACCCGTGAGGATGTCGAGGTCGCCGTCGCCGTCGAGGTCGAACGCCTTCGCCACGCGCGAGAGCCCGGTGAAGCCGCCGACCGCCGTCGCGGAGATCTCGGTGCACGCTCCGCCGCCGTCGTTGTGAAAGATGCGCGTGGCCTCGGGCGTGCCCGGCGTGTCGTAGTCACCGCCGTTCGCCAGGAGAATGTCGACCTTGCCGTCGCCGTCGAGGTCCGCGACGTCGACCTTGTTCGTCCACTGTGCCGTCGACCCGAGACAGGGCCCGGTCGCATCCGACCAGAATTGCGCTCGGGCGATTCCGGGTGCCAAAACGATCGCCGCGACGACCAGCTTGCTCCCCCCAAGGGTACTTGCTCGCCTTTCAGCTCGCTGGCGCATGACAAGCGGTTTACACCAGTCGCCCGGGGTTCCGGGCAGCTCCGCGAATGTCTCGTCATTCCCGGCGATGGTCGGTGTGCGTAGCGCACGCCTCCATTTGCCAGGTCGAATGAGCGTTCGTGGTGTTGCGAGCACCGGCCCGGGGGTACCGTACGCGACATGAAACGGCGCACGTTCCTGTCAGCCGCAGGTGGGCTGGGCGCGGCGGCAGTGATGGTGGGTCCGTGGATCGGACGCTCGAACGCGGCAACGTTCGGTGTGTTCCCCGGCGGTACGGCATCGGTCCAGATCCCCGAGGGTCAGCGCGCGAAGAAGGTCCTCGAGATCTTCCTCTACGGCGGACTGTCCGCGTGGGAGACGCTCTACCTCGTCCGCGACTACGGCAAGCCGGACGATCCCGATGCGTCGCTGCGCAACACGCAGTCGTATGCGTTCTCGATGACCGCGGCCGGTACCGCGTGCGGCAACGTCGACATGGATCGATCGTTCGCGATGGATGCGAACGGCGCGAACGTCGAGCTCGGACCGTTCGCCCACCTACTCCACGCACGCACGGATGTTCGCGATCGCATGCGCCTCGTCGTGCAGCACCACACGCTCGAGCCCCACGAGGCCGCGGTCCCGCTCGCGCTCACCGGACGGCCCGTCGGTCAGCCATCGGCGGCGGGGCTCGGCGCGCACGTGCAGCGCGCGCGGATCGATAGCGGCGCGACGCCGGGCCGCGCATCGCCCTACTCGTACGTGTTCGCGACCGGCGGCATCTCGAGCGACAACGTCGCCGCGGCCGCGCAGGCCGGAAACCACGGCGGATCGGCGCGGCCCGTCCTGATCAAGACGGACAACGCGGCGCGGTTCACGAACCTCTTGCAGCGCACGACGCTGGGCGGCAATCGCGCGAGCCACGATGCGCTCGTGTCCGCGTATCACCAGCAATACGAGGGACGCCTGTCGTGGCCGACGAGCGGACGCGTGCGCAGCGCGAAAGCCGACGATCTGTCCGTCGCGTTCGATCGCACGAAGAACGCCGACGCGATCCGCGCGGTGCTCACCGACGACCTCTTCATGGCGCAGAACGACACCACGTGCGGAGTGTCGCGCCGCAGCCTGCCGCTGATGTCGCTGACCGCGGCGCGGCGGTTGCTCACGCATCCGACCGAGCCCGCATCGTATGTCTGCGTCAGCGACACGGGGCTCTACGAGGCCTCGGGCGGTGGCGGTTACGACACGCACACCGACAACGAAGTCGACACCGCGGTGAACTTCAACAACATGCTGAAGTCGCTGTTCGGGATCATCAACGGACCGGGGGAGACCGACCCGACGAAGATCTCGCTCGACGACACGCTGATCATCTTGAACACCGAGTTCGGCCGCACGCCGCAGCGCCAGGGTCAGGACGGTCGCAATCACCATCCCTACGGCTACGTCACCGCGTTCATCGGCGGCCCGATCACCACCGAGTACAAAGGCATTCACGGCGCGATCGGACGCGATGGCCGCGCGATGACCGGCGCCGCGACTCCGTCGGAGAATCGCATCGCGGCGCTGCTCGCGATGGGATTCTGGCCGTTCGCAGCGGAAGGCTTCAACGTCGCCGACGTTCCGGGCGCGACCACGGAGCTCGATGCCGCGCAAAAAGCGGTCGCGAAGTTCCTCGGGAGGACGGCGTGATGCGGGCGCTGACGATCAGCGCCGTCATCGCGGCCGCGCTCGCGCCACAGGGATGCAGCTGTGGCAACGACTCGGATCTCACCGACGGCGGGATGGACAACCCGACGTTCGATCAGTGCGACGCGGATCCGGAAGCGTTCGCGCAGCACGCGTTCCTCGCGCTCGACGGCCATCGCGCTCGCAGCCAGGGCGAGATCGATGTCTACGCGGACATCTTCAAGCAGGCCAAGGACCTCGATCCCGACGGCACCGGCCCCGATCCTCGCGAGCTCGTCGCGCGCGCGATCATGAATCGCCCCGAGTTCGCGGAGCGATGGATCGACGTGTTCATGGACGCGTTGCACGTGCAGCGCACCGACATCCAGAGCGAGGTCGATTGCTGGAACACCGCCGCGCGCGCGACGGTGTCGCCGGCGCTCGCGACCGCGGTCCGCGATCAGATGGCCACGCAGAGCGGCGATGGTGGTGGCAGCTGGACGATGCTCGATCTCGCTCGCAGCGCGATCGCCCTCGACGATCTGACGCCCGTCTATCGCGCGCAGTTGTTCTCGATGGTCGCGCACCCGATCCCCGCAGCGAACGTGCCGGACATCGAGGCAGAGCTCGCACGTCGCGAGGACTTCGGCTCGACGTTCGACGCGTCGTACTTGCATCGCGACGTCGTCTGCCTCGGTTGCCACACGAGCGAGACGTCGGTCACCGACAGCGACGAGCCCGAGCTCGATCGCCACTGGCCCACCCCCGGCGCACCCGAGCGCGCGGTGTACGGCAACCCGATGGGTGTCTCGTCGGAGCGAGCGCACACCGCGTTCCGCGTCGATCGGTTCGTCGTCATGAACGGATCGCAGCGCCCGTGGGGCTGGACGAACGCGTGCGGTCGCTTCGCGACCCCGGCGAACATCGGCGACGACATCGCCGGCATCGACGGCAAGCTCGCGAGCGTCGTCGGCACGCGAACGACCGTGTACACGCTCGAGCAAGCGCTCGCCCGCGGGTTCGCGGCCCTTCGTGGAGTCGGCGTCGCGGAGGACGAGACGATCGCCGACCCAGACACGGCGCTCGCGTGGCTCGTCACGCTGAAGATGACGGAAGACGTGTGGCGCGCCGCGACCGGCACGCAGCTGACGATCGCGAACTACTTCCCGCGCAACCAAGCCGCGCGCGACCTCTTGTACTCGCTCGCGAACACGTACGCGAAGAGCGGCTTCTCGCTGAAGGCTCTGCTCGTCGCGGTCGTGACGAGCGACTACTTCGCGCGGCTGGCCCCCGACGCCGGGTGCGGCGCATCGCCGTACACCTATCCGAACGTGTTCGATCCGTGGGTGATCGCGGACGCCGACGAGACGCGGCGGCACAACGGCCCCGGTGATGCGGTCACCGCGATCGACGCGCGCACGCTGATGGGCGCGCTCTCGTTCGCGATGGAGTGGACCACGCAGCCGGGCGGCAATCGCTTCCCGGACTTCGGCGAAGGGTGCACCGGCACCGGATCGTCGACATGCCAGCAGCTGAACGCGAACTGCCAACAGTTCCAAGCGTGCTGCACGACGTATCAAGTCGCGTGTCAGATGGGCGGCGTGTTCCCGTCGGTCGAAGTGCCGTTCCAGCAGAGCGTCGGCACGTTCATGCGCAACAGCGAGCGCGGCTTCCGTGGCCTCGATTTCCAAGCGCGCCTCGCGTGGGAGGATCGCTACGGTGCGTGTGCGCGCCCGAGCTGGGTCCCCAACGACTTCATCGATGGTCTCGTCGGACGCGGAGCGGCAAATCCGTCGACGACGGTGGGCGACGTGATCAGCGCGCTCAAGGATCGACTGATCAACGAGCCGACGATCGATCCGGGCGCGGAGACCGAAGCGCTCGCGGCGATCGTCGGGCCGCTCGATGCATCCGCGACGGCGGCAACCATCGACGGCGTGCGCCGGGTGTGCGGAGCGCTCGTGGTGTCACCGCAGTTCCTGTTGCAGGGCATCGCGGGGCGCAGCGGCGAGCGGCCCGTCCTCACGCCGGGCAACGCGGACTACGCGGCGATCTGCGCGGAGGTCGCGGCCGGCGGCATCGCGGGTCACACGATCACGTGCGGCTCGGGCAGCGATCCGACGCTGACGCTTTCCGTCGCGCGCTGACCGCCTTGCAGCGCTGCGGCAGTTGCGCCATGTTTCGCCGCACATGCGCAGCCTACGCCTCGCTCTCCCCGCGCTCCTGCTGACGTTCGTCGGCTGCGAGCACACGAACGGCAAGAAGAACGACCCGCCTCCGCCGGCGAAGAACGAGCCGCCCGCGAAGACGCCCGACAACGCGCAGCCACCCGCGGCGATGCCGCCGCCCGAGCCGATCAAGCAAGAGCCGCCGCCGCCGTCCGATCCGAACGCGGTACGACCGCCGGTCGCCGCGGATCTCGCGGAGTACGTGAAGAACATCAAGGGCGAGGGCTCGCTCGTCGCGACGTTCGACACGACCATGGGCTCGATCCACTGCGAGCTGTTCGGCGATGCAGCGCCGATGACGGTCGCGAACTTCGTCGGTCTCGCGACGGGTCAGAAGGCGTGGCTCAACCCGAAGACCGGCAACACCGAGGTCGGCAAGCCGTACTTCGATGGCCTGATCTTCCACCGCGTGATCAAGGAGTTCATGATCCAGGGTGGCGATCCGCTCGGCCTGGGTCGCGGCGGGCCGGGCTACAAGTTCGAGGACGAGTTCAACAACGACAAGAAGATGCAGCCCGGAACGCTCGCGATGGCGAACGCTGGTCGCGCTACCAACGGCAGCCAGTTCTTCATCACCGAAGTCGCGACGGACTTCCTCCAGGGAAAGCACACGATCTTCGGTCAGTGCAAAGAGCTCGATCTGGTCAAGCAGATCGCGCGCGTGCCGCAGAACGCGGAGAACAAGCCGGATACGCCGGTCGTGATGAACAAGGTCACGATCAGCAAGATGAAGAGCTGGTAGCTGTAACCAGCGCGGGCAGTGCGTGCACTACGCACGCATGACTCGCACGTTCGCGTCGATCCTCGCCACGCTGTTCGTCTCCGGTTGCGCGGCACAGCCGCCGCGCCCGATGCAGCTGCGGCGCGTGACGCTGTACCAGAACGGCATCGGCTACTTCGAGCGCACCGGTGTTCTCGGTGGCGCCACGCTGCGCCTCGCGCTCGCGCGCGGCGAGCTCGACGATGTCCTGAAGACGCTGACGGTGATCGATCGACAAGGAGCCGGCGTGGCCACCGTCGACGTTCCGCAGATCGGCGACTCCGCGCGTACGGTCGCGATCGATGTCCGCATGGCCGCGGGGCGCGCGCACGATCTGCTCGTCGGCTACGCGGTGCCGACGCCGACGTGGAAGGCCGCATACCGCGTGGTCCTCGACGAGCCCGCGAAGCCCGCGCTGCTTCAAGCCTGGGCGATGGTGCACAACGCGTCGCAAGAGGACTGGCGCGGCGTGCAGCTCACGCTCGGCACCGGCGCGCCGATGTCGTTCGCGCAGGACATGACGAAGCCGCAATACGTCGCGCGGCCCGACGTCACCGGGCACATGGTGCAGCCCACCGTGCTCGGCCCGATCGACAACGAGAACGGCATGATCGTCGACCGCGATGGCGACGCGATCCCCGACGCCGTCGACAAGTGCCCCGATGACGACGAGGCATTCAACGGCACCGACGACGACGACGGCTGTCCGGATCGCGGACGCGTGGTGGTCCGGGACTCGAGCTTCGTCATCCTCGAGCACGTCGTGTTCGCGGCGAACAGCGAGACCCTCACGCCCGCGAGCGAGGACGTGATCGCAGCCGTCGCGGCGGCGATGGTCGGCAACCCGAACATCGCGCTCGTCGAGATCGGCGGCCACACGTCCTCCGATGAAGGCGACGGCTGGGCGCTGTCCGCTCGGCGCGCCACCGCGGTCCGCGCCGCGTTGATCGCGCACGGCGTCGCCGCCTCGCGCCTCGAGATCCAGCCGTACGCCGCCGTGCAACCGCTCGCCTCCAACGACACACCTGCAGGTCGCGAGAAGAATCGGCGCACGTCCTTCCAGATCCTCAAGCGCAGCGGCACCGAGCCCGTCACCCGCGCGACCTCGCGTCCGCTCCCCACCGTCGACGCCGCCGCGATGCAAGCGTCCACCCGCGCGCGCACCACGCCGACCGGTATCGCCGGTAGCGTCCGCTACGTGCTCACCGATCCGGTCACGATCGGGCGCGGCAAGTCCACGATGGTCTCGATCCTCAACAAGCCGATCACCGGCGAGGACGTGCTCCTGTTCCGCCCCGACGACAACGCCCCGGGCAGCGCGACGCACCCGTTCCGCGCCGCCCGCCTCGTCAACACCTCGGGCTTCACGCTCGAGTCCGGCCCGATCGCGATCTACGCCGGCGGCACCTTCGTCGGCGACTCGCTCCTCGATCGCCTCCAGGTCGACGAGACCGCCTGGATCCCCTACGCCCTCGACGGCGGCACCACCGTCACGCGCACCTCCGTCCCCGACGAGCGCCCGATCCGCCTCGTCGCGATGACCCGCGGCGTCCTCACCGTCGAGAACGCCGGCATCCTGACGACCACGTACACCATCGTCGCCGGCCGCGATGCCACGCGCACGATCTACATCCGCCACCCGAAAAGCCCGCGCTACACGCCGCGCGACCTCCCGCCTCGCACGATCGAGCAGCCCGACGCGTACCTCGTCCCGATCCCGCTGTCCGCGGCCACGACGAGCACGTTCACCATCGAGGAGCGCGAGCCTCGCCGCGCGACGATCGAGATCGTGCGCGCCGACGACACGGCCCTCGCCGCCTACCTCGAGGGCGCGCACCTCCCCGCGCCGATCCTCGAGCGCATCAAGACCGCCGCCGCGCTCCGCCGCGACATGGCGACGCTCGAAGACGACGCGCGCAAGATCCGCTCGCGCATCGTGGACATCTCGCAGCGCGCGATCGAGCTTCGCGAGTCACTGCGCGCGATCGACAAGGTCCGCGGCGCCGACGATCTGCGCAAGAAGCTCCTCGCCGGTCTCGCGTCGACGACGGCCGAATCGGACGCGCTCGCCCGCTCTCTCGGGGAGAAGACCGAGGCGCTCGCGACCGCGCGGGCCCGCCTCGCGGATGCCATCCGCGACCTGACGATCGAGGTGATACCCTGATGTCGTGCGCATCCCGGTCTTCTGCGCGTGCTGTATCGTGTCGTCGATCGCACACGCGACCGTGCCCGATCCGTTCGTCCAGACCGAGGCACTGACGATCCCCAGCAATCCGCAGGTCACGTCGTTCGCGTGGGCGCCGGATGCTTCGAATCGATTGTTCGTGACCGGCAAGGGCGGTGCGATCTGGATCGTGAAGGACGGAGCGCTGCTGCCAACGCCGGCGTACAAGTTCGTCAATCTCGACGAGGACGACAACGGAGAGCTCGTCGTGAAAAGCGAATGCGGACTCCTCGGCATCGCCTTCGATCCGGCATTCGTCGACAACGGCCACATCTACGTCTTCGCGACGCTCTACGTGCCGACTCCAACGGGAAAGGTAATCGAGCAGCAGATCCTTCGATTCACGATGCAGGGCGATGTCGCGACCGATCGCACGACGCTGATCGCGGGCCTGCCGTCGCGCGGCGAGAACCACGATGGCGGCGCACTCGCCTTCGGTCCCGATGGCCTCCTCTACTGGGCGGTCGGAAACAACGGATCTGGCGAGGGGCAAGGCCAGGATCTGGCGAGCGCAGGTTCCAAGCTGTCGCGTGCGAGCACCATCCCCGGTGCGCCGGCGCCGCCCGGCCCGTACAACGATGGCAGCGGACCGAACTACGACTACACGTTCGCTCGTGGGCTCCGGAACCCGTACACGATGGCGTTTCATCCGGTCACCGGCGTTCCGTGGGTCAACGTCGTCGGTGATTCGTGGGAACAGATCTTCGCGTTGTCGCTCGCCGATCACGTCGGATATCCGATGGAGAACGTGGATCCCGGCACCGGTGATGCCACGACGAGCCCCATCGTTGTCTATCGCACCGGAACACCGCCCGATCTGACGATCGTCGCCAATGCCGCCGTTCGCGCGAGCAACGTCGTGACGATCACGACGAGCACGGCGCATAACCTGCGCAAGGGCGGCACGGTCAGCATCACCGGAATCGACGACGCATCGTTCGATTCGCTCCCAGGTGCGTTCGACTCCGGGTTCTTTCCGATCACGAGCGTCCCGACGCCGACGACGTTCACGTACGAGCAGACCGGCCCCGATGCGACGAGCGGCAACGGCGCTGCGCGAGGCGCGGACTACGGCAGCGTGGTGCTCGGCGGTGCGTTCTACGACGCGACCCTGTTTCCGCCCGCGTATCGACAGAACTTCTTCTTCGGCGACTTCAGCTCGGGCCAGATCGTGCGCGTCGAGACGGCGTCGGACGCGTCGATCGCGCGCGTGAGAACCTTCGGGACAAATACCGGCCGACACATCGATGCAGCGACGGGTCCAGACGGCTCGCTATGGATCGTGAACCACGATGGCAACATCCGGCGCATCGGCTACACCGCGACGACACCGGGCATCGTGGTGTCGCCGCAAAACCTCCGGCTCTCCGAGACCGCGCGCGGCTTCGTCGGTGTTCGGCTCGCACTCGCGCCGACGACCGACGTCACGGTGACGCTCGCGCGCGTGTCGGGTTCGACGTTTGTCAGCGTGCCGGCCGGCGCCATCACGTTCACACCCGCGAACTGGGATCGTCCACAGTACGTCGAGGTGACGAGCGCGATCGATGCCGATCTCGTCGAGGATGTCGCGATGCTCGACGCCACCGCCACGGGCTACCCAGGGGAGACGGTCACGGTACGTGTCACGGACACCCGCGAGCCTCTTCCGCTGACCCCCGACGATCTTCCGGCGACCGATGGAACTCCACCTCCGAGCGGTGGTTGTTGCCACGTCGGCGAGTCCTCCGACGGTCTGGTAGCGCTCGGTCTCGGACTCGTGGTCACAGGTGCATTGCGCCGTCGTCGTCGTCGAACACACCAAGCGTGGTAAACCGCGGCGTGCTGTTCACGCCCTTGACGCTTCGCTGTGGCCTCGTCCTTCCCAATCGCGTCGCGCTCGCGCCGATGACCAATCTGCAGAGCCAGCCCGATGGCCTGCTCGGCGACGACGAGCTCGCCTGGCTCGCGCGACGTGCCGACGGTGGCTTCGGCCTCATCCAGACCTGCGCGGCGTACGTCGCGCTCGACGGGAAAGCCTGGCCCGGCGAGCTCGGCATCGATCGCGACGAGTGCCTCCCCGGGCTCACGCGCCTCGCGACGCGACTCCACGACGCCGGCGCGACCGCGATGGTGCAGCTGTTTCACGGCGGTGTGCGCGCGGACTCCGCGCTCACCGGCGAGCAAGTATGGAGCGCGAGCACGTGGACCGAGGACAAGGCGGATTTCCAAGTGCCTCGCGTGGGTACGGTCGACGACATCGCGCGCACGATCCGCGCGTTCGCCGACGCGGCCGCGCGCGCCGAGAAGGCCGGCTTCGATGGCGTCGAGCTCCACGGCGCGCACGGGTATCTGCTCTCGCAGTTCCTCTCGCGCACGATGAACCCACGCACGGATGGCTGGGGCGGCGACCTCGAGGGCCGGGCTCGGTTGACGCGCGAATGCGTTCGCGCGTGTCGTGCAGCGACGAGCCCGCGGTTCTCGATCGGGGTCCGCTTGTCGTTCGAAGACTTCGGCAACGCGAAGGGAATGGATCTCGACGACAACCTCCGAGTCGCCGCGTGGCTCGTCGAGGATGGCGCGGACTTCATCCACGCGTCGCTGTGGGACGTGACCCGCACGAGCGCGAAGTACCCCGACAAGCACGTGTTGACGCTGCTCCGCGCGGAGCTGCCGGCGGACGTCGCGGTGTTCACGGCGGGAAAGATCTGGACGCGCGAAGATGCCGAGGCCGCGATGGCGAAGGGGGCCGATGTCGTCGCGCTCGGACGCAGCGGGATCGTCAATCCTGATTGGCCGAAGGACGTCGCGGCCGGGCGCGCGATCCAGAAGCCGCCGGTGACGCGCGCAGAGCTCCTCGAGCGAGCGGTGTCGCCGGCATTCGCGACGTACCTGCGGATGTGGAAGAACTTCCTCGTCGACTAGAGTAACGATCGGCCATGCGCTTCTTGCTGGCCCTGCTGATGATCGCCGCCTGCGGCGGAGGCTCGCCCCCACCCGATGCACCGGATCCGTGCGCGGCTTGCTCCGCCGACGAGATCTGCGTGCAGCGCTACGGTGGTGTGTGCGACGGCGGTCACTCGACCAGCTGCATCGCGAAGACCGTCGAGTGTCCGCAGAATGCGTGCACGCCGAGCTGCGAGGCCGCGTACTGCCCGGTGCCGTACCAGTGCATGACGCGTCCGGCATGTGGTGACGAATCGCCGCTCGCCTTCACCTGCTACGGCCCCTAGGGCACGAGCCCGAAGAAGCGCGCGGCGTAGAACGGACCGTAGACCGCGCCCGTGTTCGTCCAGTCCTGGTGACAGTTCGGATCGGTGACGTTGCTGCAGTCGGCGGCGACCTGCGTCGGATACGGATCCGCGCCGCCCTCCTCGGTCGCGGTGCCGGGATGGACCGGCGTGCCGTGACCGAGCTCCGGCATGCGAACGGTGGCGACGCCGATCTGGCCTTGGTACGCGTACGCGCGGTACTCGTAGCCGCCGAGCTGCGTGGGCTCGCCGAGCGTCGCGTTGTCGGGTGTCTGATCGATGCCGAGCGCGCCTGTCCACTGGCGCATCTCGTCGTCGAGGTTGATCGGCTTCACCGCTTGATCGGCGCCGCCGTGGAAGCCGATCAGGCGCGGCTTGCGCTTCGTCGCGTCGTTCCACCAGGTCGAGTACGCCTGTTTGACCATCGCCGCCGTCGGCGCCACGTAGCCGGCCGGGCGCGTCCAGTCCTGCTGCTTGTTCGAGTCGGTGCACTTCAGATCGCAGTTGTGCGGCCCGCCCGAGAACACCGCACCCGCCGCGAACACGTCGGGATAGACGGCGAGCATGATCGTCGTCATGTATCCGCCGGCGGAGAGGCCGGTGATGAAGACGCGATCGGGATCGATGTCGTGCGCCGCCTTCATCTTGTCGACGGTGGCGATGATCGGCGCGTAGTGCTGGTTGTAGCTCGTGCGCGTCCACGCGGAGAAATCGCGCCACCACTTCCAGGCGCCGGGACGACCGCCCGCATTGACCACGTCGTTACTCACCTGCGGAAACGCGACGTAGAAGTGGTAGCGCGCGGCGAGCAGGTGCCACTCGGTGGTGGCTTTGTACTCCTCGGCGGTTTGCGTGTAGCCGTGGAGCGCGATCACGAGCGGCGCCGGCGTGCCGGTCTTGCCTTCCATGCCGGCGGGCACGCACTCGAGCACCTTCGCGATGCCGGCGATCCCCGTCGACTCGGTGCACGTGACCGCGGCGGTCGATCCCGATCCGCTGCCGCTGCCGCTTCCACTGCCGCGTCCGCTTCCGCCACTGCCGTCGTCGTCGCCACCGCCCGATCCATTGTCGTCGCCCGCCACGGGGTCGCCACCGAGAGAGCACGCCGTGAGCGTGAGAAGGAGCGCGATTCGAAGCATCGCGAGCGAACGAGCAACGCGCGTGCCCGCGGGCGCGATGAAGGGAATCGCGAGCTTGCTCGTCGGGCGATGGCCGTCACCAACAGGGCCGCCGCTACGGGGCGACGGTTTGCATCAGCGGAACAGGCGGCCGCGCAGATCGGGGCTCGGCTGCGCGATCACTTCGAGGCCGACGATGCGCGCGGGATCGATGGCGGCCGACGCGGCGTCGCGCGCGGCTTCGATCGCGTCGAGCGTGCCGGTCAGCGTGAAGTACGCTTTGCCCGCGAGGTCGACCGCGAGGCGAACGTCGCGAACCGTGACCGCGGCGACTTTGCACGCGGCGTCGGCAGCGGCGATCGCGGCGCAGACCGTCGAGGTCTCGATGATCGCGACCGCTTCGGCGTCCGGATCGTCGGTCCAGTCCGGTGGCGCGATCGGTGCGCCGAGCATCGGCCACACTTGATCGTCGGCGGCGGGGAGCTCGACGTGATCGAGGAGCGTTTGGCCCGCGGCGAGCTTTCCGGCGGTCATCGATTCGTTGACCTCGGCCACGCCACCCTCGAGCATCACGAGGTGCTTGCCGCCGGAGACGGCGCGCGAGTGGACGAGCAACGACGGCGATCGCTTGAGCGCCGCGTCGGCCACGACGATGCCCTTCGCGATCGTCGCCACCTCGAGAACACCGAGTGCAGGGCCTCGCATCAGACGAAGCGAAAGGCTTCCTTCAACGTGCAGCGGCGCTCGCGCGTGAAGTGAACCGCGGTGGTCAGGCCCTCGCCCGTCGGTGATGCGATGGTGAACGAGGTGTAGCCTTCGCCGCCGAGCGCGAGGCCCGCGTACGACGCTTCGTTCTTCACGAAGATGCTGCAGTTACACAGGCGCGCCATCGTCGCCATGTTGTCGATGTTCAACGAGTGCATCGTCGCCGTGTGGTGGAAGCCGTGCTCCACCCGCAGCGCGGCGGCGATGCCTTCGACGGCGTCGCGCACGCGGAACAGCGGGATGACCGGCATCAGCAGCTCGTGCTGGACGAACGGGTGCTGCTCGTCGACTTCGCAGAGGAGGATCTTGAGGTCGTGACCGTGATCCGACGCCGAGCCGATGCCCGCGGCCTTCGCGATGACGCCCGCGTCCTTGCCGATGAAGTCCTTGTTGACGTGATCGCCTTCGAGGACCGTCTTCTCGAGCGCCTGGATGCCGCGCTGATCGACGCGCAGCGCGCGGTTCTTCTCGAGCTGGCGGACGAGCTCCGTCGCGATCGAGTCGACCGCGATGATCTCTTTCTCGGCGATGCAGACGATGTTGTTGTCGAGCGACGCGCCGCGCACGATCGCGTTCGCGGCCTTCTCGAGGTTCGCGGTTTCGTCGACGACGGCGGGCGGATTTCCCGGACCCGCGCCGATCGCCTTCTTGCCCGAGTTCATCGCGGCCTTCACGACGGCCGGGCCGCCCGTGACCACGATGAGGCGCACGAGCGGATGCTTCATCAGGACGTTCGCGCTCTCGATCGTCGGCTTCTCGACGGAGACGATGACATCGCGCGGCCCACCGACGGACTGGATCGCTTCGTTGAGCAGGTGCACGCACCAGCTCGAGACCTGCGCGGCCGACGGGTGGACGTTGAACACGACGGAGTTCCCCGCCGCGACCATGCCGATGGCGTTGCACAGGATCGTCTCGGTCGGATTCGTCGTCGGCGTGATCGCGAGGATCACGCCGTACGGGGCGCGCTCGGTGAGCATCAGGCCGTGATCGCCCGTGAACGCGACGGTCTGCAGGATCTCCGGCCCCGGCGTCTTCTCGGCGACGAGGCGGTTCTTCGCGAGCTTGTCCTCGTAGCGACCGAGGCCGGTCTCTTCGACGGCGTACTGCGCGAGCTTCTCGTTGTTATCGAGAACGGCCTTGCGCATGGCCGCGACCATCTTCACCTTCGTCGCGACCGGCGTCTTCTCGTTCTGCTCGAACGCCTTGCGCGCGGCCTTCGCGGCGCTATCGGCGTCGGCGTAGACGCCGTTCGTTCCGCGCGGGATGTTCGCCTTCTGCTTCGGGCTGTCCGGAACAGCGGGACCGCCGCCGCGCACTGGAGCGTTCGTTGGCCCCCCACCGAGCCGCTCCAGTACGCGTGCGACGATCTCCTCGATCTTTCGCTCGTCGATTCCCAACGCCACGGATCAGTCCTTCACGTAGCGCTGTTCGTTATCGACGGAAATCTGGTCGACGATCGCCATGATCGTCGCGTCGACGGGCTTGTTCTGGGTCACCGTGGTCTGGCGTGCCGACGAGCCGGCGCAGTACAGCACCACCTCGCCGACGCCCGCACCGACGGCATCGACCGCGATCGCGATCGCGCCGTTGGGCTTGCCGTCGACGTCGCACGCGCGCACGACGAGGAGCTTGAGCCCCTCGAGCGTGGGCTCCTTGCGACTCGCGACGAGAGTCCCGATGACCTTCCCGAGGACCATGCGCTACTTGCCGTTGCCCGTGCCGGCGCGACCGAGCGGGAGCACCGCGTCGACGTTCGCGTGCGGACGCGGAATCACGTGCACCGAGACGACCTCGCCGACGCGCTCGGCAGCACGCTGCCCCGCTTCGGTGGCTGCCTTGACGGCCGCGACATCGCCGCGCACGACGGCGGTGACATAGCCACCACCGGTCTTCTCGTAACCTACGAGCTCGACCTTGGCCGCTTTGACCATGGCATCGGCGGCTTCGACCATGCCGACAAAGCCTTTGACTTCGATCATTCCAAGAGCGTCAGCCATCGGTTTCTCCTAGTTACTTATCGACGAACTTCTCGGGCTCTTTGCCGGTGACGGCATTGAGGGCTGCGGTCGCGGCCGCGGCCGCCGCATCGATCTCGGCTTCGGGTCCCGCCATGTACAGACGGCCGAACGCGCCATACGGCGTCACGTTCACGAGGTTCACCTGCGCGGCCTTCTCGGCCTCGTTGGCGGCGAGCACCACGTATCCCGCGGGCTCGCACTCGAAGATGAACAGCGACTGTCCCGGCAGCACCATCATGCCCGCGCTCGAGCGATTGATGATCTGCGTCTGGTACGCCTCGACGCCGCGGATGACCTGGTTGGTCAGCTGCTTCGGCTTGAGGCGCTGGTGCTCTTCGACACCGAGGTGCTTGAGGATCGTCGCGCCGGCCTGGAGGACTTCACCCTTGTCGTGGTGATGGATCTCGAGGAGGCCATACGCGCGCTCGACGACCTGCACCGCAGGCTGCACCGCCGTCGCCTTGAGGGCCGCGTCGGTGACCTGATTGATCGCGATGCCTGGCGCGATCTCGACCCACAGCGATGCTTGATACGGCACCGGCAAGAAGCCACGAGCGGTCTTGCCGATGAACGTTGCTTGCTGCGGCTGCAGCGCATCGAGGAAGCAGTAGGTACGCAGGACCGTTGCCATCGATGTTGCGCAAACTAACACACGCCGTTTCGCTGCAAGGGCCGCGTGGCCACGATTGTTGGGAGCTCGGGTCGGGCGAGCTCGCGAGCCCACAACTGTCGCAGTCGCGCGGCTCGAAAGAGCGTGCCATGCTCCGCCCGCTTCGATGCGCCGTGCTCCGTCGATCGCGCTCTGCCTCCTGGTCATCATGCTCGGGCGGGGTGTTGCCTCCGCCGACCTCCTCTCGCGCTTGCTCGACGACGCGGACTCCGGCGGTGCGCCGCCTCCGCAGTCGACGGATCTGACGGCGTGGGCCGGGCCCGCCCGCCAGACGTCGCTCCCCGAGCTGCTCCAGCACGCGGTCCAGCACGCGCCGGCGCTGCTGTCGGCGCGCATCGACATCGCGAGCGCCGAGGCCCAGATCGCGCAGACCTACGCGCGCGACGACTGGCGCATCGACGCCCAGCTGACGGCGTCGAGCTCGTCGGGCTACTTCAGCGGCCTGCGCATCGATCGCTCGACCACGATCGGGGCGACGGTCGATGTCTCCCGCGCGCTGCCGACGGGCGGCACGATCAACCTGCACGCCGGGACGACATACTCGCGCACGAGCAACCCGCTGAACCCAGGCGATCGCATCAACAACTGGTCGGACGAGCTCAACGTCACGTACTTCCAGCCGCTGCTGCGCGGGCGCGGACGCTTGCTCTACGAGGCGAACGAGCGACGAGCGACGCTGTCGCGAGATGCCGCCGTGCTCGCGAAGCGCCTCGCCGCGATCAACGCGGTGCAGACGGTCGTGTCCGCGTATTGGGACCTCGTGCTCGCGGAGCGGTCGATCGCGATCACGCAGGCGAGCCTCGCACTCGCGAACGAGCGTCTGCGCATCACCACGATCGGGAACGAGGGCGGCAAGATACCGCGCAGCGAGATTCCGGCGGTCCAGCAGATCATCGCGACGCGCGAGGAAGAGATCCTCAACGCGGAGCTGACGATCGTCGATCGCTCGATCGTGCTGCGCCGCGCGGTCGGCTTGCCGATCGGCCAAGGCGAGCTCGGTCTGCGCGTGACCACCGATCTCGACACGAAGGATACCAACACCTCCCTCGGCGAGCTGAGCGAGCGCGCATTCGCGTCGAGCCCCGAGCTCGCACAGCTCGCAAAGCAAGATGACGTCGCGAAGCTCGACATCGAGGTGACCGAGAACGGCCTCCTGCCGCAGCTCGACGCCGCGCTCACGCTCGGCCCCACGACACAGAGCGAGAGCTTCACGACGGCGCTGCGCGATCTCGCGCGCACGAGCTCGATCGCGATCTCCGGACAGCTGCGCTATCAGCACTCGCTCGGCCAGGAGGACGTGAAGGGTCGCGCGCGCGAGTTACGCGAGAGCCGTAAGAAGCTCGAGGTCACCGCCTTCGACATCCGCGCGCAGATCTCGCAGGCGATGGCGCGCGCCGTCGCGCAGATCGAGCTCGCGAAGCGCCGCATCGCGCTATCGCAGCGCGCGATCGATCTCGCGAACGAGAACATCAAGATCGAGACCGACCGATTCAACCTCGGGCGCGCGACGAACTTCGACGTGCTCTCGCGTCAGGAAGAGCTGCGGCAGGCCGAGCTGCGCAAGACACAGGCGATGATCGACTGGCACAAAGCGCTCGCGATCGTGCAAGCGCTCACGGGTGACATCCTGCCGACGTACGGCATCTCCGTCGACTAACGGCCGATAGAGACCGAGCCGTCGGTCACCACGATCCTCGATCAAAAACGTCGTGTCGCGGCCGACGTCAGGTTCCTCGCGAGACGCAGGAACCCGCCGCGGGATCGAGCGACGCGTTGACGGTCTTGTCGCCACTCGCGAGATCGACCTTCGTGATCGTCGAGCTCGAGTGGCCGGTCTCCCCCGTGGGATCGGTCAGCGACATGTAGACCCAGTACTGCGTCGTCAGATCCCAGAACGAGCTGTCGCCGTCAGGGCGATAGTGCCCGGACGTGTAGACCTGCACGCTCTGCGAGCCGGTCGCGTCGCACGGAGACGTCGCCGTGAAGCACTCGTAGACGTCCTCGGTGACGCACGCTTCGACGAGCACCGTGTCGTACCCGGACGGACAGCGGCCCGCCCTGTCCCTCGGTCCTTCGAGCGACCAGTCGACGGTGACGGTGCGCTCGTCGTCGTACGTCGTCTCCGGCGGACGCGGCAGACACGCGGACATCGAGAGTGCGAGAACGGTGGCGATACGCATCACGGTGCCTCCACGGGTGCGTCGGTGCACGGCGCGGTTAGACGTACGGCAAGCATGGACTCTCCTGGGGTGTTCCGCCCTCGAAGTGCCAAGACGGCGGCGCCTCCGCCGCGCCACCAAAAATCTCAGATCACGGCAAATCGGCGCGCGGCCAGCAGCTCTTCGACGTACTGCACCGTCAGCTCGACCTCGCGGCGCGTGACGCCCAGCTGCGTCGCGACCTCTGGATACGAGTGACCGACGAGCACCGCCTCGATCACGGCGAGGTAGCGCGCTCCGCGTTGGACGAGCCGGCGCACGTGAATCCGCGCGATGCCCCACTCCGTCGCGAGCGCGGCGAGGACGTCGTCGCCGGACTTCTCGTGTGACACCGCTTCCACGCGAGCGACCGCGGCGGCGATGAACGCGAGCACCGCGCGGCGCTTCTCGACGAGCGAATCGGGAGCCGCCCCCGGCGCGGACACGAGCGTGTCGAGCGAGATCCACCGCGCGTCGCGGCGCTCGGTCGCGCGCTCGAACTCTGGCTCGTCGCGAATCGTGTCGATCGCCGCGTGGCGCACGAGCACGCGCAGCCACGCCTCGAGCGGCGGCGGTGGCTCGGCCGCACACAACTTGTGGATCGCGGCGAACTCCTTGGCGTGCAACCGCTCGAGCACGCGGGTCGCGATCTCGCGCGGCGCATCGCGATCCTTCTTCATGCGGCCGATCGGCTGATACGACGCG
This sequence comes from Kofleriaceae bacterium, assembly GCA_044230415.1. Classification (GTDB taxonomy): domain Bacteria; phylum Myxococcota_A; class Polyangia; order Haliangiales; family Haliangiaceae; genus JABFXX01. The sequence goes on from JBGARE010000038.1 coordinate 93,931, forward strand.
ATCGGTAGCAGCACCGGAAACAGCGCCGCGGCGAGCGCTTGCCACGCGGCTTCGCCGGTCTCGGCGACCGCGCGAAACTTCGGCCACAGCTCGTCGATCGATGCACCGCTCACGTGGCTCCGTGCGCGGCGAGCCACGCCTTCGCGGTCGCGATCTCGCGTTGGATCAGCGGCAGCGTCGTGGTCGACAGCCCGGTGAGGCTCGCCGTCACGAGCTCGATCGCGCGATGTCCGGTCAGCGCCATCCCGAGGTGGAGCTGGACGCGCGCACCGATGAACGGCGGCAAGCCCTTCGTCAGCGGCAGCGCGGTCTCGAGCTCCGCGATGGTGCCGGGCTCGCCCTTCGCGCGCCGCGCGAGATACCGACCGAGCAGCACCTCTGCCATCGATGGATGTTGCGCGTTGATCACCTTCCACGCGGCTTCCGCCTTCGTGAACGCGTCGAGCGCACCGTCGGCGTTGCCCGCCTCGAGGCGTGCGGTTCCGAGGTTGGTCAGCGCGAGCGCGATGTCGCGGTGGTTCGCGCCGTAGGCGGCCTCGGCGATCGACAACGCGCGTTCGAACTGGGTCACCGCCTCGGGCGCACGCAGCGCATAGAGGTAGTCGCTGCCGACGTTTCCGAGCATGATGCCCACCGTCGGATGGGATCCGCCGAGCCCCGCCTCGGCGACCTTCGCCGCGTCACGGTGCGCCGCGATCCCGCGCTCGAGATCGCCGCGCATCGCATACGCGTTTCCGAGGGATGACATCGTCGCCGCCACGCGCGCGTCGGTGTCGCCCCACGCTTCCCGGCGCATGCGGACGGCTTCGAGGAACAGCTTCTCCGCTTCGTCGGTCTTGCCGAGCTGCGTGTACGCACCGCCCGCGCTCATCATGACCTCGGTCTGCAGCGCGACATCCGCGATCCGCGCCGTCGCCCCGAGCGCCGCGTCGAGGATGGCGATCGCGTTCTCGGGCTTCCCGCGCCGGTACTCGATCTGCACGAGGTTGACCCACGCTTGCGCCGCGGCGCGGTCGTCGTGCGCCGTCTCCGCGAGGCGAAGCGCCATGCGCATGGTCGCGAGCGCCTCGTCGTACTTCGACGTATTCGACAGCTGCGCGCCAAGCGACACCCGCGCCGACGCACGCAGGCCGAGATCACCGATCGCGTCGGCTTGGACGACGTTTTGCTCCGCGATCGGAAGCGCGTCCCGGTGACGGCCGAGCTTTGCCAACGCGCGGACCTTGGCGAATCCCTCGCGGACCGCGGTGACCTCGGGCGTGTTGGGTGGCAACGTTCGTTGCGGAAGCGGCATCGTGCAACGCGCGGTCGAGGGCAGCGTGTCGACGGCGGTCGCGGCGGCCATCAGCGTCGATGCATCGACGTCGTACAGCTGCGAGATCAGGGAGCGGACCTCGCGGGTGCGGTCGCCGAGGCAATCGATCTCGGCGGCGAGCTGCGGCCGCGGCGCCGTCGACGACGCATCGCAGACCAGCTCGCGCGTGGTCGCGAGCTCGGAGCTCCACGCCGTGAACACGGCATCCATGCGCGTCACGAGATCCTTCGCATATGGCAGCTGGGTGTGTAGGACACTGCGATGGACGAGGTCCTTCGCGTCGTCGGTCCACGGCGTGGCGAGCGACGGCGCGGACGCCTCGCACAGCGCGCGCTGCCCCTTCTTCTGTCCGGTCGCGAACGCCGTCGCCGCTTCCCGTTCGGCATCGCGCGCGCGCAGCTCGTTGCGAATCGCGACGACGCCGACGACGCCGAGCGCGACGACCGCGACCGCCGACAGCGACACGATCGTGCGGTGCCGCCGGATCCATCGCGCGACGAGCTCGCCGATCCGATACTCGCGCGAGACCAAGAGTTGCCCGGCCTGGAACCGGCGCAGCTCGGACGCGAGCTCGCCTGCATTCGCGAACCGCGCGCCGAGGTCGCGTGCCATCGCGCGGTCGACGATCGCGCGCAGATCCGCGGGCGCCGTCGGAGCGCGCTCGCCGATCGGCGTGGGCGACCGATCGAGCACCTCTTCGATCAACCGCGCGCTGTCGTGCGTGCGATCCCAGTACGGCGGTTCGCCGACGACGAGGTTGTAGAGCATCGCTCCCAGCGCGAACACGTCCGCGCGCTCGTCGAGAGGATCACCCTTCGCCTGCTCGGGGGACATGAAGCACGGAGTCCCGACCACGCTGCCCGCGGACGTCAACGCGGGCAGCGCGGGCGCGTCCGCCGTACTCGCGAGATCGCTGTCACCGCGTTGCCTCGCGAGTCCCCAATCGATGACCACGGTCTCGCCGAACTCGCCGATCAGGACGTTGTGAGGCTTGAGGTCGCGATGGATCACCCCGCGCGCGTGTGCGTACGCGAGAGCATCCGCGACGGCGATCACGTGCGGCAACAGCTCGAGTCGCTCGCCGAGCTCCTCGCGCCGCGCGATCGCCTCGAACAGCGTCTCGCCGGGAACGAGCCGCATCGCGTAGAACGCCGTGCCATCGGGCCACGTTCCCGCCTCGTAGATCGGCACGATCGCCGGATGCTGCAGTCGCGCGGTGATCAACGCCTCGCGCTCGAACCGCTCGCGATGCTCGGGACCGAGCACCTCCTTGATCGCGATCTCGCGGCCCAGGTGGCGATCGAACGCGCGCACGATGCGGCCCATCCCGCCGCTGGCGATGACCTCGCCGAGCTCGAACCGCGAGGAGTCCATCGTGTACGCGAGCGCGGACGAGGCGGTGGCCCCACTGCGGAGCAATGCCACGCACGCATCGCAGCCCTCGATGTGATCGTCGAGTGCCGCGCGATCGTCGTCGGAGAGCGCTGCCGCCCGCGCCAGCAGCAGGCTTGCGTCGTCGCAGTCGAGCACCTCACGCCGATAGTAGCTGAGTTAGGATCGCAGCATGCGGGTGAGCGCGATCCTGGTGGTCATGGGTTTGGTGCGTACGGCGTGGGCCAACGAGCCCGAAGACCCCGCGCCCGCGGTGCCGGACGTGGTCGAACCCGTCGCGTATCCCGAGCGCTTCATCGATCGCCCACTGGTGTTGCCGGCGAAGATGCTCGCGATCCACGGCGTCCTTCGCGTCAACCTCAGCGCGGACAGCGTCGCGAGCCCGGTCTGGATCGCACCGAGCGTGTTCTACGGTGTCATGCCGAAGCTCCAGGTCGGTATCGTTCACGATCCGGGGCTGTGTCTCCTCGGCACGCGCGACTTCCTCGGCACCGAGATCGACGAGTGTGACGGCGGCGTCTACAACGACTTCGCCCTCGACGGTTTGTACATGCTCGTGGACAAGCCGGAGAAGCACGCCGCGCTGGCCGGGCACGCGACGCTCGGCGCGCTGTCGTTCGATCCGGTGCTGATGTACCTGCGTGCCGGTGCCCTCGCCCGCTACACGTTCGCGTCGCGGTTCGCGCTGATCGCCGATTGGGCGCTGCGGTTGGGCCTCAGCAACCGCGACCAAGGCAACAAGGAGACCTTCGATCTCCCCGTGCAGCTCGCCATTCAAGCGACGAACAAGCTCGTGCTGTTCGCGGAGGCTGGGCTTCTCGCGCCGTTGTCCGAGCTGAGCGATCGCTACACCGCGTCGATCGGCGCCGCCGGCCTGTACGCGGTCAGCACGCACCTCGATGTCGGCGTGCGCTTCGAGTACCCGATGATCACCGGCGGCAAGGCGACCGGAACCAGCGCGAGCTCGGACACGCGGCAGCTCGATCTGTTCGTCACCTACCGGCGGTGATCGCGACATGGACTGCGCGAAATCCCACGTCGATCGGCGTCAGGTGACAGGCCCTCGTGTCCGTCTCTTCACACGGGCGTGGATGTCGCGCGACCTGCCACCGGATCCAAGTCGGGGCAGCGAACGGACTTAGCCAACGGCCGGATCCGAATGTCTCGGCAACTGCCGGCAATCGACGGCTTCGCGTTGGTCACCTGTCTCTGGCATGCCCGTTGGAGGGTCAAGCCCACCAATGAGAACGCCATCTACTCTCCTTTCGCTTTCGCTGCTGTCGCTAGGTCTGGTCGCGTGTGGTGATCCGCCCGCGCCGTCGGAGGTCCGCTCGCGCATCACCAGCGACCTCGGCTACATCATCGATCAGACCGCCGCCGCCGCCGACGGCACCACCGCCGAGATGCCCGGCCTCGCGTCGTTCGACTTCTTGTCCAACGCGCTCGGCGGGTTCCTGTCCTCGAGTGACTCGGCCAGCACCGGCAGCGCGTTCGTGGGACGCATGCGCCACGGGCTCGTCGATGGCGAAGACTTCGACTCGCAGGCGATCATCGATCAGCTCAACACCACGATCTTCACCGACGCGAACCACGTCGGCGATGGCGTCTACGACATCCCCTCGGACTTCGCGTGCACGACCGTGGTCATCGACGACCTCGGCAACGAGACCGAGTCGCTCGATCCAGAGTGCGTGCAGCAGTGGGACGAGGTCGATCTGCGCGTTCGCGTCGAGGACGACGACGACGCACTTCGCTTCGCGATCCAGGTCGGCTCGCACCACGACGAGCCGCTCGAGATCGCGCTGACGCACGACTCGATCTCGCTCAGCGTGGATCTCGACGCCGCGGAGGCAGCGACCGAGACGCTCGCCAGCGCGTTCGGCGAGATGGCTCCGAACGCGCGCCTGTCCGGTCGCGTGACCGGAACGCTGACGGTGCTCGGCGCGGCGCACATCGACGTGGACACCACGATCGATCGCGCACTCGACATCGCGTTCGCCGAGGACGGCATCGATCTCGATGGCGCGGATGCGTTCCGCTTCACGTCGGCGGCATCGCACGTCGTCTCGATCGAGCTCGACGGGACCGCGGGCCTGGGCGACTTCGCGCTCGATGTCGGCGCGACCACCGCGCACATCCCCGACGCCACCGACGCGATGGACCTCGACCTCGGCGGCGTGTCGGCGTCGGCGAACCTGACTGCGGGCCAGCCGCTGCACGTGACGAACATCTCGCTCGGCGAGCACACGACGACGCTGTCTCGCAACGGCGTGCAGGCGATCGCGATCGATCTCAACCCGGACGACGGGCGTAGCTTCTCCGCGGCGATCGACGGTGACGGCTTCGGCAACGAGACGCTGTCGGTCACCCCGAAGCTCGACCTGCGCATGAGCGTCAACCACGCCGCGCTCGGCTCGTCCGCGCCGCTCTACGACGTGACGCGCGTCCTCCTCGACGGCGAGCTGACGTCGAGCGAGGCCTCGAGCGCGGTCGTCGTCTCGAGCGGCACGTTCGCGATCACCACGAACCCCGCGCAGTACGGCTTCTCCGCGACGGCGGGTCAGTGCGTGTCGAGCACGGAGGAGTACGACTCCGCCTCCGGCGAGTACTACACCGCGTGGTCTGCCGGCACCTGCCCGCTGTGATCACAGCCGCGGCGCGAGGCCGATGAAGCCCATGTGCACGCCGCCCTCGCGACCGTCGCGGCGGTAGCTGAAGAACCGGTCGCTCTCGCACTTCGTGCAGGGCGGCCGGTCGTCGATGCTTTCGGGATGCACGCCCGCGCGCTCGGCGACGGTGCGGTTCGCGATGCGCAGATCGATGTGCTTCTTGTGCGGGCCATCGACGACGAGGCCCGCCGGCTCGCCGCCGCCGCGTGCGAACGCGGCGCGGAACTCGGCGACGACTTCATCGCCGACCTCGAAGCAGCACGGGCCGATCGATGGCCCCATCGCCATGCGGATCCGGTCCGCGCGCGCACCGAGCGAGACCATCTTCGCGATCACGTTCGTGACCACACCCGTCGGGCTCGCGGGGATCGTCGGCCCCGGCGAGCTGCCGATCGTGCCGCGCCATCCCGCATGACACGCCCCCACGATGCGCGCGTGCGGATCTGCGAACAGGATCGGAACGCAGTCTGCGGCGAACGCACCGAGCACGGCTCCCGGCACGTCGCTGACAATCCCGTCGTATTCGTCGGACTCGTGGCGCGTGTCGCGGACGTTCCAGACGTTGGTGCCGTGCACGTGCCGCGTCGCGTGGAGCTGCGCCGGGTCGTATCCCGCGTGCTCGGCGACCAACCGGCGGTTCTCGATCACGTTCGCTTCGTCGTCACCCCAGCGTCTGCCGAGGTTCAACGAACGTCGCAACCCCGTCGATACACCGCCCGTGCGCTCGGGGAAGCCATGTACGAATCCCTCGGTGGGCATCACCCACGAGCGAAGGATGCGAATCGTCTCGGGCGCCGCGTCGGCCATCGCATGGGGCTTACCATGGTAACGTCGGTCCATGATTCCGTACGAGGAGCTGGTGATCGCGCTACAGACGTGGCGCGCCAAGCAGGGCCTTCCGGTCGCGCAGATGTCGGGGCAGCTGACGCCGCCTCCCGTCGCGGCAAAAGCGTCGCCCCCTTCACCGCCCGGTCGTGCGGCCCAGCCGTTCATCGCCAACGTCGCCACGCCGCCTCCGCTCGACACGCTCGACGCGCCCGAGACCCACGAGGAGTCCCTCGATGTCGACGGCGCGCTGATCGAAGAAGCGCACTACGAGAACGAAGGCGATGACTTCGCCATGGCGTTCGGTCAGGCCGGCGCGGCCGTCGACGACGGAGACGCGCCCGAGCGCCCGACCGAAGCGAACATCGAAGGCACCGAGGTCGCTTCTCCGGGTGCGCGTCGCGGTGGCAACCGCGGCGAAGACTGGTGAGCAACTCCGCCATCGGGGACGACGACGTCGCGATCGAGGTCGAAGGTACGAACGGTGCTGCCGCGATCGGCCGCGTGATCGACGCGGGCACCCGCGCGTCGCATCTCGTGGGCAAGCGCGTGCTCGCCGGGCCGATCGATCCGTGCGGTGAATGCGACGTGTGTCGTCGCGGTGGCGCAGCCGTCTGCCCGACCGCGCGCCGGCGGACCGCGCCGCTCGCGAGTCCGGTGATCGCCGCGGCGCGCTGGCTGGTCACGCTCGGCGAGCCCGGTGGCATCGACCTACCCTCCCCCGCGGGTGCGGTCGTCGCGGGCGAGCTCGCGATCGCCTACACGTTGTACGCGCGCACCGGCATCGGACCGCGCGATCCGGTCGTCGTCGTCGGTGATTCGCCGATCGCGCGGCACTTGGTCGCCGTGCTTCGCGCGAAGGGAATCGCTCCCGAGACCACGACCGACGGAGCCGAGATCCGCGCGAAGTTCACGGAGCTCGGCTTCGGACAGCGGCCGTGGCGCGTGATCGCGACGACCGCCGACGCCGTCGCGCAGGCCGCCGCGATGTGCGGCCCTCGCTCCACGCTGACCGTGCTCGCACCCGTGCCTACCTTGCCGGGCGACCTCGCGAGCCGAGAGATCACCGTGATCACCGTAGCGGGTGCGCATCCGGACCTCGTCACCGAGATCGCTGCCTTGGTGATGAAGGGCGAGCTACCGATTTAGTACCCGACCGCTAACACCTACATCGATCTCCGGACGAGGCGGCCGATGCGGTGTTCATGGAAGGCGGTAATCACCCCAACACGTTCGCCCGCGGGACGCGGACGACCACCCACCAGAAGGATCCCGCGCTTCGCGTGATCGTGTATGCGCCTGCGGAGCAGCGCGCATCCTGGATCGACAACGAGCTCTCCCGCGTCGAGGCGCTCGTCCAGACCGCGCGCTCGGTCGAGCAGATCATCAGCGCGCTGATCGACGATCCGCCACCGCGCCCGCAGGTGCTCGTCGTCGACCTCGACGCGATCAGCGCCGGCGACCTCCTCTATCTCCACCAAGTCCGCGAGCGCGGCTGGTGCGGTCGGATCATCGGCCTCGGCACGGCGCCGCAAGCGCTGCGCTCGTCGCTCGGCATCGAGCGGATGCTGAACACGCCGTTCGTTCGCGATTCGCTCTCCGACGCCATCGGCGAGATCGGATTCCACGCGGCAACGCGAAAGATCCCTTTGTTCGATGACGCTGCAGTCACCGCAGCGTCGCTCCCGCTCACGGTTCAGCCGGCACGCCCGCGCATCACGATGTCGCGGCTCAAGGCACCCGCGTTCACATCACGCCGCTCGGCGCGCGTCCTGCCGACGAAGTAGTTACCGCCGGAACAGGCGCCCCAGCCCGAACCGACCGCGTGTGCGCTCGAGCATCGCGACCGCTGGCGCGTGATCGGGCGCGAGGCGCAACGTTCGCTCGAGCTCCTCGCGGGCTCGCGCGCTGTCACCCGCCGCCAATAGCTCGCCCGCCCGGGCGAAGCTCAGCAGCGCGCGGTAGTGCTTGTTCTGCGGCACGGTGCACGCGAGCTGATGCATCAGCTCCCGCGCGAGCGTCCACTGACTCCGTTGTAGGGCGGCCTCGGCCAGCGCGAGCTGAGCCGCTTCCCGATCCTCCCGTTCCATCTTCACCATCCGCTCAGTGAGGCGACGGTGGTTGGAGGTCACAACAATCAGCGCAGGAACAGGATCACGATCACCACGACGAGAACGACGGCGACGCCGATCGCCGCGAACACTTTTCCGCGGCCTTGCTTCATCTCGCCGATCAGCGCGTCCTCGGACACCTTGACCTGCGAGCCGCTCGCGTTGGAGCCGGGCTCTTTGACCGCCGTCATCATCTGCGTGGCGCCGGTGCGAAGGCTGTACTTCTCCTTGTCACCACGCGAGATCGAGCCATCGTCGCGATAGCGCTCGTCGATCGGCATGGAGTCGGCCTTGTCGTTGGTCGCATCCTTGCCGGTGCGCTGCCGCTCTTCCGCCGCTGCCACCGCGGCCTGGGCGTCGAGATCGCCCTTCTTGAACCACATCGTCTCGCGGAAGGCGTCCTTCTTGCCGCCTGCCGCGGGCTTGCCGTCCTGCTTCTTCGCCGCGGGCTGCGCGACGACGGGAGCGGCGATGAGTGGTGCGGCCGGGACCACGGGAGCTGCGGGCACGACCGGCGCCGCGGGCGTTGTCGTCGGTGCGATCGGCGCCGCAGTGGGCGCTTTCGCGATGTCCACGGCGGCCGCAGCCACCGCTTGCTGCGCACCGGCCATCGCGCCACCTGCGGGCGGCGCCCACGGCGAGCGAGACTCTTGGGCCGCGAGCACGGCGGGCGACACGGTGGCAGCGGTGGGCGTTGCAGGGATCGCCTGTGCGGGCTCCGTGGCCGCCATTGCGGGCGACTGTGGTCCTAGGCTGACCC
>JBGARE010000039.1:0-80124 GCA_044230415.1 Kofleriaceae bacterium
GGAAGCTCGACGGTCGCTTTGTCCGTCATCACTTCGACGAGCGGTTGGTCGAGCTTGACCGTGTCACCGACCTTCACCTTCCAACCTACGATCTCTCCCTCGACGACACCTTCGCCGATATCGGGCATGTAGAAGTCGAACGCCATGGCTACCACTCCAGGGTTTGACGGATCGCCGTCACGACGCGATCAGCGTTGGGCATGTACTCGTGCTCGAGGCTGTACGGGAACGGGGTATCGAGGCCGGTGACGCGCAGGATCGGCGCCTCGAGGTATTCGATCGCGCGCTCTTGGATCGAGGCGATCAGCTCGGCGCCGAAGCCGCAGGTGCGCGGGGCTTCGTGGACGATCACGCAACGACCGGTCTTCTTCACGGAGGCGAGAATGGTCTCGATGTCGAACGGCATCAGCGTGCGCAGATCGACGACCTCGACGGAGATGCCGGCGTCCGCGGCCTTCTTCTGCGCGTCGACGGCGATCGAGACCATTCCGCTCCACGCGAGGAGCGTGACCTGCGTACCCTCGGAAACGATGGATGCTTTGCCGAGCTCGATCGTGTAGTCCTGCTCGGGGACCTCGCCGCGCGACGCGCGGTAGATCCGCTTGGGTTCCATGAACAGCACCGGATCGTTCTGGCGCATGGATGCGAGCAGGAGACCTTTGGCGTCGTACGGGTTCGACGGCGCGACGATCTTGAGACCGGGCGTGTGAATGAACAGCGCTTCGGGCGACTGCGAGTGATAGTGACCGCCGCGGATGCCGCCGCCGACAGGCGTCCGGATCACGACAGGGCACGTGTACTCGCCACCCGAGCGGTACCGGAACTTGGCCAGCTCGTTCACGATCTGATCGAAGGCCGGGAAGATGAAGTCGCCGAACTGGATCTCGGGGACGGGGCGCAGACCGTAGAGCGCCATTCCGATCGCGGTGCCGATGATGCCGGCTTCGGCGAGCGGCGTATCGATCACGCGATCCGCGCCGAACTCGTCGTAGAGACCGCTCGTCGCGCGGAACACGCCGCCGAACTTGCCGATGTCTTCACCGAGCACGATCACGCGCGGGTCGGCGCGCATCTGGAGTTGGAGCGCACTGCGAACAGCTTCGATGATGTTCATGACCGGCATCGAGCGCGGTCGGTGTACCACGCCATGCGTTGCGCCAAAACGCTGCAGCGTGGATAGTTCGGCCGTGATCTGGATCCTGCTCGTCGTGCTCACGGTCGTCGGCGGCGTCGCCGCAGTTGGCATCGCGGTCAACGATCGACGCAAGGCGTTAAGCAGCGGCCGAGGAAAGTCCGATCCGCTCGCGCTGCCGGCGGGTGATTCGCTGGTCGAGCGCGGCGTGCGCGATCTGCGCGTGAACGATATCTTGACGATCGATCACAAGGATTTCCTGGTCGAGGGCCTGATCGCATACGACGAGGACGGTCATCGCTGGACGGCGGGACGCGTGGTCGATGGCAAGGATGTTCGCTGGATCCTGATCGGGATCGAGCGTGCCGGCTCGGGCACGATGCGACTGCTCGAGCAGGATGACTCGCAGGCCCTCGCGGGCTATCCGCCGGAGGCGCTGGTGATCGGTGACGTTCGCTACGTGCTCGACAAGCGCGGCGCGGCCACGTGCAAGCTCGACGGCGATGTCGGACCGCTCGGTGATCTGAAGAAGGATCGACCGTCGGGTCACGTCGAGCGGTGTCGCTGGTGGCTGTACAGCGCACCGGGTGAGGACACGTTGCTCGTCGAGCAGTGGGGCTCGGACTATCGCGTGCTGCGCGGCAAGAAGGTCGGCGAAGGCACGGTCGAGCTGATGCCCGCGAGCTGATGCCGGCGAGCTCCCGCGTTACCGCGGCAGATCGAACGTGAACGTCGTGCCCTTGCCGAGCGTGGACACGACCGACAGCGTGCCGCCATAACTCGCCACGATCTCGCGCGCGACGGGGAGGCCGAGCCCGGTGCCGTGCTCGGGCGCCTTCGTGGTGAAGAAGGGCTCGAAGATCTTCGCGAGCTGCTCCGGCGGAATGCCGTGGCCGGTGTCGCTGACCTCGCAGCGCACGCGCTTTCCGTCCTCGGTGGGCATCACGCGAATCGTGATCGTGCCGAGGCCTCCGCTTTCACCGATCGCGTCGACGGCGTTGACGATCAGGTTCACGAGGATCTGCTCGATGCGCACGCGGTTCACGCTGACGAGGATGCCGTCGCCGAGCTCGAGCACCGTCCTCAGCTTGCGCAGCTTGCCGGCGCCCTTGAGCATCGCGATCGCATCGCGCACGATGCTCGCGAGATCCGTCGGCGTCACGTGATCGGGTCCCGGTCGCGCGAGCTGCATCAGGCGATTGCCGTGGGTCGTGATGTGATCGCCCACGCGCTCGAGATCATCGACGATCGTGCGCGCCATGTGCCGGAAGTCCTTGCCGGAGGCGAGCGCGAGCTGGAGCTCGTCGACCGCGGCGATCTGGATCTGCGCGATGTTGCGCAGCTCGTGACCGACGCCGCCGGCGAGCGTGCCGAGCGTGGAGCGTCGCTCGGCGAGCAGGAGCTGCGTACGCGTGGAGTCGAGCTGCTCTTCGATCGATGCGTTGACCGCGCGAAGCTCGTCCTCGGCCTTTTGACGTCGAACGATCTCTTCCTCTTTTTCGGTCAGAAGACGCCGGATCTCGCGGATGTCGCGGGCGACGAGGACGATGCCTTGGAGCCCGCCTTCCGGATTCAGCACCGGCGAGCCCGTGACCGACACCGGGATTTTCTCGCCCGTCTTCGAGATCAACCAGGACTCTTCGCGGCGCAGCACGTCGCCTTCTTCGATCCGCCGGCGAACCACGGTGCGCAGTCCGGAGCTGTCGTCGATCAGAAGCTTCGTGATCGAGAATCCGCGGAGCTCGGCGAGCGAATAGCCCGTGATCCGGGACATCGCGGTGTTGACCAGAGTGATACGCCCCTCTACATCCACGACGACCAGCGCATCGACCATGGCCTCGATGACGTTTTCGACCACCTACGAAAACACTATCACGCGAGCGATGGTACGAAGGGTCTGTTGGAGATCCACGGACCACCTCCAGTCGTTCCTGGCTACACGCTCGACAGGTTGGTCGGTGAAGGTGGGTTCGGTCAGGTGTGGCACGCGATCGCCGAAGATGGCAGGCGCGTCGCGATCAAGATCCTCCACCTCGAGCTCGTGCGCTCCGTCGACGCGCTGACGCGATTTCAGCGCGAGCAAGAAGCGATCGAACGGCTCAGCCACCCCAACGTCGTCCGCGCGCTCGGCAACGGAACGCTCGCCGATGGCCGTCCGTTCCTCGTGCTCGAGTACCTCGAAGGCCCGAGTCTGCGCGAGGTGTTGCAGGAGCGCGGCTCGCTTCCACCCGCTGAAATGCTCGCGATGTTCGCACCTCTATGCGACGCGCTCGCCGTCGCACATGACGCGGGCCTCGTCCATCGCGACGTGAAAGCGTCGAACGTGATTCTCGCGCGCGGTGCCGATGGCGAGCGACCCGTGCTGCTCGACTTCGGGTTGGTGAAGCTCACCGATCTCGAAGGCCCGGGCCTCACCTCCTCGCGATCCATGCTCGGCACGCCGGCGGCAATGGCCCCCGAGCAGATGCGCGGTCAGCCCGTCGATGCGCGGACCGATGTCTACGCGCTCGGCTTGCTCGCGTTCCACATGCTGACTGGACAGCCCGCGTTCGGTGGCGCACCAGGTGTGGTCCAGAGCTACCTGCAGATTCACGGTGCGCGCCCGCGCCCGTCGAGCAAGGTCGACATCGATCCCGCGATCGACGAGCCGATCGGAAAGGCGCTCTCACCGGAGCCTCGGGATCGCTTCCAGTCGCCGCGCGGTTTGTACGAAGCGTTGCGGGCGGTGATCCATCCCGAAGCGACGAGCTCGTCCGACGTGATCGCCGTGTACGCCGAAGGCTCGGATGTCACCGCGATCGCGAAGGTCGCCGCGGAGGCGGGGTTCACGCTCGCGGTCGAAGCGCCGGACAGCGTGCTCGCGGTCGCTCCCCGCGCCGCGGTCGATGTCGCAGCGATTCGCACCGCGCTCGCCGCGTTTGGCTCGAGCCGGATCGCGCTCGGTGCGAGCACCGCTTCGATTCGAGGGGATGTCGTAGACGGTGATGCCCTCGACGTCGAAGCGTGGGCGCCGTATCCGCTGCCCGTGGGAATCTGGGTCGCCGACGCATTGAAGTAACATGGTCGCGTGGCTCGCTGCGCTACGTGTCATCGCCGGCTCGCGTCGGGGAAGGCGTGTCCCGCGCACGGTGGGGAGCCAGCGCCGATCGCCGAGACGAAGATCGAGCCGGGCGAACGTCCCGGGTGGATCGCGGACAGCGCGACCTGCATCGGGCGCGGCGGCTTCGCGTCGGTGTGGAGCATGGATCCCGTCGACGGCGTCGAGCGCGTGCTCAAGATCGCGCACGCGGATCACGAGCTCGCGCGCGCACGCATCGCGCGCGAGGCGGATGCACTCGCCGCGATCAACGCGATCCACGACGCGCGCCCGCATGGATCGCGCGCGGTACCGCAGCTGTTCGACCGCGGCGTGACCGACGGCCGCGCGTGGATGGTGATGGAGCGCGTGCGCGGCGAGAACCTCGGCGACGCCACGCTCGACGGTCATGTCCGCGCGGATCGCGCCGTGAAGATCACGCTCGCGATCCTCGACGCGGTGGAGCAGGTGCATCTCGCGGGCTTCGCGCATCGCGATCTCAAGCCCGACAATCTGATCAGGAAGACGACGGGCGAGGTCGTGGTGCTCGATCTCGGCATCGCGAGAAAGCTCCCGACGGACCCGGACGATCCGACGCGCGCGGGCGTGCAGATCGGTTCGCTCGAGTACATGCCGCCCGAGCAGGCGGTGGATCCCGCGAGCGTGGATGCGCGGTCCGATCTGTATGCCGTGGGCTGCATCCTGTTCGAGCTGTGTACGGGGCGGCCGCCGTTCCTCGGCGATGTCGCCGCGCTCGAGCGCGCACATGCGGCGCTGCGACCACCGCGGCTGAGCGAGCTCGCGCCGGTGCCACAGGTGCTCGAAGTGATTGTGCAGGACGTGCTCGCGAAGGATCCGGCGAAGCGGCCGAGCAGCGCGGCCGAGCTCCGCGCGAAGCTCCTCTCGACACGCGACACGCCATCGATCGCACGCAGCATCCCGGCGCTCTCGCAGGTGACCGAGAGCAAGCAGCCGGTCGTGCTCGTGTGGGCGGAGCTGCCGAAGGTGGATCGCGTGCTGCTCGGTCAGTTCAGCGCGCGCCACGTGATCGTCGCGTCGCAACGCGGTCGCAAGATCCTCGGCGCACTGCTCGGCTCGACGCACGGCGATCCCGCATCGGCGGCGCTCGAGCTCGCGAAGGATCTCGCGGCCGCGGGTGCGCGCGTCGCGTGTCATCTCGACGCGCTGCACGTCGACAAGTCTGGCCCGACGCCGTCACCAAAGGGCGAGGCGGTCGAGCGCGTCGAGAGCTGGTTACCGTCGGAGATGTGGACCGGCGTGATCCTCACGCGGGCGCTCGCGGCGGTGGCGCAGGTCGCGACGCGTCCGTCGTCGCTCGGCGAAGCGTTCCGCCAACTCGCGTCGGGCAGCGAGGCGATCGATGTCGTCGAGCTCGTCGGGCGCGGTGCGCTGCTCGTGGATCTCGCAGCGGATGCAGCGGCGGCGCTGCGCGGCGCACCATCGGCGCTCGAGCGCAGCGCATCGGGAACCTGGACGCCGATGGGCCCCGCGTTCGCGCTCCTCTATGGCGATGCCGGCACCGGCAAGACGGCGTTCGCCGCCGAGCTCGGGCGCCGGATCGCGGATCTCGGTGCACAGGTGTACGTGGCCAGCGTTCCGGCGCCGGGCATGGCGAAGCGCGGCCCGCTCGAGGAGCTCCTCGGCGGCATTCGCGGCGTGCGCGAGATCGGCGACGCACTGCGGGCGCACGCGCGACAGAAGCCGCTCGCGATCCTCCTCGACGATCTGCACTTCGCCGACGCCGAGCTCCTCGATGCGCTCGAGTACGCGACGCTCGGCGGTGAAGCGCTACCGCTGTGGATCCTCGGCGTCGCGGATCCTCGGCTCGAGAGCCGGCGCCCGCAGCTCGGTACGCGCGCCGAGCGCCGGCGGCGCGACGTGTTGCCGCCGCTCGACGAGGAGGCGGCCGTCGAGCTGACCACCCGCCTGCTCAAGCCGGCCGAGTACCCGCCGCTACGCGCGGTTCGTCAGCTCGTCGCCCTCGCGCGTGGCAACCCGTTGCACCTGACCATGCTCGCGCGCGAGATCCACGAGCGCGGCGCGATCCGCCCGCGCCCCGGCTCGACCGAGTTCTTCCTCGACACGAGCGCGCTCGAGAGCCTCGAGCCGATCGCGCTCGGGCCCTGGATCGCCGCGCGCGCGATCACCGGGCTCGCACCGGAGCTCGTCGCGCTCGCGCGAGCCTGCGCGGTCATCGGCGGGCCGTTCGCGACGAGCGAGCTCGTGGCGGTGATCGAGGGCGTCGAGCGTGCCGGTGGTCCGACGACGACGATCGATCCCGACGTCGGTCTCAAGGAGCTGATCGCCGCGCAGATCCTCGTCGTCGCACCGGCGGGTGTCGCGTTTCGCCAGCGAGCACGAGCAGATGGAAGGTGCGGATCCGGCGCGCATCGCGCGTCACGCCGAGGCGGTGGGTGAGGGAGTTGCGGCGGGTGCCGCGTTCTCGCTGCTCGGCGTGCAAGCGGAGCACGAGTACCGCCCGCTCGAAGCGGAGCAAGCGTGGTCCGGTGCGGTCCGTCACCTCGATCGCCGCGACGAGCCGCGCGCGCGTGCGCTCCTCGGCCTCGCACGCGCACGCATGCGGCTGCAGCGATTGCTCGACGCGCGCGCGGTCCTCGACGAAGCGCTCTCGATCGCGCGAGAGATCGACGACGCGCGTCTCGAGGTGGAGCTCGCACTCGAGCAGGCGATCGTCCTCGATTTCTGCGAAGACTTCGATGGCGCGCGGGCGAACGCGGAGCTCGCGCGCGAACGGCTCGCGACGATCTCCGACGACAAACTCGAGATCGATCTCGCGCTCGCCCTCGGTCGCGACCAGTTTCGCCGCCAGCACTACGAGGAGGCGGCGGCCACGTTCAGCGACGTGCTCGCTCGTGCGCGCGCAAAGGGACGTCACGAGACATCGACGATCGCCGCGCTGCTCCTCGGTCCCGCGCTGTCCGATCTCGGTCGGCTCGACGAGGCCGAGCGCGTGTTCGAGCAGTTGATCGCCGACTGCATCGCGCACGACGATCGCTTCCACCTCGCTGCCGCGTATGGAAATCGCGCGTGGTTGTGGTCGGCCAAAGGAGAGATCGATCGCACCGCGGATGATCTCCGTCACGCCTCGCAGCTGGCGAGAGAATCAGGCCAGGCGGTCGTAGAGCGATCCGTCGTACACAATCTTTCGGAGCAGATGCTGTGGGAGGGGAAGCTCGACGAAGCTCTCCAGCTCGCGCGTCGCGGCTTGTCGCTGCAGTCGCGTGCAGCAGAAGGCGGCACCGGGCTGGATCGGCTGTTGCTCGCACGAGTGCTCGCGGCGCGCGACGAGCTTATAGAACTGCGCCAGGTGCTCTCGACATTCTCGGGGGAGACGCTGGGCGACAACGATCTCGCCGGAGCCAAGACGTTGGAAGTGCTGCATGCGTTGGCAAGCGGTGGCAGTGCGGATGTGTGGGAGAAGGCGCTCGAAGGAACAGAACCGGTGTTCCTCCAGCTCCGGTTGGAGCTGTGGATTCTCGCCGCTCGTCATCGCCGACTGTCCGACACTCGGACAAAGCTCGCGCGCGAGCTCGCGGCGACGGATCCGCTCTGGAAACGCAGGATCCACGAGCTGTGATGTAGCAGCCTACAGTGGCGAAATAAGGGCACATTGAAGATCGAACGAGTCCGACTCATGATCAAAAGACGCGGCGTGCAGGCTGCGATGGAGGCTCATGCGTCTGGTCGTTCCACTCGCTTGTTTGATTGCTACTGGGGGATGCGTCGAGGATTCGCTTCATGTGTCTGAGGACACGCAGAGCGTCGTCGTCGACAATCGCATCGCGTTGAACCGCATCGCGCTCAACCGCATCGCGCTCAACCGCATCGCGCTCAACCGCATCGCGCTCAACAGACTTCAGGCGAACCTCGCGTCGATCGGGGATCTCCTCGATACGCCCGACGGTCGCGAAGTGTTCAGCTTCGTCGTGAGCTGCGCCTTCAAAGAAGGAGAGGTGCTCGTCGTCAATCACCCGACGCTCGGCACCTTGAACTTCATCGGCGAGGTCGGACTCGCTCCTCGGTGGGAGAGCCATGCGATGAGCAGCAGCGATCAGCGCTGGGTCAGCGCGTGTTTGCTCGCGCGCGTCAACAACAACGACGTGACCGTGCAGGTCTCGTTGCGCGGCCCCGACGACGCGCTCGATACGACCGCATCGGAGCGCGCGGATTGGTCGCTCGAAGAGGGCGCGTTCTTCGGCGACGTGTTCCAGCCGGACGACAAGCCGCTCGAGATGTACGCGTGCCGCGGAAGCGCGCAGGCATCGGGACCCGAGACCGGTGATATGGATGCTCGCGACTGCACCGAGCCAGATCCCATGCGCCCGGGGCTCACGCTGTGCGGGATGACGTTCGCCGGCGACTGCGCCGACTTCGCGCCGCCGGCGAACAAGTACGCGTGCGAGTCGCGCACCGCCGATGGCTACTACGTGAACTGCTCGCCGACGGCGTCGTTCGGCGATGTGCGCGGCAACGGCCACCACTGGGGCTCGGGCCCGCACTGGCACGGCTTCTCGTGGGGCCACGACGACGACGATGACAACGGTCATGGCAACGGGCATGGCAACGGGCACCACAGCCATGGCAACGGTCACGGCAACGGACACGGTGGCAACTGCCATGGTCATGGTCATGGCCATGGCCACGATGACGACGACGACGAGATCGACGAAGTCATCACCACGTACGTGCAGCCCACGTAACGAGCGGACTGGTATCCTCGATCGCGATGCGGGCTCACCTGACGTTTGCGATCCTGCTCGCCGCCTGTGGAAACAATCCAGGCGCGGGCACCGACGGTGGCGGCGACGATGGCGATGGCGGCACCGGTGACGGTGCGCTCGACGATGCGCTGTCCGACGGGATGGAAGGTGACGGTCCGGTCATCTCGACGTGCTCGGCGGGAACGTGGTGCGTGGAGACGCCGCCGGCGACGGTGACCGGACTCCTTCACGCGATCGATGCCGTCGACGCGAACGACGTGTTCGCCGTCGGTGATGGCGGCACGATCATCCGTCGCCAAGCAGGCGCGTGGACAAAGATGACGTCGGGCACGACGATGAACTTGCGCGGCGTCTGGGCGCTGAGCGCGACGGACGTGTGGGCCGTCGGTCAAAACGGAACCGCGCTGCATTGGAACGGCACGGATTGGAGTCCCGTCGCCAACGCGCCCGACCTCGATTACACCGGCGTGTGGGGCGCGGGCGCGAACGATGTCTGGTTGATCGGCACCGCGAGCGCTGTGCATTGGACCGGTACGTTCGCCACGCTCGCAATCACGGGCGCGCCGGTGTCGATCTCGGGTGTCGGTGCCAACGACATCTGGATCGCGTCCGAGTCGGGCAAGGTCTCGCACTGGACCGGCGGTGCGTCGTGGACGCTATGCACCGGCGCGACGGCATGTGCCGTCACGCAGAGCAGCTTCTTCGCCGTCGGTGCGCGCGCCGCGAACGACGTCTGGGTCGCGCTTCCGGGCACCGGCACACTGCGGTGGAACGGATCGAGTTGGGTCGCGCATGCATCGGGCACGACGCTGTTCGCGAGCATTCACGCGCCGGGCGCGGACAACGCGTGGGGCGTCGGCGGAACCAAAGTCGGTCATTGGGACGGCGCGACGTGGACGATCTCGACGCCGGTCACGGCGTTCGCGGACTCGCTGTACGGCGTCACCGGATCTGGTCCGCACACGTGGGCCGTCGGTCAGGACGCCGCGATCCTGTACCACCGCGACTAGGGTGCTAGGCTCGATTCGTGAGCATCACGAAGCGAATCCTCGAAGGCGCGCAGTCGAGCCTGTCGAGGTTGACGTCGCTGGTGATCGTCGATGACGAGCCACTGAGTCACGTCGAGAGCGCTGCACTACAGACCGAGTTGACGGCGCGCAAAGCAGCGCGCGAGAAGTCCGGCCGCAAGCCGATGGACAACCCACTCGCGAAGCTGGCGACGTCGGATCCCGCGTCGCGCGCGGCTCGCGAGAAGGCCGCGCGCGAGCGATCGGCGCGAGTGCACCGCGATCGCGACGAGCGAGAAGTCAAACAGAAGGCGCAGGCCGACGAACAGTTCCGCCGCATGAAGGAACAAGCCGCGCGTGGTGGTCCGTGGACGCCGCCGCCGTCATCATCGTCGTCGTCATCATCGGGCTCGAGCTCGAGCTCGAGCAGCTCGCGCCCGCCGCGTCCGGGCAGTCACGATGCGCAGCTCGCCGAGTGGTATCGCATCCTCGATCTCTCGCCCGGTGCAGACATGGCGCAGATCAAGTCGTCGTACCGCCAGCTCATGCGCAAGTATCACCCGGACATGCACGCTGGAAATCCGTCGAAGCAGAAGGCCGCGACGGAGCTCTCGATGCGCGTGACGACCGCTTACAACGGCCTCGTCGAGCACCTCGACAAGAAGTGACTATTCGCTCGCGACGTACGTCGTGATCACCTCGGTCACGCCCGCGCAGCCGGTGTAGTTGCCGTCCGTGTCGCTACACGCGCTCGCGCATGCGCCCGCGTAGTCGTGGCCGCACGTCGTGGTCACACCGTCGGCGGACACCGCGCACGCGCGCAGTGGCAGCGTCGACAACTGCGAATCGGCGAGCTTGAGCGGACCCGGACACGCGTTCGCGTCGAGCGTGTCACCGAACACGTCGCCCCAGAATGCGCCTTCGCGCAGTCCGTACGCTGCGGCTTCCGTCGCATCGACGGTGAGCGCGGCGTTCGCACCGCGCATCGAGATCGAGACCGAGACTCCATACGCGTTCGTGCGCGCGAGGAGGCACGCCGATACCCAGCGCTTCTCGGAGGCCGATGGTGCGCCGCTCACCCACGCCGGAGCGAGACCGACCGCGCCGTCGAACGTGTACGTGCCGTTCGCGTCGGACAACGTGATCGAGGAACCGTCGGGCAGCGCGCACTGCACGAGGTACTTCACGACATCGCGATTGTCGGCGGTGTCGAGCAGCGTGTTGGCACCGCCGAGCGTGGTCAGCCCGTTGAGCGCGATGCGGTTGAGAGCGATACGGTTGAGCGCGATGCGATTGAGAGCGATCCGGTTCTGCGCTTCGACGTGGGATTCCGTCGAGCCCAGCTCCGGCGCCTCCGCCACACACCCACCTGCAACCACGAGAGCAGCGAGAATAGAAGTACGCATGCGCCCGGGTATCGACCGGGTACTCGCGAAACGTAGAGGCTGCGCTGATTTTTCTAGGTCACGGCTTCGCGAGGTAGACGACGATGGAGTCCACGTTACCTTCGCAATTCGAATAGCCGACCTTCGTCGTGAGGTTCGTGAGACAAACCTTCGAGCACTCGCCGGCATAGCCGAACTTGCACTTCGTCGTCGTGGCGTCGGCAGGTGCTGCGCACTCGCGGAGCGGCATCGTCGACACGGTGGAACCCGCGAGCTTGGCGGGGGAGGCGCAGGCGCGCATCGTGACGGTGGTCGAGAAGAGGTCGCCCCAAAACGCGCCCTCGACCACGGTGTAGGCATTCAGCTCGGACGTCTTCGTCGAGATGTTGGCGTTGCGCATCGAGATCGAGACCTCGGTGCCGAAGTAGTTCGTGCGAGCGAGGATGCACGCGGAGACGCGCTTGTACTTGCTCGTGGGGAGCGTCGACACCTCCCACTCCTTCGCGATGCCCATCACGCCCGTGAACGTATACGAAGCCCCACCGGAGGTGACGCTGACGGTCTTTCCTGCCGTCATCGCGCACGACGCGACGTAGGCGAAGAGCTCGCGACCATCCGCCGTCGTGAACAGCGCGGGAACGCGCGTCCCAGCCGTCGCGAGGCTCCCCTGAGCGACAGCGCGCAGCTGCGTGAAGTTGGTCGAGCCCAGGCCATTGAGCGCGACACGGCTCGATGTTCCGATCTCGTCGTCGTTCTGCTCGTCCTCGAGCTCCATCACACACCCCGTGAACAGAAGGGCAAGCACGAAGACGGTTCGCATCTCTGGTGAAGTCGGCCGCTTCTCCGGATCGTTCGGGTACGGATGGGGCAGCGCGGTGCCGCGCACACGAGGACCGAGGTAACGCTGGTGTTGCGTAGGGCTACCTGTGGGAGTGGTACACCACGCACGTGGACACCCAGAGCACCGCTTCCAAGACCGCCTTGATGGTGTGCGCCTATCGCGCTCGCGCGAGCCACTGGCCGACGCCGCTGTTCGTCGATCCGTGGGCCGAAACGCTCGCGGGCGCCGACGGGCACGAGATCGCCCGTCGCCTCGACGAACGCTTCGCGCCGATGGAGCTGTGGCTGGCGCTGCGCGTCGCGTACCTCGATCGCCTCGTCGGGCTCGCGGTCGATCGCATGTCGATCCGGCAGATCGTGATCCTCGGGGCCGGCTACGACACGCGCGCGGCGCGCCTCCCGCGCGCGGGCGTGCGCTTCTTCGAGGTCGATCATCCGGCCACGCAGGCAGCGAAGCAGGAGCGCCTCGCTCGTGTCTCGGGCTATCCCGTCGACGCGGCCACCTACGTGACGTGCAACTTCGAGCGCGAGGATCCGATCGAGCGCCTCGTCGCGAACGGCTTCTCGACGACCGAGCCCGCGCTCGTGATCTGGGAAGGCGTGGTCCCCTACCTGACCGAAGGCGCCGTCCGCGCCACCGCGACTCGCCTGGCGAGCGGGCTCGATCCGCGCTCGCTCGTCGCGTTCGACTTCGTCGGCAAGAAGCTCGCGACCGGCCAGAACCTCAAGCCCGACGACGCCCGCACCGCCGCCTACGTCGGCGAGCTCGGCGAGCCGATCCGATACGGCTCCGACGACATGCTGCCGCTCCTCTACGAGTGCGGCTTCCGCTGGGTCCGTTCGCTCGACTTTAACGAGCTCGCCCTCGAGATGCTCGGTGACTACCAGCGCGATCGCATGTTCCGCTTCCAGCACATCGCGCTCGCCGCGCCGCGTACGCCCGTCGCCGGCTGGCCATAGCGCGCGGGCTCGCACTACCATCACCGCGATGAGCGCACTCTCGCGGACTGCACGGGCCCTGCGCTCGCACGCGGTGCCGCTCGCGCTCGCGGTGCTCGCGTTGGTGATCGCGTGGACCTACGCGGCGACCGCGCTGCGTCGATCGCCGGAGATGGGGCTGCCGCTCGACGACAGCTACATCTACTTGACCTACGCGAAGCAGATGGGCCGCGGGCAGCCGTTCACGTACTTCGGTGGCTCGGGCTACTCCGCGGGCGCGACGAGCATCGCGTGGCCGGTGGTGCTCGCGCCGCTCTGGACGCTCGGCGCGCGGGGGCACGCGCTCGTGTGGGCCGCGTTCGTGCTGTGCGCGCTGCTGTACGCGTGGTGCGCGGTGATGGCGTATCGCATCGCGCGCGCGATCGGCGCCCGCGCGGATGTCGATCGCCCGGATACCGGAGGCGATGCGCGCGCGGGTATCGGGGGCAGCGCGCGGCGCGATGTCGTGATCGCGCGCGAAGCGGTGGGTGTGGTCGCGGGCATCACGGTCGTATCGATCGCCGCGTTCGCGTGGACCGCGTTGTCGGGCATGGAGGTCGCGCTGACGAGCGCCCTGGTGCTGACGATGATCGCGCTCCTGATCGCGCGTGCGAAGACCGCATCCGCATCGGCGACCGCGTCCGCATCGGCGACCGCATCGAACGCGTCCACCGATGCCCCCGGACCTTCGCGTGCGCTCCTCGCGTGCTTGATCGCGACCTCGCTCGTGCGTCCCGAAGCGGCGGTGATCGTCGGCTTCGTGTGTGTCGCGCATGCGATCGCGAGCCGGCGGCAGTGGCGTACCGCCGTGCGCTGGCTCGTCCCGCTGATCGCGCCGATCGCGTGGCTCGCGGTCAATCGCGTGCTCGCGGGCCACTGGATGCCGAGCACCGCGATCGCGAAGAGCCAGTGGTTCCAGCCCGGCTTCGAGCTCGGCGCGTGGGCGAGCGCGCTCGCGACGAACGCCGGCAAGCTCGTGCGGGGACTGTTCTGGGATCCCAATAGCCCGTTGCCGCAAGCGCGGTTGTTCGGGCTCGCGTGGATCGCCGGCTGCGTGCGCATCGTCGCGTGGGCGTGGCGTCGCGATGCGAGCGCGCGCGTAGTCGTGGCGCTGATCGTCGGTGCGCCGATCGCGTGGTGCGCGATGGTGCTCGCGTCGAGCGGGCTGTGGACCTTGCATCAGTATCGCTACATCGCGCCGATGTTCCCGGTGCTCGCGATCCCCGTCGGCGTGGCGGTGGCGCCGGTGGCGAGGTGGGCGTGGTCGGCGCGGGTGACCATCGGCGCGAGCGCGGTGATCGTCGTCGCCGTCGTGTGGATCGGCTTTCTGCGCCATCGGGTCAGCGCGATCACGTATGCGCAGGCGATCGCCGATACGAACGCGCAGGTCGTGAAGATCGGACGCTACGTGCACGACAAGCTGCCGGGCGCGAGCGTGATGCTGCACGACGCGGGAGCGATCGCGTACTACGGAGACGGTCGCATCATCGACATGTTGGGCCTCGTCACCGACGACACGACGAGCGTGGCGGCGAATGGGCCGGGCGCGCGGTTCGAGTATCTGGAGAGCCTGCCCGTCGAGCGGCGGCCGACGCACTTCGCGTACTACGCGGGGTGGTTGGGCGCGCCGGACTTCCTCGGGGCCGTGGTGATGGACACGCCGTGGGGACCGCAGTTCGCGCGCGAGCGGGTGGTGGCGGGAAAGAACATGGAGCTACTCGAAGCGAGCTGGGATCACGTGGGGACCGGCGAGCGATTGCTGCGTGCGACGAGTGGATGGCACATCGTCGATCGCGTGGATGTCGCGGATCTCGCGAGCGAGCGTGCACACGGATGGACGGGCGCGCTGGGGACGCGTGGGTTCGCGGAGCCGACGGCGACGTGGTCGCTCGTCGCGCGCGACGTGACCGAGCGCGGCTTGGTGATCGATGGCGGGCGCACGATTCGCGGCGGGCACGAGGCGTTCACGATCACGCGCGATGCGAATAGGCCTGCGAAGCTCGTGCTGCGAACCGGCGGTGCGGGGCAGGGGCCCGTGACACTCGCCGTGACGGCGGATGGTGCGCGAGTCGGCGAGATCGTCGCGCCGGCGAGCGGCCGCATGGTGGACCTCGAGCTCGCATTGCCGTCGGGGACGCGCATCGAGATCACGGCGAACGCGCCGTACCGCACGTACCACTGGTTCGTAGTGCAGCCCGATTAGGCGACGCTGCTGACGCTCGACTCGCAGCACTTGCGCACGATGTCGAAGATCGTCTGGAGGTTCGGCGGCTTCTTGATGAACTGCTCGCCCGGGATCGCGCGCACGGGATCGGTGCTCATGAACACGAACGTCAGGTCGTGCAGCGTCGAGTCCGCTTTCACTTCGCGATAGAGCGTCGCGCCGTCCATGCGCGGCATGAGCAGATCGCACAGCACGATGCATGGTCGAGTGTCGAGCTGACGCAGGAGCGCGAGCGCCTCGACACCGTCAGGTGCGGTATGGACGATGTATCCCTCGTCCTCGAGCGCGTCCTGCAGGATCTCGCGGAACCCGGGCTCGTCGTCGATGATGACGACTGACTTCTTGCTCGGCATGTCAGACCTTGACGCTGTCGTTCTGCGCGGTCGTGGTGAAGAAGCGCGGGAGCTTGATGCAGACGAGCGTGCCGCTTTGACCGGAGGTGATCGCGATCTCGCCACCATGGGCGATCACGATCTGACGACTGATGTAGAGCCCGAGCCCGAGCCCCTTCGCGTTGTGTCGCTTCTTACCGCCGCGAAACGGGTCGAAGATCACCGGCAGCATCGTCGGATCCACGGCGCCGTCGTTCCGGACATACGCGGTCACCGTCGACGAGTCTTGACCGTCGGCTTCGATCGTCACGTGGCAGCCCGAGGTTCCGTGGGTGACCGCGTTGCCGAGGAGGTTCGAGAACACCTGGAGCAGTCGATCACGATCCCACATTCCATCGGTGTTGCCCGAGGTCTCGAGCGCGATGGTGCACTGCGGATTCGCTGCTTCGATCTCGTCCTTCGCGCGTTCGCAGACCTCGGCGAGCTCGATGCGATCGCGGAGGAGCTGCAGCCCGCCCGCAGCGCGAATGCGCGTGAAGTCGAGCAGCTGGGAGATCATCCGCTCCATGCGGTCTGCACTCGTCGCGATTCGCGTGGCCGCGCGGACCACGCGCTCGCCGCCACTCGACCGCACGATGTAGTCCGCGCCCATCGTGATCGTGCCGAGGGGATTGCGCAGATCGTGGCCGAGCATGCCGGCGAAGATGTCGGCGAAGTGGACGTTTCGCTCGGCCTGCTCGCGCAAGCGTTGCTCGCGCGCGAGAGACTCGCGCAGCGCCTTCTCGAGCTCCTTGCGGTGTTCGAGCTCGTGTGCGAGGGACTGGGCGCGCTGCTGCAGCTCGCTGATCGCGCGCATGCGGTCCTCACCCTCGGGGAGCAGCGAGTAGCTCTCGGCGGGGATCACGTGAGAATGCGTCGCACATACCTCGCGGAAGGCGGAGGCGTCCGATGCCTTCACGAAGTTGTCCATCACGTACGCGCACAGCAGCGAGAACGGATAGCGCTCGCCGAGCTCGTTCCAGTACGTCTCGAGCGTGATCGCCGCTGCGCGATGGTTGTCGCGCCACAACAGATCGACCATCTCGCCGTACGCGCGCACTCGCGCCGCGGGCCGGGCCTGGAGCGCTCGCTCGATGCACGTGCCGATCGCGTCGAAGAACGCTCCGTACCTGGGGGCATCACCCTCCATGAACGTCGCGAGCGTCTCGCGTGCGTCGAGGAGCGTGATGCCGTGCTCGGTGGTGTGCTCGCCGAACCCGTGACGCCCGAGTCCCTCCGCGAACGCGGCTCGATGCTCCGGCGTCGCGATCGCGATCACCGGCTCGCCGGCGCGCAGCCCCGCGACCATGAACTCGACGACGTTCTCGATCAGCGCGGTCTCGCGCTCGTAGAACTGGACGATGTGGCTGTGAACGGTGGGGCGCTCGAGGAACGTCCGGATCTGCGGAGTGCCATCGAGCGGATTGGATGCCGGGGCGCTTTCGATCAATCGACTTCTTTCCGCGATCGCCAGCGAACCGCAGCCACCAATCTTTGCGATACCCACGCCAACTATTCGAGATTGTTGCGCGGCCAAGCCCGTAATTTGGTTAACCCACAGGCCTGGCCGATCGAGCGTTCGGGCACACCGCGCGTGTCGGCGCGCGCGCGATCGCGCTCAGCGAAGCTCGCGGCGCACGATCGCCGCGCCGTCGACGAGCGCGCGCAGCTTCTGGAGCGCGACCGTTCGAGGGAGCTGCTTGAGACCGCAGTCCGTGGTCAGCGTGACGCGCTCGGCCTCGATGTGCTTCAGCGTCTTGCGGATGCGATCGGCGACTTGTTCCGGGTGCTCGATCTCGAGCGTGCGGACATCGATGACGCCGACATGCGCGCGCTTGTCGGAGGGCAGGGCGCGCAAGAGATCCGCGTCCTCCATCTCGCGGCACGCGAAGTCGAGCACGTACGCGTCGACCTTCGCGGAGTGGTAGTGCGGCATGATCTCGCGATAGCCACCGGCCGTCATGCCTTCGAGCTTGTTGCCCCACGCATTGCCCATACAGAAGTGCCACGAGCGTTCGACGCCTGCGGGGATCTCGGCCATCGTGCGATCGACGATCTCGGTCACCCACGCGTAGTCTTTCTCGCCCGAGAGATGCGGCATCCACGCGCCGAGATCCTCGAGCTGGACGTGCTTGCATCCGGCTCCGACGACGTCGGCGATCTCGGCGCGGAACACGTCGGCGAGCGCACGCGACAGCTCGTAGCGATTCTTCACGGGACCACCGCGGAAGTGCGCGAGCGTCGAGAGCTGCACCGGACCGGCGCCGATGCACGCTTTGATCGGGCGCTGCGTGTGCGCTTGTGCCCAGCGATAGATGAGGCCCATGCGCACCGGGCCGCGTTCGATCGGACCATCGACGGCGACGCCGCCCGCTTCCTCGAGCGCCCACACGTCGCGGCCCTTGGCCTTCGACGCCGCCGGATGCGGCAGCTTCTCCGACGAGAAACCGCGCGTCCGCTCGAGCCAGTACCAGAGGAACGAACCGATGCCCATGGGGTAGTCGTCGAACCACATCTGTCCGTCGGACAAGATGTCGAGACCCGCCATCTCCTGATCCTGGATGACGACGCGCGTGGCATCGTGAAATGCTTCGGCGTGCGAAGCGACCTTGAACGCTTCGAGCACGTCCTTGCCGGCGAGCTGCTGCGTGAACCATGCGGGTCGCGGATACGAGCCCACCATCGTCGTCGGGAGGAGCTGGGTCATGACGCCCAGATACTACGCCGCTACCTTCGATGGTTGATCGATCGTCGCTTCGGGCGGCTCTGTCATCGACGTGTTACGGCGAAACACCAGGGTCACGATCACGACGAGAACGCCGGCACCGGCGAGCGTGTGCGCGGCTCCGACGTACTCGGCGATCGTGCCCTCGACGATCGCACCGACGGGGACACCGCCGGAGTTCGCGATCGCGTACATCGACATCACGCGCCCGAGCATCGCCGGGTCACCGACGGTCTGGATGATCGTGTTCGTGCCCGCGAGCTGGATCATCAGCGCGCCGCCCATGACGAACACGACGGGCGCCGCGAGCCACGTCGTCGTCGCGACGAGGAG
Source organism: Kofleriaceae bacterium (assembly GCA_044230415.1). GTDB lineage: Bacteria > Myxococcota_A > Polyangia > Haliangiales > Haliangiaceae > JABFXX01. The sequence continues at coordinate 18,835 of JBGARE010000039.1, forward strand.
AAGCACCATCGCGCAGCCGAGCACGATGCGGCTCTGCAGCACGACCTGGCGCAGACCGTCGACGGTGGTTCGACTCGCGAGATACAGCGTGCCGACAAGCGCGCCGAATCCACCGGCCGCCATCAAGATGCCGAGCGTGTACGGACCGTGGCCGACTTGCTCCGCGGCGACAGCGGGCAATAGCTGCAGGTACGCGCCGGCGAGCACGCTGTTGACCGCGAGCTGCACGAGGACGTCGCGCACGATCGGCGTCGAGCGGATGTAGCGAAAGCCGGCGCGGAACTGCGCCACGACCGAGCCGTGCTCGCGCGGCGGCGCGGGGCGCACGCGGATCGCGAGCAAGGACGCGACGACGGCGATGTACGTGGCCGCATCGATCGCGAAGCACCACGCTTCTCCGACGAGCCCGACGAGCGCCGCGGCGAACACCGGGCCCGAGAGCTTGGCGATGTTGACGACCGCGGAGTTGAGCGCGATCGCGTTCGGGAGATCCCCCGGGTCGTCGATCATCTCGCGCAAGAACGACTGCCGCGCGGGCATGTCGAACGCGTTGATCACGCCTTGCAGCGCTCCGAGGACCATCAGGTGCCACACCGTCATTGCGTCCGCGAACGCGAACACCGCGAGCGCCGCGGACTGCAGCCCCGCGAGGATCTGCGTGATCAAGATGACGCGCTGGCGGTTCCAGCGATCCACGAGCACGCCCGCGATCGGCGCGAACAAGGACGTCGGTGCGTTGCTCGCGAACGCGACGAGCCCGAGCATGAACGCCGAGCCGGTGAGCTTGTACGCCATCCACGCGATCGCGAACTTGGTCAGCCACGTCCCGACGAGCGAGACGCCCTGCCCGGCGAAGAACAGCCGGTAGTTGCGATGGCGAAGGGCACGGCCAAGTGCCATGTGCTCAGCGTAGCGCCCCGCCGTGTGAAGCGGTGTTTACGGGCAGGTCGCGGTCGTGCCGTTGTGCGTGGCGACCGCGCCGGTCAGTCCACACGTGACGCTGCAATCGACGCAGTTGGTGACGGTGCAACCGGAGGCTGGACACGTGACGTTGCAGTCGTCGCTGCCGCCGCAATCGACCGCGCACGAGCTCGCCGAGCTGCACTCGACGTGGCAATCCGCGTTGTTCGTGCAGGTCACGTCGACGTCGTGACCCGGGGCACCTTGGATGTGGCACGTGGCGGCGCCGTCGGCGCACGTGTGCTCGCAGTCGTCGGTACACACGCAGTTGTCGCCGCTACACGAATCGGCGTCGCTGCTACAGGCGACGAGAGTGGGGGCGAAGGCGAGCAAGGCAACGAAGATGAGCTTCATAGCGCCATCGTAGGCCAGGACGCCTCGCCGCCCGACATCAGGCCGACATCAGCACGCGGACTGTTTGCACTTCTTGAACGGCGAGCCCGTGTTGTCACAGCAGAACGGCTCGGTGCCCGCGGGGCAATCGCTGTTCGTGGTGCACTGGGTCTCGTCCTCGGGGCACGCCGCGGCGCACGAGGCGGTGTCGCCGGCGCAGCACTCGTCGCCCGGCTGGCAATCGTCGAGGGAATCGCACAGCGCCGAGTCGCCGTTGCACACGTCGCCCGCGGGGATGCAGCGCGTTCCCGCCGCGCCCGAGGAGCAGCACTGCTCGGACTCCATGCACGATGTCGCGCCGCATTGCACGCGTCCGACGAAGCCGCCGCGACGGCAGCGCCCGTAGACACAGGTCTGCTCGTCGGGGCAGCCGTGGGTGTCGTCGCAGCGAAACGCGGTGTCGCTGTAGTCCGGTTCGCACGCCGCGAGCGAGATCACGAGAAACGACGCGAGGCGCACGCGGGCACGCTACCATCCCGAATCGTGTCGATCGAGCCTCCGCGCCTGCGCTGCGTTCTCGTCATGCGGGACGGTCCGTCGCGCCGTGTGGGCCCGAGTGGCGTGTTGATCGGTCGACAGAAGGACTGCGATCTCGTCGCGCTCGATCCGAGCGTCAGCCGCCGTCATGCGCTCGTGCGGATCACGTCCGAAGGCGTCGAGTGCGTTCCGCTCGGCCGTGCGCCGATCGAGATCAACGGCAAGCCGAGCGACAAGCCGCAGCTCCTCGCCGACGGAGATGTCCTCGGCATCCCGGGCCTCGAGCTCACCGCGAAGATCGAAGCGCAGCCGCCCGACAAGGACAAGCGCGGTGGCTACGTCCTCGAGCGCGCGCGCGGCGGCAGCTTCGGCATCGCGCACACGCCGTTCGTGATCGGCGGCGGTGACACCGACGATCTCATCGTCAAGAAGTGGCCGACGGGGCTGCTCGCCTTGCACGTCGTCGCAGGCGAGCTGTTCGTCGAGCTGCGCACGGGTAACGCGACGAAGAATGACGAAGCGATCGACGAGGGCGTGCTCGAGCCGCTCGTCGTCGGTGACACGCTCGCGTGCCGCGGCGAAACCTTCGTGATCGCCGAGGACCGCGTGGCCGCCACTACCGCCGTCGCCAAAGGCGCGGATCTGCCGACGCGCGTGGAGATCGAGATGCTCCCGCGCGGCGGGCGCGTGGTGTTCACGATGGCGACCGGCGACCGCGCGGTCTACCTCAGCGATCGCCGCTTCGATCTGATGAACGCGCTGCTGCGGCCACCCGAGGGCCACAAGGCGGGCGAGTTCGTCGATGACGACACTGTCCGCTCCGTCGTCTGGCCGCGCAACCCCGCGGTGAGCCGCCCGGAGATCAACATGCTGATCTCGCGGTGCCGGCGCGACCTCGTCGACGCGGGGCTCGCGGGGCCTCGCCTCATCGAGCGCGCGCCCGGCGGTGGTGGGACACGCGTCACGCTCGCACCGAACGCCGAGATCGTCGTCAAGAGCTGAGCTACCATCGGCACGTGGGAGCCGCGCGCGAGCAGAGCGTCGGTCGCTACGAGCTTCTCATCGAGCTCGCAAGAGGCGGCATGGCGGAGCTGTACCTCGGCCGTCTGCACGGCGTGGGCGGCTTCGCGAAGCTCGTCGCGATCAAGCGCATCCTCCCGCACCTCGCCGAGGACAAGCTGTTCGCGGAGATGTTCCTCAACGAGGGCCGCATCGCCGCGCAGCTCGCGCACGCGAACATCTGCCAGGTCCACGAGCTCGGCGAGGCAGACGGCGATCTGTTCCTCGCGATGGAGTACCTCGAGGGCGTCACCTGGAGCGAGCTCGTTCGCAAGCTCCCCCGCGATCACACCACGCTGCGCCTCGCCGCCGGCGTGATCGCGCAAGCGTGCGATGGTCTCCACTTCGCGCACGAGCTGCGCGACCTCGACGGCAACGCGACGCCGGTCGTGCATCGCGACGTCTCGCCGCAGAACCTGTTCGTGACCACCGACGGCACGTGCAAGGTGCTCGATTTCGGCATCGCGAAGATGCTCAAAGACGGCCCGCGCACGCGCACCGGTGTGCTCAAGGGAAAGCTGCCGTACATGTCGCCCGAGCAGATCCAGGGCGAAGAGGTCGATGCTCGCTCCGACGTGTTCGCGCTCGGCGTGGTCCTGTGGGAGTCGCTCACGGGCAAGGCGCTGTTCGATCGCGAGACGGACTTCCTGGTCTGGAAGGCGATCACCGAAGCGCCGATCCCACCGCTCGCGCCGTTCGGCTTCCCCGCATCGATCGATGCGGTGATCGGCAGCGCGCTCGCTCGCGACAAGAAGCTGCGCTTCCGCAGCGCCCGCGCCCTCGGCGAAGCGCTACGCAACGCGGTCGAGCCGATCGGCGGCGCGTTCGACGCGGGAGAGATCGCGGACTTCGTGCGCCTGCACTGCGGCGGCACGCTGGTCGAGCGTCAGCGCGAGATCGCGAGCGCGATCACGCGCCGCTCGCACCCCGGCATCGAGCCGACCGCCGCGGATACGATCGAGGACAAAGCGGGATCGACGGCGGACCTCGCGCCGATGCGCACGAACGCCGGCTCGACGGCGGACCTCGCGCCGATGCGCACGAACGCCGGTTCGACGGCGGACGTCCCGATGCACACGGGTGCGGGCTCGACGGTGCGCCTGCGCTCCGATGCGAAGCCCGTGGTGCGCAACTCGCCGGATGCGCCAGCGTCGGTCGCGCGATCCGCGTCGACGACGCCGGACTCGTCGTCGACGCGGGAGGCGCTCGGAGCGAGCCGTTCGCGATCGAAGGCGCCGTGGATCATCGCGGGCGGACTCGTGCTCGCGGGAGCGATCGTCGCGATCGCGGTGACGCGTACGCCGGACGCGCGCGAGACATCGTCGCCATCGGACGAGTCGGTCGTCACGAGCGCGACCGACGAGAGCCTCGGCTCGCTCGAGACGGGTCTACGAAAGGCCGGCGAGGCCGTCGAGCAGGCGACGAAGTATGGCCGGATCGATCAGGCGATGGAGTCGCTCGAGGCGATCTCGAAGTGGGGCAAGCGCGCTGAAGCGATCCGCGATTCGATCCACGGTGCCGCGCCCGACTCGACGAGCTCCAAGCCCGACACGACCGACGACAGCGACACGACCGGGGACAGCGACGCCACCGACACGAACGGCACGACCGATGCCACCGATGGCACCACGGCGACGCCGACGACGAGCCCGAAGACCGCCGGGGCGAAGCCCACAGCGACGAGAGCCGACACCAAGCCCGCCGGTTCGAAGGCCGACGCGAAGGTCACGCGCCGCGCGGCGACGACGCCTCCGGCGGCAGTGGGCGATGGACTGCTGTCCGTCGACTCCACGCCGTTCGCCGTCATCTGGCTCGACGGGAATCGACTCGGCGAGACCCCGTTCTTCAACCTCAAGGTGTCGGCGGGCACGCACGAGCTGCGCGCGGTGCTCGACGACGGTCGATCGAAGACGAAGACGATCGTCGTCGAGAACGGCAAGGCGACGAACCTCGGCAAGCTCACGTGGTGAGCGCTTCGCGACATGTCAGCGCAGTCGCGCTCGTTGCCGTGCTCGCGATGTGTCCGCGCGCGCACGCGGATGCTCCGCAGCTCGCGCAGGCGCGCGCGGCGATCGACGAGGTCCGCTACGACGACGCGCAGCGATTGCTGATCGCCGCGCTGGAGGCCGGCGGCAACTCGCCCGCGGCCGTGCGCGACATCTACAAGCTGCTCGGCGCGTCCGCCGTGGCGCTGGGCAAGACCGACGACGCCGAGAAGTACTACCGCGCGTGGATCGCGCTCGAGCCGAAGGCCGCGCTCGAAGCCGGTGTGTCGCCCAAGCTGCGCGCGCCGTTCGATGCAGCGAAGAGCTTCATCACCGCGAACGGTCCGCTCGATGTCGCCGCCGAAGTTGTCTCCGACTACGTGCGGCTGCGTGTGATCAGCGATCCGCTCTCGCTCGCGCGGAGTGCGCGCATGCGGGACGAGGGTGCGGGATCGTCGATCGTCGATCGCGGCGCGCTCGTTCGCGGGAGAGGCACCGCGGTCCTCGTGCTCGATCGCTATGGCAACACGCTCGTCGAGCTCGCAGCGACCGGCGTACCGACCCCGACGAACGGCTCGAGCCCGAGTGGCGCGACCGCAGGTGGCGCGACCACGAACGACGCGACGCCGATCTACTCGCGCGATGTCGCCGGGCCGCTCGTCGATGCGCCGCCGAAGCGCTCGACCGCGTTCTATGCGCTCGCGATTCCGACGGGGCTGTTGCTCGCGACCGGCATCGGCTTCGGCACGGCATCGATCGTCTACAACGGTCAGGTGCAGGTCGCCGTCGAGGATTCGGGCGGCTACTACTACGACGACGTCGTCGACAAGCAGAGCAAGGCGACGCTGTTCTGGAAGCTGTCGGCGATCGTCGGCGGTGCGGGCCTCGTGCTCGCGATCCCGACGACGATCCTGTACCTGCGCTCGCGCGATGCCGCGGTCGTGCCGTTCGTCGACGGGACGAGCGCGGGCGCCGCGATCGCGGGCCGGTTCTAATACAGCTTGTGAATGTGCGTGCCGCGGTAGTAGTGGCCGAGGATCTTGTCGTGCGTGCGGCCCGCGTTCGCCATCCCGATCGCGCCCATCTGGCACATCCCGACGCCGTGACCGAAGCCCGCGCCCTCGAACACGAACGTGTCGCCATCGCGCTTCACGGTGAACAGCGTGGACTTGAGGCCGCCGAGCGTGCGGCGGATCTTGAGGTCGCCCGCGATGTCGACGGAGCCCTTGTCGCCCTTGATCGAGATCACGCCGATGCGTCCCGACACGCCGCGCGTCTTCGGCGTCAGCGACTTCACGCGGCCGATCTCGGGATAGTCGATCGCGAGGCGCGCGGATAGATCGTCGGCGCGCATGCGCTCGGTCCAGCGGAAGCTCTTCTGCCCGAGCTTGGGCTTGCTGCACCACGCGTCGTGATCGTCGGCGAGAAAGTCGGCCACGCTCGCGTCGCTGACCTTGGACATGTTCGCCTTCGGCGTGTCGTCGCGGCCGCGCAGCGACGGGTCCGGCTCGCCGCCCCAGATCGCATCGTTGTCCTCGGTGTGACCACCGCACGACGCGCTGTAGCGGATGTCGACCATCCCGCCGCCATCGCGAAGCAGCACGATGCCGCGCGTGCGCTCGACCGCCTTCGTCGTGCGCGGATCTTCTTTGCCCGCGCCCGCGTACACCTGGCATTGCTGCGTCGAGCACAAGAGGAACGGATCGGTCAGGTTGCGCCGCCCGATCTTCTGCAACAGCTCCGTGCGCGCCGCGATCGCCTGCGCTTCGAGCGCGGACGCCGGCGCATCGGGATACATCTCGGCCGGTACGAGGCCCGCGAGCAGCTTGTCCTCGGGGACGGCGTTCGCGACGAGCAGTGATCCGTCGTGATCGAGCGTCACGTAGACCGAGCCCCAGTAGCGCCGGTCCTCTTTGCCCGTCTCCATCTGCGATCCGCCGGTGCCCGTCGGCACGTCCGCGACGGTCAGCGTCTCGCCGGACTTCTTCGGCGCGAACCACAGGACGCCGGGGTTCTTGATCAGCGTCCCGCCCGCGCGCGCGACGATCGTCCCGCTCGGACGCCGCACGAGCTCGCGATGCACCTGCGTCTGCACGCCGAACCGCTTCGCATGCTCCGTGGAGCGCGCGGTGCCCTTGCCGTTCGCGACCGGATCGATCGCGATGCGGGTCTCGCGCGTATCGATCACCTCGCCGTCGACGCCGAACACCGTCCCGATCTCGAAGGATCGCGGATCGAACCCTCGATCCTTCCACCGCGCCATCGCAGCCGTGATCCCGGCGGTGTCGTCGGGCGCGAGCGTCTCGACCACCGTCCACTCCTGGATCACCGCGGGCTTCGTGTTCTCCGCGCTGATCGTCCATGCCTCACCGGCGTCCGCTTCGATCGTCGAGCCACCCGCTCCGTCGGGGCGCACGACCACACCGCCCTTCGCGCGCAGCTTCGCTTCGCGCTTGCCACCCATGATCTCGACCGTGATCAGCGGGAGCCCGTCCTCGGTGAACGTGAACCGCGTCGAGTACAGGATCCGCAGCTTGTCGGTGGCCGAGGTCTCGTCTGCTCGCGCGACGCCCATGACCGCGAACCCGACGACAAACGCGACCACCCAGGCCAACGCGGCCTTCATGCACGTACGCAGCATCCCCGAGGCTAGGCAGCCGCCGACGACGAGAGCAACTTCTCGGCAGACCGGCGGGCCACTTCGGTCCGCACGATGTGCCGGAGGTTCAAAAAGTTGATCACGAAGTGGGTCGCGATCGGCGCCGCCAACGTCCCGGTCACCACGGCCAGCTCGCCGAACCCGAGGCCCATCACGAGCGCCATCGCCGTCCACGGCAAGAACCGCTTGCTCGGCCCGACGTGCAGCATCGCGAAGATCGCGGCCTGCACCCAGATGCCCAGCCACGGGAGCAGCGCCCCACGGAACAGCACCTCTTCGCCCACCGAGCTCGCGAGAGCGAGAATCACGATGTCGCGCGAGGTCAGCGGACCGAGCAGATCCTTGAAGCTGCCGTGGAGGTCACGGGCCCACTGCCAGCGCTTGGTCGCCAGCCGGGACAACCACACGACCACGAGCCCGACGAGGACGCCGATGATCGGTCCGGCCGCCAGCAGCCACCGGGGGACGGTCCCGAAGACGAAGACATTGGGATCCCCGCGCCCGGCGGCGACCAGCAACCCGACCAGCGCCATCGCGGCGTACAGGCCGATCACGAGGCTCGCGCGCGATAACGGCGGCGCGGGGCTGGGGCGATCGGGCGAGTACACGAGCAGGTACTATGCACGCGCCACGGGCGCTTGACAGCCGAGATGTAGAACGCTACCTCTCTTGGCCCTGACAACCGAATGCGCGGATGGCGGAATTGGTAGACGCGCTAGCTTGAGGTGCTAGTGGGTAACACCGTGGGGGTTCGAGTCCCCCTTCGCGCACGAGAACACGGAAGCGTTGCCCCCTCAGCGACGCACGAACACCGAGCGGCAGCGATGCCGCTCGAGTCGTTTTCGGGCTCAGACTTCGAAGCGGCCGCTGCCGCGCGCCATCCGGCGCGGTCGCGTGGTCGGAACGCCGAGCCGGCGGGCGAGGGCGGTGGTGCGTGCGATCGCGTTCGGGCATCGCGTCTCGCGCGCGTGGGCGAAGGCGGAGGCGACGATGTCGCGGCCACGCTCGCGCTGACCGAGCGAGACATACAGCGCGGCGAGCACCATCTCGACGCGCCAGACGTCGGGCGAGTCCACCTTGGTGGTGGCGTGCTCGAGCAGATCGATCGCGCGCTCCGGGCACCGTGCGTCGATCATCTGTCCCGCTCGATCGAGCGCGTCGACGATCGTCTCTGCGGCGTCGCTCGAGCTCGAGCTCGGAAGCGTTCTCTCCATCACGACCGTCGTGGCTTGCCATTCGCTAGCCACGAGGCGATCGAGCGCCTGCGCCATCTCCGTCGCGCTGCGAAATCGATCCGTCGGGACCTTCTCGAGAGCGCGAAGCACGAACCGATCGACCTGTGGCGAGAGGCACGATCCGGTGGCGCGTTGCGAAGGCGCGACCGCAGCTTCGAAGCGCTGCGCATCGAGAATGTTGGAGGAGCTCGCGAACACCGTGTTGCCGGTCAGCATCTCGTAGACGATCACGCCGATCGCGTAGGTATCCGTGGCGCGCGATGGAGCAGCACCAGCGACCAGCTCGGGCGCCATGTAGGCAGGGGTTCCCGCGATCACGCGTGACCACGCCAAGGTCGATTCCGAGCCCGTCGTCGACATCTGTCGAGCAAGGCCGAAGTCGATGATCGTCACGCGATCGTTGTCATCGATCAGCACGTTGCTGCTCTTGATGTCGCCGTGCACGATCCCCTCGCCGTGGATCGCGGCCACACCCGCGAGGATCTGCGATGCGATCGCGAAGGCGCGTCGCGGCTGGAACGCGCCGTCGCGATCGAGGATCGCCGACAGCGTCTGGCCGGTAGCACGTGACATGACGAGGAACGGCCCTTGGTCATCCCGGCCGTGGTCGACGACGCGGACCACGTTGTGATGACGGACGCGGCTCAACAGGTCTGCCTCGTCGATGAACTGCTGGACACTCGCCGGGTCGGAGCGCAGCGACCGGTGCAGCCGCTTGAGGACGGCCTCGGTCCCACGCGCGTCGCGAGTCGCGTAGACGACACCCATGCCCCCTTCACCCACCAGCGATTCCATCGGGTAGTGCATCCCCTGCCTTCGAGCATCTCGCGTGCCCGCGTAAGGCCTGGAAATCCGGTGATGCCGGCACCCTGGGAACGCCAACCCCGCCGACGCACCGCCAAGTTTTCCAACGACCAGGACCTCGGTGCTCGTCATCGCGTTCAGAGCGCCATCTCGAATCGCACGATCACCGTGTGCTCGCTCGGCCGCGTGGAAAGTCGGCTGCGGCCAGCCAGTGCGTTCACGGGCACTCGATCGGCTCAGCGTCCGAGGGTCTCGACGAGGAGGCGCGCGGTCTCCTCGCCCGAGAAGTTCTGTTGCCCCGTGATCAGGTTACCGTCGCGAACGGCATAGCCGCGCCACAGACCGGCTTGGATGAAGTTGGCACCGAGCTTCTTCAGCTCGTCCTCGATTCGCCACGGCATGACGTGCTTGTCGCGCGAGAGCATCTTCGCGTCCCACACGGCGTTATCCGCGAAGTCCTCCTCGACGTTGGCAAAGCCGGTGACCGTCTTTCCCTTCGCGAGATACTGGCCGTTCGAGAGTTTCGCGTAGCGAAGGATCGCGACGCCGTGGCACAGCGCCACCGCGATCTTTCCGGTCTCGTAGAACTCGACGAACTTCTGGTGGAGATCGTGCGCGCTCTCCATCGTGAACATCGGCGCCTGCCCACCCGCGACGATGATCGCGTCGAACCGCGTGACGTCGATCGTGGCCACTGGTTTGGTGTTCTCGACCAGCGCCGCGAGTTTCGGGGTCGAGTAGAACCCGAGGCTGATGAGGTCACTCGCCGAGTAGCCGCTCGGATCGCGCGGGTCGCTCATCGCGTCGGCTTTGCACGCGCCGCCCTTCGGACTGAACACTTCGATCTCGTAGCCAGCTTCCGAGAGGACGTAGTAGGGGTGCGTTAGCTCGCTCCACCAGAACCCGACCGGCCATCCAGTGGTGGTCGACACGGCGGGGTTCGCGATCACGATCGCCACGCGCTTCGCGCGCTTCGAGTTGACGACGTTTGGATCTTTGAGGCTCATTGCTGGTGCTCCTTGACGATTCGCATCGGGTTGAACTGCGAGTTGCAGCCTCCGCACTTGCAGCGGACTCGTCAACGCAGCGCCATGAACACCCAGGTTGCAGCAAATGCATGTCGAGTGTTCGCCGGTGGATCTTGGTCGGCACCACGCGAGAGGGCACGATGAGGACATGCGCATAGCGATCATCGGCGGGGGACGCGTCGGTACGACCCTCGGAAGTAGTTGGACGACGGCCGGGCACGACATCACCTACGGCGTGAGGAACCCGGCGGCTCACGCTGGGAAAGCGGCGTCGGTGCGCGACGCTGTCGAAGGCGCCTCCGTCGTGGTGCTCGCGACGCCGTGGGCAGCCGTGGGCGACGCACTCTCGGCGGCGGGTGACCTTGCGGGCCGCGTCCTGATCGATGTCACCAATCCGATCGGTCCTGGCTTCACGCTCGCGGTCGGCCACACCACGTCGGGAGCCGAGCAGATCGCGGCGCTCGCGACCGGTGCGCGGGTCGTCAAGGCATTCAACACGACCGGGATCGAGAACATGGCGAATCCGCGCTACGGGGAGCGGCGTCTCGTGATGCCGGTGGCGGGCGACGACGTCGAGGCCGTCGCGATGACCGCGCAGCTCGCGACCGCTCTCGGCTTCGAGGCGGTCACGCTCCCCGCGCTCGCTCGAGCACGCGAGCTCGAGCCCTTGGCGCTGCTGTGGATCAAGCTCGCGCTGCAATACGGGCATGGTCGTCAGTTCGGATTCGCGCTCTCGAGGCGCACCGACGCAGATCGTGTTCGTCGGGAGACCAGTAATCATCCACGGTCGATCGCGATCGTCGGCAGCGGCAACATCGGCGGCGCGCTCGCGCGTGGCTGGCTGACTGCGGGCCACCGCGTGAGTCTGGCGGTGCGAGATCCCGAGACCGCCGACGTCCAGGAGCTGGTCGGGCTCGGCGCTCGCGCGGTACCGGTCGCCGGCGCCGCCGCGAGCGCGGAGATCGTCGTGCTCGCGGTGCCCGCCGGCGCGGTGCCGAGCATCGCGGCAACCCTCGGAGCGCTCGACCAGAAGATCGTCATCGACTGCACGAACGCGATCGGCAAAGGCTTCACCCTCCAATACGGCCACACGACGTCCTCGTCGGAGGAGCTCGCGAAGGCGCTGCCCGGCGCACGTGTCGTTCGCTCGTTCAACCAGCAAGGTGCGGAGACGCTCGACAACGCGATCTTCGACGGTCAGCCGGCGACGAACTTCGTAGCCGGTGACGACGCGGACGCGCGTGCCATCGTCGTCGAGTTGGCGCGCGACGTGGGACTCGACGCGATCGAGGTCGGCGGGTTGGCCTCGTCTCGACTGCTCGAGCCGATCACGCTGCTATGGGTGTCGATGGCGAAGGCGATCGGCACCCGCCAGTTCGGACTCTCCGTGCTCCGGCGGCAAGGCGCCGGGGTACCGTCGCCGGTATGAAGGTCTCGCCGATCGATCTCAACCTTCTAGCGGTACTCGACGCCATCCTCGGCACCGGCAGCGTGAGCCGCGCGGCCGAGCAGGTCGGCATCAGCAAGCCAGCGATGAGTCACGCGCTCGCGCGGCTGCGGGCGCAGATGAACGATCCGATCTTGGTCCGCGCGGGTCAGGACTGGCAGCTGAGCGAGCGTGCACTCGCCTTGCGAGAGCGGGTTCGCGAGCTCGCGGATGGCGCGAAGTCCGTCCTCGATCCCGAGCGCGCGTTCGATCCGGCGACGACGACACGCGCGTTCACGATTCACGCAACCGATCACGTGCTCTCGCTCCTCGGAACCGGGATCGGGGGCCTGCTCTCGAAGGAAGCTCCCAACGCGAGCCTGCGGTTCTTGCCGATCAGCGCCGACGACGCGAGCACTCTTCGCGACGGACGGGTCGACCTCGCGCTCGGCGTGTTTCCCGATCTGCCACCGGAGTTCCGGACGCAGGCGCTGTTTCAGGAGCGCTTCGCGTGCGTGGTCCGGAAGGGGCACCCGATGGTGAAGGGGACGATGACGATGAAGTGCTTCCTCGCGATGAAGCACGTGTTGGTGGCGCCGCGTGGCCGCGAGGGCAGTACGGTCGACACCGCGCTGGCCGAGCGAGGGCTGGTCCGCCGGGTGACGCGCTTCGTCCCGTACTTTGTCGTGGCGATGGATCTCGTGTCGCGAAGCAACTGCGTCGTCACGATCTCGGAACGGCTGGCGAATGCGTATGCCGAGCGGTTCCGCCTCCAGGTCCTTCGACCGCCGCTGGCGTTGCCGTCGTATACGATCTGTCAGGTCTGGCATCCTCGAATCGCGTCGGACCCCGCGCATCAGTGGCTCCGCAAGCGTGTCCTCGCCACCGCTGCAGATCTCTCGGGCAAGCCCGCGCGATCGAGATCGAGAACGAGCTCGTCGTGACGACGCTCGCGGGACGTGCGGGCACGTGACCTGGTGCCTCACACCCGCGGGCGCGACGCAGCGCCGAACGTGTGCGCGATCTCGCGAATCGGCGACACGAACGGGAGCGGGTCGGCATCGGGATCGAGGATCACCGACAGGTGTCCGCCCTCGAGCGGCATTACGAGGTTGAAGAAGCGCCGGTAGCGAACGAGCAGGTAGTCGAGCCCATCGCAGTCGACGTCGCCGCGACGAGCCGCGAGCTCGATCAGCACGGGGTTGACGACGAGCTCGTCCCATCGCTCGCTCTCCGCGGATGCGCCCGGGTTGCCGATGCGCTCGCGAAGGACTGGTTCGCCCCCACCGAGATGCAGCGCGGCATAGCGAATGATCGGAGTGAGCTCGAGGATCGCGTCGAGAAGCTTCTCGCTCTTCATGCCGGGAGCTTCTGCATCCCGGGTGCCACGAAACGCGCTCGGAAACGCGCACGATCTGCGCGTCGTCAGTCGTCGTCGACGTCGTCGATCGACGCCGAGTCGAAGCCGACGCGTCTGCAGGCAGCGACAACGAGCCACCCAGCTCGTACGACCCGTGACACGTGACCATTGTAGGTCAGAACGGTGTCGCCAGTCCGAGATGCAGAGCGATGTCGTTGCCGAGCTCTTTGCTGCGATACAGCTCGATCGAGGTCTTCAGCGTGATCTTCGAACGCATGCGATATGCGATGCCGAACGTGTAGCGCAGCAAGTAGCTCGATGACTCGAGCAGGCTCGTCCGCACGACGTTACCGGAGCGTCGAAGGCCGTCGACGCGGAGGATGCCGGTGACGGGCCCGACGGGGAGCTCGGTCTCGGCGTAGAAACCATCCTTGACGAAGAAGTTGTCGAACGTTCCATCCGCGGAGGGGCCGTACTTGAAGCGCGAGCCCGGATCGTCGCCGAGCGCCATCTCGACGCGCTTCACCAGATACTCTGCGCGCACGGCGATGGCACCGAGCGTGAGCGCGAAGTCGATGCCGGCGATCAGGAACGACAGATCGCGCGCGGGATCGTAGCGGCCACCCATCGCGGACGCGCCGATCGCGAGCGTGGTCGCCTCCGAGAGCTCGAGAGCGAGCGAGGCGCGGCCGCCGATCGATGGCTCCGAGTTGTTGTCCACGTAGTACTGCTCGGGCGCGCGCGAGAGGGTGAAGTCGAAGTCCGCCGCATCGGGGCTGCCTTTGGGGCCGCTGACCGCCCACAGCGCGTAGTCGAGCTGACCACCGTCCCAGAACTTCGTGCCGGCGATCTCGACGCCGTTGTCGACCCAGGGCGCGGGCAGGATGCCCTCGTTCCACTCCGTGCGCGCGAGCATGCGCCCCATGTCGTAGGCGAGTGGCTTGTCGCTCGTGAGGTGGTTCGCCGGATCGTGGCGCTGTGGAAAGCTGCCAAACGCGGGCGTCATGCGACCGATGCGCACGCGAAACGCGCGATTCGCACGCAGCTCGACGACGCCCATGCCGACCTCGAAGCCGTGGCACGCGAAGCAGACCTTCACGCTCGCCGTCGCGTAGCTCCCGAGCTCCTGCGTCACCTTGAGCGAGATCTCGGCGGTCGCGCCATCGAACACCTTCGCGCGTGCGTCGCGATCGGTGGGGACCGCGAGGTAGTCGAGCTGGAGCGAGCCCGCGAACGTTCGCTCGCGACTCTCGACCGGCGCGGGTGGCGCGGGCTCGACCGGCTCGGCGAGCGGCGCGGCATCGGTGGGTGCGTCCGCGGGAACACCGGCGTCGATCGACGCGGGTGCGGGCACGGGCTCCACGGGTTGCGCGCGCGCGACCGGAGCGAGAACGAACACGACGAACACGACCAGCGACCGCACGTCAGTTGTCCCGTGCTCCCTCGGAGATCCAATCGCGCACGAGTTGGATGTCGGTTGTCGAGAGGTACGGCGGGCCGTTGTACGGCATCCGGCGGCCGAACGGCGGGCCGGGCTCGATCTTCTGCACGAGGATGCTCGCGCATGGATCGCGATCGATCACGATGCTCGCACCGGAGCGGCCACCACCGGTGCGGAGCGTCGTGTACGAGCGAAGATCGAGTCCGCTCTGGCGCAGACCGAGGCCATCCGAGGTGTGACAGTCGTCGCAGCCGCCGCGACGGAACACGCCGCCGAGGATGTCGACCTCGAACGAGATGTCGAGGCTCGGGTTCGAATCAACCGCGCAGCCCGTCGAGCCATCGGTGCTCGTGGACGCGAGAGGGCCGACGTCGGGGCCGATCACATCGAGACATCCCGCTGCGGCGAACAAGAGGACGAGCGGCCGTCTCATGTGGGGCTCGAGAATACGATGTCGACCACGACCTCCGCGTCCCCGACGTCGGGCGCGACCTCCATGCGTGCGGTACCGAGCGCGGAGACCAGGCACGTCAGCGTCGCGTCGGGTGCACCGCTGCCGTGAACGCCTCGCGGACGTCGCGAGTTGTCGACGGTGAATCGGATCTGCGCCGTGCCGTGGGCCGAGGCCGTGCAGCGCCGCAGCGCGGGCTCGATGCGCTGGATCGCGCGGCGTACGTCTGTCTGTGACAACGCGCCCGAGACCGCGACACGTTGAACCTTGCCGGTGATCGGCAGCGATGGTGGCGTGGGCGTAGGCACGGGCGTCGGAGCCGGAGGGGCCGGCGTCGGTGGCGACTCGATCGCCACGCGGGTCTCGGCGCGCTTCCCCTTCTTCTTTCGTCCAGCGGTGTGAGGGGGCCGTTTGCGCGGCGGGTGTTTCGGATCGGCGACCGCGATCTCGTCGGGCTCGCTATCGGTCGAGTCGTCGGTCGTGTCATCGGTCGCGTCGTCGGTCGCGTCGTCGGTCGCGTTGTCGGTCGCGTTGCCTTTCGCGGCGCTGCCCGTCTTGTCGCTCGCGACGCCGACCGGCGAGACCGTTGCCTGTGCCGCGACGGCGCGGGGCTCGTCGGTGGAGCGGAGCTGGGTCCACGCGAACGCTCCGCCGCCCGCGAGGACGACGAGGAGCGCGGCGACGATCGCGAGTCGCGGCCAGCGCGATGGATACGCGATGACCTCGGTCTCGGGCGCGTGGAGCCATCGCGCGAGCATGCGCGAGACTCCAGCGACCGACTCGTACCGCTGCCCCGGTCGGCGGCTCAGCATCCGCGCGACCATCCTCTCGAGCGCCGGAGGAACGGCGCCCGTCGGCATCAGCGACGACACGGCCGGCGCGTCCCTGACGGTCTTCGCCGCGGCGACCTCCATCGCCGATCCGGAGAACGGAAGCGCTCCACCCGTCAGCATCTCGAACATCGTGACGCCGAGCGCGTACTGATCGGCGCTCGCATCGACGCGCTCGCCCGACACTTGCTCCGGCGCGACATAGCCCGGCGTCCCCATCGACATCCCCGTCGCGGTCAGTCGGGAGTCCTCGCCTTCGATCGACACGGCGATGCCGAAGTCGACGATCCGCGGGACCTGTTCTCCGTCGGGCCCGCGCACCACGATCACGTTCTCGGGCTTCAGATCGCGGTGCACGATGCCGTGCGCGTGAGCGTGCGCGAGCCCATCGCAGATGCCGCGCGCGAGCTTCGCGACGACGGTCGGCTCCATCGGGCCGGACTCGATCAGCTCGGACAGCGGCGTTCCTTCGACGAGCTCCATCGCGAGATAGAGGAGGCCTTTGTCGGTACGGCCGACGTCGTAGACGGTGACGACATTGGGATGCGAGAGCTTGCTCGCACTGCGCGCCTCGTTGAGGAAGCGCATGCGCATCTCCTGCGTCGAGGCGAGATCACCGAGCAACACCTTCACCGCGTAGACGCGGTCCGCGAGGTGCTTGTGGTGTGCACGATACACACGCCCCATCGCACCTTCGCCGATGAGCGACTCGACGACGTACTGGCCCAGCTCCGCGCCGAGCAATGGATCGGAGTCGGCCGGAAGAACCTCGCCACCATCCGCCGGGCAAAACGGAAACTCTTTGCGGTAGATGGCGTGGCAGCGCGAACAGCACCAGAGCGATGGCTGGTTCGCTACGACGACCGACATCACGCCAAGAGTACCTCCGACCTGCGACGCGCAGTTGCGCAAGGTTGGTACAACCGCCGTGCGTCCGCCGCGCAGACGGCCTAGACGCGCGAACGGTCTTTCTACGCGTGGCAACAGTCCACCCGTCTCACAAATTCGTGCGACTTCGTACTCGGCACGCCTCATCCGAATGGATCGATCGGACGTCGGCGCGCGGACCACCGGCGGCGTGGCCGATGCCGATGTCGTGCAGCGGTCGCAGTACGTCTGGTAGTCAGGCCGGCTTCGCAGAGCGAATCGCGAGCGCGCCGTACCCGAGGCCGATCACCATCGCGGTGGCGGATCCCACGAGGATGCCGAGCTTCGCTGTATCGAGCAGCACGCGATCCGTGAACGCGAGCTGCGCGATGAACAGCGACATCGTGAAGCCGATGCCGCCGACGACACCGACGAGCGCGATGCCGCTCGCGCGCATCTCGGGCGGACGCGTCGCGATGCCAACGCGACTCGCGAGGAGCGAGACACCGGCGATGCCGAGCGGCTTGCCGAGTGCGAGGCCGGCGATGATCCCGAGGAAGATCCACAGCGGCTCTCCCGACAGCTGCGCACCGCCGAGCGAGACGCCCGCGTTGGCAAACGCGAACAGCGGCATGATGGCAAACGCGACCCACGGATGGAGCGCGTGGATCAAGCGCTCGACGGGTGACACCGCTTCCTTGCGGGCGGCGTTGATCGCGTCGAGTCGCTCGAGGAGGCCCTCGCGATCGTGCGCGTCGAGCCCTTCGAGCTGCGCCTTCGTCGTCTCCGCGAACCCCGACGGACCGAACCACGGCAGCACCGGGGTGGCGAGGCCGAGGATCACGCCCGCGAGCGTCGGGTGGATGCCGCCGATGTAGAGGCCGATCCACACGACGAGGCCCGGCGCGAGATAGAGCAGCGGCGTGCGCACGGCGGCAAAGCGCATCGCCATCGCCCCCGCGAGCCCGAGCGCGGCGATGCCGAAGCCGTAGGGCTCGATGCCCCCGGCATAGAACAGCGCGATGATGACGATCGCGCCGATGTCATCGATCACGGCGAGAGCGAGGAGCAAGACGTGCAACTGGCTCGGCACGCGCGAGCCGAGCAGCGTGAGCACACCGACCGCGAACGCGATGTCCGTCGCCATCGGAATCGCCCAGCCACTGGCGCCGATCGATCCCGCGTTGAGTGCGAGATAGAGCACCGCGGGAATGACCATGCCTCCGAGCGCGGCCACGAGCGGCAGCGCGGCGCGGCGCAGCGTCTGCAGTTCGCCCTCGAAGATCTCGCGACGGATCTCGAGCCCGACGACGAAGAAGAAGATCGTCATCAAGCCGTCGTTGATCCAGAAGTGCAGCGGGCGCACGAACGCGTGATCGCCGAGCGAGAGCCCGATCGGCGTGTGCCACAGCGCTTCGTAGTCGTGCTGCCACCGCGAGTTCGCGAGGAACAACGCGGTCGCCGTCGCGACCATCAGCAAGATGCCGCTGGCAGCCTCCACTGCCAGGATGCGTTGGATCGGAGAAACGAGGGCCTGCGCGAAGGCGCGCGCGGGCTTCCAGGTGCCGGGAGGGGGACGATCAGACATGGCAGGTGCGTCGCCTCGAAGCGACTGGAAGCACCGGCGGCCCGACCGGCACCATCACCTGCAGCGAACGTCGCTGCACCCGAGACAACGAATAGCACGGGTTGACGACGTGTCGTCGCCCGATCGTGACGTATGAAGAACTAGCGCGCGGTCGAGACGAGCTTCACGAGTGCCATCGTGCGCCAGTCCTCGATGTCGCTGTTGAGCGCGAGCTTGTACGTCGCGCATGCCGCGGCGCTCTTCGAGCACGCTTGGCTCGAGAGACCTTCCCATCCACCCGCCTGCGTACCATTCGCGTAGTACCAAGTGGCACCCGACTTCGCCATCGTGCCGTTGGGGTAGTACCAAGTGGATCCCGACTTCGCCATCGTGCCGTTCGGGTAGTAGTAGGTGTCCGACGACTTCGCCATCGTGCCGTTGGGGTAGTACCAAGTGGATCCCGACTTCGCCATCGTGCCGTTGGGATAGTACGCGTCGCTCATCCCGTTCGGGTTCTCGCACGCGGGCGCGAACATCGCGCCGAGCGAGGACATCGTCGACGAGGATGCGTTGCCGCGCGCGATCTCGGAGATCAGCCAGAAGCTCTGACAGTCGCCGTGCCAGTCGGCGAACGGAACGCCGGCAGGACGCTTCGGCGCCTTCTTCTCTTCTTCGCGGCGATCGTCGCGGCGATCGTCGCGGCGGTCATCGCGGCGGTCATCGCGGCGGCGATCGCGGCGATCGTCACGGCGCTCTTCACGCGCGTCCTCGAGCTCGTCCTGTGCGACGCGGAGCAGACGATCGACCTTCTCCGGGCAGCGCTCGTGGACACGGACCGAGCGCAGTCGCTTGTTGGCGCGACCATCGGAGCCGTCCTTCAGGAGATTCTCGACGGCGACGAGCTCGTCGAACATCGCGCGACGGCACTTGCCGCCCTGATCCTCGACGAGATCGATCGCGTCTTGTACGGCTTCGAGCGCGCGCCGGTTCTCGGCCTTTGCAACTCCCGCAAACGCCATGCTGCCCAGAACTGCGATCACCAACGCGTGCATCTTCATGCCGGAGTCTCCTGATTAGTTGACGCAAGCCGTAGGCAAGTTGTGCGCCGCTCGATCGAGAAAGTGATCGGTCGGCGAAGTCTGCGAACGCTCGTCACGGGATCCGGCCGATCCGGCCACTCGATGCGCCAATCTGCGCAGAGCGATTCGCAGGTTGCCGGCTACACGAGTAGCCAGGACTATTCGTTCAGCGAGCGCTGATTCGTTTCGCGCATCGAGAACATGATCGCCAGACCGATCACGCCGTAGAGGAGGACGTAGTACGCGGGCAGCATCGGGTCGTGAAACTCCTTGATCAGCCACGCCGAGACGAGCGGCGCGGCGCCACCCGCGAGCGCGAGCGTCACGGAGTACGCGATCGACATCGAGGTCACGCGGTTTCGAAGCGGAAAGATCTCGACGATCATCGCGCCTTGAAGTCCGAGCGCCATCCCGAGCGGGATGGCGAGCATCACCTGGCCGATCATGAACTCGGTCGTCGAGCCGTGCATCATGATCCGCAGCGCGGGCACGACCGCAGCCATCGCCACGATCTGGAGCGTGATCATCAACCGGCGCCGACCGACCTTGTCCGACAGCCATCCGCCGAGAGGCTTCGCGAACAGCACCGCGAACAGCGACAGCGTATTCGCGAGCTGGAAGTCCGATGCGACCGCTCCCTTCATCGCCTTGCGGTGATCGACGACGAACGTGAACACGAGGTAGTAGGCCGCGTTCGTCAGCGCGACGATGCCGAACGTCTGGACGATCGGCTTCCAGTCCGCGAGCAGCGAGCTCAACCACGGCGGACGTGCGGCCGCTGCTTTCTCACCTGCCTCGGACTCGTGGATCCCCGACCGCAAGAAGTAGCCCGCGACGCATAGCGAGATGCTGGCGATGAATGGAATGCGCCAACCCCATTCGCCTGCATCCGCAGGACCGAGCCCCTTGTTCACGAGGTACGCGGACCCGGAGCCGAGGATGAAGCCGAGCGTGGTGCCGGCCGCCGTCGACGACGAGACGAGCCCGCGCATCAGCGGCGATGCGAGCTCGGTCGTGTACACCATCGAGCCCGTGAACTCGCCGCCGAGCGAGAAGCCTTGGATCATGCGGAAGATCACGAGCAGGATGGGCGCGGCGACCCCGATCGAGCTGTACGTCGGAAGCACGCCGATCGCGAGCGTCGCGGCGCCCATGAGCGCGATCGAGACCGTGAGCAGCGCGCGACGGCCGATGCGATCACCGACGAGCCCGAGCACGACGCTGCCGGCGGGACGCGCGACGAACCCGAGGAGCAGCACGACGTACGCGAGCAGCGTGCTCGCCGTCGGATCGTTGGACGGAAAGAACAGCTTGCCGATGTCGCTCGCGAAATAGCCGTAGACCGCGAAGTCGAACCACTCGAGAACGTTGCCGATCAGGCCGGCGAGCGCGGTCCGGACGGCGGATTGACGAGGAGCTTCAGCCACTGCGCGCGACTGTAGCCCGCTTCGAACGCGCGATGCGCCTCAGGGGAACGCGAGAGTTCCGAGCGCGACGCCGCACTCCTTGAGCACCGCGAGGTCCTTGTCCAACGACAGACACGAGATCAGCACGTGCTCGGCCGCACCGGGCACGTTGATATACGCAGCGACGTTCGCGAGCTTGTCGGTCTCGATGCTGACGAGGCACGCGTTGCCCGGTCGGAGCTTCAGGATCCGACCATCGCCCGTCACGCCTGCCTGTCCACCCGCCGCGCCCGCGAGCTTCTTGCAGTTCGCTTCGGTGTCGCCTTTGAACGAACGCTCGACGCGCGTGAGGCTGAGCACCGCGTTGCCCTTCGTCGCCGAGAACAGCTGGCCCGCGCTGCCGTCCTTCACGACCCAGCCCGCGGGCAGATCCATCTGCGCCTTGCCGGCGGTGACGCGCGTGATGCCGCCCGCCTGTTTGCTCGTGGTGTACGGAGCCGCTGCCGCCGGCTTCGCCTTCGGATCGAGCGCGAGCGACGCGGCCATCGTGCGGCACTCCTCGAGCCGCTTCTTGTCGGGCGACTTCGCCGCCGCGATGCACAGGACCACCGCGCCGTTCGCGCCGACGGGGAACGTCAGCGCGACCATCACGTTGCCCGCGAGGGTTGCCGTCATCTCGCAGATCGCGCGCTTCGAGATCTTCGTGATCGCACCCTTCGCGCTGTCCGCGCTCATCGACTTCGCGAACTCCGCGGTGAACGCGGCGCACTCCTTCGGATCCTTCACCGCCTTCGCGACTCGCTCCGCGATCGCGGGGAGCAGCGACGCGCGCAGCGCGAAGTCAGGTCCGTTGACGAGGGAGAGATCCGCCCCGGCGGTCTTGTCGGTCCATCCATCGACGGCCATCACGGTGAATCCGGTCGCAGCGACTTTGTGAGGAGCCGCCGCCGCGGTCGAGATCGCCAGCACGACAAGACACGACAGGAGAATGCGCATCGGGCGAGCGTCGAGGACCAGCCGTGAAAACACAATGCCGCCGAATGCGGCAGGATCCGCGCGACGGTGGTGGAGCCCTGACACCTGGCGATGCGATGACGGGGACTTGCGGGCGGCCCGGCGCTTGCTCGTCTACCGTGCATGAAGCTCGGCCTCGTCTGCGCTGCGGTGTTGGCGACGGGTGGGTGCACGTTGACCATCGGCGACCCGACGGGCTTCTACGGACAAGACTTCGAAGCCGATATTCGTCCGACCTCGAAAGTCGGATGTCCATCGAGCTTGGTCGCGGGTGGATCGAGCACGGTCACGGTGCTCGAAGACTCGGTGGTCGTCGATGGTCGGGTGTTCGCAGCCGACATCACGACACCCGAGAACGGCGTGTCGCGCGTGGAGTTCACGATGGCGGAGCAGTGGTCGGTCGCGGGCCACGCCGTGTCGGTGTCGATCTGGTTTCGCGGGAGCGCACGCAGCGATGGGCTCGACTTCATCGGCACGATGTCAACGAGTGCCCCCGAGCTCGCGGGGTGCCGCGTCGACGTGCAGCTCCTCGGTCGGACGCCGCCCCAGGATTTCGGCGACTAAGTCTCGGGCAGCTTGATCGTCGCGGCTTCGCGCGCCATCCACGCCTGCATCCACGCGGTCGACTTGTAGCGATCCCATTGATCGCACGCGATCGTGACGACGGGACCGTTGGTCTCCGGCTTCGCGGCGATGCGCAGCGCGGCGACGACGTTCACGCCCGTCGATCCGCCGATCGTGAGGCCCTCTTCTTTGACGAGGCGCTCGACCATCGCGAACGCCTCGGCGTCGCTGACGGACTCGGCGCTGTCGAGGACATCGCGATGCAAGTTGCCGGGCACCGTGCCCGAGCCGATGCCCTCGACCGCGAATGGACCGTCGGGACCGAGCACGCCGGTGTTGACCCACGACGCGATCGACGAGCCGACCGGGTCCGCGAGTACGATCTTGATGTTCGGATCGTGCTCCTTCATTCGCTTGCCGCTGCCGCTGATCGTGCCGCCGGTTCCCGACGAGCAGACGAAGGCGCCGATCGTCGGATAGCCGAGCGCGGCCATCTGCGCGAGGACCTCTTGGCCCGTGCCCGTGAACTGGTCGGTGCCGTAGTGCGCCGTGATGTTCGCCGGGTTGTGGAATTGGTTCGTGAGGAACCAGCCGTTCTCCTCGGCCATCCTCGCCGCGACGTTGCGGAAGTTGTGCGGCTGCGTGAGCGGGCCGTTCTTCGTGATGATAACCTCGGAGCCGAGCTGGCGTAGCGCGATGCGCTTGTCGACCGCCATCTTCTCGGGCAGCACGCAGATCAGCCGATAGCCGCGTGCGCTCGCGAGAAGCGCGAGGCCCACGCCGGTGTTGCCGGCGGTGCCTTCGATCATGGTCGAGCCGGGCTTCAGCAGGCCCCTCGCTTCAGCGTCGAGGACGATCGCGCGCGCGGTGCGATCCTTGACCGAACCGCCGGGGTTCAGGTGCTCGCACTTGATGAACACTTTGTTGGGAAGGCCGGCGGAGACCTTCCTCAGCTCGATCAGCGGCGTGTTGCCAATCGCCTGGATCACATCCATGCGCTGGACCATACCCCAGCCAACCGACCTGAGTGAGGCACCCATGCCCCACCGTGACCAATACAGTCGAGGAATTGGCGCGGCACCCCGCACGCAATTGCTGCGTGCATGAACTTCGATGCATTTGCACTGAGCATTTCGGGACGGCGCGACAACAATGAAGACGCGATCTGCGTGCAGCCCGATCTCGGGCTGTTCGTGGTCGCCGATGGCATGGGCGGCTACGAGGGTGGCGAGGTCGCGAGCGCGCTCGCGGTCGAGGCGATCCACGAGCTCGTGCGGCGGACGGCCGGCGACGCGGATGTCACGTGGCCGTACAAGATCGATCCGCAGCGGACGATCCACGAGAACGAGATCATGGTCGCGACGCGGCTCGCGAACGATCGCATCTGCGCGCGGCGCAGCGGCGATCTCGGCGAGATGGGCTCGACGGTGGCGGTCCTGCGGTTCACTACCGAGCACGCGATCATCGGCCACGTCGGTGACTCGCGCGTGTACCGGATGCGCGACGGCGTGGTCGAGCAGCTCACCGTAGACCACTCGCTCGCGAATCAGCTGATCGCTGCTGGGATGGCACCGGGCGCGGACTTCGCGTGGCGGCACGTCGTCACGCGCGCGCTCGGCACCGCGAGCGGCGTGCCCGATGTCATGCGCGCGCACGTGCGAGCGGGCGACGTGTTCCTCGTGTGCAGCGACGGGCTGTCCGAGGTGCTGTCGCCGGCGCAGATCGCCGAGCTGCTGGCGGCACCGGCAGAGCTCGCGTGTCGCGCGCTCGTCGATGCCGCCTACGTCGCGGGCAGCCGTGACAACATCAGCGCTATCGTGGTGCGCGCTTGCTAGTCCTCGTGATCGATCGCGCCGCCGTCGTGCACGAAGCCATGCTTGCGCGCGAGCGAGCGGAGGTACTTGCGATCGAGGCCGGCCTCGCGCGCCGCTTGCGACAGATTCCCGTTGCAACGCGCGAGCACGTCGGCGAGATAGCGCCGCTCGAGATCGTGGAGCACCGCGGTCTTGGCCTCGTGATAGGGCAGGTCGCTGCGCACGGCGATGCCGTCGCCGGCGAGCGCGGTGGCTTCGAGGCGCACGGTGAGCTCGGAGAAGCGCTTCGCGCCGGGAGACAGCGCGATCGCGCGATCGATCACGTTGCGCAGCTCGCGGACGTTGCCGGGCCAGCCATGCGCGAGCAAGCGTTGCAGCGTCGGACCATCGGGGCCTTCGTCGGCGAGACCGCGGCGGCGCGCGAGCTCGCGCACGAGGAGCGGGATGTCCTCGCGGCGGTTGCGCAGCGGTGGCAGCACCACGCGCACCACGGCGAGGCGATAGAGCAGGTCCGGACGGAAGCGGCCCGCGGCGACCTCGCCGTCGAGGTCGTCGCGCGACGCGGCGATCACGCGCACGTCGACGGGGCGCTCGAGATCCGATCCGAGCGGACGCACGACGCGCTCCTCGAGTACGCGCAGGAGGCGCGCTTGCACGGTCGGCGTGATCTTGCCGAGCTCGTCGAGGAACAGCGTGCCGCCATCGGCGCGCGCGATCTGGCCCGAGCGACCGACGAGCGCGCCGGTGAACGCACCGCGCACGTGACCGAACAGCTCGCTCTCGAGCAAGCTCTCCGGCAGCGCACCGCAATCGACGGCGATGAAGCTGCCCTTGCGGCGCGGCGATGCATCGTGGAGCGCGCGAGCGACGACCTCTTTGCCCGTGCCGGTCTCGCCTTCGACGACGACCGTCGCATCCGATCCGGCGACGCGCTCGAGCACGGCGAACACCTCGCGCATCGCGAGCGATTCACCGACGAGCTCGCCGAACTTTCGCGCTTGGCTCGGCGGGATCTCGAGCGGCGCGGCCTCGGGCTCGATGCGCATCGGCGTGCGCGCGACCATCAGCACGGCGCCCGGTGGCAGCGTGAGCTCGGTGACGCGCGAGCCTTCGAACCACGTGCCGTTGCGCGAGCCGAGATCGCGGATGACGAAGCGGCCTTCGTGTGCGCGAATCGAGACGTGCTTGCCGCTCACGCGATCGTCGCCGAGGACGAGATCACAATCGATGTGCGTGCCGATGATGACGTCGCGATCGCCGATCGCCGTCGCGCGCCCGCGGTCCGGACCTTCGAGCACGACGATCTGGCACCGCATGCGGCCGGTACCACCGTCGAGGATGTCGCTGAACACGGTCGCTGCACGGCCCACGCGAGGAGTTTCGCATGACCGCAGTCGTTCGCGAATCGATCGGGCCATACGCTCTCGTCCGCCGGCTCGGCCGCGGCGGAATGGCGGAGGTTCACCTCGCGCGGGCCGTGGGGGCGAGCGGCTTCGAGCGGTTCGTCGCCATCAAGACCCTCGCGCCGGAGCTCGCGGGCGAGGCCGAGCTCGAGCGCGCGTTGATCCACGAGGCAACGCTCGCCGGCCGGCTCGCGCATCGCAACCTCGTCGCGGTGCTCGACCTCGGCGTCGCCGACGGCGGCTACTACGTGGTGCTCGAGTACGTCGACGGCGGCGACCTCGCGGCCCGCGTGCGCGACCGGCCGCTGCCCGAGGCGCTCGCGTTGCACGTGGTGCACGAGGTCGCGCTCGGGCTCGCGTACCTGCACGATGCTCGCGACGCGCGCGGACTGCCGCTCGGCATCGTGCATCGCGACGTCGCGCCCGCGAACGTGCTCGTGTCGACGACGGGCGATGTCAAGCTCGGTGACTTCGGGGTCGCGAAGGCGACCGCGCTCGTCGATCGCACGGCGGCCGGTACACGCAAGGGTCGCTACGCGTACATGGCGCCCGAGCAGCTCGCCGGCGCGCCCGTCACCGCAGCCGCGGATCAGTTCGGGCTCGTGGTCACGCTCGTCGAGCTGCTCGTGGGACATCGTCCGTTTCCCGGACAGGATCTCGATCACCCGCCGTGGCAACTGCTCGACGAGCTGCGCGCCTCTCTGCCCGCGCTCGACGGCATCGCCGCTGATCTGCATCCGTTGATCACGCGGGCGCTCGCGATCGAAGCGCCGGCGCGGTTCCCCTCGATCGATGCGCTCCGGCGCGCGCTCGCCGAGATCCAGCGCTCGCGTGCGCCCGTGGACGCCGCCGAGCTCGCCGCCTGGGTGCGCGCCTGATCAGAGCGCGACGACGATCTCCCACGCGGGCGAGGACGACCACACGCGGAGCGAACCCCTCGGCCCATCGAACGTCAGTGTCGCGTTCACCGGGCCCTTCGTGTCCGTGTACTGCAGCTTCTCGTCGCCATCGCTGGAGCTGCCCATGTCGGCCACAACCGTCGAGCGACCGCGATACACGACCGTCCCTTCGCTCGCCGCCGCGTTATCCACGCAGGTGACGACCACCTCGGCGATCGTATCGCCGGCGGCGCGCTCGATCGATCCCTTGCACACCATGTCGACGGTCACGGTCTCGTGCGTCGACGACGTCACCTTGCCGTCGAACGTGCCGGACAGCTTCTGCAACGAATTCACGGTGCCGCCCGCGCAGCGAACGAGATCGATCGTCTCGCCGTCCGCCTCGAGCTCGGCCGCGATCACGTTCCACTGGTCGTTCTGCTTCACGGCCTGGTAGCGGACCGTGCCGCGCCCGTTCTCGCCGGTGAACGGCAGGGTCCACGACGCGGTTCCCGAGGATCCGGAGATCTTCGTGCTGCCACACGCCATGCCCATGCGTGCGGGATGCGCGTCCGTGCCGAGGACCTTCGTCGCGAGCTCGCATCGCTGCACGACCGACGTCACGGCTTCGTCGGCGCCGCCGCACCTCGCGAGGTACGGAGTCGCCATCAGTGCCACCACGATCGCGACGACCGCGATCGGCAATCCGAAGAGGAAGCGCTTCATGCGTCGTCGGCTTCGACCTCCGGATCATCACCGACCTCGGGTTCGTTGTCAGCCGCGAACTTCAGCAGCTCGACAACATGCCGGAACAGCTTGCGCTGCGCGCCGGGAGGCTTGCCCGTGTCGCGTTCCTTGCGCGCGGCGTCGATCAGCCTTACTAGCTCGGCCTCGTCGCCGCGGTACGGGAGCTCGGTCGCCGCCGCGATGCCTTCCTCGATCAGCCGCGCGCGCCACTGCTCGGCGAGGTGCAGCGCTTGCGTGTCGATGTTGCCGGCCTCGTGCACCTTCGCGAGCTTCGCGTCGATGTCGACGAGATCGTAGCGGCGCAGCTCTCCGGCGAGCGTGCGCTCGGCGCGGCGACGAGCGGCGAGCGAGGTGATCGCGCGGGCCGCGTTGATCACGTCCTTGAGATCGAGGTCGATCTCGAGCTTCTTCACGAGCGGCTCTTTGAGCAGCATCAGTTGCCGCGCGATGCGCGACGAGCGATCTCCTTCGCGCTTCACTTTGCCGCGCGCGATCTCGCGATTGGATTTGTCTCGTAGGCTCATGCGCCGAACACCTCGCGTGACACCTTGCGGTGGAACCAGTGCGCGCCTTGCTCGTCGTTCGGAGCGAAGCGACCGCGCGGCGCGAACCCGGAGCGCAGGCCGCGGCTGACCTGCGCGAGCGCATCGACGTCCTCGGCATCGACCTGCGCGGACAGCCAGCGCTTGTCACGCTGTGCGTGCTTCTCGCGATCGATCGCCCACTGGTACCAGAGGAAGCGCGTCGCATCCGGGCGGCCGGCGATCGGTTGGTAGCAATTCACGGACAGGCCCCACGGATAGAAGTTGAGCGTCAGGTTCGGCCACACGTACCACCACAGCGCGAACACGCGGCGGCCCCTCGGATCGTGAAAGCGCTCGGGGAGCCACGCGGGATCGAAGCCGTCCTCGGGCTTCGCGGCGTAGACCCACTGGAGCACGGAGTCGTCGTAGAGCTCGGTCTGGTAGCTCCCGAGATCGATCGCGTCGGCGAGTCCGCCGGGCGGGCGATGCACGAACGCGATGTGGAAGCGATCGAGGAAGTTCCACGCGTGCTGCTTCCAGTTGCCGGCGATCTCGCGCGACTCCATCGAGCCGCGCTCGCCGTTCGGGAGGTTCGCGATCGATGCATCGATCTCGGCGAACGTCGCGTCGAAGCCGCGCGCTTTCGGATCGAGGTTCGCGAACAGCATGCGGCGCCAGCCGCGCACGCCGAGGCTCGCGAGGTGATCGCAGTCGCGCGGGAAGTCGGGCACGTCCTTGCCGAACCCGGTCTGCGACACGAAGCGTCCGGTGCAATCGAACTTGCGGCCGTGCTGTCCGCACACGAGCGTGGGACCGCGACTCGCGCCGAGGACGAGCGGGAACCACGCGTGCGTGCACGTGTTGGGGAACAAGCGCAGCTCGTCGTCGTCCCATCCGCGCTGCAAGAACAGCGGACGATCGAGCAGCGAGACGGGGACGCGAGTGCCACGCGACGCGACCTGCTCCTCGAGCGGACGCGGATCCGCGCCGCCAGGCTCGGGTACGAGCTGCCAGCTCGTGCGGAACACGGTGTCGAGCTCGCGGGCGAGGAACGCCGGATCCGTGAACGCCGCCGCGGGCAGCGTTTCGGCGCGCCGGATATCGGCGTCCACGCGGCAGTCGTCGGCGGTCAACACGCGCGCAGCATACGCGGGCGCGACCGCTGGCTGTATTCGACGCGGCTCTTGACTTGTGTCACCGCGTGATACATCGTGTATCACATCGTGACACGCAAGAAGCCCGACGACGACGACGACGAGCCCGAGAAGAAGGAGCGCGTGATCCACACGCGCGTGCCCGAGAGCCTCGAGGCGCACCTGCGCGAGCGCGCGCAGGAGCTGGGCATGAGCGTGTCCAACCTCGTGCGCAACGTGATCGGGCACGCGTTCGGTCTGGTCGGCGATGTCGCGGCGGACAGCCACGCGATCGCGAAGGCGGCGCGCGGCGAGAAGGTGAAGGCACCCGCACCGGCCGCGGCGCCGGCGCTGACGATCGATGACGTCATCGGCTGGCAGCCCGTGGTGCTGACGAAGAACGCGGTGTGCGCGAAGTGCAACGCGATCCTGCCGAAGGGCAAGGACGCCGCGATCGGCGCGGGCACGACCATCGTGATCTGTCGCGCGTGCCTCGCGGAGCTATCGAAGTGACGCGAGAGCTCGACGTGAATACACCGATGACATCCAGCAAGGAGAGCTCGAGATGAGTACCTCTACCGTGACGTTCGCGGATCTGATCGCACCGCTCAAAGAGACCGCGGCCGAGACCGCGCGCCTGTTGCGCCACGTCGGCGCGCGGCTCGATGCACTGTCGCTCGATCTCGCGCGCGATGTCGGCGATGTGGCGCGCGATGCGCAAGCGTTCGCGACGGCGGCGCGCGAGCAGTTCGATGCGGCGCGCGAGCAGTTCGATCACGCGCGCGATCAAGCGCAGACGCTGTACCGCGCGACGCCGCGAGCCGCGAAGCTCGCGCAGGCGGGCGCGGCGCTCGTGGCGCGGCAACGCTGGCTGCGGTTGCGCGCGGCGGCCGCGGGGAACGACACGCTCACCGACGACGATCATCGCGATCTCGCGCGGCGCACGGCGCAGGCCGCGGCGCAGCTGCGCGGTGGCATCGCGAAGCTCGGGCAGCTCGCGTCGTGCCGGCCGGATCTGATCGGACCGATCTGGGCGAGCGAGCTCGCGACGCTACAGGACGACGTGCCGCCGATCGAGGCCGCCGCGATCCGTGCGCGCATCGAGGCCGAGCTCGGCACGACGATCGCGGAGGCGTTCGCCACGTTCGACGACGAGCCGATCGCCGCGGCGTCATTGGCGC
Source organism: Kofleriaceae bacterium (assembly GCA_044230415.1). Taxonomy (GTDB): domain Bacteria; phylum Myxococcota_A; class Polyangia; order Haliangiales; family Haliangiaceae; genus JABFXX01. The sequence goes on from JBGARE010000039.1 coordinate 49,120, forward strand.
AGGTGCACGGCGCGACGCTGCACGACGGTACGCGCGTCGTCGTGAAGGTGCAGGTGCCGGGCATCGAGGACATCATCGCGGCCGACATCGCGGCGCTGCGCACCGTCGCGAACGCGTTCGGCGATCTGCCGGGCACGGATCTCGCGACGCTGACCGACGAGCTGTCGCGCGCGCTGACCGTCGAGCTCGATTACCGCGCGGAGGCGATGCAGCTGATCGCGTTCGGCGCCGATCGCGTTCACGTGCCGCGCCCGATCGATTCGCTGTCGACCGGGCGCGTGCTCACGATGACGCGCATCGATGGCAAGCGCCTCACCGATTGGCTCGCGGACGCGACGCCCGAGGCGCGCGATCGCTTGCTCGCGGATCTCGTCGGCGAGATCGCGGCGCAGATCCTCGTGCGCGGGCGCGTGCACGCGGATCCGCACCCGGGGAACTTCCTCGTCACGCCGAAGGACACGCTCGCGCTGCTCGATTTCGGCTGCACGCTCGAGCTCGCGCCCACGGAGCGCGCCGCGTACGCGCGACTCGTGCTCGCGATCGCGGGCGGCAACACCGCGGCGGCCACCTCGGAGCTGACCGCGCTCGGCTTTGTCGCGGACGATCCCGCCGCGCTCGTGCAGATGACCACGTCCCTCATCAGCGCGATGCGCCCGGGCGCCGCGGTCAGCGAGCTCGACTGGGAGACGCAGTTCGCGGAGCAGATCGCCCACGCGAAGCAGCTCTCCGGCCTCGTCATCCCGCGCAGCTTCGTGCTGCTCGGCCGCGTGCTCGCGACGATGGCGGGGTTGCTCGCGACGTACAAACCGCGCATCCACGTGTTTCCATTGATCGCGCAGTACCTCGCGGCCGCCGGAAAATAATTGCGGTCATCGTAGAACTTTTTCGTCGAGACCGAGCCGCGGGGGTCGCGCGTGAAGTCGGGAATGACCCGACTCGCATCGCTTTCCTCTCTCGCATCTCTTGTCGCCGTGCTCGCCGCCTGTGGAGCGCCCTCGCGCACCGTGCAGGCGCCCACGAACACCGTGGCCACCGCTCGCTACACGCTGATGCCCCTGGCGATGCGCGGCAACGAGGGCAGACATTCGATGTCGCACTCGTCCACGGAGGTCACCGGCGTGTTGAACGTCACCGGCGATCGCGCCGAGCTCGCACTCGGGTTCGACACGTTCGTCGGGTACGTGCATTGCCCCGAGGAGATGCGCACCGGTACGTGGACGACGATGCAGCAGTGCGCACCCGAGGGCACGAAGGACGTCCGCACGGACTCGAAGGTGATCCTCACCGGCAGCGCGCGAACCGCAGACGGCGCGCTCGTGGTCTCGGTCGTCGGCGAGCAGAACCAGCGCGATCGCCGGATCGAACCGCCGCGCCTCACGCTCACCTGCCGCGACTCGTATCTCGGCATGGCTTGCTCGATCGACGAGACCAACATGTTCGGTTTCGGAACGAACCGTCCGCATACGCTCGCGTTCCTGACGCCGGGAACGAAGCGCTTCGCGATCACGCCGACGCAGGTCAAGGATGTCGGGCTCGTGAGCGGATCGCTCGCGATCGACGGTGGACTCATCGCGATGACGCTCGCCGTGGATGGCGGCGCGCCGACGACGCTGCCCGGGACCGTCGCGTGGCAGGACCGCAGCATCAGCCTGTCCGCCCAGACATCACCGACGCGCAACCTCGGCGCGCACTGCACTGTCGATGGAGATCGCTTGAACTGCGAGGTCACCGGCGATCGTTCGATCCTCGGCAAGCCCGAGCACATCTATAGCCAGATGCTGCTCGTCCCCGCGCGCGAGGCTGTGCCGGCACAGGCGCCGTTGCTCGCACCCGCGCGCGCGTGAGCGTCCGAGGGGCTACGATGGCCGCGTGAAGTTGTCCCGCGCGGTTGGGTACATGGCCGCGAGCGCGCTCGGCTTCTCGATCATGAGCATGCTCGTGAAGGTCGCGAGCCCGCGGTTGCCGACGGGCGAGATCGTCCTCGCGCGCGCTGTGGTCACCCTCGTCGCGAGCTACGTCATGGTGCGCCGCGCCGACCTGCCGCTGTGGGGTACGAACCGCAAGGGCCTCGCGTTCCGCGGCATCCTCGGGTTCGGCGGGCTCTCGCTGTATTACCTGTCGCTCGCGCATCTGCCGCTCGCCGACGCGACGACGATCCAGAACACCACGCCGCTCCTGACCTCGCTGCTCGCGTGGTGGGTGCTGAAGGAGTCCGTCGGTTGGTCCACCGCGCTCGCTCTCGCGTGCGGAATCGCCGGCGTGACGCTCGTCGTGCATCCGAGCGGCACGGGGCTCGATCCGGTCGGCGTCGCGATCGGACTCGGCGCGGCGTGCTGTTCGGCGGTCGCGTACGTGACGGTGCGCCAGCTGGCGAAGACGGAGCATCCGCTCGTCATCGTCTGGTACTTCCCGCTGTTCGCGACGCCGCTCGTGGTGCCGTGGGCGATCGCGACGTGGAAGACACCCGAGCCGATCGAGTGGCTGCTGCTCGTCGCGATCGGACTCTCGACGCAGGTCGGTCAGGTGTTCATGACGATGGCGCTCGCGATCGAGCGGGCAGGGCGGGTGACATCGATCGGCTACATCCAGGTCGCGTTCGCGATGATCTGGCAATGGGCGATCTTCGGCGCGCCGCCGACGATCTGGACGATCGCGGGTGCATCGCTGATCGTCGTCGGCACGACGGTGATCGCGATGGTCTCGTCTACTGGCGCACGGGCCGGATCGCCCAGCCGCACGCCCAGGTGATCAGCGCGACGAGCGTGATCCCGCCGAGCACGTCGGACACGAAGTGCGCGTCGACCGCGACGCGCGCGGTCATCGCGAACGCCGCCACGCCGAGCAGCGGCCACCAGCGCGGGAACAGCGCGACGAACGGAATCACCACGCTCGCGAAGATCGTGACGTGACCCGACGGGAACGAGATGCCCTTCTCCCACAAGAACGTCTCGGTGCCGCCCTGCTTCATCCACTCGAGCGGGCGCAGCCGGCCGGTCCACTCTTTGATGTAGCGAGTCGAGACCTGCGACAGCACGTGGCACGCGGCGAGGAATATCCACGCGGGCGCGTACAGTCGCCAGCGCGGGGCCGCGACCGTGGCGATCATGCCGAGCACCAGCACCACGCCCGACAGCCATCGAAACACGGGCAATCCCACGCCCCACTCGAGCGCGTCGATGCCGCGGTTCCACAGCGCGGCCGGCTCGTACTCGGCGAGGAGTCGCGCGACCGGTTGGTCCACGAACAGGATGCACACGATCGTGAGCAGTCCGCTGATCGCCGCCACCCAGAGCAGCCACGCGGGTGCCGGGTATCGAGCGATGCGGGGAAGCTCCACCTAGCGTGGATGCCATCGCGCGCGTCGCTGCGCAAACGGTGCATACCGGGAATCACCACCTCCGGCCACGAGAATTGCGTTGACGGTCGGCGCGCGAAAGTGGTTCCGTCCTCCGCGCTTGCTCGGTGTCCACGAATGGTCAGTGGATCGTCCACGCAACGCTAACGCACGAGAAATGAAGCTCGCGACCTCACGCACACGCTTTGCAATTCGGCCGCTCGTGCGGATGACGTCGCTCGTTGTTCTCGTTCTCTCGATCGCTGCTTGCAGCACCGACTCGCCCGCCGATCCCGATGTCGATGGCGGTGCGCACGGCCCGGATGGCTCCACCGCCGGCAGCGATGCGCCGGCGGCGCTCACGTGCAGCGGCAAGCAGATGCAGCCCCGCGACGCGACGTGGACCGTCGGCGGACGCGTGGTCCGCGTGCACGTCCCCGCGAGCTACGACCCGACCACGCCGACGCCCGTCGTCCTCAACCTGCACGGCTACTCGGGTGACGGGCTGCAACAGCAGACCGTGTCCAAGATGCTCGCGACCTCCGACGCGAACGGCTTCATCGCGCTCCACCCGGACGGCCATCACTCGCCGCGCGGCTGGAACGCCGGCGTGTGCTGCGGCGCCGCCGCCACCAGCGGCACCGACGACGTCGCGTGGCTCGCCTCGGTGCTCGACGAAGTGGAGTCCAAGCTGTGCGTCGACACGAACCGCGTGTTCGCGACCGGCCTGTCCAACGGCGCGTTCATGTCCCACCGCCTCGCGTGCGAGCTCGCCGATCGGTTCGCGGCGATCGCGCCGGTCGCGGGCGTCGTCGGCATCGCGAACTGCAACCCGTCGCGCCCGGTCGCCGTCATGCAGATCCACGGCGATGCCGATCCGCTGATCCCGTACACGGGCGGCGGCGTGAACAACAACGAGTCCGTCGCGACGACGATCGAGCGCTGGGCCACCAAGAACGGCTGCACGGGCGCACCGGCGCAGACCTATCACCAAGGCGACGCGACCTGCATGACGCGCTCGGGCTGCACGGACAACGCGGACGTCACGCTGTGCACGATCGCCGGCGGTGGTCATCAGTGGCCCGGTGGCGTGAGCATCGGTTCGTTCTTGGGTGCGCTCTCGAACGATCTCGATTCGACGAACGCGATGTGGGCGTTCTTCGCGGCGCACGCCCGGACGAACTGACTCGCTCGCTCTCAGCGACGAAGTGCGGCGAGGCCGCGCGATGCGCTGTCGCGAACCGCGGGGTTCGCGTCGCCGACCGCAACGCGGAACCGGCGCTCGGCCTCTGCGAGTTGCTTCGCGTCGACGAGGAGCCACCCCAGCATCGCGTTCGCCTCGCCCGCGTGGGCCGAGTACGGATAGCGCGCGAGGAAGTCGCGAAACGTCGCGATCGCCTCCGCGCGCTTCGCTCGCGCGAGGGCGACCGGATACCAGTAGCTCGCGTCCTCGGACAGCGGGCCCTCGGGATCGAGGATGGACACGCGCGCGAACGCGGACGCTGCGTGCTCGAAGTCGCCGCCGCGCATCGCGGACCAGCCTTCGTCGTACGCGAGCGCCTCGGGGGCGCGCGTCGCCGACGCGGGCGCCGCGGTCGTTGCGACGATCGAGCTCGAGCGGGGCGTGGTCGATTCGCTCGCCGCATTGCCTGTCGTCGACCTCGTGCGGGCCGTCTTCGCGCGCGGTGGCTCGCGTGTCGATGCGGTCGGTGTCGAGGACGGCATCGCGCGGACTTGTCCGTCGTCCGTGTTCGTTTCGATACCCGCGTTCGCTTCGCTACCGGCGTTCGTTCCGCGGCCCGCAGTGCGCGTCGGCGCGGTCCACGATTGGCCCGCACCCAGTGTGACCATCGTGCCCGTGTGCGGGCGCACCTCGACGCGGCCGTGGCGCACCTGGACGCTCGTCACGTGACCGAGCTCGGCGACGACTTCGAACGCGGTGCCGCGAACCTCGATCTCCGTGTCGGCGGTGACCACGCGGAACCGCTCGTGCGCGTGCAGCGGCGACACGTCGACCTCGATCGCGCCATCGTGCAGCGTGACGACCTCGTCGGGCGCGGGCGACGTCGTGTACCGCGCGTTCGCGTGCGCGGTGATCGTGCCGTGCGCGTGCGTGGGCGCGCCGCGCGTGGCGAGAATCAGCACGAGGGCCGCCGCGGCGGCGAGCGCGGCGCCTGCGAGGTACCACCGACGGTCTAGACGCGACGAACGATCCGGCGAGCGATCTGACGACCGATCCGACGCACGATCCGACGAACGATCCGACGGACCACGCGACGAGGTCTCGCTCAGCGAGCTCGCCGCGAGGATCGCGGTCCGCATCTCCTCGCGCTGATCGCGCGACGGTATCGCGACGGGCACCTGGCGCGCGAGATCGATCGCGCGTGTGGTCGCGGTCCACGCGAGCATGCACGCGGGACACGTGGCGACGTGTGCGGCGATCGCGGCGTCGTCGATGGATATCGCGCGCGCGAGCTCGGTCTCGCTCGGACACGCTGTCATCGCGACTTCCTCTCGATCGCTTCGCGCAGCGACTTGCGAGCCGTGTGCAATCGTCGCCACAGCGTCCCCTGGGGGATCTCGAGCACGCGCGCGACCTCACCCGCGGGCAGCCGCTCGAGGTCGCACAGGATGAACGCGACTTGCAGATCGCGCGGCAGATCGTCGAGCGCGGCCTCGATGCGCGCGAGCAACTTGCGTTGTTCGACGCTCTCGTCGATCTGCACGGGCACGCTGTGGAGTTGTTCGACGTACTTCGCTTGCCGCGCGCGACGACGGCGCTCGCTGCGCAGCGTGTGGCGCGCGACGTTCGCGGTGACGCCACAGATCCACGTGCGGACCGACGATGTTCCGCGAAACGCGGAGGCGCTGCGACGGATCTCGAGGAACGTCGCTTGGACGAGGTCGTCGCGCGCGAGCTCGTCGGTGGTGGCGAGGCGGCCCGCGAAGCGATAGACGACCTCGTGAAAGCGATCGAACAGCGCGCCGAGCGCGTTCGCGTCGCCCGTGCCGCAGGCCGCGAGCAGCGCTTCGTCGGAGAGCTGCGAGAGCTCGGTCGACTCGCCATCGACGCGACGGAGCGGGACGAGCTTCGCGATCGTCATCTAGAGGCCTCCGTACGAGAGGCCGAGACCGAAACGCAGGAGGAGGCGCGGCTCGTCGGGGATGTCGACGGGCTCGGTCAACATCATCTCGTCGTTCCACGCACCGCGGGTCTCTTGGGTGAGATCGGCGGCGGCGAAGAGGTCGAGCGCGAGGCGACGCCACAGCGGGATCGAGAGCGTGGCGTGGACGTCGGCGCGCACGCCGCCGGTCTCGGTGTGTCGATCGCCGACGCGCGTGTGCATCTGGCCGAGCCCGGCCGCGAAGCCCGGCATGAACGTCCATCGACCGAGCGCGAACGGAACATCGATGCCGGCGAGGAGCTCGATGCTCTGGCGCTCGATGTCGTCGGTCCAGGGATCGTGGGTGACGCCGGCGGCGCGCAGGCGTGCGCCCGCGCAGATCGGGCCGAGCATGATGCACGCGCCGAGGTGCATCCCCGACCAGCGCGTGTGATCGCTGCCGAACGAGGACTCGAACGCGGTCGAGAGGCGCACGCCGCGCGGAGAGCGAGCGGGTGGCTGGGCGGTCATCGCCATTTCGATGGTGGGTCGCGGGGACGCAGGGACCGGCCGGCTCTCGAGCAACGGATCTCCATCGCTACGCGTGAATGATTCGATCACCGTGGCTGCCGTTCCCGCGTCTTGGGCGCTACGCTCGATCACCGTGCCGTCGGCTTGCCGCACCTCGATCGCGATCTCGTCGCCCCGCGCCGCGATGGTCGCGTGGATCGCGCAGTGACTCGGCGCGAGCGAGATCCCGCGCGCGCCGAGGATCTCGCCGACGGTCTCGATCGCGCCGGCGTCACCCTCGAGCACCACCGCGGGTGGGCATGCATCCGCGCGCGCGTGGCCGAACGCGGCCAGCACGAAGAGGAGGGCGAAGCGAAGCACCGGTGATGAGTTGCCGACCAACGCAGAATCCTTCACCACAATCGACCGCGCGCCCAGGGTGGAAACAACCCGGACGAGCGCACCATCGTCGAACGGTTCGTTTCAGCCTCGGAAATCGTACAGATGAGCGAACAACAGCGAAGAAACTCGGGCGCGGCGGCCACACACCACCAGATGCGTAGAGCTCCGACCCTCGTGCCGGGTCTTGCCACCTTGCTCGTCGCGCGACTGGCGTCCGCGCAGCCACAGGTGGCCTCCGACTCGTTTGGCTTCGAGGAGGGCGGGGCGCTCCGCGTGGACGGTGGTCTCGTGCTCGGGTTTCCGACGGCGCTCCCGACCGGGCTGTCCCGCGGGATCGGCGGTGGCGTGACGTTCGGCGAGTGTCCGCTCCGTTGGGGCGCGCGCGCGGCGTGGGTGACGGCGACCGAGAACGGCGAGGCGTGGGAGGTCACGCACTCGGATCTGCGGCTGCGCGTCACCGGCTCCGCGCAACACGACGCGGGCCGAGGGTCATTGGCGCTGCGCGTCGGGCTCGGCGGCACGCTGGTGCACGAATCGCGACTGCGCAATCAAGGCATGCGCGCGGGCCTCACCGGCGACGAGCTCGAGACCTCGACGTTCGCGATGCTGCCGGCCGCGGATCTCGAGGCCGTCGTCGCGGTCCACGTGATCGGACCGTGGCTCCTCACGATGAGCGGTGGCCCGTCGGTCGCGCTGCTCGATGGCTCTCTTCGCACGAGCTGGACCGCCGAGCTCGGAGTGGCGTGGCAACCATGAAGCGCTCTCTCGGTCTCGTCGTGCTCGCCGCGTGCGGTGATCTGTCGAACTTCAGCGGCACCGCGCCGCCGCTCGCGACGATCACGGTGACGTCGACGGGCGACTTCGATGCGGTGCACCTGCCCGACACGGGCGATGCGGATCTGCGCGTCGCGCTCGTGTGGGGCGAGCAATGGCTCCCCGAGCCGCTGTGCTTCTTGCCGCCGGAGTCTCCCGAGGTCGCCGCCGTCGTCGCTGCGGGCTGCCGCAATCCGTTGGCGTTCACGCCGACGCGCGTGACCGCCGAAGCGCCGTTCGTGCCGGGCGAGCCGGCAGCGCTCTCGCTGTCGTCGCTTCCCGCGGCAGACTTGATGGTCGGCACCGTCGATGCGCGCATCGCGTACGCGAGCTTCGTCATCTACGACGATCGCGATCACGACGGCACGATGCAATTGCCTCGCCCGCAGCGTCTCGCGGGTGGCGGCATGATGGGACCCGGCGACATGATGCCGCCCGAGGAGCCCGGGCCGTTCATCAGCGTGGTCTACGGCGCGAGCTTCGTCGCGATGACCGAGCCCGATACGCGCCTCGCGTTTCGCGAAGGCGACTTCATCGAGAGCGGCTTCTATCCGCGACACGGCTGCGGCGATCCGTTGCCCGCGTTCTCGCTGCTCTCGGCCGGCGGCTTCACGTTCGAAGAAGCGCTCGCGGCGACGGTCGCGGGACAGTTGCCATCGCAGGATCCAGCGACGTGCGTCGAGGCACCCGCCGATGACGTCGCGGTCACGATTCCGTTCCGCCCCGTCACCGAGGTCGGCGAGGTCGCGTGCGAGCAGCGTCGCGACGACAGCTCGGTGCGCTATCGCCAGCCGCCCGTCGATGCGCCCGACTTCTCCGATCGCACGTACGCGTGCGCGGGGATCGCGGAGCTCGGCGGCGACCCGATCGCACCCGAAGGCACCGTACAGCTCGTCGTGTCGAATCGCGACGGCGCGCCGTGCAAGTCGATCACGCACTTCACGCTGTTCGGCTGCGACCAGGACACCGATCTCATGTGCGATGCCTACGAGTGGGACTTCCGCGAGAACCCGCCCGCGTGGTGGCCATGCCCGGTGACCCGATGAAGCGCGCGGTCGCGATCCTCGCGGTGCTGTCGTCGCACGCGTCCGCGGACGACCAGCCCGCGCCGGCGCCAACGACGCCGACAACAACGTCGACAACAACGCCGACAACGACGCCGATAACGACGCCAACGACGCCAACGACGCCAACGACGACGACCACCGACGACAAGCCGGCGATCACCGACGAGGAAGAAGGCCCGCCGAAACTCTCGCTGCCGACCGAGGAAGATCGACAAGCGTGGAAGCGGCCCGGCTTTCGTCTGTCGCTCGGCATGACCTACGGTGAGTTTCACGGGCTGCGCGGCGCACCGAGCGGGCGCTTGCTCGGTCCGATCCTGCGCGTCGGCGTGCGACTCGATGCCGATTGGTCGCTGTTGGCATCGTTCCAGTACGCGAGCGCCTCGCGCGCGGGCGAGCTCTCGGGCCTTCGCTTTTCCGGCACGATCGATCCGACGTGGCACGTCACGCCGTCGCTGAGCCTCGCGTTCGGCTTCGGGTTCGGCGGCATCGTCGAGGGCGACATCGCGCGCGCGATGGATCCATCGCCGGCGCCCGACACGCTCGAGAGTAGCTACACGTTCCCGGACGCGAGCTCGCCGCTCGCGAGCTGCAGTGGTGTGGGCGCGTCCGCGCTCGCACGCGGCGAGTACGCGTACGTGATGGGACCGCGCTCGCAGTTCCACGTGTCATTGGAGGTCCTCGGGCAATGGACCGGCTGCGTCGACGACACCGGCAACCTCGAGGCGGACACGGGGCAGGCGATCGAGCGGCGCCAGTGGTGGCCGCACGTCGGCGGCTCGCTGACGGCGGGGTTCACGTGGCGATGAGCGCACACAGCCGACGAGCGCGATCGTCGCGAGCTGGCATCTCGGACGCCGCGAGTCGCGTTCGGCGCGCCACGTTGGTCGCATTCGTCGCGTGCGTGTCGATCGCGTGGCCGGGGACCGCTCTCGCGCAAGGCGCACCCGTCGACGCGGGCGTTCCCGTCGACGCGCCCGCGAATACGCCGCCCGCGAACACGCCGCCCGCGAATACGCCGCCCGCGAATACGCCGCCCGCGAACACGCCGCCGAACCCGCCGAGCGATGCCGGCGTTCCGCCCGCCGACGCGAAGCCCGCGTTCGATCCGCCCACCGCGATCGGCTCGACGGACGTGCCGTATCCCGCGAACGCGCCCGCGCACGAAGTGCCGATCGTCGTCACGGTGAAGCTGACCGTCGACGTGACGGGCGCGGTCGCGAAGGTCGATCCGATCACGCCACCGCAGCCGCCGTTCGACGAAGCGGTCGCGGCCGCGGTGAAGAACTTCAAGTTCGCCCCGGGGCGCTACGGCGGCAATCCGGTTCCCGTCGAGATCACGTTCACGCACACGTTCCTCCCGCCGCCACCACCGCCGCCGCCCGCGGACAAAGGTCCGGCGAAGACCTCGGTGCTCAAGGGCAAGCTCGTGCAGCTCGGCACGCGCGCGCCGGTGCCGGGCGCGACCGTCACGGTCATGGTCGGTGGCCAGCGCTACGAGGTCGATGCCGATCAGCGCGGCAAGTTCGAGCTGCCCGTGCCGCCGGGCGCGGCGAAGATCATCGTCACGGCACCGGGACACAACGTGTTCCTCCAGCAAGAGATGCTCGCCGACAAGCAGGCGCTGTCGGTCACGTACTTCGTCGAGCGCGATAGCTACGATCCGTACGAGATCGTCGTCACGGGCGATCAGCGACGCGAGGAGGTCTCGCGCATCACGCTGCGCGGTCCCGAGATCAAGCAGGTCCCGGGAACGTTCGGTGATCCGTTCCGCGTCGTGTCGGCGCTGCCCGGTGTGGCCGCTGCGGTGTCGCTGTTGCCGTTTCCGATCGTGCGCGGCGCGAGCCCGAGCTCGACGGGCTTCCTGCTCGACGGGACGCGCGTGCCGCTGCTCTATCACCTGCTGTCGGGACCGAGCGTCATCCATCCGAACTTCATCGACGAGATCCAGTTCTATCCAGGCGGCGCGCCGGTTCCGTACGGTGGCTACACCGGGGGCATCGTCGATGGCCGCACGGCGCGCGCGCGCCGCGACGAGCACCTGATCGATGTCGACGTGAATCTGTTGCAGGCCGGCGCCCTCGTGCGCCAACCGATCCCGCAGATCGGCGCGACGATGACCGCGGCCGCGCGCTACGGCTATCCCGGGTTGATCCTTTCGCTCGCGACGAATCAGGTCTCGCTGTCGTATTGGGACTACCAGTTCCGCCTCGACGGCGGCACCGCCGCGAACGGCTGGACCGTGTTCGCGTTCGGCGCGAACGACACGCTGGAGACGCCATCACCGACGGCAGCTCCCGACGATCCGAATCCGCCGCTCGAGCCGTCGCTGATCCTCGGGTTCCATCGCCTCGATCTTCGGCTGCATCGCACGAACGGCCGCTTGCTCACGACGTATCGCACCGTCGTCGGCTACGACCGCACGCAGTCGGCGGGAACGGACTTCTCGGTGCTCGTCGCGGAGCCGCAGATCCAGCTCGCGTTCCAGAAGGACAAGTCGCTGAAGATCGTCGGCGGTGTCGAGGGCTCGTTCAAGTCGATCGATCAGAAGGGACCGATGGGAATGGATCCTGGTGCCGTGATCACCGGCAGCCTCGATCGCTTGATCAACGGCGCGGCGCTCGTCGAAGCGCTGTGGCGTCCCACGCCGCTGTGGCTGATCCGTCCGGGCGTCCGCGCGGACGCGTGGTCCGACAACGACACGACGAAGACCGCGATCGATCCGCGCCTCACCGCGCGCTATCAGATCGCGCGTCGCGATCTGAAGGACGTGCCGCCCGACAGCGACGACAGCGCCGTCTGGCTCAAGGGCTCCGCCGGCATCTATCACCAGCCGCCGCGCTTCCTGTTGCCGCTGCCCGGCCTCGACATCATGCCGCTGAAGTACGGCCTCTTGCGGTCGTATCAGACGAGCCTCGGCGTCGAGGTTCCGCTCTCCGATCGCTTCCAGCTGACCACGGAGGGCTTCTTCAACTATCTCGATCCGACGATCTTCGACCTGTCCGTCAACGCGTCGTCGGTGCTCAACGAGGCGAACACGACGCTGATCCCGACGACGAACGTCACCGATACCGATCAGCAAGAGTTCATCGATCGCCTCACCGCGCCGCAGCTCGGCCGCGCCTACGGCCTCGAGGTGCTGCTGCGCCGGCAAGCGAAGTCCGGGTTGTTCGGGTGGGTCTCGTACACGCTGTCGCGCTCGGAGCGAAAGCGCGATGGCGAGTGGGTGCCGTACGACTTCGATCGCACGCACTTGATCAACGTCGTCGCGGGCCTCCCGCTGCGCCGCAATTGGGACGTCGGCGTGCGCATGCAGTACCAGAGCGGCAAGCCGGTCACGACGACCGAGGGCTACAACACCGCGCGCACCGCGGGCTACGTGCGGTTCGACGTGCGCGTCGACAAGCGCGTGGTCTGGCAGAACTGGCTGCTCGATTTTTACGTCGACGTCACGAACATCGCGCTGCTCCCCGAAGAGGTCAGCGCGGGACAAACGATTCGCTACGTGTTGCCGACCGTCGGCCTGCGTGGCCGGTTCTGACCAGGAGTTTCCTATGACTAACGAAACAACGATCGACGCCCAGCTTCTCGATCTCATGCTCCGTGCGGGCTCGCGCTGGGTGTTGTGGCTGATGCTCGGCCTCTCGCTCGCAGCGGTCGCGGTGATCGCGGAGCGCATCTGGTTCTTCGTGCAGGAGCGGCCGCCGCGCGCGTTGATCGCCTCCGCGCTGCGCGCGCTGTCGACCAAGGGCGCGCCTGCCGCGCTCGCGATGTTGAAGGGCGCGCGCTCGATGGAAGCCGCGGTCGCGCGCGTGTGTCTCGAGCACGCCGCGGATGGCGCCGCCGCCGTCGAGGAGCACAAGGCCGCCGCGATCGAAGAGGAGCGCCTCCGTCACGAGAAGCGCGTCGCGTTCCTCGGCACGCTCGGCAACAACGCGCCGTTCGTCGGCTTGTTCGGCACGGTGCTCGGCATCATCCGCGCGTTCCACGATCTCGCGGGCGCGTCGATGCAAGGCACGCAAGCGGTGATGTCGGGCATCGCCGAGGCGCTCGTCGCCACCGGCGTCGGCCTGCTCGTCGCGCTACCGGCGGTCGCCACGTACAACGCGTTCACCCGTCGCGTCGAGACCGCGGTCGCCGCGTCCGAGGCCACCGCGCACACGATCCTCGCGCACCTCAAGACCGAGCGAGCCGAACGACCCGCCGAACCGAAGGAGGCGTGATGGCGGGTTCGTCGTCTCGTCGCCGCGGCATCGTGTCGGACATCAACGTCACGCCGCTCGTCGACATCATGCTCGTGCTGCTGATCATCTTCATGCTCACGGCCCACCTGATCGCGAAGCAAGCGATCGAGGTCGAGCTGCCGCGCGCATCGCAGAGCAGCACGCTCCCACCGACGACGCTCACCGTCACGCTGACCCGCGATGGCACGCTGTACTTGAATTCCAAGCCGACCACGCCCGATGCGCTACGATCCGCGGTGAAGGACGCCGTGGCGAACGATCCGAAGACGCAAGCGATCATCGTCGGCGACAAGGCCGTCTCGCACGGCCGCGTCGTCTGGGTGCTCGACACGATCAAGTCGCTCGGCATCACGTCGTTCGCGATCCAGATCGATCCCGCGGAGATGGTCTCGCCCACGACCGGGGGCACGTGATCGATACTCGCCTCCTCATCTGCGCGGGCATCTCGATCGCCGGGCACTTCATGTTCGCCGAAGCGGTCTCGCTCCTGCCGCCGCGCGAGATGCCGACGATCGCGCAGAAGATCGAGGTCAGCGTCGTCGCGCCTCCGCCCAAACCCGAGCCGCCGCCGCCCGAGCCCGAGAAGCCGCCCGAGCCGAAGCCCGAACCGAAGCCCGTGCCGAAAGTCGTGGCCGAGAAGCCGACGACCAAGCCGGTGCAAGCCACGGTGCACGACACGGTGGCCAAAGACGTCCCGATCGCCGACCACGCGGTCGTCGCGCCCGAGGCCGACACGGCTCCGCCCGTGTTCGGCGTGACGATGGAGTCCACATCGCAAGGCGGGCAGGGCCCGGCGCTTCCCGTCGGCAACACCACGACGCCCCAACCGACGACGGGCGCACCGACGACCAAGCCCGCCGCGGCTCCCGTCGCCGCGGTCGAGGTGACGAAGATGCCGCTGCCGCAGGGGCGCTGCTCGGGCAAGTACACCGAGGAAGCGCGCGCCGCCGGCATCGAGGGCACGGTCGTCCTCGATCTCGTCGTCGACGAATCGGGTCGCGCGCGCGAGATCAAAGTCGTGAGTGGTCTCGAGCACGGCCTGACCGAAGCCGCGATCACCGCGCTCGAAGAGTGTCACTTCTCGCCCGGCGAAAAAGGCGGCGAGAAGGTCGCGGTCCGCGTGCGCGGATTCAAGATCCGCTTCGTGATGGCAGACGCTCAATAGCTACGGGATCACATCGCCGCTCGGCGGCGGTGGCTCGTCGCCGTCGTGCGGGACGCACGGACCGAGGTAGTCGCCGTGATTGTCCACGTGAGGATCGACGGCCGACTTCCCGACGCAGATCTCGTGCGCGTTATCGGGATTCCCGGGCGGGACACGCGCATATGCCGTTCCGTCGAGGATGCGCTCGTCGAGCTGGAAGATGTCTGTCCGAAATCCGGACAGCAAGCAGTTCGCGAGAGCCGAAAGAACATACGCCTCGCGTTAGAACGATGTTCTAACGGCGTTAGAACGTCGGGTACGCATGGTCTCGCACGCGCAGTTGAACGCGGTCCAGTTACCCCAGGTTCTAACAACGTTAGACCTTGGTTCTAACGCGGGGGATAGGTTCTTTTCCCGGCTCTCGCCGTATCTGAAGCGGCTGTAATCATCCGCGATGAATCGAAGGACTGGATCCATGTAGAACGCGACGTGCTCGTCGCGATCGATCGAGACACGCCCGACGACGGCGGACTCGACGAGCCGCCGACGACGAGGACGGTCTCGACGAGGACGTGCGCTAGCGGTGGCGGCCGCCGCGCGAGCCACCGCTCGACGACGACGACGACGAGCTGCGCGACGACGAGCTCGAGGAGGACGAACGCGAGCTGCCCGACGACGAGGACGAGCTCCGCGACGGCGCGGAGTACGAGCTGCGCGACGGTGCCGAGTAGCTGCGCGAGGGCGCCGAGTAGCTACGCGACGGTGCCGGGCTCGACGAGCGCGAGCCACCATAGTTCGAGCTCGGGCGCGATGATGGCGCGGGCGCCGAGTTGCGCGATCCGCCCCACGACGGGCTCGGCCGCGACGGCGGGTTGTAGCGATAGCCGCCCGAGCTTCCCGACGACGACGGCGGGTTGTAGCGATAGCCGCTGTTCGACGGGGCGCGATATCCACCGTTGTTCGTCGACGCGTTGTTGCGATAGCCGTTGGGAGCTCCCGTCGGCGGGTTGTAGCGATAGCCCCCGTTGTTCGTCGGCGGCGTGCGATAGCCGTTGGTCGGCGGGTTGTAGCGATAGCCGCCCCGGCTCCCCGACGACGTCGGCGGGTTGTAGCGATAGCCGCCCTGGCTTCCCGACGACGTCGGTGGGGTGTAGCGATAGCCGCCGCGGTTCGATTGCCACGTCGGGCCGTTCGGGTTCGGCGCGACGACGCTCGGGTTGTACGTGCCGCGGTACGGCGCGTTGCCGCGCACCGCGCCGACAGAGTTGTTGTAGCCGCGCGTCGGCGCGACGCCGCCGGATGGTTGCGATGGCTGATAGCCACGCGTGCTCTGTCCGATCGCGCCGCGCGTGCGCGCTTCGAACCGCTGGTGATCGCGCAGGCGTCCGGCCATCACGCTGCCCACGCGACCGCGGACCTCGCCGCGGATCGGAGGCTGCGCGACGGCGGTCGTGTCGCGAAGACCTTCGCGAACGCCGATCGATCGAGAGGGACGGATCGGACCACGACCGAACTGATCGGCGCTGTTGAAGCGCCACTCGTCGTGCTTGCCGCGACGATGATCGCGGATCGCGGGGCCGGTGAAGCGATCGCGGTGATCGCGGATCTGCCGCGTCGGACGCATCGGACGCCAGCCGACGTAGCCACCGCCGTGACGCCACTCGACCCAGGCGGGGCCCCACGTGTAGTCGCGCGACCAGCACCACGAGTCGTCGAGGTAGACCCAGCGACCGAAGTGGAACGGGAGCCAGCCCCAGCTCCATGCGTCACAGGACTGAAAGGTCCAACCGTAATCGGTGAACACCCACGAGCCGCACGACTCGTAGGGTGTGAACTCGGCGCCCACTACGGTGGTGTACGGGCGCCACACTCGACCGTAGTCCGCGTCCTCGACCCACTCGCCATACGCGTCGAGCGTCATGTCGATCTCGGCATCGGTGACCTCGGCGGTCGCGCCGGTCCACGCTCCGTTCTCGACGGGCTCGCCGGCCTCGCCGGTCGGTGCCGTGGGATCGACCCACGCGCCGCCATACGCCTGGCCGCCGTACATCGCGCCGCCGTACATCGGATCCGCGCTCTGCGCCGACGGAGATTGCGCGAGCGATGGATCTTCGTAGCCGTAGCCCGGATCCATGCTGCCACCGGGAGGTCCGTTCCACGACGACGGACCGTACTCGTCGCCGGGCCCCGTCGAGAGGCCCGCATAGTTGTCGCCGTAGTCGCCGTACTCCGGCGTGGTTTGCGCGTTCGAAACACAGCCACCGACGAAGGCGATCGCGAGGAACGCACGCGTGTGGAGCAGCCTCATGCAGCGAGTATGGTGCAGAGCACGTGCCCGCGGCGGCCTCTTCACAATCGTTCAACCAAGCTGCCAGATTGTCAGGCGTTCTGCGCCAACATGGCGTCGATCATCGGCGTCGTGTCGGGGATCAAATCGGGCCGACACGCGAGCATGTACGAGACGCACAAATTCTGGTTCGCCACGACACCGATCTCGACGCGCTCGTCTCCGAGCCGCGCGATCGCGTGGATGCGATCCGGGCCGACGACCGTCGAACCGAAGAGGACCTGCGGCGCATAGCGAGCGCACGCCATCGAGAGCATCGACCACAGATCCGCGATCCTCGGGCGCGGCCACGTCACGAGCAGTGACGCGGGCGCCGGGGTTCTCGACGCGCGGAGGATGTGCTGCGGGGTCTCGGCCAGGGTCTGCCAGGCGAAGGGGGGCATACCGAAACGAGTGCGGAGCTTTGACCCAGTCGCATTCGATCGCGAAAAACGTCTCGCAGCGGGAAGAACTTGGATGGATCCGCTGGTTTGTGCGCGCGCCCAGGCTTGACACCCGTGTCGTACCGTTCTAACAAAGCCCAGCGATTCCGCGCCTATATGCGCACCGCGAGGTCGAATGATTCGAGCATCGAATCTCTCCAAGTACTACGGCAGTAAACGCGCACTCGCGCAGATCTCGTTCGAGATCAATGACGGCGAGACCGTCGGCTTTCTCGGCCTCAACGGTGCGGGAAAGACGACGGCGCTCCGCATCCTCGCGTGCGACTTGCGACCTTCCTCCGGGACGGTCGAGGTCGGCGGCGTCGATGCGGTGAACGAGCCGCACGAGGTGCGAAAGCGCATCGGGTTTCTGCCCGAGCACCCGCCGGTCTACCAAGACATGTCGGTCGTCGATTATCTCGCCTTCGCCGGCGAGCTACGCGGGATGTCGCGCGGACAAGTGAAGCGCCGCATGCCGGACGTCCTCGAGATCACCGATCTCACCGACGTCTCGACCGACATCATCGGCACGTTGTCGCACGGCTATCGCCAGCGCGTCGGCGTCGCGCAGGCGATCATCCATCAGCCGAAGTTCCTCATCCTCGACGAGCCGACGCGTGGACTCGATCCCGTGCAGATCGTCGAGATGCGAAACCTCATCCACGATCTCAAGCAGAACCACACCGTTCTGATCTCGAGCCACATCCTCACCGAGATCAGCCAGACGTGCGATCGCCTGCTCGTCCTCGGCAAGGGCAAGCTGCTCGGCTCGGGCAGCGAGCAAGAGCTCGCGACGAGCGAGAGCGAGATCCGCCAGATCACGGTGACCGTGCGCGCGCCGAGCGGCGACGATCGCGCGCGGATCAAGAAGGTGCTCGAAGCGGTCGACGGCGTGAGGAGCGTCCCGGATCCGTACGAGCAGGGCGGCGGTCTCTCGTACGCGCTGTCGACGACGAAGGACTGCCGCGCGGAAGTCAGCCGCGCGGTCGTCGACGGCAAGCTCGATCTGTTGAAGCTCGACTACGCACGCAGCGAGCTCGAGAACACGTTCATTCGCCTCGTGGGAGGAGCCGATGCGAGCAATTAGCATCATCTATCGTCGCGAGCTCGGCGCGTATCTGCGAGCCCCGTACGCGTGGGTCGTCGCGTTCGCGATCCTGCTCGCGCAGGGCATCCTGTTCCAAGCGCACGCGATGGCGGGCGAGCAGCTGAGCGCGATGGTGCTCGAGCGGTTCTTCTGGGTGTCGAGCGGCATCGCGATCGCGGCCGGCATTCTGTTGTCGTTCCGCCTGATCGCCGAGGAGCGGCAGACGCACTCGATGGTGCTGTTGTCGACATCCCCCGTTCGCGACAGTCACATCATCCTCGGCAAGTTCTTCGCCGCGCTGACGTTCTTGATCCTGCTCCTCGCGCTGTCGTTCTACATGCCGGCGCTGATCAAGGTGAACGGCAAGATCACGTTCACGCAGGTGTTCGTCGGTTACCTCGGCCTCGTCTTCCTCGGCGCGACCGTGCTGGCGATCGGCATCTTCGCGAGCGCGCTCACGAAGAACCAGCTCGTCGCGGCGCTCGGCGCGCTCGGCATCACGATCCTGCTCTGCTTGTTGTTCCCGCTCGCGAAGAAGCTCGACGCGCCGGTCAGCGATGTCTTCAAAGAGATGGACCTGTGGTGGATCCACTTCCAGCAAGGGTTCATGCGCGGCGTCCTGAACCTGAAGGACGTCGTCTACTACCTCGCACTGATCTACTTCTTCCTCTTGCTCGCCGTGAAGACGATGGAGGCGAAGCGATGGCAATGAGAACAGCTTCTCCGTGGTGGCTCTCGCTCGTGCTCGGGCTCGGGCTCTTGTTCACCTTCTTGGGCGAGCGCTTGTTCGCTCACGAATCCGGTGTGCGCGGCGTGTTCACGATGATCGGCATCGTCCTCGTGCTCGGCGTCACCGCCGTGCGCGCGTGGACGATGTTCGGCTCGCAGGGCAATCGCCGAAAGGTCGAGCGCATCCTCCTGTTCTGTCACCTCGCCACCTGCATCGCCTTGGTGCTCTACGCGCTGACGACGAACTGGGGCCTCGGCAAGCTCGCGTTCAGCGAGACGTCGACGGCGCGGTTCTCCGGCGCGGCGACGGTGCTGTTCGCCGTGATGCTGATCGCGTCGCTGGTCCCCGTGCTGATGATCGAGCTCTCGCTCGGTACGTCGATGCGCGAGAACTTCGACATCGGCGGCGGCGAAGAGGGCGGCGTCGAGCTGTATCGCGTCCGCGAGATCGGTTGGTCCGGTCTGTCGGTCGGGCTCGCGATGTCGTTCCTGATGGTCACGTGCTCGGTCGCGAACCAGCGCAACATCCAGAAGGACGTCAGCTACTTCAAGACCTCGCAGCCCGGCGAGTCGACGCAGAAGATCGCGGCGTCGAGCTCCGATCCGATCCGTGTCCTCTTGTTCTTCCCCGAGGTGAACGAGGTCAAGGAGCAGGTGCAGCGCTACTTCGAGGCGCTGTCGTCGGCCTCCGGTGGCAAGATCGTCGTCGAGGAACACGATCGCTTCCTCGATGCCGAGCTCGCCGGCAAGTACAAGGTGACGAAGGACGGCACGATCGTGCTCGTCAAAGGCAAGGACGACAAAGAGAAGTCGCAGACGATGGATATCGACACCGATATCGAGAAGGCGCGCAAAGGCGCCGGCAAGCTGCGCAACCTCGACCGCGAGGTCAACACGCTCCTGCTCAAGCTCGTCCGCGAGAAGCGCAAGGCGTACGTGATGACGGGCCACGGCGAGATGAACGATCCGGACAGCGTCCCCTCGGATCTCAAGGGCCGCATCCCCGAGCGCCGCACCACGGTGTTCAAGAAGCGCCTCGGCGAGCTCAACTACGAGGTCAAGGACCTCGGTCTCATCGAGCTCGCGAGCAACGTGCCCGACGACGCGACGGTCGTGATCATGCTCGCGCCGACGATCGCGCTGCAGCAAGCCGAGTGGGAAGCGCTCGATCGCTACCTCGCGAAGGGCGGCAAGCTGATGATCGCGCTCGATCCGAAGAGCGAGCCCTCGATGGGCGTGCTCGAAGGCCGACTCGGTCTGCGCTTCAACCCGGGTGACGTCACCGACGACAAGGCCTTCCTGCCACAGCGCGGGACTGCCGCCGATCGCCGCTTCGCGATCACCACGCAGTTCTCGGCGCACGCGTCGACGACGGCGCTGTCGCGCTCCGTCGACAAGGGCCTGATCCTGATCGACTCGGGCGCACTCGAGGAGATTCCTTACACCACGACGCCCGCGCCGTCGAAGACGATCACGATTCGCTCGATGGAGTCGTCGTTCCTCGATCTCAACAACAACTTCACCTTCGATCAGCTCGCCGGCGAGAAGCGCCAGCGCTGGAACATCGGCGCGGCGATCGAAGGCCCGAAGGTCAAAGGTCCCGACGGCAAGGACAAGGATGGCTTCCGCGCGCTCGTGTTCGCGGACGCCGACCTGTTCGCCGACGTGCTGTTCTCGAACGCGATGGGCCGCTCGGCCGTCGTGCTCGTGTCCGGCCCGCTGCTCGAGGACTCGGTCAAGTGGCTCGGTGGCGACGAGAACTTCGTCGGTGACGTCGTCTCCGAGGACGACAAGCCGATCAAGCACACGAAGGATCAGGACGCGAAGTGGTTCACGCTGACGATCGTCGCCGGCCCGGTGGCCGTGCTGACGCTCGGCCTCATCGGCACGTGGGCGCGACGCCGACGAAGCAGCAAGAAGAAGACGGAGGTGACGCCATGAGAGGAGCCATCATCCACGGCATCCTGCTCGTCGTGATGCTCGTCTACGGGTATCGCACGTGGACACGTGACAAGACGAAGAACGTGAACGTCGGCAGCGTGGTCCTCTGGGACAAGAGCGCGTCCGACCTCGTGTCGATCGAATGGAAGAGCGACAAGAAGATCGTCAAGCTCGAGCGGAAGTCCGCGAGCGGCGGCGCCTACTGGTGGGGCACCGATACGACGATCGAGAAGAAGCCCGCTCCCAAGCCGCCGACGCCGCCGACGGATGCGGGATCGGCAGCAGGGTCAGGCTCGGCAGCGGGATCGGCGGCAGGTTCGGCCGCGGGGGCGGGGTCGGCTGCCGGATCCGCCGCTGGCTCGGCAGCAGGTTCGGCTGCGGGGTCGGGGTCGGCTGCGGGCTCCGCTGCAGGCTCGGGTTCGGCTGCGGGGTCGGCTGCGGGGTCGGCTGCGGGCTCGGGGTCGGGCGCAGGCTCGGCCGCGAAGCCACCGGAGCCCGAGATGGTGGAGACGCGCAAGACGCGCGAGTTCCCGCTCGGCGATGCCGGCGACAAGATCGTCCAGAACTACCTCGCGGCGCGTGCACTGCGCGATCTCGGAGCACCGACAGCGGAGTCCAAGAAGGACTACAAGCTCGACGAAGCGAAGACGACGATCACCGTCACCTTCAAGGACGGCAAGCGCTCGTTCCTCGTCGGTGGCTCGGTCTACGGCGGCAGCGATCGCTACGTCGTCGACGAGCAATCGGGCAAGGCTTACGTCCTGTCGAAGGAGCTCATCTCCGGTCTCGAGATCGGCGAGTCCAGCCTGCACCTCACCGATCCGCGCGGCTTCGACGTCAACAAGATCACCAGCGTCACCATCGAGGCCGGTGGGAAGTCCAAGACCGCCGTTCGCGTGACCGCCGGCGCCGAAGGCCAGCAGGTCAAGACGTGGGGCGATCCGCAGACCAAGAAGCCGAACCAGACGGTCGCGAACTTCATCGACAACGCGAACAACCTGCGTCCCACCGAGTACTCGGCGGCGACGCAGATCGGCTCCTCGACGCCCGAGATCGTGAAGCTCACGTACAAGGACGAGCACAACGCCGTCCTCGGTACGCTGACGCTCTACAAGCACCAGAAGGCCGCGACGCTGCCCGAGGGTGCCGAGCTCGACATGGCGAACCCGCCGAAGGGCGAGACCGAGTACTTCATCATGACGCCGCGTACGCGCGTGCCCGCGATCGTTCGCAAGGACACCGCCGAGCGCGCCGAGCAGGACGTGCCGACGGTGTTCTCGGATAACCCGACGCAGTCGGTGGATCCGAAGGGCAACCCGTTCGGCAAAGTGAAGCCCGACATGCTGAAGAACAACGGCTCCGCCGCTCCGGGCGGACCTCCCGGCGGCGCGCCGCCCGGACTCGCTCCGAGCCCGCACGCGCCCGGCGGAGCGATGCCGCTCGATCCGCACGGTGGTGCTGCGCCCGGTGCGGCTCCGGCTCCGGCTCCAGCTCCGGCGGGGAGCGCTGCTGCTCCGGCACCGACGCCTGCGCCCGCGCCCAAGAAGGCAGCGCCTGCGCCGAAGAAGGAGCCGGCTCCCGCTCCTGCGCCGACGCCGGCTCCTGCCGAGCCTGCTCCGGCACCGGCTCCGTAGCGATCGATCGGATCGGTTCGACAGCGACGCGCGTTGATCTTCGAATCAGCGCGCGTTGTTCGTTTCGGCTGCAAACGCGAACACCGAGAATCGCTCGAGTCGCGCTTCGGGGCACGTCTCGATCGATCGCGATGGTTGCACTTCGGGGCACGTCTCGATCGATCGCGATGGTCGCGCTTCGGGGCACGTCTCGATCGATCGCGATGGTTGCGCTTCGGGGCACTTCTCGATCGATCGCGATCGTCGCGCTTCGATCGATTGCGATCGCGCGACCTACGCTCGCTCGGTCGTCGATACGCGCACCGCGAGCCCGTGTCCCAGAAATGCGACGCGGAGACGCAGAGGGCGCAGAGGACTTGTTGGACGCGTCCCGATCCGCCGCGACGATCGCGCGGCGTTCCGACAGCTGGAACACGCTGAGTAGGAAGTATGCTGCGCGCTCGTCGCGAACGATCGCGACACACGTCCCTACAGATCCTCTGTGTCCTCTGCGTCTCTGCGTCGCATTTCCGGGTGGTGCGTCGCGGCGCGCGGTGGTGTGCGATGCGATCGACGCGGTCGTCGAAAAAACGGGCCCGTCCCATGATCCGTCTCTCCCAGAAAACGCGCCACAGAGAAGGGGAGGGCACAGAGGACCCGTTCGTGCGCGTTTCGATCGACCGCGACGACCACGCGCCGGTGCTTGGGCGGTTCACGACGCTGAACGTCGTCCGCGCGTTCGATGGCCAATCGATACGCGTATGGCCGCGCCTTGCGAGCCGTGCACCGGCACGGCGGCGGCGTTTTGCCCCATCTCGTGATCCGAACAACTCCTAACAGCCCTGCCTCAACAGGGAGTTAGAGCGCAGGAATACAGGCAACCACTTGCCCGGTCCAAGGTTCGTATCCACGTCGCCGTTCAGGTGGATTCCAGGAGAGAGACGAGATGACCAACGTTCGTGGAAAATTGCTCGCGTTGACCGTGGTGGCTGGGATGGCGGGTGGTGGCATCGCCCTCAGCCAGCGTCCCTCGCATGCGTGGGCCGGACCGAATGCAGCGGTCGCGTTGACCGATTCGAGCATCCCCGATGTCGCCGAGCGCGTCGTGGATAGCGTGGTCAACATTCAGACACAGAGCGTGCAGAAGGGGCCGGCTGCGTACGACCCGTTCTTTACCGATGACGACTCGCCGTTCTTCGGGCAGCCGTCGCCGCGCAAGCAGATGAGCAAGGGCTCGGGCGTGATCGTCGGCGCGAATGGACGCATCTTGACGAACGCGCACGTCGTGAATGGCGCGACCGATATCACCGTCGCGTTGCATGACGGCACGGAGTTCCCGGCGAAGGTGGTCGGCATCGACAAGAAGGCCGACCTCGCGGTGATCCAGCTGCAGGGCAGCAATTTGCCGCGGCTCAAGCCGTTGGCGTTCGGTGACTCGGGATCGCTGCGGTTGGGCGAGGTCGTGTTGGCGGTCGGCGATCCGTTCGGCGTCGGCAAGAGCGTCACGATGGGCATCGTGTCGGCGAAGGGGCGCTCGGGCATGGGCATCGAGGACTACGAGGACTTCATCCAGACCGATGCGGCGATCAACCCGGGCAACTCGGGTGGCGCGCTCGTGAACTTGAAGGGCGAGCTCGTCGGGATCAACACCGCGATCGCGTCGCCGACCGGTGGCTATGCGGGCATCGGGTTCGCGATCCCGACGAACATGGCGCGTCCGATCATGGACGAGCTCGTGAAGAACGGAAAGGTGTCTCGCGGGTACCTCGGCGTTTCGATCACCGGGGCGACCCCGGATCTCGCGAAGGAGTACAGCCTCGGTGCGGCGCGCGGTGCGGTGGTGACGAGCGTGCAGCGCAACAGTCCCGCCGCGAAAGCGGGGCTCGAGGAGGGCGACGTGATCACGAAGATCAACGGGGCGGAGGTTCGCTCGAGTGACGTGTTCACGCGCACCGTCGGTGGGATCAAGCCGGGCAGCGTGATCGAGCTGACGGTGGCCACGCAGAAGAACGGGACCAAGACGATCAAGGCCACGCTCGACGAGCTGCCCGAGGACGCGCAGACGCGAATGCCGACGAGGCGGTTGCGCGGCCGCTGAGGAGGACGCACATCGATTTCGTGTCCCGAGCGCATCGGGGCACCGACGGCGCCGCAGGCATCCCTCTCTCCGCCCTGCGGCGTCGGCCGTTTCGGTACAATGGCGACATGAGGACCGGGTTCGTTCTGTGCGCGCTCGCGGCGTGTGCGTCGCCCGGCGAGGGCGTCGTGGAGCAACCCGCGCTCACGCAGCAGCAGCGCCACGATCGACTCGCGCTGATCCGCGATTCGGCGCGCGAGGTCGGCGTGTTCAACGCATCGCTCATCGGTGGCATCGCGATCAGCGAGACCAACCTCGCGCATTGCTACGACGAGGTGTCCTTTGGCTGTCCGGGACCTGCATCGCCGTCGTGCGGGGGCGGGCCGGTGATCGCCGGTGGTGCCGACGGGCCGTGCAGCGACATGCAAGGCGGGCTCGGCATGTTCCAGTTCGATGCCGGCACGTACGCGCAGACGATCGCGACGTACGGCGACGCGATCCTGACGGTGGAGGGGAACACGGCGCAGGTGGTCGCGTTCCTCGTCGAGCGAATGAAGCAGAGCGTCGACGGCATCACGGATTGGATGAGCGCCGTCGAGTACATCAACGCGATTCCGCTGACGGCCGGCAATCCCGTCACGGATGCGTGGGGCTCGTTCCTCGCGTGTCGCTACAACGGCTGCTGCTCGCAGAGCGCGACGTGCATCACGCGCGGCAACAAGTACCGCGATAACGGCATCGCGCTGTTCGAGGAGATGGGCGCGGACTTCTGGCACACCAGCGACGCGTGTCGCGAGCTGCCCGCCGACGGCGTCATCGATACGCGCGCAGCGTGCTACCTCGCGGGCGGAGATCCGCGCTACTGGCACCGCGAGACCACCGGCTACGCGGACTCGAGCGAGTGGACGAACACCACGGCCAACGCGGCGCCCGCGAACTTCGCGCGCTGGTACGTGCCGCCGATCGGCGCCGCGCGCATCCGCATCGAGGCATACGTCGACGGTGGAGAAGCGACCGCGGCGACCTATTCGATCGTGCACGCGGGCGCGACCGACAGCGTGATGATCGATCAATCGACCTCGAGCGGCTTCGTGCTGCTCGGCGAGCTCGACGTCGCGGGCGATGGCACGGAGTACGTGCAGCTCGGCGACAACACCGGCGCGGCGGGACAGAAGCTCGTCGTCGATGCGGTGCGCATGACCGTTCTCGACGGCGGCGAGATGCCTCCGCCGAGCGGCGACGATGGCGGATGTGGAGTCGGTGGCGGGCAGGGCGTCGCGGCGGGGCTCGCGAGCCTCGCGATGGCGCTCGTGCGACGGAGACGTTCTCGCCGGTCGCATGGACGCGCCGCGAGCCGACTCGGGCGTCGATAACGACATCTATATGTTCACTCGCGCGTGCGAGTAGCAGAGTCAGACCCGACCGCGATGATTCGTCGCGATGCGAGGTGATCCGAGCTTGCTCGTCGTGTGTCTGCTCGTCGGCGCGCTGATCGCCTTGGTGCTCGCACGCTCGGCGCGATCGTGGCGCGGGTCGCGGCGTGCGCGCGTGCGAGCGGCGCGCGCGGGCGAGGGCGAGAGTGATGCGGTCGGGCTGCTCGAGGCAGCGGGCTATCGCATCGTCGCGAAGCAAGCGCGCGCGTGGTGGTCACCGACGGTCGATGGCGAGCCTCACGAGACAGAGCTGCGCGCGGACTATCTCGTCGAGGCGGACGGCGCGCTGTTCGTCGCGGAGGTCAAGACCGGCGAGCAAGCGCCCGATCTGTCGACGGCGGCGACGCGACGACAACTCCTCGAGTACGAGATCGCGTTCAGTGTCGCGCTAGGTTCGACTGGAGTGCTGCTCGTATGTCCCGAGCGCGGGACGATCCATCGCGTGAAGTTTCCGCGAGCGACGGCGGAGCCGCCGGACGATCCGAGCACTTGATCGAAGCGCCGCGCGCGACGACGCGCTCGGGATCGTCGAGGAGCCGCCCGGTGCAGACGCCGAGCGCGGCGATCGCACCGGCGCGCGGTGCGGCCTGGAGGACGACGCGCGCGGGCTCCGCGGCCAACAGCTCGCGCTCGGTCGCGGGGCGGACCTTGAACGGCATGTCCTTGGGACCGGCGAGCTCGAGGACGATCGAACCCGCGGGCCGATCGATGATCACGACGCGCGCGCCGACGTTCGGCTGCGGCAGCGTGCTGCGAATCGCGCGCTGGAGCTTGCCGAGCGGGCTCTCGTCGCCCGCGATCGCGCGCGGCACGATGCCCGTGGTCACGCTGCCGAGCGGCGATGTGCGGCTCTTCTTGTCCTCGAGGCTCGTGGCCAAGTCGCGCGCCCACGGACCGCCGATCACGTACGCCGTCAGCTCGGTATCGCCGCGCGAGACGGACAGCACGTCGTCGGCGCTGCGCAGCGCGTCGTCGTCGTCGAGCGGGATGGCGATGCCGAGCGCGGCGACGACCCAGGCCGTGCCGATGCGATCACCGAGGCGTCGATCGCGACCCGCGATCATCCCGGACAGCTTCGCGAGCAGCTCGTCGCGGCCCTCGAAGCCGGTCGTGCGTCCCGCGGCGAGCTCGTCGACGCGAGCGAGGCGATCGGCGATCGCGGGGTGATCGTCGTCGGGATCGGGGATGTTCGCGGCGAGCGGATCCTCGGGCACGCCGAGCACGGCGCGCAACGCACGGCCCATCGCGCTCGGCGCGTAGCCGGCGCGCTCGAGCAACACCACCGCGCGCTCGTCGGCGATCGACTCGGCGTCGCGACGGATCGTGAGCCACTCGTCGTCGGCGTGCGGTGCGTAGAACGCCGCGACCGTGTGCCGGCCTTCGATGTGCGCGAGCTCGTGCGCGAGCACGCCGGCGAGCTCCGCTTCGGAGCCGAGCTGTTCGAGCGTGGGACGCGCGACGACGATGCGGCCGCCGATCGTCGCGTACGTACCATCGCGATCCGCGATCAACACGCGCGGTGTCGCTTTCAACAGCGAGCCGGGGACCAAGCGATCGACGACGCCCTGCACGTACGCGCGCAGCTCGTGATCGTCGTACACGCCGAGCTCGGCGGCGACGAGATCGCGCTCGACCATCCAGCCGAGACAGCCCTCGATGTCCTTCGAGCGACACGGGGCCGGAAGATCGGCGCCGAGGTACTGCGGCTTCGCACAGCCGACGACGACCATCGCGGCGAGGATGTACTTCATTCGCGCTCCACGATCGCTTCGATGTCGATCGTGCCGGTCTCGTCGGAGATCACGGCGCGCATGCGGATGTGATGATCGATGCGCCGTCGCGCGCGAGAGAGGCCCGCGGTCAGCGACGCCTTGTCGTACGGCTGACCCTCTTCGATGCCGAGCGCGTCGAACAGCTCGCCGGCGACACCGCGTGCGTTGATCGCGCGGATGCGACCGATCTTGAACTTCTGTCCGCTCTTGATCGGAATCTTCAGCGACACCTCGCCGCGCGTGTCGTCGTAGTCGGCTTCGAACGTCGCGATCTCCGCGCGCGCCCAGCCCGCGTCGCGATAGCGCTTCTGCAGCTCCGCGAGTGCGGCGTCGAGCCGATCCGCGACATAGACACCGCCGACCGTGTTGACCGTTCCGAGCGCGTCTTCGATCAGCGCGAGCCGGCGCTTCGCGGGGAACTTGTCATCGGTGACGAACTGGATCTTCGCGATCCGGAACTTCGGACCGAGCGTCACGCGTGCGCGCAGCTCGACGCCGCATCCCGCGCCGCGATCGAGCGCGATCTGCGCACGTGGATAGCCAATCGTCCGCAGCGCCTCGGTCGCGAGGTTCGCCACGCGTTCGGCACGCAGCGGATTGTCGAGCGTGCCTTCGAGCACCGCGAGCGGAGCCAGCGCGTGACGCGCATCGGCGTCCTCGGCTCCCTGGATGTCGACCTTGCCGATCCGGTGGGGTTCGCAGGTCGACGACATTGGCGTGCGTGGAGCAACCTCGGGTTGGGCACAAGCAAGAAGGCCGACGAGCGAGGCGGCTGCGAAACGCACGGGCAGGGATAGAGCAAGGTCGCGGCCAGCGCTAACCCCGCGACGTTGCTCGGGGGAGCCCGGAGATCGGCGCCTCCTGCGGATGGCACCTCGTCTCCGACGATAGACGACCAAAAGTTGCCCACCGAGGGCCGGTCATCGAGGGTGGAAGCGATGAGTTACCTCCACTGTCCGACGTGCCGGTGCGCGTACAACCTCGCGACCCACCCTGCGTGCCCGGCGTGTGGGATCCGCCCGGGCGGCACCGCCGAGCTCGCGCTCGGCCCGGTCGAGGCGATCGTCGATGCGGCCGAGAAGCTCGCCCACGCGATCGGTCGCGCGAATCCGATCCAGCTCGCGAAGGCTCGCGCGGAGCTCGCCGCACGCGGGCTCGTCAAGGCGGTTCGCGCGGCGCTTCCTTCGCAGGTGCCCGTGCACGTGCCTCGCGCGATCGAGCCGGTCGTGCCGCGCTCGCAACAAGCCTTGCTCACCACGGTGGTGATCGCGATGCTCACGCGACTGCCGCGTCCGATCGCCGCAGCGCGCGCCCTCTTGCGTAACTAGCGCGTCGATCGCGCGTCGATCGCGCGTCGTGCTCCGCGATCCGCGCGTCGATCGCGAAACTCTCGCGTCGTGCTCCGCGATCCGCGCGGCGTTTGCGCGATCAGTGCGGGTGCTGTTTGGTCGCGATCACGTGCTCGGTGCGACGCTGGAGCTCGGCGACCAACGCGGGATCCGAGAGTGTGATCTCGACGGAGATTCCGGTCCGGTCGCCATAGGCGACGAGGTCGATGCCCGGCAGCTCGAGCGGGCATTTGTCCTCGGCTGCCTCGCCCAGGCGCATCCACGCGCGATGACAGCGGAGCTCCTGGAGCAAGCGCTCGGGTGGACCGGCCTCGGTGGCCAGGAGCACGACGATGCCGTCCGGCTTGCGTAGCCAGCCGATGCTCGAGCGCTGGAGCGGCGAGACGACGATCTGCGCGGGCGCCAGCGCGCCGCACCGCTCCTCGAACTCGGTGTGCAAGGCCGCGGCTTCGACGAGATGCTCGTGTGCCTGGCGCTCCTCCTCGAGCGAGCGAAACCACAGCCCGGTCGCAGGATCGTCGAGCTTCTCGCGCTGTCCTCCACCGAGCGCGTCCGACAGCCGCGCGAGCTCGGCCGCGCGGGCGGCGTGAAGCGTGGCGGCATCGCGATGCTCCGATGCACGCATCTCGCGCGGCGCCGGCGCTGGGGGCGGTGCCGATCCGCAACCAAGCGCCACGACAAGACCGAGGCCGATGACTCTCATGCACGTACGTCGTGCACTCGCGATGCCACCTAGCGGCGCGGCTTCTTCGCGGGCTTCTTCACGGGCTTCGTCGCCTTCGCCGGTCGCTTCGGCGCGGGCTTCTTCGCCGGCGTCTTCGCCGCCTTCGTCTTGGTCGTCGGTTTCGGTTTGTCGAACACCGGGGACGGTGTCGCCGACATCTCGACGACGCGCGCGTACTCCTCGGGCGTGACCGGCTGCACGCTGAGGCGGCCGACCTTGAGCACGGCCATCTCGGCGAGATCCGGATCGTGGCGCAGGCGCTCGAGCGTCACGAAGTGCGCGAACACTTGCACGAACTCGACGTCGACACAGTCCCAGATCGGCTTCTCGCGCGTCGCCTTCTCGTCGAAGTACGGCGACTTCGGATCGAACTGGGTCTCGTCGACGACGCCGACGCGCGAGACCTTCGCGAGCCCCGCGACGCCGGGTGGCTGCACGCTCGAGTGATAGAACAGCACGCTGTCACCGACGGTCATGTTGCGCATGTTCGCGCGCGCGAAGAAGGAGCGAACGCCGCTCCACGGTTCGACGCGGACGCGCTCGAGATCGGTGATCGAGAACGTGTCGGGCTCGGTCTTCATCAACCAGTGGCGCATCAGATCGGTACTCCCACCATGAGCGTCTGCACCGGAAGGTCGCGCGAGGCCGCGCGCGCTTCGTCGGCGAATCCAGTCAGGTTCACGTTGAACGAGAACTTCGTCGGGCCTGCACCGGTGGCGAGGGGCACGAAGAAGTCGTCGTAGTGCGTCGGCACGACGAGCTCGGGCTCGAGCGCACGCAAGATCCGCGGCAGATAGCTCTCCGTGAACCGGCGGCCCGAGGCACCGCAGAGAAACACATCGACGTGCTTGTCGTGGATCTCGTCTTCGAGGAGATCCGCCGAGCCTTGGTGATAG
>JBGARE010000039.1:80133-98750 GCA_044230415.1 Kofleriaceae bacterium
GAGGCACCGCAGAGAAACACATCGACGTGCTTGTCGTGGATCTCGTCTTCGAGGAGATCCGCCGAGCCTTGGTGATAGAAGCGCAGGCCCGCGACTTCGAGGTAGATGCCGAACACCTGCCCGCACCGATACGCCTGCGGCGTCATCTCGTCGAGGTGCTCGCAGGTGAGCTCGCCGGAGTACGGGATGCGCAGCCCGAGCTGGAGCTTCGAGTGGATGCTCGGCACGAACTTGAAGCGGAACGGACCGACCTCGTACATCGAGTGCGGCACCGCGACGACCGCGCGATCCGCGAGGCCGTGCAAGCCCATCAAGTTCTGCAGCGAGTGCGAGCCGTACACGCGACAGCCATGGAGGCGCGAGATCGCCGGAACGTCCAGCGCGTGATCGAAGTGCGTGTGCCCGACGAGGACCGCATCGGCGCGATCGACAAACCGCGCGATCGAATCGACGGCGGGCGGCACGACCTTGCGGCGAAGGAGAGCACCGAGCGGGAGGCGCGTCAGGTAGGGATCGATCCAGACGACGGTGCCTTCATATTCGAACCGAAATCCGGCGGTGCCGAACCAGGTGACCGACAGACCGAGCGCAAACGCACGGTCCCTGGGCCGCGCGAGCTGCTTGGCTGTTAGCTGATCGCTCTCGTGTTGGCGGCGCGCGGTAGCTAGATACGCGAGACCAGCGCCGAGGTGGCCAAACGACGAAAGCACGCGTGAACTTTAGCGCGCTCCCGGCTCCCGCAGGCAGCGCGCCAGGGCTACAACCGTCGCAAGAAGGAGCTACCGAATGGCATTTGAACTTCCTCCGCTGCCCTGGGCCAAGGACGCGCTCGCGCCGACGATCTCGGCCGAGACGATCGACTACCACTACGGCAAACACCACAAGACGTACGTCGACAACCTGAACAAGTTCGCTCCAGGTACGAAGTACGAGACCATGTCTCTCGAGGAGGTCATCAAGGCTTCCTACAACCAGCCGTCGGAGAAGAAGTTCTTCAACAACGCGGCGCAGGTCTGGAACCACACGTTCTTCTGGCACTGCATGGCGCCGAACGCCGGCGGCGAGCCGACGGGCGCGATCGCGGATGCGATCAAGGCGTCGTTCGGCAGCTTCGCTGACTTCAAGACGAAGTTCTCCGAAGCATCGGTCGGTCAGTTCGGTTCCGGCTGGGGCTGGCTCGTGAAGGGCGGCGACGGCAAGCTCGCGATCGAGACGAGCGCGAACGCGGACACGCCGTTCGCGGCGGGCAAGACCTGCATTCTCACCGTCGACGTCTGGGAGCACGCCTACTACATCGACTACCGCAACGCGCGGGCGAAGTTCGTCGACGAGTGGTGGAAGCTCGTGAACTGGGACTTCGCGAACAAGCAATTCGCGTAAACCCGAAGGGTTTGCGAGCCGAAGGCGAGCGTTCGCGAAGCGCGCGAATAGGCGAAGCCCCACCTCGCGTAGCGAGATACCCTGGTCGTCATGCAGGACGACCACACCGAGGTGGCCACGGTCGACGGCAAGCCGACCGTGGGGCCCGCAGCCGAAACTGCGGAGACCAAGGCCACTCGCGACTCCATGACGAAGGTCCAGGCCGAGCGCTACAAGGTGCTCAGCCGGCTCGGCAAGGGAGGCATGGGCGAGGTCATGGCGGTCCGCGATGACGTCGTCGGCCGCGAGGTCGCGCTCAAGCGCATCCGGCGCACGGATCCGAGTGATCGCTTGATCGCTCGCTTCCTGCGCGAGGCGACCGTGCAGGGCCGGCTCGAGCATCCGTCGATCGTTCCGCTCTACGACATCGGGCGCGACGCGAGCGGCCTTCCGTTCTTCACGATGAAGAAGCTCGCGGGCACGACGCTCGCGAAGGTGTTCGGTGGTGATCGCCGCGACTTCTCGCTGCAGCGCCTGCTCCGCGCGTTCGTCGACGTGTGCCTCGCGATCGAGTTCG
Source organism: Kofleriaceae bacterium (assembly GCA_044230415.1). Lineage (GTDB taxonomy): Bacteria > Myxococcota_A > Polyangia > Haliangiales > Haliangiaceae > JABFXX01. The sequence goes on from JBGARE010000039.1 coordinate 82,070, forward strand.
CGCACGTGCGCGGCGTGATCCATCGCGACCTCAAGCCCGACAACATCGTCCTCGGCGAGTTCGGCGAGGTCAGCGTGCTGGATTGGGGCGTCGCGAAGGTGATCGGCGAGCCCGATGGCGAGTTCGGCGACGTTCACTCGGGATCGCAGGACGGCGAGAACCCGACGGCGACGGTGCCCGGCACCGTGGTCGGCACGCCGGGCTACATGTCACCCGAGCAGGTGCGCGGCGACGCCGACATCGACGGCCGCGCGGACGTCTACGCGCTCGGATGTCTGCTGTTCGAGATCCTCGCGGGATCGATGCTGCACCCGACGGGCAAGGCCGGCATGGCGAGCGCGACCGCGGGCATCGACGCGCGGCCGACGGTGCGCGCACCCGATCGCGTCATCGCACCGGAGCTCGACGAGCTGTGCGTGCTCGCGACGACGATCGATCCCGACAGCCGCATCCAGAGCGCGCGCGAGCTCGGCGATCGCGTGCAGCGCTACCTCGACGGGGATCGCGATGTCGCCGCACGGCAGAAGCTCGCCGCGGAGCACCTCGCACGCGCGAACGCCGCGTTCGCCGCGGGCGACGATCATCGCAGCCTCGCGATGCGCGAAGCGGCGAGTGCGCTTGCCCTCGATCCGAAGCTCGCGCCCGCGGCCGAGCTACTCGGTCGCCTGATGCTCGAGCCGCCGCGCACGACGCCGCCCGAGGTCGAGAAGGAGATCCTCGAGAACGACGTCGTGATGATGCGCGAGAACGCGCGGGCGGGAATTCGCTACTACGTGATGTTCCTCGCGTTCATGCCGTTCCTCTGGTTCATCGCGCCACAAGGATCGCCGTGGGTCGCCGCGCTCTCCGCGATGACCGCGATCAACGTGCTGATCTCCTGGTGGGGCGCGAACACGCAACCGATGGGCAAGGAGTGGGTCATCGCCGTCTCGAACACGATCACGCTCGCGGTGGTCGCTCACATGTACACGCCGTTCCTGATCGCCCCCGGCCTCGCCGCGATGAGCCTCATGGCGATCGTGTTCACGCCGACGCGAAACATGCTGACCACCGCCACCGCGTTGTGCGTGATGAGCGTGATCGCGGTGCTCGGCCCGTGGACCCTCGAGCTCGTCGGCGTGCTGCCGAGTACGATGAGCGTTCGCAAGGACGGCATCTTGCTGTCGGCGGTCGCGCTGTCCGGGGAGTATCCGATGGCGTCGCTCGTCGCGGGTGCGCTGTTCGTCGTCGCGCTGCTCCTCGCCGCCGTCGGCATCTCGAGCAACATGCGCGAACGAGAGCGCGCCGCAAAACGCGCGCTGCACCTGCAAGCGTGGCAGCTCCGCCAGCTCGTTCCTAGGTGAGCCAGCGCAGCAGCGTGTCGCTGCGATCGGGCGGGAGATCGACGCCGGGAACCACCTCGGAGTCGTCGGGGCCGTGCCAGTCGGAGCCGCCCGTGCACACGAGGCCGCGCTCGTCGGCGAGCTCGATCCATCGCTTGCGTTCACGCGCGTCGTAGCGGCCGTAGAACGCCTCGATGCCGCCGAGCTCGTACTCGCGAACCATCTCGAACGACATCGAGTCGTAGAGGTGCGGATGCGCGAGCGACATCGCAGCGTTGGCCTCGCGCCCCGCGGCGATCGCGTCGGCCATCGACAGCGCTTTGTTCGGCACGTCGACGGGGCCACCGTCGAACAGGTGCCGCGAGAACGCTTCCTTCATCGAGGTGACGTGACCGCCCGCGACCATGAGGCGCGCGAGATCGGGCCGGCCGATCGAGCGCTCGGCACCCTCGGCGATCAGCGGCTCGACATCGATCTTCACGCCGCGTTGCTCGAGGCGCGCGGCCATCACGCGGATGCGATTGATCCGCGCCACGCGCACCGTGGTGATGCGCTCCTCGAGGGCGGCCCAGCCCGCGCCGCCGCGATCGAACGCGAGGACGTGAATGGTTCGGCCTTTGTGGTCACACGAGATTTCGACGGCGCGCAGGACCCGCGCGTTCGGGACGGTCACGGCCGAACCCGCGCACGTGTCGTGATCGGTCAGCGCGAAGACCTCGACGGCGCGTTCGGCGGCGCGGGCGGCGACCCGATCGGGTGCTTCGGTGCCATCGGAGCACGTCGAGTGGCAGTGCAGCTCGAACCGCATGGGCCTGTATACCGTGGAGATCGCGTGCGAAGGCAGGGGGAGCGACCGGGTAAGGCCTCGATGTAGGCGCGTGCGAGCGTCGAGGCTCTGCTAGAATTTGGCTCGGATGGGCATCGCTGGGGTCCAAGCACCGACACGGCTTGGTCGCTACGAGCTACTGGCGCGACTCGCCACTGGCGGCATGGGCGAGATTTTTCTCGCGCGGCTCGAAGGCGCGGCCGGATTCGAGAAGCTGTTCGTCGTCAAACGGATCCTCCCGCACCTCGCGGATGACGCGCGGTTTCGCCAGATGCTCATCGCCGAAGCGCGGCTCGCATCGAAGCTGTCCCACGCGAACATCTGCCAGGTCTACGAGCTCGGCGAGACCGACGGCCAGCTGTACATCGTCATGGAGTACCTCGAGGGCGTCACGCTGTTGCCGCTCCTCCGCAAGCTGTCCAAGGAGCAGGGCCAGCTGGATTTCGGGTTCGTCGGTGGCGTGATCCAGCAGACCACGGATGCGCTGCACTACGCCCACGAGCTGAAGGATCGCAGCGGCGAGGTCCTGGGCATCGTGCATCGCGACGTGACGCCCTCGAACATCTTTCTCACCGAAGCGGGCGTCGCGAAGGTCCTCGACTTCGGGATCGCGAAGGTCAAGGACGCGTCCGCGAACACGCAGACCGGCACCGTGAAGGGCAAGTACGCCTATATGGCGCCCGAGCAGCTGCGCGGCACGACCCTGGATCGCCGCGCCGACGTGTTCGCGCTCGGCGTGGTGATCTACGAGATGCTGGCGCTGCGCCGGTTGTTCCAGCGCAAGACGGACTACCTCACGTTCCGCGCCGTGATGGAGCAACCGATCCCCGACATCCGTCGCTATCGACCGGACGTCCCCGACGCGCTCGCGGTGGTGATGGCGCAGGCGCTCGATCGCGATCCGCTCAAGCGCGTCGAGTCGGCGCGTCAGCTCGGCAGCATGGTGCTCGACGCGCTGAGCCCGCTCGGCCGCGTGTGGACGCAAGGCGAGATCGGCGACTACGTCCGGCGCGAGTTCGCCGACGACATCACCAAGCGACAAGCGCAGGTCGCGACCGCGGTCCACAAGACGAACGCGGGCCAACGCGCGACGATGCCGCTGATCGCGCACGAGCAGGGCCCGCCGACGGACATCGACGATGACGACGACGAGTTCCCGTCGGTCGATTCGACGATCAGCGAGACGCCCATCGAGATCCGCGTGTCGCGCCCGCCGCAGGACACGAAGGACTTCGCGAGCCAGACGGGGCAGGTGACGCCGCCGCCGTTCGCGAACGAATCGAGCACGAGCGGCGTCAGCATCAAGCCGATCAACGGTCCCGGCACGTCGATGCCGCAGGCCGTGGTCGCGAAACCATCGCGCAGCTTGGTGTGGCCGCTGTTCGCGCTCGCGATGGTCGGCATCGCGGGTGGTGCGCTGTTCCTCGTCTGGAAGCAGATGCAGCAGCAACAGCAGCAGCAACCGACGACCGTGAATATCACGTCGGAGCCGCGGACCGATCAGCCCGGGTCCGGCAGCAACATCGCCGTCGTCGACCCCGACGAGCCGGATACGACCGGACCGGATCCGGTAGGCAAGGGCAGCGCTACGAAGGTCCGGCCCGCGACCAAGCCGAAGGATCCGTACACCGAGGCGCTGCGCCAGCAGCGTCCCGCGGTCAACAAGTGCGCGCAGGAACACGGCGCGCCTCCGACGGGCGTGAAGGTGAAGATCCTCGTCGCCACCGACGGCAAGGTGAAGGGCGTGGTGCTCGAGCCCGCAGCGCTCAACGGAACGCCGCTCGGCGCGTGCATCAAGAACGTGCTGTCGTCGGCGCAGTTCCCGAAGGCGCAGGACGACAAGGAAGTCACCGTGAACTTCCGCGGCGCGTCCTAGTTCGAAGCCTCATGACGCGCCGCCTGTATCACGAGGACGCCACGCTCCGTCGCTTCGAGGCCGAGGTGCTCGCGCACGCGACCGTCGGCGGCAAGGTCGCCGTCGTCCTCGACCGGACCGCGTTTTACCCGGAGGCCGGCGGGCAGCTCGGCGATCACGGCCGGCTCGCGGACATCGGCGTGGTCGATACGCAGGAGCTGGACGACGGACGCATCGCCCACGTGCTCGCGGGAGATGCACCGTCCGTCGGGGCGAGCGTCGCGGGAGAGATCGACTGGGCGCGCCGGCGACAGCACATGGCGCAGCACACCGCGCAACATCTATTGTCCGGCACGCTGCTCGATCGCGCGCAGGCCGCGACGCAGTCCGCGCGGCTCGGCGAGTCCGCGCTGACGATCGACGTCGCGCGCGACCGCATCCCCGAGGCGGAGCTCGCGGCCGCGGAGGACCTGGCGAACGACATCATCGACGACGATCTGGCGATTCGCGCGTGGTTCCCGGATCCGGGCGAGCTCGCGTCGCTGAAGCTGCGGCGCGATCCGAAGGTGACCGCCGATATTCGCGTCGTCGCGATCGGTGACTTCGACTACTCGCCGTGCGGCGGCACGCACTGCGCGCGGACCTCGCAGCTCGGCGCGATCCGCATCATCGGGACCGAGCGCTACAAGGGCATGACGCGCGTGACGTTCACCGCGGGCAAGCGCGGCCGCGCCGAGATGTTCTCTCGCGATCAGGTGCTGCGCTCGCTGGCGACGCAGTTCTCGTGCGGGCCGGCCGAGGTGCCGCTCGCCGTCGACAAGATGCGAGCGAGCTCGTCGAGTGCGGCCGCGGAGATCACCGCGCTGCGCGGTCGGCTCGCGGATGCGATCGTCGCCACGCTCAACGGCACCGGCCCAGTCGTCGCGGCGATCCCCGGCGACGTCGAGGTGTTGCGGTCGGTCGCTGCGAAGATCGCGAACGCGGGGCGCGACGCGATCATCTGCGCGCCGGATGACACGGGGTGTGCGGTCGTGCTGTTTCGCGCTGCGGGATCGCAGCTCGACTGCGGCGCGCTGTGGAAGCAGCTCGCGGCACAACGTGGTGGACGCGGGGGCGGGAAAGCCGAACGCGCCGAAGGACGGCTCGCGTCGCCGGTCGCCGATTGGCCGGCGTTGATCGCGGAACTGTTGCCGATCTCTCCGAACGCGCGTTGACGCACACGGGTGTGCTTCTCAGGGACCGATCGTGATGACCCACGTGTCGCATCCGCCGGGTCCATCGTCGTTGTCGCCGATGCGGTTCTTCACCGGACAGTTGCCGTCGCGCTCGTCGGTGCGGAGCACGGTGGCGCCGGACTTCGTCAGCTCGTCGAGCACTTCGCGATCGGGCAGCGTGGTCTTGCCGTAGGTTTTCGGGCCGCTCGAGACCAGCGCGTAGGCGGGCTTCACCGCGTCGATGAAGCCGTGTCGGCTCGACGTCTTCGAGCCGTGGTGACCGACTTGGAGGATGTCGGAGCGAATCTGATCTCCGTGCTGCTCGATCAGGTACTGCTCGACGTCGCCGACCGGGTACGAGGGATCTCTGCGCTCGCCCGACTCGGCGTCGCCGACGAGGAGCACCTTCGTGCGGCCGAGCTCGAGCGCGAGGACGAGCGACGCGTTGTTCGCATCGGACGCCTTCGGGTCTGCGTGGAGGATGGTGAACTGCGCGCCTTCCCCGAGGCGGACGACGTCGCCCTCCGCGTAGCGCTTCCACGTGGGGATCGCGACCTGCGGCTCGTCGGCGGCCGTGTGATAGACGAGCGGCGTGCGGGCGAGTGCGTCGAGCAGCTCGAGATAGAACTTCGTCGTCGCGGTCTTGCCCGAGTCCCAGAAGTCGCCGACGTCGTAGCAGTGAAGCACCGTATCGAGCGCAGACGCGTGATCGAAGTGCGGGTGCGAGAGCGCGATGTGATCGATCTTCTTTCGCGGTCCTTGCGAGGGCGCGCCGCAGAGGTCGTCGCCCGAGGGGCCGAGCACCGCGGCGAGATAGGCGGTCACGCGCGTCGGCTTCTCCTGGCGATCGTTGGTCCCCGCGTCGTAGAGCATCGCGAAGTCGACGCCCTGGATCAGCACGGCGAGGCCGGTGCCGACATCGATCAGGTGGATTCGGTACGAGCCGGGTTGGAGTGCATCGGGCAGGTCGCCGGCGGAGGCGACGCGGACCACGTCGAGCGTCGGCGCATCGGGTGCGCGCGGCGGCGGAGTCGGATGCGTGGTCGGTGTCGTCGGACGCGCCGGAGTCGTCGACGGGCAGGCCGACAGGACGAACAGGATGGCGACCACCACGAAGCGCATCGGCGCATCGTACCCTCAGTTCGCCGTGTCGTACTCCGGCGGGGTCGCCGGCGGTTCTGCTTCGAGATCGAGCAGGCGCGCGGCCATCCTCGAGAGCAGCCCGAGCGCGTAGTCCGTGTGATCTTCCATGATGTCCATGAGCGCGCGCGCGGGCGTGAACAGGACCCGGACCGGCGTCATCGTCTCGAACGTGCGATCGAGCGGAAGGGACGCCATCGTCGAGAGCCCGCCGAAACCATCGCCCGGCCCATAGACGATCGCGTTGCCATCCGACCGCGTGGCACGTACGAGGCCGGTCAGGACGATGACGCCACCGGCGGCGTCTTCGCCGACATCGGCGATGACGGTGTGCGCGGGGAACCGGCGCTCCTCGCTCGCTTGGGCGATCGCCGCGAGCGCTTGTGCCCGGCCGGTCGCGAACTGCATCTGCTGGCGCAGGATGATCAGGCGCTCGACCATCCCGAGCTTGTGATCCGGGAGATCCGCGAGCGTGAACGGCGTGTTCGGTGGAGCGATCTTCGTGCCGCTTCGCTCGGTGAACAGCAATCTCCGCGCGAGTGCCTTGCGGGCGCTGTGGAGGACGCTGTAGCTGTCCTCGAGAATCTCGGAGAAATCGGATGCGGTGACGCCGAGCACGCGCGTCTTCTGCGTGGCGACCACGCGGTGCGTGATGGGGCGACCCGCGAGGACCTCGAACAGACCGAACATCTGATTCGCCGCCCACGCGCGCGTGCCCCCCGCGATCCGGCCTTCCACGACGAGGTGGATCGCTTCGAGGTGGCCGGGCTCGGCGACGACGTCGCCGGGAGCGTAGTTCGCTTCGAAGCCGTTGTCGGCGATGTTCGCGAGGTCGGACAGCTCCGCTTCCGCGAGGCCGGGGAACTGGCGCAGCGTGAGGAGGCGGCGCATCGAGATCGGATTGTGGTCACGCATCGAGAACCTCGAGTGCTTGGTCGAAGGCGGTGGAGACGAGTGGCGAGCGGGTGATCGGACGGAGGCGCGCGAGCTCGCGACGAAGACCGACCAGGCGGCGCTCGGCGACGTGATGCGCGGCGACGCAGCGCAACGACTCGCTCGGATCGACGAGGAGCGTGGCGAGCAGCTCCTCGTACGACATGGGCGACGCCGGCGTCGGCATGTCGCGGGAGGAGAGCACCGCGAACAGCGGGATGCGCAGCTCGGACTCGACGAGGCCGTCGAGGATCTCGTGCGCCGCGCCGACCCGCTCGTCGTCGATGCTGGTGATCGCGTCGTGAACGCCGTGCATGTCCGCGCGCGGGTACAAGATGCCGAGAGCGCGGAAGGCGCGTTCGATCGCGTGGCGGCGCTTCTCGCTCAGGAGGTCCGCGAGGAGCTCTTTCGTCGCGCTGGTGATCGAGCGCTCCGCGCGCAGGCGATCGCCGAGCTCCGTGTACCGCTGCGCGTCGTCGATCGCGCGCCGCGCGTAGATCCGCACGGGATCGGGATCGATCGCGAGGGTTGGCTGATCGTGGCGCATGCGGCCGAGCGCGCGAAGGATCTTGAACTCCGTGGTGCCGTCGGGCTCGCGGATCATGCGCTCGACGAGCGCGCCCGCAGCGACCGCCGAACGGTAGCGACTGATCGTGCGCGGGAGGTGTCGGCGAACACCGGTCGGCGTGCGCGGGTCGTCGAGCGCGGCGATCAACCGCGGCAGCATCGAGCTCGCACCGGCGGCGGCGAAGACTCGGCGCGCGTCCGAACGGCACAGCGGCTCGTCGAGCAACTGGATCAACCGATCGATATCGGCGATCTGCGGCGCGTTAGCCCACACCAGGAGCACCTCGCGAACGACGTCGAGGTCGGACTGCCTCGCGAGATAGTCGAGCACCGGCGTGAACGCCGTGCCCGGAACGCGGCCGATCGCGCGCACCACGGCGCAGCGCTCCATCGACGATCCGGCGACGAGCTTCGCGATGGTGGCTTCGCCCGCGGCAACATCGGCGCCGGCATCGAACACGATGCCCACGGCCGCAGCTGCGCGAACATCGGGGGCGGCGTCGTCGAGGGCGGGCACGAGGCACGCCGTACATCCGGCGCGGGCCGACGCGGCGAGGGCGGCTGCACGGACCTGCGGATCCTTGTGGGTGGCGAGGTGGCCGAGGACGCGCGCGACATCGGGGCGGACGTGATCCTTGATCGCGCCGAGCGCGCGGCGCACGACGGTGGTGCTCGGGTGATACAGCACGAGCGTCGGAATCGCACCGCCGCGAAGCACGAGGAGATCGAGCGCGGCGAGAGCCTCGTTCTCGTCGGGGCTCGACAGCGACGTGTTGAGCATCGCGACCGCACTGCCGTCGAGCGTGGGCATGTGGGACTGCCGCGAGATCTCGCCCGCCGCGAGCGTGTCGCGGAACAGCTGCACGTAGCTCGTGCGGACGAGGGCGATCACCACGAGCCACCCCGCGACGGCGACGGCGGTCATCACGCCGAGCTGCCACGTGCCGGCGCCATCGCTCGCGACCGCGAGTGCGACGAGCGCTGCGAAAAGTTGCCCACCGCGCTGGCCGACCACGTCGACGATCGGCTTCACCGCATCACGGTGCTCGTGCGCGATGGGCAGAAACAAGATCTCGCTCGCGACGCGATGCACGCTGTGGCGCAGGCCGCCGTCGCCGAGCCGGAGCGCGATCACCGCGATCGCCGCACCCGTGAGCAGGAAGCCGAGCGTGGTCGCGAGGACGACGATCGGCAACACCGTGAGCGCACCGCCGACGCCGAGGCGCTCGAGCAAGCGCGGGGTCACGACGAGCTGGACGAGCAGCCCGATCACGTTGAGCCCCGTGTAGATGGCGCCGAACCACGTCGCGAGGTCCTCGCCCGGCAAGCGCTCGGCGAGCGTGCGCTTGAACATCAGATCGCCGAGCGTGACCGCGATCGTCGACACGAGGCCGAGCGCGAGCAGCAAGTAGACGTAGCGCGTCGATCGCGTCGCGCGCTTCTTCGCGTGCCTCTCCTGGCGAATGACCTGCGCGCGATGACGCTCCGCTGCGAGCGGTGCGCACTTCCACGCGGCGAGCGCGGCGATCGCGAGCGAGCTCGCGCTGAGGAGCACGAGCACGTCCGGGATGACGAAGCGACCGAGCAGCGCGGCGAGGCCCGAGCCGGCGAGCGCTCCGACGCTGCCGCCCGCGACGACGACGGCGAACGTCCGCTTCGCATCCCCGACGAAGATGCCGCGATCGATCATGACCCAGAAGCTCGGGACGACGAGCGTCGCGACGAGGCCGGTCCACACGTACAGCGCGAACACGATGGTCGGAATTCGGAGCGTCGCGCCGAGGAGGGCAGTGCCGATCGACGACGCGAGCAGGAGGATCGTCAGCGTGCGCCGTGGATCGGAGCTCCCCATCCGCTTGCGAATGATCCCGACCGTGGCGAGAGCCGTGATGGCGATCGCGATGTACGCGGAGGCGAGGTGCTTCGGGCCGAGTCGCGTCAGGAACAGAGCGTCGCGCGCTGTTTCGAGCAGCGCGTGAGCGAACATGATCGCGAACAGCACGAGCGCCGGCGCGAAGGCACGGCACTGTCCGTTCAGTCGCTGCCAGACCGCGGTCATTGGCGCCAGATCCCGATGACGCGGAAGCGCCCGCCGGCGTCGCGAGCGACGTGAACGTAGGTGCTCATGTCGAAGCCCGGGCGGCGCGTGCGGAGCTGGATGATCGAGTAACCGTCGCGTTCCCCGGATAGCGCGAGGAAGGGCGTGCAGGTCGAGCCGCCCGCGGTCGCCGCGATCGGCGCGCGCGCGTTATCGGGCTGCCCGATGCGATGGCCCGCGTGATCGGAGACCGTGATCTGATAGTAGGTCTTCGTGCCCGGCGCCTCGAGCTGGTACGCGAGGAGCAGATCGTCGAAGCACACCGACGAGCCGTGCATCGTGAAGCGATCGAGCGGGTTCGTGCGACCGAACCAGTAGCGCGCGCTCTTGCGCTGCCGAGCGATCAACGTGTCGAGCACGTACTCGCTCGTCCTCGGATTCGTGTACCGCGCGGTCTCGATCGCGGCGGCGAGGTGCTCGCGGGTGAACCGCATCATGATCTTCGCACCCCAGAAGTTGTCGAGACGGTCGGCCATCGCCGTCGGCAGATACGTCGGCGTGTACGGCTTCCACGTCGCCGGATCGAAGTCGTCGACGGCGTACCACCCGAGGCCCGGGATCTTCGGATCGATGCGGTTCTCCCACGGGCGGATCGCGGTGCCGGCGCTCAGCAGCGAGGTCGTGATCTCTTCGCCATCGAACGCGTAGCTGAAGCTGCGGCGCGGATCGAAGGCGGTGGCGCCCATCGCGCCGAGGGTGAGGCCGAGATCGATCAGGTAGTGCTTGATGTAGTGGCGCGACGGATCCTTCGGATCGGTGACCCACATGTCGAGGAAGTTGTCCTCCTTGATGTCCGCGTGATCGAGCCACGCGTAGAGCGCTGCGGCGCCGCGGAGGTCGCGTCGATGCTCGTGCGGGATGCGATCGTTCGGGTCGTCGCTGCGCGTGCCTTCGACGACGTGACCGCCGAGCCACTTGCCGTCGAGGAAGCGCGAGGCGAGGCCGCGGATCCGGCCGTCTTTTCCGTGCTCGACCTTGCCGAGCAGGCGCTCGAGTGCGGCCTTGTCCAGCGGGATCTCGCCGCCGAACACGTCTTTGATCTTCGCATCCTTCGCGAGGAGCAGATTCTCGGGGCGGAAGTAGACGACGTGATCCTCGGGCGTGTTGAAGCCCGCGGCCCACAGCAGGCGGCTCGAGATCGCATCCGGACCGGTCTCGATCTCGGCGACGCCGACGCCGTCGAACTTCAGCACCCACTTCTCGCCGCGCGAGTCCTTGACGATGAAGCCGATCGACTTGCCGCCGACCTTCGTGCTCTTGATCGTCCACGGCAAGTGCAGATCTGGGTTGCCGACGTTGCCCGGGCCACGACGGATCTCGTCGGGTGTCATGTCGCGAACACCGATGCGGTTCGTGAACCACGTCGAGTTCGGGACTTCGTCGAGAGCATTCACGCCGAGCGCGCGACGCGGTGCTGGCACTTCGAGCCCGCGTTCGACGCGGCGGATGAAGTTGCCGCGGAGGTGATAGAGCGTGCGCGCGAACGGCCGCGGTTCGGGCTCGTGTGCGACGTCGCGACGATCGTCGACGACGGTGACGGCAGGAGCGTTGGCGAAGCGCACCTTGGAGGTGTGGTCGGAGGCGCAGGCCGCGAGGACGAGCGCGAGGGCGAGTGTGGTCTTCATCGGTGATCCACCCGGCGTTCGAGGTCGAAGATGGGATCGACGGCGAAGTCGAGGAAGACTCCGCCGTCGATCGAGGAGGCGAGGCTGACGCGGCCGACGAAGCTGCGCTCGGTGTGGAGATCGAGACCGACCCCGTACCCAACGCGCATGTCATCGAGAGACAGATCGTTCACGGAGCGATACACGCGGCCCGCGTCGACGAACAGGCTCGCGGAGATCATGCGTGCGAGGTCCCACGTGTACTCGGCCGAGCCGAGCGCGGACACGCGGTCGCGGAAGCGATCGAGCGGATAGCCGCGCAGGCTCTGCTTGCCGCCGAGGCGGGGCAGGTCCGTGAACGGAACCTCGTCGAGGTTGCCGGTCACGCCTTCGAGGTGCGCACGCAACGACAGCACGCGCGGACCCTCGGCGAGGCGAATGAACTGCTGTGCGTCGACGCCGTAGCGACGGTAGTCGGCGCTGTGATCGTCGAGGGCGATCGCGGCGCCCGAGTACGCGGCGAGGAGCGTGCCGCGGCTCGTGAACACGGGCGCTTCGTGCGCGTTGCTCGCGCGCCGCGTGTCGTACCGGAGCTCGAGCTCGCCGTAGCCGTACTGCGTGCCGGCCCACCCGGTGAGCGTGTCGGTCGCGTACATCTCTTCGATCGGCGTCCCGCTGCTCGATGCCGAGTAGCGATGATCGGCGTACGCGCCGCTCGCCGTCAGGTGGAACGGCCCACCGAGGCGGACATCCGCGCTGCCCGTGGCGCGACCGTAGCGATCGCGATAGCGGGTCTCGCCGCCCATCACATTTCCGATGCCGTAGAGCGCGTCCTTCGGCTTCTGCTCGAACCGCGCGTCGAGCGAGAGCTCGACGGGATCGAAGCGACGGCCGGAGCGCAGAGTCGCCTTCGACAGCGTGCGGTACTCGCCGCCCGTGCTCGTCGACAGCGAGAGCTTCTCGCCTTCGCCGGCGAGGTCGCGATGCACGAACCGCGCACCGACCTCGAGGCCGAAGCCGCTCTGCACGCCGAACGTGGGGAACAAGCCGGCGGTCCGCGCGTCGTTCCAGAAGATCTGGTAGTAGCGCTCGCCGAGTTGGTAGCGCTCGTACAGCCACGCGAGGCCTTCGACGGGCTTGAACGCGAGGGTGAACACGGTGCGCGGGACGAACAGAACGCCGCGCGCGATCACCCGAGCCGTCGAATCGCCGGGCTCCTCGTCGAGGCGACCGTCTTCGATCGTGTTCGGCGCGGGGGCCGTCGCGACATCCGCGGCCGTTGGCTCGTCGGTGGTCTCGGCGTCCGCGGTCGCAGTCGTAGCTGCGAACAGCGACGCACCGAGGAGAAGACGTTGGGTCGGCGTCATGGTCATGCTCCGACGGGAGAGGTGGAGGGCTTCCACTGCAAGGTGGTGGCGGCATCGAAGGCGTCGTCGTCGACGTCGGTCGCCTCGGTCATGCCCGCGTAGCGCTTGGCGATGCCGACCGCGATCGCGATCCAGACGAGGACGAGGCCGAGGTTGACGACGGCGATCTCTTTCGGGTCGAGATCCAGCTGGTGGATGCCGATGCCGATCAGGATCGCGGAGATGGTGTCGCCGAGGCGGACGAAGAACGTGTCGATCGCCGCCTTGGCTTTGTATTTCACGGCGCGCTCTGTCGGCAGGAACAGCGCCTGGCGCACCGTGTTCTGGACGGAGTAGTCGGTCGCGTTCTCGGCGATCTTCGCGACACGCACGAGCGCGAGGGCGCCGATGCCGGCGGCCGATGCGATCGAGCCGTACGTCGCGAGTGCGATCAGCGGCAGCACGAACACCGCGGCGCGCAGCCCGAACCGGGCGATCAATCGCGACACGAGGAACGCCTGGACGAGGAACCCGACGAGGTTCACCCAGAAGAAGAAGTCCGCGTAGAACGCCTTGATCCACTCGCGGCGTTCGGCGGCCGTCGTCGCGATCTGCGCAGCGCGCTCCGTGACGACGTTGGACAAGAGGTACTCACCGGTGGAGTTGACGAGGTTCGAGACCAGCGCCATACCCGCGATGAGAAGGAGGTACTTGTCGCGAAGCACGAGCGCGAAGCCGCCGTCACCGCTGATCTGCTCGCTCGCGGACTTCGCGGCCGATGCACTCTTGGTGACTTGGATGCGCTCGATGAGGTTGAACAGCGCGAGGCAGAAGGCGAGGAGACCCGCTGCCACGACGAGCAGCGTGTAGGTCTGTGCGAGCTTGGCAACCTTCGGTCCGAAGATCGCTCCTGCAGCTCCGCCGATCGCGATGATCGCGAACAGCCGCTTGCCTTGTTCCTCGGTGTACAGGTCGTTCGCGTACGACCAGAACTGGGCGACCAGGAACATGTTGACCAGGCCGAGCCAGATGAAGAAGACGAGGCCGATGGGGACACCGGCGCGTGCGAGCACGAAGAATGCGAGCAAGCAGCTCAGCACGATCGTGTAGGAGATATTGATCAGCTTGATGCGTCGGACACGACTCGCGAGCGCGCCGTACGCCGGCACGATCATCACGAGCAGCATCGCCATCACGCCCGTCGCGTAGATCTTCAGCTCGTCACCGCCGAGACCGAACATCCCGCCGCTCAAGATCAGGCCCTCGCGGGCGGTCTTGAGGACGTAGTACGCGCACAGGATCGCGAACACGCAAAGAAACATCAGGAGCGCGACCACTCCTTCACCCGAACGGACCGGAGCGAACAGCCGGAGGGCGCGGTCGACGATGGATGGGGGAGTCATCGTCGAGAGACTGCTCGTCGGGGCGCTCTGAGGGGTCATGGTCGTGCTCCTGATGGAAAAGCGGTGGGGTTCGCGGGGGCGGTCGTCGCGTTGCGATCTGAGCTGCGTCACTCGGAGAAGGGCGACCTCGCAGCGGTGGGCGATCGAGCAACGCGACGACGCGCGCGCGCGGGTTAGTGGCTGGCGAAGGCGTCGAAGCGACCCATGAGACCGGCGGAGAAGTTGAAGTTCACGTCGCGGTCGTCGTTGATGTCCTCGTAGCCGTCCGTCATCTTGTTGTCCTCGCGGATGTACGTCGTCGCGGTCGCGCTGATGACGGGACCGATCGACAAGGTCGGCGTCACGCGGTAGTCGACGCCGGCCTGGAGGCGGACGAGGTCGAGACCGAGGAGCGTGCGCTCCGACGTGTTGTTCTCGTCGATCATCAGCCAGCGGACACCGCCGCCGAGCGAGACCCACGGGTCGACCGAGCTGGTCGGCATGAAGTGGAAGTCGCTCTTGAGGCCGGCCGTCGTCGCGACGATGTCGTTCGCCGACTCGTTCAGCGCATCGCCGGCCGAGTAGCCCGAGAGGCTGCCGTACGCCGACACCGAGAAGTTCGGGTTGATGCGGTAGCCGATCTGGACCTCGCCGCCACCACCGGCGCCCGCGAGGTCTTCGACCGAGCCCATGCCGGTGCCGATGTCACCGACGCCTTGCGAGTAGCCGCCGGAGATTCCGATCTCGAGCGCGCTCTTCACGGCGGGCATCGAGCCCTTGCTCAGGCTATCCGTGGGCTCTGCCATCGCGACGCCCGCGGCGCCGACGATGATGGAGGTGGTGAGGAGCGAGATGGCGATCATGGAGTTGTTCTTCATGGGAGTTGGTTCTTTCTGTTCTGTGAGTGCGGCGCGATTGCGAATCAGTCGGTGGCCGCGTCGTCCGTGGAAACAACCTTGTGTTCGGCAAGGCTCGATTGCTGTCGGATCCGCGTGGAATGGCGGGCCAGCGCGCGCGGACGCGTCCAATGCGCGTCCAATGCGCAGATGACGCATCCAACGCCGCGGCATTACCGTTCGATGGGGAGGCCGGCGTCGATCCAATCCGCTTTGCCGTCCGCGTAGATACGGACGTCCGTGTAGCCCAGATCCGTCAGGACCTTCGCGGCCACCGTCGAGTTGCTGCAGGTGTTCGACGCGCAATAGACGACGACCGGGACGTCCTTGCGCGGGATCGTCGTGGCGGCGAGCTCCTTCGCCTTGTCGTGCGGGAACCATCGCGCCGAGGGCAGATGACCGTCGCGGTAGTACTTCTCGGGCAGCGCCTCGAGGACGACGGTGGAGGGGTTGGAGGTGAGGAGGTTCTGGAGGTCGACGCGGTTGATGATGTTCTGCATGAACCCATCAATAGGCGGCGCGGCGCGATTGCGTTAGCCGGGGCGTGGCGACCAAACTGTTCTCCTGAGGTGAACAGTGGGAAAGGCTCCCCTCGAAGACATCGCGTCGATGGCGCTCTACGCGCAGGTGGTCCAGCTCCGATCGTTCACCGCCGCCGGCGACGCGGTGGGGCTGGCAAAGTCCGCGGTCAGCAAGCGGATCTCGCTCCTCGAGGAGCGGCTCGGCGTGCGCCTGCTGACGCGCACGACACGCAAGTTGACGCTGACCGAGGAGGGCGTCCGCTACTACGAGCACTGCGCCGCGCTCCTCGCCGCCGCGAACGCCGCCGAGGACTCCGTGGCCGGCGCGAGCACCACGCCGCGCGGACCGCTCAAGGTCAACGCGCCGGTGACGTTCGCGCAGATGTTCCTCGCCGACGCCGTCGCCGTGTTCCTCGAGATGTACCCCGAGATCGAGATCCTGCTCTCGACCGACGACCGGATCGTCGACGTCGTCGACGGTGGTTACGACGTGGTCGTGCGGATCACGCGGCCGCAGTCCGATAGCTCGCTCGTCGCGCGCAAGCTGTCCGCGGATCGCCTCGTGGTGTGCGGCGCGCCCGCGTACTTCGCAGCCAAGGGCCGCCCCGAGACGCCGGGGGACCTGATCGGTCACAACTGCCTCCACTACGCGATCGTCGATCGCCTCGCGGAGTGGCGCTTCCGTGGCGCTGCCGGGCCGCTAACGGTGTCCGCGACCGGCAACCTCGCGACCACCGACGGCACCGTCCTGCGCCGCGCGGCGCTCGCGGGCCTCGGCCTCGCGGTGCTGCCGTACTTCATGGTCGCCGCCGATGTAAACGACAACGCCCTCGAGCTGGTACTCGAGGGCACTCGGCGAGCGGAGATCGGGATCTTCGCGTTGTTCGCGTCACGGCGACAATTGCCGGCGCGGACGAAGCTGTTCCTCGACCACCTATCGGCGTACTTCAGCCGTGCGTCGTGGCGAGCTCGGCCTC
>JBGARE010000003.1:0-4958 GCA_044230415.1 Kofleriaceae bacterium
CTCTCGTTGTCGCCGCACGCTCCGAGCAGGATCGCGATCGCGATCGCGAGGCGCATCAGCGGACCTCGATCGTCAGCTCGAAGTTGTCGTTGCCCACGCCGACCTCGTTGACGATGTCGAGGATCGTCGCGGTGCAGCGCCGAGCCGTCAGCGAGACCGGCACGGGGAAGCCGCCGTCGAGCTTCTGTACGTCGGCCGGCACCTCCGAGCACCCGAACGCCAGGTTGTACGGATCGATCACCGAATCGATGGCGACCGCGCTGCGCGTGGGATCGGTGCACCACTCGAACGACACGCCCCAATCGACATTCAGCGGATCGAGGAGCTCGGCCTGTGCTCCGGCGATCGAGCTCGTGACGACGCGCGGCGCGTTGTCGAGGTGCACGTCGGTGTTGCTGCAATCCTCGGTCGAGTGATAGCGGTCGAGATCGAACATCGGAAACGTGATCTCCCACGACAGCGTCGTTCCGACGTACTTCAGGAGATACGAGTCCGCGGATCCGAACATCGTCGTGACGGGAAACGTCGTCGTGACAACGACGGTACTCGGACTGCTTCCGCCGTCATCGCCACATCCCATGACCGCCACAGCGAGAAGAAGTGCGCCGCGCATGCAGCGATTCTACACAGCGATCACATCGAGGGGGCGCGACCCGAGAGTGACGTACGCACGTCTTCCTCGTCCGCCTTCACCATCATCGTGATCAGCTCCTGGAACGTGACCTTGGGCTTCCAGCCGAGCTTCTCGCGCGCCTTGGACATGTCGCCGCGCAAGTGGTCGACCTCCGTCGGGCGCAGGTAGCGCGGGTCGAGCTCCACGTAGGTCTTCCAGTCGATGCCGAGCGCACCGAATGAGACATCCAGCACATCTCGGACCGAGTACGACTCGCCCGTGGCGATCACGAAGTCATCGGGCGTGTCCTGCTGGAGCATCAGCCACATCGCCTCGACGTAGTCACCCGCGAAGCCCCAGTCGCGCTTCGCATCGAGGTTGCCGAGGAACAGCTTCTTGTCGAGGCCGTGCTTGATGCGTGCGGCGGCGCGCGTGATCTTGCGCGTTACGAACGGAATGCCGCGCCGAGGCGACTCGTGGTTGAACAGGATGCCGCACGCGATGAACATGCCGTACGCGTCGCGATAGTTCTGGCAGAGCTGATGCGCGAACACCTTCGCGCACGCATACGGGCTGCGCGGAGAGAACGTCGTGGTTTCGTTCTGCGGTGGCGGCGTGCTGCCGAACATCTCGCTCGACGACGCTTGGTAGAACTTCGGGCGCACCTTCAGCTCGCGGATCGCTTCGAGCAAGCGCAGCGTGCCCATCGCGACCGTCGACACCGTGTACTCGGGGACGTCGAAGCTCACGCGCACGTGGCTCTGCGCGGCGAGGTTGTACACCTCGTCGAACTGGATCTTGTTGACGAGGTTCGACAGGCTCGTGCCGTCCTCGAGATCGCCGTAGTGCAGGCGCAGCCGATAGTCGGGGACGTGCGGGTCCTGGTAGATGCGATCGAGGCGCTCGGTGTTGAACGAGCTCGAGCGGCGCACGATGCCGTGCACTTCGTAGCCCTTCGCGAGGAGCAACTCGGCGAGGTACGAGCCGTCCTGGCCCGTGATTCCGGTGATGAGCGCCTTCTTCATGATCGATTCTCGAGGTACCAGACGACGGTTTTTGCCAGTCCGTCAGGCAGGGTGGTCGTCGCTTCGAAGCCGAAGCGCTCTTTCGCGCGCGTGACATCGAGGCGTCGCCGAGGCTGGCCGTTCGGCTGCGACGTGTCCCAGACGATGGTCCCGGTGAAGCCGACCGCGGCCGCGATCTGCGTCGCGAGATCCTTGATCGAGATCTCGTTGCCGCTGCCGAGGTTCACGGGCTCGCTCGAGTCATAGCGCTCGGCGGCGAGGATCATTCCTTCGGCGGCGTCGGCGGCGTAGATGAACTCGCGCGTCGGCGAGCCATCGCCCCACAGCGTGACATCCGACTGCCCCGCATCGCGCGCGGCGATGAACTTCCGGATCATCGCGGGGATCACGTGCGACGTGCGCAGATCGAAGTTGTCCCGCGGTCCGTACATGTTGACCGGGAACAGCACGATGCTGTTCATGCCGTACTGATCGCGATACGCCTGCGACTGCACGAGGAGCAGCTTCTTCGCGATGCCGTACGGTGCGTTCGTCTCCTCGGGATAGCCGTTCCACATGTCTTCTTCGCGGAACGGGATCGGAGCGAACTTCGGATACGCGCAGATCGTGCCGGCGACGACCGTCTTCGCGACGTTCGCGAGCCGGCACTCCTCGAGCATCTGCAGACCCATCATCGCGTTGTCGAACAGGAACAGGCCCGGGTTATCGCGGTTCGCACCGATGCCACCGACGCGCGCGGCGAGGTGGAACACGATGTCGGGCCGCGAGTCCGCGAGCACCCGCTTGCACGCTTCGCGATCGACGAGGTTGTACTCGCGACTGCGCGGAACGAAGACCTCGGCCGCACCGCGTGCCCGCAGCGCATCGACTACAAAGCTACCGAAGAAGCCCCCGCCACCCGTGACGAGGACGCGCTTGCCGGACCACACCGAGCGCTCATACCGCACTTTCGCTAGATCGTGTGGATCAACGCCATCACGACGAAGCAGTAGTCCTCGCGGCACGCCGTGACCCAATAGGTCCCGGTCTTCCAGGGCTCGTAGAGGAGACGCTGGCCGCTCGTGCTCGTGCCCAGGCGCTTGGGTGGATCCCCGATGCGGGTCATGAAGATCTCCCACTCGCTCGTCTTCAGCTTCGGATCGAGGACCACCTCGCGCTGCCGCGAACGGCCGGCGCGCGACATCCGCGCCGTGTAGCCCTCGAGAACGCCATGGTCCCACTTCGCGACGTAGATCTTCTTGCGCGGGAGCTCGGGCGTGTTGCCGAGGAACGATGCGACGAGGTCGATCGTCCGGATCTTCGTCTGCGCCGTGTGCTCGATCTCGACGATCGCGTCGAGGAACGCGTGATGGATCGCACCGACATCGCGCCCGACATACTGCCGCAGCGGCAGCTCGTCGACCTCGTCGAGACACAGGTCGCGATCGAGCTCGTAGTGCATCGTCAGCTTCACGTCGGACAAGCCGAGCAGCGACCAGCTGCCACCGCCGCGGAACAGCGCGCGCGCGATGCCGAAGTACTTCGCGACCATCTCCTGCTTCTTCTGATCGCGCATGTCGTCGCCGAGCGCCCACCACGACTCCGACACCTGGTCCCACGCGACAGCCGTGTAGATGCCACCGCGCGGCGTCGCGGCGAGCTCGGCCAGCCGGCGATCCGAGTCGCGCGACATCGACGAGTACAGCGGCACGGTCCGCCCGATCGCATAGCCACTCGCGATCACCGCGAGCACCACGAACGGCGCGATCGCGCGCGGCCGCTCGACGAACGTGACGATCATCCCGAGGATCGGCGCGAGCAGCAGCGCCAGCGCGTGCAGATAGAACCGCGGGCCGAGCTTGGGCGACGCGAACACGGTGACCGTGATCATCGATCCGGCGACGAGGCACACCGCGAGGAACACCAGCACGCGCTTCTGCCGCCCCTGCGCCGCCGCGAGCTCGTCCCCGGTGCGGCGCTCCGTGACGACGCCGATCAACACCGCCGCGAGGCCGAGCAACAGCAGCGGCGCCGCCGACTGCAGGAACTCGACGTAGATGTCCATGTTGCCGCGCAGGCCGCGCGTCAGGATCTGCTCGGTCAGCGTGTACTTCTCGGCGAGACCCTCGTAGCGCTGGCTCTGTCCGGGCGCGAAGAAGATGATCGCGTAGCCGAGCAGCGGCGCGAACGCACCGACGAGGACGCGCGGGTGCCACTTCTTGTCGCGGCGGCGCGTGTAGTACGCGTACGCGAGCGCGAGCGCGATCAGCGTGGGCCCCACGTGCTCGTTGCCCATGCCGGCGATCACGCCGAGGAGCGCGTACCCCGCGAGCCGCCCATACCGCACCGGATCCGTGGGCTCGTGCAGGCGCAGCGGGATCAGGAACCAGAGCTGGATCGCGATGAGCCACACGTAGTTCGTGGCGTACGCGCGGCAGAACATGTACGCGGGTAGGTTCGGCGCGGCGAACCACAAGACGCCGATAGCGATCGCGAGCGCCGCGAGGTCGCGGCTGTTCTTGCGATCGGGCCACCGCCGCGTACCGAGGACAAACGTCGCGATCACGATCGCGAAGTAGGCGATGGGGGTTCCGATCTCGGCGAACCCGACGACCTTGTACGCGAGATACGCCATCGGCTGCCCGATGCGCGGATTGCTCTGCGTGTACATGTACTTCCAGAACTCGAAGAAGTTCCCGACGGAGAACGGCTTCGCATCGGTGTCGACGGCGACGTTCCACGCATCGAACGCGAACGGCTCGCAGTACACGACGTACGCGATGTGGAAGAACGTGACGGCGACGTAGACCCAGAACAGGGCGCGCAGGGGGCGTACGGTGTTCGGGGACATCAATCGACCTTCTGCTGGATCTGCGAATTGAGGGTCTGGAGCACGGGATCGCGGCGAACGATCGCGACCAGCTCATCGTAAGCGACCCACTGCTCGGTCAGCTTCGCGCGCGCGTAGATCTCGCGAGCGAGCTCGAGATCCTCCGGCGTGTCGACGGTCCAGCGCAGGTCGGAGTTGTCGACGGGATCGGTGATCTGCGCGACATCGAACAGCTCGGGGCGTTCGCGATGCAGGAAGTACGTCACGTGCTCGCGCGCGGGCCGCGAGCGTGCGAATCGCGCGATGCGAGTCAGCACGTCGCGATGCATCGCCTCGACATCGAGCCCGCGCGGAAAGGTGCGCGTGATCGTGTTGGACGCGTAGTCGACGGGCGCGGACGTGTCGAGGAGCCGGGTGACCACGCGATCGATCAGCGTGGGATCGATCAGCGGGCAATCGGCGGTGATGCGCACGACGGCGTCGGCGTTCACGGTGCTCGCGGCGAGGACAT
>JBGARE010000003.1:4989-12408 GCA_044230415.1 Kofleriaceae bacterium
TACGACGATCGCGCCGAGCGCCTCGGCAGCGGCGGCGAGTGCATCGTCCGTCGCGTTGACCGTGGTGGCGATCACGATGCCGTCGAGCGTGGTGGCTCGACGCACGCGGTCGATCAAACGAGCGAGCATCGACGCTCCCGCGAGATCCGTGAGGACCTTGCCGGGCAAGCGAGTCGACGTCATGCGCGCTTGAACGATCGCGTACGCGGTCACGCAGTCGCTTTCTCGAACAGCCAGTACGTCACGTCGTCCCAGCCATCCGCCTTCGAGAGGAACCCCGTCGTCTTCAGCGAGAGCTCGGGGAACAGCTCGGCGTAGTAGCCGCCGAAGTCCCGCTTGAACAGCGCACCTGTCTCGCCGCGGTACGGGACCTCGGTCGGAGTCTCCGCGAAGTACTCTCCGCACAGGACGTACTTGCGCGAGCAGCGAACGATCTCCGCCATCACCAGCGGCAGCTGCGCTGGTGGTTGGTGGATGAGCACGCCCATCGTGAACACCATGTCGAACCAACCGTCGCGGAACGGCAGTTGGCGGATCGGCGACCAGATCGCGTTGATTCCGGGCACGCGACCGCGCAGCGTCTCGAGCGCCTTCTTGTTGATGTCGACGCCGTAGACCTCGGCGGGCTCGACGTGTTTCGCGACGTGCTCGAGGTTCGCCCCGAGGTTGCACCCGCACTCGAGGACGCGCTTCGCAGGGAACTCGCCGAGGATCTTCTCCCAGAACGGCCCGCGGTGCTGCGGCGCATCGCGATTGCGATCGACGTACGCATCGCCGAAGTCACCACCCCACAATTTCTCGAGGCGCTGCGCCTCACCCTTCGGATCCGTCGGTGTCGTCATGTTCCTCGCGAAGTTACAGCCGGACAGGGATGCCGCGTGAAGCTAGATGTCGCTTTGCTTCGAGCGGCGTCTGTTGGGTGAAGTGATACATCGCGGCGGCGGCCACCGCGGACGCCTTGCCGTCGAGAATGGCCTCGGCCATGTGCTCGTACGTGCCCGCGCCGCCGGCCGCGATGACCGGGATCGACACCGCGCTCGTGACCGCCCGCAGGAGCGGGATGTCGTAGCCGGTCATCGTCCCGTCGCGATCCACCGAGGTCAGGAGGATCTCGCCGGCGCCGCGGTTCGCGGCTTCTACGGCCAGCTCGACCGGATCGCGGCCCGTGTCGACGGTCCCCGACCGCGTCGCGACGGTGCAGCGATCGCCGGTCCGCCGGAAGTCGATCGATACCACCGCGCACTGCGAGCCGAACCGATTCGCGATCTGATCGACGAGGCCGGGCGATTCGATCATCGCCGAGCCGACGCACACCTTGTCCGCGCCGACGCGCAGCAGCTTGCCGACCTGGTCGATCGTGCGCACGCCGCCACCGACGGTGAGTGGCATGAAGCACTCGTCGGCGAGCTCGTCGATCAGCTGGTAGTCAGGGTCGCGGTCCTCGAGCGTCGCGCGGATATCGACGAAGATCAGCTCGTCGACGCCGCGCATCTCGTACACCTTGATCGCCTGCATCGCCGCGCCGATCGGACGCCAGCTATCGAACCGCGTCCCCTTCACGAGCTGGGTATCGCGGTACAGAAGCGTCGGGATCACACGCGTCTTCAGCATCACATCGCCATGAAGTTCTCGAGGAGCTTGCGGCCGACGCGCTGGCTCTTCTCGGGATGAAACTGCACACCGAACATCGCCGGGCCGCCTTGGATCACCGACGTGAACTGGCCGCAGTACGGCGTGCGCGCGACCACGCTGTCGTCGCGATCGTTCGCGAAGTGATAGCTGTGGACGAAGTAGAAGTCCTTGCCCGACGGGATCCCGTCGAACAACGGCGACGGCTTCGCGTGATGCACTTCGTTCCAGCCGATGTGCGGGACGCGCGGATCCGTTTGCGTCGGCACGAGCCGCGTCACGGTGCCAGCGACGAGGCCCAGGCCCGCGCGCTCGCCGCCTTCTTCGCCGCGCGTGCCCATGAGCTGCATCCCGAGGCAGATGCCGAGGAACGGAATGCCGCGCTTCCCGGCGAGCTCGCGCAGCGGCTCGACGAGCCCGCGCGCTTCGAGCTGTGACATCGCATCGCCGAACGCACCGACACCGGGGAGGATCAGATGATTGCCGCGCTCGAGCTCCGCCGGGTCACTCGTGACCACGACGTCCGCACCACACTCCTCGACGGCGCGCGCCACCGAATCGATGTTGCACAGGCCGTAGTCGACGATGACTGCGCGACGCGTGCTCATACGTTGTCGTAGTTCGTCTTCGTCAGGCTGCCGTGGCGATCCTTGATCAACCGGCCGCCTGCATCGCACAGGAACAGCTTCTTGTTCGTGAACCGATCGCAGATCTTCACGAAGTCGTCGACGGTCATCTCCATCTCCTCGACGATGCGCTCGAGCGAGCAGCCGAGGTAGCTCGACGGGAACCGGCCATCGAGCTCCTTCATCAGCTTGATCGCGGTCGATCGGTCGAGCCGTCCGCGACGGATGTGCAGGCACGCGAGATCGGTCGCGCGACCGAAGCCGTACTTGAGGAACTTGAAGTAGTCGTGAATTCCCGTGTGGTAGTTGTCGAGGTTCTCGTAGTTGACCATCGAGCCTTCGACGACGTTCGGGTACGACTCGAACCCGTGTGCCTGCGCGTACAGCGCGTTCTGCAGGCCATCCCACGGGAGGTAGTAGCCGAGGAAGATGCCGGTGGTGCCGGTGCGCGCGAGCTGCTCGTCGCTCGGATACTGGTACTGGATCAGGTGGCGCGCCTCGATGCCCTCTTGCCCGATCATGTCGGACACGCGCATGCCGAGCAGCCCGCCGAACTCTTCGAGCCAGCGACGGTTGAGCACGTTGTTCTCGGCCGCCGCGGCGGGGCCGCCGTACTCGTTCTGCGAGTTCTCGCCCCACACGATCAGCGGGACCTCGAACTGCACGGACACGCGCACGGGGATCGTGAAGATGCCGACGTGCTCGGGCCACGAAATGTCGCCGACCTGCGTCAGGCCGATCTTGTTCAGCTTGCGGCGGATCACCGGGTTCGGCGTGACCTCGACGAAGTCGAGACCGCGGCGCTTGAGGTTCTCGATGTTGCGGCGGCCGATGTCCGACAACATGCACGTCGTCGCGGTGACGCACAGCGGGTTGAGCCCGAGGTCCTTGAGCTGTAGCGCTTGGTACGTCGAGTCCTTGCCGCCGCTCACCGGCACGATGCAGTCGTAGTTGTCCGCGTTGGGCCGGCGGTACTTCGCGACGACGTCGAGCAGCTCTTCGCGGCGCTTGGCCCAATCGACTTCCTTGCGGCGCTCGATGTTGCGGCACGCCGAGCACACGCCTTCGTCATCGAAGCGAAGGTCCGGCTTGGTCGACGGCATCACACAGCGGCGGCAATACTTGATCACGACGGTCTCCTCTTCTCCATGCCGCGAACTGCACGCGACTGGCCATCTTTGAGCTTCGGTGCCGGCTGCCCGCTCTCGTCGACGAAGCCGAGCTTCTCGTAGAGCTTCGCGGCGGCGGTGTTATCGGCGAACAGATCGAGGCGAACGCGCTCGAGGGCGAGAGGTCCGAATGCGAAGTCGAGCACGAGCTGCGACGCGGCCACGGCGACGCCCTTACCACGAACCGCTGGATCTCCGACGAGGATTCCAAACTCTGCCGACTTGGATCCGAGATCGATCACGCTCAGGTTGATCGTGCCGACGGGGGTGCCCGCGTGCTCGACGATGAAGTCGATGCGATCGGTGCGCAGCGGCAGCGAGCTCATCCAGCGTGCGTGACCCTCGGGCGTCGGCGGATTCGCTGCGAACAGCTGCGCGTGCACCTCGGGCTGTTGACGCCACGCGAGCAGCACCGCCGAATCCTCGGGCGTGACTCGGCGCACGACCGTGTCGCCCGAGACGAGCCGCAGCGGCGCGAGATCCTCTTCGAGCGGCGCGGTCTCTTCGCCGAGCGCGTGGCGCGCCGTGGTGCCGATCACGTGCATGAAGCGAGCGGGGTGCATGCCGTACGCGAGCTTGCCGGCGCGCAGCACCGACGCGTTGTGAACCCCGATCGCTTCACCCTCGGCGATCGCGCGCGAGGTGAACACGCTCCGGCGCGCGAACTTGCGCAGCTCGACCTCTGCCGCGTGCGTCTCCTTGATGCCGGTGCCGAGCGCGCGCTCGACCTCGCGCACCTTCGCGATCACGTCGGTGAGCTCGTGCGGCTCGAGCGCGTACACGTGATCCGGTCCGGGCAGCTTGTTCGACAGCGTGAAGTGCTTCTCGATCACCACGGCGCCCATCGCGACCGCGGCCATCGGGCCGGGCAGGGGCTCGCGCGAGTGATCGGACAGCCCGACGTTCACGTCGAAGGCGTCCTGCATCGTCGTCATCGCGCGCAGGTTCAGCGCGTCGAGCGGCGCGGGGTACTTCGCGGTGCACTGCAAGAGCGCGAGCAGGTCACCACCGACGACCTCGATCGCTTTGACGAGCTCGCCGACCTCGTCGAGGTTCGCGGTTCCCGTCGACACGATCAGCGGCTTTTTGAGCCGCGCGCAGTGCTGCACGAGGCCGTGATGCGTCATCTCGTACGACGCGATCTTGATCGCCGAGACGTACGGAGCGAGCGCATCGGCGGACGCCTCGTCGAACGGCGTCGACAAGAAATCGATGCCGCGCTCGGCGCAGTACGCCGCGAGCTGCGGGATCCACGCGACGGGCATCTCGAGCTCGCGGATGATCTCGAAGATCGACTTGGGGATCTCGAGGTAATCCGTGACGCCCGCCGAGCGCGGATACAGGGCCTCGGCGCGGAATGTCTGGAACTTCACCGCATCGGCGCCCGCCGCCACCGCCACGTCGACGAGCTGGAACGCCTGCTCGAGCTTGCGATCGTGGTTCGAGCCCGCCTCGGCGATGAAATACAACGGGCGGCCGGGGCCGACCTCTCGCGTGCCGACCGTGATGGTTCTCTTCATAGCTCTGCGCGCACAGCGGTGATCACGCGTTCGACGTCCGCATCGGTCATCGCGGGGAACAGCGGCAGGCTGATCAGCTCGTTCGACGCGCGCTGCGCGATCGGCGTGTCAGCCGGGTCGTAGCCGAGGCCCCGGTAGTACGGAAAGTCAGTGACGGTGATGTAGTGGACTTGCGGGAGAATCTTGCGCGCGACGAGCGCTTCGAACAGCGCGCGCCGGCGATCGGCGGGCACGCGAACCGCGGCGAGGTGCCAGGCGCTCTCGACGCCGCTGCGCTCGACGAGGAACTTCACCGTGCCGGCGAGCTCGCTGCGATAGCGCGCGACGATCTCGCGGCGGCGCGCGACGAAGCGACCGAGCTTCGCGAGCTGGCTGCGCCCGAGCGCGCACTGGATCGCGGTGAGGCGGTAGTTGAAGCCGAGCGACTGGATCTCGTAGTACCAGGGGCCGTCGGCGCGCTCGAGGCGAGCGGCATCTCGCACGAGGCCGTGGTTGCGCACGTCGCGGAGGCGCGTGGCCACGTCCGGATCGTCCGTGGTGATCGCGCCGCCTTCGCCGGTGGTGATCGTCTTCACGGGATGGAACGAGAACGTCGTCGCGTGTGCGAGCGAGCCGACGAAGCGCTCGCCGTCGCGCGAGCCGATCGCGTGAGCCGCGTCCTCGACGATGAAGATGCCGCGGTCCTTCGCGATCGCGCGGAGCTCGTCGATCGCGGCGGGTTGGCCCGCGAAGTCGACGGCGGCGATCGCCTTGGTTCGCGGCGTGATCGCGGCGGCGACCTTCGCCGGATCGATGTTCAACGTGTCATCGAGGACATCGACGAACACGGGCTTCGCACCGACGGCGATCGCCATGTTCGACGTGGCGCTGAACGTCAGCGGCGTGGTGATCACTTCATCGCCGTTGCCGATGCCGAGCGCGGCGTACGCGCAATGCAGCGCCGCGGTCCCGTTCGCGACGGCGACGGCGAACTTCGCGCCGGTGACGCGGCACAGATCGGCTTCGAACGCGTCGACCTCGGGTCCGGTCGTCAGGAAGTCCGAGCGCAGTACACGGACCACCGCCTCGACATCGTCGTCGTCGATCGACTGTCGCCCGTAGGGAAGGACGGAGTGATCGCCCATGGCGCTACTCGACCTGGAGGTCTGCGACCATCTTCGCGAGCTCTGCCTCGCGGATCCACTGCGTGTTGTTATCGGAGCCATAGCGGAAGCCCTCGGGGCAGAGCGGAGCATCCGCGTACGGATCGGCATCGTGGAGCGGGAAGCTCGGCTTGATCACGTAGCAGTCCGCGAGCTCGGCGGTGTTCCGCGCGTCGTCCTCGGGGACCATCACTTCGTGCAGCTTCTCGCCGGGGCGAATGCCGACGACCTCGGTGCGGCACTCGGGCGCCACGACCTTCGCGAGATCCATGATGTTCATCGACGGGATCTTCGGGACGAACGTCTCGCCGCCGTGCATCCGCTCGATGCTGCGGATCACGAAATCGACGCCCTGCTGGATCGTGATCCAGAACCGCGTCATCCGCGGATCGGTGATCGGCAGGACGCCGGTCTTTCGCTTCGCGAGGAAGAACGGGATCACGCTGCCGCGGCTGCCGATGACGTTGCCGTAGCGCACGACCGCGAAGCGCGTCTTCTTCGCGCCGGCGTACGCGTTGCCCGACACGAACAGCTTGTCGCTGCACAGCTTCGTCGCGCCGTAGAGGTTGATCGGGTTCGCGGCCTTGTCCGTCGACAACGCGATCACGCGCTCGACGCCTTGGTCGATCGCTTCGTTGATCACGTTCTCGGCGCCGATGACGTTCGTCTTGATCGCCTCGAACGGGTTGTACTCGGCGGTGGGGACCTGCTTGAGCGCAGCGGCGTGGACGACGACGTCGATGCCGTCGAATGCGCGGTGCAGGCGCTCCTTGTCGCGAACGTCGCCGATGAAGTAGCGGAGGTTCGGGGCCGAGATGTGTTGCGCCATCTCGAATTGCTTCAGCTCGTCACGGCTGAACACGACAAGGCGCTTGAGCTCGAGTCTCTCGAGCGCGTGCTTGACGAATCGCTTCCCGAAAGAGCCCGTACCGCCCGTGATGAGTAGGGATTTTCCCCGTAGCGAATACATCAGCTGCTCGCGGCGAGTCGTACTCCGAGGGGGGATCCCCCGTCAACCAGCGGCCGTCTTGACGCCGCCTCGGCGTTGCCGTATCGCCCACGAATGCTGCGCTCCACGCTCGCTTTCGTGCGCTCGCTCACGACCCTGGAAGCGCGAATCGAGAAGATCCAGCTCGCGATCGGCCGGCTGGAGCAGGCCGTCCAGCGTCGAGATAGCGCGTTCAATGCCCACGAATTCAGCGTGTTCTCGCAGTGGGGCGAGGACGGCCTCCTCCACCACATCCTGTCGACGATCGAGGTCCCGCGCCGGGTGTTCGTCGAGTTCGGCGTGGAGAACTACCGCGAGGCCAATACGCGCTTTTTGCTCGCGGGT
>JBGARE010000003.1:12423-74577 GCA_044230415.1 Kofleriaceae bacterium
TTGGTCCTCGATGGCTCGGCCGAGAACATCGCGACGATCGCCGCGGACGCGATCTCGTGGCGGCACACGCTGATCGCGAAGCAGGCGTTCGTGACCGCCGACAACATCGACGCGCTGATCCGCGCCGAGGGCATCGCGAACGACATCGGCCTCTTGTCGATCGACATCGACGGCAACGACTACTGGGTGTGGAAGGCGATCCGCGCGATCTCGCCGCGCGTCGTCGTCGTCGAGTACAACAGCTTGTTCGGGCCCGATCGCGCGCTCGTCGTGCCGTATCGGGCGGACTTCCAGCGCACGAAGGCGCACTACTCGAACCTGTACTACGGCGCGTCCGCGAAGGCGCTCGTGCAGCTCGGCCGCGAGAAGGGTTATTCGCTCGTCGGTGGGAACCTCGCCGGCAACAACCTGTTCTTCGTGCGCACCGATGTCCTCGGACCGATGCGCCCCGTCGATCTCGCGCAGGCCTATCGCGTGGCGTGCTTCCGCGAGTCGCGCGATGCCGAGGGCAAGCTGACGTTCCTCGCGCCCGACCGCGCTCGCGAGGTGATCCGTCACCTTCCGATCATCGATCTCGACACCGGACGCGAGCAACCGCTAGGTTCCGCCGGTGGGTAAGAAGGTCCTCGTCACCGGTGTCACCGGGCAGATCGGTCACTACGTCGCCGGGCTGCTCGCGGAGCGCGGCGCCGAGGTCTACGGGCTGGTCCGCCAGACGACGAATCGCGGTGCGCACGCGGTGCCGTACACGCCGATCAGCGGTGATCTCCTGGACGAGTTCTCGTTGATGTCGATCCTCGAGAAGCTCGAGCCGACGCACATCTTCAACTTCGGCGCGCAGAGCTTCATCCCCGCGTCGTGGAGCCAGCCCATCCTGACCGCGCAGTACACCGGCCTCGGCGTGGTGCGTTTGCTCGAAGCCGTGCGCCGCGTGGTGCCGTCGTGTCGCGTGCTGCAAGCCGGGTCGAGCGAGCTGTTCGCGCGCGCGAAGACGTCGCCGCAGGACGAGACCACCGCGATCAGCCCGCGCAACCCGTACGGCATCGCGAAGGCGCTCGCGTTTCACACCGTGCTGGCGCATCGCGAGCACTACAACCTGTTCGCGACGAACGCGGTGTTCTTCACGAACGAGTCGCCCCGGCGATCGCCGGAGTTCTTGTTCCGCAAGGTCACGCGCTCCGTCGCGGAGATCGTCGCGAAGCGCCGCGACAAGCTCGTCCTCGGCAACCTCGATACCGTGCGCGACTGGGGCTTCGCGCCCGAATACGCGGAGATCGCGGTGGACCTGCTCGATCACGACCGCGCGGATGACTTCGTCGTCGCGACGGGCGAGGGCAAGCGCGTGCGCGACCTCGTGCAGATCGCGTTCTCGCTCGTCGGTCTCGATTGGGAGAAGCACGTCGAGATCGATGCAACGCTCGTGCGTCCGAGCGAGCCGTCGTCGCTGATCGGCAATGCCGCGAAGCTGCGCGAGACGATCGGCCGCGACGTGCAGGTGAAGTTCGATTCGCTCGTGCGCTACATGCTCGCGAGCGATCTCGCGCTCGAGGGCGTCGCGGTTCCGTTCGAGCTGCCGCCGGGGCGGTTCGCGAAGTTCGTTACCGGGTGAGCTCGCGGACGCGGTCGAGCGTGAGCTCGCGAACGCGGTCGAGAGTCCTTCGCGACGACCCGCCATCGACGTTGCCGAGGTACTCCTCGACGAACGCCTTGCGCGCGGCCTTGCGCGCATCGGACAGCGCCGGCTTCGCGATCGCCGCGTCGAGCATCGTCGCGAGCTCGGCGGGCGAGCCGGCGACATCGACGCCGGTGGTCTCGTGGAACGGGATCAGGTCGCTCGCCCAGCGATCACGCGCTTCGCCCCAGAACGTGTAGATGATCGGCTTGTCGGTGACCATCGACTCGATCAGCGCCGTGGTCTGAAACCCGACGACGACATCGGCGCACGCGATCAGGTGATTAGAGATCTTCGGCCCCGTCGCGATGTGGACGTTGGT
Source organism: Kofleriaceae bacterium (assembly GCA_044230415.1). Classification (GTDB taxonomy): domain Bacteria; phylum Myxococcota_A; class Polyangia; order Haliangiales; family Haliangiaceae; genus JABFXX01. The sequence continues at coordinate 14,418 of JBGARE010000003.1, forward strand.
CAGTCCGCGCGACGCGGCCTCGGCGCGCAGCGTCGGGACATCGGGCTGTTGCGGGTGCGCTTTGATCACGACATCGACCTCGGGATGCCGCTGCGCGAACGCGTAGATCTCCGCGTGGGTCTCTCCGCGTAGCACTTCCCAGTGCATCTCGCCCTTCTCGATCATGTAGTCGGGCGTGTAGGCCCACGGGTCGTAGCTGAAGAACAGCAGCAGCTTCGCGTGCTCGCGCACGGGGCCGATGCCGAGCTCGCGCTTGTCGATCCACCGCGCCGGTTGCCGCCAGAAGTCCGAGCGCGGCTGGCCCGTCACCGTGATCTTCTCGGGGGGAACGCCGGTGCGCTGCCAGAAGTCACGCTGGCGCTCGGTCCACACGAGGATGTGCTCGCTGATGAACGGGCACTCGTCCTTGATGTAGCGCGCGAAGTGCTGGAAGTACGCCGGGCAGATCGTGCCCTCTTTATCGAGCACGAGGTACGGCACGCCGCGCTCGCGCAGCGCGGGGATCAGCTCGCGCACCCAGAAGAAGTTGTCGCTCGGGGCGGCGACCGCCACGGGCTGGTACCGGCGGATCAGCTGATCCGCGAACCGGCCCACCGCGCGGCGATAGCGACGGCGCAGCGGCGCGAGCTCGGGGCTGTTGTAGGTCGCGTAGCGCTCGACATCGACCGTGAAGATCGACTTCGCGGCGGCGCGCATCGGCGCGGCATCGATCGAGATCAGCTCGAACGCGCCGTCTACCTTCGCACCCCCTTCGGGTGTGCTACGCGCCCGACGTTCGTCGGGCTTGTCGTTCGCGAGTGAGAGCGCTTCGATGTCCTGATCGAACATGTGATTCAGGATGACGAGGTTGGGGCGATTCGCTCGTCGATTTCCTCGTCCGGGCGCGGCGTTGCGAAAGACCTGCCACCAGTATATGAAGTCCGTGTATCTGTCGTCGGGAAGGTACCGAAGCACTCCGTCGACGAGCTGCTTGAGCCTTTCCCTTCGAGCCATGAGCGAGCCGCACCCTTACACGATCCTCAGCGGTCTCCAAGCCCCCGAGTATCGACCCGGCGCGAGCTGGCTCAGAGACGGTGGCAGACTCGCGCTCAACGTCGCGAAGCACACGCGCAACGTGATCGCGATGTGGCGCGCGTTCGATGCGTTCCTCGATCGCGGCGTGGGATCGCCGGGACCGCGTGGCGCTTCACCGACGCTGGTGGTGGTGCAGCCGTGGCAGGGCAGCGCGATGGCGTGGCAGATGGTGGCAACCGCGCTGCTCCTCTGGCGGCGCGATGCGAACGTGATCGTCGTCTGGGACGACAGCGTGATGAACTGGCGCGACGTCGGCGAGTACGTCGAGCACTGGTGCATCAAGCGCATCCTCGCGCGCCTGCCGATGCGGACGGTCAAGCTCGGCGACTACGCGGATCGCTCGACGACGCTCGACGTCGATCCGCATGTCGCGCGCCTCGCTCGCCTCAACGCGATCAAGGTCTATCAAGGCGAAGCGTGGTCGGCGAAGCAGGAGCGGTACGCGCAACAAATCCGCCGTCCGCTGAAGCGCGCGATGACCGCGGCCGATGCGCTGTTCGGCGAGCTCGCACCGAAGCTCGTCGTGACCGCCGGTGGCATCTTCTCGACGAGCGGCGTGCATCCGATCGTCGGTGCTGCACGCGGGATCCGCGTCGCGAGCCTCGATCCATCGCCGACGATCAACCTCGTGTCGGTCGACGGGATCGCGGCGCACATGATGGATGTCGCGCGCGCCGTCGAGCTGCTCGGCCCGCTGCCGGCGTGGGCGAAGGATCTCGCGGTCGCGGATTGGCAGCGGCGCACCAAGGGCACCGATCAGTTCCGCTCGCAGGTCGTGCAGCGCAGCTCGTCCGAAGGCGCAGCACGCGACGGCGTGTTGATCCCGCTCAACCAGAGCCACGACACCGCAGCGCTCGGGCGCAGCCGCCTGTTCGAAGGCCAAGACGATTGGATGATGCAGACCGTCGCGTGGCTATTGGAGAACACGCGCGCGAACATCACGCTGCGACAACACCCGGCCGATCGCATGATCGCGCACGGCGATGACTACGTCGGTCGCTTCGGCGCGCAGCTCCGCGATAACCCGCGCGTGCGCTTCATCGCCGCCACCGATGCGGTCAACACGTACGATCTGATCGCGCGCTCGCAGGTCGTGCTGCCGTACGTGTCGACGGTCGGCATCGAGTCCGTGACGATGGGCACGCCGGTGGTGCAGGAAGCGAACGCGTACTACCGCGATCAAGGCTTCGTGCGAACGGGCGACACCAAGCCCGAGTACTTCCGCGCGATCGCCGCGGTGCTCGCGGATGCGCAGCCCGTCTCCGACGAGCATCGCGAGCGCGCGTGGCGCGCGTATTACCTCTCGCAGATCTGCAGCTTCGTTCCGACGACGTTCACCGCCTACTTCACGGACTTCGCGAAGTGGGCCACCGGAACGCTCGACGAGGTCGCGGCGATGCCCGACGTGCAGGATCTCGTCGACGCGGTCGAGCGAGGCATCCCGCTGTGCTATCTGCGCCATCAGCGATTGGCGCGAGAGCGGCAACAAGCATGACCCCGTTGCCGGGCACGTTCGTCCACTACTGGCGCATGTTCCGGCGCTACGTCGGCAACAAGCTGCTCGTGCTGATCGCGCTGCTCGGTGCGATGGGCTACGCGGAGGGCATGGGCATCGCGCTGTTCCTCCCGCTGATGGGACAGCCGAGCAACAACTTCCTCGGGTTCATCGATCTGCCGAGCTCGCCGCAGCGCGCGCTGCCGTGGATCGTCGCGGTGTTCGTGCTGAAGGGTCTCTTGCAGTTCGTCGCCGTCACCTACCAGTACCGCTTGTCCGCCGGCATGACGCGGTCGATGCGCACGCGGATCGTCGAGGGGCTCGGCAAGAGCCGCTACGCGCACATCTTCGACACGAACGCCGGCTACCACACGAACCTCTTGGTCAACGAAGTGCCGCGCGCGACGCAGGGGTTCCTCTACTTCACGCGCGCGTTTCCGTCGGCGATCAACGTCGTGATCTTCTTCACGCTCGCCGCGTGGGTCGATTGGCAGTTCTCGCTGCTGTTGCCGCTGATGGGCGGGCTCGCGTACCTCGTGCAGCGCGTGCTCGGTCGTGTCACGCGCGAGTACTCGCAGACGTACTCGAAGGAGAACGCGTGGCTCGCGAGCTTGCTCGTGCAGGTGGTGCAAGCGTTCAAGTACCTCCGCACCACGGCCACGTTCGGCCGCATGCGCCGACAAGTCGATGCGACCGCCGACAAGCTCGAGCACATCGAGAATCGCAGCGGTCTGTTCACCGCGCTGACGTTCTCCTCGTCGCAGCCGCTCATGGTGCTGTGCCTCGCGGGCCTTCTGTACTGGCGCGTCGGCGACTCGGGCAGCGTGGGTGCGGGGCTGCTCGTGCTGCTCGTCTACTTCTTCCGCATCATGGGCGAGATGTTCCAGCTGCAGACCACGTGGCAGGCGTTCTGCGCGTACATGGGCAGCACGGACACCGTCGAGGCCGCGATCACGAAGCTCGATTCCGTGATCGAGCCGCGCGGCAGCGCACCGTTCACGTCGCTCGAGAAGTCGCTCGGCTGCGATCATCTCGCGTTCTCGTATACGGACAAGCCCGTGTTGCGCGACGTCACCTTGTCGATCGCGCGCAACGAGTCGATCGCGTTCGTCGGTGAATCCGGTAGCGGCAAGACCACGCTCGTCGATGTCTTGATGGGCACCCTCGCGCCCACCTCGGGCACCGTGCGCGTCGACGATCGCGATCTCGCGCAGGTCGACCTCGAGCAATTTCGTTCGCGCCTCGGGTACGTGCCGCAGGACGCGATGCTGTTCGACGACACGATCGCGAACAACATCGCGATGTGGGGCGATGCCGATGCGGCTCGCGTTCGCGAAGCCGCGCGCGAGGCACACTGCGCTTCGTTCATCGATGCGATGCAGGGCGGGTACGATGCCGTCGTCGGCGAACGCGGCGTGAAGCTCTCGGGCGGTCAGCGCCAGCGCATCGCGATCGCACGCGAGCTGTACAAGCGCCCCTCGATCCTCGTGCTCGACGAAGCCACGAGCGCGCTCGACTCCGAGTCGGAGCGCGCCATCCAGGCTTCGATCGAAGCGCTGCGCGGCAAGATGACGATCCTCATCATCGCGCATCGCCTGTCGACCATCCGCAACACCGACCGCATCTACGTGCTGCACGAAGGCAACATCGTCGAGAGCGGCTCCTACGACGAGCTCTACGCGAATACGAGCTCGCGCTTCCGTCACTTGTGCGATCTACAGAGCCTGTCGTGACCGCGTCGATCCTCTTCTCCTACGACATCTTCGCCGAGCAACAGTACGGCGGCATCTCGCGGTACTTCGCGGAGCTGCATCGCGGCCTCCTCGATCGCAATCGCGACTCGTGGATCGTCACCGGCGTCCACGTGAACGAGTACATCCGCGGTCTGCCTCACGTTCTCGGTATCCCGGTCCCGCCCTCGCGCCTCGGCCCGATCCGCGTGATGGGCGCCCGCGCTGCGTCGTTCGCCCTCGAGCGCGCTCTGCTCGCACGGCTCGGGCGCTCGACGATCTATCACAAGACGTACTACGGACCGCAGCGTCCACCGTCGCGCGTCCCGGTGGTGCTCACCGTCTACGACATGATCCACGAGCTGTTCCCTCAGTCGTTCTCGCCGAGCGATCCCACGCGCGAACGCAAGAAGCACTGGTGCGAGCGCGCGGATCTGATCCTCGCGATCTCGCAAAAGACCAAGGACGACATCGTCGCGATCCTCGGAACCGACCCGGCGAAGATCGTGGTCACGCCGCTCGCCGCCGCACCCGCCGCTCCGTCGGGCGGCACCTCGCCACCCGCGTACTTCCTCTACGTCGGCGATCGCCGCGGCTACAAGAACTTCCGGCGCACCGCGGAAGCATTCGCGCGCGCGAAGCTCGGTGACGCCACGCTCGTCTGCTACGGCGGCGGCGGGCTCACCACCGACGAGCAATCGTTCCTCGACGGACTCGGCATCCGCGCTCGCGTCTCGCAGACCGGCGGCAGCGATGGCGACCTCGCGCGCTTCTACCGCGACGCGATCGCGTTCGTGTACCCGTCGGAGTACGAGGGCTTCGGCATCCCGCCGCTCGAAGCGATGGCGCAGGGCTGCCCGGTGATCTGCTCGACGGGCGGCTCGATCCCCGAGGTCTGCGGCGACGCCGTCGCGTACGTCGCGCCTACCGATGTCGACGCTCTCGCTGCCGCGATGACCACGCTCGCGACCACGCCTTCGGAGCGCACCCGTCTGTCCACGCTCGGCCGCGCGCGCTGCGCGCTGTACTCGTGGGCGCGCACGGTCGAGCTCACGATGGCCGCATACGATCGGCTCGCCTGATGCGCATCGGCCTCAACGCGCTGTACATGATCCCCGGCGGTGTCGGCGGCACCGAGCGCTACGCGCGCAAGCTGATCGAGAACCTCGCGCGCGTCGCCCCGTCGCACGACGTCATCGTGTTCTCGAACCGCGAGGCCGCGGACACCTGGGGCACGCTGCCCACGAACGTCGAGGTCCGCGCTTGCTCCGTCGACGCGCGCTCGCGTCCACAGCGCATCGCGTACGAGCAAGTGCGCCTCCCGCTGCTCGCACGCTCCGCGAAGCTCGACGTGCTGCACTCGCTCGGCTACACGGCTCCGCTCGCCGGCTCGCGCATCGCGCGCTGCCCGAGCGTCGTCACGCTGCACGACCTGAACTATCACTTTCACCCCGAGGACTGGGAGCGCATGGGGCTCGCCGCAAACCGCCTGTTGATCCCGCGCGTCGCTCGCGCCGTCACGCGCGTGCTCACGATCTCGCACGCGTCCGAGCACGCGATCCACGAGGTGCTCGGCATTCCGAGCGCGGACATCGATGTCGTCTATCACGGCGTCGACGGAAACCTCGTCGCGCTCACCGCCGCCGAGCAAGCGCAGCACCTGGCCTCGCTCGAGCTGACGCCAGGCTACTTCCTCAGCGTCACCGCCTCGCATCCGCACAAGAACCTCGCGACGCTGTTCGCCGCCTACGATCGCGTGTGCCGGCGCTGGCCGGACGCGCCGCCGCTCGTCGTCGTCGGGATCCCGGGTCGCGATCACGAGCGCGTCAAAGCCGAGGCCGCTTCGCGCCGCGTGATCCTGACCGGCTGGGTCGACGATGCGGTCCTCTCGGCGCTGTACCGCGGCGCGGGTGCCTTCGTGTTCACGTCGCGCTACGAGGGCTTCGGCTTCCCGGTGCTCGAGGCGATGTCGGTCGGCGTGCCGGTCATCTCGTCCAACGCGGCCTCGCTCGCCGAGCTGATCGAGGGCGCGGCGACGAGCGTGTCGCCCAATGATGCCGATGGCTTCGCCACGGGCATGCTCGAAGCCGTGCGCTCGCAGGCGATGCGGCACGCGCTGATCGATCGCGGAAAGGCACGCGCGGCGGCCTTCACGTGGGCGAAGTGCGCGCGCGAGACGCTCGAGGTGTACGAGCGCGCGATCGCTACGTGGCGCTCTTGAGCCCGCTGCGAACCGCGAGCCAGTAGGCCCACAGCTTGCCCATGCTCGCGAGCATGCGCGCGTGATCGCGCTTGCCGAGCTCGAGCCGCTGCGCGTGCATGCGCTTGACGGCGTACGCCTCGCGGATCTGCTTCCCCATCGCGGCGACGGACTTTGCATCCGTGTGGTAGCGCGCGCTCGCGATGACGAGGTCGAGCTTGCGCACCGCCCTCGCCGCGGGAAACATCCGCAGCCACAGGTCGTAGTCCATCGTGTAGTGCAGCTTCTCGTCGAGCCCACCGACGTCGAGGTAGAGCGCACGCTTGAACACGAGGCACGGCTGCAACACGAACGTGAGCGGACACGCGACCAGCGTCGCGGGATCGATGTAACGGGCCGCGTGGTACGGGCCGATCGGCTTGCCCGCGATGTCGACGCGAAGACCATCGCCGTAGACGATGTCGATGCGCGGATCCGACGCGAACTCCGCGAGCACGCGCGCGATCACGTTCGAGGTCGTGTAGTAGTCATCCGAGTTGATCCATGCGATCAGCTCGCCCTTCGCCATCTCGATGCCCTGGTTGATCGCGTCGGACTGGCCGCGATCCTTCTGAGAGCGCCAGCGGATCTTGTCGCCGTAGCTCGCGAGCACCTCCTGCGTGCCGTCGGTCGACGCACCGTCGAGGACGAGGATCTCGGAGTCCGGGATGTTCTGCGCGAGGCACGAATCGATGCACTCGCGGATGAAGCCAGCCTGGTTGCGCGTGGGGATGACGAACGAGAGCTTCACGCGTGGCTCATGCTGTGCTGACCGCCGGCGAACACCCGGCGCAGCATCGGCTTCGAGTTGGCCGACGGCAAGGCATCGACGGCGAGCGTCAGGTGGGCGGGGAGGGGCGAGATGTCCGCGAGGCGGAACACGCTTCGCGCGGCGCCGAGAGAGTGGATCGAATGGCGCTGCGTCGCGACCTTCGCATTCGTCGCGATGTCGACGAGCGCGTGCTCGAGCGAGTGCGTGCTCGTCGACGGGTTGTACTGGAACACGTTGACCTCGACGAGCTTCGCCGTCGAGATCACCTGGCTCGACAAGAACGGCGGCGACGGGCGATTGTCGGGATCGGCGGTCGATAGCGGATGCGTTTGCTCGACGGAGCCATGCTCGCGATCACGGAAGAAGACGAAGAACTGCGCGGACACGCGGCCGAGCTCGCGATAGACGGGCCGGCGCGGAGACTCCGGCGTCATCTGCACGGTGACCACACCGTACGGCGACGAGACCTTCTTCGCCGCGAACACCGCAGCGACGTCGACGGCCTGCGCGGCAAAGTGCGCGAGCGAGAGAGCGTGCTGCAGCACGACGCGTCCCGAGGGATCGTGAAACGTCAGCTGCACGCGCGCGGGCGTGGGCACGTCGGCGCGGAGGAACGAGAAGAAGTTGTTGAGCCCGACGAACGATCGCGTGTGCGCATCGTTCAGATACATCTGGACCACCGGTGCGGTCTGATGCAGGCGCACCGGCAGCTTGGCCTTCAGCGCCATCAGCTTCTTGGACAGATCCGGCGATAGATATCGGACCGCGAGCTGCTCCGCTCGTTCGCGCAGCGTCGGCATCAGCGCTGCTCCTCGAGCATCGCCGCGAGGCTCGCGATCGTCTGCGCGCGTGTGGGACCGGTCACCGAGGTCGCGTAGTAGATGGGCGGCAGCGAGTGTTCGATGCCGATGTTGCCCGTGCGCAGATCGCGATTGATCGTCAGCGGCACGAGCGTCGCGTGATCGCACACGCCGATGAAGTAGAGGAACTCCGGCTCGTCGGTGAGCGTCAGCCCCATCTGCAGCGCGCGATCGCGCAGCGAGATCAATACGGGCGCGAACGGCGGAACGTCCTCGGTCCACGTCAGCTTGCGACCACGTGCCGTGCGCAGCTGACACTTCATGCGCGCCGTCTTCGCGTACGCGGGGTCGAGCGACGAGTTGAGCAAGCTCACGAGCGTGTCGACCTCGTTCGAGACGTAGCCCTTGGGCGCTTGGATAATCGTCGTCGCTTCCTTCGAGAACTTCGCGTAGTTGAACGCGCCCGACTGATACAGCACGCCGCTCGCGAACCCGTCGCCGCGGTAGTACTCGACGTAGTGGTCCTGCACGGTGAACAGGAAGAACAGCTCTTCGCGCGAGATCGTCACCGTTCCATCCACGGCCGCGTGCCGCAGCGGGATCAGGTGAAAGATGATCTCGATGTCCTCGCGATAGCCGTCTTCGTACGCAGCGCAATCGAGCACGATCTTCTTCTTCGGTTCGAGAGTGGCCACGCCTTCGAAGAATCGCTCGCGCTTTCGCGAGGGCCCGTATACGGAGACATCGATCCGGTACGTCGTGGAGAACTGCGTCTTCTCGTCGCTCGCGTTGGAGAGTGCGACGCGGGTCTGGAAGCCAAGGGCCTTGAGCGTACGCACCTGAAACGTGTGCACCGCATCGAGACGGAAACCTGTGACCGGAGGAGCGCTCATTTGCGACGCAGGTAGGCGGAGGCCTTCGCGAGAAACTGGTCGGGCTCGGTGAACAACACACGCCCTGCTTGACGCACGAGCTGCGCGGCGGTCTTCACGTGATGGCGATAGCCGCGATAACCACCGATCAGCGGGAGGTACGCCGCGGACCGCAACGGGTTCACGTAGTGGAGGTAGCGATAGACCTCGTCGGGATCCTCGTAGAACTGCTCGGGCGCCGGCTTGGTTCCCGTGAGCTTCGCGATGTGACCGAGTTGGTCCGGCCCCGACGCCCACGGGTGATACCGATGATCGATCTGCTCGAACCCGTACCGCGCGAGCAGCTGATCGAACGACTTGTCGCTGAACAAGCTGTAGTGCCCCGAGTTCATCCACAACCGCGACATCGTGCTGCGGTTCTCGCGATACGTCGGGATCGCGGTGAACAGGAAGCCGTTCGGCTTCAGGATGCGCGTGATCGCGGTCATCACCGCGTCGAGGTTGGCGAAGTGCTCGAACGCGTGATGCGTGAACACGAGATCGGCGCGCACGTCGGTGGCGAGCTTCTCGTCGAGGGTGCCGTGCTTGACGTTCGGCAGGTGAAATCGCTCGTTCGCGTACGCGACGCGACCGCGATCGGGCTCGACGCCGTGTGCGCTCCACCCGCGATCCTGGAAGATCTTGAGGGCCGCTCCGAGTCCGCAGCCAACGTCGAACACGGTTCCCGTCCGCAGACCGGACTTCGCGATCGCGTAGTCGACCTCGTCCGTGTAGTACGGCGCGAGCTGCGCGAACAGGACCGCGGGGTCGACGTCGACCTTCGCGTGATAGTCACCGGCCATGTAGAAGCGGTCGAGTGCCTCAGCGGACGGGCGCGGGTTCTGGTGGACGAAGCCGCACGTGCCGCAGATCTTCCACTCGCTGACCGACATGCCTTCGTACAGCGCCCCGTAGCTCTTGATGTGGTCGTCGCGTGACGGCACGCGGACGTCGAGGAATCGGCTCGTGTTGCCGCAGAGCGGGCACGGAATCTTTGCCACCTCGGCCATCGCGGCGGACGCTAGCACGCTCCTCGGAAATGAGGTAAGAGGCCGCGTCCACCGTGGCTCCCATGCGCGTATCGATCGTCACGCCGTCGTTCAATCATGCGCGGTTCATCGAGCGCACGATCGACAGCGTCCTCTCGCAGCGCGGGGACTTCGATCTCGACTTCCGGGTGCTCGACGGCGGCAGCACCGACGGCACCGTCGACATCCTGAAGCGCTACGGCGATCGCATCAAGTGGACGAGCGAGCGCGACAAGGGCCAGGTCGACGCGATCAACAAGGGCCTCCGCGCCGCCACCGGCGACATCGTCGGCTGGCTCAACAGCGACGACGTGTTGATGCCGGATGCGATCGCTCGCGTCGTCGAGGCGTTCCAGAACAACCCGCGGACCGAGTGGGTGCACGGGCGCTGCAGGATCATCGACGAGCACGATCGCGAAGTGCGCCGCTGGATCAGCGCGTACAAGCACTACCGCGCGCAGCGGCACTCTCTCGGCAGCCTGCTGACCGAGAACTACGTCAGCCAGATGACCGTGTTCTGGCGGCGCCACGTGCACGCGGCGATCGGGTTTCTCGACGACAGCTTCAAGTACGCGTTCGACTACGACCTGTGGGTCCGCCTCGCCGAGCGCACCGACCCCGTGTACATCGAGGAGCCGGTCGCGTGCTTTCGCTGGTACGAGACCAGCAAGTCGGGCGAGGGCTTCGTGGTGCAGATGACGGAGACCGCGGATCGCGGTGCGCGGGCGTCGAGTGCGTCGGCGTGGACCTATCTATCGGCGAACGTGAAGAAGAGCGCGATCATCAACATCTATCGCGCACTAGGCTACGCGCGCGCTGTCGCTGCTCGTCGACGCTGAGCGGTCGAGTCGCTCTTGGACGATCGCGAGCTCTTGCGTCAGCGAGATCGAGCGGAGCTGCAGCTTGCTGATCGTGACGAGCGAGCGCAGGTGAAGGATCGCGAGGGCTGCGATCGCGACGCAGAACAGGAAGTTCGACATCAGCGTGAAGCCGAGCGCGGAGGCGATGCGGCCCGTCACCGTCGGAAAGATCGCCATCAGGCCGAGCACGGTCAGGAACACGAGGAACGACATGCTGCCCTGCAGCGTGATGCGCTCGCGAAATAGCAGGCGCACGAGCACGAGTCCGATCAGCAGGCAGACCAACGCCAACGCCCAGTAATTCTCAGCGACTGCTTGCACCGTTTCTCCCTTTGCTCCGCACGTACGTGAGTACAACGGCGGTCGTTACTTTGAGCATGTAATAGACCGTCGAGAAGCCCGCGATGCTCGAGCTGCCACCTTGGCGCGTGCGCATCGTCACTCGGGTCTCGCGGACGACGAGGCCGGCCTTGCGCGCGATCGCGAGTGACTCGGGCTCGGGGAAGTCATAGGGGTACGTCTCGTCGAACAGGGCGAGTGCGCGCGGGCCGTAGAGGCGGAAGCCCGATGTGGGATCGCTCACTTTGAGGCGCGCGATCACGCGGAGCAAAACCTTGAGCCACCAGCTGCCGAGGCGGCGCAGCGCGGTCGACTTGAAGTTGGTCTTGTCGCCGGGAGAGAACCGCGTGCCGATCACGAGGTCTGCATCGCCGGCGGACGTGATCAGCTTGGTGATCTCCGTCGGTGGATGCTGGCCGTCGCCATCGACCTGGATCGCGTAGTCGAACTTCTCTCGTCGAGCGAGGCGTAGGCCCGATTGCACCGCGCCGCCGATGCCGAGGTTGCGACACAGGCGCAGCACGCGAGCTCCGCCGTCGCGCGCGACCTCGGAGGTCCGGTCGGCGGACCCATCGTCGACGACGACCGTCGAGAGCTCGACGCCGTCCTGCCGAGGCAACGCGCGGATCTCCGTCAGGACCCCAGCGAGCGCTTCTTGCTCGTTGTAGGCGGGAATGACGATGAGAACGCGCACGGGCCCTGCGAGCTATATCACGCCGATTTTCGTATATTGCTCGTCGTGCTCGCCGTGCTTCGACGCCTGACGCCGCGGCAGATCCTGCTGATCGGCTGGGCGGGCTTCCTCGCGTACGCGTGGCCCGGCTTCATGAGCTTCGACTCGGTCTATCAGCTCCAGGAGTCGCGGTCGGGGTACTTCAGCGACGGCCACCCGCCGATGATGGCGCAGCTGTGGCGGATCGTGGAGCTGTTCATCGCCGGCCCGGCGGGGATGCTGATGCTGCAGAGCATCGCGTTTCTCGTCGGCGTGTACCTGATCTTCCTCAAGCGAATGAGCGGTCGCACGGCTGCGATCGCTGCGATCGCGATGCTGTGGTTTCCGCCGGTCGGCACGATCATGGGCGTGATCTGGAAGGACTCGCAGATGACCGCGTGGATCGTCCTCGGGGTCGGCTTGATGCTGTCCGATCGGCGGCGCACGAGGTTGTTCGGGCTCGCCTCGATCGCGCTCGGAACAGCGATGCGCCACAACGCGCTCGTCATGACGTTGCCGCTCGTCGTGCTGCTGTTCGTGTGGAGCCCCGAGCATCGGTTCGTGAAGCGCTACGCGATCGCGATCGTCGCGTGGATCGTGGTGACGATGTCGGCGCGCTTCGCGTCGCAGGCGTTGACCGACGAGCAGCGGTACATCTACGCGAACAGCCTGGTGCTGTGCGACATGACGTCGACGCTGCGCTACATCGACGAGCCGCTCTCCGACGAGAAGTTGCTCGAGATGCTGCAGGGCACGACGCTGATCCCGAAGCACGATCTGCACGCGCGCACGCGCAAGGAGGATCGCGCCGGCGGGTACATCGACAACCTGTGGTGGAACACGTACGCGTTCTTTCGCATCCCGAAGACGGATGCCGAGCGCGCGGCGAATCAGAAGGCGTGGAAGGCGATCGTGTTCGGTCATCCCGAGGCGTACCTGACGTATCGCTGGGAGGTGTTTCACCGCCTCCTCGGCATCGGAGAACCGCAGGCGTCGCCGTTTTATACGTGGTTCGTCGACGTGCAGAGCCCGCTCTACACGCACATGCGCATCTATCACGATGCATCGCCGAGTCATCTCCAAGAGGGTCTGCGCGAGGTCACGCACTGGATCGGACGCTCGCCGCTCTCGCGCGTGATGGTCTATCTCGTCCTCGCGTTCCTGCTGTTGCCGTTCTGCATCCGCGATCGCGAGGTGCTCGCGTGGATCTTGTCCGCGTTCGCGAACGAGTCGTTCCTGTTCCTGTTCTCGCCGACGACGGACTGGCGCTACAGCTACTGGCTCGTCCTCGCGGTCGCGTTCGGCGTGGTGCTGCTCGTCGCGCGCCGTGCTTCGACGCGGAACAAGTTGCCGTAGATATCGCCGACGTAGAGCTCGCCGCGCACGGAGTGGATGCTCGCCGGGCCCGACACCGGATCGGGATAGTCGGTGATCGCGAACGTGCCGTCGCCGCGCGGGCGCGCACGCGAGAGGCCGAAGATGCAGTTGTCCGCGTAGATGTAGTCGCCGACGAGATCCGGGTAGCACGAGCCGCGATAGACCTGGCCGCCGATCACGGCGCACCAACCCGCGGCGTGAGTGCGTTCGTCGACGGGGAATGTCTTGCCCGCCGGATCGCACGGCGGATGCAAACACGACGAGCCCTCGTACTGCTTCCAGCCGAGGTTTCGTCCGTGTCCGGTACCCGCGGGGATGAAGTCGACCTCTTCGATCTCGCCTTGGCCGACATCGCCGATCCACAAGTCGCCCGTCTCCTCGTCGAACGAGAACCGCCACGGATTGCGCAGCCCCGTCATGAACACCTCGGGCGCACCGAGCGTTCCGTCGGCGAACGGGTTGTCCGCGGGGATCCCGTACGGTCGTCCGCTCGCCGGACGGTCGACATCGATGCGCAGCATCTTGCCGAGTAACGAGAAGTTGTCCTGTCCGTTCTCCTCGGGATCGTTCGCCGAGCCGCCGTCGCCCGTCGAGAAGTACAGGTAGCCGTCCGGGCCGAACTCGAGCATGCCGCCGTTGTGGTTCGCGGCGAAGTCGGGAATCGCGAGGACGAGCGTCGCGCTCGCCGGATCGGCGCGATCCGGATCTGCGCTCACCGTGTAGCGGACCACGACATCCTTGTAGGGAACGTCCTTATCGTTTTGGGTCGAGGTGTACGAGATGAAGAACGTGCCGTTCGTCGCGTAGTCGGGATGGAACGCGAGACCGAGCAGGCCGAGCTCGCTCTGGTTGTAGCCGATGAACGGGGCTTCGCCGCCGAGCTCGGAGATGTCGAGGAACGGCTCCGACTGCGTGACACCGTCGACGACGATGTAGATCTGCCCGCCCTCGGCGACGGCGAACATCCGCTCGCGCTCCTCGGGCGGCGCGGTGACCAGGACGAGCGTCCCGACGACGCCGCCGATGTGATTCAGGTACAGCTCGTTGCCGCGCGTGCGCTGGCACCCGAAGCGCGGCGGGGCGGCGTCCTCGGGGGCGGCATCGTCAGGCAGCGTGCGGTTGTCGCCACAGCCGATCGCCAGCATGCAGACCGCGAGTGTGATGCGCGACATTGGTCGAGAATACTCGTACTTGCCCGCCGTCGCCGAGCATGTCTATAAGGGGGACGCCGTGGGCTTGGACCAGAGCGAGACGTGGGTCGTGATCGCCGCCTTCAACGAGGGCAAGGTGATCCGCGAAGTCGTCAACGGCGTGGTCGCCGGCGGCTGGAACGTCGTGGTCGTCGATGACGGCTCGCGCGACGACACGGCGGTCGCCGCGAAGATGCCCGGCGTGATCGTGGTCAAGCACAGCATCAACCGCGGCCAAGGCGCGGCGCTGCAGACCGGCATCGACTACGCACTTCGCCGGCGCGCGCGCGCGATCATCACGTTCGATGCGGATGGCCAGCACGACGCGGCCGATCTGCCCGCGCTCGTCGAGGCGCTCGCGAATGCGGACATCGCGCTCGGCTCGCGCTTCCTCGGTCGCGTCGAGGGCGCTTCGCAACGCCGCATGGCGATGCTGCGCACGGCGACGAAGGTCTCGAACAAGCTGTCGGGGCTCGAGCTCACGGACTCGCACTGTGGCCTGCGTGCGTTTCGCGCGTCGGCGGCGCCGGCGCTGCGCATCACGCAGGATCGCATGGCGCACGCGTCGGAGCTGCTGCGCAAGATCCAGACGAGCGGCCTGCGCGTCGTCGAGGTGCCGGTCACGATCCGCTACACCGCGCACTCGATGAGCAAGGGCCAGGGCGGCATCCAGGCCGTGCGCATCCTGTTCGACTACTTCTTCCGCCGCGCATGATCATCCGCATTCTTCTTCTGCTCGGGTTCGCGGCGATCGGCTGGTTCATCTTCCTGCGCCGCAATCGGCTGCCGATCCACATCATGACGGTGTTCCTGCTCCTCGGTGCAGGCGCAGTGGCCGTCGTGTTTCCGGACATCACGCAGGATGTCGCCGATGCCGTCGGCGTCGGTCGCGGTGCGGACCTCGTCCTCTACATCACGATCGTGATGGTGATGTTCGTGCTGCTGCACTACTACACGAAGTTCGTCGAGCTGCAGAAGAACGTCACGGACCTCACGCGCGAGATCGCGATCCTGCGCGCGGAGGTCGAGCGCGTCGCTCCGTCGGAGCCCGCGCGCGACGTCAAGTCGGCGGAGGCGTAGCTTCGCGCCGCGCGAGCGGCAGGCAGGCGAGTCCGACGAGGAACTGCCACACGATGCCGTAGACGAAGTGCACGATGCCGAAGGCGAGCAAGTGTGCTTCGCGTGCCTCGGGCGTCGCACCGTCGGCGTATCGCGCGAAGAAGAAGACGAACGCGGCCTGCGTGGTGCCGAGGCCCGCGGGTGAGATCGGAAGCGTCGCCACGACGACGATCAACGGCATCACCGTCATCGCCTCCCAGAACGGAACGTCGATATCCCATGCGACGAAGGCGAACCAGTGGCCCGCGACGATCATCGCGACGTGCGGCAGTCGCGCGATCATCGTGCGTGCGTGGCCACCGAGTCCCGCGTCGAACAGCGGACGAAACACCTCGCGGCGCGCGAGGAGCGCGGGCCGGAGCGCGATGATCACGAGGTAGACGACGAACGCCGCGCATAGCCCGAGCACCGTCCACGTCCACCGCGGATCCGAGACGCGGCCACTCGCGAGGGTCGCCGCGGCGACGAGGAGCAGCGTCGCGAACGTCGTGCCCATGATGAACAGCGTCGAGCCGATCGCGCGTGCGCCGCTGATGCCTTCGCGGTGCAGGTAGTAGCCGATGCCGCCTTGGCCGGCCGCGTAGTTCAGCAGCGAGAGCAAGTACGTCGCACCGCGCACCGCGAACACCTTGCGAAACGCCCAGCGAACGCCGATCGCCGCGACCGCGGCCCACGTCGCGAGCGTGTCGGTCGCGAGGACGACGAGGACGACGAGCGCGTCGACGATCGCGAGCTGCAGATGCGGTCCGTGCTGGATGGCATCGCGAAACGCGGCGACCGGAACGCGCAGGACGATCGCGACGACGATCGCGACTCCGACGATCCACGGCAGGAACGTGCGGAGCCGGCTCCTCGCCGGAGTCTTCTCAGGTGCGGCGGTCACCCGGCACGTAGTGAGTCATGATGAACAGCTTGAGCACCCAGCTCGCGGGTAGGCGCAACAGCGCGCGCTCGCCGTAGAACCGGAGCTTCGCGTGAGCGTCCATGTGATCGCGCCAGAACTGCTTCTTCACGTCGAGCGTGGCGCGCAGCATGTTGTGCAGCATCATCGCCTTCGTCCCCATCGGATGGACGCGATAGCGAAGCAGCGGCTCGGAGTGGTTCGCGAACCGAACGCCGCGCGTCGCGAGGCGGCTCCACAGCTCGTAGTCCTCGTTCACCGGGAACGTGCGGTACTGGTAGCCGTTCGCTTCGACGATCAGGTGCTTCCGGCACATCACGCTCGGCTGCGCGATCGGGTTGTAGCGAGCCATCGAGCGAACGATCTCGTCGTGCTCGAGCGGATACGCGCGGAGACCGACCTGCGCGCCATCACCGTCGATGATGAACAGCTGGCTGCCGAGCACGCCGATCTCGGGATGCTTCTCGAGGAACGCGACCTGCTTCGCGAGCCGGTCGGGTTGCATGATGTCGTCGGCATCGAGGAGGGCGATCAGCTCCGCGCGCGTCTCTGCGAGCGCGCGATTGCGCTGATCGACGAGCGACGTCCGAGCGGGGTTCTGGATGTGGCGAATCCGTGGATCGCGGATATCCGCGATCAGCGCCTTGCCATCGCTCGCGGACGGATCCTCGACGATGATGAGCTCGAAGTCAGTGAACGTCTGCGCGAGGACGCTCTGGACCGCCTGGCGAAAGTAGACCGGGTGCGGATTGAGCACCGGCATCACGACGGAGACGCGAGGATCAGCCACGCTTCACCGCCATGACGAGGAACGCCTTCGAGATCGCCCACAGCGCCGGAAATCGACGGATCGCGGCGACGCCGAGCTTGTAGTGCAGCGCTTGTCCATTCGCCGCCAGCGACAGGTTCGCGGGCAGCACGAACTCGTACGCGAGCTCGGGATGTTCATCGAGCATGTGGCGCAGACCGAAGTACGTGGGCGCGTAGCTCGCGTCGGTGTAATCCGTGCCGCGGCCCGATGCGCGCAGGTACGCGTTCGCGAGAGGGAGCGGCAGGTAGCTGAGGAAGGGCAGACGATAGTGCACTTCGATCGGCCACAGCTTGTTCGGCATCAGCAAGTACATCGCGCCGCCGGGACGCAGCGCCGCCGACAACACCGAGAGAGCGCGGCGTTGATCGGGCAGATGCTCGAACACGTTATCGAGGACGACGAGATCGAACGCCTCGCGTTCCGGGAGCTCGTAGATGCTCTGGTGGCGGACCTCGAAGTTCGGTAGGCGTGATATCGCCGCGAGCTGGATGCCGTGCTCCGCGAGCGGCGCCGCGGGCTCGATGCCGACGACGCGTTCGCAGCGACGCGCGAGCTCGAGCGCGGTGTGTCCGTATCCACAGCCCACATCGAGCACCGTCCACGGACGCGAGGGCAGGAACGGCTTCGACGTGGCGATGATCTGCTCGGCGAATGCCGCGGCCTGCGGTGCGCGCGAATCCAGCATCGCGTGCTCGCCGGCGTCGTAGCGCGGACGATCGACCTCAACCATCGCGCGGCTCCGCGGGAAAGCGTCGCGCGACGAGGAGGGCGGCGAGCACGATGGTCGTCGTCGTCACGAGCCAGTGAGAGTAACGGTACTCGGCGGCGGGTGCGAAGACGAACATCGTCGCTTCGAGCACCAACCCGCTGATCACGAGTGAGCGAAGGATCACGTTCTTGCGTGCGAGCCAGATCGCGACGAGCGCGAGCAGGAGGTAGAGCCACGGCCGGAACAGCGGTGTCTTCGCGACGCCGCGAACGAACATCTGCATGCCGTACTGCCAGTCCGACGCGGTCGCGCGATGGTGCAGCGGCGCGAGCAGGTCGACATCGCCGAAGTCGTCGTAGACCGGCGACCACTTGCCCTGGAGGCCGACCAGCGTGCGGAACATCGCCCAGCGATGGAACGCGTACTTGCCCGGATACTTCGTGATCGCGCTCCGCCACGCGCGCGTCAGCGCGGCGGACTCCTCGTCGGAGTCGACGCGATCCAAGATGCGCTTCGAGCCATTCGACAGCGGATACCAATCGAGCGCGAACGAGTACGCGTTAATGCGCTCGACGAGCGCGCCGCGATCCGCGATCGGCAACCCGGCGAGCGCGGCCTCGATCTTCGCCGCGTCCCTCACCTTCGCGCGTCGCAGCGTGCCGATCGTGTCCACGACCATCAGTCGCTGTTGCCACGAATAGGTGTCGGTCACCGTCAGCGCGTAGTCCGCGAGCTTCGCCGACGCGAACACGCCGATGACCAGGCCGAGCGCGATGCCGGCTCGTCGCCAGCGAGGTCCCGGGTTGATCGCGCGGAATGCGAGCGGCGTCAGTGCGAAGACGCACTCGAAGCGGCAACTGCACGCGACGATGGCGCACGCGACGGCAGCGATCGTCCATTTGCGCTGGCCCTGCAGTGCGGCACCGAGCGTCGCCAGGAGCGCCCCCGCCATTAGCGACTCCGGCCAGATCACGGCCATCGGCGCGAAGATCGGAGGAAACAACAACAGTGCGCCCGTGGTGACGGCCGCGGCGCGCTCCGAGAGCACTCTCCGCAGAATCGCGTACAGGCCGAACAGGAATAGCCCGCTCTGCAGCGCGAGCATCGGGAACGGACCCGCGAGCACGTACTCGAGCGCGCTCCACAGCCCGGACATCACCGGCGCGTAATCGGAGTAGTCACCCGAGCGCACGGTGTAGAGCTGGAGGACACCATCGACGCTCAGGTAGCCGGGATAGGCGCCGAGCATGAACACGACCCACGCAGCGAGCAGCAACGTGAGTCCGTTGCGCGCCGCGATCCATCGGAGCGCATCCTTTGCTCGCTCACCGACGTTCATTCGCAGTGTCGCGATAACACAAAGCCAAGGTCATTGCGATACTCTCCGGCCGCACCGTGGGCGACGATGTAGCCGAGAAGACTGAGGATCCTCCGCGTCGGAGGACATGGATCCCGATCGTGGCCGAGGTCGTCACCGCCTTCGCCGCGATGGCGTTGATCCTGCGGATGTCGAGCGGCATCTGGGTCATCGCGACGAACCGCATGGCGCAGGTGTCGGGCCTCGCGGCGCTGCAGCTGCGGCTGTTCCTGATCGTGCTCGTCGCGATCGTCGCGATGGTGATCGCCACGCGTGTTCGCGATGGCAAGCACTTCGCGCTGACCTCGCGCCTCTCGTGCGCGGCGCTCGCCGGTGCCGCGAGCGGGTTCATCGGCGCGGGGATCATGCTCGCGCTCAAAGGCACGCCGTGGCCGCTCAACGGTCACAACGGCGATGTCGCGAACCTCGTGACGTGGGCGAACGGCTATCAGAACGCGTATCCGCCCGCGTATCCACCGCCGTTCTATCCGCCGCTGTTTCCGAAGCTGCTGAGCATCTACATGGGCGCGACGGATCAGACCGCGTTCTACGCGCTCAAGGATCTGCAGATCCTGTTCACCGCGATCACCGGGCCACTCGCGTATCTCGCGTGGCGCTTGCTGCTGCGCCCCGGATGGGCGCTCGGCATCGGCGTCGTCTCCGCGCTCGCGGTGATCGAGCCGTACAAGCCGTACACGTCGCTCGTCCTCGTCACGTTCCTGCCGGTGATGATCCGGTTCATCCAGTACATCCGCGACGCGGACAAGAAGCACTGGTTCACGCTCGTTCGGATCGGCGTGGTGTTCGGCGTCGTCGTCGGCGCGATGGTCCTCATGTACTCGGGTTGGTTCCGCTGGTCGGCGCTCGGCATCGTGGTCGCGACGCTGATCGTGTTCCCGTGGAAGAACAAGGTCGGTCGCAAGAACGCGGTGATCTTCGGCGCGGCGACGCTCGTGCTCCTCGGCGCGGTGACCTTCTCGTACGTCACCGACATCACGAGCCGGTACATCGTCACGAGGGACGCGGGCGTCGCATTGGTGCAGGACGACTACGTCTACTTCGACGCCGACATGGATCCAGCGTACTTCGCGATGTGGAGAGGCGACCTGCCGGGTGCACCGGCGGAGTGGCCACCGCCGGGCGAGCTCGGCGGCGTCGGGCTGTTCACGGCGCTCGTGCTCGTCGGTCTCGCCGTCGCCGTGATGTTCGGGTATCGCCGCACGGTCGTGATCGTCCTTCTGTGCGTGCTCGGCGGCGTGTGGTTCCAGCGCATGTGGGAAGCGCACTACATGTTCACGACCAAGCTCGTCGGGTTGTATCCGCGAACGAGCATGGAGCTCTCGTACATCCTGATCGTGCTGAGCGGCTTCGCGATCTACTACGTCACGGAAGCGATCGCGCGGCGGATCCCGACGAGCCCGCTGCGCAAACCGCCCGCGCTGCTCGGTGCGTTTGTCGCGCTGTCGTTGCTCCTCGGATCGATGGCGTCGTCGATCTCGGACAAGTACATGCCGAACAATCGCCAGCCGCCCGTCATGGGTTGGCTCGCGTGGCAGGCACATCTCTCGAAGATGGAGAACATCAACCCCGAGGATTGGCGTCAGCCGCCCGCGAACGTGACCTGGCCGCCGCCATGAAGCGCGTGCGCGAGTGGCTCTCTGCGCGTACGCCGAAGCAGATCCTCGTCGCGTCGCTGATCCTGTTCTGGATCTATTGCTGGCCCGGCTTCGTCGGCTGGGACACGCACGAGCACATCATGCAGTCACGCTCGGGCGTGTACACCGACGGGCATCCGCCGGCGATCGCGCTGATGCAGCGGATCTGCGAGCTGTTCATCACCGGCCCGCTGCTCATGATGCTGTTCCAGAGCATCACGCTGATGATCGGGCTGTACATGCTGTTCCGGACACGCGTCTCCAAGCGCGCGGCCGCGATCATCGCGAGCGCGATCTTCTTGTTCCCGATCGTCGCCGGTGTCACGGCGTTGATCGCGAAGGACTGCTTGATGGCGGGACCCGCCGTGATCGGCTTCGCGCTTCTTCTCGACGATCGGCGCAAGAAGCAGTGGCTCGCCGTCGGCTTCTTGTTCTTCGCGAGCCTCATGCGGTGGAATGCCGTGGCCGCGACGTTCGCGCCGATGGTGTTGTTGTTCCAGTTTCACCCCGGCATCCGCGGCGTGAAGCGCTACGCGGCGGCGCTCGCGGTGTGGATCGGTCTCACCGGTGCGGCGTATGCGGTGAACGAAGCGCTGACCGTGAAGCGCGAGTACTACTGGTACTGGTCGCACGCGTACGAGGACATCGCGGGCACGCTGCAATGGATCGACAACGTCGACGATCCCACGCTGCTGCAGTGGCTCGACGGAGTTCCTCTCCGGATCCGCGAGAACCTGCACGCGAGCTTCCGCGCGATCTACGATCCCGCGCAGTACTTCCAGCTCGTCCGGCCGGATCAGCCGAACACGATCTTCTTGATGCCCACGACCGACCAGGATCGTGCGGCGATCAAGCGCGCGTGGGAGCGCATCGTGTTCGGACACCCGAGCGCGTACCTCTACTACCGCTACGAAGCGTTCCGCCGCCTGCTCGGCATCGACGGCAAGGAGACGTTCTCGCGCGTCTACGTGTGGCTCTCCGTCATCGCAGCGCCCGAGACGATCGTGCAGCTGCAGCACGACGCGAGCCCGAGCCGGATCCAGGTGAAGCTGATCGAAGCGTCGAAGTGGTTCAGCCTGACCGCGATCTATCTCCCGATCTGGTACTTCGCGCTCACGTTCTTGCTCCTGCCGTTCGCGCTGCGGCGCCGGCTCGATGTCGCGATCTTGCTCAGCGGCATCGGCTACGAGCTCCAGTGGTACTTCCTCGCGCCGTCGCCGGACATGCGCTACTCGCAGTGGATGGTGCTGTGCGCGCTCGTCGGAGCCGCGCTCGTGATCACGACATGGCGCGGCTCACAGCCGGACGCCGGTCTGCCAGCGAACCAGGACGCGAAGTAGCAGCGCGGATACGACGGTCGCGACCGCCGTGGAGATCGCAGCGCCTTCGAGCGAGAAGTACGGGATCAGGATCGCGTTGCCGATGACGGACAGACCGAACACGATGCACACGTAGATCGTGTGCCAGCCCGGCCGCGATCCCATGATCAGCAGCTGGTTGAACGGGAGCCACGGTGTGGTCAGCGCGAGGCCGGCCATGAGGATCGCGAACGCCGTGGTGCCCGCGTGGAACGCCGGATCACCGACGAGCGTGGGGATCGCGATGGGATAGATGAAGATCGCGGCGATGCAGGCGGCGACCATCGCGGGCACGAACCAGCGCCGCGTGCGCTGGATCAGCGTGGTGACGGCCTCGCGGCGGCCTTCGGCGAGGTCGCGCGCGATGACCGGGTTCACGTTGTTCTGCACGACCACGCCGAGCTGCGCGGCGCCTTCGAACAGCGTCGATGCGAGCGCGTAGATGCCGACGAGCGACTCGGGGAGCGCGACGCCGAGCATCCACACGTCGATCTTCGAGTTGATCTCGAACGCGAGCGTGGCGAGCAGGCCGCGACCGCCGTAGTCGACGTGCTTCTTCGTCCACGCGTACCAGCCGCGCGCGCGGCGCAGCGACACGGTGGACAAGAGCTCTGCGATCATCACCACGAGCAACGCGCCCTCGGTGAACGTCCAGATCACGGCGAGGTGATCCGCGGGTGCGTTCCACACGTGCGCCATCACGATGCCGATGGCGATCAGCACGTAGCGCAGCGACGTGTACACCGCGAACGCGCGCATGCGGCGCAGCCCGTTGACCACGCCGAACAGCACCTTGTTGATGCCGAAGCAGAACAGGCCGGGCGCGACCCACCACAGGCCGGTCTCGACGTCCGCGTTGTTGACCAGCATGCCGATCGGCCGCGCGAGCGCGATGCACAGCGCGGTGGCGACGAGTGCGAACGCCACGTTCGGCAGCAGCGCTCCGACGACGATCGTGGCCACGCGATCGCGATCCTCGGGATCCTCGGCGATCGCGCGCAGCACGGAGAACTGGATGCCGCCCGCGCCGAGCACCGCGAACGTGAAGAACGCCGGGGTCACGAGGTTGAACGCGCCGAGGGCGGACGCGCCCCACCAGCGCCCGATCATGAAGTTCATGCCGAGCCCGACCACGGCGAGCAGCACGACCGGTGCGAGGTTCCAGACGACGTCCCGCCGCAGCCGTGCGCCCGAAGCGTCCACGCTAGTAGAGCTTCGGCGCCGAGTTGATGATCTGCAGCGCTTCTTCGGCGGAGAAGCCGATCAGCTGCGCGTACTCGCGAATCGATGGCCAGCGCGGTTTGCTGTACTCGATCGCGCGCGCCATCGCTTGGTCACGCGTCAGGTAGCCTTCGCGCACCATGTTCGCGAGCATGACTTCGTCCTCGGTGAAGCCCGCGATCGTTTGATAGATGTAGTTGTAGAACGCGGCGGTGCCGTCGCCGATGCGCCACGTGGTGGTCGTGTCTTCGGCGATCTCCCAGTCGTACTCGCGACGGATCGTGTTGACGATCGTGTCCTCGTTCCACTCGATGTACTGGTAGAGGTACAGGAAGTCGTCCTTCACGACGAACGTCTGCCAGAACGCGTTCCACGTGTCGTAGAGCGATTCGTTGAAGTAGCGCGGGTTCAGCGCGTACTGCTTCGCGTGGTACCAGAGCATCCCGGCTTTGTTCCGCATCGACATCTTCGTCAACACGTTGCCGTGATCGTCCTGCGGGACACCCATGAGGCCCGTCTTGTAGGGCGCGTCCTCGATCATGTTGCCGGTGCAGAAGATCACGAGCTGGATGCCCGTCTCTTTGCGCAGCTCGCGAGCGTACGAGTAGAACTCTTTGTCGCCCGCCATGAACAGCGTGACCATCCCGATCTCGGGACGCTTGAGCCAGGCTTCGACGTTCTTGCGCACGTAGCGGCGCTTCGCCGTGATGTCCGCCGACCGGACGATGTGCTCGACGCCGAGCTTGCCGCACACGCGCGCTTGGTTGCGGCGCGCGAGGTCCGTGACCATGCCCCAGTCGTACGTGAACGCGACGGGGTTCATCCCGAGGTTCTTCTTCACGTAGTGCAGGCCGTACGAGGAATCGCGGCCACCGCTAAACGCGAGGATCACGTCGGGCGTGCCGTCGCTCTTGCGGAACGACGCGACCGCGTCGAGCAGCGCTTGCTCGCCTTTGACGCTGATCGTCTTCCACGTACGGCAGTAGCGGCACACGCCCTGCGCGTCGAAGTCGACGAACGGGTACGTCGAGGGGAGGATGCACTTCGTGCAGCGCTTGAGGCCCTCGATGCGCGGCGAGTGATCGACGATCTGGACGTTGTGACCGTTCGGTGCCCAATCGTCATCGACGGGCGGCTCGGGCGCCGTGCTCGTCAGCGAGAAGGCGTGACGGCGCATGCCGTTCAAGTGGATCGCGAGTGCATGGCCCGCGCGCACCTGCTCGAGGCGGACCTCGCCGAGGCGCGCGGCGAGCTCTTTGTCCTCGAGGACGCGCTGCAAGATGAAGCGCTCGGATGCGAACGCGAAGATCGTCCCGTCGGCATTCGACAGCTGGAACAGCGACCCGGTGTTGGTCGCGAGGAGCATGACGTCGAGGTTGTCGAACAGCATCGCGATCGATGCCGAGCCCTCGAGCTCGCGAAATGTCGCGCGCGTGGCGGCGACGAGATCGCCGACCTTGTTCAGCTTGGTGCGCAGCAGCGCGGCGAGCGTCTCGCTGTCGAGCTCGCCGATGCGCACGATCTCCGGGTGCGCCTTCGCGAGCGCCGCGTCGTTGACGACGATGCCGTTGTGCAGCGCGACCGAGCCGTACGTGATGACGGGCTGGTTGTTGTCGACGTTGCCCTGCGATCCGTTCGTGGCGAGTCGCGAGTGACCCGCGATCGCGAGCGCGGGGCCGGTGCCCTTGCGTGCTTCGAACTTGTCGAGCGCGCCATCGAGCATCTGGCCGAACTTCGGGTTCGCGAGGAAGTCCGAAACCGATCCGGCTTGTTTCAGGACATCGATGCCGGTGCCGTGATGGATCGCGAGACCCGCGGCTTCACGACCGCGCGTCTCGGAGTGCTTGAGCAACGAGATGGCGAGTGTCCGTGCGAGGTCTCGATCGACCCGAGGATCGCTCGCGCAAATGACGCCGAAGATGCCGCACATGCTGGGATTACACCGCCGGGAACCCGCCACTTATACACAGCTTCGTGACCTTTTGTGCATATATTGCCGACGCGGTGGGCATGCCGAATCTCCGAGAGATCTTCGTGCGTTTGCGCGCGCGGCTCCGGAGGCTGCCCCCGCTGGTTCCGATGGCGATCGCGTGGCTCGCCCTGGTCGCGTACGCGTTTCCCGGAGAGCTGACCCAGGACTCGCTCGATCACCTGACCGAAGCGCGAAGCGGCTTCTACACGGACGCGCATCCGCCGTTCATCAACGTGGTGTGGAAGTGGCTCGACCACGTGGTGGCGGGGCCGTTCCCGATGCTCGTCCTGCAAACAACGATGTTACTGGCGGGGATCTATCTCGTATTGCGGCGCACGCTTTCAACACGACGTGCAGCGTGGTTCGCAGCAGGTGCATTCCTGTTCCCACCGATCGCGTTGCCGATGGCGGTGATCTGGAAGGACTGCACGATGGCCGGCGCACTCGTGCTCGGGTACGGCCTTCTGTGGTCGTCGCGGCGCGGCGTGCGCGTGGCGGCGATCGCGGTGCTCTTTCTCGCCACGGCGATCCGCTACAACGCGTTCGCCGCGACGTTCCCGCTGATCCTGTTCGTGTTCGAGTGGACGCCGGGCATGCGCTGGTGGAAGCGCTATCCGATCGCGCTCGCAACATGGATCGCGATCACGTTCGCGTCGTTCCAGCTGAACGATCGGCTGACCGATCGGCACATGTACTACTGGCACACGTCGATCGCGGTGTTCGACATCGCGGGCACGCTGATCGAAGCCGACGGCAACTTCTCCGACGAGGAGCTCGGAAAGCTCCTCGAGGGCACGAGCCTGCGCGGCACCGATCACCTCTACGATCGCCTCAAGGCCGCGTACGAGCCGAAGCACTTCATCCACCTCATCTCCGACGCGAAGGCGCATCCGGTGTGGAACCTGCCGACGGGCGGTGACGTGCCACCCACGGCCGAGGTTCGCGCGGCGATCGAGCGCGCGTGGAAGGACGTCATCACGACGTATCCGTGGGCGTACGTGAAGCACCGGCTCGCGGTGACGGCAGCGGTGCTGTCGATCGGCAAGGAGAACAAGATCTACGGCATCGTCCCGCCGCGCGATCTCAAGTGGCCGCAGGTCGCGCAGAACATGGGCCTGTCGACGAGCGCATCACCGACGCAGAAGTGGCTGACGAACGGCGCGCACTGGACGGTGAAGTGGATCCCGATCTATCGGCCGTGGATGTACGTCGTGCTCGCGCTGATCCTGTTGTGGTTCGCGCGGCGCCATCGCGACGTGTTCGTGCTGCTGCTGTCGGGCCTCGCGATCGAGAGCACGTACGTGATCCTCGCCCCGAGCGCCGACTATCGGTACTCGCACTGGCTCGTGATCTGCGTGGTGCTAGCGGTGATCACGCTGGTGGCGCGACGCGTAAAACGTGAAGTGCAGGAACACCAGCCCGCCGACGAGAACGATCTCGAGCGCGGATAGCGTCATCTTCATGACGTTCGGGTGCAGCGGCAGGTGCCACTTCAGTTGCTGCGCGACCGGGAACAGATAGTGCTCGCCGACGACGAGCACGACGAGGAGCGCGAACAGGATGCGCGCGAGCGTGCGCGGTAGATCGCGGAACACGCGCTCGAGGTAGAGATAGCCGAACGGCAGGTACACGATGAACGCGTACGCGAGCATGCGATCCGTGTCGCACGCGATCACCGCTTGCACGAAGATCGGCAGCACGAGCAGCGCGATCGGCTTCATCCAGCGCGGGCTCTCGAGCGCGAACCCGAGGAGCGCGAAGATCGTGAACGCACCGAACGGCATCCACAGCGTCTGGAAGTTGTTGGCTTTGACGTTCTCGGTGATCGCACCGTGCAGGTTCGAGAACGACATGTGATGGATGTTCTCGAAGCACAGGTTCGCTTCGAGGCGCGAGGGCGCGAGGTAGAGCCACAGCACGACGAGGTAGATCAGCGTCGGTGCGAGGCAGTAGAGGGACACCTTCGCGGCATCGATCAGCTGGCGCTTCGTCCACGGCGGACCCACGTGCAACAGCGTCGCGGCCACGAAGATCGGGATCCAGTAGACGGCCTTCTCCGCGTTGAGCGCGTCGACGAACAGGATCAGCGAGAAGTACGGCCAGTGCTCGCGGCGCAGCAGCGCGTGGAACAGCAGGACGTACAGCGCGTAGTTCGCGGGATCGAGGACGAGCCGATTACTCGCGCCGTAGATGCCCAGGTACGACGACAACAGGAATGCGGGCGCCGCGATCGCGAGGCCGGGCCGCACGCGCAGGCGGACGAGCAACAGGATGAAGCCGATCGCGGTGACGACGAACGCGCCGAAGTTGATCGCCTTGATCGCATCCATGTCGGCGACGGGCAGCACGTTCCAGCGCCCGGCGAAGAACGGCACGAGCCAGCGGATGTTGAACGGCAGGAGGCCGTCCGGAATGATCCGCTCCTCGCGCAGCGTGAGGAGGTAGTTGCTCTCGTCGAGCGCGACCATGTTCCAGTCGCGAATCGCCCCCCAACACAGGAGCACGCTGCCCATGCCGACGAGGACGATCAGGCCGAGCTTGAGGCCCTTGCGTGCGCCGAGCACCGAGAAGCCCAAGCGGTCGCGCCGCCAGTACACCGCGCCCGCGCCGAGCGTGACGAGGATCGCGTCGACCACGAACCACAGCGTCTCGACCTTCGTCGCGAACGCCACGGCAAACACGAGCACCGAGGCCAGCCAGATCGACAAGAAGAACGCCGCGTGAACGAGCGCTGTCTCGGCGATCACCCGGGCGTTCGATGGAGAGGGTCGAGCCGGCAACGGGCATAGCAAGCACGAGTTGGTTCGAACTCGCAAGGCCGCCCGGGAATGAGGTATATGGCCCCAGATCCGATGTCTGGCCGCCGTGTTGCCGTGCTCGTCCCTTGCTTCAACGAGGAGGCGGCGATCGCCAAGGTGGTGTCCGACTTCCGGACAGCGCTGCCGGACGCCGTCGTCTACGTCTACGACAACAACTCGACGGACAAGACCATCGAGGTCGCGACCGCCGCGGGCGCGGAGGTCCGTCGCGAGACTCGCCGCGGCAAGGGCAACGTCGTTCGCCGCATGTTCCAGGACATCGAAGCGGACATCTACGTGATGGTCGACGGCGACGACACGTACGAGGCGTCGGTTGCGGGCAAGCTCGTGGATCGGCTCGTCGAAGACAACCTCGACATGGTCGTCGGTCGCCGCGTCGAGACGCACCAGGCCGCCTATCGCGCGGGCCACCGCCTCGGCAACGCCGTGCTCACGGGGCTCGTGCGCTGGCTGTTCGGCGCGAACATCGTCGACATGCTCTCGGGTTATCGGGTGTTCTCGCGCCGCTTCGTGAAGAGCTTCCCGTCGTTCTCGCGCGAGTTCGAGATCGAGACCGAGCTCACCGTGCACGCGATGCAGATGCGCATGGCCGTCGCCGAAGTCGACACGAACTACAAAGAGCGCCCGCCCGGCTCGACGAGCAAGCTGCGCACGTTCCGCGACGGCTGGCGCATCCTGATGACGATCACGAACCTGATGCGCAACGAGCGGCCGCTGTTCTTCTTCGGTCTGATCGGGTTCTTGCTCGCGGCCGTCGCGGTCGCACTCGGGATCCCTGTGCTGCTCGAGTATCACGACACCGGTTTGGTCCGTCGCTTCCCGACGGCGATCCTGTGTAGCGGCCTCGGTGTGATCAGCGTGATCTCCGTCGCGACGGGGCTGATCCTCGATCTCGTCTCCCACGTTCGTCGCGAGACCAAGCGCCTCGCGTATCTCAGCTACCCCGCACCCCGCGCAGCACCCGACGGCAAATGACGAGGGCGTGGTGGCGATCACCGGCGGCGCTCACGCTGCTCGGGTGTCTGATCGTCGTCGCGGTGTTCGCCTACAAGGCCTGGCAGCGGCGCTGGCTGTGCGACGACGGGCTGATCGTGTTTCGCGTCGTCGATCAGATCCACGCGGGCAATGGCCCGGTGTTCAACGCGCTCGAGCGCACCGAGGCAGCGACCTCGACGCTGTGGACGTGGCTCCTCGCGGGGACGTACAGCGTGTATCCGGGCTCGCTCGATCACCTCGCGATCAACCTCGGGTGGATCTGCTCGGTGCTCGCGCTCGTGGTCGGATTCGATGCATCGCGCCGGTTCTGGCGGCTGCGTGGTATGACCGCTCCGCTGATCCCGGCGGGCGCGCTGATCACCGTCGCGGTCTACGGGTTCTGGGACTTCGCGACATCGGGGCTCGAGACGGGCATGACGTGGCTGTGGTGCTCGGCGTGCTGGTGGCTCCTCGTCACGATCGGTACCTCGACGCGGCGGCAGTGGATCGCGGCGATCGTGATCGGCGCGGGGCCACTCGTGCGCCCGGACTACGCGCTCGTCACCGTCGTGTTCCTCGTCGCCGCGTGGTTCGTCGTGCGCCCCGCGCGACGGCGAACGCTCGCGCTGCTCGGCGCGGCGATCGCGCTCCCGCTGCTCTACGAGGTGTTTCGCGCCGGCTTCTACGGGATCCTCGTTCCGCTGCCCGCGCTCGCGAAGAGTGCCACGGGGTCGCAGTGGGGACGCGGCCTGCACTACCTGCACGACTTCGTGCGCCCGTGCCTCGTGTGGATCCCGACGAGCGTTCTCGCGATCACGCTCGGCGTGGCGCTGCGCCACCGCGTGTTCGCGAAGACCGAGCTGGTCACGCTGGCCGCGCCGATCGCGTCGGGGCTGTTGCTCGCGCTCTATCTCGTGCGCGTCGGCGGTGACTTCATGCACGCACGCATGCTGCTCGGGCCTGCGTTGCTCGTGGTGCTACCGGCGTTCGTGCTGCCGCTCCAGCGCGGACTCGTCATCGCGCCGATCGTCGGCCTCGTGGCATGGGCCGCGATCGTGGGGCCGCTTCGCGACGACAATCGCACCCACTCCGACGGTGGGGAGCTCGCGACGGTGTGGGACGAGCGCGTCGCGACGCTGTGGTACACGCGGTTCACGAACCCGCGCAACCGCGGCGTGTTCATCCAGGGGATGCAGCCCGTGAGCGGATGGCTGGCCGATGCGATTCGCGAGAGACGCGAGATGCTGCTGACCGAAGGCGGCGTCCAGTACGCGATGCGTGCCGGCTCCGGCGCGACGCAGATGTTCATCGTCGGTCGACTCGGCGGCGGCGGCGCGATCGTGCCGCTCGACGGCATGGTGATCGACGTGATGGGGCTCGCGAATCCGATCGGTGCGCGGATTCCGATCACGAAGCCGGGCAAAGCAGGGCACGAGAAGGAGCTGCCGATCTGGTGGATCCTCGCCGATGTCGGTGACCTCGCGCAGATCGCGGCGCAGCAGCAGATTCCACCCGACCAGCTCGCCGAAGCGGACGCTGCGCGTCGCGCGTTCGAGTGCGGCGATCTCGCGGAGCTGCGCGCGTCGGTGCGAGCGCCGCTGACGTTCTCGCGTTTCTGGAGCAACGTGTTCGGATCGATCGGACGCACGCGACTCGTGATCCCGACGAGCGCGATCGCCGCCGAGCGCGAGTTCTGTCGCTAGTACTTCGGTGTCCAGAACGAGGCGCGGCGCACGTCGCGGAGGAACGCCTTCAGCTCCGGGATGCCGAGCGTGCGCGGTGACTTCTCGTCGAAGTAGTACAGCGGAATGCGCGTGACGAGCACCATCGCTGCGACGAGCACGAGGAGCTCGCCGCGACCGATCGACGTGTCGTCGTCGAACGCGAGATAGAGCATCAGGAAGAAGTTGCAGATGACGAAGAACACCCAGCGGTTCGAGTCCCAGCCTCCGAATGCGAGGAGCCCGGGGCCCGCGATCGCGCCGCACGCGAGGAGCAGCCGGAACCACTGGGCCCGGCGCTCCGCGCGCAACAGCCAGAACGCCGCGAACGCGGCGACGAGAACGAGCACGACCGGCACGATGCGCTCGAGCTGCTCGCCGACATCGAACAGCGCGCGGCTCTCCGCCTGCGAGCGATTGAACAGGTCGAGGGCGTCGGTGCGGAACTTCGCGTTCGCCGCGGTCAGTCGCTCGACGAGCCTGCCGACCGCGAGGCCATTCGCAGGGGCGATCACGAGGACGACCGCGTTGACGACGATCGGCGGCGCGAGCATCCACCAGCGGCGCATCCACCCCGGGTTCCAGCACACGATCGCGATGTAGATCGGGAGGACCGTCAGCGCGGTGATCTCGTGGACCAGCGGCGCGAGCGAGATCAGCACCGTCGCCGCGACGAGCTTCTCGCGCTGGACGAGCGCGAACGCGCCGAACAGCAGGAGGTAGAGCACTTGCTCGAAGTAGCCGACCTCGTGAAACAAGAAGCCGCCCGTCGGCAGGAGCAGCCACACGATCGCGAGCACGCGGCGCGCGAACACCGGTGACGTCAGCGCGACGCGCGCGATCACGAAGACCACCGCGAGCAGGACCGCGTAGCTAAACGACGCGAACAGCCAGTAGTCGAAGTCGGTCACCGTCGCGAGCGGACGCAGCAGCGTTCCGACGAGGAAGCGGCGATGGAACCCGTCGGTGATCGACACGCTCTGGAGCGTCGTGCACCACAGGCTGACCGCGCGAAACCCCGTGAACGCGGCGAACAGCACCGCGCACGCGACGATGGCGCGGTGGAGCCAACTCGACGCCCGCCCCTCCACGGATCAGCCAGCGTCGCGTTCGATGCGCTTCGGGCCCGGCAGCGAGAGCCGCACGGGCTCCTTGCTGGCCGCCTGCGCCGCTTCGTCGAAGCCGAACTTCTGCCCGACGACGTAGAGCGGGCGACCCTTCACTTCCTCGAAGATGCGCGCGATGTACTCGCCCTGGATGCCGTTCGAGATCATCGTGAGGCCGTTGAAGAACAGCAGGAGGACGAGCAACGACGCGTAGCCCGGGACATCGATGCCGAAGAACAGCTTCTGCACGATCGTGATCGCGAGATAGACGAACGCTCCGAGCGCGGACAACACGCCGACGTACGTCCAGATCTTGAGCGGCGCCGTCGAGAACGAGAACAAGCCGTCGAGCGCGAACCGCCACAACTTGAAGAAGCTCCACGAGGAGCGCGTGTCGTTCGCGCGCACGTTCGCTTGGAACTCGATCGACGCGACCTTGAACCCGGGCCACGCGAAGATGCCCTTCATGAAGCGATGCTTCTCCGGCATCTTGTTGATGACGTCGAGGATCTTGCGATCGAT
The DNA here is from genome assembly GCA_044230415.1 of Kofleriaceae bacterium. Taxonomy (GTDB): domain Bacteria; phylum Myxococcota_A; class Polyangia; order Haliangiales; family Haliangiaceae; genus JABFXX01. Next base: position 47,191 of record JBGARE010000003.1, read on the forward strand.
CAACCGGAAGTCGCCCGCGTTCGGCGGGATCTCGACCTCCGTCATCATGCGCATGAACTTGTAGTAGGTGCGCGAGAGCGTCCGCCGGACGAAGCCCTCCTCGTCGCGCTTGCTGCGCACGCCGAGCACCATGTCGTAGCCCTCGCGCCACTTCGCGACGAACTGAGGGATCAGCTCGACGGGATGCTGCAGATCGCAATCGATCGGGATCACCGCCTGGCCGCTCGCGTGGGCGAGGCCCGCCGTGAGCGCGATGTCCTTGCCGAAGTTGCGCGCGAGCCCCACGACCTTGATCCGTGGATCCTGCGAGGCCGCCGCCGCCAACATGCCGAGGGTGCCGTCCCGACTGCCGTCGTTGATGAAGACGATCTCGAACGTCTCCCCGATCCCCTCGAGCACCGGGATGATCGCCGCGAGGAACGCCGGGAGATTCTTCTCCTCGTTGTACGCAGGCGCGACAATCGAAAGCACCGGACCCGGACCCATGTGTCCCCCCTTCTAGCACGCTCCCGACGAGCCCTGCTATCGGGAGGTCGAGGGAGCCCAGGGGGTCGTGGTCCGGCTCACGGAGCAGCAATTCGAGGTGGTTGCTTCATCCGAACCACGACGGCGATCACGGTGCCGAGGCACGTGGTGAGGACCATCCAGTGCGAATAGCGGTAGTCCGTCGAAGGTGCCGCGACGAGGAGCGTGAGCACGTAGGCAATGCCGCTAGTCAACACCGCGAACGCGAGCCGCGAGCGATGGCACAGCGGCAGGAGCAGCAGTGCCAGAAGCAAGTACGCCCACGGCCGGAACAGCAGGGTGCCATCGAAGCGGCGCACCTGCGTCGCGATCCAGGCTTGAGCGGGGGAGCGATGCACGCGGTGATCGACGAGATCACCTTCACCCGCGTAGGTCATGAAGCCATCCCAGATCGTGCCGCTCGGTGGTCGCGACCAGCCGAGCGCGGCCCAGAACACGCGACGGCGATGTCTGAAGTACGCGGCCGGATACGTCGTGACCACGTTCCACCATGCGGTGGCGACGTGCTCGCGGGCGACGTCACTATCCGGTGCATCGATCAGGCGTTGCTCGCCAAGAACGAGCGGGCCCCACCAGCTCGGCCTGTACGCCTCGCGGAAGGCCTTCTGCAACTCTCCCGCTCGTCGCACGGGAACACCAGCGAGCAGCTCGCGCACCTCGGCATCGTCGAGCTTCGGCGCATCGAACAACGTCCCGGCGATGTCGAGTAGCGCGACGGAGTTGTGCCACGCGTATGCCTTCTTGTCGGTGATGAGCCTCGATGCCGTGAATGCGACGCCGGTGATCGCGAACCACACGCCCAGCGCGAGCGCATATCGTCGCCAGCGCACGAGTCCCTCTCGCCACGTGAACAACAAGAGCACCGGGGCGAACGTCGCCGCGGGCGCGTTGTAACGGAGCGTCGTCGCGAACGAGAGCAGCACGCACCCGACGATCCGCCATCGCCGGTTCGGCGACAGCAGCGCCGCGATTCCCGCGAGGAGCGCACCCGCCATCAGCGAGTCCTTCCAGATCACCGCCATGACGACCATCACGGGCGGAAACAGGAGCACCAGCACCGCGACGATCGCTGCCTTACGCGGCGGCAGGACGTGGCGAAGAATTCCGTCGAGCCCCAACAGCGCGAGCGACGTTTGGATCACGAGCATCGGAAACGGCCCTGCGACGATCGCATCCGTGAAGCGCCACAGCAGCGCCATCATCGGTGGATGCCAATCGGTGAGCGGAGGGTGGCGTGCTTCGGACAGCTGCTGGATCGAGTCCCAGGTCATGAAGCCCGGGTACGCGTAGACGAGTAACGCGAGCCAGCCCGCGAGCAGGATCCGTCGTCGGGTGACGGCGACGTCGAGCCAGGGGCGGACCCGATGCCACGCTCGACGAAACACGGATTCGTGTACCACGGTGTCGGGTGGCTCAGTCGGTGCGGTAGTCAGCCTCTACGAGCTGCGATCCCGCGGTAGTGTTACGGCTCACGTGTCTGCCGTACTTCGCCTGCTGTTCGTGATCTATGTCGTACTGACGGCGATCCACATCGGGCACGTCATGGTGAACGAGCCGTTCGCGTTCGACGCGTGGAATGTGGCGCGCGACACGAACGGCGAGCCGTTCTCGATCGGCAACTGGCTGTCGTACGGCGTCGACCAGTACACGCACTCGAACCCTCGCGTCGGTCAGTGGTTCACGTACCTCGCGTACAAGCTCGAGTACTTCGCGGTCATCGCGACGCCGCTCGCGTACCTGGCGCTGTCGCTCGCGGTCACGGTGCTCGGCCTCGGGCGCTGGCCGACGTGGAAGCGCGGCAAGGACTTCGCGTTGTTCGCGATCACGCTCGGCGTGATGTGGTTCGCGCTGCCGCGCCTCGGGATGATCATGTTCTGTCGCGCGTACGGCGCGAACTACCTCTACGGCGCCGTGATCCAGCTGTGGTTCCTCGTCGTGCTGCGGCTGCGCCCGCACGGCGAAGGCAGCGTGGCGGCGTGCATCCCGTACTGGCTCCTCGGCGTGTTCGCGGGCGCGAGCAACGAGCACACCGGGCCGACGCTGGTCATCTTCACGCTCGCGTTCGCGGCGTGGAGGTATCGCCACAACGAAGAGCTGCCCAAGCTCGCGCTGTCGGGTGCGCTCGGCGTCGTCGTCGGGTTCGCGATGATCTTCTTCGCGCCCGGGCAGGGCGAGCGCTACGAGGGGCTCGGCACGAAGGTCAGCCTCGTCGGTCGCCTGTTGCAGCGCGGCATCACGGGCAACCTCGACATCGTGCAGGACTACATGATCGGCGCGGCTCCGATCGTCGGGCTCGCGGTGATCGTGATGATCGCGGGGGCGCGCGATCCGGATCGCGAAGCGCAGAAGGAGCCGCTGTGGCGGTTCGGGTGGGCGCTGGTCGCCGGTGCGCTGATCGCGGTCACGCTGTTCGTGTCGCCGAAGCTCGGCCCGCGCATGTTCCTCTTGCCGTGCGCGCTGCTCGTCGCCGCGTTCATCGGCATCGCGGACTCCGTGCTGATCACGTCGCGCCGGCTCGCGCCGCTCGTCGTGTTCGCGGCGCTCGCGAGCGTCTACGCGGCCGCGCGATCGATCCCGCTGTACTCGCGGCTCGCCGAGGCGAGCGAGTGGCGCATGCAGACGCTCGATGCCTCGAAGCCGGGCACCGTGGTGACCGTCGAGGCCTACGATCAGATCGAGGACTCGTGGTGGTTCCTCGGCGATGACTTCAAGAACCAGAACAAGCGCGAGCTCGTGGCCGAGTACTTCGGGCTGCGCGACATCGTGTTTCGCGCGACCGATGTCGACGCGCCGCTGGGCGTGAGCGACGCGCGGTTCACGCCGATCTACACGATCACGCCGCCGAGCTGCCTCGACCAAGCGGGCGGTCTGCAGATCCCACAGATCCGCGGCTTCGATGTCGCGTCGACGCAGCGCGCGGCGAAGGCCGCGATCGAGCGCCTGCGCATGCGCATCGGCGACAAGGGCCGGCTCGATCAGCTCGATCTCGTCGTCGATTTCATCGGCGCGCGACCCGAGCTACCCCGACCGACGCTGCTCGTCGCGCGGTGGAAGCCCGAGGGCTTCGAGGCGTTCGCGGGCGTGATCGAGCGCGATGGCAGCTCGCGCACGCGGCTCGTGCAGGTGCCCAAGGACCTCAAGCTGTCGACGGTGGACATCTTCATCTACTCCGTCGGCCACGATTGGAAAGAGCTCGGCAAGGGCAACGCGGAGCGCCTCGCGTACCAACCGTGGCGTCGCGGGCCGTACTGGGCGCTTGTGTGTCGCGCGACCGAGTGCTTCGTGATCGCGGCTACACGCATGCTGTAGCGAAGGAGCACGACGGCTGCATCCGCGGCACCGCGGTTCTGGACGTTCCGAGCTCGTGTCCACGTATCGACGTTTGCGCGACGAGCGATAGCCACCGTCGGATATAGTGCGTCGACGATGCCGAGCGAGCTTCTGACCGAGATCCCGATCGATCTGCTTCACGCGCTGCCGAAGACGGATCTCCACTGCCACCTCGATGGCTCGCTGCGCCTCGACACGGTCCTCGATCTCGCGAAGAAGCAGAACAACAAGCTGCCCACGTTCGATCGTGTCGAGCTGCATCGCATGCTCGCCGCCGGCGATCTCGTCGCGTCGCTCGATGACTATTTGCGCGCCTTCGATATCACGCTGTCGGTGATGCAGACCGAAGCCGCGCTCGAGCGCACCGCGTACGAGCTCGCCGAAGACGCGCATCGCGAGAACGTCCGCTACATCGAGGTGCGCTACTCGCCGCTGTTGCACGTGCGCGAGGGCCTGCGTCCGGCGCAGGTCGTCGAGGCCGTGCTGCGCGGGCTGCGCACGGCGAAGCGCGAGCTCGGCATTCGCTACGGCGTGATCCTGTGCGCGATCCGATCGCTCGGACCCGAGTCGAGCTTGCGCATCGCCGAGCTGTGCGTCGCGTTCAAGAGCCACGGTGTCGTCGGCTTCGATCTCGCGGGCAGCGAGGTGAACAACCCGGCCAAGGTCCATCGCCAGGCGTTCCAGCTCGTCATCGATAACAACATCAACTGCACCGCCCACGCGGGCGAGTCGTTCGGACCCGATAGCGTCCATCAGGCGATCCACAAGTGCGGCGCGCATCGCATCGGTCACGGCACGCGGCTGATCGAGAGCGGCGACCTGCTCAACTACTGCAACGATCACCGCATCCCGCTCGAGGTGTGCCCGTCGTCGAACATGCAGACGCGCGCGGCGAGCTCGTGGGAGACGCACCCGGTCGATTTCTTCGTCGACTACGGCCTGCGCGTCACGATCAACACGGACAACCGACTGATGTCGGACACCACGGTGACCAAGGAGCTGCACCTCTGCCACCAGCACTACGGGTGGTCGCTCGCGACGATCAAAGAGATCATCATCGCGGGCTTCAAGAGCGCGTTCATGCCGTACCGCGAGAAGGCGGATCTCTGCGCCGAGGTCAGCCGCGAGCTGTCGAAGTTCGCCGATCCGCGCGGCGAGAGCACGGGGCGCGTCGGGCTCGTCGAGTCCGATCCGCCCACGTCGCCGACGCCGGTGACGCCGAAGCCGAAGCTGCAAGTGTCGTAGCTACGGCAGCGTCGTGAAGTCGAACGCGAACGGCACGAGCGCGTTGCCGGCCGCATCTTGGATCGCCATCGTCAGCATGATCGTGACGGTCGTGTTCGCGGGGAGCGCTGCATCGGGCGTGAACGTCCACGTGCGGCCGCCGTTCGACGATGCGAGCGTGCCGGTGCCCGCGTTCATCACGACGAAGCTCGTGCCGTCGACGCCGGTGACCGGCTCGTCGAACGTCACGCTGATCGTCGCGTCGAGCGGGACATCGATCGCGTTGTCGATCGGAGCGGTCGACGCGACGGCGGGCACGACCGTGTCCGAGCCCGTCGTGAACATCCACACCGTCGGCGGCGTGCCGAACAGGTTGGCGCTCGAATCCTGAAGGCTCGACGACAGCGCCACCGTGTAGGTCGTGTTCGGCGCGAGCTGCCCCGACGGCGTCAGCGTCGCGCGGAACATCGGCGCGCCCTGGTAGCTGACCGTCGCGGGGACCGCCGTGCCGGCGACGAGCTGGATCGTCGTCGCGTTGGCGTTCGTGACGTCCTCGTCGAAGCCGACGACCACCGTGGTGTTGACCGGAACATTCGTCGCGCCGTTCAGCGGTGCGCGGCTGATCACGTTCGGGGCGAGCACGTCGGCGCCGGTGGTGAACGTGCCGGTGAACGCGATCAGCGGATTGCTCGCGAGATCGACGATCGCCGTCGACAACGCGAAGCTGTACGTGGTGAACGGCAAGAGCTGATGGATTGGATCGAGCGACGCGCTCGATGCCGCCGCGGCGACCGTCGCGCCGACGGATCCGGACGGCCCCGTCAGCGTGAAGCTGGTGACGTTGACGCCGGTGACCTGCTCGGTGAAGGCGACGGCGACGTTGGCTCCGACGCTGATGTTCGTCGAGCCGCTCGTCGGGTTGGTGTTCGAGACCTGTGGCGGCGTGGTGTCGGCCGCGGTGGTGAATTGCAGCGGCGTAAACGCGAGCGGGTTCCCGGCGAGGTCCGTGATCGCGTTGCTGAGCGAGATCGTGTACTGCGTGTTCGGCGCGAGGTTCACGAACGGATCGAGCGACGCCGACGTCGTCGGCGAGAAGCCCGGGACGTTGGCGCCGACGAGCCCGCTCGGCCCGCTCAGCGTGAACGTCGAAGAGTTGACGCCCACGACCGATTCGCTGAACACCACGTCGATCGTCGTGGTGACCGGGACGTTGGTCAGCACGAGCGGGTTCTGCACCGTGGCCGTCGGGGCGGTGTCGTCGGCGATGGTCGTGAACGACCACTCCTCGGGGACCAAGGAGTTTCCCGAGCCGTCACGGATGGCGGCGCTGAGCCGCACCGTGAACTGCGTCTCGGGCGCGAGCGGGATCTGGGTGACGTATTGGTAGCGATTCTCGATGTCCGGCCCGTTGAAGAAGTCGATCGGCTGGATCACCCCGTTCGAATCCTCGACGGTGAACGTGGTCTGTTCGATGCCAAAGACCGCCTCGGTGAACCCGACCTCGACCGTCATTCGAGACCCGGAGGGCACGTCGGTCGCGCCGGGGGCGGGCGATCGATAGTTGACCTGCGGCGGCGTGAGATCGATCGGGGGCGCCGCGTCCCCGGGGCACGGGTCGGTGAACGGCGGGTCTGTCCGATGACAGCGATTGTCTTGCTCGGCACAGATGTACCCGGACGGGCAGGCACCTTCGCCCCCGATGACCGCCGGCGGGCCACAGGTGAAGCCGCATTCGGGCTGGGGCACGTCGTAACAACTCGCGAGTGCGATCGCGACGGCGAAGCCGACGGCCATCCTCCCGAGCATCATTCGCACGGTAGCACCGGTCTGCTGTCGAGTGTCTGGCCGCCCTGCGCCACGTCGAGTGTCTGGCCGCCCTGCGCCACGTCGAGTGTCTGGCCCTGCGCCAGCTTCGACCACGATCGGCCACCAGCGTCGGGGGCTCGGGGGTGTCCCCCGATGTGGTGTACCATCCGTCGTGATGTCAGCCACGCTCGATCGGGACCAGCTGAATGCGCTGGTACAGCCCCATTGGCGGCGTCTGTACAACTTCGTGTTCCGCCTGACGCTCGACCACGATCGAGCGAAGCGGTACCTGACCGACATCTTCGTCGCCGCCGCCGCCCAGATCGCATCGAAGCCCGCCGCCGCCGGCGACGCCGAGGTCTGGCTGCTCGGGATCGCGAACCAGATGCTCGAGGAGCGCTTGCCTCGCCAGCCCGAGGTCAACTTCGACATCCTCGACGACACGCTGCGCAACGAGGCCACGCGCACCGACGTGGTTCGCTCGCTGAGCGATCCGCAGCGCGACTTCCTGCTCTGGGAGCTCAAGCAAGGCTGCATGACCTCGGTCATCAATTGCCTGCCGCCCGGCGAGCGCGCCGCGTTCGTCGTCTGCCACATCTTGAAGCTGTCCGACGAAGCCGCGGCCAAGAGCCTCGCGATCACCGAGAGCGCGTACAAGGTGCGGCTGTCTCGCGCGCGCAAGAAGGTCGGCGACTACCTCGCGCCGCGCTGCGAGCACGTGAACCCGATGAACCCATGCCGCTGTCCCGCGCGCGTCGGCACCGCGCTGCACAAGGGCTTCATTCGCTCGATCGGTCAGAGCGGCGGCGAGGTCTCGCTGCGCAAGGATCCGTATCTTCGCTACGGCACGGGCGCGGGCAACGACGACGTCCCGATGCGTGACATCGGCGCGATCTACGGAAACCTCCCGGACCCCGACGTCCCCGACAGCTTCGGCGTGCAGCTCGTCGAGCATCTGGCGCGATGAACCGGCTCGCGGTGCTCGTGCTGATCGCTGCGTGCGATCGCCGCGCACCGAAGGAGCAAGCGAACCCGCCGTTGTCGGGCTCGGCGATCGTGGTGCCCGACGTCACGACGATCGATTGGCGCAACCAGAGCTACGAGCTGTCCACGCTCGGCACCGTCACGGCGAAAGACGGTCGCGCGGTGTTCCGGATCGTCGAGGACGGCGCCGGCGAGATGCGCGCGGATCAATCGCCCGCGGCGAAGGGCACCGACGGCTCGCTCGTCCTCGCGCCCGCGCACTTCGCGGATCTCGACGGAGACAACCACGACGAAGCGATCATTCCGTTCGAGATGCGAACGACGCATCCCGACGAAGCGCAGCACGTGTTCGGCGCGTTCGCGTACACGCTGCGCGAAGGTCTGCCGCTACGCATCGGCGTCGTCACGGCAGAATCGCCGGTCGATGTCGACGGCGCGACGCTACACACAGCGGAGCCGCCCGCGCTGTGGCGCTGGGTCGACGGACGCTTCGTCGCCGAGCCCGATCTTCACAAGTAGACACCTTACAGGTGCATCGTCGGCAGCATGCGATCGTGAAGCACGCGCACGATCTCGATCCCGTCCTTCAGTTTGCGAAAGTAGATCACGTGTCGCTCGCACCTCCAGCGAAAGAGGCCGGGGCGGCTCGGCACGGGACGAGCGAAACGGTGCTTTCGCGGGATGATGTCTTCGCACATCTCGCGAAGCAGCGCGGTGTACGTGACGAACTGGTCTTCGCCCCACTCGGTCCACGTGTACACGCCGATCTCGAAGAGGTCGTTCTCGGCCTCCTCGGTGTAGTGCACCATCGTCAGCGCTTCGCCATCGCGCGCCGAACCTTCGCCTCTACACGGTCCCACGCACCGGGCTTCGCGCGGCGACTCGTCAGACCGGCATCGAGAGCCGCGAGGAGCTCGCGCTCCTTGCGCTCTTCATCCGCCATGCGCCTCAACGCCTCACGCATCACCTCGCTGACCGACGAGTAGGCACCTTTCGCCACCTTCTCGCGCACGAAGTCCTCCAGGTCCTTCCCCAGCGTGAAGCTCGTGGTTCGCGCCATCAACGATCTGTACTAGAAGTGTAGTACAGCGTCAAGGTGGGCTAGAAGCCCGTCGCCTTCGGTGCGGGCTCGCTCGACTTCGTGATGCCGTGCGCGAGGATGTACGCCTCGAAGCCCGCGGCATTCTCGCCGAGGCGCTGCACGAGCGCGGACACCGCGCGCACCACGCGATCCGCCTTCGCGCCGGTCAGCGTCGACATGCGGCCCTGCGAGTCGTACAGGTTCGCGCAGACGAGGTGGAAGATGTCCGCCTTCGCGCGCGAGTCGAGCTCGGCCGCCGGCACGATGTCCTTCAGCGACGCTTCGACCTCGGTGACCACGTCGGCGTGCGACGCGCGCAGGTAGTCGGTAGCGAGCTTCTTCAGCTTCGCCATGTCCTGATACTCCTGCAGATCGTTGCCGCTGTTGAGGACATCGGCGTACGACGGCGTTCCCGGGCGCAGCTGCGTTCCGACGATGACCTGTCCGCCGAGCGCGCGCGCGACGAGCCCGAAGAACTGCGTGTTCGTGATGTTGTAGCCCCAGCCGAGGTTCGCGTTGCCGAACGCGGTGCCGCGGTAATCCTCGATCGCCATCACGGCGAACCAATCGATCAGCGCGGACTTGCCCCACTTGTCGAGGTTGCGCACGCCGCTCGGATCCGACTTCGTCAAGAGCTGCATCATCGCGTTCGCGTAGTCGACGTTGTCATTGGCGGCCATCTCGCCGAGATCGAGCAGCTGACGCCCGAACGTGCTCGCGAGCGGTCCGTGCGCGGGCGTGTCCATCACGACGAGGCCGAGCTTCTCCGCGCGGCTCGGACGATCGGTGATGAAGTACGCGAACGTCTCGTCGTCGAACGGCAAGATGATCGAGCGACCGGCGCCCGTCGTGAAGTACAGGTTGAAGTTCACGAGCGCGAGCCCCGTGAGCGACGTGTCCTTCAGGTGATCCTTCACGGCCTTCGAGAACACCGGATCCGAGATCGCGAAGCGCGGCGTCGTCTCGAGTCCGTCCATGTCGTCGATCATCGCGAGGAACTCTTTGTCCTGCGCGGCGCGATTGGCGCCCTTCATGTACTTGCGCTGGAACGAGCCCGCCTGAAACAGCACGGTGCTCTTCATGAAGTCCTTGATCTTCTCGGCATCGAGCACGACGTACGACTCGCGATCCTGCTGCGCCATCGGCGTCAGCTGATCGCGCAGCCACATGCGGTACGGCCGATCCTTCGGCAGCTCGAGCGTGAGCTGATCCTTGACCTCGATGTCGCGCTTCAGCGTGATCGTCTTGCCGGCCACCTTGCCGGTGATCTGATCGTCGCGCTGGCCCGCGCTGTTCGGCTTGATGTCGAGCGTGATGCCCTCACCCGTCAGCTTGTTGCTCGAGCGCGTCAGCTTGTACGTCTTGCCGTCGAGCTCCATCTCGATGCCGACCGCCGACCACGATCGGATCACGAGGTCGTTCACTTTCTTCGTGCCGAGCTTTCCGTCCCACAAGCCGTTGAGGTTGTCCGCGGACACGCCGGACGCGGTGCCGTCGGCCTTGCCGTCACCATCGAGATCCTCTCCGTCCTCCTGCTCCATGTCGGTGCACGCACCGAGCGGAGCAAGCGCAGTAGCCACCAGCAGCGACGACAGGATCAGCCGGACAGTCTTCATGGCCGCACGCGTCAGCAAGGTGCAGACCAGATCCGCCTCACGCAGTGCCGGTGCCTTACGACCTCGTCGCAACGCGACTGGCCGCCGACCGGATCAGCCACCGCGCAAACTGCGGTTGCAGTGCAACGCGGTTGTCACGCGAGGTCGCGCACTTCACTGCGCGTTGCAGGCCTGCAGCCAGACCATGCAGCGCTGCTGGATGCAGCTCTGATCGTAGTTGCAGTTCATCGCGCACACGTCGACGCGCATCAGCGCGAGCACGTTCCGCGCCGCGAGGTTCGTGGCGCACTTGCAGCCGCACGTGAAGTCATTCGCCGCGCAGAAGCTGCCCTGGCACGTCATCGCTGCTTTGCACGAGCCCGCGCCCAGCGGAACGCCACTGCACGTCGTGCGGAACGCGCACAGCGCGGCGTCGCCGCACTTCTTCTCGAGCGCGAGATCGGTGCACGCGCGGATCGCGGCGTTGGCCTTGCAGTCGGCGATGCAGGTCATCGTCGCGAGTCCGCACGAGCGCGCGGCATTGCAGCCGGCCTGACATCGCTCGTCGACGGACAGCGTCGTGCCGCTCGGCGTCGACGGCGTCGTCGCGCCTGGTGCGCTCGAGGTCGTTCCCGGCTTCACGGTCGGTTGCGCCGGTCGGCTCGGCTGCGCATACGGATCCTCGGGCTTCGTGCCCGGCTTGGTCGCGTTGTTCGTCACCGAGTTGTTGGTGACGGAGTTGTTCGTCGTCGAGTTGTTGGTAACGGAGTTGTTCGTCGCGGACCGATTCGTCGTCGCGTTGTTGGTCGTGGCGTTGTTGGTCGTCGCGTTGTTGGTCGTGGCGTTGTTGGTCGTGGCGTTGTTGGTCGTCGCGTTGTTGGTCGTCGTGTTGTTGGTCGTCGCGTTGTTGGTCGTCGAAGTGCTCGAGCTGTTGGGCCGCGTCGTCCTCGTGTTGTTCGTGGTCGCGTTGTTGGTGTTGGTGGTCGCGTTGTTCGTGGTCGCGTTGTTCGCGCCGTTGGTGGTCGCGTTGTTGGTGGTCGCGTTGTTCGTCGAACCGTTGTTCGCGGTCCCGTCCTTGATCGCCACCACGGTGGACGAGCCCGACGCGTCGCCTTCCTTGACCACGCGGATCTCTTTGGTCCGCGTCATCACGATCGCGAGGACGATCGCCACGATGCCCACGACACCGACGATCGCGATCACCCACGGCGTCTTCGACGACGCGGCCGGTGCGCTTGTCGTCGTGTTCGTTCCCGTCGGAAACGCAGGCGTCGGCCCGGTCTGCATCGGAAGCACGGGCGGCGCTCCGTGCGGATGCGTGCTCGGCGAGCCGATCGCGGCGCCTCCGCCATATGCGGGCGTTCCACCGGTCTGATACGCGGGCGTTCCACCGCCATATGCGGGCGTTCCACCGGTCTGATACGCGGGCGTTCCGCTCGTCGAGCCCGGTGCGTGGCCGGGTGTTCCTCCCGCATAGGCGGGTGATGCACCGCTCATCCCAGGCGTACCGCTGCCTGCGTGGCCGTGGCTGTGCGCGGGTGTTCCTCCCGCATAGGCGGGTGATGCACCGCTCATCCCGGGCGTTCCGCTCGAGGGGCCCGTGTGCGGGACTCCACTCGGTGGCGTCGCGTAGCCGGGCGACATGACATAGCCCGGTGACGACGCGTGCGGTGCCGGCGCGCCGGTGTGCGGGACTCCGCTCGGCGGTGTCGCGTAGCCCGGCGATGGCACGTAGCCCGGCGACGAGGCATGTGCAGCGGGAACGCTCGACGGCGAATGCGGACGATGGTCCGGTGATCCGCTCGCGGGATATCCGGGCGTCCCGCTCGACGGTGTGCCCGGGGTTCCACTCGACGAGCTTGCTCCGCTCGACGAACCCGGCCTCGGCATCGACGGACCGCCCGGGCCGTACCCGGTCGCTTGCGTCATCTGCGATCCCGCGGGTGCATGGCCCGTCGCTGGCGTGCCCGCGGGTGCATAGCCGGTCGCTTGCGTCATCTGGTGCGCACCGACGGGCGCGGGCGTTTGCGCGCCGAGGCCGACCATGCCGGCGCTCTGTGTTGCCGCGATCGCGACGTGGCTCGGCCGCAGCGTGAGCACCTCGTGGAGCGAGGCGCGCATCTCGCGCGCAGAGGCGAAGCGCGCGCCGACATCGCGAGCGAGCGCACGAGCGAAGAACTGCTCGAGCTGCGGCGAGGCCGTGGGCATGAAGTGCTTGATCGATCGCGGCGGCTGCGTCGCGACGGCCACCATGAGCTCGCCGACGGTGGAGCCCGGGAAGGGCAGGCGGCCGGTGAGCATCTCGTAGACCATCACGCCGATCGCCCACAGATCCGTGCGCGCGTCGACGTTCGACGGATTCGCGATCTGCTCGGGAGACATGTACGCGGGCGTGCCGAGCATCGAGCCCGTCGCGGTGCGCACGGACGCGACGTTGTGCGTGTCCATGACTTTGGCGATGCCGAAATCGAGGAGCTTCGCGACGGGACCCGACGGCGTGACGACGAGGAACACGTTCTCGGGCTTCAGATCGCGATGCACGAACCCGCGTTCGTGCGCGGCGGTGAGCGCGTCGAGCAGCTCGGACAGGATCGAGCGCATCTCCGTCGGCTTGAGCTCGCCGCGCGCGATCGGCTCGCGAAGGGAGCGACCGACGAGCAGCTCCATCGCGAGGTACAGGATGCCGTCGGGCGAGCGACCCGCGTCGATCACCTGCGCGATGTTCGGGTGACCGATCGTGTTCGCCGCGCGCGCTTCGGCGAGGAAGCGATGTTGGATCTCGGGATCTGCGGCGAGCTCGGGCTTGAGGACCTTGACCGCGAGCGTGCCGCCCGTGAACTTGTGCCGCGCACGGAACACCATGCCCATGCCGCCGGATCCGAGTACGCCATCGACGACGTACCGCCCGTCGATGACCTTGCCGATCCAGTCCGCGCTCACCGAGCCAATACTACCAGCCTCGGTGTCGCCGGCTTCCAAACCTTCGGTTGAAGCCAAACACGATTCGGCGCTGGTCGAACCCTCCCTCGAGAATCGGCAGGGTGGTAGTGGGGTTGGCGAGGTCGCCGCGGTCGAGAATCGACAGCTCGAGGAACAGATCGAGCCCGCGCGTGACCCCGATCAGCGCGCCGAGGGACACGCCCACGCGGGTCTGCGGGTCGAGCTCGCGCAGCATGGTCATGCCGGACATCGCGTCGGGGACGGCGACCCGACCCGCGTGCGCGAGCGGGAAGTGGAACCCGAAGTTGAGCCAGCCGGCGAAGTAGCCGTGCTTCTCGCGGATCGCGATGCCGGTCTGCGCGAGGAGCTCGGCGTTCCACACCTTCGCGTCGTCGTCGGGAAACAGCCGCGTGTACTCGCCGCCCACGGTGCTCTCCCAGAACAACACGCGCTCGGCGAGGTGCATGCGCGCCTGCACGGCAGCCTCGCCCGCGACCCACAGACCGTCGTTGTCGATGCCGGGGCCGCCTTGGCCGCGCGCGTAGACGGCATAGTGCCGGTTGATCGTGTAGCGAAGCCCGAGCATCGCGGTCTGCCACTTCGACTCGTTCGTATCACTCGGTTGCTTCGGGAGCAGATCGACCCCGCCGAAGATCTCGGTCGCGCGCCCGACGGAGATCAACGTGTGCAGGCGGAACAGAACGACGTCGGTGAACTTGAACGCGCGCTGGCCGGTCGCGCCGTCGCGGGTGATGAAGTCGAGGCTCGCGCCGACCTCTTGGCCGATGTCGTCGTCCTCGTCGGACTTCGCGATCACCGAGCTCTCGCTGTCGTCCTCCCGCGCGATCTCGCTCCCCCCACCCGTGGCCTGCGCGGGGACGTTGTACTGGGCCGACGCGACTCCGTGGGCCGTGATCAGGAACAGCGGGATAAGCCAGCGCATGGACCCAAAGGAACGCGCGGGGTGGCGTGTCGACCTGATCTTTTCGATCCGATTGCCGGCAAGTGGGGCTGCCACGCCGGCGCAACCCCGTGATCTATAGACGGTCGCGCGTGGCCTACGCCTTGCGTCATGGGCGGGCATGCGGAAGGTCCTAGCGTCGCTCTCCCTCGCGGTCATCGCAACCGGCTGTGCCACCGATGCCTCCGAGGATGGCTCGAACCCGTTCACCGAGGACCTCCCGGACTCCGGCAAGGAAGACTCCGCGTACCTGAACCCGGACGGCATCGAGGTCGAAGTCGATCTCGAGGGTGACGTCGCGACAAGCGTGGGCTCGCGCGCCGAGGAAGCGCCGGTCGCGATCGGCCAGTTCGCGCTGACCTACTTCCGCAAGCAAGAGAAGATGTACATCGAGTCGCTCGCCGAGGACGGCATCGCCGCCGATCGCACCGAGTGGCTCGTCAACGGCACGTGGAAGGCCGCGGGCGACGTCGCGGCCGCCGACAAGAAGCACTGGCGCCTGCGCGGCCTCAACACGGTCCTGTTGTTCGAGTACTCGCGCAACGTGACCGTCGGCAAGACGTTCACCGCGAAGGTCCCGCTGAACCCGTTCAGCGTGCTCACCGACGCGCGCGACACCTGCGCCGACGACGACGATCACATCGGTCTCGACTCGTCGGTCTACTGGTATCGCTGGGAAGGCGACAAGTCGACCTGCACGATTCCGCGCCAGGACCTGAAGGTCACCGTTTCGAAGAAGTTCCCGACGACGCAGGGCACGCGCTATCCCGAGTACGACAAGCTGATCGCCGACAAGAAGATCACGACGGTCGTGTTGTTCGGTCAGATCGACGACGGCGCGATCACCGCGAGCGAGACCGGCATGCGGAACTTCGCGAAGTTCGGCCGCAACCTGATCGCCGGTGGCTACACGAAGAAGACCGGCCCCGTCGGCGAGCGCTACGAGAAGACGCTGAACGGCGGCACCGCCGGCGCCATCCTCTCGCAGATCGATCTCTACTCGCCCAAGGAGTTCTCGGGCCTCGGCGACTTCGCTCACTTCGCCAACTTCCAGAAGGCGCTCTCGGAGCACGAGATCGTCGCGTACGACGGCCACTCGATGCTCGGTGCGTCGGACTTCTGGGCGCGCCCGACGTACCCGGCGAGCTACCAGATCTTCCTCTACGGCGGCTGCCTCGGCTACGAGTACTACGTGAAGCCCATCCTCCACGGAAAGGGCGACACCTGGGCGAACCTCGATGTGATGTCGAGCGTCGTCGAGGTCACCGCGGACGCGAACATGTTCGCCGCCCCCGCGATCGCGAAGCTCCTCTACGCGGTCGAGCACGGACGCCGCTCGTCGTGGCGTTCGGTGCTCCTCGAGGTGCGCAACAGCGTCGGTGACTCCACGTTCGGTGTCTCCGGCGTGCGCGAGAACTGCTACAAGCCGGGCGGCTCGTACTGCCAGTGATCGCTACCGAGCGGCGCTTCAGTCGTCGAAGTGGAAGCTCTTCGGATCCTTGTCCATGATCCGCTCCATGGCCGCCTCCTCGAGGAGGTCGACCATGCGCTGCCCGCCGTACTTCTTCATCAGCTTGTCGTCGTACTCGTCCGCGATGAGGGCGACATCACGCAGCGTCGCCGTGAGCTCTTCGGGATCCAGCGTCGTCCCGCCCAGTATCGTGTGCGAGAACAACACCGTGTGCTCCGCGGGATCGATCGCGAAGGCGCCGAAGCGCAGGTGAGCGTTGAGCTCGAGCAGCTGCATCGCGAGCGAGCCGTCGACATCGACGCCCTTCACGAGCTGCGACGTGCAGCGAACCATCGCGCGATTGTCACCCCACGCCACCACGTTGATCATCACGTAGGCCGAACCCTGCTTGATGACGTACAGCGAGTCATCGACCTTGCGATACGCAGGGCTGTTCTGGAGTGTGCGTTCGATCAAGAGGGCAGTAGCGACCTCGGCGGGATTCATGCGGTCGTTGTTAACACGTGCGATACTGCCGAGCGTGAGGATCGCGCCGTTTTGTCTCGCGCTGCTGGTCGGCATTGGCATCACGGCCCGTGTCGCGGACGCAGACACGATCCGCGAGATCCTCGTCGAGCAGAACACGAAGACGGATGACGATACCGTCGCGCTGATCGCTCAGCTCGATGTCGGCGACGACTGGTCGGGCGACATGAACGAGCTCGTCAAGAATCGCCTCCTCCAGAGCGGATTGTTCCGCGATGCCGAGGTGTTCTCGTCGGCCGTCGAGGGCGGCGTCCGTATCACCATCACGGTGCATGACAAGCACTCGTGGGTCGTCGCTCCCGCGTTCTACAACCAGCCCACGAACAAGGGAGTGGGCGTCGGCTTTGGCGAGAACAACCTGTTCGGCAAGAACCAGAAGCTCTTGGTCTACGGGCAGGTCGCGAGCGGAGACACGTTCTTCCTCGGTGCGTGGGTCATCCCGGCGATCGGCGGTTCGCGCTTCTACGCGCAGTTCGACACGTACCTCAAGCAAGCGCGCATCATCGAGTACGCGACACCGAGGGAGTGGCTCGGCAGCCCGATCGCCGTTCGCGAATCGCGCATGAACTACCTCAACGGCGGCGTGCGCATCGGCGTCGAGCCGATCCGTGGCTGGCGCATCGACACGCGCCTGCGCGCCGCGAAGGTCAGCTATCCCGACGACAGCTTGTTCAGCGACGACAACGCGCTCAAGTACCTCGGCAAGGATCCGGCGAACGCGATGGCGGACATCGGCACGGACGTCGACGCGATCAAGCCGCCGGGCGCCGACGGCCTCGACGTCTCGAACGAGATCTCGCTGACCATCGATCGCCGCGCGAGCTACCTCGGCGTGTCGACGGGCCACAAGTACCAGCTGTGGTTCGAGCACTCGCTCGAGTCCCTCGGCTCGGACTTCCAGTACTACTCCATCAGCGCGTCGTACTTCCGTGGCTGGCGCGTGATGGATCGCCACAACCTCATCCTGCGCCTCTCGGGCAACTACGGCCATCACCTGCCGTTCCAGCAGGAGTACACGCTCGGCGGGACGTCGATGCGCGGCTACGTGAACAACCAGTTCCGCGGCGACGTGCGCGGACAAGGCAACGTCGAGTACTCGTTCCCGATGTTCGGGTTCAAAGGGTTCTCGGCGCGCGGCCTCGCGTTCTTCGACTCGGGCTACACGACGTTCCTCACGACGAGCAACCCGGAGCGCAACTACCTCCCCGACGCTCGCCGCGACCAGCATCCGACGTTCTCTGCCTTCAAGAACTCGATCGGCGTCGGCACCCGCTTCTATCTTCAGCAGATCGTGTTGCCCCTCCTCGGCGTCGATTTTGGGTATGGTCTCGAAGCTCGTGACTTCCAGATCTATCTCGCGATCGGGCTTACTGATTAGTGCTTGCGTCGGCTGGGGTTGCGGCTCGTCCGCACCTCCGCCGAGCGCTGCCTCGTCACGTGCGCCGTCCCAGCCCGATCCGGGGTTCGCGATCCCGACGGGTGCGATCGATCCCGGGGCGGACCTGGTCCTGTTCGACGCCGACGTCCACACGATGGATGCGTCGCGGCCACGCGCGCAGGCGATCGCGATCGCCGGCGGCAAGATCGTGGCGCTCGGCTCGAGCTCCGAGGTGCAGCGGTTCGTCGGGCCCGGCACGCAGACGCTGAACCTCGCGGGTGCGACGGTCACGCCGGGCCTCATCGACGCGCACTGCCACCTCTACGGCCTCGGCGTGGACCTCGATTCGGTGTCCGTGCGCGGCAAGGCGACCGAAGAGGCCACCGTCGCGGTCGTCGCCGACGCAGCGAAGACGCGGCCCGCGACCGAGTGGCTCGTGGGACGCGGCTGGGATCAGACGCGCTGGCCCGAGCAGAAGTTTCCGACGAAGGCCACGCTCGACGCGGCGATCAGCGATCGCCCCGTGATCCTCCGCCGCGTCGACGGTCACGCGATCTGGGTCAACTCGAAGGCGCTCGCGGCCGCGGGCATCACGAAGAAGACGAAGGATCCCGCGGGCGGAAAGATCCTCCGCGACGGCAAGGGCGAGCCCACGGGCGTGTTGATCGACAACGCCGTCGATCTCGTCGACGCGAAGGTCCCGGCCGCGACCGCCGAGGTCCGCGAGCGCCGGATCCGCACCGCAGCGCAGGTCGCGATCCAGGCCGGCATCACGGCGGTTCACGAGATGGGCATCGAGGACGCGACCGCCGACGTCTACGGACGGCTCGCGAAGAGCGGACAGTTGCCGCTGCGCGTGTACGCGTTCCTCGCGGGCGATCCGTCGCCGAAGGGCCTCGAGCGACTCGCGACCAAGCCCGCCGCGCCGATCGGCAACTTCACGATGCGCGGCGTGAAGTTCTTCGCCGATGGTGCGCTCGGCTCGCGCGGCGCGCGCCTGTACAAGCCGTACGACGACGACAAGAAGAACCTCGGCCTGTGGGTCACCGAGCCGGCGCAGCTCGCGACCGCGATCGACACCGCCGTCGCGAACGGCTGGCAGGTCGCGATCCACGCGATCGGCGACGCCGGCGTCGGCGCGGTCCTCGACGGCTACGTCGCGGCGACGAAGAAGCACGCGGGCGATCTGCGCCTGCGCGTCGAGCACACGCAGGTGATCGCCCTCGATGACATCGCGAAGATGATCGAGTCGCACGCGATCGCATCGATGCAGCCCACCCACGCGACGAGCGACATGCGCTGGGCCGAAGCGCGCATCGGCAAGCAGCGCATCCTCGGTGCGTACGCGTGGCGCACGATGCTCGACAAGAAGATCCCGCTCGCCGCCGGCTCGGACTTTCCCGTCGAGGAGGTCTCGCCGATCCTCGGCATCTACGCGGCCGTCACGCGCCAGGACGCCGAGGGCAAACCCGATGGTGGTTGGTACCCTGCGCAGAAGCTCACGCTCGACGAAGCGATCGCCGCGTTCACCAGCGGCGCCGCGTTCGCCGAAGGCGCCGAAGCCACGCGCGGCGTGATCGCCGTCGGTCGCGTCGCCGACGTCACCGTGTTCGATCGCGCGCTCGCCGCGGACAAGTCGCTGCTCACCACGGGCGCACGGCTGACGATCGTCGGCGGACAGATCGTGTACAGGAACCAGAAGTAGCGATGCGATTCTGTCCCTTTTGCAGCGCGGAGAACGCCGACGAGCAAACGGTCTGCTCGGCGTGCGGCCGTCGCTTGCCGCCGCTGCCACCGCGCCGCAAGGATCGCAACGCGCCGCCGACCGGCGTGCAGTTGCCTCCACGCGCGCCGCTGCCGTCGCCGCGGCGAGCGTCGACCTCGAATCCGCCGCCGATCGCGAGCCCCGCGGTCCCGGACGTCGACGCGAGCGCATTCCAGAGTGGAGCGACCGTGGTCGGTGCGGCGCCCGTCATGGACGACACGCGCGCCGCCGTCGACGAAGTGCCAACGGCGCGCGGCGGCCCGATCGCGCGCGCCGGCCGAAATGTCGACGCTGCGGGCGCGCAGGACCGCTCGTCGACGATGGTCCCGACGGATTCGGGCGTGCAGCCGCTAACCTCGACGACGACGACCGCCGCGGGCTTCGCGGCCGCGCCGAGCCCCACGACATCGACCTCGGGGTTCGCGCCGCCGGGCCGCGCGGGCTCGACGACGAATCCTCCGCCGATGCGCGCGGGCTCGACGACGAATCCGCCGCCGATGCGCGCGGGCTCGACGACGAATCCTCCGCCGATCGGCAACGCAGCGATCACCTCGGGATCGCTGCCGATGCGCGCGGGCACGACGACGAATCCTCCGCCGATCGGCAACGCAGCGATCACCTCGGGATCGCTGCCGATGCGCGCGGGCTCGACGACGAATCCTCCGCCGATCGGCAACGCATCGATCACCTCGGGATCGCTGCCGCCGCGCGCGGGCTCGACGACGCAACCGCCGCCGATGCGCGCGAGCTCGACGACGAACCCGCCGCCGATGCGCAAGAGCTCGCCCACGAATCCACCGCCGCTTCCGCAGCGCCCTGGCGATCCGGATCGCAGCGATCCGACGATTCGCGTGAACGAAGGCTCGCAGGTCGCGCCGCTGCCGATTCCGCGGACGGGCGTGATGGCCTCGCCGGGTGCCCGACAGGCGCGTCCGGGGAGCCACGCCGAGCTCGGTCCTCCGCCGGTGCGCGAGAGTGCGCCCGCGTTGCCGCCGCCACCGGCGCAGCGCGCGCATCGCGTGAGTGAAGGCTGGGGCGAAGCAGTCGTGGGCGAAGCACCCGCGCGACCGAAGACGGCGTCGAATCCGCCGCCGTTGCCGCGGCCCTCGAACGTCGTTCCCGCGAGCGCGTTCGGCGACGACTTCAACACGATGGAGGCGCAGCCGTACGACATCGTGTCGCAGAAGCAGCACGATGCAGGCGGGCCGCCACCGACGAGGATCCACAATCCCGAGCTGCACGCGGACCGGCCGTTCCAACCGCCGAAGGTTCACCCGATCCCCGAGATCCCCGAGCCGGGTCTCTACAACGCCGCGAAGTACACGGTTCGGTTCGTGCGCGCGCGCTACCAGCGCCGCGGCGCGATCAAGACGCTGCAGGCCGAGATCAAGGCGGACACCGATGCGCTCGATCAGGTGCTCGGTGCGCTCGGAAAGATGGCGCGGCAGCAGCGCGTCGACAGCAAGGTGTTTCACGCGGAGAACATCGCGATCAACGCCGCGGAAGAGCGGATCGGCGTGCTCGGCAAAGAGCACCAGGACGTCGACGGCCGCAAAGCGGAAGAGAACAGCAAGTGGGTCGACGTCGAGCGCGAGAAGAACACGAAGCTCGCGGAGGCCGAGCGGTTGGTCGACGAGACGAACAAGGAGCTCGCGACCCTCGAGACGCAGCGCAGAGGTTTGCGCGACAAGCGCAAGGAGCTCGAGCGGCGCCAAAAGGCATACCTCAAGGCGGCTGAGGACAATGACAAGCAGTCCGGGGCCAACGCGATGGGCGACACCCGCGCGGAGCTGCGTCGCGGCGCCGAGCAGATGCGCAAGGAAGCGGCCGCTCTCGAGCCCGATCGCCAGGACGTGGATCGCCGGCTGGGCTCTCTCGATCGCCCGATCAACGAAGCCACTGTGAAGCTCGACGCTGCGAAGGCCGAGCTCGATGCGGCCAAGCGGAGCCTCAGCGATGCGCGCGAGGGCCACACGCATCGGCTCGCGGAGCTCGACGCAGAGCAAAAGCGCAAGTCGCGCGAGATCGGGCAGGCAGAGGGCGAAATCGCACGCCGCCTCGTGACCCTCGGCACGCTGGTCAACCTGAACCGCATCGAGCGCCCCGCGTTCAGCGAGTTGTATCAGCGCATCGACCGCCTCCGCGGTGCGATCACCGCACGCACCACCGAGATCGAGAAGCTGACGGCGGAGCGCGAGGCCTACGATCGCGGGACGATGGTGCGCGGGGCGTCGGCGATCGGTGGCGCCGTCGTCGCACTGATCGCGCTGATCGTCATCTTGCGGGCCATCTTCTAAACGCGACCGGGTGTAAGATCTCCCTGTACGTGCCGAAGGTACTGGTTTCGAACAACAGCGAGCTGCTCCGGCATTTCACGGCGCCGCCGTTCAAGCGCCTGGGGCTGCAGTTGCTCGTCGCCGCCACCAAAGACGAGGCGCGCGCGTTGTTCACCCAGGAAGAGCCGGCGCTCGTGGTGCTCGACGCCGAAGGCGAATACGACGGCTACGAGATCGCGAAGATGATCAAGGCGAAGTCGCCGTCGACGCGCGTCATCCTCGTCGCGGGCAAGCGTCTCTCGGGTGATCAGATGCGCCAGGTGTCGGCGTGCGGCTGCGACGAGCTGCTGATCGCACCGATGACCGCCGACGAGCTCCACGATGTCGTCGCGATCCAGCTCGGAGAGCCGCGTCCCGGCACCGAGGGCTTCAATATCGCGGTCGCGATCAGCGGCAAAAAGGTCGACGCCACGGTGTCGAACCTGTCCGTCGATGGCGTTCGCCTCGTCGTCAGCGAGCCGGTCACCGAGGGCCAGGCCGCCGCGATCACGATCACGCCCGACGGTCAGCAACCCGTGAGTATCAAGGGCACCGCCGTGTGGGCGCAGCCGCGCGAGGGCAAGACCGTCGTCGGTATCGCGTTCGACAAGCTCGACGATGCCGCGCGCGGCGTCCTCGCGAAGCTCACGCAGTGGCAGGTCGTCAAGGACGGCGAGCGCACGCGCGTCGTGCTCCGCGGTGACTTCACCGAGGCCACGCGGTTCGACGAGCTGATGCCCTCGATGGTCGGCCGCGTGACGTTCGACATGGCGCAGGTCACGTACATGAACTCGCTCGGCGTGCGCGCGTGGTGCGAGTTCCTGCGCACCGCCCGCATCCAGGGCTACGAGTTCCACGCATGCTCGGTGCCGTTCATCCTGCAGGCGTCGATGGTGCACGACGTGATCGGCCGCGGCACCGTGACGTCGTTCTTCGCGCCGTTCCACTGCATCGGCTGTGATCACCAAGAGGAGCGCTTGCTGCAATCGGCCGCGATCCTCGCGAGCGCGCTCGAACCGCCGGTGTTCAAGTGCCCGAGCTGCGGTGGCGCCCTCGAGTTCGACGACCTTCCCGAGCGCTACTTCGCGTTCCTCGAGGACGAGGCGGACTAGTCATGCGCAAGCTATTCGTGCGGTCGTTCGCGATCGCATTCGTGGCATTTGCGCTGCTGTTCGGCGTCGAGTTCTTCACGGAGTGGCACCATGCGGGGTACCCGCCGTGGGGAACCGGCAGCTGGGCCGGCGTCAAGAACGAGAAGATCGTCGACGTGTTGTCGCCGATGGCGCGCGCGTACAACAACGTGCTCGCGATGCTGATCGCGACCATCGGTCTCGCGATCCCGCTCACGGCGAACATGCACACGCCGAAGCTGATCGAGATGTTCCTTCGCGATCGGATCAATCGCTGGGTGCTGACGTTCATGGCCTTCGGCGCGGCGCACGTGCTGTGGGTCGACTTCATGGTCGGCCCCGAGTTCGCTCCGACATGGTCGCTCACGCTCGCGATCCTCCTCGCGCTCGTCGGGTGGGCGATCCTGATCCCGTACTTCTTCTACGTCGTCCGCTTCGTCGATCCATCGCGACTGTTGATCCGCCTCCGCGACGATGCGATGCAGATCGTCGAGCAGGTCGCGAAGCGCAAGCGCGAACCACTGGCCGCCCAGCTTCTGCTTTCCACGCGCGTCGGTCAGATCGGCACGATCATCATCAAGTCGCTCGATCGCGACGATCGCGATGTCGCCGCCGAAGGCGCGTGGGTGATCAAGCTCCTCCTCGATCACTACGACGGTCACAAGTCCCGCATGCCGCGCGAATGGTACGTCGTCGATCGCGCTGACTTCGTCGGTCTGTCCGACGAGGCGCTCGAGATGCTGAACGAGACGAAGACCTGGTACGAGATGAAGTGCCTGCAGCAGCTCGAGTACGGGTTCCTGCGCTCGGTGCAAGGCGCGACCGATAACGTGTCCACGTTCTCCGACGCGCTGCGCGTGATCGCCGCGCGCTGCGAGCTCCATCACGACGAGCAAGCGCTGCGCCTCGCGATCCGTTTCTTCAACAACTACCTGCGCGAAGCGATCAAAGCGAAGAACCTCCGCGCGGTCTACGACGTGTTCCACCAGTACCGCCGCCTCGGTCGCGAGCTCTTGGATCGCCCGGAGCTGCTGCGCGAGATCGGAAAGCACTTCGCGTACTACGCGGGCATGGCGCGTACGTACGGCATGGTGTTCGCGCCGCAGCTCGCGATCTTCGATCTCGGCTTCGTCACGCGCCGCGCCTACGAGCGGGCCTCGCCGGCCTCTGCCGAGCTGCTCAAGGAGTGCCTCTTGCTGCCGCACCGCACCGGCGACGACATTCACTCGATGGCGGTCAAGGCGAAGCTCATCCTCGGTGGCTTCTTCGTCGAGAACAAGCTCGAGCCCGAGGCCGCGCTCGTGCGCGCGAACCTGCGCGACGTGGCGACCACGGAGATCGAGCAGGCCGAGGCCTCACTACTCGCCGCGGAGCGTTCGTTCTTCGAGGTCACCGATCGCCAGCTGAACCTCGAGTACGTCCCGCCGGAGCGCCGCGAGCCGCTGCGGAAGTTCTGCGCGACGCTGACGATGGCGCGCAACTCGGGCGCGCACCAAGTCATCACCGACTAGCTAGTGGATCAGCGCCGCGAGCGCGGTCTCGACATCGGCGTTCTCGATCGCGATCGCGTGCAACGTCGACATCGCCTTCTCCGAGTTACCGACCGCTGCTTGTGCCAGCGCGAGCACGCTGCTGTCGGTGTAGTGAATGCTATCGACGATGGCGGCGACGCGGAAGAACAGCTCGCGCGACTCCTCGTTGACGGACCACGCTCCGAGGAACGACAGCGCGTTTAGGCGGTTCGTCGCCTGGAGGACTGCGGCGACACGGTCCGGCGGAATCTGGTACGGCTGCCGCATCGCGAACACGACGATGCCGGGCTGCGGGATGAGCATCAGCGGCGTGAGCTTGTCCATCAGCCGATAGATGAGCGCGATCTGCTCGAGCTCCTCGTTCGCTTGGTGGTCGTAGTCGTTCCGGACACACCACGCTTTGAGGTTCGCGAACGTAAGCTCGAAGCGCTCGGGCTCGGACATTCCACACTCTACCGCTCAGGGCTTGTCGATCACCGCGGAGCCCTGCTGTTTCGGCGGCGCGTCCTTGTGAACTTTCAGCGAGCCCGTCGACGACGTCCACAAGATGTACGCGAGGACCACGAGCAGGATCATCGCGACGACGAGGATCGCCATGAACGGAACGCGATCACCGAACGTCTTCTTGCCGAACAGGCGACCACCCGAGCGCTTGTGGATCGTCCCCGTGACGTCCTCGGCAAACGTCGCCGGCGCGCGCGCCTTCTGCAGACCCGAGAGCGCCGACGGGCTCTTCGTGTCGAGCATCTCGTCGTGCGCGGCCTTCCACTTCGGATCGGTCTTGATCTTCTCTTCGATCTCGCGCTTCTTGTCGGCAGACAGTCCGCCGTCGAAGTAGTCCGACAGCGCGATGATGATCTCGTCGTCGATATCGTCGATTGCAGGCTCGCTCATCGTCTACCTCTGCTCATCCCTCGACATGGCGTTGCATCTTCTTGCGTAGCACCAGACGCGCTCGATGGAGCCGTGACTTCACGGTGCCATCGGGGAGGCCGGTGATCTCGCAGATCTCTTCGATCGACAGCTCTTCGACATCGCGGAGGATCACGACGGCGCGCTGATCTTCGTCGAGCGCATCGATCGCTTCCTGGAGTAGCTGTTCCATCTGCGCGCTCGCGAGCGCTTTGTCGGGCTGCGCGGTGCGAACGGGCTGGCCGGTGACCGCGCCGTTCACTTGCTGGCTGTGCGTGCTCTCGTCGAGCTCGTCGCGATCGCGATCGTGGCGGCGCGCGAGGTACTTGATGCGGTTCTTCGTGTGGTTGACGGCGACGCGATACAGCCAGGTGGAGAACTTCGACTCTTCGCGGAACGAGTCGATCGTCTTGAACACCGTGATGAACACTTCTTGTGCGACGTCTTCCGCCTCGGATCGGTTTCCGAGCATGCGATACGTGATGTTGAAGACGCGATCGCGATGCAGCACGAGCAGCTCGCGAAATGCGCGCTCGTCGCGGTCGCGGAGGCGACGGATGAGCGCTCGTTCGTCGTCGGACATAGGTTACGAAGCGACCCGCAGCATAACCGTGTAGAGCCAGAGACACCGTGAATGGCCGGGAGTTTCGGCGATCTACACGGGCTGATCCCCAAATGGATCCAGGATCTTGTGAGGCGCGGTACGAAACACTGTGGCAATCGCGCAAACCTGAGAGTAGGTTGGGGCTCGCCACGGTTCCCATGTTCCCAGCGGTCTCTGTTTTGTCGTCGATGTTCGCGTCCTCGGTGATCGCTCGTACCCGGTGCTCAGTGGGCTGATACTCAGGTTCGAAACCCACTTCCGAGCAGGGCCCCTTTGGGGTGGGTGCAACGTTCTTTGGGCCAGATCGAGCAAGCAGGATGAACACTCGTCTGTACGTTGGAAATCTTTCGTTCAACACCAATGCTGAAGGCGTTCGCGCCGCATTCACCGAGTTCGGGACGGTCAGCGACGTCCACCTCGTTTCTGACCGCGAGACCGGCCGTTCGCGTGGCTTCGCGTTCGTGACCATGGGTACCCCCGAGGAGGCCGCGAAGGCCATCGAGGGCATGGACGGACGCACCCTCGACGGTCGCCCGCTCCGCGTTAACGAGGCCGAGCAGCGCCAGCAGCGCGGCGGTGGCGGCGGTGGCGGCGGCGGCGGATTCCGCGGCGGTGGCGGCGGTGGCTTCGGTGGTGGTGGCGGTGGTCGCGGCGGCGGCGGCTATGGCGGCGGCGGTGGCGGCTACGGCGGTGGTGGCGGCGGCGGTGACTACGGTGGTGGCGGCGGTGGCGGAGACTACGGCGACGGCGGTGGCCGTCGTGGTGGTCGCGGCGGCCGTGGTGGTCGCGGCGGCGGCGGCGGTGGCGACCGTTGGTAATCAGCTCGATCTGAACTGATGAGAAGGCGTCGACGAGAGTCGGCGCTTTTTTCGTTCGTACGCGCGGGGTATCTCTCCTCGCGATGCTTGGCGAGCGAGTGCGAGCGGCGGCCGTGCGGCCCGTCGACATCGCGTCGCTCGCCGCGTTCCGGATCATCTTCGGCGTCGTGATGCTCGTCGGGATCCTGCGGTTGTTGACGACCGGCTGGATCTCGACGATGTACGCCGAGCCGAAATGGTTCTTCACGTACCCGGGCTTCGGCTGGGTGAAGCCGTGGTCGATGACCGGGATGTACGTGCACTACGCGGTGCTCGCGGCGTTGGCGATCGCGATCGCGCTCGGCTGGCGGTACCGCGTCGCGATCGTTCTGTTCACGCTCGGCTTCACGTACACGCAGCTCGTCGACATCACGAACTACCTGAACCATCACTACCTCGTCGTGCTCCTCGGAGCGCTGCTCGCATTCATGCCCGCACACGCAGCGTGGTCG
>JBGARE010000003.1:74585-390561 GCA_044230415.1 Kofleriaceae bacterium
GAACTACCTGAACCATCACTACCTCGTCGTGCTCCTCGGAGCGCTGCTCGCATTCATGCCCGCACACGCAGCGTGGTCGCTCGATGCGCGGCGTGATCCTTCGATCGCGCGCAGCGACGTACCCGCGTGGATGGTGTGGCTGCTGCGCTTTCAGGTCGGCGTGGTCTACGTGTTCGCGGGCCTCGCGAAAGCGAAGACCGATTGGCTCGGTTACGGGCAGCCGCTGAACCTGTGGCTCGGCGCGCGCACGGAGACGCCGATCATCGGGCCGATCTTCGACGAGCCGCAGGTCGCGATGCTGATGTCATGGGCGGGCTTTCTGTTCGACACCACGATCGTCGTGTGGCTGTCGTGGCGGCGCACGCGGCTCGTCGCGTACGCGGCGCTGATCGTGTTCCACGGGCTCACCGGCTACTTGTTCAACATCGGCATGTTCCCGCTGATCATGACGAGCTGCGCGCTGATCTTCTTCGCGCCGTCGTGGCCGCGCCGGTTCGTGCGCGCGAAGCACGCGGTGATCGAGGCGGCGATCGAGTCGCGTCCGGTGCGCGCGCCGCGCTGGATCGCCGTGCTGATCGCGATGCACGTGATCGTGCAGATCGCGTTGCCGCTACGCCACCTCGTGTATCCGGGGGACGTGCTGTGGAACGAGGACGGGATGCGCTTCGCGTGGCACGTGATGATCCGCGAGAAGCACGGCAGCCTCACGTACGAAGCGCGGTTCGGAAACGGCAAGCGCTTGCAGATTCCGCCGAGCGACTACGTGACCGCGCGCCAGGAACGCGAAGCGGCGGGGCAGCCGGATCTGATCCTCGTGCTCGCTCGGCACATCGGCGATGACCTGCACGCGAAGGGCTATCGCGACTTCACGCTGCACGCGATCACCTATGTCTCGCTGAACGGTCGCGCGCCGATCGCGATGATCGATCCCGAGGTCGATCTGTTGTCGATCCGGGACCGCGGGGCTCGCACGTGGGTGCTGCCGGCGCCGCCCGGGCCACCGCCGCGAAACCGCGCCCTTCGATAACCGGGTAACAACTGCCTGGCGAAGCCTCGTAATCGCAATGGGTTGTGAGTTCTTTGAAACGAGAGTTGAAAGTCGATTTCAATTATGCGAACGATGCAGGGGTCGATGTCGAAGGACTCCAGCGCGGTCGGGTTCGTGGTCACGGTCGCGGGCTTCGCGTGCGCGACGCTCGCCATCACCGTGCTGTCCTCGTGCAGCGACGGCGGGTCCGAGAAGATGGACGCCGCGCTGCCGACCGATGACTTCGATCGCCGCGGGATGCTCGCGCACCTCGCGACGAACGTGTTGCTGCCGATGCAGATCGATGCGGCCGCGACGATCGCGCTCGTGCCGGGTGCGATCGGCGCGTACTGCGACGCTCTCGATGCGAACGCGAGCGACTCCGCGCCGGCGATCACTGCTCGCGACGCCGCCCGCGCGACGTTCAGCGATGCGATCGACGCGTGGGAAGCGACCGAAGCCGTGCTCGTGGGACCGGCCGCGATGGACAACGAGACGCTGCGCGGTCTCATCTACAGCTGGCCGCTCGTCTCGCCGTGCGAGCTCGACAAGGACACGGCATCGCGGTGGGCGAATCCATCGAGCTACGACGTCGCGACCGAGCTCGTGAACGCGCGCTCGCTGTCCGCGATCGAGTTCTTGCTGTATCCGCCGTCGAGCGATCACAACTGCGGCGCGACGCCGGTGGGGTGGGCGGCGCTCGGCGCGGATCTGCCGAAGGCGCGCAGCCGGCTCGCGCATGCGATCGCCGTCGATGTCGCCGCGCACGCGCAAGAGCTCGCGACGGCGTGGAAGGCCGATGGTGGCAACTACGTCGGCGAGCTCGCGAACGCGGGCGCGCAGGGTTCGTCGATCTCGTCGGCGCATGCGGGCGTGAACCTCGTCAGCGACGGACTGCTCGTCTACATCGATCAGATGGTGAAGAGCATGAAGCTCGCCGAGACCACCGGCATCGGCATCAACGCGTGCCAAGTCGTCGAGGAGCCGTGCGTGCGCGAGGTCGAGCTGCGCTACGCGGATCGCGGGACACAGGCGATCCGGAACAACCTCGCGGCCGCGCGCGCCGTGTTCACCGGTACCACCGCGACGACGGATGGACCGGGCTTCGACGACTTCTTGATCGCGCTCGGCCATCGCGACGTCGCCGATCGCATGACCGCCTCGCTCGATGCCGCGATCGCGTCGGCGAACGCGCTCCCCGAGAGCTTCTTGTCTGCTCTGTCGACCAGCTACTCGCAGGTCGTTGCTGCCCACACCGCGACAAAGGTGTTCACCGACGATTTGAAGAGCCAGTTTTTGACGCTGCTGGCTCTCGAGATCCCGGACGATGTCGCGACCGATAACGATTAGCGTCGCGCTGCTCGCCGCGCGCGTCGCGATCGCCGACGACACCGAGCGTGTCGAGGCGGAAGCCGCGCCTCCCGACGAGACACCCGAGGAGACGATCGAGATCGTCGACAAAGCGCCGCCCGGCGCGCGCGCCGAGATCAGCAAGGAACAGCTCGAGCGAGCGGAGTCCGACGATCTGCACGAGGTGCTCGGCGGCACGGCCGGCGTGTACATCCGCGACGAGGACGGCTACGGACTGCGCCCGAACATCGGCATGCGCGGCGCGGCGGCGGATCGCAGCGCGAAGATCACGTTGATGGAAGATGGGGTGTTGAGCGGACCCGCGCCGTACTCCGCGCCCGCGGCGTACTACGTCCCGCTCGTCACGCGGATGTCGCGCATCGAGGTGACGAAGGGGCCGTCGTCGATCCAGTTCGGCCCCGCGACCGTCGGCGGCGCCATCGACATGATCAGCGAGCCGTTCCCGGCGAAGCGCTCCGCGTACGTCGACATCGCGGGCGGCAGTGACAGGTACGGCAAGCTGCATCTGCGCGCCGCCGAGCGGCAACGCACGTGGGGTGTGATGGCCGAGTACGTGCGCCTGCAGACCGAGGGCTTCAAGCAGCTCGACGGTGGCGGCGACACGGGCTTCGACAAGGACGATGTCTCGCTCACCGCGCGCATCACGTCGGAGCCGACCGCGACCGATTACCACACGCTGCAGCTCCAAGCGCGCTACGGGCACGAGACCTCGAACGAGACGTACACCGGCCTCACCGACGAGGATTTTCGCGCGACGCCGCAGCGGCGCTACGCCGCCTCGCAGCGCGATCAGATGAACTGGGACCACGTCACGCTGCGCGCGGATCACCAGCTCGATCTCGGCCTGCACTCGCGCGTGATCACCACGGCGTACCGGCACTGGTTCCACCGCGCGTGGGGCAAGGTCGACGGCTTCGTCGGCATGCGCGACTTCTACGGGTTGATCGCGGATCCGGATCGCGGGGCGAACTCGCTGTTCTATTCGATCCTCACGGGGCAGACGGACTCGACGAGCCCCGAGGAGCAATTGATCCTCGGCACGAACGATCGCCGCTTCGTCTCGCAGGGCATCCAGACGCGCTTCGCGACGGAGCGAACCACGGGGCCGCTCGCGCATCACCTCGATGCCGGCGTGCGCATCCACTTCGATCGCGCCGATCGCCGTCGCTTCGAAGATGGCTACGACATGGTCAGCGGCACACTCGTGCGCAGCGATCGCCTGCGCGCCACCGTGCTCGACTCGCGCGCCGAGACGATCGCGCTCGCGACGTTCGTCGAGGACAAGATCCACTACAAGCGCCTCGAGATCACCGCGGGCGCGCGGCTCGAGCTGATCGACTATCGCTTCGCCGATCGGCTGACGATGGGCCAGCGCGAGGGCGACTACGGCGTGCTCATCCCCGGCGGCGGGCTCGCGTATCACCTCACCGACGAGGCGAGCGTGCTCGCGGGCGTGCATCGCGGCTTCGCGCCCGTGGCGCCGTCGGCGGCGGCGGACGTCCGCCCCGAATCGAGCGTGAACTACGAAGCGGGCGCGCGATGGCGCGATCAGCGGATCGGCGTCGACCTGATCGGCTTCTACAGCGACTACGGAAACCTCAAGGGCACGTGCACGTTGTCGAGCGGGTGCATGGAGACGATGGAGGGCGAGGAGTACAACGGCGGGCAGGTTCGCGTGTGGGGCGCGGAGGCGCAGATCGGCGGCGAGTGGCCGCTCGCGACGAAGCTCTCGCTGCCGTTCGGTGTCGCGTACACGCTGACGCAGTCCGCGTTTCAGCACTCGTTCTCGTCGACGTTCTGGGGCGATGTCTCCGAAGGCGACGAGCTGCCGTATCTCCCCGAGCACCAGCTCGCCGTCAGCGCCGGGATCAAGCATGCCCGCGTGGAAGGCGACGCGACGGTGCGGTATCGCGGCGAGAGCCGTGACGTCGCGGGCCAAGGTCCGATCGACGAGAGCGTCCTCGCCGAAGCGCTGCTGACGATCGATCTCGCAGCGCACGTTCACAT
Organism: Kofleriaceae bacterium; assembly: GCA_044230415.1. Lineage (GTDB taxonomy): Bacteria > Myxococcota_A > Polyangia > Haliangiales > Haliangiaceae > JABFXX01. Next base: position 78,991 of record JBGARE010000003.1, read on the forward strand.
CGCCCCGTGGGCAGAGCTGTACGCCACTTGTTCGAACCTTCTCGACGAGCAAGTGATTATCTCGCGACGCCCCTACGGCGCTCGCCCGAACCCACCTCGGATGATCGCCGTTGGCTACAAAGCCCGGTTCTGAGGTCGCTGGAGTCTCATGAAGAACATCGTCTGGATTTCCCTCTCTCTCTTCGCAGCGGCGTGTGGTGACAACATCGATGGCAAGGATGTCGACGCCGGCGCTATCGATTCGCCGATGATCGACGGAGCACCGATCGACATGCCGATCGACACGCCGTCGGGATTCGTGCCTCCGACGCCGATCGGCCTGACGATCTCCGCGAACGGTCCGGATCAGATCCAGGCCGTGAAGGCAGGACCGGGCGGCAGCTGGTACGTCGCCGGGTTTGCAGCGCAGACCCCGACCGGTGCGAAGAACATCTTCGTCGGAAAGCTCTCGGCCGTGGGCGCCGACGCGAGTTTCGGCACCGCCGGCATCTCGACGCTCGCGGTAGCGACCCCGACCGGCGGCGCCGACGAGATCGATCTCGCGGTGCAGTCCGACGGCAAGATCCTCGTATCGTTCAACATCGCGAACACCGTCGACGCCACGGATCGCGATGTCGCCGTCGCGCGTCTGACGACAGCCGGTGCGCTCGACACCACGTTCGGCGTGAACGGCATCGCGACGATCGACTTCAGCACGAAGAACACCACGGGCACCGCGGTGCTCGACACCGCGCGCGGCCTCACCGTCGACGCGAACGACAACATCTTCGTCAGCGCCGTGGCGCTCGGACCGACGGGCGCGAACACGAGCTCGGACTTCGCGCTCGCGAAGCTGTCCGCGAACGGCCTGTTGTCCAACGGACAGAACGGCACCACGGGCTGGGGCCGCCTCGACAGCGGCAAGTTCTTCGTCGACAACATCGTGGGCGGCGTGTCGCTGAACGCGACGGTGCGCGGCGTGGTCGCGCTCGCGGACGGTTCGGTGATCGCGGGCGGCTACGTCGGCGGCTCGGGACTCGCGAGCGGCAACGTGCCCGTCTGGTACAAGCTCGACGCGAACGGCGATCCGGTCGCCTCGTTCGCGAACGGCGGCATCTTCTTCGACGCGGTGCTCACGCGACAGACCGAGGTCTACAACTTCGCGCTGAACGCGGCGGGCACGAAAGTCACCACGGGCGGCTACGGCAACGTGCTCGGCGTGGATCGCGATGACTGGATCTCGATGCAGATCGATACGACCACGGGCGAGCTGACGAAGCCGTGGGGCGGCGCGGCGAGCGGTGCGAAGCTGATCGACGTGTCCGAGAACCAGACGAGCTCGAACTGCCGCAACGCGGTCGCTCTACCGGGCGGCAAGACGCTGATGATCGGATCGACCGGCCCCGGCAACATGGCCGCGCAGGATGCGGTGTTCGCCGTCATCGACGAGACCGGCAACCTCGACACGCACTACGGCACGGGCATCCAGCGCTTCAAGTTCGCCGCTGCCGACGACAAGAACGATCAGTTCTGGGGCGCCGCGGTCAGCGGTACGAAGGTCCTCGTCGCCGGCTGGCGCGGAACCGCGGGCGCCGCGCAAGACACGACGCTCAACGACAACTCGTTCCTGATTATCTTCGACGTCCAGTAGCTCACCGCGTCTCGAGAAACGCCACGAGGTCGGCAAGATCGCGACCGCGAAGCCGCGTGGCCGGTGCAGACATGCCGTGCACCCGTCCGCGATCGAGGAGCACGGTCTCGAGCGTGGGCGCACTGCCATCGTGGAAGTAGGGCGCGCTCGCCGCGAGCGAGCCGAGGCCCGGTGTATCGAACGTACCGGCGAGATCGTGCGTGTCGCGATCGGTGAGCGCGGGCCCGTCGTGGCAGGTGACACAGCCGAGCTCGGAACTCTCGAACAGCGCCTTGCCGCGTGCGACCGCGGATGCATCGCGCGTGGGGGTGCGCGGTGCGGGGATGCTCTCGAGGAAACCGACGAGGAGCTTCACGTCGCGCTTGGACAGGCCGTCGCCACCGAGGCGCTTGATCGTCGCGCGTACGCTCGTCGGAAGATCCGCTGCTTTGCCGTCCCACTTGTACGGCGCGGTGCCGACGAGGCGACCGCCGAGCACCGGCGTCTGAAGGGCTTCCTTCTGGATCTGCCACGAGAGGCCATCGGCGCGACCATCGAGGTGACAGCTGCCGCACGACATCGCCCCGCGCGTCGACGAGTGGAACGTTCCCGCGTGGAACAACGACCGCCCAGCTTGTAGCTCTGCGCTCAGCCCCGATGCGACGAGCTCGCTGCCGCGCTCGACCTTGCTGCCCTTGGGGGGGATCCGGGTGATCGATCGCTTGAACGAGCACCACACGAGCACGTTGCCCTTCGGCGTGATCGCGAGGCCATCCGCACCGCAACCGGGCGTCAGGCCGACGGTGATCGATTTGATGGGATCGGTCTGCGATGCCTTCTTGACGGTGACGACGTGATCGCTCGCCATGCCGACGACGTACATGACATCGCGCTCGGCGTTCCAGGCGATCGCGCGCGGCTCGACGACGTTTGTCTGCGCGACGGCGCTGCGTCCATCGCCGCCGAGCCACGCGAGGTGCTGCGTGATCGGCGGGCGGAATCCTCCGCCGTAGTGATCGGCGGTCTCGATCTGCTCGGCGATCGGGACCGAGAGGTGATAGGGAACCACGGCATGGTCGCCGACGAACGCGACGGAGAATGCGCCGCGGGCGTGTTGCCGCGTGAATGCCGGTAGGGCGACGCGGTGCGATCGCTTTCGTTCGCCGAGGACGATCTCGTCGACCGCGCCGCTCGTCAGCGAGGCGACGACGACGCGCGATCCATCCGGCGACACGGCGAGCCCGCGTGGCTCGGACGACAGCGGAGCGCGCCAACGCTCGTGTCCCGTGGCGGTCTCGAACGCGACGAGCGTGCGATCGGCGATCGTCGAGACGTAGAGGGTCGCGCGATCGGGCGACAGCGCGACACCATAGGGTTCGGCGGGCGTCTTCCAGCTCGCTTCGACCGCGAGCTTCGCGTCGCCGACATCGACGACGACGACGCGATCGCCGCGCCGGTCCGCCACGTACGCGCGCTGCGCGGCGGGATCGAACGCGAGAAGTGCGGCATCGCCTCCGATCGCGAGCTGCGCGACGTTCTTGCCGGTGACATCGGTGAGGATCAGATAGCCGCTGTCCGCGTCGCTCGCGAGCGCGCCTTCACCGACGGCGGCGATGCGCGATGCCGTGAGGTACGGCGCCGCGCCGCGGGCAGGCGTTGCACCGCCGAGCGACGTCGTGGTCAGCAGGAACGGCTCGGGCGTGAAGCGGTCCTCCTCCCAATCGTCGGAGCCGCCGCCGTTTCCCCACGCGACGCCGGCGATCGCTCCGGTGGCGATCGCGAGGATCGAGGTCGAGAGCACGAGCCTTTTCATCGTCGTCGTCATCAGGGCACCTCGCAGAGAGTCGTGAACGCAAACACGTCCGGCCGGTAGTCCCACCGTCCGAACCACGAGCCACATTGGCGATCGCGCAGCTCGCCGGTCGCGAGATCGACCTTCGCCAGTCCGGTGCCCATCGCCACCAACTCGCCGCGTGGAGTCCACAAGACCTGCGTGATTCCGCGACCGGGCACGGTCCAGCGCGACGTCTTACCGATACTCAACTCGAGCCGCTGATCGCGGACGACGGCGGTCATCGAGCGATCGGGACTTCGTGTGCGCGTGTTGACCTCGCGAATCAGAACCCGTGGGTCACCGATCTCGTTCCACCACTGCAAGCTGCCTTCGATCTCGGACTCGCTCGTCGCTTCGAACGCATCGCCGATGGCGCCGTACGTGAGCTTGTATTTCCGCGGCACCCCGGCCGGGACCATGATCGCGATCTCGCGCTTCGAGTTGCCGGCCGGCAACAGATAGATCTGTCCGCGCTTGGCAGGGATCTCGACGGCGGGGCCGAACGCTTCGTCCTCGGGATCGAACCGCATCGCGTACACCCGTTCGGTGTCGGGGGTGTAGTCCGTCGCGCTCGTCGAGTAGTAGAGGAGCCGCGTCGTCGGTTCGTACCCGTACGTGACGACATCGCTGACCACGAGCGTTGTCGAGGGGGCCTTCGTCTTGATCAGATAGAGACTGCGCTTCCGCGAGTACGAGAAGCCGAGCGCGTGCTCGCCGTCGACGAGGATGGCCTGATTGATTCCCTCGGCGAGCTCGACGACCCCGAATCCGGCGCGTGTCCGAAACCGCGCGTCGAGCTCGACGAGTGACTGGCCATCGGTGACGAGGAAGCCGTCGCGCTTCGGCTGCACCTGCGTGACGAAGCCCACGCGGTAACCGACGTACGCCGTCTGCTCCGTCGGTGACGCGATGACGATCGCGGTCTGTTGTCCGCCGACGAGGACTCCGTTCGCCGCGGCGAAGGTTCGTCCATCGACGGACGTGCCAGTGTCCTCGCGTGTCCACCAGGATCGGCCGGCGCTCGCGACCGCGACCATGTCGTCGGTCATGAATCCCACGATGCCGGCGTCATCGGGAAGATCGGTGATGGTGCCGACGACCTTGCCCGTCGCGAGCTTCACGATCGACACAGCCTTCTGACCCTTCCTTCGGAACGCCGCGAGACGCTCGCCGTTCGCCGAGAGCACGGCAGCGTCGGCCTTGATCGGAAGCGCAGGCGTCCACGCTCCCCAGCTCGCCGTCGCGAGGTCGATCCAGCGGCCACGCACCCGATCGTCGCTCTCGATGATCGCGATCGCCCGACCGTGGCGGACGGCGATGGCCCCGAGGTGCTCGCCGGGCTCGGTCGCGAGCTCGGCTCGGATCGCACCGTCGAGACCGACGAGGGTCGCCACGCTGTCGTCGCGTAGCGCGATGACTCCGCCGGTCGTCGCGCGCACCGAGATGATCGGTCGATCGAGTCCGAGCTCGAGGCGCTTCGTGACTTCGCCGGTGCTCGTCGCGTTCACGATCTCGAGCTGACCGACGGTGTCGACGCCCGCGAGCACGAACGCATCGTGATCGCGCGTGATCGCGAGCATCGATGGAGATCGCATCTCGAGGACGATCGGCTCGCGCGTTCCGTCGAGCGTGGGCCACAGCCGCACCGAGTGCGAGTCCGACGCGGTGAGCGCGCTACGCGCGTCGTCGGTGATCGCGAGGAGCTCGATCGATCCCGAGATCGAATGGACGCGTGGGCCCGGCGTCGGATCGGCGATGACCTCGGTACGCGCGGGTCCGGCGATGAACGCAGACGGGATGGGCACCGCGCTTTTCATCGGGCTCGACGCCGCGGTCGGGGGCGTCCGAACACTGGCCCATGGATCGGGCGAGAGTGGAACGCTGCGATCGATCGGTGCGCTCGGCGGTGCGCTCGAGGGTGCGCTCGGCGCGCTCGACGGCGCCTGCTCGGGCACGGGCGCAGGCGCGCTCGAGCACGCGGCGATCACGAAGAGGGCGTAGGTCCGCACGCGTCGACAACGCGCCGCGCGGAGGGCCTATGCCCCACTTTTGATTCAGGGCATCACGACACGGCGCTCGACCAGAAGATCGAGGAGGGCCTTCGTGAACCGCGGGCCGTCCTTCGAGTCGATGTGCGACGTGTCGGGGCACTCGAAGCTCGACAGCTGCGGATAGTCGGCGAAGTGGATCGTCTGCGCCTGGGTCACCGCGGCGAAGCGATCCCAGTACGCTGCCTTCGGCGCGACGCTCTCGTCGTACGCCCAGCGCTCGTCGCACGTGGGCATGCGCACGAACACGACGTTGCCTCCGCGCGCGCGGATCATCGCGACGAACACCTCGAGCGCGAGCGGCTCGGCGAGCCAACCCTCGAGGTACTGGACGTCGTCCCAGCTCTCGATGCGCGCGAGCTGCTGCTCGCGTCGTGCGCGTGTGTCGACGAGCGAGTAATCCGCGAATCGCGTGCGATCCGCGGCGGTCGTGGTGTACGGCGGCGTCGGGAACGCGCCCTTCAGCGAGAGGTGGCGCAGCGTGCGGAGCCCGCCGGCCGAGAGCAGCGCGAGGTGCTCTTGCACCTCCGTCGACAGCCAGCGCTCGGTGAGCTCGCCGACCGCGCGCCACCCGCGGTGATACGCCGCGAGCTCGCGATCCATCGCGCTGTATCCTGACTGCTTGAAGTTCAGCTCGACGATATCGACGAGCGCGATCCCGCGAAACGCGGGATCCATCGCGAGATCGATCAACCCGCCGAGCGGCCGCGATCCCTGCACCGCGAGCTGCACGAACTTCCAGCGCGGCAGCGTCTCGTGAAACGCGCGCGGGTTGAACGCGAGGAGGATCCGCGACGAGCCGAGGATCGCCATCGTCCTCGGCGCGTGATCCGATGCGCGCGCACGCTCGCTGGCCCACAGGTATTCGTCGTCCTTCACCGACGGTTGGAAGCCCCGCGCGCGCACGAACACTTCGAGCGCGACGATCGCCGACAGCGTCACGATCGCCGTCGCGAGCATCGTCATCCCCCAGCGTCCGCCGGGTATGCGGCGTTCAGAACTGGAAGTAGATGAAGGCACGATCGACTCCGGGGAACATGAGGATGGACAGCAACATCGCCGACAGCAGCGCGGCGCGGACGGGCCAGCTCGTGCGCTCGACGACCGCCTCGATCGTCGTGTCGCGCATCGCCCAGTGAACACCGACGAGGATCGCGACGGGGACGATCGCGAACAGCGTGAAGCCGTTCGTCGCGCCGGCACCGAAGCCGAACATCGCGCGGACGATCGCGAACGCCTGCGCGAACGACTCGGCGCGGAAGAACACCCATGCGATGCACACGAGCGCGAACGTGACGAGCGCGAGCGCGAACCGCACGAGCGGCGCGCGCCACACGGGCCACGCTGGGATCACGCGCACGAGCACGCGCTCGCAGACGAGATATACGCCGTGCAGACCGCCCCACACCACGAACGTCCACGAGGCTCCGTGCCACAGCCCGCCGACGAGCATCGTGATCGAGAGGTTCGCGTGGGTCCGGATCGGTCCGCGACGATTGCCGCCGAGTGGAATGTAGAGGTAGTCCCGCAGCCAGCTAGAGAGTGATACGTGCCAGCGTCGCCAAAAATCGGAGAAACCAACCGCGGCGTAGGGGAATCGGAAGTTGTCGGGCAACGAGAACCCGAGGCACAGCGCGACGCCGATCGCGCACGTCGAGTAGCCCGCGAAGTCGCAGAAGATCTGGCCGGCGAACGCGATCGTTCCCGCCCACGCGCCCGCGGCGCTCGGTGCGTTCGCGCCGTAGACCGCATCGACCGCGGGGGCGAGGAGCCCGTCCGCGACGACGATCTTCTGGAACAGGCCGAGCACGAGCAGCGCGAGGCCCCACGCCATCATCGGCGCCGTCGCGCGACGCGGCTGTTCGAACTGCGGCACGAGCTCGTTCGCGCGGACGATCGGGCCCGCGACGAGGTGCGGGAAGAACGTCACGTACAGCGCGTAGTCGAGGAACGAGCGCGCCGGACGACCGCGGCCCAGGTACACGTCGATCGTGTAGCTGAGCGTCATGAACGTGTAGAACGAGATGCCGATCGGGACGACGATGGGCCCGTTCGTCAGGTGAAAGAACCCGGCGTACTTGAAGTACGCGAGCAGGCCGAGGTTGAACACGAGGCTCGTCGCGAGCAGCGCTCTGCGCCGGCGCGGATTTGCGGACGCGGCCATGTGCTTCGCGACGAACCAATCGACGATCGTGGATCCGAACAGCAGGCCTACGAACGGCGGGTCCCACGCCGCGTAGAACACGTAGCTCGCGACCAGCAGAACGACCTTGCGCAGGGTCCACGGCAGCGGCGCGGAGTGGACCGCCAGGACCACCGCGAAGAACGCCGCGAACAGGTACGTGTTGAACTGCACGCGATCGCGTCGTTACCACGAGTGACAGATCGGCGCGGAGGGCTTTTCCGACGACGATCGGGTGCGCCATGCTGGCAATCACACCGCGCAGAGACCGCCAGAACGGCAGGTGTTCTCAAATCTTGCGCCCGTCGCAAATCCGCGCCAACACTCGGGGCATGCGCTCGGTCCTACTCGCCTGTCTCGCCCTCCCTGCGCTAGGCGGCGTGGCCCGCGCGGACTCGCTCGAGGACCTGCTCGGACCCCGCGAGATCGCGGTCGGGGAGGCGATGCGAGGCGGCGCTACGGGCGCGAGCTCGATCGGCCTCAACCCGGCCGGACTCCCGCTCAACCGCGAGCTCGTGTTCGAAGGCGGCTACGGCTACCGCGCGTCCGACAGCGCCTCGATCGTCGGCGTGTCCGCCTGCGACTCCACGAACGCCGCCCCCGGCTGCTTCTTCTACGACTACGCCGGCAGCTCGGTCGAGCTCGATGGAATGTCCGGAACGCGGACATCGCACATCGCGGGCATCTCGCTGTCTCGCGCGATCATCCCGCGCATCTCGATCGGCGCGACCACGAAGTACTTCCGCTTCAGCGAGAACATGGAAGGCGTCGACGAAGCGAAGGAGAAGGGCTTCTCCTTCGATCTCGGCGCGACCGTGCGCGTGACCGAGTTGATCAACCTCGGCGTGTCGGGACAGAACCTGTGGGGCGATGACTCCTCGCACTTTCCACGCGCGATCGGCGGCGGTGTCCTCGCGCGCCCGATCCCGAATCTCGCGCTGTCCTTCGATTCGCGCTGGAAGACCGGCGGCGGCGGTGCGCGTTACGGTGGTGGTGGCGAGCTGTTCGTTCGCGCCGGCAACAACGGGTTTCCGATCCGCATCGGTGGCCTCCACGACAGCGACCTCGGCTCCTCGTACGTGACGGGCGGGATCGGCCTCGCCAACATCAAGTGGGGTATCGATATCGCGGCGCGCCGCGGGGTTTCGGGTAGCGACGAGACGCTCGTCCTCGCGAGCATGCGGTTCTACGGGCCTCGGCTCGCGGCGCCTGCGCTCGAGCAACAGTAGTCTGCTCCCGAGAGCGATGTGTGGGCTCTCGGCTCACACACGGTTGCGGGATCAAATCGTGGCCTCCCCCCGACGGTGACCCCTACAATCATCGTGGGTGAATCCTTCCGAAGAGAAGGCGAAGGTGCCGGAGAAAACGAAGGCACTTTGCGTTGCTACGCGCTGCACGAGCATCGAGCAGTTCGTCGCGACGTTCCATCGCTTCTGTGACGAGTCGTCGTTCTTCGTCGCGACGCTCGCGACCCGCCCCGTGGGTCTCGAGACTGCCTTCTCGATCCAGCTCGAGGACAAGACGCCCGTGCTGCGCGGACTGTGCGTCGTCGTCGAAGCGTGGTCGACGCCGGCGAATCGCTTCGGCCGTCCCGGCGTGCGCCTCAACGTTCGTCGACTGACGAACGAATCGCTGCCCGTGTTCAAGCAGCTGCAAGCAGCGCGCATCGCGGCCGAAGCGGTGGAGAAGGCGAAGGCGGACGACGCGAAGGCCGTCGAGGTCGTGAAGGTCGAGCCGACGCCGGTGGCCGCGAAGCCGATCGATGCGAAGGCGGTCGAGGCGAAGCCAACGGTTGTCGAGGCGAAGCCGACGGTTGTCGAGGCGAAGCCGGTCGTCGAGGCGAAGCCGGTCGTCGAGGCGAAGCCGATCGATGCGAAGCCGGTCGATGTCGCCGCGAAGCCTGTCGACGCGAAGACCCCCGAGAAACCGAAGACGCTCGCGGACAAGCTCGCCGAGATCAAGTCACAGCCCAAGCCGCCCGCGATTCCGCCGCGCCGGACGGAAGGGATTCCTCCGATCCCCGCGCCATCGATCACGTCGGCGCTGCCGAAGATCAATCCGACCGCGTTCGCGGTGAAGCCGGGGCCCGCGCGCGCAGCGACGCCATCGATCATCGTCGAGGTCGACGAACCGACGAAGATCGAGGCCAAGACGGTGCGCGCGGAAGGAACCGCGCCGGTCACGCGCGCCGAGCGGATCGTCGAGAACGGAAACGGCATCGCTCGATCGTTCGAGGCGAAGAGCAGCGGTTCGCGGTCGCTCGAGTCGAAGAGCGGCGACGCGACGCCGATCGATCCGAAGTCCGCCGACGAACCGACGACGACGGGCCCGGCGCCATCGATGCCGAGCACGGCATCGACCGTCGCGTCGTCGAGCGCGCCCTCGGCATCGAACGCGGCGAGCTCGACACCCACGTACGCGACCTCGGCGCCCACCGACGCGCCATCGCGGCCCACACCGCCGCCGCGCGCGGCAAATGTCACGACGCCCGCGATCGGGATCTCGACGAGCACGGTCAATCTATCGAACGCCGCGCTCACCGCCGAGGACACGCACGCGCAGGCCGCGTCGTATCCCGACACCGCGTCGATCGTCGACGCGCCACCGCGTGACGTGCCCCCGTCGGCGCGCGAGCAGGCAGAGCAGGCAAGTGAAGCGCAGGCAGAGGCGGTTCGACGCGCCGAGTGGGCGCGCGATCGAAACCCCGACGCGCCCGAGCCGATCGCGGCGAGCGATGACATGACGAGCCCTGTCGCGAGCGAAGCGCGCGCGCCGGGATCGAGCTTCGTGTTGCCAGCGAACCCGCTGATGAACCTCAGCGACAAGTCGCTCGAAGGGTTCGTCGACTGCGCGCTGTACGAGGAGACCGGCAACTTCTTTCGCGCGCCGGGCTACGAGGACTCGCTCGTCGATATCGACGATGTCGCGCCGCCGCCGGGCGTGCTCGCACCGACGCAGGCGATCCGGCCGGGCGATGAAGTCTCGCAAGCGGCCTACGTGATCACACCGACGCCGTCCTATGTCGGGCAGCAGTCGTTCGCGCAGCAAGAGCTGACGCCCGTGCCCGTGATGGGGCGCAATCCGACGCAGCCGCCGTATCCGACGGGCCAGATGGCGCCGATGCCATATCCGACGGGGCAGATGGTGCCGATGCAGTATCCGCCGCAGCCGTACCCGACGGGGCAGATGGCGCCGATGCAGTATCCGCAGCCGTATCCGACGGGACAGCTACCGCCGATGCAGTACCCGATGCAGTCGGGCACTACCAACCCGCCGTACGGAATGATGCCGCCGCAGGCATCGCAGGACTCGACGGCGGCGCTGCTCGCGATGAGCGGTGGTCGCCGGCGGTGGATGATCATCGGCGGTGCGGCGCTGCTCGCGAGCGTGGTGTTGCTCGTCGTGGTGATCGCGACGCGTGGCAGCGACAAGACCGCGACCGCGGCGACGACACCGCCGCCGGCGGGCGAGACAAAGCCGGTGGGTGACAACAAGGTCACGATGGCGGTGACGCAGACGCCGCCGACGCCGACGCCGACGCAGACGCCCGAGCCGCAGCCGCCGACGAAGCAGCCGACGAAGACGCCGGTGGTTCCCGACGACGAGGAGAACGCAGCGCCGAGCGATCCGAGCTCGCCGCCGGTGGTGGGAGCGGGACCGTGCAAGCTCACCGTGACGACGACGCCTGCGGGATCGATCGTGCGTCTCGACGATCAGGTGATGGGGCCGTCGCCGATCACGATCCTGGGGACGTGTGCGCGACGTCGAGTGGACGTCAAGCATCCGCGGTATGCGCCCGGCCTCAAGTGGGTGACGCTATCGGCCGACAAGCCGGCGAGCGTGGACATTCCGCTCAGCCGTCCCACGCACGCGGTCACCATCATCACGCAACCCGCGGGCGCGACGATCTCGATCGCCGGCCGGCGCGCGGGCACGTCCCCGACAGCGGTGCAGATGATGGGCTTCACGAAGGTGGCGCTCACGATCGAGAAGAAGGGCTACAAGACCGTCGTCGAATCGGTCTACAGCAAGTCCGACGGTGAGCGGCGCACCGTGACGCTCACGCGCATCAAGTGATCCGGTAGAGTCCGCCGATGCCCAAGTCTGACTCGGCGCTGGTCGAGGCTGCTGCGAAGTTCGCGTCGGAGCTCGAGAGTTACTCGCGTCTCGGTGATCTGTTCTTGAAGACCCCGCTGACGAGCGTGAAACACCTCGAGCGCGCGAATCAGCTGCTCGCGGAGATCGCGCAGTGCGAGGGCCGATTGCAGGGAGCCGGACAAGAGCTCGTCGGTGTTCTCGGCGGTGCACGGCAGCAGCAGGAGTCGCTGTCGAAGGGTGTCGTCGAGCACGTGCCTGCAGTGCAGAAGCGCAACGAGCGGTTGCGCGAGCTGATGGACGAGCTCACGAGCGTCGCGGGGGAAGTCGGCACGCTCAACACGCAGATCCAGCATCGCGCGGGAAACGGCGATGTCACGGCCCCGCCGACGACGGCCGACGCGCGCGATGTGTCCGAGATCGCACTCGCACTGTCGGCTCGCGCCGAGGCGCTAGCGGGGACGGCGCGCGAGGCCGAGTTCGAGGAGCTCGCGACGCAAGCGCATTCGTTGCACCAGCGGCTGCAGGCGATCGGAAAGAAGCTCGCGAAAGCGGGCTCCTGACCGGCGGTCGCGCCGGATCTCGGTGCGACCATTTCGACGTGTGAACCGTCCGGATCGGGGGGCGCGTGACGTTATGCTCCCAATGAATGTGGGGCGGTGGGTTCCGTCACACCGGCTTCCGTCGAAAGGTGCCCTGCTCATGGTGCGCATGCAGAAGTGGCTGAGCGTTCTTCTCCTCGCTGGCTGCACGATTCAGAACACGCCGCCGCCGCAATACGGCAGTGGCCAGTACCAACAGTATCCGCAGCAGGGGCAGGGCTACGACCCGAACAACCCGAGCGGACCGTACAACCCGAACAGCGAAGCGCCTCCGCAGCAGCCGCAGCCGCAGCCACTACCCGCCCAGTACGAGCCGCCGATCGAGCCGACCTATGACGAGCCGATCGGACCGACCTACGTCGATGTGAACGTCAACCCCGACGGTACGTCGGTCAACGACGTCGACGTGTTCTACGAGGAGCTCGCCGCGTTCGGCACCTGGTACGACGACAAGACGTACGGCTGGGTGTTCGTTCCGAACGTGAAAGGCTATCAGCCGTACGCCAACGGTCGGTGGAAGTACACCGACTACGGGTGGACATGGATCTCGAACGACGAGTTCGGGTGGGCCACCGATCACTACGGCCGTTGGGTCTGGGTGAACCGGTGGGTCTGGGCTCCCGACATCAAGTGGGGACCGGCGTGGGTGCAGTGGCGCGTGGGCGACGGGTGGGTTGGTTGGGCGCCGATGGGCTACTCCGAGGACACGTGGGTGCCCGACGAGCAATGGCGCTTCGTGCCCGCGTTGCAGCTCACGAGCGGTGATCTGCGGCGGCACTTCGTGACGTCCAATTGGAACGCGTACATCAAAGGTACGCAGCGCATCCATCGCTTCAATCGTTATCGCAAGGAGCAGTGGGTCGCGGGTCCCGACGACGAGTGGATGCGCAAGAACCGCGTGAACACGCGGCGCGATCGCTTCGACGTGCGCGAAGTCGGTCGCTGGGATCGCGACCAACAGCGAGAGGCGGAGCGGCGTCGCGCCGAGCGCCAGCGCGAGTACAAGGAGCGCCAGCGCCGCGAAGAACAGATCGCACGGGAGCGCGAAGCGCAGCAGCGCCGCGAGGACGAGGATCGTCGTCGCGCCGCCGAAGAGCAGCGTCGCTACGACGACGAACGCCGCAAGCGCGAGGAAGAACAGCGCCGCTTCGAGGAGCGCAACAAGCGCCTCCAAGAGGAGCAGCGCAAGGCCGATGACGAGCGCGAGCGCCGCAAGGCCGACGAGGATCGCCGCAAGTACGAAGAGGACAAGCGCCGCTTCGAGGAGCGCGAGCGGAAGTCGCGCGAAGAGCAGCAGAAGCGTCGCGAGCAAGAAGAGCGCGAGCGCAAGGACGCGTTCCGCAAGCAGCAAGAGGAGCTCGAGAAGCGCCGCGCCGACGACGAACGCCGCCTTCGCGAGGAAGCGAAGAAGCGCGACGAGGAGATGAAGAAGCGTCGCGAAGACGAGGACAAGAAGCGCGACGAGGAGCTCCGCAAGCGCAAAGACGAGGAAGACAAGAAGCGCCGCGAAGACGAGGAGAAGCGCCGTCGCGAGGACGAGCAGCGCAAGCGCCTCGACGAGGAAGCGCGTCGCAAGTTCGACGAGCAGCGCAAGAAGGACGACGAAGAGCGCAAGAAGCAGGACGAAGAGAAGCAGCGCCGCGACAAAGAAGAACGCGCGAAGTTCGAGGAGCAGCGCAAGCGCGAGGACGAACAGCGCAAGAAGGCGGACGAGGACAAGCGGCGCCAGGACGAGGAGCGCAATCGCCGCGAAGCCGAGGAGCGCCAGAAGGTCGAAGAGAGCCGCAAGCGCGACGAGGAGCAGCGCCGCCGTCAGGACGAGGAGCGTCGCAAGAAGGACGACGAGGATCGCAAGAAGCGCGAAGAGGAAGAGCGCAAGAAGCTCGACGAAGACCGCCGCAAGAAGTTCGACGAGGACAAGAAGCGCGAAGAGGAACAGCGCAAGCGCCAGGACGACGAGCGTCGCAAGCAGGAAGAGGACAAGCGCCGCGACGACGATCGCAGGCGCGTCGAGGAAGACAAGCGCCGGCAAGAAGAGCAGCGCAAGCGCGAGGAAGACGATCGCAAGAAGCGCGACGAAGAAGCCAAGAAGCGCGACGAGGACAACCGCAAGCGCGCCGAAGAGGACAAGCGCCGCCAGGAGCAGGAGCAGCGCAAGCGCGAGGAAGACGACAAGCGCCGCCAGGACGAGGGCCGGAAGCGCGACGAGGAGAACCGCAGGAAGGCCGACGAGGACAACCGTCGCCGCCAGGAGGAAGACCGCAAGCGGCAGGAAGACGACAAGAAGCGCGACGAAGAGCGCCGTCGCGACGAGGAGAACCGCCGCCGCCAAGACGAGGAGCGCCGCAAGCGCGAGGACGACGAGCGCGAGAAGCGCCGCCGCGAGGACGAAGAGCGCCGCAAGAAGAACTAGCGCGAACCGAGGCAGTCTCGCCGCCAAGACGCCAACGGATGGCCGCGAATGCGACGGCCATTGGTTTGCCCGACTCGGATCGTCTGCGAAGGCGTGCGTGCATTGGTGGCAAACCAACGAACAGACTGCTTCGCAGAAGCGGCGCCTTGGCGGCAGATCCGAAATGGCGTCTTGGTGGCACCGACGAACAGCCTGCTTCGCAGAAGCGGCGGCTAGCCAGCCATCAGCTGATCGAGCATCTGCTTGAGCGTCGCGTTGAGCTCGGGCTGCGAGGCTTGGCGCAGGCGATTGATCTCGAACACCTGATCGACCTGCGGATCGCGACGCAGGCCCTTCTTGTCGACCTTCATGCGCACCTTGAGGTTCGCGCCGAGGTACTCGAGCTCGAGATGGATCGCGTTGACGCCCCACTGCTTCGCGAGGTTCGCGGGCGGGTTGAACTCGGCCTCGAAGCGCTGGCCCTTCGCGACCGACTTCATGTCGCCGAGGCGGTAGTCCATCGCACCGAGGGAGTCGCGGATGCGATCCATGTCCTGGTTGCGCATCGAGATGTCGATCTTCGCGGAGATGTCCGAGGCCCAGTTGATGTCGACCTCGCCGCGGATCTGCCAGTAGACGTCGGGGCCCGTCATCGTGGTTCCGGGCGGGACGCGCAGCTTGAAGGGCAGGGGCAGGACGTCGCCGTTCTTGGCGCGCCACGGACCCTGGCGGACGAGGAAGCGGTCCCACACGTGGCCTTCGATCGGGCCACCGCGGACGAGCTCCACGAGCTCGACGAAGATCGACGCGACGGTTTCGGTGTCGGTCGCCGTGAACTCGACGTAGCCCTCGATCTCGGTGCCGTTGAAGAACGTGTCCTGGCGGAGTGCGAGGAGGAGGACACCGTTGTCGTTCGCGCCTTGCTTGCGATAGGCAAACTCGGACGGAAGCGGCGACGAGGCGCCGCCGGCGGCCATCGCCTGCGAGGCTTGCGCGAGCGGTTGTCCCATGGACTGCGACATCGCGGGCTGCGACGGCGCGGGTGGCAGCATCGCGGGTGCGGACTGCGCCGGCCCGGCCATCAGCTGCGCTTGTTGCTGCTTGCGAGCTTCGATGAGCGCTTTGAGCTCGGGCGGGATCGAGGTGGCCATCGCCGTCTTCGAGCCATCAATGGCGAACTCGCAACCGAGTTGCACGTGGCCGAGCCAGACCTGCGAGCCCGCGCGAAGCGGCGCCGGTTGATGGCCGAGCTGTTGACCATCGACCCACGTGCCGTTCGCAGATCCGAGGTCGCGGATATAGGTCTGACCGTTCTCGACGTAGATCTCGGCGTGGCGGCGCGAGAGCGTCGGGTCCATGAACGCGAGCTGACACGCTTGCGGATCTCGCCCCGCAAACACGCGTCCCATCCCTTCGAGCTTCACCTGCGCAGTCCCCAGCTGCAGTTGGACAGTCATAGGTTCCGACGTTAACACGCCCGTGTTATGTCCCCGGCGGTGAGCCACGAAGATAGCGATCCGCCCGAGGTCCCGTCGGTCCCCGAAGTCAACGGCCGGATCACGTGGCAGGTGCTGGTATCCGGAGCGCTCGTCGCCGGCCTCATGGGTGCCGCGTATCCGTACATGGTTTTGAAGCTCGGCTTCGGACCGAACGTCTCGGTCGTGGCGGCGTTCTTTGGATTCTTGTTCTTGAAGTTGTTCGACGTCGCGCTCGGTGGTCGCCACTACGATCGCTGGCAGAACAACCTCGCCGAAGCAGCGGGTACGAGTGCCGCGCAGACGGCGTTCATGTGCGTGCTCCTCGGTGCGTTCGAGCTGCTCAAGGAGAACACAGCCGGCAAGTACGGCATGGTGCTGCCCGCGCATGTCTCGTTCTTGTGGCTGACCGCGGCGTGCACGCTCGGCGTGTTACTCGCTGTGCCGCTGCGCCGGCACTTCGTCGTCGACGAGAAGCTGCCGTACGTCGATGGTCTGTCGACGGCCGAGACGATCACCGTGCTCGATCCGCCGCGCGATGCACCCGCCGATGTTCGACGGAACGCGCTGCGTGCGTTCTATGCGGTGATGGTCGGCGTGGGGCTGTCGGCGATCGTCATGATCTTCCGCGAGGACGCGAAGCTCGTCGAGGGCGTGCTGCCCGAGGGCTGGATGGCGCCGTGGCACACGATCGGCACGACGACCGTCACGCACGTGCAGGCATCGCAGCTTCCCGCGGGTTGGTTCGCGGCGTTCCCGAGCATCGCACCGGACACCATCGTCAGCTCGAGTGCCGTGGTCACCGGCATCGTGCTCGCGAACATGAACGTCGGCGTGCAGTACAGCTTGCTGAGCATCGGCTCGGGAATGCTCGTCGGGTTGCGCATCAATGTCAGCATGGTGATCGGCGCGTTCCTCGCGTGGGTCGTCGCTCCCTACTTCCTCGTCAAGTACGGCCAGATCGTCGACGGCGCCGGCAAGGCGATCGTCAAGCCGAGCGGACGCAACATCCTGTTCTGGGTGATGTGGCCGGCGACCGGCATGCTCGTCGCGGGCGGACTCACGGCGCTCGCGCTGCGCTGGCGTTTGCTCGTCACGACGTTCAAGAGCTTGAAGACGGCGAAGATCGGCGGCGCCGAGTTCCCGCTCCAGCTCGTGATCCCCGGCATCGTGATCAGCGGCGTCGCGCTCGTGATCATCCAGCACCAGTTCCTCCACATGCCGGTGTGGATGACGTTGTGCGCGATCCTTCTGTCGCTGCCGCTCATGCTCGTCGGCTTGCGCGTCCTCGGTGAAACGAACTGGGGACCGATCAGCGCGCTGTCGAACATGATGCAAGGCGTGTTCGCCGCGATCGCGCCCGGCAACGTCGGCGCGAACATGGCCGCGTCGGGAACCACCGGCACGATCGCGACGTCGTCCGAAGCGATCATGCAGGACTACAAGTGCGGCAACATGGTCGGCACCAAGCCGCGCCTGCTGACGATCATGCAGCTGCTCGCGATTCCGGTCGGAGCCGCCGCGGTCTCGATCGTGTATCCGTTGCTCGTCGACACGTATCACCTCGTCGAAGGCGGTCGCTCGGGTCACGAGATCGATCCGTCGACGGGGCAGCTCGTCGCCGCGCAGCTGTCGTCGCCGATCTCGCAGAAGTGGGCCGGGTTCGCGCAGATCCTCGAGAAGGGTCCGGGCGCGTTGCCGACGAGCGCGCTCTACATGTTGCTGTTGTTCAGCGTGCTCGGCGTGATCTTCACGGTCCTCGAGTCGAACAAGAAGCTGAAGAAGTGGGTCCCGTCGCCGACGGGTATCGGCATCGGCATCCTCGTCCCGTTCCTCGTCGTGTTCACGATGTTCCTCGGCGGCCTGGTGGGATGGATTTGGGAGAAGGTGAACAGGAAGAGCGCGGACCAATACATGATCCCGCTCGGCTCGGGCTTCATCGCCGGCGAAGCCATGGTCGCCGTGTTCGCCGCGATCTATCTCAGCGCGACGAGTTGAACAGCGCGCCGATCAACGGAGCTTCGCCGACGCGTGCTGGATCCGCGCGGACTGCGCCCACACCGCGTGCAGCATGCGGCGCTTGTCGTCGACGATCAGCGTCGCACGCTCGCCGATCCACGCGGGCGAGAGGCGCTCCGTGCCGAGGACGAACGGCGTGTCGTTGATCGCGCCGAGCTGCGTGCACTTCTGCGCACCGGACGTGCAGCTCGCATGCGCGAAGCGACCACCGCCGCGATTGTCGTACCAGGCGACGTGCAGCGTCCCCTTCGTCGGATCGAGCGCGAGCTGCGGCACCATGTGGATCGCGCACGCGGGCTCGTCGCCGATCCGCGTGCGCTTCCAGGTCGCGCCCGCGTCCTTCGATGCGAGCAGCATCAAGTCCCACACGCCGTCGCGACCGCCGCGAACGTAGAGCGCGTAGATCATGTGCCGCCTTGTGTCGAGCGCGATCTGCGGGCGCGCGAAGTACACGGGCAGCATCTCGTCTCGACGATCGAGTCGCTGCGGCTTGCCGAACGAGCGACCGACATCGCGCGACACCGCGTAGACGATGCGGTGATTCGCGGAGCCGAACCCGCCGATGCCTGCGAGGCTATCGATCGCGATCACGTGCAGCGCACCGTCGGCGGAGACCTCCGCGCTCGCCACCGTCCCGGGCAACGCGGTCACCGCAGCGCGAAACGTGGCGCCCTCGTCGCGCGACGCGCGAACGCGCAGACCGTCCGCCGCGCCGTACAGGATGTAGACGATCTCGTCGGCCTTCGACTCGGGGTTCGGCCCGATCACGACGGTGGGCTCGCCGAGGCAATCGGCTCGACCGAGGCAATCCGCGGGATCATCCGCGCGATCGGGGTCGCTCCACGTGGCACCGCCATCGCGTGAGCGAGCGAGCCAGATCTTCGGCTCGCGCTCCTCGTTCTGCGCGTCGAGCCACGCCGCGTAGAGGATGCCCTTGCGATCGCGCGCGAGAGACGACACGCGCCGCGTATCCGACGCGGGCATCGCGAACACGCCCGCCGGAGCGAGCACCGCGATCGGAGAGCTCGCGGCCAACACGCTCGGCGCGCCGAACGCTTTGTCGCGCGCGGGAATCGCCTTCGGTGCGGGACATGTCCCGAGCGAGATCACGAGTGCGTTCGGCGTCACGCACGCATGCCACTGCACATCGCAGACGTAGCCTTCGCGCGCGCGACAATCGGTGTCACTCGTGCAGCGCTGCATGCACACGGCGCCGAACCGCGTCGTCGGTGCGCACGCGCCGTCGTCGCACGACGAGCACGCGGATGCGCAGTACCCGCCGGGCGACTGGAGCGATGCCGCCATACAGTCGAGTCCCGCCGCGCAGGACGTCGTCTCGCTGCACGCGCCTCCTCGTGCGCTGGTCGGGGGTGCAGCGTCGGGAGCCACCTCGATCACGGCCGCGTCGACGGGCGGGGCAATTTGCACCGTCGGTGGCGGGGTAGGCGAGGCGCCAGAGCACGCTGCCGCGACGATCGCCGCCGTGAATATGAAGCAACGTTGCACCGTCCTGAAGTGACGCACGAGACCCGACCGCCTGACAACCGGCCCGGTTTCCCTCGCGCTACTCTCCCACCATGAATCGACTCCTTTGCGCGTTCGTGATCGTCGGGTCCACCGCCACGTTTGCGGCGGCCCAGAAGGCCCAGAAGGCCAAGACGCCGCCACCCGCGCCCGCATCGCTCCCCGTTGTCGGCGAGCAGCTCTCGGTGATGGGCACCGCGCTGTGGGGCAAGCAGGACTGGCTCTACGACGTGCCCAACACGAAGGACGCCTCCGGCAAGGTGCTCGTGCACTGGTTCTGCGGGCCGAAGGTGAAGACGTGTGTCGACGATCTCGCGCGCATCGTCACCCTCAAGGAAGCGGGAAAGGTCTACATCGTCGCGCACATCGACGGAAACAAGGCGCAGGCGAAGAAGCTCGATCCGATCCGCGAGAGCGAAGGTGTCGGCCAGGGAACGCTCGGCTTCGGCAAGGGCGCCACCACGCTGATGAAGCAGCTCGGAGTCACGGGGCCGGCCTCGATCGTCGTCGATGTCGACGGCAAGGTCGCCCTCGTGTCGACGGGCAGCTCGCCCGCGGAGCTCGATGCGCGCGACAAGAAGGTCAGCGACCTGATCGGCGCGATCAAGGAGTACACCGCGACGGTGTCCGAGTCGCCGAAGGCCGTGAAGCCCGGTGACAAGTTCACGCTCTCGATCGCGATCAAGCTCGCGGGCTGGCTGTCGTATTCGCAGTCGTCGCCGCGGGAGTTCAAGCTCACCGTGCCGCCCGACTTCAAGTGCGATGCGACGGTGCTCAAGGGCGAGCAGATCAAGATCGACGGCGCGAACCTCACGGCATCGGTCACGTGCTCGGCCCCGAAGGGCATCTACGAGGCCCGCGGCGATCTGCGCTTCGGGTACACGACGCCGAGCAACGCGTCGGGTCTCGGTACCGAGGGTGGGAAGTGGAAGTTCGAGGTCAAGCCGTAACTCGCTGAACGATCCGGCAGCGCGTATGCTCGGATCGTGAGCGACTCCGACCGCGAACCGCGATGGACCGCGCGGTTCGTTGCTGTCCTCGCGATGGTCGCGCTCGCGGCCGCCGCATTCGCGATCGCGTTCCGCGGTGCGCTGACGCTCGCCCTCGAAGGCATCGCGGGTGCGTCGAACGTCGTCACCGCGATGACCGGCGCGGACTGGTGGTGGCGGCTATCGATTCCCGTCGGCGGCGCCTTCGTCGCCGGCGTGCTCGCGCTCGCGCTCGCGAAGCGCAGCGGCGGTGGCGTGGGCGACGTGATGGAAGCTGTCGCGCTCGGGCGCGTGAAGTTGTCGCTGTCGACGACGCTCGTGAAGTCGCTCGCGTCGTGGGCCGCGATCGTCACGGGCGGATCGCTCGGGCGTGAGGGCCCGCTGATCCAGTTCGGTGGCGCGGCGGGACAATCGATCGGCGCGTGGTTCCAGATCACCGAGACCCAGCAGCGCGTGCTGATCGCGGCGGGAACCGCGGCGGGCTTCGCGGCGGCGTACAACACGCCGCTCGCCGCGATGGCATTCGTGCTCGAGGTCGTCACGGGCATCGTCGTGATCGATACGGTGGTGCCGGCGCTCGTCGCCGTGGTGATCGCGACGGCGCTCACGCGCGCCGTGGTGGGAGCGGGGCCGATCTACGGGCAGCACGCGTTCGTGGTCACGAGCTCGGGCGAGCTCGCGGCGTTCGCGGGTGTGGCAGTCGTCGCGACGATCGCCGCGTTCGGGTTCACGCGATTCGTGATGCTCGGCGAGCGAGCGTTCGGGCGACCGTGGCTACGCGCGCCGTGGCGACAGGCACTCGGTGGCTTGGGCGCGGGTGCGATCATCGTGTTCGTTCCGGCGGTGGCCGGGAACGGATTCGAGCCGCTGCAGTCGATCCTCGACGGCCGCACGGGCGTGAAGATGATCGCGATCCTGCTTGTCGCGAAGTGGCTCGCGACGACCTCCTCGGTCGCGTCGGGAAGCCCGGGCGGTATCTTCACGCCGATCCTGCTGATCGGTGGCTGCGCGGGATACCTCGTCGGCGCGGGCCTCCTCGCGGCAGGTCTCGACGTGGGACCGCCGGGTGGCTATGCGCTCGTCGGGATGGCGGCGGCGATCGCCGCAGCGACGCACGCGCCGTTCATGGCGGCGATCTTGTGCTTCGAGCTGTCGGGTGATTACGCGGTCGTGTTGCCGCTCGTGTTGGCCACGGCGATCGCGACCGCGTTCGCGCGCACGCTCGGTCGCGACTCGATCTACACGGCCGAGCTGCGCGCGCGAGGGGTCGCGTGGCAGCCGACGATCAACGCATCTTCGTCGACAGTGCGCGCCCGAGCTGCGACGGCAGATCCCGAAACGTGAAGCCCGGCCCGCCCGAGAAGATGATGTTCATCGTGCGCTCGAGGCGCTCGGCCGCGCGATTGACCATACCGAACGCTTCTTCGTTGCCCTCGATGGCATCGCCGAACTCGTTCCAGGTCTCCTCGCACGCGGCGAGCGGCGCGAGCATGGTGTTGCGGGCGGTACGCGCGCGAGCATCGTGCTTGTCGTCGTCCTTGATCGACTCGATCAGGCCGAACGTGTCGCCGAGGTTCTTCATCATGTCGCCCGTGTGCGCGACGAGATAGCCGCCGAGCTTGCGGACACCTTTCACGGGATCCTCGATGCCGCCCTTCGCGATCGTGCACAGGGCATCGAACTGCGACGCGAGCTTCTGGTCCGGGGCGCTACCGCCGTTCGAGCGAGAACCGATGCACCCACGCGACGCGATCACGACACTACCGGCGACGAGCGCCGTGACCATCCACTTGGCTTTCATGGAGCAGAAGATAGCCCGGGCGCCGGGGGCGCGCTCGCGGGAGTGCGGTTGCGGGTCGCGAGCGCGACGAGCAGACCGAACAGCGACATCACCGCGGGGACCATGGGCCAGCCGTCGAGCCAGCCGTGGTCGAGGAGGAAGCCACCGGTCGGCGGCGCCATCATCATCGCGAGCGACGACAGCGAGCCCGAGATGCCGATCGCGATGCCCTGCTCGTGGCGACCCACGGCCTGCGTGATGCGACTCGTGAGCACCGGGCGCAGCACGCCGTGGCCGAACGACGACACGATCGTGATCAGGGCGAGAGGAAGGATCCGGTCGTTCGGGATCAGCGAGATCACGACGTAGCCGATGATCGACGCGATGAACGCGACAGACGTTAGCTTGATTTCTCCGAATTTCTTGACGAGACGGCCTATCGCGCCGCCTTGCCAGAGGATCCCTATCAAACCAGAGTAGGCGAACAGGTAGCCGACCTCGGTCGCAGTCCACGCGTGACCTGCAGCCGTGACGAAGCGTCGCTCCGCGTACAGCGCGAACCCGGAGATGAAGGCAGAGAACGAAAACGTGAACAGGAAGAACTGCAGATAGAGCGAGCGCAGCTCGGGGCGGCCGAAATAGTTGGTGTACGTCGCCACGTCGAACGCGCTCGGACGCTTGCCACCCGGGCCCACGACCTCGGCGACGGGCAACGCGTCGGGCTTCTTCTCTTCCCGGGGCAGGAGGGTGTAGGTGCAGAACATCGACAGCGCGGATAGCGATGCCGCGAGCAAGAACGGGTAGTGCATCCCGTACTTGCCGAGGACTCCGCCGACGAGCGGGCCGAACATGAAGCCGATGCCGAACGCGATGCCGATGACGGCGAACGCCTTCGCGCGGTTCTCGGGCTTCGTGTGGTCCGAGATGTACGCCTGGGCGAGCGAGAGGTTGCCGGCGGTGAGCCCGTCGAGGATGCGGCCGACGAATACCATCCACAGCGCGCTCGATGCGCCGAGGATCAAGAACCCCGCGCACGTACCCGCTTGCGAGATCAGCAGCAGCGGGCGGCGCCCGAACTGATCCGAGAGCTTGCCGATGATCGGTGTCGAGATGAGCGACGACACCGCGTAACACGACACGATCAACGTCGCGGTCAGCGGCGACGCACCGAACCGCTCGGCATAGAGCCCGAGCAGCGGGATGACGATCGTGAAGCCCAGCACGTCCACGAGGACGATCAGGAACATCGGAAAGAGCGGGGACCGCTGCTGGGGCACTACCCCGAGAGGATCGTCGAAATCCGCGCGATTGCGAAATCCCGGCGCCGGTCTTTCGTGGGAACAGTCTGGGTCGTGTACCCTGGACGTGGGATGGGACTCACTACCAGGCTAGTCGCGCTGGTCACCATGATCACGCTCGTCTCGGGTTGCTTCGGCTACAACAAGAGCGCGAAGCGCTGGGCCTACTTGGGCGATACCGTGCTGATCCTCGGAGGTGGCGGCGTGATCGCGGGCGAGGTCCTGACCAAGGACGACCCGTGCATGGTCTCGGTGATGATGCCGCGCTGCCGCTACGAGCCTCCGTTCACGGGCGGCATGGTGGCGGGCGTGGTGCTCGCGGCGGCGGGGCTGTTCGGCATCTTGTTCAACGCCACGCGTCCGAACGTCAAGACGTCGCGTTGATGCGCCTCGTGCTCGTGGCCGCGCTGGCCGCCTGCGGCGATAGCGCCGCAGCCATCGATGCGGCGAACGGCGACGCGATCGGGGACGGCGGCGTCGACGACGGCGCGATCGACGGCACCGCCGCGTGCCTCGCCGATCCGGGCGACGCCGGGCCGACGGGACCCGCGTGCATGGTGGGCAGCGTGCCGGGGCAGTGCATCGACACCGCGGGCTGCACCGGCGTGCGCACGTCCACGCCCGGACAATGCGCGGGCGGCGCGAACATCCAGTGCTGCACGCCGCGCCTCGCCGACGGGATCGCGTGCGATCCGAACGCGGCGCCGCGGCCCAACGAGTGCGCGCTCGTCGAGGAGCCGGGTGACATCGGGTGCCCCCCGGGCATGGGGCACGTCGACACGTTCTGCATCGATCGCTACGAAGCGTCGCTCGTGATCGATGGCTTCGCGGGTCCGATCTCGGTCTCGCCGTACGCATCGCCCGCCGCGAATTCGAACGCGCGTGCGATCTCCGTGCGAGACGCCGTCCCACAAGGACACATCTCGGGCACCCAGGCCGCCGCCGCGTGCACGCGCTCGGGCAAGCGCTTGTGCTCGAACACCGAGTGGCTACGCGCCTGCCGCGGCACCGCGAGCTCGACGTACCCGTACGGCAACACTCGCATGCCGGGCGTGTGCAACGACGCGCGCTCGATGCACCCCGCGGCCGAGCTCTACGGAACCTCGGCGAGCTGGATCTTCTCGCACATCGATTCGCCCTGCCTGAACCAGCTGCCGAACGGCCTCGCGCGCACCGGCGCGCACGCGGGCTGCGTCAGCGCCGACGGCATCTTCGACATGATGGGCAACCTGCACGAGTGGACGTCCGACCCAGCGGGCACGTTCCGCGGCGGCTTCTACGTCGACACGATGATCAATGGCAATGGCTGCTTGTACGCGACGACGGCGCACGACGTGAATCATCACGATTACTCGACGGGCTTCCGCTGCTGCGCCGATCTTCGGTGATGCGGTTCTCGCCGTCGCCCTATCGCGCTAGGGATTCACCCGCGCGCACCGCTGTACACACGGAACATGGGCTGCGATCCGTTTGGCTCGATCGGTTCCCGGATTCGATCGACACAGAGACACAGAGCACACAGAGATCAGAGGGAGAGAAGAGATCTTTTTTCGCTTCGCGAAGAAAGAACCTCCCACTGATCGCTGGCGATTTTGTCGCGATTGAACGAGCTGGTGTCGAGGGCGATGTCGGGTTGGTTCCCATCGAGTGAATTCGTCGTCAGGTCGGTCGATCCGACGATGCAACGACCAAAGGTCAGGGGAGGCTTTTCTTCGCGGAGCGAAAAAAGGTCTTCTCCTCTGACCTCTGTGGTCTCTGTGTCTCTGTGTCGATCGATCTGGAGAAGCTCCGAGAGTTGCCGAACGGAGACACGATCGATTTGAGATAGGCGCGAGCAACCGAACGGATAGGAGGGGCGGCGTCTTGATCGAGCGCGCCGCGACGCGAGCTAGACCGCGCACTCACCTTCGCCGGCGAGGACCTCGAACGCCGTCTCTTCGCCGACGTCGATGAAGTCCTCGGGAGTCGCGTCTGCTTCGGCGAGCTTCTCCAGGTCCGAGATCAGCGAGCGCAGCGTGTCGAGGGGCACGCTCGCGAAGAACGCCGGACCCGTACCGCCTTCGGCGACGTAGAAATCGAGCAAGCGCTCGAGAGCGGCGCCCGCGCGGCGCGCGGGGACCTTGCCGATCAGGCGACCGAACTCGGCCTTCGTCGTCGTGATGCCGCCGCCCGCGTAGACGAGGTACTGCGGCGCGGGGCGACCGGCGAGCTTGCGCATGCCGCCTTGGAAGCCGATGCCCGCGATGTAGTGCTGGCCACAGCCGTGCGGGCACCCGCTGATCTTCACGTCGAGACCCTTCGCCGTCGTGCGGAGATCCGGGCGGCGCGCGAGGAGCGCTTCGAGGTGATCGGTGAGGTGGCCGCCGAGGCCGCGCGAGTTGGTCACCGCGATCTTGCAGCTCGACGCGCCGGGGCAGCTCGTGACATCGGACAGCGTGTTCGCGCCACCGAGGGCGAGGCCTGCGCGGACGAGCTCGCGATGCAATGCGGGGAGTCGCGCGTCGGGGACGAAGCGCAGCACGAGGTTCTGTTCGTTGCTCGTTCGCAGCTCGCCTTCGCCGTATTGCACGACGAGCTGCGAGAGGGCGCGTAGCTGATCGGGTTTGATGTCGCCCAAGACGAGGCGGATTACCACCGACGAGAATCCAGGTTGCTTCTGCGGGCGCACGTTGTGCTCGGCCCATGCGGCGTAGCCCGGATCGATGTCCGTGACCTGCGCGAGCAGCGGTCGGCGCGCGGGCGGCGCGGGCTGCACGGGGAGATCGAGCGGCACGCCGCCCTCTGCGCGGATCGTCGCGCGCTCGGCGTGGTACTCGGCGATGAACGCGGGGATGCCGATCTTGTCGATCGCCCACTTGAGGCGCGCCTTCGCCTTGTTGTGGCGATTGCCGATGCGATGGAACACCCGCACGACGGCGTCGGCGGCTTCGAGGATCTGGTCGCGCGGGATGAATTCCTCGACGGTGATCGCGCTGCGGCGCAGCGTGGAGAGGCCGCCGCCGGCGACGACCTTGAACCCGAGTTGGCCATCGTGCTCGCGCGCGAGGAAGCCGAGGTCGTTGATGTACGTCTGCGAGCAATCCGTGCCGCAGCATCCCCCGATCGACGGCTTCAGCTTGCGCGGCAAGCTCGACGAGTAGGGGCCGCGCAGGAGGTGCCGCGCGAGCGCTTCCACGTACGGCGTGGGATCGAACGGTTCGTCCTTCGCTACACCCGCGAACGGGCAGCACGTCCAGTTGCGCACGCTTGGCCCGCACGCTTCCTTCGTGGTGATGCCGCTGTCCGCGAGGAGGCCGAGCACGGTCTCCGCGTCGGCCGACGGGACGAAGTGAAACTGCACGTTCTGGCGCGTGGTGACGTGCGCTTTGCCGTTCGCGTGCTTCTCGGCGATCGTCGCGAGCGCGGTCAGCTGCGCGGGCGTGACGAAGCCACCGGGTAGCTTCGCGCGCACCATCTGAAAGCCGTCTTGGCGCTGACCGTAGACGCCGTTGAGCAAGCGGAACGTGCGCCACTCGTCGCCGTTCAGCTCGCCGCGCTCGAACGCCTCGAGCTTGTCGACGAACAGGTCGACGTCTTCACGACGCGCGAATCCCAAGCGACCGTTGATCGCCGCGGACACTTCGATGGCACTCATACCGACTTCTCCTCGGCGCCCGCGATCGTCGCGATCGCGCGGGCCTGAATCTGCGAGCTCAACCCGACCACATCGCCGACGACGATCACCGCGGGCAACTCGGTCGCGAACGCGGCGTCGCCGAGCCCGTCGAGCGAGCCGATCCACGTGATCGCTTCGGGCTGACTCGCCCCATGAATGATCGCGGTGGGAGTCTTCGCGCTCCATCCACGCGCGACGAGGTGCGCAGCGATCGCGCCGCGTGTACGCACGCCCATGAGGACGACGAGCGTCAACGATCCAGGCGTGATGCCGTCGAGGATCGGCGCGTACGCTTCCTTCGCGTGACCGGAGAGCACGGCGAACCCGGCCGCCATTCCGCGGTGCGTGACCGGAATGCCCGCCAACGCAGGCGCGGCCATCGCGCTGCTGACACCGGGCACGATCTCGTACGCGATCCCCGCGGCCTCGAGCGCGAGTGCCTCTTCACCGCCCCGACCGAACACGAACGGATCGCCGCACTTGAGCCTCACGACGCGCTGTCCTCGCTTCGCGGCGAGCACCATCAGCTTGTGGATGCCCTCTTGATCGATCGAGTGCCGGCCCGCGCGCTTGCCGACATAGAACCGCTTCGCCTTCGGCGCGAGCTCGGTCACGATCTCGGGGACGAGCGCGTCGTTGAGCACGAGATCGGCGCGCTTCAGGCGCTCCAAGGCGCGCAGCGTGAGTAGCTCGGGGTCACCTGGACCCGCGCCGACGAGGGAGACAAAGCCGTTCACGAGGGACCTCCAAGCTTCTCGACGGGACCGGTATCGATCGACGAGCGAACGACAGGACCGGTATCGATCGACGTGTGATCGAACCGCGCGTGGACATCGCGCGAGCGATACAGCTCGACGAGCGTGCGCAGAAGTCGCGGCCGGCGATCCGCCATCGGCACGCGCTCGCGCTTCCAATCGAGGCGCGCCTGCTTCGCGACATCGACCCACCGCGCGACATCGTCGGGGATCAGCGCGTCGAGCGCTTCGCGCAACAGCCCGGCGAGCGCGGGTGCTGCGCCGCCGGTCGAGATCGCGATCTCGACCTCGCCGCGTCGAACGATGCCACCGAGATACGCCGTTGCCGCGGACGTATCGTCGACTGCGTTGACGAACAGGCCGCGCGCCGTTGCCGCGGCGGCGACCTGCTGGTTGATCTCGGGAGGAGCCGCAGCGACGACCCATCGCGCGCTATCTAGATCGGGAGATTCGAACGCGCGCTCGACGAGGACGATGCGGCCTCGGGGGACTTCGAGCGCGCCGATATCACGCGATGGGTCATCGGTTGCGGAGCTGGGGGCGCGCGTGTCGGTCGGCGCGCTGTGCGAGGCGAAAACGATGTCCGTGCGAGCGCGGATCTCGTCGCAGATCTGCGGTGCGATGACGACGACACGTGCGCCGGCGACGACGAGGCCATCGAGCTTGCTCGCGGCGACCGGGCCAGCACCGACGACGACCACGCGAAGACCATCGAGCTTCAAGAACACCGGATACAGCGCGGGCATCTATGCCTCCGCCTGACCGCGCGTGCTGGTCGACGCGGCGCCCGCGGTCGTCACGAGCCCGCGCACGCGCAGCGCGTCGACGATGCGAGCGACCGATGTCGCGACCGGCTCGCGATCCGTGTACGCGATCACGTCGGGCGCGAGCGGCGCTTCGTACGGGTCCGAGATGCCGGTGAAGTGCGGCAGCTCGCCGGCGAGCGCCTTCGCGTAGAGGCCTTTGACGTCGCGCTCGCACAGCGACTCGAGCGATGCGCTCGCGTAGACCTCGACGAACGCGATGCCCTTGTCGTCGGCGAGCTGGCGGACCTCGTCGCGCGTCGCGCGATACGGCGAGATCGCCGCGGTGATCACGCCGACGCCGTGCGACGCGAGGAGGCGCGCTACGAACGCGATGCGGTGCACGTTCGTGTCGCGATCCTCGCGCGAGAACGTCAGCCCTTTGGACAGGTGCGTGCGGACCTCGTCACCGTCGAGGATCTCGATCGGCCGCGGCGCGAGCGCGGTGGCGACCGCCGTGGCGAGCGTGGACTTGCCGGCACCCGAGAGCCCCGTGAACCACACGATGAAACCGCGACTCATAGGTGCTCCTTGATCGTGACGAGCGCCGGCGCGTGGAGGCCGCACTCGGTCTTTTGCGAGCCGCGCCAGCGACCGGCGCGAGGATCTTCACCGGGCGCGATCGCGGTGGTGCACGGCACGCAGCCGATCGACGGGTAGCCCTGCGCGTGCAGCGGATTGGTGGGCACGTCGTTCGCGTAGATGTGGCCCCAGACATCGTCGTGGGTCCACGCAGCGAGCGGGTTGATCTTGAGCAGGCCGAACTTCGCGTCGTGCTCGACGAGCTGCGCGGTCGCGCGCTCGGCGGTCTGATCGCGACGGATCGCCGTGATCCAACCCTGGAAGCCAGTGAGCGCGGCGCGGAGCGGTCGCACCTTGCGCAGATCGCAGCAGCGATCCGGATCGCGCTCCCACAGCGCGGGGCCGTGGGCGGCGGCTTGATCCTCG
This sequence comes from Kofleriaceae bacterium, assembly GCA_044230415.1. Taxonomy (GTDB): domain Bacteria; phylum Myxococcota_A; class Polyangia; order Haliangiales; family Haliangiaceae; genus JABFXX01. Next base: position 108,999 of record JBGARE010000003.1, read on the forward strand.
AGCGAGAGATCGGTCCGCACCGCGCGGATCGTGATGCCGTACGTGGTCTCGAGCGTGCGCCACAGCGCGTACGTCTCGGGGAACAAGAGGCCCGTGTCGAGCGTGAAGATGTCGACGGGCAGGTTCGCGCGCGCGATCAGATCGATGATCACGCAGCCCTCCGCGCCGAAGCCCGTCGTGAACGCGAGCTTGGGACCGAACCGTCGCGAGGCCCACCGCAGCAGGTCGCTGGCGGAGGTGCCCTCGACCGGGGCGGCGGCTGCATCCGTCATAACGGATACAGATCTATACCCGCAACGGATGACCTGTCAACGATAGCGGATGGCCGACGAGCCAACCGACTCGGCCCTCAGCGCTTGAGCTCGGAGATCGCGGCCTTGGCCCGCTTGATGTCGGGGTCGTTCTTGGGTGCGAGCTTGAGGAAGGTCTCGAAGTTCTCGATCGCTTCCTTCTTCTTTTTCTTCGCCGCGTACGTGCTGCCCAAGTAGAGGTAGTTCACCGCGTTCTTCGGATCGCGCGCGATGCTCTTGGTCAGGATCGCTTCGGCCTCGTCGTACTGCTTGCGCTCGAGGAGAAGGAGGCCGAGCTTGCCCGCGGCCTTCGGGTGCGGCGGATCGATGTCGACCGCTTTGCGGTACGCGGCGATCGCGTCGTCGAAGCGCTCCTGCACGCGATAGATCTCGCCGTACGCGTACCAGAACCGCGATTCGTTCGGCGACTTCTGCACGGCGTTGGACAGCGCCTTCTCCGCGTCGGCCTGCTTGCCCTGCTTGTTGAGCAGGAGGCCGAGCTCGAAGTACGCGCGACCGTTCTCCGGATCGATCTGGATCGCTTTATCCAGGTACTGCCGGGCCTCGTCGAGCTGATCCTGATCGCGAAGCGCCATGCCGAGGAGGACGTGCGCTTGCGCATCCTCGGGCGCGGCCTTGAGTGCAGCGCGGAACTCGAGCGCGGCTTCGTTGACCTCGCCGAGCTTGTGCAGCGCGGTTCCGAGCGCCTCGTGATACGTCGCGCTCGCGCCATCGAGCTGCACCGCTTTGCGCAGCTCTTCGATGCCCTGTTGATCCTTCTCGAGGAGGAGCAGCGCGCGGCCGCGCTTCTCGTGACCTGCGGGATCGTCCGCGTTGAACGAGATCATCGAGTCCGCGACCTCGAGCGCTTCCTGGCCCTTGTTCCCGACGAGCAGCGTCTCTGCGTAGAGGCCGTAGCCTTTCACGTCGGTCGCGTTCGCGTCGTAGTACTCCTTCGCGACTTCCTGCGCGCGAGAGATCTTGCCCGCGTGAACGAGGAAGTCGATGCGCTCCTCGAGCACGTCGAAGCTCTTGCCGGCCGCGTAGGCCTCGCCGTACTTCTGGTCCGCGCCATCGACATCGCCGTTCTTCGCGAGGTCGCGTGCGTCCGCGAGGACCTTGCGCGGGTCCACCTTCGGCGCCTTCTTCGTCGTCTTCTTGACGGTCTTGTCAGGGCCGCCGCATGCGGTCGTTCCGACGAGCGTGGAGCTCGCCAATACAAGCCAGAGCAGTCCCCGTAGCATCGCAAGATCGTAGCGAACGGGCGACCCCGGCGCCACTTCTCGCCCGACGAGAACCTCCGTCACAAAGCCAATTCACGAGGGGCCTTCACTTCGGCGAACGCCGCGCCGAACGAGAACCGTCGTAGGCGCGTGTCTTCGAGAGCGCCAGCCAGATCGCGACCACCATGAGCACGTTCGCGATGATCGTCGTCGGGCCGAGCGGCTCGCCCGAGAGCGCTGCACCGAGGACGACGGCGAGGCCGGGGTTGACGTACGCGTAGCTCGTCGCGATCACGGGTCGCGTGTTCCGCAACAGCCAGCTGTACGCGGTGAACGCGATCAGTGATCCGGCGACCCACAGGTACGCGAGGGCGATCCACGACTTCGCGCCGACGTGATGCGGAATGCTCTCGCCGCGCAGCGCACCGATCACGAACAGCGCGACGCCGCCCGTGATCATCTCCATCGCCGACAGCATGAACACGTCCTTCGTCGCGGGGCTGTCGAGTCGCCGGGCGATGATCGATCCCAGCGCCCACGCGGCCGGCGCACACAGCACGAGCACGATGTGCAGCGGATCGCCCGCGAGCGAGGGCCCGCCCATGAGCACGAGGATCCCGCCGAAGCCGATCGCGAGCGAGAGCCACTCGCGGCGCGTGGGGCGATCGCCCGTGATCACGCCGAGCACACCCATCCACAGCGGCATCATCGCGGCGACGACGGCGGTCGCGCCCGAGGGAATCGTGCCCTGCGCGATCGCGATGAACCCGTTGCCGCCGACGAACAGCAGCGTGCCGACGGGCGCGACCGACAGCCAATCGCGGGCGGTGGGCCACTTCACGCCGCGGCGCAGCGCCACGAGGAGCAGCACCATGCCGGCCGACGCGAACCGCATGCTCGCCATGAGGAGCGGCGGGAGATCGTGCATCGCGACCTTCATCGCGAGGTACGTCGAGCTCCAGATCAGATAGACAGCAGCGAGGCTCGCGATCAACTTCGGATCGAGTCGCGAAGCGATCGGTGGCGCGACAGCGGGCGTCTCGGTCGAAGCAATCATGCGCTTCATGGTGGCGTCATCCCGCGATCAGTACAGAGCCACGGAATCTCGATCGAGACCAGTACAGTTCCCCTGTATCGGTACACCTCGCAGACGGCTGTACCGGTCGGAGAATCGCCGAGCTGGCCGATCGGCCGTGTCGAAATAGTTGATAGCCAGCCGAACGACCTTCGCTACACTGCCACGTCGATCAACGGTGACGTGCATGTCGCACGCGATTGGTCGACGGGTGAGCACACGATGAAGTTGTCGATCTGCGCGCTGACGACGTTTGCCCTTCTTCGCACCGCCGCTGCAGATCCGACCACACCCGATCCCGCCCCGATCCGCCCCGAGACCACCGGGGGTATCGATTTGTCCTACCTCGTCGACGGTGGCGCGGTCCCGTTCTTCTGGGGCGCGATGGCCGGCCGGCTCGCCCTCGACAAGTGGGCCACGCCTCGCGATACCCCGCTGTTCTTCAGCGAGAGCGAAGGCGGCGCCGCGAAGTCTTCGTGGGAAGTGCCGGGCCTTGCCGTCACCGGTCTCGGCATCGGCCTCGGCGCCGGCATGCTGCTGTCGGGCGACGACTCGCGCATGTACCACGTGAAGGGACTCGCAGAATCTCTGATGACCGGCTGCCTCGTGACGGGCGTGATCAAGACGGTCGTCGGTCGGCACCGCCCGGATTGGACCGAGGCAAACAACTCGGACTCGGAGCGCCGGTCGTTTCCATCGGGGCACTCGACACAAGCGTTCGCGATCGCGAGCTACGCGATCCTCTATCTGCGCGGCCACGTGTTCGACACGCGCCGCGGCAACTCGGTGCTGCCGTGGTGGGAGCTCGCGACCTACACCGGCATCGGTCTCGGCGCGGCCGCGGTCGCCGGCGAGCGCGTGATTCACAACCGCCACAACCTGAGCGACGTCGCGATCGGCGGCCTCCTCGGCACCGTGAGCTCGTCGCTGTTCTACTACTACCAAGAGCGTCGCTACGACTCGCACGCGCAGAAGGAAGCGATCAAGAACCTCGCGATCACTCCGAGCGTGACGCCCACGGGCGCGCAGGTCGGCCTCTCGTTCCAGTTCTAATCGCGGCGCACGCCGATCACGCGGACCGCGCCGCTCGCATCACGCGCGAGGTGAACGAACACCGGCGGTAGCGCGAGCGCGTTGCGCAGCGCCGCGAGCTTCACGATCGTGTAGCCGTTGTCCGAGGCGGCGATCGGAACCACGACGCACGCGGTGGCGGATGCCGGCAGCATCTTCGCGCCGAGCTCGGCGCCATCGCGGTCGAAGATCTCCACGCGATAGCGATGGCCGCGCGCGGACTCGAGGCCGTAGACAAGCGCGAGATCGTCGAAGCAGAGCCGCGCTCCGCCGGCGGTCGAATCCGTCGCGAAGTGATCGAGCGGCGAGACCTGGCGGAACCAATACGCGCCGACCTTGCGCTGCCGTGCCACGAGCGTGTCGACCATGTACGTCGCCGTGCGTGGATCCGAGTACTGCGCTTCGTCGACGGCTGCAGCGATCTGCTCGCGCGTGAACCGCATCACGAGCTTCGCGCCCCAATAGCCATCGAAGCGATCCGCGTCCTCGAACGGCCAGTACGGGCTGTTCGTGCGCCACGCGCCCGCATCGAAGTGATCCGCTTCGAACAGGCCGAGGCCCTGGAGCTTCGGGACCTCGATGCCATCCCACGGGCGCTGCCACAAGCCAAGCGTGACGAGCGATCGCAGCGCCATGCCCACGTCGGCGCGGTACGTGTAGCCGACCGTCTTCCAGCTGTTCACGTAGCCCATCACGCCGAGCGCCTTGCCGAAATCGATCAGGTAGTGGACGACGTGGCCGCGATCGGACGGCTTCCCGTCGGGACCGGGGTAACGGATGAACGCGTCGAGCGTGTTGTCCTCCTGCATGTCGGTGTGGTTCAGCCACGAGAAGATCGCCGCCTGACCACGCACGCTGCGCCGCTGCTCGTGCGGGATGCGATCGTTCGGATCGTCGCCGCGCGTTCCTTCGCGCGCGTACGGGCCGATCGGAATGCCGGGCAGGTAGCGACTCGCGAGGACGCGCAGCTGGCCATCGCCGCGGTGATACGCCTTCGCGAATGCATCCGCGACATCGGCCTTCGTCAGCGCGGTCTTGTTGCCGAGCGCGTCCTTCTTCGTCGCTTTCTCGTCGAGGACGATGTGGTTCGTGTCGATGTAGCCGAGGTAGTCCTCGGGCACGTTGTAGCCGAGCGCCCAGACGATGCGATGACCGATGACATGCGCACCGGTCTCCATCTCGGGCACGTCCTTCATGTCGACCTTGAGCAGATACTTGTCGCCCTTGCTGTCCTCGAAGATGAAGCCGATCGCGGTGCCGCCGACCTTCGCGCTCTTGATCGTCCACGGCAGATGGGTGAACGGCGAAGGATCGATGTTGGCGCCGCGGCGCAGCTCTTCGATCGAGACATCGCGAACGCCGATGCGGTTCGTGAACCACGTCGAGTCGGGCACCTCGTCGAGTGAGTTGACGTCGCGAGCGCGAACGGGATCCTGCATGTCCATCGCGCGCGTGGCACGACGCACCACGAAGCCATCGGTCTGATACAGCGAGCGGTTGTACTCGCGCTCGGCCGGCTTCCTCTCGAGCGGCGTGCGATCCGAGACGCGCCACACGGGCGGCGCATTCGCGAAGCGAAGCGTGCCGACGGGCGGATGCGAACAAGCGGCGAGGACGACGAGGGTGAGGATGAGCGATCGCATCAGTACCTTCCGGCGCGTTCGCGGCGGCCGAACGCAGGCGAGAACACCAGCTCGACGAACGCATCGCCTTCGCGCGAGAACGCGAGCTGGCCGCGCATGAGGAAGCTCGCGTTGGTGTGGACCTGGACGCCGCCGCCGAAGCCGACGTGCCACGCGTCCGCGCCTCCGTCATCGAGGGCGGCGAGTGTCGGGAGCGCGCGGCCGACATCCACGAACGTGTACGCCGCGAGGAAGTTGCCGAGGTCCCACGTGTACTCGGCGGTGCCGAGAGCGACCGCCTTGTCGCGGAAGCGACCCTCGGGATAGCCGCGCAGGAACTCGGCGCCGCCGAGGCGCGGCAGATCGATGAACGAGATCGTCGAGTCCGTGCGGCCGTCGCCACCGGTCGTTGCATCGACGAGCGCGCGCAGCGTGAGGATGCGATTGCCCTCGTACAGATCGAAGTAGCGCTGCACTTCGCCGCCGTAGCGATAGAACTTCGTGGGATCGCCGGACACGCCCATCGCGCGACCGCCGTGGATCGACGCGTACCATCCCGCGCTGTCGAGCACGCGCGGCGCGTACTTTGTCGACGGGCGGCGGGTGTCGTAGATCAGCTCGGTCTCGACGTAGATGTTGTCGACGCCGCGGTCGTAGCCGACGAGCTTGCTGGTGTCGAAGCGCTGCTCGATGCCGAGGTTGAAGTCGTCGCGGTCGTCGGAGTCGAACGGATCACCGGGATCCCTGCCGGCGAAGTCGGCGAACTCGCGCATCGCGAACGCGCCGGACACGCGCATGGTGAACGGACCGGCGATCCGCGATTCGAGCTTGGCGATGGTGCGGAACCAGTTCTCGCGGAAGCGCGAGGAGATCGCGGTGTTCGCGAGCGATGGATCGATCAGGTCGGCCGGCATCTCGGTCAGCATCGGTGCGTTGCCGATCCCGAAGAACCGCTCGTCGGGCCGCTTCTCGTACAGCGACTCGATGCTCGCGTTCACGCGCTTGCCGAAGCGATCGCCGCTGCGCAGCTCGACGCCGAACGCTTGCTGGTACCGACCGCCGAAGTTCGCGCGCAGCTTGATGCGCTCGCGCTCGCCGAACAGATCGTAGTGAACGAACCGCGCTCCGAGATCGAAGCCGAAGTCCGTGGAGTACGACGCGACCGGATACACGCCGTACGTGCCGTCGTCGTTGAACAGCGTCGCCTTCACGCGGTTCTGCAGGCTGTACTTCTCGTACACGTACGCGGCGCCGCGAAACGGCTGCGCGAAGCCCCAGAACATCCATCGCGGTACGAACAACAGCGTGCGCGGGACGACGCGCAGCGTGTTGCTGAATGGCTCCTCTTCCGCGACGACGACGCCGCTCGCGCGATCGGGCGCGGGTGCGGTGCCATCGGTGTCGGGCTTCGTCGGATCGAACTCGGGCACGGGGCCGGGCTCGACGACCAGCGGCGTGTCGCTCGCGGGCTTCGTCGGATCGCTGACGGATGCGACCGGATCGGCGTGCGCGACCGAGGTCAGCGACGAGAGAACGGCGATTGCGAGGAGGTGGCGCATCAGTTCACGTAGGGACGATCGGTGAGGGAGGGGCTGCGTTCGACGAGCGCGCCGGCGAGCGCCTCGACCATCGCGAGTCCGAGGTCGGTGTGATCTTCGAGGACGTCGAACAGCACGCTGGTGGGGAAGCGCAGCGCGCGAATCGGCGTGAGGGTCGACATCGTCGACGTGTGCGCGACTTCGGCGAGCGACTCGAGCGCGCCGGGCGCGTGTCCCGGTCCGAGGACGAACGACACGCCGTCGCGGACACCGCGGACCGTTCCCTCGACGAGCACGAGCACCGAGGTCGCCGGATCGCCCGCCGTACCGACCACCGTGCGCGCGGGGAGCCTCACCTCCTCGGTTGCCTGTGCGAGGGCGGCGAGCGCTTCGATGCGTCCGCGACCGAACGGCATGTAGCGCCGGAGGACGATCAGGCGATCGACCATGCCGAGCGGAGCGTCGCTGAGAGTTTCGATCGCACGCGTGGTCGGCATCGGCGACGCCGGCGGTTCCGCGAGCAACCCACGTGCAAGCGATCGGCGCACGCTCGTGAGGAGGCCGTAGTTGTCCTCGAGGATCTCGCGGAAGTCGCTCGCGGCGAGGCGCAGCGTGCGCGTGGGGAGCTCGGCGGTGACCGGCTCGACGCGACGTCGCCGGGCGATCGCCTCGAGTGCGCCGACGACTTCGAGCGGTCCCCAGCTCTGTCCGGACCCCGACACGAGCTTGCCCTCGATGACGAGGTGCAGCGGTGCGGACCGCCCGGGCGTGATCACCGTCGCGCCGGCGGAGTGCTCGAGCTCGACGACGTTCTCCGCGATGATCGCGAGCTCGTCGAGCGCGGCCTCGGACAGCCCGGGAAACTGGCGCAGCGTCAGCAGGCGCTGGACGGCGGTCTGGGGATCAGCCATGGAGCCTCGCGAGTGCCTGTTCGAAGGCGTTGGTGACGAGAGCGGACTCGGTCACGGGCTTGAGGCGCACGAGCTCGTCACGTAGCTCGACGAGCTGGAGCTCCGCGACGTGATGCGCGGCGACGCACCGCAGCGAGTCGCTCGGATCGGCGAGCAGCGCGGCGATGACATCGCGATGCGTTGGATAGCGCTCGTCGAGCTCGGCCTGATCGGGGACGCCATTGCCCTTCTCGCCGTCGAGGAACGAGAGCAGCGGTGCGCGCAGCTCCGCGGGCAACAGGTGCTCGAGGATCTCTCTCGCGGCACCGCGATGCTCGGGGTGACTACCGACGTACGCGTCGTGGACGCCTCGCAGATCGTCGAGCGGATAGAGGATGCCGAGTGCGCGGAACACGCGTTCGATCGCGTGGCGTCGCTTCTCTTCGAGCAGCTCGCGCAACAACTCGAGCCCCGGCGTCGGTCGCGAGGGATGCTTCGCGAGCGCCGCCGCGAGGCCGGCGTACCGGATCGCGTCCTCGGTCGATCGCCGCGCGTACGCGCGAACGGGTTCGGTATCGAGCGCGAGCCCGGGCTGATCGGCCCGCATGCGACCGAGCGCGCGCAGGATCTTGAACTGCGTCGCCCCATCGGGCTCGCGAGGGAGACGCGCGACGAGTGCAGCCGCACCTTCGGGCGACGAGAACCGACTGATCGTGCGCGGGAGGTGGCGGCGAACGCCGAGCGACGTGCGCGGATCGTCGAGGGCGTCGAGGAGGCGCGCGAGGTACAGCTGCCCGCCTGCGATGAACACGCGGCGCGCATCGCCGCGAACGTGGGGATCCTCGAGCAGCTTGAACAAGCGATCCACGTCCGCGAGCTGCGGTGCGAGCTGCCACGCACGCAGCACCTCTCGGATCACGCTCGGCTCGCGCCGACTCGCGAGCTGGAGCAACAACCCGCGGAAGCGATCGTCGGGCTGCCGCGCGATCGCATGTGCGAGGGCAACGCGCTCCTCGACGGAGCCGTCGCGCAGCGCGGCGATCTCGTCGTCGACGTCGCGAACGATGTGCGCGCGCTTTGCGGGGCGGATCAGCGAGAGTCCGACGACGGCCGCGGCGCGAACGTCGGGCTCGGGATCCGAGAGCGAGGTGATCAGCTGGCCGTGGTGGACGCCGGTGCGGCTCGACGCGGCGAGGGCGGCGGCGCGGATCTGCGGATCTGCATGCGCGGTGAGCTGGTGCAGCACGCGCGCGACATCGGGGCGCAACTCGCCCTCGAGCAGCGATAGCGCATGGCGCACCACCGTGTCACTCGGGTGGTAGAGCACGAGGGCAGGGATGCGCTCGCCGCGCTGCGCGAGCAGATCGAGTGCCGCGAGGGCCTCGCGCTCGTCGGGGCTCGCGAGCGTCTCGACGAGCATCTCGATCGATGCGCCGTCGAGCATCGGCAAGCGCGCCTCGCGATGGATCCCCGCCGCATCGAGCTTGTCGCGAAAGCGGCGCACGTACGCCCGGCGCATCGTGGCGACGACGATCAACCACAGCACAACCGTCGCGGTGGTGGCGACGGCGAGCGACCACGTCGCGTTCGCATCGTTGGCGATCGCGAGCACGATGCCGGCCGCGAGCGCCTGACCGCCGCGCTGTCCGAACACCTCGACGAGCGGCTTGGCGCGTTCGCGCTCGTGGCTCGGCATCGGCACGAACAGGATCTCGGTGACCACGCGATGCACGCTGTTGCGCAGGCCGCCGTCGGCGAGCTTGAGCGCGAACACGGCGACCGCCGCGCCGGTGAGCACGAAGCCGAGCGTCGTCGCGAGCACGAGGAACGGCAGCACCGCGAGCGCGCTGCCGACGCCGATGCGATCGAGCAGGCGCGGCGTGACCACGAGCTGGATCACGAGCGCGAGCACGTTGAGACCCATGTACGTCGCACCGAACACCGTCGCGAGCTGCTCGCCGGGCAAGCGCTCGACGAGCAATCGCTTGAACATCAGATCGCCGATCGTCAGCGTCACGGTGGACACGATCGCGAGCAGGATCAGCAGCTGCGCGTACCGTCGGCCACGCGGCTCGGAGCGGGCCGCCTCGTGCACCTCGACCGGCACCGCCGGCGTCGGTGTGCGCGCAGCGGGGAGTAGCTGCACCGAGAGCGTCGCGAGGCCGAACCCGATCGCGCCGGCGGTCACCAAGTAGCGCGCGTCGAAGAAGTGACCGAGGAGCGATGCGATGCCGGATCCGCAGAGCGCACCGAGCGTTCCACCGGCGGCGATCGCACCGAGGAGGCGCTTCGCGTCGCCGATGCGGATGTCGCGCTCGATCACGAGCCAGAACGCGGGCACCACGAGCGTCGCGATCGTCCCGGTCCACACGTACAGCACGAACGCGGCCCACGGTGATTGCGACAGCGCGAAGGCGAGGACGGCCGTTCCCGCCGTCGCGAGCAGCAAGAACGCGAGCAACATCGCGCGCGCTTCGCGAACGCCGCGGAAGCTGCGCACGACCATGACCGCGACGAGCGCGACCGCCGCGATGGCGACATAGGCCCAACCGAGACGATCCGGGCCGAGCTTGGTCAGGAACAACGCATCACGCGCCGTCTCGAGGATCGCGTGGGCGATCATCACGAGGAACAGCACGATCGCCGGCGGCAACACGCTCGGCCGATCCGGCGGAATCGCGCGCATCCCGATGCTGGCCGCGCTCGTGCGCAGGCTGTTAGCGGGCGACGGGATCATCGCTTGGCCAGCTTTCTGTGACGGCGCGCGATGCCGCTCGCGATCGCGAGCCACACACCGACCAGCGCGACGTTCATGATCGCGAGCTCGTACACACCGAGCCCGAGCGAGTGCAGGCCGACGCCGATGAGGATCGCGGAGATCGTGTCGCCGAAGCGGACGAAGAACGTATCGATCGTGGCCTTCGCCTTGTACTTCGCGGCGCGAGACGTCGGCAGGAACAGCGCCTGGCGCACCGTGTTCTGCAGCGAGTAGTCCGTGGCGTTCTCCGCGATCTTCGCGATGCGCGTCAGCGCGAGGCCACCGACGGCCGCGATCACGCCGTACGTACCGAACGCGACGATCGGCATCACGAACAGCGCCTTGCGCACGCCGAGCCACTTGATCGCGCGCGAGACGATGAACGCCTGCACGAGGAAGCCGACGAGGTTCACCCAGAAGAAGAAGTCGCCGTAGAACGACTTGATGAGCTCGCGGCGCGCGTCGTTGATCGCCGCGTCGTGCACGTCGCCGGGGATCACGGATGCCGCGTGATCCGCGGCGGCGCGCGACAGCAGGAACTCGCCCGTCGAGTTCACGAGGTTCGCGACGAGCAACATCAGCGCGATCAGCAGGAGATAGCGATCGTTCTTGATCAGCGAGAAGCCACCGGGGCCTCCGATCGGCGCTTCCTTCTCCGCCGCGAGCGGCGAGGACGGCGGGTCGCGACGATCGATCAGGTTGAACAGCACGAGGCACGCGACGAGCAGCCCGGCCGCGAACAGCATGAGCTCGAACGTGCCCGCGAGCGCCGTGAGCTTAGGGCCGACGATCGCACCGGCCGAGCCGCCGATCGCGATGATCGCGAACAGCCGCTTTCCTTGCTCCTCGTTATAGAGATCGTTCGCGTACGACCAGAACTGCGCGATCAGGAACATGTTGACGAGGCCGAGCCAGATGTAGAACGCGAGCCCGACGCCGACTCCCGCGCGCCCCAGGATGAAGAAGATCACCAGGCACGCGAGCACGCCGATGTACGAGACGTTGATCAGCTTGATGCGCGGGACTCGGTTCGCGAGCGCGCTGTACGCAGGCATCAAGCCCGCGAGCAGCAGCGCCATCGCACCGCTCGCGTAGATCTTGAGCTCGTCGCCGCGCAGGCCGGCCATGCCGCCGGTCAAGATGAGCCCCTCGCGCGTCGTCTTGAGCACGTAGTACGCGCACAAGATGAGGAACACGGTCAGCGTCATCATCAGCACGAGGCCTGCCTCGCCGGGCTTCACCTTCGCGAATGGCGACAGCATCCGGTCCACGAGTGAGGTCGGTGGTGTCGGGGCGCTTGCCATGCCAGGAAACTCGTAGAGCAAGTGCCGAACCACGCCGAGGCATCACGTGTCCGCACGCGAACCCCGCGGATTGCGCGGCTCCAGGCGCGATCGACGGTTCGCTGTACAGCGTGCGTCGATCTCTCGACAGCCGTGCGCGCGCGCGCGTGTGTGTCATGGCGACACGCTGGTCAGGGTGGAAACAATGACGCCAACGAGTGGACGACCGGCGCATCCCCTGGCTGATCGCCCAGGTCCTGCGTGGTGAGGTTTCCCGAGCCGACGCGAGCACACGAGTAGTCCGCGAGCGTGACGAGATCGACGACAGGCTCGCTACCGAGAGAGAGCTCCGGGATTGCCGCGGGCGTCGGATACGCACCGGCGATCGAGCTGCCGATCCCGAGGATGCCCCAGTCGTTCTGGCCCCAGCACTTGAGCTGTCCGGTGCTCGCCATCACGCACGTGTGCGCGTTGCCGAGCGCGGCGTCGACGATGCGCGGACCGAGGTTCGCGTCGATCGAGCCGCCGTCCCGTGCGTCGAAGTCCACGCGACCACACGCGATCGTCATGATCGACAGAGCAGCGAACCTGCGCACCACGCCGCGATCCTACTCCGGTGCTGTGCTGCTCGGCGGTTTCAGAACTGTACTGGTCGAGTTTCGGTCCGATGAGTACACTTTCGCGCATGGTGGCTACCGGAGGATTTCTCTACGAGCACCTCGCCGACGAACTCGGCCAAGCGATCGATCGCGGCGCGCTGCGAGCCGGTGATCGATTGCCGTCGGTGCGGCGCCTCGCGCAGGAGCGCAGCGTCAGCGTCGCGACCGTGCTCGAAGCGTATCTGCGCCTCGAGAACGCCGGCCTCATCGAGGTGCGGCCGAAGTCCGGCCACTTCGTACGCCCGCGCGCCTTGCTCACGGCGGATCCGCGTACGCCGCGCACGTGCATCACGCCATCGAAGGTCACGGTCAGCGACGCGTACACGAAGATCCTGTCCGCGATGCGCGATCCGGAGCTCTTGCCGCTCGGGTGCGCCACGGTGGATCCCTCGTACCTCCCGATCGCCGCGCTCAATCGGATCATCAATCAGATCACGCGCGAGATCTCGACGGTCGGCGCGCGCTACGAAGGTGCACCCGGTCTGCTCACGCTGCGCCGGCAGATCGCGCGGCGTGCCGCCGAGCTCGGCGTCGCGATCACGGAACACGATCTGTGCACCACGGTCGGCGCGACCGAAGGACTCTCGCTCGCACTGCGTGCCGTCGCGAAGCCGGGGGACGTGATCGCCGTCGAGTCGCCCGCGTACTTCGGTGTGCTGCAAGCGATCGAGAGTCTCGGCATGCGCGCGCTCGAGATCCCCGCGCATCCGCGCACGGGCTTCGACGTGTCCGCATTCGAGGAGACACTGCGTGCGCAGAGCGTACAGGCACTGGTGATCACGCCGACGGCGTCGAACCCGCTCGGCACGGTGATGCCCGACGACGAGCGCGAGCGCCTCGTGAAGCTGACGCGTCGCCACGACATCCCGGTGATCGAAGACGATGTCTACGGCGAGCTCGTCTGGGACGGATCGCATCCGCGTCCGCTGCGATCGTTCTCGGGGCCGAGCGAGGACAACCACGTGCTCCTCGTCAGCTCCGTCTCGAAGACGCTCGCGCCCGGCTATCGCGTCGGATGGATCGCCGGTGGTCGCTGGCACGATCGCGTCGTTCGCTTGAAGTACGGCCAGTCGCTCGCGTGCCCGACCTTGCCGGGCATGGCGGTCGCCGAGTTCTTGTCATCAGGTGGATACGATCGTCACCTTCGACGATTACGATCTGCGCTCGCCGGCAACGTCGAGCGGTACCGCGAGGCGATCGCGCTTCAGTTTCCCGATGGAACGCGCGTGTCCTCTCCCCGCGGTGGCTTCGTGTTGTGGGTCGAGCTGCCCGCCGGTGTCGATGCACTCGCGCTTCACGAGGCAGCGCTGCGCAAACGGATCGTCGTCGCTCCCGGCCCACTATTTTCTGCGCGACAGAGGTTTGCCAACTTCATTCGTATCTCTGCGGGAACCCCGTGGTCTGACCGTGTCGCCGACGGTATTCGCACGCTCGCGCGCCTGGTCGATCGCGAATAGCGCGTATGGTCGCCGCGTTCAGAACGCGGAGGGATTCCACATGAAGCACTCGACTATGTTTGCGCTCGCTCTTTCTCTGTCTCTTTCGACCACGGCATTCGCGCAGGACAAAGCTCCGACGCCGACGCCGCCCGCGGATTCAAAGCCGGCTCCATCCGCCGGTGATGCATCTGCCGAGGTGAAGGCGGGCACCGGTGTCGAGAAGCGAGAGATCGTCGGTGAAGCGACGAGCTTTCCCGCCGGCACCACCGTCTGGGTCTGGTCTCTCGTGCGCAACGCCGAAGGCAGCGTGAAGCACGTCTGGAAGCGCGACGGCAAAGAGGTCTGGACCGCGACCATGAAGATCGGATCCAAGAAGTGGTCGACCTCGTCGCGCCGCACGATCCCGAAGGCCGGTGCGTGGGAGGTCGAAGTTCGATCGGCCGACGGTGCGTCGCTCGGCTCGGTGGCGTTCACGATCAACTAGTTGATCGCGAACGAGCTCACATCGCGAGGCCGCCGTCGACGTCGATCGTGCGACCGTTGAAGTAGTCGCACTCGAGCACGAACTTCACGGCGAGCCAGATGTCCTCGGGCACGCCGATGCGGCCGACCGGGATGTTCGCTACCAGCGCATCACGCGCCTTCTGGTTCATTCCCTGCGTCATCGGCGTCTCGATCATTCCGGGCGCCACCGCGCCTACGCGAATGCCGAACGCGCCGAACTCGCGCGACCACGTCAGCGTGTTCGCCGCGAGCGCGGCCTTCGCCGAAACGTAGTTCGACTGGCCGCGGTTACCGTGGCGTGCGATCGACGACATGTTCACGATCACGCCGGGCTTCTGCTCCGCCGACGCCATCTTCGCGACGACGTCGCGCACCATCAGCGTCGCGCCGGTCAGGTTGACGCCGATGACCGCGTCCCACTTGTCCTTCGTGAGCTTCGAGACTTCGCCCGTGGTCTTGTCCTTCTTGACGAGCAGTCCGTCGCGCAGGATGCCGGCGTTGTTGACGAGGCCGTTGAGCCCGCCCATCGCACCGTAGGCCCAGTCGACGAAGGCGCCGACCTCGGCCTCGCTCGACACGTCGAGCTTCTTCGTGTGGACCTTGCCCGGCAATCCGCGCGTCGACTCCGCGAGTTGGGCCAGGCCCTCCTCGAGGACGTCGCCGGCGGCG
Source organism: Kofleriaceae bacterium (assembly GCA_044230415.1). GTDB lineage: Bacteria > Myxococcota_A > Polyangia > Haliangiales > Haliangiaceae > JABFXX01. The sequence goes on from JBGARE010000003.1 coordinate 124,020, forward strand.
ACCTGAGCGCCGGCCTCTGCAAGCCGACGAGCGAAGTGCGCGCCCATTCCCTGAGCGGCACCGGTGACGATGATCTTGAGCGACGAGAGCTGCATATGGAGCAGCCCTATACCACGATGTTGCGCCGCAGCAAATATGCTGCAGCGCACAATTCGCGCTAGTTACTGCAGGTACCGATCGTCGCTACGCAGCTCGTGTTGCAGGCGGGAGACCCGGAGACCGCGGGGAATCCGTAGTCCGCACACGTCTGTCCACCGAAGTCCGCCATGTCGCAATCCTCGCCGAGGATCGCTTCCAGCGTTCCGTTCCCGCAGTGGCAATCGAAGATGCAGTTGCCGACGTTTTCGCCCGTACCACACGTGCCGTCGCCGCAGAACGCGACCTGACACGACGAGTTGCAGACGTTCGTGCTCGGCGGCTCGCAGGTCTCACCCGCATCGATGATGCCGTTGCCACACGAGGCGAGGCGCGGGACGATCGTGCAGGTCGCGCTGCAACCGGTCGTCGTGCTCGTCGGCACGACGTTCGGCGGATCGCATGCTTCGCCATTCGAGATCGCGCCGTCACCGCAGTACGGACCGGTGAGGTTGACGGTCGTGCAGCCGTGACATGCGGTGCAGGTGTTCGGCGTGTTGACGACCGAGTACGCGCACGCGTTCGTCGCGTTGGTCGCTCCCGAGTCGTCACACGTCTCGGGGCCATTCGTCGAGCCATCACCGCAGTACGGTCCCGTGAACGTCAGCGGCGTGTCGCAGTCATTGCTGCAGAACAGGCACGACGTGTTGTAGCTGGCGCAGTTCGCCGCGGTCTCGGTCGTGACGTTGCCGTCATCGCACGCTTCGGTGTTCGCGAGGCCAACACCCTCACCGTCGACGAAGCCATCACCGCAGACGTTGGTCTTGCAGTTCGGGAGGCAGTTCTTTCCGTAGCCGTTCCCCGCGGTGCCTGCATCGCAGTCCTCGTTGGTACCGATATGCGTGTCGCCGCACACGTTCGGCGTGCAGTCGTTGTCGCACGCCGCGGTCTGCGTCGGGGTTCCACTGCCACCACCCGGATCGCACACCTCGGCCGGGGTCGCGTTGACGTTCACCTTGCTGTCGCCGCAGCCCGACAGCGTGCAATCGAAGTTGCACGTCGTGGTGTTCGGCGGATCGCAGGTCTCGCCGGCGGTGACCACTCCGTCGCCGCAGAACAGGATCGTCTGGCACGCCGCGCTGCATCCGCGCGTGTTCGGCGGCTCGCACGTCTCGCCGGTATCGATGCGTCCGTTGTTGCACGCGATCGACAGACAGCCGCGCGGATCGCTCGACCCGTAGCAGGTCGAGTCACCCGCCAGGCCCTTGTCGCATTGCTCGCCCGCGTCGACGACGTTGTTGCCGCAGCGCTCGAACTTGCACAGCGACGTACAGCCATCGCCGTTGTCGGCCACCGAGCAGCCGTCGCCGCCGCAGCCGTCGTCGCACTGCTCGCCGTCGAGCACGTTCAGGATGCCATCGCCGCACTCGGAGTTGGTGCAGTTGATGTTGCAGTCGACGGTCTCGCCCGGCGTGCCGGTGCCGTCGCCATCGCACTCCTCGGTGGGCGTTCCGTTGACCACGTTGTTCTCGATGCCGTCACCGCAGAACTCGACGTGGCACTGGTTGTCGCAGCCGTCGAGGCTGAACGATGCCGCGATCTGTCCGGCGGCCGAGGTGCCTGCCGCGGTGAGATCGTCATCGCACGTCTCGCCGTCGTCGACGATGCCGTTACCGCAGCGCTCGAGGCGGCAGCCCGGCCGCGACGGTGATGCGCCGGCGGCAGGCGAGCAGTCGTAGGTGAAGGCGCCGACGGTGGCCGGTGCCGTATCGCACTCTTCGACGCCCGCGCGAACCTTGCCGTCGCCACAGATGTTGAGCTTGCAGATGTTCGTGCAGGCATCGGTCTCGATGCTGTTGCCGTCGTCGCATTCCTCGCCCGGGTTGACGGTGCCGTTGCCACAGCTCGCGCTGGTGCAGCTGTTCGAGCAAGCGTCGTTCGGGTCCTGGTTGCCGTCGTCGCAGCCTTCGATGTGCAGCGGGCCGAGCGTGTTGAGCTTGCCATCCGTGCAGATGTTGAGCTTGCAGTCCGTCTTGCAGTCGCGGTTGTCCGCGTTGTTGACCGGACCGTCATCGCATTGCTCGCCGGCGGCGGTGTTGATCTTGAAGTCGTCGCACACCGCGAAGGTGCAATCGATGTTGCAGCCCGCGGTCTGGCCGCCGACGCCGGCGCCGTTGCCGTCGCACTGCTCGCCCACGTCGACGAAGCCGTCGCCGCAGTCCTCGAGCTGGCAGTTCACGTCGCAGCCATCGCCGCCGATCGGCGGGTTCTCGCCGCCATCGCACTGCTCGCCCGGATCGATCTGGCCGTTACCGCAGCCTTCGTTGCGGCAGGTGGCGGAGCAGCCGTCGCCGCTGTCGTTGTCGCCATCGTCGCACTGCTCGGTGCTCTGCATGTCGGTGCGCAGGAAGCCGTCACCGCAACGCGCGATCTTGCACTGACCGACACACGCGTTCGCGTTCACCGGCGCGTTCGGGAGCGGCGAGGGGACCTCGTTGTCGTCGCACTCTTCGCCCGGATCGAGGATGCCGTTACCGCACCCTTCGATACGGCACGTGCTCGAGCAGTTGTTCGTGCCGTTCATCGTGTCGCCGTCGTCGCACTGCTCGACGCCGGTCTGGAGGTGACCGTCGCCGCACTTCGCGTTCGTGCACGAGATGCACGCGTCGGTGTCGTCGAGATTGCCGTCGTCGCACATCTCGCCGTTCTCGATCGTCATGTTTCCGCACGTCGCGGACTGACACGCGTTGTTGCACGCGTTGAAGTTGTCCTGATCACCGTCGTCGCAGGCCTCGACGTGGAGCGGGCCTTCGGTGTTCTGGAAGCCGTCGGTGCAGATGTTGTTCTGGCAGTCGGAGCGGCAGTCGCGGTTATTGCCGTTCTGGCCGGCGCCCTTGTCGCACTGCTCGGAGGGAACCGTGTGGACGTTCACCTTGCCGTCGCCGCAGACCGCGCTCGTACAGTCGATGTTGCAGTCCGCCGTCTCGACCGGCGCGGGGTTCGCTTCGTTACCGCCATCGCACGCTTCGCGATTGCCCGTCGACTCGACGATGCCGTCGCCGCAGACCGCGACCTTGCAGTTGTTGCGGCAGCGATCGTGATCGTCGTTGTCGCCGTCGTCGCACTCTTCGCCCGGATCGACGATGCCGTTACCGCAGCCCTCGCCGGAGCGACAGTCCGAGTTACAGCCATCGCCGCTCGCGGTGTTGCCGTCGTCGCAGACTTCGCCGACCTGGAAGTCCTTGATGCCATTGCCGCAGACCTCGCGCGACATGCACGGCTCGGGGCTCCGCATCGTCCCGCCCATGCCGTCGCTGATCTCGATCGGCGTGCCCGTGCAGCCGTCCTGGTTGTCGAGGTTGGCGTCGTCGCATTCCTCGCCGACGTCGGTCACGCCGTTGCCGCAGCTCTCGCGGCGGCAATTCGCGGAGCAGCCGTCACCGCCGATCGCGTTGTTGTCGTCGCACTCTTCGCCGGCCGACTGATCGATGACGTTGTTGCCGCACTCTTCGACGCGACACAGCGCCGAGCAGCGATCACCGTCGATGATGTTGCCGTCGTCGCACTGCTCGCCGGGGTCGGAGACGCCGTTGCCGCAGCTCGTCGCGAGACAGACCGGCTGCGCCGCTGCGCAGACCGTTCCTTCGGGACACACGATGCCGGTGGTGGGACAGAAGACGCTGGTCGCGTCGGAGGCACAGCTCGCTAGCAGCGCAGCGAAAGCTCCGAGCGTGAGGGTACGTAGAGTCGAAAGCATAAGTCGAAGGCTCCTAGAAGCTGCCGTGGATCATGGCGCCCGCAGCGTCGGGGGCGAGCATGGGAGTGAATTGGATCGCCGTGCGGGTGTCCTTGCCCTGCGCGCGGAGCTGTTTCTTGTATTCGTCGGCGGTGATCTGGTAGCTCGTCTCGCGGTTCAGATAGAGCATCGTGACGCCCGCGATGACGGCCGCACCGGCGACGCCATAGCCGATGTAGCCGAGCGTCTTCTTCGTGTCGCCCGAGTCACGCAGCGAGACGACCTCGCTCTGCGCGCAACCCATGCCGTTCGAGTCCATGTTGCAGCGCGCGACCTTCTGATCGAACTCGTCGTAGCTCGATCCCGCGGACACCTGCATCAGCGCGCCGAACGCACCGACGGCGACCGCGCCGCCGAGCACCGCGTACGGCATCCACTTCTTCTCCCAGCGTCGCTTCGTACGCGTGAGCTCCTCGGCGGAGTAGAGGTTCAGCTCGATGCGGAACGTCTCGCCGGGGCCGATGAACGACGCCTCGGCCTCGACGTTGACGCCCGGCTTCTCGGCGATGAACGTGTGGCGACCGATGCGCACGCGCTGCTTGTGGAAGCCGCCTTTACCATTCGCGTCGACGGTGAACACCTCTTTGCCATCGAGCGAGACCTTCGCGCCCGGCTTCTTGCAGGTGACCTCGACGTTCGCGATCTGTTGCGAGACGAGGAGGATGTACTCCTGCGCGTGCTCGTACTTGTCGGCCTCGAGGGGGGCAGGGCCGAACTTGATCGCGAGCTGCAGCGAGTCGTAGACCTCGAGCGGCTGGTCGAGCTTGAGCAGCGCGAGCGCGAGGTTGTAGTAGATCGCCGGGTGCTCCCACTCCTTGAGAGCAGCGCGGTACTGCTTGATCGCGTTATCGAAGAGACCGTTGTTGAGCTCTTTGTTGCCCGCGTGGAACAGCTTGAGCGCGTTTGCCTGGCGCTCCGGTGAGACGCCCGCGGCCCAGGGACGCTCGTCCGTCGCGCCGTGCTGGAGTGACTCGTTCTGGCCGGCCTTCTCGTCGGGCGGCTTCGGAGTATCCGGCTTTGGAATCGGCGTCGGAGTGGGCGCCGGCGCGGGCGCTTTTTCCTTCGGCTGCTTCGGTTGCGCGAACGCGACGGTCGAGCTCAGCACGAGCCCGAGCCCCAAGAGAGTGGCCTTGATCATGAGTTGGTTTCCCCGCGGACAGTGAAAACGGCGGCCCCCGCCGCCGAGATAGAACGAATCGGTTCGTGACTAGTGCAGGACTTCGATGGTCTTGCCGACCTGCTTCTCCATCGCTTCGCGGCGCCTGGTCTCGATCGCTGCGAGCTCCTCGGCCTTCTTGCGCTCGGACTCCGCGACGGCCTTCGCCGCCTCGGCCACCGTCGCCGCTTCCTGCGCCTTCTTCGCGTTTGCCTGCGCGACCTTCAGAGCTTCCTCGAGCTCCTTGTTCTTCTTCGCGAGGTCTTCCTCGGCGACGTCGAGCTTCGTGTCGACGACCTGCTTCTCTTTCACGACGACGTTCTTGTCGGCCTCGGCCTTCGCGCGCTCGGATTCTTTCTTCTGCAGATCGATCAGCGCTTGCTCGGCCTTGGTCTTCGCGACTTCGGCCACGCCGCGTGCCTCTTCTGCATCGTTCTTCGCGATCAGCGCCGCGTTCGCCTGACGCTTCGCTTCCTTGCGTGACTTCTGGATCATCACGAGGAAGATCATCGTCGCGACGACGATGCCCGACAGGATCACGAAGCCGGCGACGACCGCCGTGCGCTTCTTTCTCGCTGCGGCGATCTCGAAGTTCACGACCTCCTCGAGGAAGGCGCGCTCGGTGTCCGACAGCGGGCCCTTGTAGCGCTTCTTGAACTTCTTGGCCTCGTCGGCCATCTCGCCGCGCCACAGAAGGCCCGAGTCGCGGTTCTTGCTACCCCACTGGCGCGCAGCGGTCCGCAGCTGATCGACGAGCTGAGCATCGTCCTGGTTCTCGTCGAGCCAGCGGCGCAGCATCGGCCAACCCTGCACGAGCGACTCGTGCACGATCTCGACCGTCGAGCCCTTGCCGCCATCGAGCGTCTGCACGACGAGCAGGCGAGCGTCGACCATCTGATCGATCAAGCGCTGCACTTCGCCGACCTCGCGCGACAGCTCGCGCAGCTCGGCGAGCGGAACGATCGCGCGCGTGCGCTCCGGCGTGACGAGACGCAACAGGATCGCGCGCGCGAGCGCTTGGCGCTGCTGGCCGAGATCGTGGATCACGCGATCGGCGTGACTCGCGAGCGCACCGGCGACGCCACCCATCTGGGTGTACGCGGAGTGCGTCAGCTTGCGGCGCGACTTGTCACGCGCATCCCACAGCTTGCTCGCGGCGAACTGCAACAGCGGCAGCGCACCGGGCGTGGTCTCGAGGTGATCGAGCATGTCGTCGACGGTGGCGGGGAGCTCGAACTGGAAGCCGGCCATCTCGGCGGGCTGCGTGATCGCTTCGCGCAGGCCTTCGCGGCTCATCGCGCCGAGGAAGAACAAGCCCTGCGTGAGCTCGTTCAGGAACTGCGGATCCTCCGCGACGCGATCGAGGAAGTCCGCGCGAATCGAGACCACCACGCGCAGCGGGCTCGTCGCGTCGTCGGCGACCGCGGCCAGCGATGCCATGAACGCGGCGCGCTCGTCGGGGTCCGTCGTCTGCGTGAACAGCTCCTCGAACTGATCGACGAACAGCAGCAAGCGACGGTTGTCGCGGCGCGCACGTCCGCGCAGCACGTGACCGAGGTGACCCGGCTCGCGGCGCAGCGTCTCGACGAGCTTCTTCTGCTCGTCCATCTCGTCGGCGAGGTTCGCCGCGGTCGCGACCATCGGCGAGATCACCGCGCCGAGAGCTTCGAGCGGCTTGCGGCCGGGACGGAGCACGATCGTTTCCCACATCTCGCCCGAGCGCTTGAGTGCGGGAACGAGACCGGCGCGAACGAAGGACGACTTGCCGATACCCGACGGACCGACGACGCCCATGAGCGGACGATCGCGGATGCGCGTGACCATCGCCGCGATCTCGCGGTTACGGCCGAAGAACTTCGCGGAGTCGGTCTCCTGGAACGCCGAGAGACCCGCGTACGGGCTCTCGTCGATCTGCAGCGTCTGCTGGCGCGTGCCGGGCATGAACGGCTGCAACGCCGCGAGCATCTCGGCGGCGCTCTGCCAGCGCAGCGACTTGTCCTTGAGCAGCGCGCGGTCGACGATCTGGATCAGCTCGCGCGGCACGTCCGGCGGCGCTGCCTCCTGCATCGATGGCATCGGAAGCTCGAGCATCGCGGTCACGACGAGCTGGTTGCCGTCGAGCGGATGGAGCGGGTGCCGACCGCAGATCATGCGGTGGAGCAGCACGCCCGCGGCCCAGATGTCGGTGAGGTGATCGATCTCGATGCCGATGCCCCACTGCTCGGGGGACATGTACTTCAGCGTGCCCATGATGGTGCCGACACGCGTGAGGCTCGTGTTCGTACCGGTCGCGAGCTCGAGCGGGCTCGGCATGCGAATGCCGCCCGACATCTTCTGCGCTTCGTCACCGGCGCCTTGCTGCAGCACCTTGGCGATGCCGAAGTCGAGCACCTTCACGTTGCCCGACTCCTGCATGAACACGTTGTCGGGCTTGAGATCGCGGTGAACGATGCCGTGCTCGTGCGCGCACTGCAGCGCCTTCAAGATCGACGACATGATCTCGACGGCCTTCGCGTACGGCAGCTTCTGGCCGTTTTGCGTGTACTCCGTCAGCGGCTTGCCGTTCAAGAACTCGAGGACGATGTACGGCGCGCCGTTGTGCTCGCCGACTTCGTAGATGACGACGATGTTGTCGTGCTGGCAGCGCGCGGTGGTGCGCGCTTCGACGAGGAACCGCTGGGTCATCTCCGGCTGGTTCGACTGGAGGAACTTGATCGCGACGCGGCGACCGAGGCGAAGGTCGCGAGCGAGGAAGACGGTTCCCATACCGCCTTCGCCGATCATCTTGATCATCTCGTACTGGTTGATGCGAACGCCGGGGTGAGGCGCTGCGCTCGTCGCGTGGACTGCCGTCGACGCGCCATCGAACGTGTCCCACGCGCTCTTGCCCGTGCGCGGTAGGAGGCCGGACTCTTCGGTGTTGCCGGTCTTGCTCGGACCTTGCGCGATGGTGTTCGCGGTCGGAGGCGCGACGACGGGCGTGGTTCCGGGTTGCGGCGTTCCGCCGGGGAACGTGCCCGGTGCGGGGACTGCCCCAGCGTTGCCGAGGACCATCGTCGAATCGTTCGGCTTGATCGCGCCGCTCGGGGTGCGCGAGCGATCGACGATGCCGTGAAGCGTCTTGGGACCCTTCGGGATCACCTGCTGCTGGATCGTCGGCTCGTCGGGCGGACGGATCGAGCCACTGCCTTCTGCGGGGCGCATCGCCGGCTCACCGTTCGCTTGCCGCACAGGTCCGGCTCCGTTGTTGTCCGGCGTCTGTCCGACCCGAGTTTTTTCTTCGCTCATCGCTCGCTTACCTCCAGCGAAACCCACGACCCTGCGACCCCACCGCGTTAGCGTGCGAGGTGCCGAAACCAGCCACCATCATGGTAAACGCAAACCGCCGACGAGATCCGCAGCGGTTTGATCAACTTTTCCTCGGTTACCCCACACCACACCAGTTGGGGTAGCCAAGGATCTCGGCAGGTTGGTTCACAATCGGAGCTTCGCTTATCGAAGCGGTCGGTGAACTTCTGCGAAGCGATCTAGCGCGGCGGTAGCGACTTCGTGCGCGCCGCTGCGACCAGCGTTTCGATCACCTCTTGCACCTCGTCGACTTTGATCGGCTTCACGAGGTGTGCCGCAAATCCCGCCGCCTTCGACTTCTCGATATCGGTGGGCAGGCCGTAGCCGGTGATCGCGACGAGCTGGACGTGAGCGAGATCCGGAGTGTCGCGGATCTTTCGCGCGAGCTCGTAGCCATCCATCACCGGTAGCCCGATGTCGAGCAGCGCGATCTGCGGCTTCTCTCGTCGCGCGAGCACGAGCGCGGACGGTGCGTCGTGCGCGACCAACGTCTGGAAGCCGCGATTTCCGAGCGCCTCTGCGAGCAGCGAGATCGCATCCTGGTTGTCGTCGACGAGCAGGATCGTTTCAGGCCGCAGCGGATGAGAGCCGAGGATCGGCGTTCCCGCCGCGCGCGGGACGGTCTGTCCGTCGAGAGCGGGGAGCGTCACCACGAACTCGCTACCGGAGCCGATGCCCTCGCTCGTCGCGGTCGCTTCGCCACCGTGTGCGCGCGCGAGGCTGCGCACGATCGCGAGGCCGAGACCGAGACCACCGCGTGCGCGATCGATCGATTGCCGCACTTGGTAGAACGTCTCGAAGACGCGCGGGAGAACGTCGGGCGCGATACCAACACCGGTGTCCCGCACGCGGATCGTCGCGTCGTTGCCTTCCCGAGCGACGACGATCGAGATCTTGCCGCCCGCCTTCGTGTACTTCGCCGCGTTCGTGACGAGGTTCGAAAGGATCTGCGCGAGTCGCACGGGATCGCCGTTGACGAGGATCCCGCGAGGCACGTCCGTGAGCAGCTCGTGCTTCTTCTCCTCGAGGAGCGGGCTCGCTTGCTCGACGGCCTTCGCGACGATGTCCGAGAGATCCACGATCTCGCGATGCAGCTCGACGCCACCGCGGGTGATGCGCGAGATGTCCAGCAAATCGTCGACGAGGCGGATCACGTGCTGTACTTGGCGAGCGATCACGGAGCGCTCGCGTTCGAGCTGCTGAGGCGCACGCAGCTCCATCAGCTCGAGTGCGGTCAGGATCGGCGCGAGGGGGTTGCGGAGCTCGTGGCCGAGCATCGCGAGGAACTCGTCCTTCGCGCGGCTCGCGAGCTCGGCCTGGACCTTCGCCTCTTCGATCCGCCGGCGCGCAAAGACCTGCTCGGTGATGTCGACGCCGAACGTGACGATCGCGTCGATCTGGCCGCTCGCATCGCGAAGCGGCGCGCGCGAGATGTTGAAGTACCGAGTCTCGACGATCCCCGTGCCCGACCAGTCGAACGCGACGGGCGACTCCAATTGCTGCGTCCGCTCGCCGGTCTGCCACATGCGTTCGAGCTCTTTGACGCGGTCACCCTGGGGATCGAGATCGCGGGCCGTGAGTCCGACGACATCGCGACCGCGATAGAGCGCGAGGAACGCCGTGTTCGCGGTCTCGACGACGAAGTCGGTTCCGCGAAAGATGCCCACCGCCACCGGCGCTGCATCGATGAGCTGTGCGAGGCGCTCGCGCTCCACCGCCGACGCGACGAGCGCGCGCTCCGCTTGCCGGAACAAGTGCGCGTGCTCGATCGCGACCGACGCGCGATCCGCGAGCTGCATCGCGAGCGCGAGGTCGCTATCGTCGAACGTGCGATCGGACTCCGCGGTCGCCATCGTGATCGCACCGGCGATCTCGGTTCCTCGACGGAGCGGCACCACGAGGTACGAGCGCAGGCCGAGCTCGACCACGCGCCGCTTGATCTCGTCGGGCTCGCTGCTCCCCTCGATCATCTCGCGCGTGATCTGCGCGAGCTCCGGCTTGCCGCTCGACAGCACGCGCCACTGCGCGGTGCGCTGCGTCGCGCCGCGATCCTCGAGCTCCTTCACCATCTGGATCTTCGCGGGATCCATGTGTGCCGCGGCGAGGCGGCGGAGCTCGTCGTCCTCGAGGACATCGACCGCACACCAGTCCGCGATCCTGGGCACCACGACCCACGCGAGCGCCGCGAGCGTCTCCTGGTAGTCGAGCGATCGATTCAGGGTGTCGATCGCGTCAGCGAGGAACGCTTGCCGGAGGCGTTCGCGCTGGCGGGGCATCAGTGTCGCCTCAGAACAGCCAGAGCGGCTTCGAGCCCGCGAACAGCACCGTCTCGCCCGCCGCTGCCGAGGACACGTCGATCTCCACCATCACACCGCGCTGGATGCTCTCGTCGTGCGGGTGCTGCTCCGTGACTTCACCGTCGAGGACCGCGGTGACCTTGCCGACATTGCTGCACGCGACGAGGCCCCACGAGCACGCATAGAGCTTCGTTCCGAGCTTCACGTTGCGCAGGTTCTGATACGGCACGAACGCGAGGACGACCTTGTTGTTGACCGCGCGCAGGTACGGCGCAGCTTCGAGCCGCTTCACGACGGCGTCTTGATCTGCTTTGCGCAGCTTCAGGCTCTCGAGGCGCTGCGCGAGCGGCGCCTTCTGTCCGAGCGCGTTCTCTTTCTTGAGGCGCAGCTCCTCGAGGTCGACCTGCATCTCCCAGTTCGTCGTCGTGGTCGGCGCCTCGGTGAGCAGCTTGTCCGTCGAGGTGACCGTGCGATCGATCTCCGCGAGCTTCGCGTCGATCTCGATCTTCTCGGTGTCGAGCTGGCTGTTGCGCAGCTTGGCATCGGCGAGCTGGGTGGACGACTCGACGACCTTTTGGTGCGTCGGGCTGAGCACGACTGGGCGGACCCAGGTGTGATCGAAGAAGTAGAAGACGTTGACGACGAGGAACCCGATCAATCCGATCAGGATCGCGGTCAGCGCGACGAGCCCGGCGACCTTGTAGATCTTGACGATCTGCGGCTGAACGGCTCCCCAGAACTTGTTCTTGGGAGGGCTAGCGGGGGCTTCCATCGACGCTGTCTACCACTAAGCGGCGGGAAGTTGTGCAGCAGATTGTGCCCGGCGAAGTCTGCCGGTTGCCGTGATGGCCTCGGCGATCATCACGGGCTCGGAGACCAGCTCCAGCATCGCCTCGGGGATTGCCCCCGGGATCTCGACGCTGGTACCGACGCCTTCTGGCGCTTCCTTCTCGACGGGCTCTTCGTGGTTGCGCGTCTCCCAGTTCGACGTGTCCAAGGTGAACAGCGCGAGCGGGGTGAGCAGCGCATACGTGACCGGCATGAGCACGGTCAGCGGCAGGAACGACAGCACGCCGACGCGCTCCTCGCCCGCGAGCTTGCGGGTGCGGAAGCGATAGATACATCCGAACACGACGCTGAACATCGCGACGGTCATGAGGCCCGGGAAGAACTTGAACGACATCAGGGCTCGCACGATCGCGATCGGATAGATCAGCAGCAGCACGAACAGCGAGAAGAAGTGGATGGCGAGCACGGGGTTCAGGCGCCACACGTGGCTCATGCCGCCCGCGTAGTCGACGATGTTCGAGCGGCGCCAGCGGAGCTGCTGCGAGAAGTACCCGGACAACGTCGACGGCACGAACGTGCGGCAGCGTGCCTCGAGCGTCATCGTGGTCAGGTAGCCGGCCTTGACGATCTGGCGGGTGAGGAAGCGATCCTCGCCGTACTTGATCGGGACGCCGAGGACTTCGCGGGTCTCGAGGATCGGCTCGAGCTCGATCAGCACCGAGCGGCGATACGCGGTGAGGCAGCCCGAGAGGCACATCACGCGACGGAACCCCCACTCGAGGTTCTTCATGAAGAAGTAGGAGTACCAGTACTTCACCACCTGCATGCGGGTGAGCCAGTTCTCCTGCTTGTTGCGAACGTCGACCCAACCGCCGACGGCGGCGATCTTGTCGTCGGTGAAGCGGCGGACGAGCTGCTTCACCGCGTCTTTGTCGATCACCACGTCGGAGTCGACCGACACGATGATCTCGCTCGACGCCTCGCGCGTTGCGCGGATGATCGAGCGGCGCTTGCCCATGTTCGTGCGGTTGCGGAGGACGCGCAGGCGACCGCCGGACTTCTTCGCGATCTCGCGAGCGAGCTCGTAGCTGTCATCCGTGGAGCAGTCGTCGACGCAGATGACGTCGAGCTTGCCGGCCGGATAGTTCGACGCGAGGATGCTCTCGAGCGTCTCTTTGATCGCCGCGCCCTCGTTGAACATCGGGATGATGGTCGTGACGGTGGGCTCGTAGTCGTCGCGAGTCTCGTCCCAGTTCTTGTGGCGAACCACTCGAAGGATGATCCCGGCGATGTACCGGTTAAAGAACACCACGACCGCGAGGCAGTGGCAGATCACCCATAGGGTTCCAGCAGTCATAAAGCTAGGGGAAAGCCCGTGGTGGTTAGTGCCGCGGGTACTCGGCAAACTATTATGAAACGTCTAGTAACTCAAGTTGGTTGACGCAGGTTGCCACTTTGGCGGTGGCCCGTCACGGACCCTCAGGAAGTTGAGGTGCTCGACCTTGTCTTCACCCAGGCTGCGTGCGAAGGACGCACCATGCGTGGCGCTGTTGCAGCGTGCTTGCTGATCACGTGCTTGCAGCGCGAAGCGGTGGCTGATCGAGTAGCCACCGACCCTCCCGCGCCTTCTTCGTATGATCCGAAAGCCGCAGCAGCTGACAATGGGGAATACCCCGGTGCTAGCCCGTGGCTCGACCTCTCGCCCGCACCGGTGCTCTCGATCCGGACGAAACCGGCGGGCGATCATCGCAAGCTCGCCTCCGCGCTGACGCTCGGTGGAATCTACGCAGGCTTCGTGACGTGGACGTACTTCGCTTGGTACCGGCGAGATACGCATCCGTTTCGCGCAGGCGGTGATGGCTTGTTCTCGCCGAACACGTACGCGGGCGGCGCCGACAAGCTCGGTCACGCATGGGCGACGCTCGGGCTCGGTCGGTGGGGAACCGAGATGCTCTCGCAGTGGGGCGGCTACGATCGCACGACGAGCGCGCTCGTCGGCATGGGCCTGTCCCAGCTGCTGTTCCTCGGCGTCGAGATCAAGGACGGCTTCGCGTACCAGTTCTCGTACGGCGACTTCGCGTTCAACACGGCGGGCGCGCTGCTCGGGTTCGCGCAGAGCGTGTGGCCCGCGTTCGATCGCGCGATCGATCTCCGCGTGCAGTACTTCCCGAGCGCCGCGTATCGAGCGCGCGCGAAGGCGAACGGCGACATCGATTGGGCCGAGGACTACTCGGGCCAGACCTACCTCCTGACCTATCACCTGAGCGCCATCCCCGGCATCGAGCGCAATCGCACCACGGCGTTCGCGTCGAAGTTCGTCGACGTGTGGCTCGGCTTCAAGACGCGCGGGTACAAGCCGGACCCGCTGCACAAGATCGACGAAGCGCACCCCGACTTTCCGCACGAGCAGTCGTGGATGATCGGTGCGGGCGTGAACCTACAGGGTGTGTTCGACTACCTCTGGCGCAGCGGCAACCACGAGCTGGTTCGCAAGATCTTCCACGCGGGTACGGAGATGTTCGCGGTTCCCGGCACGCAGCTCCCGATCGCCGATTACGTGCGCACGCCGACCGGCGAAGTCCCCGACGAGCAATAGTTGAAACCGCGGGCACGCTTCGGGTGTCCACGGCCCATGCGCCTAGGACTGGCTGTCGCTGCGCTTCTGTGTAGTGCCTGCCAGTTTCACATGTACGACCCCGTCGACGAGATCGCGTTCCGCGAGTATCCCGACGCGAAGAGCGCGATGAACGCCGTGCTCCTCGAAGCGGGGCACGCGAAGGTCTACGCCGTCGGCGAGTACCACGCGACGCGCGCGGTGAAGGTCGACAAATCGCCGCTCGTCCAGTTCACGAGCGAGGTGCTCGATCTGATGATCCCGCGCTCGAAGCACCTCGTGATCGAGACCTGGCTCGACGACGGTTGCCTGCCCGGCCAGCGCGTGAAGAACGAGGTCCAGCAGGAGACGGGACGACCACCGTCGACGGGAACCGACATCGAGGCACTCGTGATGAAGAGTGCGAAGAACAAGCTCGTGACGCACGGCCTCGCGATGACCTGCATCGAGCACGGCTCGCTCCTCGACGCGATGGGCCGCGTCGACTTCCTGCGCCTGCTCGAGCTCGTCACCGAGAAGCTCGGCGACACCACGCGCGAGCTGGTCGACAATGACGATCGCGCGGTGATCGTCTACGGCGGCGCGCTGCACAACGATCTGTATCCGCGCTGGCAGCTCGAGACGCTGTCGTACGCCGACAAGCTGGACAAGGATCTCCACGGTGGCGTCGTCGAGATCGACCTCGTCGTCCCCGAGGTCATCGCGCCGATGTCGATGGTGCGCTCGGAGCCGTGGTTCCCGCTGATCGGCCGCGCCGCGCCGAACCGCGTGATGGTGTGGAAGCGCGGCCCGGCGAGCTTCGTGGTGATCCTGCCCGCGCAGAACGACGAGGTCGCGAAGATCGCGCGACCCGTGTATCGCGGCTAGCGAAAGCGATAGCCGACGTGCACGCGGCGAACGGAGTCCACGCGGACTTCTGGAAGGACTTGCCGTCGAGCAGGACGTCCGTCGGCGAAAGATCGCGGCTGAGTCCTACCCCACGAACGCTTCGACGGCGATCGGGGAGGTCGCGTACCTGCTCGGCTACTCCGAGCCGAGCGCGTTTCACCGTGCATTCAAGCGGTGGACGGGACTGACACCAGCGGAGGCACGCTCCAAGGCTGCGTGATATGCCTCGGTCGTGCCCGCGATCCGAGATGCCGACGATGAACCGCGAACGATTCCGCCCGATGACGTGGCGGCGCCGACGGGCGAGCAGATCGATCGCTGGATCCGCGAGTATCTCGCGCACGCGCCGCTCTCGCTGACGCTGCGCGAGATCAATCGCCTGATCGCGATCGAGGCCGCGGGCGGCAGCACGGGCCCTGTGCTCGATGTCGGCTGCGGCGATGGGTTCTGGTGGACGCTGCGCGATCACGAGCAGCGCGAGATCTACGGCATCGATATCTCCGCGAGCGAGATCGCGCAGGCGAAGACGCGCATCAACGCATCGCTCACCGACGTGTCGTCGGAGCAGCCGTTTCCCGGCACGCGGTTCAAGCAGATCATCGGCAACTGCTCGCTCGAGCACGTGCCCGACATCGACGGTGCGCTCGAGAATCTGCGCAAGGCCGCGGCCCCCGGCGCGCGCCTCGTGATGTTCGTGCCGACGCCGCGCTGGGCCTATCAAGGCCGCATGCAGAGCTGGCTCCTCGCGCACGCGCCGCGCGTCGCGATGACGATCGCGGGCGCGATGAACGGCTTCTTCCAGCACTGGCACCTGTACGACTCCAAGGTGTGGACGCGCCTCCTCGCGCAGCACGGCTGGAAGGTGCGCTCGGTCTACGGTCTCGGCTCCGCTCGCTCGGAGTTCTTGTTCCGCTTGTTCATGCCGCCCGCGTTCGGCGAGTTCCTCGTGAAGAAGGTGACGGGAAAGTATCCCTCGCGGCTCTCGCGGTTCTTGCCGAAGGCCGCGGTCACGCCGTTCGTGAAGCTCGTGAAGTGGGCGGTCTCCGATCCGCTCGTCGCGGCCGATTCGTCGACGGCGTACGAGTACATGATCATCGCGGACATCTCCGAGCCCTGATGTCGGCGATGGACAGCCAGCTCGACCAAGGCGACTACTTCGCGAACCACGCGCGTGCGCGTCAGTTCCCGTGGACGCTCTATCACCAGCCGCTCGAGAAGGACCTCGCGAAGTTCCTGCGCCAGGTCGCGACCGAACATCCGTTCGGCGAGGTGCTCGTTGTCGGTTGCGGCCTGCTCCACGAGATCGATGCGGCGCCGAGCGGCCTGTCGTACACCGTCGTCGATATCGACGAGCGCGCGGTCGAAGCGGTCCTCGCGCGCGGTGACACGCGCATCGTCGACGGTCACGTCGTTCCGCCCGAAGTCGCGATCGACGAAGCGCTCGGCATCCGCAAGAAGTTCGCCGCGATCTACGCGAAGGAGGTCGTCGAGCACGTGCTCGCGTGGCCCACGTGGCTCGCGGGCCTGCGCCGCGCGCTCGTGCCGAGCGGCCGGCTGTGGCTCTCGACGCCGAACTACGGCGAGCCGTGGCTCCCCGCGATCGAATCCACGGTGCTCGAGGTGATCGCGCGCCGCGATGGCTTCTCGCGCAAGCAGCTGCACCCGACTCGGTTCTCCCGTGGCTCGCTCGCTCGCGGTTTGCGCGCGGCGGGCTTCGAGCAGGTGGACGTACGCGCGACGCCGACGCGGCTCGCGCTGACGAGCTGGGCGCGTTCGCCGCGCTAGCTATTTGCGCTCGAGCTCGGCGAGCCGGCGCTCGAGCGCGATCAGGCGACGTGCGATCTCGAACCGCGCGGCCGGATCGGCCAGCCGCTCGGCGAGCTCGCGCACGTCGGTGTCGTCGACATCGGTGGCCACGCGCTGCAGCTTCTCCGCGTGCGTCGCGACGGTCTTGTGAAACCGCGCGCGCGCCCAGCCTTCGAGCCACACGCCGTGCTTGCGGCAGATGCGAAACACCGCATCGCCCCAGATCCGGCCGTCGAGCTCGGTCTTGCAGTCGGGGCACTTCGCGCTCGGATCCTTGAATCCCTCGAACGAGAGCACCGCGCCCACGGCCTCGGCGCCGAGGACAACGCGCACGGGATCGATCGCCCACTCACCGCAGCCGCGATCGCAGAGGAACGTGCGCTCGTGCGCGACGAGTGGCTCGCTGCAGCTCGGGCAGGGCCGGAGCGGTGCGCTGCGATACGGATCGACCATCCCGCCCCAGGATACCTGATCTCTCATTCGTCGTTTCCTCGCTTCAAGGCGGCCACCTCGGCCTCGAGGATCTGCACGCGACGGATCAGATCGACGACGATCGGATCGTCGTGCAGCCGCGCGGCGCGTTCGGCGGCCTCGCGCTCTGCCTTCGCGCGTTGCTCGGCGGCCTCGGCTTCGCGCTCGCGTTGGCGCCGTGTCTTGCCGATCACGCTCGAGTACATCGACTCGAACGTGTCGCGATCCGTGCTCTCGATCCAGACACCGTGGTCGACACACTGGCCGAGGACGATGGTGTCGACCGCGCCTTGATAGAGGTCGTTCATCAGCTTCTTGCACACGAGGCAACGGGTCGCGGGCAGCGCGACCGCACGGAACGGGTTGCCCTTGCTGATCTTCACGAGCGACGCGGGATCGAGCATCGTCTTCAGGATCGCGTTCGGCAGCCAGGTGCCGTGACCGTCGGTGCAGCGCAGCTCGCCGCCATCGTCGAGCAAGGGTCGCTTGCAGCGCGGGCAGGGCGGTCCACCACCGACGCGATAGACCATGCGGGCTACGCCTGTGTGTTGCGCTCTTGGTAGATGCGCAGGATGTCGGCGGCCGTCTCTTCGATCGCGCGGTTCGTGACGTCGATGACCGGCCAGTTCGGATGCTTGCGGAAGATCTCGCGCGAGTACGCGATCTCCGTCTCGATGTGTGCGCGCTGGCCGTACGACGAATCGTTCGGCATCCCGAGGTGCGAGAGGCGCGCTTGGCGAATGCGCATCAACATGTCGGGCTGCACGATGACGCCGAACACCTTGCGGTCATCGACCTGCGAGAGCTCCTCGGGTGGATCGACACCGAGGACGATCGGGACGTTCGCGACCTTGAGCCCGCGCTGCGCGAGGTACGTGGACAGCGGCGTCTTCGACGTGCGCGAGATCCCGACGAGGACGAGGTCCGCCTTCGGCAGGTTGCGCGGCTCGGCGCCGTCGTCGTTCTTCACGGCGAACTCGACCGCTTCGATGCGACGGAAGTAGTCGTCGTTGATCGAGTGCAAGAGTCCCGGGACTCCAGCGGGTGCGGAGCCGAGGTACATCGCGAGCTTGCTGATCAGCGCGCCGATGAGGTCGACCGTCTCGATGTTGTAGCGCTCGACGAGCTGGCTGATCAGGGCGCGCTCTTCGGTGTTGACGACGGTGAACACGACGAGCGCGCGCTGCTCGGCGGCTTTCTCGAGGATCTGCTCGAGCTCGCTCTCCAACCGCACGCGCGAGTACAACCGGATCTGGACCGGCTCGCTGAACTGCAGCGTCGCCGCGCGCACCATGCGCTCGGCGGTCTCGCCCGTGGCGTCGCTGATGATCATCACCGTCTTCATCGGGCCGTCTATATCACGGGCAGATGATGACGGGGCTTCGCCGAGGAGGTGCTCGCGTGGTGATCGATCACCCGCGGGCACTCGGGATCCGGTGCCGAGAGATCGCCCGTGACATGGGCCGAGACGACCTTGCACCCGCCGCGACACAGCGAGTGATAGGTGCAGCTCGCGCACGGATCGGCGGCATCGCGCCAGCGGCGAAATGCCCCGAACGCGTCCGGCGCGTCCCAGTAGCGGGCGATCGCGTCGATCTTGGGTCGCGCGTCGTCGAGCGCGGGAGGCGGCGCCGCGAAGCTGCACGCGGTGAGCTGGCCGCCGGGCTTCGCGCCGACGAGGAAGTCGCCGCCGGTGCAGCCGTACACCGCGAGGTCCGCGAGCAGGGCGCGATCGGGTCCGTGATGCGCGAGCATCGGCGTGTACGAGCAGTCGACCTTCACGCGGATCGCGTAGCGCTTCGCGTGCGCGAGGATCGCGGGGAGGAACGCGCGGTGCTGCGCATCGCTGCATCGCAGTTCGCCATAGGCACGCGCGCCGCGACCGCTCGGCTTGAACCTGAGCAGCTCCACCTCGGACAGCCGGCGCTCCGCGGCGTACGCGAAGATCGCGTCGAGCTCGTCGAAGTTGTGACGCGTGACGACGACATTGATCCCGATCTCGCGCTTCTTCGCGCGCAACCGGCGGATCGCGGCATCGGCGCGGGCGAAGCCATCGAATCCGCGCACCGCTGCATACGTGGCACCGAGGCCATCGAGCGAGACATTGATCTGACCGAAGCGATCCGCGATCGCGAGCAGCGCCTCGAAGCCATCGAGGCCCGAGGTGGTCAGGTTCGGAATGATCCCTCGCGCGCGCGCGTGATCCGCGAGCTCGCCGAGCCACGGCAGCACGGCGCTCTCTCCGCCACCGAGGGCGACGTGAAACACGCCCGCATCCGCGAGTGCGTCGAGGGCGCGCTTCCACTCGACGAGGCCCCACTCGTTCGGTGCGCCTTCGGCCGACGCGCCGGTGTAGCAACCCTGGCATCCCGCGGTGCACTTGTTCGTGAGCTGCAGGTGCGCTTCGAGCGGCGCCGACAGCGGTGCATCGCCGAGCTCGATCTCGGGGCCCGCCCACGCGGCGGGCTCGCGCGTCACGAGGCCGCGCACGCGGCGCGCGTAGTCGCGATCGACGAACACGAGCGCGCGCGGAACCACGGTCTGCAGGATCGCGCCGAACCGCTCGAAGCGCGCCTGTCGCGGCGGCGCGGACTTGCTCCACGCGCGCGCACGCTCGACGAGGGCGAGCCCGTCATCGATGGCGCGGATGGCAAATCGCTTGGCGCGTGACAGCACGTCGCGACTGTAGCAGCCGGGCTATCAACCGCGCATGGGTGCCGCGAAGAGGGGCACCGACGAGCAAGAGGGGCCCGTCCCCATTAATCGAAGCTCGGCATCTCGCGCGGCTCGGGCTTCGCGTTGCGCGCCTTCGTGCTCGTGCGATACGCGACGTTGCGTGCGCGCATGATGTTGCCGAGCGGCCGCATGTCCGCGCGCGCGTGCCACGGATCGAAGGCGAGCTCTTCGACGGTCTCGGCGACGCGCTTGCCCTTGGGCGAGTCTGTATCTTGTATTGGCAGCGTCAGCGTGCCGACGGTGATCCACGGGGACTTCCACTCGACAGACGCGTCCTCGATCGGCGTCGACGTGGGATCGAGGTAGAACCGCAGCTGGAGGTCATAGACCACCGGGGCCGTGCGCAGCCGAGCCGCGAGCTCCTCGCCGAGCGTGTTCGCGCTCGCGAGCTTGATCGGTGCTGGCTTGTCCTGCGCCGTGAACGCGTACTGCACCGCCGTCGAGCCGAGCGCGATCGGGAGCGCGCTGAAGTACGAGGTGCCGGCCAGCGACGATTGCGGCGCCTTCATCCCGGCGAGCGCGGCGCGAATGATCTGCACGCCGCGGCCAACGCCCAGTGCAGCGATCAAGCGCACGGGCAGGAGTGCTTGCGGGCGAGCGACGCGCAATAGCGTGATGAACTCCTCGGCCGACTTGATCGGCAACACTGACGTGCGGATGGCGAGGAAGTCCTGCGTGGTCTCGTCCTCCATCCCGGGGATCAGCTTCTTGCCGTCGACGCCGAACACCTTCACCGCGATGCCGCGCACGTCGGGCGTGCGATCGGACTGCCGGTGTCCCGCGCCGTTGGAGAACCGCACCAGCGCGGGATACTTCTTCGGCGTGGCGAACATGCCGATGCGCGCGTCGTCGGGGACGTTCGTGATCTCGAGCTCGCCGATGACACCCACGTTGCCCTTCGCGTGAAGTGCGCGCGCCGCGGTGCCGTTTGTTGTGGCGCGGGTCTGCATCCCGGCGAGCAGCATCGCGTAGCGATCGAAGCGCGCGCCCTCGTCGGCGGCGATGTCTTCTTTCCAGTCGGTGGCGGGCATCTCGCGCGAGCCTAGCCGATGAGCGGCGATGCGGGCGATCGTTCAGCGAGCGAGACGCGAATCGAGCTGCTCGAGGAGCTCGATGATCTGGACCATCTTGTTGGCGAGCAACGTGTCGCCGGCCCGCTGATCGATCGCCGCACTCACCACCGGGACGAGCGACGTCTCGATGCGCCGGATCTGCGCCGCGAAGGCCGCGGCGTCCCAATCGTCGGCGCGCTCCTCGCTCCGATTGCTGGCCGGCTGTTCGACGACAACGGGTGCTGGTGGACGCATGGCGATCGCCTGCAGCGCATCGCGCAGCGATCGGAGCTCGACGGCGAGCTGCGTATTGCCGAGGCTCGCGTGGATGGCGCCGAGGCGCTCGCCGAGCTCGGTCGCGATGCCGGTCATCGTCCCGGCTAGCTTCGTCACCGGATCTGCACCGGAACCACCCATGCGCCGGTGGCGAACGTATTCGGTCTTGATCTCCGCCCAGCGCTCGGCACGCTCGGGTGTGAGGGTGTTGCGGAGCTCGGCGAGCTTCAATAGGTTTTGCTCGGCCGCCGTGGTGAGCGTCTGCGACTCGGACTGATAGTGATCCTCGACGAGGCGCTCGAGCTCGGCGGCGGTCAGCGCCGAGACGACCCTTTCGGCGATCTTGTTCATGTTGCGGTAGCTGCCCTGCAACTTGAACGGAGGCTCGGTGCGGAACGTGTCCGCCTGCGCGGCCGATCGGATGTACTCGGCGTTGACCGCGAGTAGCGTCTTGCGCGCGGCGAACAGGTGGCGCATCACGGCGAGGATCTCCTCGAGCTCGACGCTCGAATAGCCGTGGGACAGCTCCGTCGTGGGGACCGGTTCTCCCTGCGCCATGCGCATGAGCTTGTAGACGTCGTCGAGCGGACGCGTCGCGAGCGGCGCGAGCACCGGGTTCGAGGTGAGCGCGTTCTCGAGGAACGACAGCGCGAACGTATCGCCCTTCCCGGCGAGGACCTCGCCGAGGTTGTAGACATCGGCGCGGTTCGCGAGCATGTCGGGGATCCGGAACTGTTCTCCGCTCTCGGTGTACGGGTTGCCCGCCATCACCACGCAGAACTTCTTGCCGCGCAGGTCGTAGGTGCGCGTTCGTCCTCGCCAGACGCCCTCGATCTTTCGCTGCGCATCGCACAGAGAGATGAACTTCTGCAGCAGCTCCGGCGAGGTGTGCTGGATGTCGTCGAGATAGAGCATCACGTTGGTGCCCATCTCGAGAGCGAAGCTCACCTTCTCGATCTCCTGGCGAGCCGTCGCGTTCGGCGCATCCGCGGGATCGAGCGACGTCACCTCGTGTCCGAGGGCGGGACCGTTCACCTTCACGAACGCGAGGCCAAGGCGCGCCGCGACGTACTCCATCAGCGTCGTCTTGCCGTAGCCCGGGGGCGAGATGAGCAACAGCATCCCCATCTGATCGGTGCGCTTCGCGCTGCCGGTCGCACCCAGCTGCTTCGCCAGGTTGGCACCGCACAGCGGCAGGTAGACCTGATCGATGAGCTGGTTGCGAACGAACGAGCTCATCACGCGAGGTACGAGCTCGCCGAGTCGGAGCCGCGATCGCTCGCGCTCGACGATGCTCGCGCGCAATGCGCGGTACGAGCGGAACGCGGGCGCGGTCTCGGTACGGAAGCGATCGAGCCGCGCGACGAGCTCGTCGAGCCGGAGGCGCATCGCGCCGTCCTTGATCCGGGGATGGCGACCGAGCAACCCGGATAGCGACTCCTCGATGTTCGCGCTCGAGGCGCTATAGGGAACGCTGCGGATCGCGAGCATCGCGGCCGCTTCGAGTGCCGCCGCGGCTAACTCCGGCTTCTTGCCGGCGAGTCCATCGACCCATGCACGCGCGAGCGACAGACCCGCGCCCGGTGTCGAGGCGAGGGCGCGCAGGTCGTCGTCGAACGCGGCTCGGGCGCCACGGGCGTCGAGCTCGGCGGAGAGCCCGTCCACGATCGCGATCGCCTGGGCGCTCGCGACGAAACACGGTGATCCCACGGCGAGCTCGCGCACGAGGTACATGGCGGCGAGGTCAGCATCACGCGCGTCGAGGCCGGCCACCACGAGGGATGGATCCTTCGCGAGGAGAGCTCGCATCTCGCCGGCGATCTCGCACGCGAGCTGTGCTCTCCCTCCGCGATCGCCGAGGACATCGACGAGCCGCGCGTGGCTCTGCGCTGCGCGATGCCATCGGGCGCGCGCGTCGTGCTCGATGCCCCAGAACACGCGCGCGAGCGCACGCGCTGCGGTGGAGTACGACAGGAGCCCTGCGCTCTCGCGCATCGCGAGCAAGCGGCCGAGGATCAGGGCGGCGTCGTGATCGTGCACTCCGCGCTCGTAGCCCTCGTCGTAGCGCTCCTGCGCGACCTGTCGCAGCAGGGTCTCGAGCGAGCCCGCCCGCGATGCGTCGAGGAGCATCGCCGTCGTGATCGATCCGCGACCGGCGTCGGCGTCGGCGAGAACGGACGCGGCGAGGTACTCCCCGCGATATACGTCGGGCGACTCGCTAGGCAGATCCTGTGCCCACAGTGGCTTCGCCGCGAGCAGGTCGGCATCGGTGAGCGCCTCGTAGAAATCTGTCCCCGACAGGTGTAGGGCGAGCCCACCGACCGAGTCGTTCGGGTGCGGCACGATCATCGCTTCGAGCGGCTGCGTGTTGACGGCGAACCGATGCGCGCCGAGCCTGATGACCTCTCCGGCGCCGCCCTCGAACAAGTCTTCGCGATCCCGCTGACCGCGCAGCGCGTCCTGCCGTGACGTCTTCAGCTTCGCGTCGAGCTCGTCGGCGCGCACGCTGTCGCCGAGGCTTTGAAGCTCGGCGATCAGGTCGCGCAGCTTCGCGATCATCGCATCCGAGGCAAAGTACGCGTTGACCTCGTCACTCGTCGCGAGCGTCGCGGCGCGGCGCGGCACGCCCTCGAGGATGCGCGTCGCCGCCTTGTGGAGATTCGCGGAGCGGCGCTGGCGTTCAGCGGCGAGGAGTTGCTTGCGCGCACCGACCGCGTCGACGATCTCCTCGCGCTTGGTCGCCAGATCGGCGGTGAACTCGTCGACATCGGCGAACCGGCCCTCGAGCTCCTCGACCTGAACGAGCAGGCGCGTCAGCTCCTGATCGCATCGCTCCGGCGTGTCACATTGCGCGAGCGCCGAGGCGACGGTTTGCGTGATCAGCCGGATCTGTGCCGCGAGCTCCGAGCGACCTTCCTTCGCGGCGAGGTCGCGGTAGCGTCCATCGATGGTCGCGCGCGTACGGTTCACCCGGCCGAACGCCTCGGTGATGTTCTCGAGGATCGTGGTGCGCTGTGTGGCGTCATCGATCTTCAGGGAGCCGATGACGTTCCCCAACAGATCCAGGCCGCTCGCGACCTGATCGATCTGCTCCCTCACGGGCTTCAGCTCGACCGCCGTCTGCAGCTCCTGCGACCGGACGGAGAGTCCATCCGCTCTGTCGACGAGCTCGACGAAGGCATTGCCCCGCGCGAGCAGTGCCACGCAGTCTGCCGTGACGCGATCGAACGCCGCGGCCACGTCTCGTTCGAGCTCGGCGACCCGGGCGACGTCGATGAAGCGGATCTCCTTCCTGGAGATCAGCTGCCCGCGCAGACCCCGCAGGTCCGTCAGCGCCTCGAGGAACGGATCGACGCGCTCCCAGCCCTCCGAGCGCGCAGCCCGCAGCTTGTCCGCGACGAGCGTCTCGGTCTCGGCGAGTGCGTGCTTCGCGGCGGCCTCGAGCGCCGTGACCTTCTCGTACTCGTCGAGGATCAGCTTCGCCGCGCCGCGGACCTCGCCGATCGCCGACTTCAGATCTCCAGCGTCGGCATGACCGAGCCAGTAGTACGCGTCGACGGCCCGCGTGGAGAGCGAGAGCAGGTCTTCGAACGTCGTCTTCGTCGGCTTGTCCACGCCGGCGAGCCGCGCGAGGGACAGCGCGTCCGAGAGCCCGCGCACGAGATCGGCATTGCCGACCTTGGCGAGATAGCTTCCATCCGTGGGCGCCGTCGCGGCGAACTCGGCCGAGGTGAACGGCGTCTGCCACACCTGCATCGGATGGACGCGCGTCGGTTCGGCCGCGACCGCGCGCATCACGACCATGCGTCCGTCCGGGAACAGCGAGTACCCGTGACACGCGATCGGGGTCGCGATCGACTTCTCGATGAGATTGTACGGGAACAATACGTACATCCCGTCGCGGCCGCGCTGATAGACGTAGAGGACGTCCTCGCCGTTCGGCGATCTCAGCACGCGCTCGAGCACGAAGTCCGAGTAGTCGCCATCGAACAGCTTGCGGTCGCCGCCGACGAGCATGAAGCCGCCTGGGAACACGATGCCGTGATCCTCGGGGAGCGAACGACATCCCTGAGCGATCCCGTCGGCGCGAACGACGGCGCGCGAACGCGGATCGAAGATCAGGTACCGCCACGTGTTCTCGCGAAACGGGAGGATCTTGAGCAGGATCAGTCCACCGGCCGGACCGACCGGCGCGTAGAAGATGCGCGCGTCGTCGAGGGTCTGGTTCGGATCGTCGACGGGCTCGCTGTAGATCCCGCGACCGGTCTCGGTGTTGTCCTCGATCTTGATCGTGAGGTCGCCGTCGACGCACTCGACGAAGATGGTGTCGAGGATGTTGTAGTGGGGGTGCTTGCCGGCGCGCTGGTGATCGCGCGTCACCTCGCGCCACTCGAAGTCGTACGCGGGTGGAAACAGCTCGGCGTAGTCGCGATCACCGCGGTCGTCGACGTAGTCGATGCGTCCGTTCGGTTCGATGCGCCACCGCAGAACCTTGATGTCCTTCCACGTCGCACCCGCCTGGAACACGGCGAGCAGCTGCGTGTCACGCTTCACGAGCTGCAGGAGTCGCGCATCGCGGTAGTACCGGTACAGATTCGCGAAGTCGCGTTCGACCATCGCACCGGTGAGGAAACCACCGAGCGCGTCCATCGGCAGCGCGGACGTGTCGTACGCACCATCGGCACCGGCTTCGAAGCGATGCAGAGCCACGACGTCCGACAGCTTCGTCTCGGCCTTGAGCCCGAGGAACACGTTGTAGCCGAGGAGAAGCGAGCCGCCGACGGCGACCATGTCGACCGGAGAGCAGTTGTGCTCGGTACGGATCCGCTCGGTGGCGACGAGCTGAGGCTCCGTCGAGCCAAACAGCGACTTGCGTCGAGCGTTCAGCGCGTCGGCGCGCTTCGCGAGCTCCGCGCCCGCGGAGGACAACCGTGCGCGCAGCACCTCGTAGTTGCCACCCGTGAGGGCGGCATCGACGTCGACGGTCGCCATCGCTGTCAGCTCACCTTGTCGTCATGAACGCCGAGCTGCCGTGCCTTCGCGAGCAGCGCCTCGAGCTTGCCGCGCGTGGACTCGTCCGCCTTGATCATGAGGTTGCCGAGCACGCCGGAGATCGTGAGGTTCTTGATCGCCTCGGAGCTCCCACCCACGGCGCGCACCATGTCCTTCACGTCGTCGACCAGCTGGCCGTTGCCGCTGTTGAGCCGGTCGCCGAGGGCACTCTGGATCGTCTTCGATCCTCCGACGACCTCGTCGATGCTCTGCCCGAGGCTGACCGCCTTGACGAAGCGATCGAAGAACTGACCGTCTCCGCCGACGATCTTGATGTCGGCGTTGCCCATCGCCTCGGCCATGACCTTGGCCTGCGACTCGGAGATCGCGACCTTCGCCTTGAGTCCCTCGAGTGCGATCTGTCGTTCGTTGTCGAGGCGGAGACGGAACTCTTCGTGCTCGCGGCCCGCGCCTTCGAGTTGCTTCATCGCGTTTGCCTTCTCGGCGAGACCTTTGGCTTCCGCGAGCATGCGGCTCTCGATCGCACCGGCTTCGGCCTGCTTCGCGGTCACCTCGGCGAGCAGCCTCTCGCGCAGCGCCGTGGCTTCGGCGAGACCGAGCTTCTCGACAGCGGCTGCTTCTGCCTCGCGTCCGGTGGCTTCCGCGACCGCCTTGCGACGGACGTTCTCGGCGACGATGTGGCCTTCCTTGTCGGCGACCGCGACGGCCGCATCGCGCACGCGGACATCGGCGAGACCCTCGGCGGCGTGCTCCGCCTGCGCACCCTCCGCGCGACGGATGGCAGCGCGCGCTTCCTTGTCGCTCGCTTCCATCGCGGCGTCGGCGAGGATCAGCTGCTTCTTCGCGTGCGCGGTGGCGACCTGCTGTTCGGCCTCCGCCTTCTTGATGTCCTTGATGAACACTTCCTGCGCCGCGGCTTCGGCGTTGACGACCGTCACGTGCTTGTGACGCTTCACCTCGGCGTCGGTGCGCAGATCCTTGATCGACTCCTCCTCGACGGCGACCGTCTTGTCGACCGCGACGCGCGCGCGGATGATGTCGGCGATCTGCCGCTTCTCTGCCTCGACGGCCTTGTTCATCTCGATCTGGTTGAGCGACACCTCCTTCGCACGGCCGACCTCCTCGAGGTCATGCGCCTTCTGCACGCGCACCTTCTCCACCTCGACCTCGCGAATACGGCCCTGCTCCGAGACCTGCACCGCGCGGAGCTTCGCCTGCTCGGCCATCTGGATGGCCTCCTCGGCGCGCTGGCGCTCGACGTGCGTACGCTTCTCCTCGTCGAGGCGGAAGCGGTTCGCTTCGTTCTCCTCGCGGGCGTTCGCGATCGCGATCTCCTTGTTCTTCTTCGCCTCGGCCTCGGCGCGCTGCTGCTCGAAGCGGAACACGGCCTCGTCGGAGGTCAGGTTCTGCTTGCCGAGCTCCATGCGCTCCTTCTGTTTGAGCTGGTTCGTATCGATCGCCGCGCTGGTCGTGATCTCGGTGATCTTCCGGATGCCGAGCGAGTCGAGCACGTTGTTCGGATCGAGCACCTCGATCGGCGTCTGCTCGAGGTAGTCGATGGCGGCGTCGTCGAGTACGTAGCCGTTCAGATCCTTGCCGATGACCTGGATGATCTGGTCCTTGAACACGTCGCGCTGCGTGTAGAGCTGCTCGAACTCCATCTTCTTGCCGACGGTCTTGAGCGCCTCGGAGAACTTCGCCGCAAACAGCTCCTCGATCGTCGACTGCTGCGACGCGCGAATACAGCCGATCGACTGCGCCACGCGAAGCACGTCGTCGACGGTCTTGTTCACGCGGACGAAGAACGTGACCTTGATGTCCGCGCGGATGTTGTCGGCGCAGATCAAGCCCTCTTTTCCGCGGCGCGAGACATCGATGGTCTTCACGGAGAGATCCATCACCTCGGCCTTGTTCACGATCGGCAGCACGATGGCGCCCGTGAACGTGACCTTGGGCTCGGTGCCCATCTTGTTAACGATCATCGCGCGACCTTGATCGACTTGTCGCCACGTCCGCGCGATGAGCACCAAGATGCCGAGGAGGAGCATGCCTCCGATCGCGATCAGAATGACTGCCATTTCCTGTCCCATGACTCTCTCCTCCTCGTGAATCAGGCTTGCTCTCGGTCATCCGGGCTCGCCGGAAGAACGCTGGTTTGTGGCTCGACGACGTACGCCTGTCGCCGTTCGTCGAAGTCGATGATCAATGCCTTGTCGCCGCGGCCGAGCCTCCCGGCATCGCAGCGCACGGGAATCTGCAGCACGGTGCCGCCGTCCTCGAGCGTCGCCTGGCCGAAGCCCTCGTCGACACTGCCGGTATTCACGACACAGGTGTGACCGACGTAGTCGCGGTTCGACTTGCCCTCTTTCACGGCGAAGATCGGCGCGAGAGGGCGGACGAGCACCGCGGTCACGAGCATGCCGACGACGAGCAGTACCGGCAGAAGAGCCCAACGCAGCCCCGTCCCCATGTCGGTGATCAGGTAGTGAGAGACCAGCAGCGAGCCGGCCCATCCGACGAGAAGGATCAACGAGACGGTGATCGTCATCGGGACCTTGCCCAGGCCGAGGCCGCTCCACACGCCACCGCCATCGGCATCGCCATCGATCTTGATCCCCTTGAGCGCCTCGGCGCCGCCCTTCGCTCCACCGGTGACGACATCACCGATCCCCTTCGCGGCGCCCGACACATCTGCGCCGCCGAGCACGTCGATGTCGAGTGCGCCGAGCAGCACGAACAGCCAGTAGAACAGCGCGATGCCGAGAAGGATCGTGAACACGACCGTCGGAGCGCGGAGCGATGCGTCGATGAGCTCGTTCACCTGATTCCCCCCGTCGATGACATCCGAGTTGCGGATATCACCAGTAGGTCGTCATGTGATGCCGAGGAAGTCCGGAACCGTCGCTGGTGGCAGGTTTTTTCGTCGATCGCCCGTCGGGAATCGACCCAAGAAATCCGGACCCAAGGATTGGCGAGCACGCGGGCACTGTCTGCCGCGACCGGCTTGCGGTTGCGTAGTTTCTTCAGCCGGTCTTCGGCGCGGCGGTCACGACGATGCGTTCGCGCTTGCTGACCACGACGCCGCCGGGCTTCTCGATCGTCACGGCGAACAGCACCGGATCGTCGACGGAGAGCTTCGCGGTGATCGGGATGATGACCTCGCCCGTCGACGACACGTCGAACACGCCACCGTCGACGGGAGTCTCTTGCGGGCGGTTCTTGTCGAAGATCCACAGCTGGTACTGGATCTGTTTCGGATCGTTCGTCGCGAGTCCGGTGAAGCGCATGTAGCCCTTCTGCGCGCTCTTGCTCCACACGACATCGCCGCTCGTGCCCTTGCCGTTCGGATCCGTCGTCGGCGTCCACGACAGCGTCGTGACGTCCGTCGCGGACGCGAGGAGCTCGGCGCGGGCTTCGGCCGCGGTCGGTGTCTTCGGAGGCGGAGGCGTGACCTCGACGATCTGCCTCTCGACGACGACCTCGGGCGGACGCTGCGTCGCGTAGATGATCGCGGCGGCGGCGGCGAGCATGCCCATCACGCCGACCGCGGCCGCGATGCGCGTGCGCCGTCGGAACTTCGCCGCGTCGATCGGGATGACGTCCGGCGCGGGGCGCTCGGTCATCGTCACGCGCGGCGGGCCGAGTTGTTCGGGTGGCAGCGTCGCGGGCTCGACCGTCGTCGGCGGTGGGACCTCTCGGCGCTCTTCGTGCAGCGGGACGTTCGCGGCGATCAGTACTTTGTCGGCGACGCCCATCGGCATCTGTTCGATCTTCAGCGTCGCGAGATCGATCGCGGCGGCGGCGAGATCGAAGCTCACGTCGTCATCGGCACCGAGCGCGGCGAGCTCGGCCGCTTCGTGCGGATCGAGCCCGATGGTGGCGCGCTGCATGAGCAGCTCTTGCGCCCGGAACAGCTCCATCTCAGTCAGCTCGCGCTTCACGGGAGGTCTCCCTGATCTACGCCGCCGAGGGCGGCTCGGATCGATAAAAGTCCACGCCGCGCGTGGGCCTTGACGGTCCCGAGGGGCATGCCCGTGTGCTCGGCGATCTCGCCGTGCGACAGGCCACCCACCGTCGAAAGTACGAGCACTTGCCGCTGCTCGGGGCGGAGCTGCTCGAGGGCGCGCGCGGCCTGGTTGGCCTCGGCGCAGATGTCGGGCGATGCGCTGGGGTTCGGATCCACCGCGAGCATCCCGTCGGACGAGTCGCCCGCGAGCGGGGTATCCGCGCTCGGGCGACGCATGCGCGACCGGCGGCGATCGATCAGGCGGCGGCGGGCGATCATCGCGACGAACGCGGGCTCGGAGGCGATCGTGGGATCGAAGCGCGCGGCGGACTTCCACAGATCGAGGAAGATCTCTTGCACGGCATCTTCGATGTCCGCGGCTTCGAAGCGCCGCGCGATCGACCACACGAGGTTGCCGTAGCGCGCGAGACACTCGCGGATCGCAACGGCATCACCCGTCGCGACTCGCCCCAGAACGGGAGGCGGTGGCGGCGGGTGGTTCGCAGCGGGCTGCATGTCCTGCGCGGACGGTACCATCAGGGAGCGGCGGTGCAGTTGGTGAGCAGGCCGTTCGCGGGCGCGGAGTCCGCGCAGAGCAGAACGCGCAGCGGGTTCGTCGTAGCGCCGGTCTTGCCGCCGATCGCGTAGGCCGAGTAGATCGTGCCGCTCGCGGCGGTGACACCCGGGACGACGAGCGCATCGGTGGTCGCGTTCGCGAGGCGCGCCGTCACCGCGTTCGAGAACGGATCCGTCATGAGGAAGCCGCCCGCGCCAATGGTGCCGAACTGGACGTTCGCGAACACGCGTTGGAACAGATGCGCGGTGCCGAGGCCCACGTCGACGGCGGGCGTGCCCGGCGATGCGTGGAAGAAGCGCAGCTTCGTCTTGCCCGCGACGGGCGTGGTGTCGTCGGGGATGATCTCGAGGCGGAAGTTCGGGTTCTGGGCGGCCGCGCCTTGCGGATCGATGACTCCGATCGCAGCGACGGTCGCGGTGAGCCCGGCGCTCGTCGCGACGTTCTTCGTGTCCGGCACCGCGCCGACTTCGCAACCCGTGGAGGTCGCGCCGATCACGCGGATGTCGTACGCGGCGACAGGCAGCGAGACGTACGTCGTGACCTGCGAGTACGCGAGGCCGGTCGCGCCGAGTCCGCGCAGGAGCGGGCCCTTCCACTCCGTCGTGCCCGCGGGGGCGAGGCACACGTCGACGATCGGTGCATCGGGCGAGAAGTGCGCGATGCGCAGGCGAGCACGCTCGGGCGCGCTGCCGGCCTTCTTGCAGCTCGAGAGCAGGCCGTTCGGATCCGCGTTGTCGACACAGAGCAACACGTCGAGCGGTGACAGCGCGTTCCCCGCGGTGCCGATCGCGAACGCGGTGACGATCGCGCCCGCGGGCACCATCACGGGCTTGATCGAGATCGCATCAGCACCGCTGACGATGTCGCGCGCGGTGATCTCGCCGCTCGCGATCGGCGCGATCTCGAAGTAGCCGTTGTTCGCCTGCGTGGTCGAGCCGAACTGCACGTTGTCGATGAACGGATCGAACACGACACCACCACCGAACCCGACGGCGACGCCGGCAGTGCCGGGTGCGGCGTGGATGACGCGAAGCTTCGCTTTCCCGAACGTGACGTCGGCGTCGTCGATGAACGCGGCGAGACGGAACGGTTGCGACGTCGATGCATCGAGGCGACCGATCGCCGCGACCGTCGCGCTCGCACCACCGGGGAGCACCGGAAGATCCGTGATGTCGGCGAGGCCACCGACCGCTTGATCGCAATTCGCCGACCCCGGCGCGACGATGCGCACGTCGTATTGGATCGCATCGACATCGAGGTACTTCGTGACGTTGCCGTACGACAGACCGGACGCCGCGCCTGCACCCGCGAGTACCGGACCGCTGAACTCACCCGTGCCATGCGGCGCGATGCAGACATCCACCGCGGGAGCGTCTGGGGAGAGGTGGGCGATGCGCAGGCGCGCCGTCGACGTCGCCTCCTCGTCCATGCAGCCAACCAGCGATACAGACGCGATCAAACCAAGCGACGAGATCTTCATCAGGCTCCTTGTGGCGAGCAGGTGTGCTCGAAGAAGCCATTCGCCGGGTACGACGATGTGGATGCAGCGGATCGAACGATTTCTAAGTCGGCGGATCTGCTGCGGGAGGCTTGATCGACCGCCACCGGAGTAGCGCTCCGAGGATGGGCGTGACCATCGCGAGCGCGGTCGCTCCGACGAGCAGGAACGTGACGTCCACGCCGAGGCTCGACGAGTTGGGGTTCATGCCCCACTTGATCGCCAGGATGCGTCCGCGCTTCACGGGATCACTATAGTCGGGATGTAGGCGAAGAACACCCTCCACGAGATCAGGGCTTGGCCGAGTTGGAAGGCATGTCGATGCAGATCCGACGGTCGCAGGTGATCCTGCGCATGCCCGTCGACAACGTGGTGGCGACGATGATCGGTCACGACGGCGCGAAAGCCGACGTGATGTTGTTCATCCCGCCGACCGAGGACATCGGACACGTGCTCGGTCACGGCGCTGCGTTCCTGCCGATGGTGAAGGGCGGAAAGATGTGCATCGTCGCGCGCGCGACGATCGCGTGCTTCGGCGTGCCCCAGCTCCCGGTGATCCCGCGCGAGGACGATCTGCCCGTCGAGAAGCAAGCCGTGACGATCACGTTGCATAGCGGCGCGACGGTCGAAGGCGAGCTCTACCTGACCGCGTTCGGTGTGCAGCGCACGACGGACTTGATGAACGAGGCCGAGCCGATCTTTCGCGTGCACGGCAACGGGATGACGTACCTCGTCGCGAAAGCGCACGTCGTCCAGCTCGAGGAGAAGTGATGTTGTCCATCCCTCAGCTCCTTCGCTTCGCGGTGCAGAACAAGGCGTCCGACGTGCACCTGTCCGCCGGCGAACCGCCGATGCTGCGCATCCACGGCGACATGCATCGCCTCGATTTTCCGCCGCTGACGTCCGAGGAGACACACCGGTTGATCTTCGAGGTCATGAACGACACGCAGCGCCGCACGTACCAGGACAAGCTCGAAGCGGACTTCGCGTTCGCGCTCGATGCCGAGCTGCGATTTCGCGTGAACGCGTTCGTGCAGAACCGCGGCGAGGGTGCCGTGTTTCGCACGATCCCGACGAAGATCCCGCGGTTCGCGGATCTCGGACTACCGACCGTGCTCCGCGATCTGTGCGACGAGGAGAAGGGGCTCGTGCTCGTCACCGGCCCGACGGGCTCGGGCAAGTCGACCACGCTCGCCGCGATGATCGATTACATCAACGAGACGA
This sequence comes from Kofleriaceae bacterium, assembly GCA_044230415.1. GTDB lineage: Bacteria > Myxococcota_A > Polyangia > Haliangiales > Haliangiaceae > JABFXX01. The sequence goes on from JBGARE010000003.1 coordinate 157,642, forward strand.
CGCCCGGTCACATCCTCACGCTCGAGGATCCGATCGAGTTCGTGCACAAGCCGAAGCGCTGCCTCGTCAACCAACGCGAGGTCGGATCGCAGACCCACTCGTTCAACGCCGCGCTGCGCAGCGCGCTCCGCGAGGATCCCGACGTGATCCTCGTCGGCGAGCTTCGCGACCTCGAGACCATCTCGCTCGCCCTGACGGCCGCGGAGACCGGCCACCTCGTGTTCGGCACGGTTCACACCTCGAGCGCCGCGAAGACCGTGGACCGCTTGGTCGACGTGTTTCCGCCCGTGCAGCAAGCACAGGTGCGCACGATGCTCAGCGAGTCGCTGCTCGGCGTGTGTACGCAGATGCTGATGGCGAAGCAGGGTGGTGGCCGCGCGGCCGCGCTCGAGATCCTCGTCGGTACGCCCGCCGTGCGAAACCTGATCCGCGAGGGCAAGACGCATCAGATTCCGAGCGCGATGCAGGTCGGCGGCAAGGCCGGCATGCAGACGATGGAAGCCGCCGTGATGGATCTCGTCGGCAAGAACATCATCACGTCCGACGAGGCGAGGAAGCGCGTCCCCGAGCTCGCGCACCTCTTCGATCGCCAGGCCGCGATGGGAGCCCCGGGACAACACGGAGTCGCACGATGATCCCCGACGGAAACTGGGACCCGACCATCCGCTCGCTGCTCGAGCACATGCAGAAGGTCGAAGCGTCCGACTTGTATCTCACCGCGAATTCACCGCCGGTGTTTCGCATCGACGGCGTCGGCTATCCGGCGAAGACGTCGGTGTCCGGCGATCAGATCGGCAAGATGATCAACACGCTGATGACCGCCGCGCAGCGCGACGAGTTCCAGCACAAGATGGAGATGAACCTCTCGCTGTCGACGGTCGCGGGCGGTCGCTTTCGCGCGAACATGTTTCGCCAGCGCGGCGCGCCCGGCGCGGTGTTCCGGCTCGTGCGCACGCAGATCAAGACGCTCGCCGAGCTCGGTCACCCGTCGATCCTCGGCGACGTGATGCGCAGCAAACGCGGCCTCGTACTCCTCGTCGGCGGCACCGGCTCCGGTAAGTCGACCACGCTCGCCGCGATGATCGATCATCGCAACAGCGTCGAGACCGGTCACATCATCACGATCGAAGACCCGGTCGAGTTCATCCACGCTCACAAGAAGTGCATCGTCACGCAGCGCGAGGTCGGCATCGACACCCTCTCGTATCGCGACGCGCTCAAGAACACGTTGCGCCAAGCACCGGACGTGATCCTGATCGGCGAGATCCGCGATGCGGAGACGATGGAGTCCGCGATCGCGTTCGCCGAGACCGGCCACCTCTGCGTGTCGACGCTGCACGCGAACAACGCGAACCAAGCGCTCGAGCGCATCCTGAACTTCTTCCCGCCGCTCCGTCAGCACGAGATCCGCTTGCAGCTCTCGCTCAACGTGCGCGCGATCATCTCGCAGCGCTTGATCGCGGGCTCGTCGGGCGGACGCGCCGCCGCACTCGAGATCATGCTCGACACTCCGCGCATTCGCGATCTCGTGAAGCGCGGTGAGACCGAAGCGGTCAAGGACGCGATGGAGCAGGGCCATCACGAGGGTTGCCAGACCTTCGACTCCGCGCTGTTCGATCTCGTCGTCGCGAACAAGATCGACGACGGCGAAGCGCTCAAGGCGGCTGACTCGCCGAACAACCTGCGGATGCGCCTCGATCGCCTGCGCCAATCAGGCGGCGCGACGGAGATCGAGGTCGAGAAGCAGCTGCGCCTCGCGCCGGTGCTGCCGATGGTTCGCCCGGGCGCGCCCGTCAATGCGGTGCAAGCCGCGGTCAACGCCGCGAACAGGACCGCGGCGTCGAAGTCGGCGCCGCCCTCCAACGGCACGACGATCCGTCGCTGATCTTCGTCAAGGGGCGATGCTGGTCGTCGTGAACGTGCCCGGACGCGCCTTGATCACGTGCGGGTGGAACGTCATGCCGGACTTGCTCGCGCTGACCGTGACCATCTCTTCGGTGTTGAACAAGAAGCCCACGCCGTCGGCGGCCGTCTTCGTCGCGTTCGCGTCGGGGAGGCCGCTGCCGCCCATGTATTTTGTCGCCCCCGCGGCAGGCGCCGACGTGAACGTCGCGCCGGCGACCGGCATGCCGGCGGAGTCGAACACCGCGAGGCCGACCATGCCCTTGCTCGCCATCTGACCGCCGCTCGCGAAGCTGTTGAGCAAATCGCGATTGCCGGGCGTCATCATGTTGATGCCGGCGTCCATGTCGTCGGCGACCCACGCGGCGGGCGGGTAGAGGTAGATGTCGAGGTAGCTCGCCTTCGTCGCCTTGATGTAGCCGTCGATCGGCATGCCACCGGTCGGAATCATCAGCGTGTAATTGCCTTGCGCGTCGGACGTGCCCGTCGCGATCGGCGTTGCTTCGTCGGTGACCCTGTAGACCGCGAGCGTGACCTGCGCGACGTTCGTCGTGCCGCTGATGCCGCGCTCGTCGGTCTTGCCCTTGATCATGATCATCGCGGGGATGTTGGACGGCGGTGCGTCCATCACCATCTCGGGTGCATCGGGCGTCGGATCGACGCCATCGTCACCGGTCATCTCGCCACCGCCGCCACCGCCGCACGCTACGAGGAACAGGATCAAGGCTGGTGCTTTCATGGCGACGACGATGCCTGGTCGTGATCGAAGGTGAACCGACGAAGATCGCGTTGTCAGCAGATGTGACGGACGCGAAGCGCACGTCGTGCATCGCCCTGCGCACGCGACTACACAGTACGCGCTACGCTGCGGAGGTGAGCTGTCGATTCGTCTCGACGATCGTGGTCGCGTTGGCGCTCGCGCTGACAGGACCTGCGAGCGCGGATTCGCTCGTCGATGCGCTCGGTACCGATGATCCGGCGGCGCTGTCGGCGGCGGTCGCGGCGATCGAACGCGCCCCCGCGTCGCCCGATCTCGCGGACGAGCTGTTCGCGGCGGCGCGTGCGTGCGAGGACCGTCTGCACGATCCCGCCCGGGCACTCGCGCTCTACGATCGCATCACGCGCGAGATGCCCGATGCGCGCGTGTCGATCGCGGCTGCGCGACGAGCGATCACGTTGCGCGCGGATGTCGGTGCGAACGGCGAGCACGCGGCGCGCGCGAAGCGACTCGCGGAGCTGATCGCCGCCGCGGATTCGAGAAAGCCCGATGTCGTGGTTCGCGACGTGACCGCGCTCGCGAACGAACCATGGCCCGGCGCGGTCGATGCCGCGTTGTTCCTCGCGGAGCTGTTGCGGCGCACCGGTCGTCACGCGGAAGCCCAGGCGGCGTACGCGCGGGTGGTCGAGCGCTGGCCCGGATCCCCGCAAGCGTCGATCGCGATCCGTGGCGGCGCGGGCAACGCGATCGAAGCGCACGAGTGGGCGCTCGCGACCACGCTCGCGAACGCGTTGCCGATCACGGATCCCGCGGACTCGGTGCTGCGCGACGATCTGCTCGCGGCCGTCGCGCGCGGAAAGTTTCGCGCGCGGCTCTATCGCGCGGCGTGGATCGCATTCGTCGTCGGCGCGGCCTTCTTGCTGGCCTCGTTCGGCGAATCGATCGCGCGTGCGCGACGTGCGCCTCCGGTGCGCCCGCCGATCGAGGTACTGTTCCTCGCGCCATTCGGCGGCCTGCTTGCCGCGATCGCCTACGTCCAAGACATGCCGATCGCGCCGTCGGTCGCGGTGCTGACGGTGGGTACTCTCGCGATGACCTGGGTGTCGGGCGCGACCCTGGATCTCGTTCGCGCGCAGGGCCGCCGCGTCCGCGCGCGTGCGCTGACTCACGCCGCCGCCGCTGCTCTCGCCGCCCTGGCGCTCGGGTACATCTCGCTCGTTCGCGCCGGTCTCCTCGACGTCATCGCGGAGACCGTTCGCTACGGCCCTGGCGCGTGACTGAATCTCCGTCGACGGCGATGTACGACAAACACGCCGAGGCCAACGGAACCTATGGACTTTTGTCTCCAGCGCTCGCTACCCGTCGAGGTGCTCGGGTAGCGAATGATCGCACCCAGATCCGTCGAGGCATGCTGTTTGCTCTTCACGCGCGCATGCGCGTTCGTGTGTTCGGTCTGTTCGCAGTGACCTGTGCTTTCGCCGTCGGATGTGGGGATCGAGGCGACGACGGCGGTGGCGGCGACGACATGCCGAACCCGACCGCGCGCCTGATGGTCGTCGTCGACACGCCGCAGCTCCACTGGGCCGACGGCACCACCGAGACCTCGACCGTCCACGCGATCATCGTCGACGACCTCGGCAACCGCACCGACGTGACGGACACCGCGACGTTCGAGGTGGTCCCGGTCCAGCTCGGCAGCGTGACGAACGCGACGATCACCCCGAGCGGCGGCATGGCCGGCCCGGGTCAGGTGCTCGCGACCGTCCCCGACATGCTCGGCATGGGCGACTTCGAGGTGTTCGTCGAGCAGACCGTGACCGGCACCGCGGATCCGTCGACGGCGGGCCTGTTCGACGCCGCGACCCTCGACACCGCGGGCACGATCCAACTCGCGTATCCGCCGGCCGGCGCGATGATCCCGCCGAACATCGGCGAGATGGACGTCCACTGGCGCGACGCGACCAAGGATCGCTACGAGCTCCGCCTCTCCGGCGGGTACGTGACCATCAAGACGTATCTCAACTCGCTCGGCGCTGCGACGTGGACCACGCTCGCGGACGAGTACTGGAAGAAGCTCTCGAGCGGTGCGCGCGGCGTGGACCTCACGATTCGCGTGCGCGGCCTCAGCTCCGCGTCGCCGGCGACGTTCATCGAAGGCACCGAGCAGGTGCGCATCGCCGCCGAGGAAGTGAAGGGCGGCGTCTACTGGTGGAACACCACCGACGGAACCACCGCGAAGATCTTCCGCTACGACATGGCGACGCCGGCCGTTCCCGCCGAGCAGTTCTTCCCGCAGGCCGGTCAGTCGGGCTGCGTCGGTTGCCACGCCGTCTCGCGCGACGGCACCGTGGTCGCGTACCGCCAGGAAGGCGGCAACATGAACTACGGCAACTCGCTCGCGGTGTCGTCGCTGACGAAGCAGCTCACCGACAACACGCAGCAGTGGAGCTTCGCCGCGATCCATCCGAGCAACACGGACATGTTCACGGCCAACGGTGGCCTGTACCGCACCGATCTCGCCACGCAGGCACGCACGCCGCTCTACACCGCGAACCGCATCTCGCACCCCGACGTCAGCCCCGACGGCAAGTTCATCGCCGCCACCGAGCTCGTCGGCTCCGTCGGCAGCGAGGTGTGGGCCGAGACAGCGCGTATCGTGGTGTTCGATTACGACACCACGGCCAAGACCGTCGGTGCGCCGCGCTCGCTCGTCGAGCCGTCCGGCACCACGCATCCGTACTATCCGTCGTTCTCGCCGGACAACGAGTGGGTGCTCTACAACCAAGCGGCGGGCGGTACGAGCTACGACAACGCGAACGCGCAGCTGTGGGTCAAGAAGGCGAACGCGACCGCGAACGATCCGGCGATTCACCTGAGCGAGGCCGAGGTCGGGGGCACGTACAACTCGTGGCCGAAGTGGACGCCGTTTATCACGATGGAGCCGACGGGCATCGCGACGACCGAGAAGGTCGTGTGGTTCACCGTCGCTTCGCGCCGCGCGTTCGGCGTGCGCTCGAACTTCCCCGGTCAGAAGCCGCAGCTGTGGCTCGCGCCGTTCTATCCCGATCGCGCCGCGCAGGGCATGCCCGCCTCGGGCCCCGCGATTCGCCTTCCGTTCCAGAAGCTGGCCGAAGGCAATCACATCGCGCAGTGGACCGAGCAGATCATCACGATCCAGTAGTCACTCGGCGAGCTCGGCGCGCGCACCGATGTCGCTCGAGATGACGGCGCGCATCGACGACGCGCACGACGCGCCGATGCCGAAGCCCTCCGCAGGCGCTCGCTTCACGCGCTCCTCGGTCGCAGGACCGTAGGCGCCGTCCTCGGCGATCGGGTCGCTCGGCGCGTTCTTGTTCCACAACCGCTGGAACGCGAGCACGTCCGCGCCGCGGATGTCCGGCGACGCGAGGTGATCGAAGTGCACCGGATCGCCAGGCACGTCGTGCGACCAGCCGTGCGCTTCCATCGTGGTGATCCACGCGCTGTAGTTCGAGACGTCGAGCGCGCGCCCGCTCTCGTGATTCGAGGTGCCCGGCTCCGCAGCCGCCGTGATGCCACAGCGCGATAGCTCGAACCATCGGCGCAGCAGATACTGCTGCACGACCGTCCGGAACGCGGACGTCACTTGCAGCTTCGTTCCCCCCGCGGCCTGGACCGCCGCGTAGAGATCCGCGCGCGCGACCTCCGAGACGTACGGCAACACGGCGCCTCCGGCGAACACGATCGCCGCCGATTCGTCGAACCGAACGAGCTGTCCCGGTTGGATGCAGTCGACCTCCTGCGCGATCTGCACGCTCAGCGCGAGCACGTCGCTCGTCGAGCACGAGGTGGTCTCGAACGACGAGACCGGCGTGCCCTCGATCGACGGTGTGCCTGCATCCGGCGCGTCGACAACGGCGGCATCGATCGCGGGCGCGCCGTCATCGCCGCACGCAGCGACGGCGAGCAACGCGACGACGAACTTCACGCCTCCGATGCTACTGCTTACGGCAACACGCGCGCGAGGTCCTTGCGCACGTCACCGATCTTCCCGAGCGTCTCTCGCGCCCACCCCTCGAGGCCCGGCGACAGCGACTCGCGCGCCAGGTCGGGTGCCTGCACGATGTGGATCGGCTTCTTGCCCGATTCCTCGCGGCGCGCATTCTCGGCATCGAGCCACGCGAGGATCTCCGGCAGCGCCTGCACCGTGACGGGCTTGATGTCGTGCATCAGCAGCACGTTGCGACCGCGGGCCCGCGCCATCTCGCCGGTGACGTAGTCCACGGTCTTTTGCTTGTCCCCGTGCTTCCACTCCTGCGGATCGAGATCCCAATGCATGTGATGCAGCCCACGTGCATCGAGGAGCCCTTCGATCCGTTCGCAGCGCACGCCGAACGGGGCGCGGAACCAGATCGGATCGACGCCGGTGACCTTCACGATCGCGTCGTGACCACCGTCGATCTCGGCCGCGCCCGTCTCTTCCTTCACGCGGCACAGATCCTTGTGCGTCATCGTGTGGTTCGCGATCACGTGACCCTCGGCGATCATGCGCGCGAGGATCTTCGGGACGTTCTTGTTCTTCGTATCGACCATCTCGCCGACGAGGAAGAACACGGCCTTGATGCCGCGCTTCTTCAGGATGTCGAGGACCTTGGGCGTGGTCGTGGGGTTCGGACCGTCGTCGAACGTGAACACGATCTCGGGATCACCCGACCCGGAGGGACCCGCGGCCGGCGTGGGCCACACCTTCGCCGCCGCTGGGGACGCGAGGGCCGCGACGAGCGCGATGCTGATCAACGAGCGCACTACATCAGCATTAACACGCGAGACGCCGCCGTCATTCTTTCCGACTAACGCGACCCTGCGAGCGCGTCCTACTCCTAGAACCAATGCCGCTCAGTTAAGGTCGATCGTGCACGTGGCACACAGGGGACACGAGCACGTGCACGCTACGTGAGCGGCATTGCGACTAGAACGTGCCGGCCGCGCCGAGGCCGAACGCGGAGGCGCCCGAGCTGGTCGGCACGAGCATCGGGGTCAGGGCCACCGTCGGGCGGGTGTTGTATTCCTCGACGTGCTCCGGCAGTGCCTGGATGTCCCAGGCCGCGCCTCCGACGAAGATGATGCCGGCGAGCCCGACCAGCAGATACGCGTTCTGGCCGAGGGACCGGCAGGTCTGGAACTCGACGGTGTCGCACCGGACCTCCTGGTCGTAACGCGTGACTCCGTAGGCCGCGATGAGGCCGGCGGCGACGCGCAGTCCCATGCCGACCGTGAGGTACTTGCCGACGTAGAACTCGCCGAGCGACGGCGTGACCACGCCCGAGCCGAGGCCCGCGTAGAGCAGCGGCATGTTGACGTCACCGTTCTTCTCGCCGACGAAGAACGCCGTGACGAACACGATGCTCGATGCGCCCGTGCCCCCGCCCGACAAGATCCGCGCGGTGCGCAGCGACTTGTCGGCAGCGGCGGTACCGGTGAGCGCAACGAGGACTGCGAACGAGATCAACGCGCGCTTCATAGAACCTCCGCGATCGGGTTGGGGCCGAAGAGTCCGAACATGCCACCCGTGTGCACGAAAGCAACGGTCGATCCGAAGCGGTCCGGATCGCGACGCAGCTCGGTGATCACGCCGTGGAACGCCTTGCCCGTGTAGACGGGATCGAGGACGACACCGTCGCTGCGAGCGAGATCGCGGATCGTCGCGAGCTCCTCGGGACGCGACTTCGCGTAGCCGAGACCGACGTGCCCGTCGACCATGTCGATATCGGCTTCGGTGACGTTCGCGCCGAGGTGCCAACGTGACTCGGCCTCCGCGCAGATCTTGCCGATCGCGGCAACGAAGTACGCGCGATCGTCGCAGACGTTCACGCCCGCGACGCGGATGCCGCGATCCGCGAGGCGCATCAGCTTCGCGCCGAGGATGAGGCCCGCGCCGGTGCCGCCGGAGCCGCACGCGTAGACGATGGTCGCGGGGTTCGATGGCGACGCGATGGTCGCGAGGTCCGCCGCGAGCTCGCGCATCGCGCGGATGTAGCCCCACGAGCCGAGCGCGTTCGAGCCGCCCTCGGGCACCACGTACGGACGGCCACCCGCGGCGCGCACCTTCTCTGCCTCGGCGGCGAGGAGCTGCTCTCGCTCGCGCCACGCAGGCCGCGAGATCCACACGATGTGCGCGCCGACGAGACGATCGAGGAGGATGTTGCCGGTGGGCGAGGGCGGCGCGGCCGGATCATCCGTGCGGAGGATCAGCACGCTCTTCATGCCGAGCTGCGCGGCGGCGAACGCGGTCGCGCGCGCGTGGTTCGATTGCTCGCCACCACACGTGATGACGTGCGTCGCTTCCTGCGCGAGCGCTTCGGCCATCAGGTACTCGAGCTTGCGGACCTTGTTGCCCATCAGCTCGCTGCCCGTGTGGTCGTCGCGCTTCAGCCAGAAGCGCGCGCCGAGCCCTTGGCCATCGCCGTAGCGAAGCCAGTGACCACGCGTCGGTTGATTCGCGAGCGGCACTCGAGGCGGCTCGCGATCGTGGAGCGGTTCCATCCACGGAGCATCACCCCGATCGATGGCGCGTGCCAGCGCAACGCGCTGACCGCGCCTGAGGAGGCGCTGTCGCTACTTCTCGCTGATGTTGACGACCTGGCAGGCCTTCTCGAAGGCCGGCGCGGCGTCGAACCACGGCTTGTCGAGCGTGGCTTCGCACGAGCTGTACTTGCTCGCACCGTCGGCCCAGGTCGCGACGAGGACGACCATCTGATCGCCCGACTCGGCGATGATCGTGCGGCTGTTCTTGCCCTTCTCGTCCTTGACCACCTTGCCCTTGAGGTAGCTGTCGTAGACCTTGCCGATCGTCGCCGACCAGTCCTTGGGCTCGCACGCACCGTCGCAGTTCGTGCCGACCGAGAACTTCGTCATGAAGCTGTCGTGGTCTTTGTCGTCCGGCTTGAGCTGCGCGAAGCCCTTGAAGCCCGGGCCCCAGCCCTTCGGCGCGGCGACCGTATAGACGGTGGTTCGCTTGCCGCGCTCCTCTTCGATCTTGCGCTCTTCGAAGACGAGCTTGTCTTTGAGCGAGGCAGGGACAGCCGCGTTCACGCCGGCTACGTCGAGGGGCTTAGCGGCCGCAGCGTCGCCGCCCTTCTTGCCACAGCCGATTGCAGTCACGACAAGGAGAAGAAAACCGAGGTGTTTCATTTTGGTGTTCCGGACGTCGAGGGTTTCGAGAGAGTCGCAGTCATGCGGGCGATAGAATCAGTCGTGGTCGCCACCGCTGGTGCCTTCACCGCGGTGGATGCCCAGGGCGCGCAGCTTCTTGTGCAGGTTGGTGCGCTCGATTCCGAGGGCCTGGGCGGTGCGCGAGATGTTCCACTCGAACTCCGCGAGGCGGATGCGGATGAACTCCGACTCGACCTCCTCGCGGAACTCCCGCAGTGACTTGCCCGCGTAGCGCCCGAGATCGATCGCGGTGACCGGGCCGCTGCCCTGCCGGCTCGACGCGGGGCGCGGTCCGCCGAGGTACGGCGGCAGATCCTTCTCGCGGATCACCTCGTCGGACATGATCACGAGTCGCTCGACGACGTTTCGCAGCTCGCGCACGTTGCCCGGCCAGTCGTACAGCTTGAGGCGCTCGAGCACCGCTTCGTCGACGGGCTTGTAGCCGAGGCCGTTCTCGTCGCAGCACTCGCGCACGAACGACTCGACGAGCAGCGGCACGTCATCGGCGCGCTCCTTGAGATCGGGCGAGCGGATCGGCACCACGTTGAGACGGAAGTAGAGGTCCTCGCGGAACTGGCCGGTCTTGACCATCTCCTCGAGATCGCGGTTCGTCGCGGCGACGACGCGGCAGTCCGTGCGCATCGACTTCTCGCCGCCGACACGCGTGAACTCGCCCGTCTGCAGCACGCGCAGGACCTTCGCCTGTGCGGTCTGCGCCATGTCGCCGATCTCGTCGAGGAAGATCGTGCCGCCATCGGCGACCTCGAACAGACCGCGCTTCTTCGCGATCGCGCCGGTGAACGCACCGCGCTCGTGACCGAACAGCTCGCTCTCGATCAGCTCGGGCGGAATCGCCGCGCAGTTGACCTTCACGAACGCGCCCGCGCTGACGCTCGAGTTGCGGTGGATCGCGCGCGCGATCAGCTCCTTGCCCGTACCGCTCTCGCCGGTGATCAGCACGCGGCTGCGCGTCGGCGCGACTTTGGCGATCTGTCGACGGAGGTCCTGCATGATCGGCGTGTTGCCCATCAGCTCCCACCGCGCGTCGACGGCGCGGCGGAGATCGTGGACCTCTTTCCACATCTTGCGTCGCTCGAGCGCGTTGCGCGCCGTGACCACGACGCGGTTGCGATCGAGCGGCTTCTCCATGAAGTCGAACGCGCCGAGCCGCGTGGCCGCGACGGCATCCTCGATCGTCGCGTGACCGCTGATCATCACGACCGGGATCTCCGACGTGCGCGACGACATGCCGTCCTCGCCGCGGCTCTTGATCGTGCGCAGGAGCTCGAGGCCGTTGTCGTCGCCGAGCTTCACGTCGAGGAGGATCAGGTCGATCAGATCGCGATCGAGCACGGCCTGCGCTTCGGCGATCGAGCCGGCCTCGTGCACGACGTGACCTTCGCTCTCGAGCACCATGCGAAGCGTGCGCCGGATGTTCTTCTCGTCGTCGACGATGAGGATCGGCTCCGCGTGTTGGGAGCTCGGCGTGGCGGCGGTGTCGTCGGTCATGTGTGGTTGTCCTCGCGATCTCCACGGGCGGCGGCCTGGAGGTCGTCTGTATCTTCTCGCGATTCGGTCGTGGCGCGCGTCTCCGCGGGCGCCGTCACCGCATCGCTGCGGTCGAAGCGGTCGCGGCGACGGCGGTTCCACCACATCGCCGCGGCGAGCACGACGATGCCACCGCCGATCATCAGCGGGCGCTGGTCGCGTTCGGCGCGGCTGCTCGGGATGCTCATCGGTCCGAGCTTCACCTTCTGGCCATCGGTGAGCGACTGCTGCGGGAGCTCGAGGTGCGGGCGCGGCTCGTCCGCGTACGCGGATCCGAACAGCAGCGCGATCGTGATCGCGACGCGCTTCACGGCAGGCTCCCGAGGAGCTGCGTGCACGCGGCCTCGCACGCAGCGGGCTCGCGCTCGTTCGCGAAGCACGCGAGCGACGTGATCGTCCCGCTCTCGATGCGCGCGCGCAGCCGGCCCGTGTAGCCGGCCTTGCTGAATCCCAACGTCACGAGTCCGGTCCCGTCATCGCTCGTCGGCTTCACGATGTCCTTGGTCTCGAGCTTCTCGCTCGCGATGCCGGCGAGCACGTAGTCGACGGTGGCACCGTTTCCGGACAGCTTCAGCCACACCGCGTAACAGCCTCGTGCGGTCTCGCCCCACGCGTCGCTGCCGGCGACCCGAACACCGTCGGCTCTCGCCGCGTCACCGACGGCCCGCGCGACCTCCGGTAACGCTTGCCATCCCGCGGGGGCGGCGATGCCCGACGACGCGGCGTTCGCCTGGGCACCCGCTTGCCCGCAGGCCGCGAGGGCACACAAGAGGCTCAGCCGAAAACGCGCCATACCTTCTGGCCGTCCTCGACGGCGAGGCGCTGCCGCGCATCGGCCGTGATGCCGAGCGCGCCACCTTCCATCGGGATCACGCGCGTGCTGATCGCGCGGAACTGCGGCTTCGCGGCGCCGCTTTGCACGGCGAGGACGGCCCACGGTCGCTCGACATCGACACCTTCGACGGTCTTCACTTCGACCTCGGCGGCGTCGCGCACGAGCGTGATGTCGTCGGTCGCGGCGCTGAAGTGCGGGCCGCCGTCGAACGGATCGATCTGTCCGGCGTAGTCGAAGCCGATGCGGCGGAGCATCCCCTCGACCGCGCGCGTCTCCGGGCCGACTTGGCCGATGATCTTCTGCACGTCGTCGGGCAACAGCTCGGTGTGGATCGGATCGTCGGGGAACAACGCGTGGATGAACTCCTTGTTGTCCTTACTGATCAGATCCGCTTCTTGATACGAGAGCCCGGTGAACTTGCGGCCGAGCGCTTCCCACAGCTTCGAGGTGCCGTCGGGCTCGAGCGGCGGCAACAGCTCCGAGAGGATCTCTTTGCGGAACAACGGGCGGTGCATGCGGATGAACAAGAACCGCACGTACGACAGCGCCTTGCCGAGGCCATCGTTGCCGCGCCGGTACTCGGGCAACAAGATGAGGCCACCGATCTCGGTCGGCCCGGAGTAGTTGTAGCCGATACGCAGGGTCTGATGGACCATGTGCTTGTCGAGCGTCATCGAGTAGCGCTCGTCGTTCTCGACGCGAAAGAAGATGTGCGGCGCGCGCTTCGTGCCGTGCTGCGCGTAGATCATCGACGTGCCGATGATCTGCTTCTTCGCGAGGTCCTCCAGGACGAACAGGAACTCGCGCTCGATGACCGGGACCTCGGCCGCGAACGACTTCTCTGACAGCGCGAGGATCTTCTCGATGTGGTCCCGCTCGGCCGGCAGGTTGACGGTGTCGAGGTGCTCGGCCACGGCCAGCACTTGATCGACATCCTCTCGATACGATTGACGAATCCGAAACATGAAGGCCGGAAGGCACCCTACCACTGCAAACTCCCAGATGGCCACCGCACTTGCCGATGACGCCTGGACCTATCGGTTCGGCTAGCGGATTCCAGGGCGTTACCGAGCCCTCTTCATGGCCCACCCGGTGCACTATCCGCCGGCATGACGCGCCCCCTCCTCTTCGCCATCGCTGCCTTCGCGGCCGCGTGTCAGGCGCAAGCAGTGACGGATGACGGCGCGGACATCTACGAAGCCGATCACGCCGAGCTGTACTGCGGCACGCACGAGCCGAGCACGGCGGGCAAGATGTCGGTCGAGCAGCAGACCGAGCGCATGCCGCTCGGCGATGCGAAGCCCGGCGCGACCATCGACGTTCACGTCCACATCATTCGCAAGGACACGACGAACGGCGATGTCGCCGACACCGCGGTGTCGGATCAGATCCGCATCCTCAACACCGCGTTCCACGCGACCGGATTCTCGTTCCGCCTCGCATCGATCGATCGCACGACGAGCGCGGCGTGGTTCGCGATGGCGCCCGGCTCCGCGGCCGAGAAGCAGGCGAAGTTCGCGCTGCGCACCGGCGGCGCTCGCGATCTGAACCTGTACACCGCCGAGCCCGGTGCAGGCATGGTCGGCTACGCGACGTTCCCGGTCGACTACACCGCGGCGCCGAACCTCGACGGTGTCGTGATGCTGCACTCGGCGATGCCGGGTGGATCGTCGGCGCCGTACAACCTCGGCGATCAGACCGTCCACCAGGTCGGCCACTGGCTCGGCCTCTATCACACGTATCAGGCCGCGTGCGGCGACAACGGCGACATGGTCAGCGACACGCCGGCGACCAACGCGCCCGCGTTCGGCTGCCCCGTCGGTCGCGACACGTGCGGCGATGACGACAGCATGGATCCCGTTCGCAACTACATGGATGCGACGGACGACGCGTGTATGAACGCGTTCACCGAGGGTCAGCGCCAGCGCGTCGACCGCCAGTTCACCGCGTTCCGTCGTTACTGAGCCGCGACGGACTTCGTGTAACTACTTCTGCGCGACGAGCGGCTCGAGCAACTCGCTGAGCCGCTGCTCGCTGAGGCCGCCGGCGCGTCCGTAGATCTGCTTGCCCGCGCGATCGAAGATCAGCGTCGTCGGCAAGTTGTCCATGTCGTCGATGAACGACATGCGGATGTCGCTGTTCTCGCGAACGATCGGGTACGTCATCATGTTGTCCGACGCGAAGTTCAAGAGCTCGTCCGACGTGGCCTGGTCACCGGTGAGCACGCCGAGGAACACCACGCCGCGCTGCTTGTACTTGTCGTAGACCTTCGAGAACGCCGGGATCTCCTTCTGGCAGGGCTTGCACCACGTGGCCCAGAAGTTCACGACGATCACTTTGCCGCGGAGCTGTTCGTGCGTGTACGCGACCCCCGTCGTGTCGATGAAGCGAACGTCGGGCAGACACTTCTCGCCCTTCGTGCACGCCGCCGCTTTCGCGGTTCCGATCGAGACCGGCTTGCTCGGATCACTCGAGAGGTGAACGAACAGGAAGATGATCACGCCGACGCTGCCGGCGAGGAGAGCGCCGATGAGCGCTTTGGTACTGGTGGACGTGTTGGACATTCAGCGAAACCTCAAGAGCGACGGTTCCAGGTCATCGGGTGGCTCGTAGCCGAGAAGCTCGATACAGGTAGCGGTGACGTTGGCGATTCCGGCCGTGGGGACACGGGCCGGGTCGATTTCATAGCGGTCACCGCGCGCCGGATCGTCGATCAAGAATGGCACGGGGGAAAGCGTGTGACTCGTCTTAACGACGGGCACACCCGTGCGTTTGTCCCGCATCACGCGCCCCGCCTTGTCGCGCTGGAACATCTCGTCCGCGTTGCCATGATCGGCCGTAACTACCAGGATTCCTTGCAGCTCCTGGACGGCCTTCGCGAGCCTCGCGAGCTGGAGATCCACCGTCTCCACGGCGATCACCGTCGCATCGAAGGCACCGGTGTGGCCGACCATGTCCCCGTTCGCGTAGTTCACGCGCGCGAAGCGATGGCGACCGGTGCGCAGCTCGGTGATCAAGCGATCCGTGATCTCGGCTGCCTTCATCCACGGGCGCTCGTCGAAGGGGACGTTGTCCGACGGGATCTCGATATAGGTCTCGATACTGCTGTCGAACATCCCGCTGCGGTTGCCGTTCCAGAAGTAGGTCACGTGGCCGTACTTCTGGGTCTCCGAGATCGCGAGCTGCGAGACGTGCGACTCCGCGAGGAGCTCGCCCATCGGGCGCTCGATCGCGGGTGGCGTGACGAGGTAGTGCGCGGGGATGTGGAGGTCGCCGTCGTACTCCATCATCCCGGCATAGAAGACGTCCGGGCGCTGACCCCGCGCGAACTTGCCGAACACCGCGTCGTCGAACGCACGCGAGATCTCGATCGCCCGATCACCGCGGAAGTTGAACATGACGACCGCGTCGCCATCCTGCATCGGCGCGACGGGAGCGACGCAGAACGGAGGCAGATCCTGATCGATGATGCCGGGGCGCTCGCCGCGCAGCGCGGTCACCGCTTCGGTCGCCGACGCGAACGTGCGCTGATCCGCGAGCACGTGCGTGTGCCACCCGCGCTCCACCATCGGCCAATCTGCTTCGTAGCGATCCATCGTGATCTTCATGCGGCCACCGCCGCTGACGATGCGCGCGTCGATGCCACTCGTGCGCAGGTTCGCGAGGAACCGCTCGGTGCGATCGATGTATTCGAGCGCGCTCGTCGGCGGAACGTCGCGACCATCGAGCAGCGCATGTACATAGAGGCGCTTGCAGCCGGCGCGCGCGGCACGGTCGAGCATCGCCTCGAGGTGGTCGAGGTGGCTGTGCACGTTGCCGTCGGACAGAAGGCCGAGGAAGTGGATCGCGCCTCCGCGTGCACCGCGCTCGACGATCGACTTCCACGTCGCGCCTTCGAACATCGCGCCCGTCGCGATCGCGGCGTTCACGAGCTTCGCTCCCTGCGCGTAGATCTTGCCGGCGCCGAGCGCGTTGTGGCCGACCTCGCTGTTGCCCATGTCGTCGTCGCTCGGCAGGCCCACGGCTTTGCCGTGAGCGCGCAGCTCGGCGCGAGCACCGGGGACCCACAGGCGATCGAGCGTCGGCGTCGAGGCGATCGTGACCGCGTCGGCTTCGTCGCCGGCGCCGCGGCCGACGCCGTCCATCACGACGAGCACGACGGGGCCGATGGGCTTGTGGCGCGGGTGAGGTCGCAACATCGCGCGGACCTTAGCGCGGAATCAGGCGAGGAGACCGGGGACGCCGCCGCTCGAGGCTTCTCCGTACGCCGAGATCGAGCTTCCCATCGCTTGCGCGAGCGACAGCAAGAGATCGCTGTGGCGGCGGTAGCCGAGCTGGAGCAGGCGGCCCGTGCGGATGCGGCCGCTGCCGCCGCCCGCGACGATGAACGGCATGTCGTCGTGGCCGTGCGTGTTGCCGTCGCAGACCTCGGTGCACGCGAGCACGATCGAGTGATCGAGCATCGTGCCGCCATCCTCGGGACGCGCCGCGAGCTGGCTCAAGAGATAGGCGAGCTGCTCGGCCCACCACGCGGACTGCTGGACGAACGCGTGGTACTCGCGATGCGCATCGTCGTGGGCCGCCCCGTAGTGCGATGCCTGGTGGCTCCGCATGTCGAAGCCCGGGTCGTACATCGCCGTGTTCGCGAAGCGGCTCATGATCAGCTCGCTCGTGTGGATCGACGCTTGGATCACGCCGACGCGCGTCGCGCCGCACGCCATCGCCTGCACCATCACGTCCATCTGCGCGCGCAGGATCTGCGGGAAGCGCTCGGGTGCGTAGAGCGTCGACGCACCGAGGCCCGTCGCGTCGATCGCCGGTGCACTGCACGTCGCGCCGCCGCCACCGCCGCCACCCACCGCGCCGATCCGCTGCTCGACCTCGCGCACGGCCTCGAGGTGAACGTCGAGCTTCGCGCGCTCGCGACCGCCGAGACTGCCGCGCAGCGCGTCGAGATCCGCCTTCGCGCGATCGAGCACGCTCAGCCGCCGCATCGCGCGCGGATCCGTCATGCCACCGCCGCCCGTCGTGGTGCCCGTCGCACCGAACACGCGCGCGAACGCGGCGACCGGATCGTCCTCGGGCGTCGCCGTCACGCCCGGCGCGATGTACGAGATGTGCTTGTCGCCCGAGGCGCCGTTCTGGTTCGCCATCGCGCCGAGGTAGAGGCTGCGGAACGGATCGCCCGCGCCGATCGTCTGCGCGAGGTGATGATCGAGCGAGATGCCGTTGCCGCCGTCGACGCCGGTCAACAGCTTCTTCGCGCCGCCGGGATGACTGCCGACATCGGTGGCGCCCATCGACAGGCCGCGGAAGAACACGCAGCGATCGCGATACGGCTGCAACGCCGCGAGCACCGGCGGCAGGGTGAACTGCGTGTCGTTTCCCGTCGGATGCCAGGCGCTCGCCTCGCCGTTGCTCGACGGTCCGGGCACGCCATCGGGGTGATAGAAGATGATCAGCCGCTTCGCGGTTCCCGACCCAGAATGCGCGCGAGCGGCGCGCTCGGCGAGCCGCAAGAACGGCAGCGCGACGAGCGACGCGGCACCGGCACGGAGTAGCGATCGTCGATTCATCGGCGCTCCACGAAGCTCGGGACGAGCACGGCCTGAACCATCAGCTCGCGGACATCGCCGCCCGCGTCGGTGAACGATCGCTCGATCGACAAGCGCTCGCAGCGCTGCGCGAGCGTCTCGCGAAGGCCACGCGAATATCGCAAGTACTGGCGCGTGAAGCAGCTCGTCGCCGCACGACTGCCGGCGATCACCTCGGCGAGCTCGGGCAGCGTCGAGTACGGCGCGGACGTGTGCGATCCGAGGCGCTCGACGTCGACGAGATCGCCGCGCGCATCGATCGCCGTGCCGTTCTCGCGATCACGGAACCGTCCGACCGCATCGAAGCTCTCGAGGCCGAACCCGACGCTGTCGATGTACGCGTGGCAACCTTTGCACACCGGGTTCGCCGTGTGCTGTGCGAAGCGCTCGCGCGTGGTCGCGTTCGGATCGACATCGGGAACACCGCCCGCGAACGGTGGCGGCGGAGGCAGCTCCTCGCACAACAGATTGCGGCGCACGAGGAGGCCGCGGCGAATCGGCGACGTCTGATCCGAGTGTGCGGTCGTGGCGAGGACCGAGGCGTGACCGAGCAGACCCGCACGATGGCCGTCGGTGTACGGCGTGATGCCGTTCGGGCCCGCGGTCACGCCGTAGAAGCGTGCCGCGGTCGCGTCGAGCACCGTGTAGTCGGCCGTGAGTAGCTCGCGCAGCGTGCCGGTACCGTCGAAGATCGCGTGCGCGGCGAACCGGCGCGTCTCGGTGGCGAGCGAGCGCCGCGTCGCATCGTCGAAGCCCGGGAACAAGTCGGCGCGCTTGTCCGCGGTGGCGACGTTCTGACCGCCGACCCATTGCAGCACGAGCTCGCCGACCTGCTCGCGCGCGCGCGGATCGGCGATCAGCGCGCGTGCCCAGCGCTCGACGCCGGCGGGGCGATCGAGCTCGCCGGTCGCAGCGGCGTCGAGGAGCGCGTCGTCGGGCGTCGAGCCCGTGAACGTGTACGCGAGCGCTGTCGCGACTTCGTAGCCCGTGAGGCGAAAGCGATCGCCCTGGGGGACGCCCAGCTCCGAGCGATAGAGGAAGCTCGGCGAGACCAAGAGCGCCTGGATGCCGGTCGCGAGATCGGTGGCCGCGAGGTCGCCGTAGCTCGCCGCCTCGGTCGTGCTCAGCGGACGGCGAAACAAGCGGCGGCCGAAGCGCTCGACGAACGCGCGTGCGCAGGTCGTCGCTTGTCCCTGCCAATCGCACGCGTGCAGGTCGCGTTTGCGAGCCGTGGCGTCGTCGGCGAGCTTCTCGGCGGTCGCGAGATACGCATCGACGTGTGCGGCGGTCACGAGCGCGCTGTCCGCGTCGCTGTCGAACGGGAACCCGGCGGGGCGGCTATCGGCGGGGAGCTCGGACACCGCGCCACCGGTGGTGCACGCGAGCGTGACCGACGAGTTCCGCCCGCCGAACCCATCGGGGACCGACGCCGGCGAGCGCGGATCCGCGAGCCACTCGCGCTCGTCGAGCACGAGCTTGTACTGGTGCATGCCTTCGCCGATCGCGAACGTGCCGGACCACTGGCCCGTCGACGCCGAGTACACGAGCGGCAATCCGCCCGCCGCGATCGTTCCGGCCCAGGCGTTGAACGAACCCGCGACGTGCACCGACGTCAGGCTTCGGCCCTGCGGATCGAACACGAACGTCTGCGCGTCGCACGACGCGGGTGCGCAGGTGCCGCTGCCACACGTGTCGCGATACGCGCAGTCCGTCGGGCGGCTGCACGTCATCGCCGGTGCGGCATCGCCGAACACCGCGTGGACTGTCGCGAGGTACTCGCGGCGCGTGAGCAAGCGGAGCCGGCGCGGCCCGGGCGGAATCGCATCGCAGCGGAGCGCCTCGCTCGTGAGCCCGTGGCGGATGAACTCCGCGAGATCGTCGGCGCACGCGGCGTCGCATTGGCCCGGGTTGTTCGCAGGCATCGTCTCGACGATCGTGGTCCGCAGCGATGCTTGCGATGCGGTCGTGTCGCGCAGCGCCGGCCCGAGGCCACCTTCGCCCGTCTCGCCATGGCAGACCTGGCACATCTCCTGGTAGCGCGCGGCACCGCGGCTGTTCGCGTAGTCGTACGGCGATGGCGGCGCGCTGTCGTTGCCGCAGCCCACACCGAGCGCACCGAGGACAACGACGATCGTGATCGCGGACCTCACGCCGTCGTAGGGCTGCAACATCGACTCCGCGAACATGCTCGGTGCTTGCGGCCACTTGTGCGCGCTCGTTGCGAAAGGCAACGCGAGGCACGTCCCATCTCGCCACGATCCGTGCACAACTCGCGCAGTGAAGCAGGCTGCTCGAGTTGCCATGAGAGTGGTCGTGTCGCCTGCGGGTCCCGTTCACCACGAGTTCCTACCTCGCGATCGGCTGGGATCACGGAGTTGCACCTGGCATCGCGGTTGAATTGTCCGTGGTGACGATGGACGACGACGACCAGGACTCGGTGCAGACCCTTCAGTTCGTGGCGCAAGACACCGAGGTGCTTCCCTACGAGGACGGCCTCGAGACCGTCGAGCAGACGGCGTTGCCCTGCGACGACGAGGATCCGACGACGCAGATCGCAGTCTCCGGGGAGATCACGCTATGAGCGAGATCGATCGCGACACGCTCGCAGGCGTGAGCGGAGGCATGAACACCGCACAGATGCGCCCGTCGACGAACGTCGAGGATCGCCGCGGGTGGTCGCGCCGCCGGAGCATGAACGCACCGATCACGTACCTGCCGACGCCGAAGTGGCATCACGAGCCCGGCGATCTCGCGGATCAAGCGGGCTACAACAGCATCGGGCCGCTCGCGAAGCGACTGCGCGCCGAGAGCCGTCGCCGCCGCTGATCTGTCTAAGGAGTGAGCGCGGGATGCGCTCCGTGCGCGACCATCGCGCCGGTCCACCACTCGTAGTCGCGGCCGAGAGGATCACCGCTCGGGAAGAACACGACGTACGTCATCGCGTCGTAGGCGAGGAAGCTCGGGCGACCTCCGAGATCGTGGCCGATCTGATGCACCGCGCGCCACGTGCCGGTGTTGAAGTACACGGCGGGCTTGCCCTCGATCACGCCGAGAGGCTGCATCGATGGAAAGTGCGAGTGCCCGTTCACGACGTAGCGAAAGCCGCGGCGCTTCTGGAGCTCGCTCGCCGCGACCGTGGACATCTTGCCGTCGAAGCTGTGCTGGAAGTACTTGTACAGCTGCGTGAGCCGCTCGTCGGAGCCGTGCGCCATCACCTTGTTGCGCGACAGCTCGAGGAGCAGGCGCAGCTTCTTGCCGAGATCGAGCGAGAACGTCTTGCGCTCGCGCTTGAGCCACTCGCGCACGAAGTCGTTCGAGAGGAACTCGTCGACGACCTCGGACCACACGAGCGACATCGGCTTCAGCAGCTCGCGGCGCATGACGCTCTGCTGGCGCACCCACGCGGGGACGGCGTAGACGGGGCGCACGTCGTCGATATCGTCGACGGCTTCGATGCCCGGATGATCCTCGCCGACCATCGCGCGGAGCTTGCGCGGGAACTTGAGGATCAGCTCGCTGCCGATCGCGTCGCCGATCGTCGCGTCGCCATCGGGGCTCGCGTTGATCGGATCGCCCGAGTTGCCGTGATACGCGATGACGCCGTGATCGGGGAACTCGATCACCTTGTGCAGCGGCATCTCGTCCTTGCCGGTCAGCGCCTGCGCGACCGCTTTGCGTGCGACGGGGGCGGTGAGCAGCAAGCGATCGTGATTGCCGACGACGTAGTGCACCGTCAGCTCTCCGGACTGGACCTTCGCGCGAATCGCGTCGAAGAAGCCGGCCTCGCGCTTGATGGTATCGGTGACGATCTGTTCGACGTTCTTGACCACCGCGTTCGCGCTGGCGCCGTGATACGGCCGCGCGCGTCCCTCGAACCACGAGGGCGAGCGCACGAGGTCGAACAGATCGCCGACGATGCACAGCTCGGCCGGGCGCGACCCGCGCGCGACCTGGATGCGCGTCCAGAAGCGATTGAATTGATCGGCCTTGCTGACCGCGTTGCCGTGGAGGCGATCGGTCAGGTGGATGTCGCTGACGAAGATGAGCAGCGGCCGCTCAGCCATGCGCCGATCATCGCATGTGCTCGCTCACGACGCGCACTAGCTCGGGGATGAAGTGCTGCGGATGTTCGCGATGCATGAAGTGCCCGCCGGGAACCTGCACCACCTCGTACGACCTCTCGAACATGTGGCGCGCCTTTTCGTAGAGGCGCGGCGAGATCAGGTCGTGCTCGCCTGCGAACGCGATCGCCGGGACCGCGACCTTTTGTTTGGTGATCGCCGGAATGCGCACGAGCGAAACAGCGCGGTAGTAGCCGAGCGCGGCCTCGACGACGCCGGGCTCCGCGAACGCCTTCTTGACCTGCGTGGTCTCGCTCGCGGGGATGTTCTTCCACGCGGGCGACCAGCGCGCGACGAGCTCGTCGACGAGAGCGAAGTCGTTCGCGCGCAGCTTCGCCGGCGCGCCACCTCGGCGGAGCGTGAAGAAGTGGCGCAGCGCCCACGCGACTCTCGGCGTCCGCGAGACGCCGCCGGGATGCGGGATCGCCATCGTGACGAGCAGCTTCACGCGCTCCGGGGCCAGCGATGCCGCGACGTACGCAGCGCCCGCGCCCCAATCGTGGCCGACGACGATCGCCTGCGTCTCGCCGAGCGCTTCGATCAGCGCGAGCACGTCGCGGCCGAGCGACTCGATATCGTACGTGCCGTCGGTGGGGATCTGCGTCGGGTGGATGCCGCGTGTGAACGGCGCGACCACGCGAAAGCCCGCCTGCGCGAGCGCGGACATCGTCGCGTCCCAGCCGTGCGCGGTATCGGGGAAGCCGTGGACGAGCAACACGAGCGGACCGGTGCCCTCCTCGAGGTACGCGAACCGGAGGCCGCGAGCCGTCACGAACTTGGTCTCCACGTCGCTACGCTCGCACCCCGCTGACACACGAGTCTACCGAGCTGACACGAGAGTCTACTGGTGCGCGTGTTGACACCGTCGATCAGCGCCACAGCTTGCTTCTGATGGACCTGCCACCCGTCGTGATCGAGCCGAACGTCGTCGACCCGAACACCGATCTTCGCAGCCCGTCGCAGCGCGCGTGCGACAAGCTGCCGGCGTGCGATTCGTCGTGGTGCGATATCGGCGGCTGCGAGATCCCGTGCGAGCTCCTCGAGCTGCTCTCGGTGTTCGACGGGTGTGACGCGGGGTGCCTCTGATCCAGCGCATCCTGATCGCGCTGATCCTGCTCTACCGGCGCTTCTTGTCCGGGCGCCTCACCAACGTGCGCTGCTCGTTCTCCGTGGACGAGACGTGCTCGGCGTTCGGCTTGCGTATCGCGCGAACGGCTCGCTCGGGGCGCGACGCGATCGCGCGGATCGTTCGCCGCCTGCGCCGCTGCGGCGACGCGTGCGTGCTGGTCGATGGAACGCAGCTCGGGTGGAGCGAGCTGCACGATCGATCACCGCGCGAGATCGCGGATGCGATGCGCGCGGACGGCGAGGGCGATCGCGCGATCTGGCGCATGCTGCAGACGCGCTTGACCGTCGCGCGCTGGTGCGGTGATCGCGAGTCGTTCGAGGCATGCCGCGCCGTGTTGCGAACGCTCTCGCATGACGCGGCGTACGAGCGCCCGCGCGTGGTGTCCGCGGCGGCAGTCAACCATCGCACGCTCGAACGCTTCCACTTTCAGACGTCCAGCCAGACCTCGCATATGATGGATCGATGAAGCAATTCCTGTGTGTGGTGGTGATGCTGGGTGCGTGCAGCAAGAAGGGCGACAAACCCGCGCCTGCCGTCGATCAGCCCGCCGGTGATCCGCCCGCAAGCGCGGTCGCGGCGCCGAAGGTCGACACGACGGGCCCCTGCGGGCCGCTCGCGGTTCTCGTCGATGGCAAGCCCCTCGAGGGTGTCGTCCACGGGACGGCGGTGATCATGGAGAGCGGCAGTTACCGCACGCCGATGATCCAGCTCTACAACCACGACAAGGCGACCTGCGAAGAAGCGCTGACAGGGCGTCGATCGCCGCAGGAGAACGAGATCAACGTCCGTGCGTGGCACGGCGAGCGGCCGGGTGTCGGCATCGATGCGTTCACGCAGATCGAGGGCACGATCACGCTCGACAAGCCCACCGACAAGGTCGGCGAGACCATGCAGATCTGCGTCCGCGCACCCGTCGTGTTCACGCCCAACGCGGGTGCGTATGCCGGCAAGAAGGTGTCGATCGCCGGCGCGTTCGCGGCCCCGTTCTGCGGCGTCAACAAGTCGTGATGCACATGAAGCGCGCGGCACCACGCTCTGTTAGCGCGAGCATCCGGTTGTCAGCGCGTGATCGAGAGCGTTACCGCGGCGTCGAGAACCGAGCGATACTGTCCCGACCATGCGCACCGCGATCCTGTTGCTGATAGCAGCGTGTGGCTCGACCGGATCGAGCTCGGATGGCGGCGCCGGCGACGACATGCCCGGCAGTGACGGCATGGGCAAAGGTGACGGCAGCGGCACGGAGGTCGTGCTGCCGCCGGTGAACGCGAAGGTCGACTACCAGCTCGGCGGTGCGTACACACCACCGACGGGAGTCACCATCGTCTCGCGCGATCGCACCGAGTCGCCGGCGAGCGGCATCTACAACATCTGCTACGTCAACGGCTTCCAGATCCAGCCGGGCGAAGAAGCGATGTGGATGCAGCAGCATCCCGACCTGATCCTCCGGAAGAACGGGACGCCGGTCATCGATACCGATTGGAACGAGATGCTGATCGATGTCTCCACGCCGGCGAAGCGCGATGCGGTCGCGGACATCGTCGGCGGCTGGATCGACGGCTGTCATACGGCCGGCTTCGATGCGATCGAGATCGATAACCTCGATTCGTACACCCGCTCGCAGAGCTTGCTGACCGAGGCGAACGCGGTCGCGGCGATGAAGCTGTTCTCGGATCGCGCGCACGCCGTCGGGATGGCGATCGCGCAGAAGAACTCCGCGGAGATCGTCGCGCGCAAGGCCGAGCTCGGGACCGACTTCGCCGTCGCCGAGGAGTGCAACACGTACGACGAGTGCGGCATGTACATTGATGGCTACGGCGATCACGTGATCGTCATCGAGTACGTGCGCGCCGACTTCACCACCGGTTGCAGCGCGTACCCGAACCTGTCGATCGTGCTGCGCGATCGCGACCTGGTGTTGCCGTCGAGCGGCGCCTACGTCTACGACGGCTGCTAGCTACGGCTTCTTCGCCGGGGCAGACTTCGCCGCCGGAAGCTTCGTGACCTGATACAGCGGGTACTTCGCGAGATCGATCGTGAAGCGCTTCGCGTCGAGCTTCGCTTTCGTGTCGACGTTGGTGAACGCGTATGTCGTCACGTCGCCGCTCGGGACGAACACGATCGATCGCGTGACGGTCCATGCGGTCGGATCGATCACGAGCACGACACTCGTGAACGACGCCGACGGCGCCTTCGGTGCGAGCTCGATGACGCTCGCGCCGGGTACGAGCTGGCCCTTGTCCTTCGGCGCGGCGATCGTGAAGTCCTTCGACAGCGCTCCAGTGCCGGCGAGGAACGCGATCACCGCGGGGAGATCCGTCGCGGACATCGCCTGCTGGAGGATCTCCTTGTTCTGGTGGCGGATCATCCAGCCCGCGGTGCCGTCGAACACGAACTCGGTGTCGCGCTGCTTCTTCTTGTCGACGAACTCCCACGCCATCTTGCCCGGGCGTTGGAACGCGACGGTGCCGTTGGTGGTGGTCGTCGTGCCGAAGGTCGCGTTGACCTGCGACTTCGCGAACGATGCGGTCACGCTCGCGGCGTCCTTGTACGTCGCCTCGACCTTCGCGGCGACCTCGGCCGGCGTCAGCTTCGTCCACGCGGGCTGCGCGAACGCGGGCGCCACGAAGCCCACCAGCGCGACAAGGATTAGCGCGCGCATCACTTCTTCGGCGCGGGCGCGGCCGGTGCACCCTTGGGCGCAGCGGGTGCACCCTTGGGTGCCGGAGCGTTCATGTCGAGCAGATCGGCGCCGCCACCGCCGGGCTTCTGTTCGCGCGACTGCTGGTCGGCGTCGACGATGCGGTAGTCCTTCACGCTCTTCTCGTCGAACTCGAACCACGAGTCCTTGATCGGCTTCTGGAAGTCCGGCGTGAAGAACCGGAAGTGGTTCACGTTGTTCGACGAGTCGACGATGATCGACTGCGAGACGTGGAAGTCCTTCGTGCTCGCGACGAGGAACAGCGCCTTGTACTGCGCCGACGGCTTCTTCGGGACGAGCTTCAAGACCACGTCCTCCTTCGTGCCGTACTTACCGCTCGTATCGACGGTCGCGTTGAACTCGGCCTTGAGATCTCCCTTGCCATAGAGGAACGACACCGCGACGGGCATCAGGTCGTTCTGGAGGTTCTTCTTCACGACCTGCTTGTTGTCGTGCTCGACCATGTAGAGATAGCTACCGTTCGAGATGAAGGACTTCTTGGTGACGACCTTGTCCTTCTTCTTCTCGACGTAGTCCCAGCGCATCTTTCCGGGCTTCTGGATGAACAGAGATCCGTCGCTGGTCTTCGTGCTGCCGAACGTGTCGTACGTGACCGACTGCCGGAACAACGCGCTGACCTGTTTGATCTCCGCGTAGAACTTCTGAACCTTGTCGACCGCGTCGGCTGCCTGGATCGCCGTCGCACCTGCCTGCGCGAGGACGGGTGCCGAAATCACGTGCTGGACGTGCGCTGGGGCCGTGGGCTGGGGGTTCGAGAGCGCGAGAAACGAACGAGTGAGAAGTCCGATGAGGTCCATGTCTAGCTACTTTCCGAGTGCCCAACAGGCACCATGCTCGTTTCGACGCACGGCGCTGCCCGACGATTCATGTCCAGGAAGTCCTTGACGTACCAGGTGGTAGCACGGTCGAGCGTTCGATACCCTACAGAGTGATGAGACCGATCTGGAGGGTCGTGCCATTCCTGGCGCTCGCAGCATGCCCTGGCCCGGGCACGCAGACGCAACCGACCGAGCCTTCGATCGAGCCGCGCGGGCAGCTCGCGGACGAGGTCCTCTATCGACCGACCTACGGCAAGGCCGAGCTCCAACGCGCGCTGATCGCGGAGCGCGGCGCCGAGGCCAAAGGCGAGGCCACCATCGCCGAGCTCGAAGCCAAAGAGGGCATGGACGATCGCCTCCGCTTCGCGCAGGACGACCTCGCGGTGCGCCGTCGCTTCATCGCCTCGCTCGAAGCGTGCGAGTCCGAGGGGCGCTACTGCCCGCCTCGCCTCGACGATCCGCCGTGGGCGTTCGATCCCGATCCCGACGTTCAACAGCCACCCAAGCTCGACACGCCGCTGCGCTTCGATCTCGCGAGCTGGCAAAAGGTGGCGTCCGAGCTCCACGGGCGCGCGTGCGCGTGCCGGACGTTGTCCTGCGTCGACAGCATGGCGGTCGCGATCGAACAGCTCGAAGGCCGCCCGATGCCCGAGGTGCAGGGCGACGAGACGGCGACGCAGTCGGTCACGTGGGCGCGCGAGTGCCTGTTCCGCTTGCGTGGCAAGAAGGCCACCTCGGTCGCGAAGACCGTCGTCGAAGAATAGGCCGGTAGCGATGGCGCGCCCGAGGAAGTCCGCGAAGCGCACGAGCGTCGTGAAGCGCGCGTCGCCGAAGAAGAACGCGTCGCCGACGAAGAACGCGTCGTCGAAGAAGAGCGCGTCGTCGTCGTCGACGAAGAGCGCGTCGTCGACGAAGAACGCGTCGTCGAAGAAGAGCGCGTCGTCGTCGACGAAGAACGCGTCGTCGACGAAGAAGCCATCGTCGAAGAACTCGTCGTCGAAGAAGAGCTCGTCGTCGAAGAAGCCGTCGTCGTCGTCGTCGATGCCTCCGTGGATCGCCGATGTCGCCGCGCGACTCGCGATCGCACGCGACCTCGTCGAGGCGCGCGAAGGCGATGCGACCCCGTACACGCCGCGAGATCCGATGACCGCAGCCGCGATCGCCGCGTTCGAGGGAACCCATGGCGTCGAGCTCCCGCGCGACTATCGCGATCTGATCGAGCACCTCGGCGCCGGCATCGGGCCCGATAGCGGCATCCTTCCGCTCACCGCGTTCGCTCCGTCGGAGATGCCGTCGGTGACGACCACGATCACCAGCGTCGACGGCTCGATCACCGCGAGCGCGGGCACGGGGCCGCGGCCATCGCTCGGCCGCGCCGCGAGCATGGCGAAGCCGATGCCCCTCGATCGACGATGGGAGGTCGGCACACCCATGTCGCTCGCCGCCGACGAGCATGTCTACGACGGCTGCATCGAGCTCGCCGACCTCGGCTGCGGCTACCGGCTGCTCCTCGCGATCTCGGGACCACTCGCGAACCTCGTCTGGGAAGACACGACGGCCGCGTACGCGAACGGCGCGCTGCACCCGATCGGTCCGTTCCGCACGTGGTTCGACGCGTGGCTCGACGAGTCGCTCGCGTGGCTCGCGTCGAGTGTCGCGACGAGCCCGGCCGCCTCGTCGTCGAAGGCAGCGCTGAAGGCCGCGCTTCGGGTGATCGAGCCGACGTGCCTCGACACGCCGCATCTCCTCGCGTGCCTCGCGTACGTGAAGCTCGCTCTGGGTGATCGCGCGGCGGCCCTCGCGCTTCTCGAGCAAGTGCCCGCTGCGCAAGCGCCCGCGCTACGGACGCGGATCTACGCGAAGGACATCGCCGCCGTGTCTCGTGACACGCCCGCGGTCGAGCACGCCACCCACGTCGCGCGCGAAGTGCGCGTGGCGCTCGCCGCGAACCCTGCGACGCCGTCATCCACGATCGCAGCGCTCACGCGCGATCCGGACTCCGAGGTACGCAGCCGCGCGGCGCGGCACGGGAATGCTGCGCCCGAGGTTGTCGAGCGCGTCGCGCGCGAAGGGCTCGCGACGATCGCGCGCGGCGAGCTCGGCGTCGATACGGCGATGGTCATCGAGCTCGTCGTCCGCAGCGCGAATGCGACGCGCGAGCTCGTCGAGGAAGTCGCGGCGACCGCGCTCGCGGGGGCGAGCGCCTCGAGCGAGCGAGCCCGCGCGGTCATCTTGCGCGGCATCGCGCTGTCACCGATGTGTCCGCCAACAATGCGCTCGCAACTCGCGCGATCACCGTGGCCCGAGGTGCGCCATGCGGTGGCAGCGTGTCGCGAGACCAGCGAAGCGGACATGCGATGGCTCGCTCGCGATCCGAACGTGGCGGTGCGCACCGCGATCGCCGCGCGGCGCGATGCGCCCGTCGACGTGCTGCGCGAGCTCGCGCGCGAGACCGATGGCCATCTGCGCCACGTGGTCGCTGCGAATCCGCGCACGCCACCGGAAGGGCTCGTCGATCTCGCGCGGACCGGCGATGCGCTGTTTGGGTTCGGCAAGAACCCCGCGCTGCCGCCGGCGATCGTCGACGCACTCGCCGTTCTTGCGGGGTACGACAAGCAGAAGCACGAACCCGATCCGGCCGATGTTCCGCGGGCTCGCGCGTGGGTCGACGAGGTCGATGTCGATGGCAACGCCGCGACGATCCCGGCCGCCGATGCGATGGAGATCGGCCATCTGCGGCACTGGTCGTATCCAGTGGTCGCGCTCGCGGATCGGCTCGGCGAGCAGATGGGCGCGTACGACATCGCGGGTCGGCCGTGGTTGTCCGACGAGCTCGTGGAGAGGTGCGCGACGGACTCGTACGGGTACGCGCGGGCGAAGATCGCGGAGCGCGCCGACGTCGGCGAGCGAGTGCTCGCGCGGCTCGCGACGGATCGCAGCGAGCTCGTGCGCCAGGAGGTGTCCGCGAACCCGCGGCTCGCGCTGCACGAGCTGCTCGCGATGATCGACGACGACAACGAGATGGTGCGCATGGGCGCCGCGATGAATCCGCGATTGCCGGTCGAGCACCGTGCCCGCCTCGTCGGTGACAAGCACCCGTACACGCGTCGCGGCGTCGCGATGAGCCCGAACGCGACGGTCGGCGAGCTCGCGCGTCTCGCGAAGGACAAGAGCGAGGACGTTCGCAAATGGGTGCCGCGCGCATTCGCGGTCACGCCCGAACTGCTCGCACAGCTCGCGACCGACAAGGACGCGCAGACGGCCGGCCGCGCGAAGTTCCGGATCGCGATCGAGGCGTACGCGTCGGGGCTCGCGCGCAGCTAGATCAGGTCGATCCGCACCGCGCCGCGAAACACGTCGCGCTCGCGGCGGACGCGCGCGACCTCGGTGGCCGAGATCGCCCACTGGGATGGATGGCGAGAGATCAAATACGAAACCTGCTCGGCTGCCTTGGCGCACATCTCGCTCACCGGCGTCGGATCGAGATCCTTCTCCGCGCGGCAGATGCTTCGCACCCATCGATCGGGGTCGACGAGAACGAACAACTCGAGCGCGATCCGGTTTCGCTTCGTGCGTCGCACGCGCGAGGCGATGGCCGTACCGATCGGTGCGTCGCGGAGGCTGGCCTCGTCGAGCGATTCGCACGGCGTCCACTCGTCGAGCGGAGTGATCGAGCGGGGCGCGGGCCACTCGTAGGTCGCGAGATCCTTCGCGACGAGCTCGAACCACTCGACGAGCGTGAAGTCCGCGTCGATATACCCGTCGTCGGCCCGCTCTTTGAGCAGCCCCCATGGCTTGTCGAACGCCACTCCGTAGCCACGTTGGAGCCCAGTCTCGGGATCGATATCGCACTCGATCAGGGGGACGACGCCATCGCTCGCGTCGTAGATGCTCCACGAGGGGACGAGACGATCGGGACGCATCGGTGAGAGTGGCAGCATGCTGCCATCGCACAGCTCGAACACGCGACGGACCGAGGCGGGAAGCTGCGCTCCGAGCTTGGCCTCGAGCGCGGAGAGATCGTCGGTGGTCGCGGGTTCGAGAAGGTCGACCCGATGCTTCCTGCGGCGCTGCAGCGTGCGGATCAGCTTCTCGAGCGCGAGCTCGTCATCGACCATGCGCCATCGTATACGCCGGCAAGAACGAACAGGTCACCCTCCGAGGGACGCAGCGTCACTGCGGAGCGACACGCCGCGCACTCGCCGAGGTGCGCGTGCAGCCCGGCATCCTTCCGTCCGTCAGCGTGTGCTGCGTCGACGATGCGAGCAGGATGACGTCATCACGATCCACCGCTGATCATGCGCCGGCCACGAGCACTTCGCGCTTGTTGGTGTGATCCGGCGGCGAGACCACGCCCTGCTTCTCCATCTCCTCGACGAGTCGCGCGGCGCGGTTGTAGCCGATGCGTAGCTGGCGCTGCACCCACGAGATCGACGCGTTGCGCGTGGTCGTCACGATGTACACGGCCTTGTCGTACATATCGTCGTCGGACTTGCCCTGCGGCATTCCCGAGCCCGGATCGCCGCCTTCGCCTTCCTCGTCGCGCGGCTTGAGGATGTCGAGGTTGTAGACGGGGCGGCCCTGCGTCTTCAGGAACTCGACGACGCGGTGGATCTCTTCTTCGTCGACGTAGCAGCCGTGGAGGCGCTGCGGTGCGCCGCCGCGATCGGAGAACAGCATGTCGCCGGCGCCGAGGAGCGCTTCGGCGCCGTTCTGATCGAGGATGGTGCGCGAGTCGATCTTCGACGTGACGTGGAACGCGATGCGCGACGGGAAGTTCGCCTTGATCAAGCCCGTGATGACATCGACGGACGGGCGCTGCGTCGCGAGGATCAGGTGGATCCCGGCGGCGCGCGCCTTCTGCGCGATGCGAGCGACCGAGGTCTCGACTTCCTTCGGCGCGCACATCATGAGGTCCGCGAACTCGTCGATGACGACGACGATGTACGGCAGGCGGTGGGGCGGGGCGGTGACGAGCTTCTCGCGCGAGTCGGCTTCCTCGGGCGAGCTGGAATCGACGGCGCGGTTGACGTCGTCGACGAGCGCGGCCGCGGCGGCATCGGCGGCGGCGCGCAGCTTGTCGGCCTCCATCTTCGCCATCTGCTTGCCGACCTTCTCGTTGAACGTGGTGATGTCACGCACGCCCATGTTCGCGAGCAGATCGTAGCGACGCTCCATCTCCTCGACGGCCCAGCGCAGCGCGAGGTTCGCCTTCTTGGGATCCGTCACGACCGGCAGGAGCAGATGCGGGACGCCCTCGTAGATCGAGAGCTCGAGCATCTTCGGATCGACCATGATCATGCGGACGTCCTCGGGGCTGCAGTGATAGAGCAGCGACGAGATCATCGCGTTGACCGCGACGGACTTGCCGGAGCCGGTGGTGCCGGCGACCAACAAGTGCGGCATGCGCGCGAGATCGACGACGGCCGGGCCACCTTCGATGTCCTTGCCGAGCGCCATCGGGAGCTTCGCGCGTCCCTTGCGGAACGAATCGTCGGCGAGGATCTCCTTGAGGAACACCTTCTCGCGGCTCTTGTTCGGAACCTCGATACCGACGGCGGCCTTGCCGGGAATCGGCGCGACGATGCGAACGCGCAGTGCTTCGAGAGCGAGCGCGAGATCGTCGGTGAGGTTCGTGATCTTGTTGACGCGCGTGCCGGGTGCCGGCGCGAACTCGTACATCGTGACGACGGGACCCGGGCGAATCGCGACGACGTCGCCCTTCACGCCGTAGTTCTCGAGCGTCTGGGTCAGCTTCGCGGACAGCTCGAGCATCGCCGTCTTGTCGACGATGTTGACGCTCGACGAGTCGTAGTTGAGCAGCTGGATCGACGGCAGCTGGTAGTCGCCGTCGCCGAGCTTGATGAAGCTGCGCTCGGCTTCGGCGGCCTTCTCCTTCGCCGCCATCTCCGCCTTGTCGGCGTGCTTGAAGCGCGACTCGACGATCATCGGACCGCCATCGGCAGCGACACCGGCGACCTCGCCGGGGCCGGGCTCGTCGACCACCACGAGCGAAGGCTCCTTCGCGGACTCCTCGCCGACGGGCGGCGCCTTGGTCCCCGACGGGAAGCGAGAGCGCTTCGCCTTCGCGATCGCGGGCTCCTTCGACATGACCGGCTCGGCGTGATCCGAGCCCTGTGCTTCGACGACCTCGATCGCGGGCGGAGAGAAGTCGACCTCCGTCTGCTGCGGATCCTTGATCTTCTTCTCGCGCGGCTTCTTCGGCGTGGGCTGCGAGCGATCGTGGATCACCGGCTGGTTGCCGTTCTCGTCGTCGGCGACCTCCATGACGTCGTCGGGCTCGTGCTCGTCGTCGACGTCCTCGTCGTCTTCGTCACTACCGCCCGGCAGGATCGCGCGAACGACATCCGCGCAGAACCGCGCCACCGCGAACGCGGCGGCCTTCATCGCGCGACCGAATGCGCGGAGTGCATGCCCGATCGCGCGCACGACATCGCCCATGCGCAGCGGCGTGGCGACGACCACGGCGACCACGAGCCCGACCACCGCGAGCAGCGCGGTGCCGGCCGTGCTGATCACCGCGCGCAGGATCTCGGCGAGGTGCTCGCCGATCGCGCCACCGGGTCCGTGCCCCGCGACGCGATAGCCCGCGAACGCGAGGTGCACGAGCGTCGCGACGGAGACGATCCCGATGATCGTTCCCGCGGCGATCACGATCGGCATCACTGGATCCCGTTCGAGCAGCGTTCGCACGCTCGCGATCGCGAGCAGCGCGATCAGCGCGTACCCGCAGACACCCGCGAGCCCGTAGAACAGGCCGGCGGTCGCGCGACCGAACGGTCCCATCACGAGTGCGTTGGCTTGCAGCGAGAGCATCGCCACCAGCAAGAACAGCGCGGCACCGAGTCCGATAACCCCCAGCACCTCGTGGCGCCGGTCGGATTCCGTCTTGGGGCTCGCCGAACTATCACGAATCTTTCGGTTCTTGGACATAAGATCCCCAGGGCTACGAGGAGCACCTTATCCTACATCCACCGACCCCAGCTCCCAACTTTTCATCCCAGGCAGCACGACGCACCGCGTCGCGACATCTCCATGGGATCCTCCCATCATGGGTCAGGAGCGGGTCGCGAGGAAACTTCGTGCGCTCGATCCGGTCGTGGATCTCCAGCGCCGTCTCGCGAAGGAGGGGCTGCCCGCATCGTTCGCGAAGGTCCGCCGCATCACCCGCGCGTGGTGGAAGCACCACGGGTTCGGCGATCAGATCGCGACCGCGGGGACGGCCGAGGTCGGCAAGCGCATCGGCATCATCTTGATCGCGCAGCGCCTCGCGGAATCCAAGCGCGCCGGCATCGTCGTGCTCGGCGAGCTCGTCGGCGATCAGCTGCACGGCTTGGATCTCGGTGCGCTCGGGTCGCTGTTGCACGACGGCCACCTCGCGCAGCCCGCGCTCGTCGAGGCGTTCGCGGTACGCGTGCTCGGCAAGCTGCTCGCTCGCGACGACACGCGTGCACGCGTGATCTACGAGCTCGCGCAATGGCGTCACGCGGAGAAGGCGTGGCAGCGCCACGCGATGTGCCTGGCCTTCCTCGAGCTCGCGCCGCGCGCGTCGACGATCGCCGGGCTCACCGAGATGATCCTCGCGATCTGCGCGAGCGTCGTGTGGTCGATCGATCCGATCGATCAGTCCGCGGTCGCCTCGATCCTGCGCGAACTGTCGACGAGCGACGCCGACCGGGTCGAGGCGTTCTTCATCCGCTACGCGCGGTTCATGACGAAGGCGTGCGCGCGCACGTCGGTGTCGCGCTACTCGCCTGCGCGGCGCAGCGAGCTCCTCGCGCACCACAAGCGTGCGACGACGATCTAACTCGCGACAATGGACCGGCGCAGATGATCGACGTGTAAGCTAGGGCGAATGCGCGATCTCCTCGTGACGACCGTCGTCGGTACGGATGGTCCCGTCGACGACTCGTTCGACGACGTCCTGCGCGAGATCATGGGCGTCGATTCACCGCCGCTCGCACCCGTGCTGATGCCGGGGTTGATCCTCGACGACGCGTATCGCATCGAGGAGGAGATCGGCCGCGGTGGAATGGGGCGCGTCTATCGCGCTCACGACATTCGCCTCGAGCGCGATGTCGCGATCAAGATCCATGTCGTCCTCGCGATCGATGGCAAGCGCTGGTCGCTGCGCGAAGCCACGGCGCTCGCGCGGCTCTCGCACCCGAACGTCGTCACGGTCTACGAGGTGGGCACCCACGACAACAGCCCGTGGGTCGCGATGGAGTACGTGCCGAACGGTACCGCTCGCACGTGGGCGGTCGCCGAGGAGCGCAGCGTGGACGAGATCCTCGCGGTGTACGTCGCGGCCGGACGCGGGCTCGCAGCGGCGCACGCCGCCGACATCGTCCATCGCGACTTCAAGCCCGACAACATCCTGCTCGGCGCGGACGGCCAGCCGCGCGTCGCCGATTTCGGTCTCGCGCTCCAGCTCGCGAAGACGGACGGTAACGTCGCGAGGCTCACGCTCGGGACGCCGGCGTACATGGCGCCGGAGCAATGGGATCGCGCGCTGGTCGGCAAGGCCGCCGATCAGTTCGCGTTCGCCACCGCGCTGTGGGAGACGCTGACCAAGCAGCGCCCGTATCGCGGCAAGACCGAAGGCGAGATCCGCGCGGCGTGGAAGTCGCCACCACCGCCACCGGCGCGCCCGGTGCCGCGACACGTGGAGGCCGCCTTACGCCGCGCGCTCTCGATCGACCCCGCGGATCGCTGGCCGGAGATGTCGCAGCTGCTCGACGAGCTCGAGCGCGATCCGCGCCGCACGCGGCGACGCGCGGCGATCGTCGTCGCTGCGAGCCTCGTGCTCGCCGGCGGTGGAGCGATCGCCGCGACGACGCTCCGCAGTGAACCCGCGGCGAGCGAACCACCCTGCCTGCACGCGACGGACAGCTTCGCTTCCGTTGCCACGCTGCGCGGTGATCTCGCGGTGTCCGACCCGCGCGTGCTGACCAAGCTCGATGCGTGGATCGACGCGTGGCGCACGAATCGCACCCGTGCGTGCGAGGACACGTACACGCGACGCACGCAGCCCGTCGAGGTGCTCGAGCTGCGAACGCTGTGCTTCGATCGCGCGCGCGCCGCAGCGGAGGCGACGCTGCCCGAGCTCGCGAAATCGAAGGATCCGATCTCGCTCGTAGAGGCGTTGCCGCGGCTCGCCGAGTGTGACGACGTCGCGCGCATGCGGAGCATCACGCCGATGCCCACAGATCCCGTCGCGCGGTCGGAGATCGAAGCGGTGTCGACCGAGCTGGGCCGCATCCGCGTCTTGCGCAACGCAGGACACGCCGAGGAGGCGCTCGAGCTCGTCGAGAAGTTGCTCGTGCGCGCGCGCAAGACGGAGCGCAAAGCGCTGATCGCGGAGACCGCGCTGCTCACCGGCAACATGCGTGTCGGCAACAACAAGCTCGACCAGGTGCGCCCGCTCTTCGAGGAAGCGTCGAAGCTCGCCGCGGAAGCGGGCGACGATTTTCTCGTCGCGAAGATCTGGTCGAACATGATCGACCTCTTGTCCGCGCGCCTCGAGCAGCCCGCGGAAGCCGACAAGCTCATCCCCGTCGTGGAGACCGCCGTGCTGCGCGCGGGCAACAACGAGATGTTGCGCGTGGATCTGCAGTCGACGCTCGCGCAGCACGATCTCAAACAGGGCCGGCTCGAGTCCGCGCGCACGCGCCTGTCGGACGCGCTGAAGTCGCACCCGAAGTTGTACGGCGAGGACAGCGAGCTCGCTCGTCTGTACAACCTCGACGCCGGCCTCGCGATGCGGCTGTCGGACTACGCGGGGGCGCGCGCGGATCTCCAGCGCGCCGCGGAGATCCTCGAGAAGAGCTACGGACCGAAGTACCGCCACCTCGCCGTGGTGTGGACCACGCTCGGGCAGGTCGAGTACTCCGCGGGGCACTACGCCGAGTCCCGCATTCCCCTCGAGCGAGCGCTCGCGCTCAAAGAGGAGGTCGGCGGCAAGGATGCGGCCACGCTGCCATCGACGCTGACGCCGCTCGCGCGAACGCTGCTCGAAGTGAACGAGCCCGAGCTCGCGACGAGCACGATCCAGCGCTCGATCCAGTTGTCGCGTGCACAGCTCGGCCCCGAACACGCGAAGACGCTCGAAGCGCTGCGCGTCGAGGTCACGATCCTGATCCGGCAGAAGAAGGACAAGCTCGCCGAACAGCGCCTGCTCGAGCTCCTACCGCTACAGCGAAAGCTCGGCGCGATCGCTCCGCTCGATTCGATGGAGCTCTCGCTCGCCGAGGTCTACCGGCGGAACAACCGGCTCGCCGAGGCGCGCGCGGCGGTGGAGCGCGCGCGTCCGATCTCCGCGGGCGGCGATCGCTACATGCAGGCGAAGGTCACCGAGATGTCGGGCCGCGTGGAGGGCACGGGAGGCAACCACGCGAAGGCGGTGGAGCAGCTCGAGACGGCGATCGCCATGTTGAAGGAGCTACGCGGCGCCGATCACGACGAGACGCAGCTCGCGCAGAAAGCACTCGATGAAGTGAAGGCAGGACGAGCGCCGGGCAAGGACTGGTAGCTCAGTCGGTGAAGTTGAGCGAGAACACCGCCGCGAGCGAGACGTTGCGGCGATCGAACATGTCGGTGCTCGCCACCGCACCGAACGTCATCGTCGACCTGAGGAACACTTCGGCGCGTGCGCGGAGCTCGAGCATCGGCTCCTTCTTGCGCCCCGCGATGTCCATGCCCGAATCGCTCGTCACGTTGGTGTCGCGTACGCCGAGCGCTGCATCGCCGCCGAGCATCACGCGTCCGCGCAGCGTGTGCAGCCCTGCGTACGCCTTGAGCCCGAGGCTGTTACCGCCGAGCGGCCCGGAGTAACCCTCGCCGCCACCGCTCGTTCGCGCGACGGTGCGCGCCGGCGCGCTGGTGTGACCTTCGAGGCGGCCGTCATCGACCTCGCCGCCGAAGTGGAAGTTCTCGCCGACGGAGATACGGATCCCGAACCGTGCGAGCTCTGCGTCGAGCGCGGTCTGATCCGTGACCGCGACGCGGCTGCGCACGTAACCGAAGTCGAGCGTCGCGCCCGAGCCGCGCTCCGCAGACGCCGACGAGCTCGCGAGGAGAACGAGAAACGCAGGCGCGATCCGCATGTGAGGAAGAATAACCCTCGACGAGAGAGCCGCTCATGGCAGCTCCTGGCAATCGCGCGGGGAGTGCTACAACGAGAGTCGCAGGACGAGCGGGAGGTGGTCGCTGACCGTCGCCTCGTAATTCTGAACTTGTGTTGCGAGTGACGGAATCAACGGCATCTGCATGATGGCGGCGGCAAACTCCTGCGTCGCCACCATCTGGTCGAGCATCACGTCCGCGGGCAGAAACGTGATTCCGCCCGCATCGTCGACCGGCTTCGAGATCACGGTGTAGCGATCCGGAGTCCACACCGCGAACATCTCCGCCGCTCGGTCGTCGTCGAAGTCCTCGTTGAAATCGCCGAGCACCAAGATGCGATCGATGTCCGTCGTGTCGACGAGGTTCCGCACGTTGCCCTCGATGATCCCGCTGGCTTGAACGCGCGCTTGCTCGTCGACCGGCGCGAGCCCCGCCTTGAGGTGCACGGCGTGCAACGCGAACTGCGTGCCGTTCACCTCGAACACCGCGCGCACGACGGGCCGGATCAGCCGCCCGTCCGTGAACAGCGTCGTCGTCACGGAGTGCACGGCGCTCTCGTTCCACAGCACGGCGATGCCGCCGTTCGCCGAGCCCTCGGGATCGGGCATCGCGTACTGCCAACCCGGCAGGCGCGCGACGAGCGCTTCGAGCGCCGACTTGCTCTCGATCTCCTCGACGGTGACGATATCGAGCTGCAGCGATGCGATCAGATCGCCGGCGATGATCTCGGTCCCGGCCGCGCTCGGAAACATCTTCAAGTTCCAGCACGCGACATCGATCGTCGACGGGGTGCCGACGGCGGGGACCAGATCGGTGCGCGCGTGCTCGGCATCGATCGCCGCATCGGCGGGCGCGGCACCGTCATCGCCACACGCAGCGAGCGCGAACAGAACAGCGAGGCGACGCATCGCGCGCATCGTACGCGAAGTTCACGCGTCGTCGCGGGAAACTGCTTCGACGTCGGCATCGCGACCTTCGACGTTCGCATCGAAGTCGCGATCGATCTCGGCCTCCTCGGCGGTGACGACGTGGTCCTCGGAGTCGGCGGTGCGCTCGGCGGCTTCGCGCTGTGCGAAGTAGCTCGCGACCGCCGCGGCGGCCGCTCTGGTCATGCCCGGTGCTTTCGCGAGCTCCGCCGTCGAGGCCAAGCGGATCGCACGCACGCTGCCGAAGTGCTTGAGCAGGCGCTTGCGCCGCGACTCGCCGATGCCCGGAATATCGTCGAGCTCGCTGCGCAGCGATTGCTTGCTGCGCCGCTCGCGATGGAACGTGTTCGCGAAGCGGTGCGCCTCGTCGCGAATGCGCGCGAGCACGAACAGCTCCGGCGAGTTCTGCTTGAGTGCGATCGAGTCCTTCACGTTTCTGCGATAGATGCGATCGGGCGCGCTGCCCGCTTCGAGCTCGCGCTCCTTCGCGAGGCCGATGATCTCCACGCCGTCGTCGCCGCCGAGCTTCACGCCGAGATCCGTCAGCGCGGTGACGGCCATGCCGAGCTGGCCCTTGCCACCGTCGATGACGAGCAGGTCCGGCGGCGCCCACGCGGGATCGTCGTCCTCGCGCTTCTGGACCTTCGCCGCGCGCGCGAAGCGACGCGTGAGCACCTCGTACATCGCCGCGAAGTCGTTGTTGTCGACGCTGCGGATCTTGAACTTCCGGTAGTACTGCCGCGCCGGGACACCGTCGATGAACGTGACCATCGACGCGACGGTCTCGGTGCCCTGGATGTGCGCGATGTCGAAGCACTCGATGCGGCGCGGTGGGCGGCGCAGATCGAGGCGCTTCGCGACCTTCTCGAGCAGCGCGTCGGCATCGGCGTCGCGACCGCGCTTGCTCGTCGCACTCGCGGCCGCGTTGCGATCGGCGAGCTCGACGAGCTTCGCGCGGACGCCGCGGCGCGGATCGAGGAGCTTCACCTTCTTGCCGCGTGCGGTCCCGAGCCACTCGGCGATGACGTCGCTGTCCTCGAGCTCGACGCCGACGACGACCTCGTCGGGGATGTACGTCCCCGTCGCGTAGTACTGCTGCAGGTGCTCGCCGATCACCTGCGCGTCGGGCAGCTCCTGATCCTTCTGCGAGAACGCGCGTCGCCCGACGAGCTTGCCGGCGCGCACGAACAGCACGACGACCTCGACGCTGTCGGCCTGGCGGAACAAGCCCCACACGTCCTGATCGACGAAGTCGTCCTGCACGATGTGCTGCTTCGCGAGCGTGCGCTCGACGGCCGCGATCGAATCGCGCAGCACCGCCGCGACCTCGTAGTCCTCGCGCTCCGCGCGTGCGGCCATGCGTGCGCGCAACCGCGCGAGCAGCTCGGCATTCTTGTTGTCGAGGAACATCTTCACGTCCTCGACCTGCTCGGCGTACGCGACGGAGGGGACGTCGATCGCGCACGGGCCCGAGCAGCGCTTGATCTGGTATTGCAGGCACGGCCGGCCGCGCGTCTCGAGCACGTGATCGGTGCACGTGCGCAGCTGGAAGTGGCGGTTCAGCGTCCGCAGCGTCTCGCGCGCCGAGGTCGCCGAGTGGTACGGCCCGAAGTAGTTCGCGCCGTCTCCCCGAATATTCCGTACGACCTCGACGCGCGGATACAGCGTGCGCTTCGCCACGTTCTCGATCGGAACATCCGGCGGAGGCGGCGTCGGATCGACGAGCCGCAGCACGAGGTACTGCTTGTCGTCGCGAAGCTTCACGTTGAACTTCGGCTGGTGCTTCTTGATCAGGTGGTTCTCGAGGAGGAGCGCCTCCTTCGAGGACGACACGACGATGGTCTCGACATCCACGACGGCGCGGCCGAGGAACCCCGCCGCCACGAAGAAGCGCTCGTCCCCGCCCGGCCGGAAGTACTGGCGCACGCGCGAGCGAAGGCTCTTGGCCTTGCCCACGTACACGACGATGCCTTTGGCGTCCTTGAATAAATAGACGCCCGGCTCCGTCGGGATGCGGTCGAGGATCTCGCCGGCCAGCGGCATGGCAACGCCGACCTTAGCAGTCGCCGGTGAAACCAGGCATAGTCCCCGCACGACTGGAGGTCGCATGTTGAAGCAACTCGCTGTGTGTGCCGCGCTGGTTGGAGCGACGAGCACTGTCGCCGTCGCAGGCAATGGAACAAACCTGACCAAATATGTCGCGGACACCACCCAGGTCGTCCTCGTCCTGGATGTCGCGGCGGCCAAGAGCAGCACGCTCGTGAAGGACAGCTTCACGAAGCTCCTCGACACCCAGCCCGACGCGCGCGCGAAGATGGACGAGATCGGCCTCGATCCGCTGCGCGACATCGACACGGTGATGATCTCCTTCGGCGGCTTCGACGAGATCACGAACATCGGCGACAACTCGTCGATGGTGATCATCGTCGAGGGACGCTTGCCCAAGGACGCGCTCGCGAAGATCAAGGCGTCCACGAAGACCACCCAGAACGGCGTCGACATCTTCTCCAAGGACGACACCGAGGGCGCCGTGATCGACGGCAAGTTGTTCTTCGCGAAGAAGGGTCACATGGGCGAGGTGATCTCGCTCGCGAAGGGCAAGTCGAAGGCAAACCTCGCGTCCGGCGGTGGCGGCAAGCAGCTGCGCGAGACGATGAAGCGCGCGTCGACGAAGAGTCACATGTGGGGCGCGATCAACCTCCCGCAGAAGGATCGCGACAAGACGGTCGCGGCGCAGATGCCGCTCGACTCCATGTCGTTCGGCTTCAAGTTCTCGAGCGATCTCGAGGGTGGCCTCCGCCTCGAGACTCCGTCGCCCACGTCGGCCGAGTCCACGACGAAGGCGCTCACCGGTGCGCTGCCGCAGGTGAAGATGATGATGGGCGGCATCGGCCTCGATGTCGCGGCGAACACGATCGCGCTCGCGCAAGACAAGGCGGCGGTCACCGCGACGATCAAGGTGTCGCAGACCGAGCTCAAGGCGCTGTTCGCCCTCGCGATGGCGAAGAAGGGCGGTAGCGGTGGTGGCGCGCAGCCGAGCCCGAAGGATCCCAAGCCGATGCCCCCTCCGTCCACGTCGGGTGGCCTCGGCGGCGGGAAAAAGCCCTAGAAGCTCTTCACGAGCGAGAAGCGGAACACCGCGTCGCCGAGCTCGACCAGATCACCCTCCGCGAGCGCATGCGAGTGAACGCGCGCTCCGTTGACCTTGCTGCCGTTCGTCGAGCCGAGGTCTTCCAGCACGTACTTGTCATTCACGAACAAGACGCGCGCGTGATGGCGGCTGAGATTTCCACTCGCGACGGGGATCTCGGCGTTCGCGCCGCGGCCGATGATGTTCTCGCCGAACAGCACGAAGTTCTTGCCCGCGACGGGACCGCCGATGCCGGCGAGTTGCGCGGGAATCGCCGGACGCACGGGCGCACCTCGCGAGAACGTCGGCGACGCGGACTTGTACATCATCGATGCCTTGCGCTGATGTTGCCGTTCGGCATCCGTGCTCTTGCGCTCGTAGTTCGCGGCTTCGTCCTCGAGCTGCTCGCGAAGCTCGGCGAGCACGGAACCGTCGTTGCGCACGAAACCCTCGACGGCGTCGATGCGCGCCGCGAGCTGACGGAGGATCGACGCGGCCGCCGGAAGTGCACCGCGATCCGCCTGCGCGCGCGCGAGGCTGCGTGCATCGTCCGCTTGGACGAGGATGATCTCGCGTTGCGCGTCCTTGTCGATCACGCGCGGTCCGGTGCGGATATCCACGTCGAGCGAGGCGGTCAGCGAGTGCTGTGTCCCATCCGGCGAGCGACCCTCGACGACGATGTCGATCAACCGGCCCTTCGCGGAGGACTTGAGATCGAGCTTCAGCTCCAGGGCGATCGAACGGCCCTCGTCGACGAACACGTCGCCGATCGTCGTCGCGATGCCGTGCTTGCCGTGGCGCAGCGGTGACCCAGGCAACACGCGCAGTAGCTCCACGCCCTCGGCGGGACCGAGCTTCAGCTCGAGCTTGTCGGCGACGATGCCGCCGTGCGCGAGGGCCGCGCGCGCGAGGTCCACGCGCGCCGTGATCGGATCCGGGATGTACGCGTAGCGGCCCGAGCCCGCGACCGCGATCGCGTCGAGGACGTTCTCGTCGTGGTGCAGCCCGAAGCCGAGCGTCGACACGGCGAGACCGAGACCGCGCACGTAGCCCGCGAGGTCCGTCGCCGATTGCAGGCCCACGTTCGGTTGGCCGTCGCTCATCACGACCATCACGCGGCGCAGACCCGGCGGTGCAGTCATGAGCACACCGGCGGCGACTTCGAGGCCACCGTGCATGTTCGTGCTGCCATCCGCCGTCACGCCCGCGATCGCTCGCGTGAGCTGCAGGCGGCCCGCGCTGTTCATCGTAGTCAGTCCGCAGCGCACCCCCGCGTTCGTGGAGAACGTGACGATCGCGAGTTGGTCCTTCTCGCCGAGCAAGTGACCGAGCAGCGCGCAGCTGTGCAGCACGTGCTGGATCGGATTGCCCTGCATCGAGCCCGACGTATCGATCACCAGCGCCACGGCGAGCGGTGCGCGCTCCTTCTCGAGTGCGCTCCCGCGTGGCTCGATCTTGATCGACGCCCACAGCGTCGACGACCCGGACTCCACGTTCTTCGCTTCACACGCCGCGACCACCCCAAACGGTGTATTCATGACACTAAGTTTAGCCGCCCGACGAGGATCGGCAATGAATGCCTTCGCGCACATCGGCTCACTGCGCCGAGGCTGCGCCGATATCGACCAGGTTGCTCCACGGCGGAACAACCGGCGCGCGAAAGCGAAAGCTAGATGACGCCTTCGATCGCTAGATAACCGAGCAGTCGCGCAGCGTCACGAGGATCATCACGACGAACAGGATCATGATGCCGCCCATGTGCACGGTCGCTTCGATCTTCGCGTTCGCCCGGCGGCGCGTGATCAGCTCGTACGCGAGAAACACGAGGCGTCCACCGTCGAGCGCGGGCAGCGGGAGCAGGTTGAACAACCCGAGGTACACGCTCAGCATCATGAGCAAGCGGATGAAGTAGACCCAGCCCGCTTCGAGCGCGAGCTTGAACTCTTTCATGATGCGGCCGGGACCGCCCGGATCCGCCGGCGCCTCGCGCGTGAC
Organism: Kofleriaceae bacterium; assembly: GCA_044230415.1. GTDB lineage: Bacteria > Myxococcota_A > Polyangia > Haliangiales > Haliangiaceae > JABFXX01. The sequence goes on from JBGARE010000003.1 coordinate 201,413, forward strand.
GATCTTGTACAGGCCCTCGCCGATCACCTTCGTCTGATCGATCGGATACATGATCGATCGCTTCACCGAGTCGAAGAAGCCGACGTCGACGGTGTCCGCGACGCTCGAGTACAGGATGCCGAGCAGGAACAGCTGCTGGGGCCGCTTGTGACTGTCGCGCGCCATGATGATCGCGGGTCGCGCGGATAGCGGTGCGTCGAGCAGGTGCTTGGTCGCGCCGTCGTGGATGCCGACGAACCAGTAATCGAGCTCGCCGCGATAGCCGAGCTTCGGCTGGATCGGAACGTCGAACACCTTGCCGTCGCGGCGCACGGTGAGGACGACGGGGCCGCCCTCCTTCGCGTTGACGAGCGTGCTGATCTTCGGCGTCGTCGAGCTGGAGTGAGAGAAGATCTTCGTGCCGTCGACGGCGAGGATGCGATCGTCGATCTTCAGCTTCGCGGACGCATCGAAGCCGTCCATCACCTCGGCGATCGTGTAGTAGCGCTCGGTGGTGTCGACGCCGTGGCACATGAACAAACCGAACGCGAGGACGATCGCGGACAGGTAGTTCGTGGCGGGGCCGGCGAAGATCGTCACGAACCGCATCCACGCGGGCCGATTCGGATACGCCTCTCGATCCTCGGGATCGACTTCCTCGAGGATGTTCATGCCGCGGATCTCGACGAATCCACCGAACGGCAGCGGCGCGAGCTGGAACTGCGTTCCCGACTTCGACAGCCACTTGAAGCCCGGGATCGCTGGACCGAAGCCGATGCTGAAGCGCTCGACCTTCATCCTGCACCAGCGTGCGACGAAGTAGTGACCGCTCTCGTGGACGACGATCAGGAACGCGAGGGCCATCGCCGGCAGGAGGTAGCCCGACATGTAGAGCAACCCCAACGCGACCGCGGCGAGAGCGTAAAACACGGCTCGACTATAGCAGCGCACTCAGGTGCGTGCCGGTCTCGTCTCCGTCGAGGAGCTCGGTCGAGCTACGCCCAGCGAGCGAATGCACGGAACGGCGACACGGTGGCCTTCACGGCAACGCCTGTCGGTCCGGCGACACGCACGAGGAGGCTCTTCACTTCGAGGCGCTTCGCGAGGCGGCGATGCATGCCCGGGCCGACGAGGCGCGCGCCGCGAATCGCAGCCAGCGAACGCACGCGATGCACGACGGAGTACCGCGTCAGCGCGATCTCGGCATCGCCCTCACCGGCGAGCAAGCGGCGACACGCATCACCGATTCCGTCGAGCGAGCCCGCGGCGACGTCGGGCGACGCGATCACGAGTAGCGTTCCTTGTGCGCGTGCAGCGCCGGCATCGACACCGCGACCGCGTCCCGATGCGTTGGTCACGCGGAGCTCGGGGACTTCGGCGCGCAGCAGTGCGAGGACCGCGTGCGAGTTATCCCCGGAGTCCTCGTCGATCGCGAGGATCTCGAAGGCGAGGCCCAATCCACGCAGGTGCTCGGCCGTGCGGCGGACGGCGATCCCGACAAACTCTTCGTCATCTCCGAACGGCAACACTACGGAGACGTCGAACCGCGGACTGTCGAACATCGCAGCGAGAGTAAGCACCAAGCGTGCCGCCATTAGACTCGCGTGTCATCGCACGAGCGAGACCTGATCGTCACGCGATTACGACATGTTGGACACGATCGCGGACCGCATTGGTCCGACCGTTCTCGTGGACGTGCGAAGCCGCTTACGCACTGCGGCGTGCAGACGAGTCACGGGCTTCTCACCAGCGTGCCGATCACGCGGCGCCAGTCTAGATGTGCGACAGATTCGCGGAGCATCACAGGCGACGGTGGTGCATCGAGAACGCGATCGATGGCGTCCGCGAGCGCGGCCGGATGATCGGGCGGGACCCGGATCACGCCGCGCAGGCTGCGCAGCCCACCGACGTCCGACGCGATGACGGGGACGCCAGCGGCGAGTGCTTCGAGCGCGATCAGCGGCGTGCCTTCGTCGCGGCCGGCGACGGTGCGCGACGGGACGACGACGACGCTCGCGCGCGACAGCAAGCGATCGCGCGCGCGCGTGTCGAGGGCACCGAACATCTCCACCTGACTGCACGCATCGAGATCGAGGCCCTTGGTCACGACGGCGATCGTCGCGCCGTGACGACGCGGATCGTAGCCTTCGAGGATCGAGGCGATGCGCGCGTGATCGGACTCGGGATCCTCGTCGGTGCGCGGGCCTCGCTGGGGAGTCTTCGCGGCGCGCTCCGCGATCTCGGCGAGATCGAACACGGGCGCGTGCTGGGCGGCGGCGCGACGGAGCGCGGGTCTCTCGGGACCATCACCCGCGATCGCGAGGCGGACGCGGGTGCGCAGGTGGGCGAGCGCTTCGATCGCGACGTCGACGCCTTTGATCGGTACGAGCCGCGCCGCGATCGCGATCGTCGGCAGCGGCGTCGGCCGTCGCGGGATCGATGCGAATCGCGCGAGATCGATGCCCATCGGCTGGACGCGCGCGTCCTCGAGCCAGCTCGCGAGGTGCGGCGCGGCTTCGATCGCGATCCGGCGGAGCTGCTCGCTGACGAACACGAGCTGGATGTCGCGTGCGCGCAAGCGATCGAGCGACGGTGCGAGGAGGCCGAGGCGTTGGAGCGTGTGGACATCGCCGCCATGAGCGATCGCGAGCACCGGCGTGCGCCGCGCCGCGAGCGAGCACGCGAGCGCCGACGGTGCGAGCCAGTGCGCGACGATCGTGTCCCAGCGCCAGGCACGCAGCGCGATCGCCGCCGCGAGGCGCGCGGAGAACTTCGCGGCGGCCGCGGCGTACGACGGCGCGCGCTCCAACAGATCGGGTGCGCCACCGGTGTAGAACAGGCCGCCGCTCGGGATGCGAACGACGCGCTCGTGGTCGAGTGCGCGCGACTCGTTCGCGGCGTCGTTGGCCGTGTTCGCCGCAGTGTCGGCCGCCGCGATGACCTGGACGTCGTGACCGAGGTTGCGCAGCGCTGCGACGTGCTCGCCGACGAAGTTCCCGGCGGGGTCGTCGACGAAGCGCGGGTACGACGTCGTGACGACGCCGACCTTCACATCGTGCCGCGTTCGAGGCGTTCGGTGCGGCGCTGGCGCGCTTGCGCCGCGAGGCGATTGCCCCACGAGCGAAGCAGCACGTACGGGATCGGATGAAACGCGGTCGTCAGGTTGATGCCCGAGTGCCAATGCGCGCCGTAGATCGGGCGCACGGGAACATCGACGACGCGCATCTTCGCGACGCACAGACGCGACAGTAGATCGTTCGGATAGCCGTAGCGCGGGAACAGCGCGTCGAGCTCGATGCGCTGGAGTGCGTTGCGATGGATCGCGGTGTAGCCGCACTGCGAATCGAACACGTGGCGATAGCCGCTCGTCACCCGCGTCATCGTCGAGAGCACGAGGTTGCCGAGGATGCGAGACGGCGGCATCGTGCGCCAGATCGCGGGATGGCGGAAGCGATTGCCTTTGACGTAGTCGGCGCGGTCGTCGGCGATCGGATCGAGGAGCGCGGGCAGATCGAACGGATCCATCTGGCCATCACCCGCCATCACGACGGCGACGTCCGCGCCGATCGCGATCGCGCGCCGGTACCCCGTGGTGATCGCCCGACCGACGCCGCCGTTTTGCGCGTGGCGGATGACCTCGACTCCGGATGGCCGCTCTCGGCGAGCCGCGGCGAGCTCGGCTTGGAGCTGCGTGTCGTCGGTGGAGCAGTCATCGATCACGATGATGTCGTCGACAAAAGGTGGAACCGTTGCGATGGTTTCGCCGATCGCACGTCGCTCGTTAAACGCGGGAATCACGACGGCGACGCGGAGCGAGCGGTACATCTTCGTCGGAGTTGTATCACCGATGTCGGACCTGCGTGGTACGCCTCTTCCCGCACGGAGACAGGTGTCTTCGTAGACAAACACCCGGGGGCAATCCTCGGGAATCGATCGAAAGAAGAGAGTCATGGCAGGCGGAGTCAACAAAGTCATCCTCGTCGGAAACCTCGGAGCCGATCCCGACATGCGGTACACGCCGAGCGGGCAGGGCGTGTGCGAGCTGCGGATCGCGACGAGCGAGAGCTGGAACGACAAGAACGGTCAGCGCCAGGAGCGCACCGAGTGGCACCGCGTGGTGGTGTGGGGCAAGCGCGCGGAGGTCTGCTCGAAGTACTTGTCGAAGGGCCGCCAGGTGTTCGTCGAGGGTCGGATCCAGACCCGCACGTACGACGACAAAGAGGGCAACAAGAAGTACATCACCGAGATCATCGCCGCCGACGTGCAGTTCCTCGGCGGCGGTGCACGTGAAGGTGGCGCTGGCGGCGGTCGTCGCGATGACGGTCCGCCCCCGCCCAACGATGGAGACTTCGGCGGCGGCGGTGGCTTCGGCGGTGGCGGCGGTGGTGGCGGCCCCGACGACGATATTCCGTTCTGAGTAGACTCGACGCGTGTCCGAGCGCGGCCTGTGGGGCCACCGTGACTTCCTGCGCTTGTGGATCGCGCAAGCGATCAGCGCGTACGGCTCGCGCATCACGCGGACCGCGCTGCCGATCATCGCGATCGCGATGCTCGATCAGCCGGAGAGCGTCATCGGCGTCCTCGTCGCGGGTCAGCTCGCGCCCGGTGTCGTGCTCGCGTTGTTCGTCGGTGGATTCATCGATCGAGGCAACAAGCGCCGCATCCTGATCGTGTCCGATCTCGTGCGCGCGATCGCGGTGGCATCGCTGACGATCGCGTGGGCCGCCGGCGCGCTGACCATGGTGCACCTGCTGATCGTCGGTGCGGTCGTCGGAGCGGCGAGCGCGATGTTCGCGATCACCGACAACGCGTACTTGCCGTCGCTGATCGGCAAAGAGCACCTCGCCGAGGGCAACTCGAAGATCGAAGCGACGGAGGCGATCGCGGAGATCACCGGACCCGCGAGTGCCGGTGCGCTGATCGCCGCGCTTGGTGCGCCCCTCGCGGTGGCGATCGACGCGGCGACGTACGTGTGGTCCGCGGTGATGCTCGGGCGGATCCAAGCGCGCAGCGCGCCCGCCGAAGAGCATCCACCGAACATGTCGATGTCGCTGCGCGGCGGGGACCTCGAGGTCGGCATGCGCGCGGTGTTCGGGCATCCGATCGTGCGGCCGATCGTGGTGAGTCACATGGTGTGGTCGCTGTCGGGCGGCTTCTTCATGGCGTTGTACACGCCGTTCTGTTTGCGCGAGCTGCAGCTCGACACGACGACGTTCGGTGTCGTGATCGCGATGGGCGGCGTCGGATCGCTCGCGGGTGCGCTGCTCTCGCGCACGTTCGTCCGCAGAGTCGGCTTGGGGCGGACGCTGGTCACGACGTCGGCGCTGAGCCTCGTGTGCGCGCTGTTCATCCCGCTCGCGAGCGGGCCGTACGCGGTGATCGTCGCGTTGCTCGTCGCGCATCAATTGCTGAGCGACGGATTCTCGGTCGCGTTCGTGATCCAAGCGGTGACGCTGCGGCAAACGGTGCTGCGCAAGGAGCTGCTCGGTCGTGCCAACGCTGCGATCCACGTGTGCACGGCGAGCTTGTTGCCGATCGGAGCGCTCCTGTCGGGCTTCATCGCCGAGGCGATCGGCACGCGGGAGGCGGTGTGGATCGGCGTGTCGATCGGCCTGGTTCCCCCGCTGCTGCTGCTTCCCCTGTGGAAGATCGACAAGATGCCCGTGGCAGACGATTCGATCCGCCGCATGTCCACCGACTAGCCCGCGCGTTCCTGGTTGCGCATCGATTGCGCCTCCGCGCCCTGGGGTCGCAATTTCTGGTGCGGCGAAGCGACGAGCCGAGCCTGGCACGCGCCTGACGTCGATGATGCGCGTGTCTTCGTGGCGACACGGGCGCGGGACACGCTGGCACGAAATCTGATTGACCGCCTAGCATGAGACTCGTCCTACTCGTCGCGGTCTCCGTTGGAGTCGCGATGGTGCGGCCGGCGGCGGCGCAGTGCCCGGCGAACGCGTCCTCGTGCATCACCTGTCACGAGACTCGCGGGACACGTCCGGTTCTACAACACGGACAGCCATGGCACGCCGATCACAGCTTTGGCGATCTGTGCGCCGGCTGTCATGGCGGAGATCGCGACGCCACCGCCGCCGAGGTGGCGCACCTCGGCATGCGCGCGAACCCACTCGACGATCCATTCGCGTCGTGTGCAGGTTGCCACAGCGATCACCTCGCGCTCGCGGATCGCTATCAGCCGCTCGTGTCACGTGCAGAACACGAACACTCCCCGCTGCCCCCGCCTTCGTCATCGAGCTCCGCGCCGGCGACGCAGACATCGATCGCGAACGTCGTCCTCGCAGTGGCCGCGGTCGCCCTCGCCTTCGTGCTGTACCTGCTGCGCGGGAGGCTGGTGCTCGTGCGCGCGCCGCGCCGCTCGCTTCGCGCGTGGTTGACCGCGACGTCGTGGAGTCCATACGTCGCGGGCGCCGGGCTCGGCATTATCGTGGCCGTGTCGGAGGGAGTCTGCGGCCGGCCGCTGTTCGTTTCGGGCGCATTCGACAAGCTCGCGGCGTACGTCGGCAAGCCGCTCTTCCCGTCGAGTCAGTACTACCAGTACGTCGTGAGCCCGGGCGTCACCTGGCCGGTGTGGCTCGTGGTCGGCGTGCTCGCGGGCTCGTTTCTCTCGAGCCGACTGTCAGGCCAAGCTCGCATTCGCTGGGTTCCCGATACGCAATGGGTGCCACGCTTCGGGCCGAGCCGGACCGTTCGTTTCGCGCTCGCATTCCTCGGTGCCGCACTCGTGCAGATCGGCGCAGGGATCGCGGGTGGGTGCACGAGTGGCCTCGCGATCTCGGGCGGCGCCGTGCTCGCACCGGCGGCGTTCATGTTCATGGCGGGAATGTTTGCGGGTGGGATTCCAACCGCATTTCTCTGGTATCGCGGACGGAGGGATTCGTGATGCTCGAGATCCTCAAACCACTCGTGCTCGGACTCGGTTTCGGCTGGATGCTTCACAAGGCCGGACTCACCCACTACGCGAAGATCGTCAACGTCTATCGCCTCCGCGACATGACGGTGATGCGGTTCATGCTCGTCGCGTTGCTCGTCGCCGGCGTCGCGCTGCAAGCCGGCCTCGACCTCGGATTGTCGGGTGCGCTCGTCGTTCCCGCGACGCTCTTGCTCGCGAACTTCGTCGGTGGTGTCGTGTTCGGCGTCGGGATGGCGACGGCTGGATACTGCCCGGGGACGATCGTCGCCGAGGCGGGCGAGGGTCGTCTCGATGCGTGGACCGCTGGACTGTCCGGCCTCTTGGTCGGCGCGATCGCGTTCGGACTGCTCCAGCCAGTGATCATGCCGGTGCTCGCGCGGTTCGGGGCACTGGGCCACGTCACGCTCGCGCAGGTGATCGGAGCGAGTCCATGGCTCGTCCTCCTCGTGTTCGGCGAAGTCGTCGTGATCGCTCTCGTTCTCGTCGCTCGGATCGGGAAGCGCCCGGCCGAGCCAGCAACGTGAACGCGATGGCTCCCACCACGATAGCTGCATGTCAGAGCCGTTCGAAGATCATCGGCTGTGTTCGTAGACCCGCCGTGCGACGCACACGTTGATATCGGTCAGACACCGACGTCGTGGCATCTAGCCGCGCGGGCTCACGACCACGTGGAGCCGGTGTCGAAAGGACTCGTCATGTCTCGTTTGCTTCTCGTCGGATCGCTCCTCGCTGCGCTCACCTCGTCTGCCGTTGCTCGCTCGTTCGCACAACCGCCGCCCGCATCTCGAGCGCCGAGCGCGCAGGTCGAGCGCACGGTCGACCGCGCTGCCGTTCGCGCGAAGTTGTCCACGATGCGCGCGGCGAACTTGCAGCGCTTCCGCGACTACCAGAGAGCCGGCGTGTTCCCGAGCAACACGTATCTGAACAAGAAGCTGAACGTGTGGATCGACGCCGATGGCCACCTCTGCGCCGCGGCGACGATCATCAGCGCGTCGGGCATGCAGGACCTCGTGATGCAGACCTCCGAGGACAACAACTTCATCCGCCTCGGCGACGTTCGCGATGGCGCGCTCATGGACTGGATCCTCACGTCGGGCCTCACGCAGGACGAGATCGCCGCGATCCAGGAGCCGTTCATGCCCGTCGGCGAGCCCAGCCGATCGCCCGAGCCGATGCCGATCAAGGTCGCCGCACCCGCACGCACCGCCGAGGACCAGCGCCTCGCCGCGAAGTACAAGCAGGTCGAGCAGCAGATCGTTCGCTCCGCGCGCACCAGCCTCGACATCGCGACCGATCGCTTGATGGCGCACCCCGACCTCGCGTCGCAGTTCCTTCGCAGCTAGTGATAGCGTCGCGCGGTGATTCGCTCGCTCGCTCTGGCGTCGGTGTCGGTAGTGTTCGCGTGTGGCTCGCGCGATGCACCCAGCAATAGCTCCGCGCCTGGAAGCGGGTCGTCGACGTCCAGCGGGACCTCGAGCCGGCCGTCGACATCGGGCTCGTCGCCGAGCACGCCGAGCACGCCGCCGACGCAGAACACACCGACGAGCTCGTTGCCGGCCGGACCGATGCCGGTGGCGTTGCCCGCCGTCGACAGCCCGCATGCGCAGGTCGTCGCGACGGCCGCGTCGTTCGTGGTGATCGACAAGACGGGTGCGATTCACTTCGGGCCGATCCGATCGGGCAACGGGTACACGGGATTCGAAGCGCGCGACAACCTGGACGCGTCGCTCGACGCGATCGCGCCCCCGAACGGCTCTGTCGACCAGGCGAACCCGGGCCCTGGCTCTGCAGCGAATGGTTCTGCGGCGAACGGCTCTGCGGGGAACGGCTCTGCGACGAACGGCTCGGCGGGGAACGGCCCTGTGAGGAACGGATCTGTGGGGAACGGATCTGAGGTGCCGGGCTCGAGTGTCGGGATCGGCGGTGGCACGGGCGCGGGGTTCGCACCACCGAGGCCCACGATCGGGCTGCTGATCCGTGGCGTGGTGTCGCCATCGATCGACACGATCGTCCTCGCGGATCGCGATGTCGATGCGGGCATCGTGACCGACACGATCGCGGGCCTCTCGACCGCACGCATCGTCGGCCTCGGTGTCCAGTCGAGCGGCGACGTCATGCGCTACGAGCTCGCGTTTCATGCGAAGCCACCGCGGAAGCGCGGCGAGGTCGGTGCGGGCGTCGCCTTCGTCGTGAGCGCACTCGGCGTGACCTGGTGGATCGAGAAGCCCGGTGGCGCGAGCGAGGTCGTCGAGACCGCATGGTCGGACGGCGCGCGCGAGAAGCTCGTCGCGTGGGCGAAGCAACAGCGCTCGCTCGCGCACGCGTACCTCGCGATCGAAGGCGGCACGCGGCTCTCGCATCTCATGACGGCGCTGAGCGCGCTCGGCGATGCGGGCGCGACCGACATCGAGCTCGGTCGCCGGTATGCGGTCGACAAGGACGGCAACGTCGTCAACTACACGCGTAAGCCGCCGCGCGCCGACGCGAAGGTCTCGACGGAGAGCGACGCCGATCAGAAGTCCGTGCTGCGTACGTTCCGGCAACGCACGCCTCAGCTCTGGGCGTGCATCGACAAAGGGCGCGACGCGAAGCCGAGCCTCGCGGGCACGCTCGCCGCGAGCTTCGTCGTTCACGACGGTGCGCCGCAGAACCTGATCACGAACGGCATCGAGCCCTCGGTCGATGCGTGTCTCGGCGACGTGATCCGCGAGATGCGGTTCACGCTGTCCGCGACCGACGTCACCGTCGACGCGAAGCTCGTGTTCCCGAAGAGCTGAGCCCGAGACTCAGGAGATCTCGCGAACGACGGCATCGAGCACTTCGACGCCCCAGACGAGGCCCGCGACCGGGACGCGCTCGTCGTGACCGTGGAACATGTCGGCGAACCGGAGGTTCGCGTCGCGCTCGATCTTGATCGGCGAGAAGCCGTACCAGCGCGCACCCATCTGCGTGAAGTACTTGCCGTCGGTGAAGCCCGGGATCATGTACGGCACCACGCTCGCATCGGGCTCGCGTTTCCCGATCTGATGTTGGATCGCCGAGAACACCGGCGACTCGATCGGCTCGGTCACCATCGGCGGCGCGCTCTTGATGATCTCGAGCTCGACATCGGGGCCGAGCACCGCGCGCAGCTCGCCGATGAGATCCTCGTCGCGTTGGCCGGGCAGGGTGCGGCCATCGATCTCGAACTCGGCGAGCCCGGGGATGACATTGGTCTTCTCGCCCGCCCGCACGACCGTCGCCGACGCGGTGTTCGCGAGCAGCGCCGAGAAGCTGCGCGAGAACGACGCACCCGGCATGAGCCGCATCACGCGCGCGAGGAGCTCGGGCCGCGCGAGCAGCTTGACGAGCGGCTGGATCAGCGCGGGCTGCCGCGCGCGCAGCGTGTCGAGGAAGTCGCGGACGTACTTCGTCGAGTGCACGGGAAGCTGCGCCTTGCCGATCGCGGCGAGCGCTTCCCCGAGGCGCGTGATCACGCTGTCGTGCTTGGGCATCGAGCCGTGCCCGGGCTCGCCGGTGATGCGCGCGCGGATCCACACGAACCCCTTCTCCGCGACCTGCACCGGATAGAACGTCGCGTCGCCCAGGTGCAGCGAGAAGCCGCCGACCTCGCCGAGCGCGAACTCGGCCTCGACTTTGGAGCGATGCTTCTCGACGAGGAATCGTGATCCGAGATCGCACCCGGCCTCTTCGTCGGCCACGGCGGCGAAGATGATGTCGCGGTCGAGCTTCGTGTTCGTCGCCGCCAGCCTGCGCACGATGGCCGCGGACATCGCGGCCATGTGCTTCATGTCGATCGCGCCGCGTCCCCACAAGCAGCCCTCGAACTCGTCGCCCGAGAACGGCGGACGCCGCCACTTCGACGCATCGGCCGGCACCACATCCAGGTGCGCCGTCAGCAACAGCGGCGCCTTCTTGCCGGTCCCCGGGACGCGTACGACGAGGTTCGTGCGATTCGGCTGCGCCTCGAACGTCTCCGGCCGGAGCCCGACCTCGGTCAGCTCCTTCGCGAGGAAGTCCGTACACAGCCGCTCGTTCCCCGGCGGGTTCGTGGTGTCCAGGCGCAGGAGCGCCTGGCAGATCCGACGAGTCTCATCGCCCAAGGACGGTAACGACATCCGCCGCACTGTAACGCACGCCCACGCGCGGCGGGCAGAGTGGCCGCAGCTGCATCGTGCTCCGTCGGTCCCGCGAACTGAACCTTGTCCGGGATTTGTCCGGGATTCGGTCACTCGTGTCCGGCGCTCGGAATTCCCGGACACGCTTCCATCAAACCTCGCGCACTTGCGATGGCATTCGCGTTGCTCCTACCTCCGCCGACGCATCGTCGTCGGAAAGAAGGATCAGGTGAACAACAGCAAGAGGTTCAAGGTGCTCGCGATCATGTCGAAGAGCGATGGTTCGGGCGAGTACTTCACGCGCGTGGGGAATGCGTTCGAGAACAAGGACAACTCGATCAACGTCTACATGGACCTGCTCCCTCTCGGGAACAAGCAGGTCAAGTTGCAGATCCGCGAGCTGAACGAGCAGGACTTGCGCGAGCGCGAGCAGTATCGAGCGCGCTCGAGCGGCGATCCGCTCGGCTCGCGCGCCGCGGTCGCGTCGGCATCGACGAGCTCGCCCGACACCGTCCCGTTCTGACGACCGCACGGCGCTCCGCTCACACGACGTCCGCTCGACGACGGTCGCCTTCCGCGACGTTCGCTCGCGCGACGTCCACCACTTTGTAGTTGATCTCGAAAGGATCGATCATGCGATTCGCACCTCTGAAGCGCGCGGCTGTCGCGATCATCGGCTTGTTCGCGTTATTCGCCGCGATGGAAGGCACGTGGATGACGAGCGCGACCGCGGCTCCTCCTGCGGCGCAGCTCGCCGTAAAGGCATCGGCGGTCGACGAGGATCCATCACCGCCGCTCAAGAAGCGCCCGGTCACGGGCAAGCTCAACCTCAATACGGCCACCGAGCAGCAACTGATGATGCTGCCGTCTGTCGGTCCATCGAAGGCGGAGCGCATCGTGACGTGGCGAAAGAGGAACGGCGGCTTCAAGCGCACCGCGGATCTCCGGCGCGTGAAGGGCTTCGGGTACAAGACATTCAAGAAGCTCGAGCCGCTGCTCGACGTGAAGGGCGACACGACGCTCGCGCCCAAGTAGGGCTCGCGCCCGAACATCCGCCTCGCGATCGAACACGCCGACGGTCGTCGGCGCGATCGCGACCATCTTTGCCGGCGCGGCGAGTTCCTCCCTGCTCGTCGCGCCGGTGTTCCTATTTCGGAGTTCCCGCTGCTGCAACCGACTACGTGGAAGGTGCACGCGCACGTGCCCTCGACTTCGAAAAGGTGGCTCATGCCGAACGATGCGCTTGATATCGATGACCCCGACAACGCTCCGGACCTTTCGCGCCTGCTCGAAGAGAAAGAAACGCGACACAAAGTCGGAGAGAACACCGAGAGTCTTCTTAGAAGATTCCTGTACCTACCGTCGGAAGAACTGCGGGCATTGTCGGGGCGGGTCATTGGCGCCGCGATCGAAGTGCATTGCCAGCTCGGACCGGGGTTCACGGAGGTGATCTATCAGCGAGCACTCGGTCGCGAGCTCTCCTTACGAGGTATCCCCCACCGGGCGGAAGTTCCGTTCGACGTCATGTTCAAGGGCGAGGTCATTGGCTCGTATCGAGTCGACCTCGTGATCGACAACCGAATGCTCGTCGAGCTCAAGTCGGTGGATCGCATCCACTCCGTCCACGTTGCCCAAACGATCTCGTACCTGCGTGCAACCCAGATCGGGTTGGGGTTGATCATGAACTTCAACGTCCAACGACTACGTGACGGCGTGAGACGCGTCGTTTGGTAACGAAAAAAGGTCCTCGGTGTTCTCTCCGACTCTGTGTCGCGTTGATCTGAGTTGACGAGAGCCTGCGCGGAGAACGGCGACTACTCCGATTCGGATCCGTTCCCACGATTCCCGCCAAAACGGCGAGCCACGGAGCAGCTACTTACCGAGCGAGAGATCGATGCGCGTCGCGCGGTTGCCATCCACGCGGATCGATCGCTTCACGAGCGTCGGCTCGCCGTAGACCAGCTTGCCGTTGGACAGCGTCGGCACCGGCGGGAACCACGCGACGAGCTGGTACGTACCCGGCGCGAGCTCGTCGAGCCGGAAGCGGCCGGTCTCGTCGGTGACCGAATACGCGGGCGTCTCGAGGCCGAGCACGAACGCGGCGCCGAGCGTGCCGTCCGCACTCTCGACCTTGAGCGTCCCTGCTTTCATGGGGATCGCGATGCGACCCGCTTCTTGGAGCTCGCTCGATCGCTTGGGACCTTGCGGCATCCACATCACGACACTCGTTGCTTTGCGATCGCCGTGGATCGTCACCTGCGCAGGGACCGGGGTGACGAGCTGGACCGAGGGGGCGAACGCGCACCCACGCTTGACGATGACTCCGCCGACGGTGATCGGGCGCATCTCGCCGGTCGCGTGAAGCGGCGTGCGGCCGACCGTGACGTTCTCGAGGTAGACGACCGCGCCTGCGAGAGACTTGCTCGGGCCGGTGCGAACGGGCGTGATCGCGCCGCACGAGGTGGTGAGCGTCGGCGTCGCGCCGCTCCACGAGATCGTGCCTTCGACGGCACCGCGCAGATCTTGGCGATACGTGTACGTCGGCATGCGGCTGACGCTCGGATAGGTCCACGGCGGAACGGAGTACGTCGCGTAGGTCGCGCCGCCGAAGGCGCCATCGGGGATGCCGTAGATGTCACCACCGTAGGTGGCGCCGCCGTACTCGTAGTCCTCCTCGACGACGCGAGCGCGGCGCTCGGGGAACAGTGCGGGTTCCTGATCATCGCTGGTCAGCATCTTCGACGAGGCGCGCGCGAGCATGCCGTGGCCCTCGTCGCGATCGCTGCCGGCGGGATAGAGCGGCTGCGGGGCCGGGCGCTGACACGCGGTCAACGTCACGAGTACCGCCGGCAGGAGACGCATCGGGACAAGCATGCAACGACCGCTCGCGGGGCGCTATGGGTTCGTCGACACCGACGGTGGTGGGATACGAACGATCGCGGGCCGATGGCGGCCGGCTCGCGGGTGGCTCGCGGGCCGATGGCGCCGGCTCGCGAGCCGATGGCGTCTGCGGATCGCCGGCCGATTGGCGTCCGCGGGATCGCGGGCCGATGGCGTCCGCCGGATCGCCGAGCGGTGGCCTATGGCGTCGACTTGATCGTCGGCGTGGTGGAGCCGAAGTAGCTGTCGAGCTGTTGCGCGAGCGCCGCGAGGATGGCGCGGGCGTCGGCGATCGAGACGGAGGTCGCGTACGAGACGCGGCCCCCGGTGCGAGCGAACGACAGGTTCGCGACCACGCGCACGAGCTGCTTGCCGAGCACCATCTGGATCGCGCGGCTATCGGCGACGCGCTCTTTGACGCCATCGGCGACCGCGATGAACTCGATGGCCTCCTTGTCGGACGCGAAGCGCATGTTGCCGCGGATCAGCCAGCCCTGTTTGACGAGCTCCATCGCCAACGAGACGCGATCGGGTGTGGACACCTTGGAGATGCCGAGGCCGAAGTCGTTGCCGGTGAGATCGATGCGTTCGCCGCCGAGACCGAGCGTGACGACGAGGGCAGGGCCGCGCTTGTCCTTCTCGCCGCCCGATTCGTCCTCGATCGAGCGGATGTTGCCGAGCCATGCGGGGAGCCTTCCGGTGGCTTCGATGGAGTCGAGGTTGCCCTTCGCGGGCACGAGGAGGTTCGGCAGATCGGTCGGTTGCGCGAGGAGGAACCAGCCTCGGAACGGCGAGAGGAACACGCGCTTGTCGTTCTGGTACATTCGGCCCGAGCGCGTGCCGAGGACGCCGCCCTTCGTCGAGGACCACGCGACCTTGCTCGATGCACCGAGGAAGTCGCGGAGCGCCGAACGAGACATCACCGTGCGCGCGACGAGCGTGGTCGCGGCGGCGTCTTTCGGTTTGGGCGTGGAGATGACGAGCGTCTCGAGCTTGTCGACGATCTTCGCGTCACCCTTGTTGCCGAAGAGAAGCTGGTAGTCCGGCATCGGGCGCAGGAGGCGCTCGGTTTGTGCGGCCCACTCGGTGCCGCGCATGCGATCGAAGCGGATCAGCGCGGTGACGATGTGGCCTTTGGGGAAGTACGTGAGGAGGTTGGCCGCGGTGCCGGCGGTGGTGGGCTCGCCGTCGACGGCGGGCTCGTCGGTTTGACCGGGGCGACCGGAGCCGGAGCCGTCGAGCATGGCGATCGAGTTGCCGGCAGAGCCAGAGCCCGCGCCCGCACCGGATCCCGCGCTACCCGCGCCCTCGCCGGCGGAGCCCGTCGCGATCTGCGTCGCGTCACCGATGGTGCCGGCGTCGCCGAGCGCTGCGGTGACGTCCGCGTCGCCCGTGCCCTCGGGGACACCCGCGTCCGCGATCGCCACGGTCGTCGAGGTGTCCGCGTCCGGTGTCGGCGATGCGTCGGTCGGCACGGTCGGCTCGGCGTCGGCGGTGATCATCGGCGTCGCGTCGGGCCGCGCGTCGATCGGGGCATCCGCCACCGGCAGCGCGTCGGTCGCGGAGGGCTCGCCGAGTGCGTCGGGCTTCGCGTCGACGGGCGCATCGGGCTTCGCGTCGACGGGCGCGTCGGGCTTCGCGTCGACGGGCGCGTCGGGCGTGGCATCGGGTGGTGCGTCCGGTGGTGCATCGATGCCCGCATCGACGGCGTACCCCGAGGACTCCTCGGGTGGCGTGGGGATCGTCGAGGCTGCCTTCGATGGGTCGGTCTCGTCGACCTTGCCGTCGAGGTCCTCCTGGTCGCGTGCGACCTCGGCGGGGAGCGCTTCGGCCTTCGGTGCGACGGGTGCGAGCTCGATGTCGACGAGCTCTGCCTCCGGCTTCGCGCGCGACGGGTGCACGACCCACATCGCCGAGCCGAAGATCGCGTGGAGCACGATGCTGACGAGGACCGCGCGCTGGAGGACGGTCGCGCTGGTGGAGATCAGTGGGCCTTGCACGAGTGTCGCCGGTGAAGCTCGCCGTGACGCCCGAATTCTCGACGAGCGCGCTCCTGGGCAGTAGCATCCTCCCAACTCCGAGTCCAGCCAGCGGGTTCGTCAGCCAAGCGCGCAAGTCGCGCTCCAGCCCGCATCAACGGCGGATCCTGCGATAGACGTAAGGGCATCCATGAAGCTCACGAAGGAACAGGTCGCCGCGGTCGTCACCGAGGCGTCCCAGAAGATGGGCGATCCGAACTACTCGTCCGTCCTGGTCGGTGGCTTCGTCCAGTCGCAGACGCCGATCGCGCAGTTCATCAGCGCGCACGAGCGCGAGCTGGGCGGCGCCGAGGCGATCGTCGGTGTGATCTTTCACTGCGCGCTGATCGCCCAGTGCTATCAGCGCAACGGTGGGCGCGTGCGCTCCCTATCGTACGAAGACCTCGATGCCGCAGCGCGTGGTGAGCCGCTGGTCCGGCTCGAGCAAGCGCAACTCCCGATCTACGAGTTCATCATGGCGAACGTCGAGAGCGAGGAGACGCAGAAACTGATTGCCATGATCGCCTTGGCGATCGACGGCGCTTCTTGATACGACTCGCCGCATGGCCAATCCCACCGCTACCTTCGAGACGTCGCTCGGATCGTTCACCGCCGAGATCTATCAGGACAAGATGCCGATCACTGCCGGCAACTTCGTCAAGCTCGCGAAGATGGGCTTCTACAACGGACTCCACTTCCACCGCGTGATCTCGAACTTCATGATCCAGTTCGGCTGCGAGTACTCGAAGGATCCGAACAGCCCGCGCTGCGGCACCGGCAACTCGCCGCTGGGTAACGTGCAGGACGAGCACCCGCCCGCGCACAAGATCTCGAACGAACCGGGCACGCTCTCGATGGCCAACACGGGACGCCCGAACTCGGGTGGCGCGCAGTTCTTCATCAACACCGTGCACAACGATCGCCTCGACTGGTTCACCCCGGGCCCGTCGAAGCACCCGGTGTTCGGCAAGGTCATCTCGGGCATGGACGTCGTGAAGAAGATCGAGACCACGCAGACGGACGGTAACGATCGCCCGCGCACGCCGGTCAAGATGATCAGCGTCACCGTCACCGAGTAATCGGCGACAACGCTCGTCGTTCGATCCGGCGGCGAAACCAAACCACTCTCAGCGCTCCGACGAACGACGGAGCATCGCCGACGATCAGTGGGAGGTTCTTTCTTCGCGAAGCGAAAAAAGATCTCTTCTCTCCCTCTGATCTCTGTGCGCTCTGCGTCTCTGTGTCGATCCAATCTAGGAATCGATCGAGCCCGGACGGATACGAGCCGTCAAATCGGCGACGAACAGGAGTCGTGAAATCGGCGGCGAACACGAGCCGTCGAACCGGCGGCGAACCACGAGCCGTGGCTCCGGCGGCGAAACGCGAGCCGTCGCTTCGGCGGCGAACACGAGCCGTCGCTTGGCGAATGCTCGTCGTTCGATCTGGCGGCGAACACGAACGACGAGTTCGTGGTCTGATACGGCATGTTCAGGTGGGTCGTGCCCGTGCTCTTGGCACTGGCGTGGCTCGCGTCGACCGCGTGGCTCGCATCGACGGCGTGGGCTGCACCGCGCGTGATCCGCGGCGTGGTCTACGAGCGCGGTACGACGCATCCGATCCAAGGGGCGTCCGTGCTCGCGGAGCGTGGCGCGATCGCGGTCACCGACATCGATGGCTACTTCACGCTCGAGGTCAGCGACGCGGATCGCGAGCTGACGGTGGCCGCGAACGGCTTCGCCACGCGCAGCCTTCGCATCCCCGCGGGTGATCAACGCATAGCCATCGATCTCGAGCCCGCGCGCGGGGCCGAGGTGATCGAGGTCAGCGGCAAAGCGCCGGAGGAGACCAAGCCGCTGCGCTATCAGCTCACCGCCGACGAGATCCGCGTGATCCCCGGAGCAGGCAACGACATCCTGCGCGCGGTGCAAGCGCTGCCGGGCGTCGCGCGCATCCCGTACTCGTTCGGTGGGCTCGTGCTGCGCGGCATGTCACCACGCGACAGCTCGGTGATCCTCGACGGGATCGAAGTCCCGCTCGCGTTTCACTTCGGCGGCGTCACGTCGTTCTACCCGGGCGGCATGCTCGCGGATCTGCAGCTGACGTCCGGCGGCTTCGATGCATCGTACGGGCGCGCGCAAGGCGGGTTGATCTCGCTGACGACGCGCGAGCCGCGCACCGATCGCTGGCGCATGGGCGGCTCGATCGGCCTCCTCGACTCGAGCGTGCAGGTCGAAGGTCCGCTGCCGAAGGACGGCGGCATCATCGCGGGGCTGCGGCGCAGCTACTTCGACACGATCGTCGATCCGTTCGTCGCCGAGGACACGCCGCTGCCGAGCTACTGGGACTTCCAGGTGCGCACGAGCTGGGGCGATCCGCGCACGGGCGTCAAGATCACGCCGATGATCTTCGGCTCGATCGATCGCGTCGCGAGCAACGAGATCAGCGTGACGTCCTCGTTCGTGCGCGCGGCCGTGCCGATCCATCGCCAATGGGGCCCGCTCGGGTTGCACGTCGTTCCGTGGATCGGATGGAACGAGCTGCGCTTCTCGGACATCACCGAGAAGCAGACGTTCTCGCGGCCGACGTATCCGGGCGGGGTGCGCGCCGAGCTCGTGCGCGATTGGCCATGGGGACACCTGCGAGGCGGCGCCGAGCTCTCGGGCGGCTATCTCGCGCAGACGGTGATCGATGTCGCCGGCTCGATGGGCCCCGAGCAGATCAGCGGCGATTCGACGATCGCGTGGACCGACTTCGCGCTGTGGACCGAGCTTCGCTACCACACGCCCGAGGATCGCATCGCGATCAAGCCCGGCCTGCGCGTCGAGGTGTATGGCCTGACCACGGGGACTCCGCAGCGCTCGTCGTCGCCCGCGTTCGGCACCATCGGCGAGGCCGAGGGACCGCAGATCGTCGTCGATCCGCGGCTCAACATCAGCCAGCGCCTGACCGAGGACACGACATTCCGGCAGGCGATCGGTCGCTATCATCAACCGCCCACGCCCGGCGACGTGGATCCCGTCAACGGCAACGCGGGCCTCGACAGCTCGTATGTCGACCAGATGTCGCTCGGCATCGAGACCGTGTTGCCGCGGGAGATCTTCGCGTCGCTGACGGGCTTCTTTCACTACGGTCGCGACATCGGTCTGCGGTTGCGCAATCCGCGACCGGGCTCCGATGCACCGGAGCCGAACCTCGGAGGCCTCGGCCCGACATTCGAGCTCCTCCTCGAGAAGCAGCTCGGGTTCGCGATCTATCGCGAGAGCATCGGTCGCGCGCGCACGGCGGGCATCGAGATCCTGCTGAAGCGCAACGTCGGCAACTTGTTCACGATGCTCGCGTACACGCTGTCGATCGCACAACGCACCGACGATCCGCGGTCGCGCGACATCGCACGCGACGGCGCGTGGCGACCGTTCGAGCTCGATCAGCGACACAACGTGCAGGTCGCGATCTCGCGGCGGTGGGAGAAGTGGCGGTTCGGCGCGCGACTGCAGGTCGTGTCCGGAAATCCGTACAGCCCGAGCCGGCTCACTCCGTCGGGCGATATCGTGCAGACGCCGTGGGCGGGTCGGTTGCCGACGTTCGTGTCACTCGATGTGCGCGCGGACCGTCGCTGGCATCGCTGCTGGGGCGACATCAACTTGTTCTTCGACGTGCAGAACGCGATCAACTACGACAACGTCGAGGGCCGCGAGTTCGACTACGACGCGGCGGGCGACGCCGACATCCCGGGCCTGCCGATCATCCCGTTCATCGGGGTGGAGTTTCTCCCTCTCCTCTGAGCACGTTGCGCGACACCCTTCTCGGTTGCCCGCAAAACGTGCGCTTTCGCTCGCCGCGCTGGAGCGCTCGGTTGGACTCCCAGGGATCCCCACGGTAGTGTCCGCGGATGTCTCGCCTGACGATCATCGCCCTCGTTTTCGCTGCCGCGTGCGGTGGCAAGTCCACTCCACCACCGACGACGCCGCTGCCCGAGGACAAGCCGGCCGAGCCGGTCGCGAAGCCGGAGGAGACCGAGAAGCCGGCCGAGCCGCCGAAGGTCGAGCCGATCGAGATCGCGATCAACGCGCCCGATGTCACGGTGAAGCTCGTCAAAGCGGGCACCGGCAAGAAGGCAAGGCTCGCGTACGCGGCCGGGAAGGGCGGCGAGAAGGTCCCCGTCGAGATCGCGTTCGACATCGGTCAGAAGGCGACCGCGGCGCAGGGCAGCGAAGAGATGATCACTCCGACGATCGTGCTGCTCACGGATGCGGAGACCACCGCGGCCGACGAGAAGACGATCGGCTACACGTTCAGCCTCAAGGGCATCGATGCGCGCGACGTGCCGAACCAGAATCCGAAGATGACCGCGCAGGCGATCAAGGATCAGATCGGCACGCTGACCGGACTCACGATCAGCGGCAAGGTCGGCACGAACGGCGTCGCGTCGGGTGCGACGGCGATCCGTATCGAGAAGGGCGACGCCGCGGGCAAGCAGGTCGTCGATCTCGTGCGGCAAGCGCTGCCCTCGTGGCCCGCGCTGCCGGCCGAGCCGGTCGGTGTCGGCGCGAAGTGGACGGCGACGAGCAAGGCCTCGCTCATGGGCAAGCTCGAGCTGACGCAGGAGACGACGTACGAGCTCGTGTCGCGCAAGGGCAACGTGTCCACGATCAAGGGCACCACGAAGATCAGCGGGACCGATGCCGACCTCGATGGCTCGAAGATCAGCGGCATCAAGGGTACCGGCGTCACGGAAGCGACGCTGACCGAGGGACAGTTCCCGTCGTTCAAGTCGAACGTCGAGACCGGCTTCACCGTCACGGATCCGGCGAAGAACGAGTCGCTCACGCTCGGCGTGAAGGTCGGGAGCGCGGTGACGCCGAAGCTCGTCGCAGCCGCGGAGCCGCCGAAGCCGGACGCGAAGACCGACGCGAAGCCCGATGCAAAGACCGACGCGAAGACCGCGCCGAAGAAGTAGCTATCCGAGCTCGGCGCGGAGCCGCTGGATGCGTTCGCGCATCGCGGCTTTCGCTTCGGGGGGACCGACGATCCACGCGTGACGGCCGAGGCCGAGCACCCACTGGGTGACCCACTCGAAGCCGTCGCAGTCGATCTGCAACAGCGCGGAGCCATCGTCCTGCATGTCGATGTCACCGATCGGCCAGTTCGCGCCGATGCGCGTGACCGCGAGCGGATCGAGCTGGACCTTCACGTTGATCGAATCCGCCGACGGTACGTAGAGGCGATCGCGGCGATACGCCTCGAGGTCGAACGTCGCCGGGCTCTCGAAGCGCGTGCCGGTGGTGTGCAGCTCGGCGATGCGATCGATGCGGAACGTGCGGACGTCACCGCGCTTGTGGCAGTGACCGACGACGTACCACTCGCCCGCGTGATGCACGATGCCGTACGGATCGATCGGGCGGCGCTCCGCGGTGGCGGTGGATGCAGCGGCGTACTCGATCTCGACGCGCTCGTTGCGGCGCACGGCGGTGACGAGCGCGCGCAGGTGCGACGTGACCGCTTGCTCCGTCGGCGAGCTGATCGAGGCGACCACCGTCGACGTCGCGAGACTCTCGGCTTCGCCGGCGTCGCGACCGAGCGCGCTCAGGAGCTTCTTCTCCGCGCTCTGCATCGCCGAATCGAACGGGGCGATGCCGCTCTCGCGGAGCGCGCGCACACCGAGCAACAGCGAGCAACCCTCGGCCGCGGTGAGACGCAGCGGACGCGTGAGGCGATGCGCGAGATCCACGAACACGCGGCCTTCGTCGACGGAGACGAGCAAGTACTCGCCCGGATCGCCGTCGGGCGGGCCGACCTGCGAGAGCAGCTCGAGATCCGCGATCAGCTCGTCCCGCTCGGCGCCGAGCTGCTTCGCGAGTTGATCCACGGGCACGCCTTCGGGGTGCTTCGCGACGTACGGCACGATGTAGAGCAAGCGCCGCAGCTTTTGCGATACGTCACGCATCGACGACCACCGGCGGAAGGAGGCCTAGATCGGAGTAGTGCGTGTCGATCGCGTCGAGCTCCTCGGTGATCCGAGCGAGCAAGCGATCACCGCGCAGGATCTTGATCGCGCCCTTGGCAGCGAGGATCCGCGTCGCTGCAAACTCGAGGTTCGAGCAATCGAACGTGATGAACGTGCGGTCGCCCTTCACCAGCTTCACGGCGCTCGGGCCGAAGTCTTCATTGCCGACCTCGGCCGCCTCGGGCATCAACGCGAGCTGCACTTCCTCGGGAGGATCCGTGGTGAACGTCCACGGCGAGCGCTGTGCGTACGCTTTCACGTCGAAGTCCGCGGGGCGCTCGAAGTCGGGCGACTTCGGTTTGGGGGCCTGCTCCGCGGCGAGCATGCGATCCACGCGGAACGAGCGGACTTCCTTGCGCAGGTGGCACCAGCCGATCGCGAGCCACGCGCCTTCGCGATACACGAGCGCGTACGGATCGAGCTCGCGCTTGCTGACCATGCCGTCCGCCGCCGCTTGATACTTGATCGTCACGCGCTTGCGCAGGCGCGTCGCCGACTCGAGCGTCGCGTAGATCTCGCCGAGCTCGGGGCGTTCATCGCGGCTCGCCTGCGGCACCGTGCGCCCCGGGAAGTGCACGAGCACCGACGGGCGCGACGAGGCCGGACGCGGAAACACCGTCGGCGTATCCGGCAGCTCGGGCAGATCGAACGCGAGCTTCTTCAGCGCGAGGTCGACGATCTTCGGATACGTGCCACCGGGCATCGCGTGCGCGACGCTGGCCGCGAGCACGAGCGCGCTGATCTCGTCGGGCGTGAGCCGCACTTCAGGCATCTTGAAGCGCTTGAGATCGATCACGTAGCCGCCGTCCTCGAGCGAGTCATCCTCGTCGGGCGTGACGTAGCGGATCGGAACGCCGAGCTCGAGCAGATCGGCCTTGTCGCGCTCGAACGCGCGCAGTCCGGCTTCGACGTTCACCGTCTGGTACGCCGGAAACGACTCGCGGATCTCGCGATACGCGACGGGCGTGCGCGCACGCAGCAAGATCATCACGAGATCGAGCAATCGCTTGCTGCGATCACCGCGCGAGCCCTCGTCGCCTTTCGTCGTCCCCTTGGTGGGCTTGGTCGCCACGTCGGTACCCTACACCGCTACCGCGGCTACGTGGGTGGCGTGAAGTAGAACGGGTAACTCGCTTTCACTTCGCCTCCGGATAACGTCTCGAAGTGCAACGCCGATAGCTTCTCGCACAAACAGCGATCGACCTCCTCGTCGAAGCCTTTCGTGTGGATGTGCGTTGCTTTTCCGTCCGCTCCGACCGTCAGCTCGACGGTGACCGTTCCCGCGAGATGTGGCTTGTACTTCACGCGCTGCACGTAGCAGTTGCGTAGCACTGGTTCGTGCTCGCGGATCGCGCGCTCGAGGAATGTCTCCTCGTCGATCACCAAGCCGATCCCGATCCGGGGTGGGTAATGCGCCGGGTGTAGCGCGACTGTGTCCTCGCAGATCGGGTTGGCCGGCGCCGGTGGAATCGAGTTCGTGATCGCCGACTGCTCCGCTCCGCTCTTGCCGCCGCACGCGGCGATCAGGACGACGGCGAGCCACCTCATTGCGCCAGCCTATATGGTTTACGATGCGCGCATGTCGACGGATGACGATCCACCGGGGCAGGGCGGACCACCGGGTCCACACTCCACGCTGGCTGGGGTAACTCCGCCGACCGGTCCGGGCCAACCCGTCGGTGGCGCCGACGATCGCGTGTCGCGCCGCGGACTCCCGCCGCCACATCGCGGTGGCGTGACCGGCGCACCGGCGCCCTTCCCGCCGCGCGCGCAACCATCGACGCAATCGCCGCCGATCGCGCAACCCTCGTCGTCGACGCCCGCGCAACATGCCGCGCCATCGACGCCCGCGCCATCGACGCCCGCGCCGGCACCCAAGCAGCCCGCGCTGATCGTGGACTCGGGCCCGACGAAGCCGCCCGCCGAGCTGATGACGACGACCCGCGGAAACCCCGCGGGGCCGGGCGGAACATCGACGCACGGCGCATCGCCGACCAAGCCGCCCGCGACGGTCGTGCCGACGCCATCGCCGCACTCGTCGACGTTGCTATCGTTCCCGCAATCGGGCCCGACGAGCGCACCGCCGAATGCGCCGCACGCGCCGTCGGCCGCGCCCGCGGATGCACCGCGTGCGCACTCGCCATCGGCGCCGCCCGCGAATGCACCGCGCGCGCACTCGCCATCGACAGCGCCGGCCTCGCACGCGGGGCCGATGTCGCCGCCATCGCCAGCTCCGCACGCAGGAATTCCGCAGTCGCACTCGGGCCCGACGGGAATTCCGCAGTCGCACTCGGGCCCGACGGGAGCTCCGCAGTCGCACTCGGGACCGACGGGAATCCCGCAGTCGCACTCGGGACCGACGGGAATTCCGCAGTCCTACTCGGGCGGCGTTCCGCAACCACTCTCGGGCCCCGCGACGCAGCCATCCGCGTTTCCACCGTCGGGCGCGGTCGCGCAACCGCACGCGGGAACGCCGCATGCGGCGCTGCCGCACTCGGGGCCACACACTGCCGCGCCGCACACGCCACCGCCCGGCTCTGCGATCCCCAATAGCGGCTTGCCGTTGCCCGCACCGCCACCATCGGGACCGATCCCCCATTACAGCTCGCAACCGACGACCGCACCGTATGGCTCGGGGCCCACGCACGGCGCGGTTCCGCAGCCGATGGGCTCGACGCCATCGGGGCCGTATCCCTCGGACATCCCGCGCGCCGAGGTGAAGCACGATGGTCCGTCGATCGATCTCGACGAGCTGCCGGGCTCGGAGTTCGTGAAGTTCCTGAAGCTCTCGTTGCGCCGCGCGTTCCGGCTGCGCATCGAGCCGAACGAGGTGCTCGCGCACGAGCGCACGACGCTCGAGAGTGCGAGCCCGCCGATCCTCGATCACAACCTGCAGGCGTTCCTCGCGTGGCGACGCTCGGTACTATTCGTCGTCGCGTGCGCGCTGATCCCGCTGACCGTGATCGGCATCATCGGTGCGCTGCGCGTGACCGACTGGAAGGCGATCTTCTTCGTGAAGTTCACGCCGGCCGCGGCGGAAGCGATCTTTCTGTGGGTGTGCTGGGCGCAGCTCAAGCAGTGGGCGAACTGGCGCAAGCAACGCAGCAAGCTGTTCTATGGCTGGCTGTTATTCATGCTGACGCCCTTCGTGGTGTTCATCTATCCATTGAACACGTTCTTCGACGAGATCCGCGGTGCGGTGTCGTCGCAAGAGAAGCGGCTGATGCTGATGGCCCTCGGTGTCGACGGCATCTACAAGCAGGCCGTCATGCCGTTCGTGTTCTCGATGATCGCGATGCTGCAGCTCGCGCCGAAAGCGATCTCGCTGATGCCGGGCCTCATCCGCAGCTCGATGGTGATCAAGCTGCTGTTCCCGGGTGTGAGCGCGCCGGGCTGGCTGATCGTGATGGCGTCGCCGCTGTACGCACTGCTCGCGTACGTCATCTTGATCATCCCGTATCAGTTCACGGGATCCGGGTGGTTCATCGCCGGCGTGCTCGGCGTGGTCGCGGGGCAGGCCGTGCTCGCGCGCGCGGGGTTCCAGCTCGCGCGTCCGATGACCGAAGCGGAGGCGTTGGTCCAGATCAAGAAGGTCCGTCGCTACTACGTCACCGTGATGATCTTGTCGGCGGTGTTGATCGTGATCGCGCTCGGCAGCCTCGTCGTGAAGCTGAACCTCGCGTGGACCGACGTGGTGACCGCGGTGCTGAAGTTCGAATCGAACGTCTTGATCCTCACGATGATCGGCGCGGACCTCGTGGTCACGAACCTCGACAAGGCGCGCAAGTACACCCACGGTCGCGACGACGTCGAGGACGCGACGGAGCACAAGATCGCGGCGTTCGTCAGTTTCGAGACGCCGCCACCGCCGCCGCCGGGCCCTGCGCAGTAAAAGATCGTCGGGCTACGAACGATCCATGTAACCGGATCGGCAGCCCCGCGTAGGTAGGTCACACAGTCTTTCAGGGGACAACATGACCAAGCTTTCGCTCCTGGCGGCCATGACGGCGGCCACTCTCGGGGCGTGCGGCACGGACGATCCGATGCCGAACGCCACTCCTTCGCCCACGACGTTCAAGGTGCGCATCGAAAACATCGCGCCGTGGACCGTCATCAAGTCCGGCGTGCAAGCGACGAAGACGAACGGCACCACGGGTCCCATCGCGGGCGGGCAGGCGTTCGAGATTCCGTTCACCGCGGGCAAGGGCCAGCGCGTGAGCTTCGTCGCGATGCTCGGTCAATCGAACGATTGGTTCTTCGGCCCTGGCCCCGACGGCATCGCGCTGTACGACGCGAACGGTGCGCCGCGCGGCGGTGATGTCACGAGCGAGATCATGCTGTGGGACGCGGGCACCGAGATCGATCAAGAGCCCGGTGTCGGTGACTCCACGGGGCCGAAGCAGCCAAACCCGGAGTACGGCGCTGCCGACGCGGATCCGACGGTGCGGTTGATCGGCGCGCAGAAGGCGCTCGCCAACGGCGAGATGTTCACGCTACCCGCGATCGACTCGATGATCCGCGCGACGCTCGTACCGGGCGTCGACCGCAGCTTCGTACTGCGCATCGAGAACGTGTCGACGCCGACCACGCTCGTCACGAGCGCGGGCTCGAGCGGCATCGGCATCTCGCCCGTCGTGTGGGCACTGCACCTCGCGCCGGCGCCGTTCTTCGCGGTCGGTTCTGCCGATCGCGACGAAGGCCTCGAGTGGGTCGCGGAGTCCGGTCGCAACACGAACCTCGCGCCCGCCATTCGCGCGCACACCGGCTGGCCGACGCCGATCTCGCCCGGCGTGTTCGCGGTGCATCGCGATCCGGAGCCGCTCTACGCGCTCGGCCTCGAGGATCTCGAACTCGGTCTCGAGCAGCTCGCGGAGTCGGGCAACATCATGCCGCTCGCGAGCGCGCTCGATGCAAACGCATCGCTGATGGGCCTCGCGACGGACGGTACGTTTACCATGCCCATCGGCGCCGACGCCGCGGGACCCGCGCGTCCGGGCAACGCGTACGAGTACGCGATCACCGCGCTGCCCGGCGATCACCTCTCGTTCGCGACGATGTTCGGCATGTCGAACGATTGGTTCTTCGCGACGCGACCCGATGGCATCGCGCTGTTCGACGAGCTCGGCGAGCCGATGCGCGGCGACGTCTCGCGCGATATCGCGCTCTACGATGCGGGCACCGAGATCGATCAAGAGCCCGCGATCGGTGCCGACACCGGACCACAGCAGGCCGCGCCGACCGATGGTCGCCGCGATCCGCTACGCTTGGTGCGCGAGGTCCCCGCGTCGACATATGGCGTACCCGCGACGACGCACCTGCGCGTGACGCTCGAGCCTCAGTGACTAGTGCAACCGCTCGACGAGCTCGTGCCACATCGGCAGCAACTCACCGCGCGTGAACAGCTCGAAGTGATCCGGATCGAGCGCATCGCCGCGCCGCGTACCCACCACGCGGAGCTCGGCAGCGCACGACAGGTGCCCGACGAACGCTGCGGCATCGCGCGGCGTGCACATCCAATCGCCGGCGCCGCAGAACGGTAGTACGGGCGTGGTGATCGTTTCGGCGCTCGCGGTGTAGTCGACGCCGCGCGCGCTCGTCCACTGCATGCTCCGTGTCCAGTCCGTCAGTTGCCGCACGTAGCTCGCGGCTTCGTCGGCGGTGCCCACGCGCAGGCGACGGATCGGCGCGTAGCCGAGGAGCTGGGTGGCGGCGCGATACACGCCCATCACTGCGCGGCGGGCGATCGGGCCGCGCGGTCCGTGCAGCCACACCGATGTCGACGCGAGCACGAGCAAGCGCGGGGATGGAATGCGCCCGGTGCCGATCGCCGCCGTCGAGACGAGCCCACCGAGCGAGTGACCGAGGAGAACGAGGTCATTCGCGGTGCAACCTGCCGCCGTGGCGCACGCGGTGACGATCGCTGGAAGATCGAGCTCGACGAGATCATCGAAGCTCCAGTCGTCGCGCTCCGCCGTCGGTGGCTGCGATCGTCCGTGGCCGCGGAAGTCGGGCACGAACACCTCGAAGCCTTCGCGCGCGAGCACGTGCGCGAACGCGTCGTCGGCCTTGCGTGCGCCGAAATAACGACCGTCGGTCATCATCGCGTGCAAGCACACGATGGCCCCGCGCGGGACGCCGTTCGTCGGACGCAGGCGATCGATCCGCAGCGTCACCCCATCGGCGGTGAGCGCGGTGATCTCGTCCGGTGCGCAGCGCATCAGAAGTAGTAGCGAGCGCCTGCGCCGGCGTTGAACGCCACGCCGAAGTGATCGCCATCGTGACCGCGATACTCGAGCACGCCCGCGACTTCGACGAACGCGTCGAGAGGGATCGACTTGAAGTCGAACAGGATGCCTCCGACCGCGCGCACGCCGAACGCGAAGTAGTTGGTCTCGCGACCATCGCGGTACTGGATCATGCGCACACCCGGGCCGACGTAGACCGGCAGCACGAACGACTGCCGCGACTGCAGGATGTACGGGTGAAACACGTAGTCGACGTGCGCGTGAATGCCCGCACCGATGAACGCGAGGCCGATCGCGGCCTGGAGCGCCTGATCGTCCTTCAGGTACAGCTTCGCGGTGACGCCGGTCGGCTCGCCGAAGATGATGCCGAGGCCGAAGGTCCCCTTCTCGGGCTGGGGATCGAGATCGACCACCGCCTCGTCGGCGGCGACGGGTCCCGCGAGCGCTGCGACGATGATCACGGCGAGGCCAACCCTCATGGACAGCGACGCTATCAACGCGAGGACTCCCCAGCTAGCCGTCCGATCACGAAACAAGCAGCGGAGCGCGAACCGCGTTACGATATCTCCGCACATGGGGAGAGCGTTGGCCCTGGCGATCATCGCCTGCATCGCGAGTTGCTATCAGTCGCCATCGCTCGCGAGCTGCAAGTATCGCTGTGGTGGCGCGAACAACGATTCGTGCCCGAACGGGTATCAGTGCAACGCAGGGATGTGCGTCGCGCCCGGGGAGGGCTGCGACGGCGATGGCGGAGTGATCGACGCGCCACCCGACGACGGCGACCTCACCGATGGGACGATCGACATGATCGAACCGCCGGTGTGCACGAACCCGAACGCCCCGTTCTGGAATCGCCAGACGGCGACGCTGACGACCGGCAGCAACCTCATGCAGATCGTCGCCTTCGATGGCGATCACGATGGCTTCATGGACATCGCCGTCCTCGATAGCTCCAACGCGATCGGGTTTTATGCCGGCAACGGGAACGGCACGTTCTCCGCGCGCCTGAGCTCCAACGCGGGAGCCAACGCGAAGCAGCTGATCGCGGGCGACTTCG
Source organism: Kofleriaceae bacterium (assembly GCA_044230415.1). Lineage (GTDB taxonomy): Bacteria > Myxococcota_A > Polyangia > Haliangiales > Haliangiaceae > JABFXX01. Next base: position 230,642 of record JBGARE010000003.1, read on the forward strand.
ATCACGACGGGGTTCGCAACGATCTCGTCGTGCTGCAGACCGGATCGACAAATGCGATGGGCGTGATGATCAGCAACGAGGACGGAACCTTCACGCGCACGGACGTTCCGATCGGGATGAATGCCGTCGACATCGCGAATGCGGGCGACGTCGATGGCAACATGTTCGAGGACGTCGGCATCCTGTACGGCGGGAGCTCGGCTCGCATCGAGATCCTCGAGCAGCTCGCGACGAGCTGGCAGGGCGGCGCGATGGTTGCCACGAACATGATGGCGACGAGCTTGATGATGGGCCGCGTCAACTCGGGCACGATCCCGGATGCGGTCGTCACGATGACCGGAACGAATCAGTTCGGCATGCACGCGGGTGGCGGCAACACATACACGCTCGGCGCCATCACAGCGTGGAACGTGAACCAAGGTCCCGTCGATGTGGCAGCGGCGCAGATGCGCGCGAGTGGAATGCCGAGCGTGGTCACCGCGAACCAAAACGCGAACAACGTCTCGCTTCGCCACGCGACCGGCGTCAACAACTTCAGCGACGGCGGCAACTTCGCGATGGGAACGTCCCCGAAGTCGGTGATCCTCGCGAACGTCGGCGGCTCTCCGCTGCCGGACATCCTCACGGCGAACAGCGGCTCGAACAACTTCTCGGTCCTGCTCAACCAGGATCCGACGCCTTCCGCCACGTGGGATGCGTCGAAGGCGATTCCGACGGACGCGAACCCGATCGATCTCGTCAGCGCCGACTTCGACGGCGATGGGCGCCTCGATGTCGCCGTCGCGTGCCAGGGCGCGATGACCGTCGTCATCTACCTGAACAAGTGCGACCCATGATGCATCGCCTCGCGATTGTCCTCGTTGCTCTGTGCATCACTGCTCGTGGTGCGGCGGCACAGCCGGCACCCGCGCCCGATCCCGCGGATGCTGCGCTGCAGGAGGGCCGCCGGCTCTACGATCTGCGCGAGTTCGCCGCGGCGATCACGAAGTTCAAGGAAGCGTACACGCTGCGCAGCGACGCGGCGTCGCTGTTCAACATCGCGCAGTCGTATCGCCTGTTGAACGACTGCCCGAACGCGTACACGTACTACAAGACGTTCCAGCGCAACTTCCCGACCGAGCGCGCGGACGTCGTCGCGAAGTTCCTCGCGGAGCTCGAGCCGTGCAAGGACGCGAAACCGGCCCAGCCGCCGAAGCCCGTCGAGCCGCCGAAGCCCGTCGAGCCACCAAAGCCCATCGAGCCGCCGAAGCAGACTCCCGTCGATGGGCCGGTCGGCACCGAACCCGCGGCACCGGGACGCACGCTGCGGATCTCGGGGCTCGCCGTCGGTGGTGTCGGCGTCGCGTCGATCGCCACCGGCGTGTTCTTCGGGCTGCGCGCGCGCTCGCAGTCCAGGGATCTGAACAATGCGGACGAGTGGGATCCATCGCTCGAGTCGAGTGCGAAGCGCGCCGATCGCAACGCGAAGATCCTCCTCGGGGTCGGCGGTGCGGCCCTGATCGGAGGCGGCGTGCTGTTCTATCTCGGCATGCGCGCCGAGCAGAGCTCGCAGGTCGCCATCATTCCGTCGACGGACGGTGCGACGCTCGCGTGGTCATTCCGCTTTGAGTAGCCGCGCGAGCTTGTTGCGGCTGATGCCGAGCGCACGCGCCGCGGCGGACTGATTGCCATCGCAGCGATCGAGGATCGCGCGCGCGTAGCGGCGCTCCGCTTCCTCGAGCGGGAGGTCCGGCGGCAACGTGATCGCATCTATCTCGGCGGGCAACGATGCGGCAGTGATCACCGGGATGCCGATCTGCGAATCGCCGGGGGAGATCGTGGTGCGACGCGGCTCGAGGCCGAGGTCCTTCGCGCCGATCGCCGGACCTTGCACCAACACGACCGCGCGCTCGATCGTGTGCTCGAGCTCGCGCACGTTGCCGGGCCACGTGTACGCGACGAGCGCGGGCTTGGCACTCTCGGAGAGTCGCATCGGACCCTTGCGATAGCGACGCGCGAACTGATCCGTGAAGTGCGACGCGAGATCGATGATGTCGTCGCCGCCGCGCGAGCGCAGCGGTGGGATCTCGATCTCGACGACGCGCAATCGGAAGTACAGATCGCTGCGGAATTGGCCCGCGTTCGCCATCGCGGGCAGATCGCGGTTCGTCGCCGCGACGATCCGAACATCCGCGTCGAGCGTCTCGCGCCCGCCGATGCGCTCGAACTTGCGCTCCTGCACGAAGCGCAGCAGCTTGCCCTGGAGTGGCAACGGCAGCTCGCCGATCTCGTCGAGGAACAGCGTGCCGCCCTTCGCCGCTTCGACCTTGCCGATGACGCGACTGTCCGCGCCGGTGTACGCGCCGCGCTCGTGACCGAACAGCTCGCTCTCGATCAGGTTCGCGGGCAGGGTCGTGCAATCGATATGAACGAACGGACCTTCGCGGCGCGCGCTGTTCACGTGAATCGCGCGCGCGAGCAAACCCTTGCCGGTCCCGGTCTCGCCGTGCAGCAGCACCGTCGCGTCGGTCTGCGCGGCGCGCACGATCATCTCGTACACCGCCGCCATCTCCGGCGACGTGCCGATGACGTGATTGAACCGGCCGCGCACCGACAGGCCGCGCTGTGCGTCGTTGCCTCGCAGCGTGGTGTAGTCGAGTGCGCGACCGATCTGCTCGGCGAGGCGCAGCACGAACTCCTCGTCGCGCTCGGTGAACGAACCATCGCGCTTGTTGAGCACCTGCAGCACGCCGCGCGTGTGTCCACGTCGCGCGATCGGCGCCGTCAGGATCGAGGTCGTCACGTAGCCGAACCGCTCGGCGAAATCGCCGGCCCATCGCGGATCGCTCTTCGCGTCGCGAATGTTGATCAACGTACCACTCTGCGCGACCTCGCCGACGAGCCCGTGCCCGAGCGGCACGCGCAGCGCCTCGATCTCGCCGGGCTGCGGCAGCGTCGCGACGCGCGCGCGGATCTCGCCGGTCGCGCCGTCGATCAGCCACAGCGTCGCGCGATCGGCGCCGAGTGCGCGCGCTACGCGATCCGCGAACGTCGACAACAGGTCATCGAGCTCGACCTCGCCCGCGATCATCGCGCCGAGGTCGGCGAGGAGCTCGAATCGCTGCTCGTGCTCCGACATGTCGTGCACCAGCATCGCATACATGGTCGTGCTCATGCCGCTGCGGCACGCTCCGCGTCACGCGCCCGCAGCACCATGCCCTCGCGCGCGGCAACGGTCCCCGGTAGCTCGTCCGCGGCCTTCGCCTCGATCTCCGCGAGCACATCATCCGTGCGATTCGGATCGTGATGGAACAGCACGAGCTGCGGCACACCCGCGGCGCGCGCGAGCTCGGCGCCCGCGAGCCACGTCGAGTGTCCCCAGCCGACCTTGCTCGGATACTCCTCGGGCGTGTACTGGCTGTCATAGATCAAGATATCCGCGCCCGCCGCGAGCTTCTTCAGCGTCGGATCCACGCACGCGAAGTGCTCCGTGTCGGTCGCGTACACGATCGACTGCCCGCCGTGCTCCAACCGAAATCCATAGACGGGATCCGGGTGGTTCAGCTTCGCCATCGTGATCGTGATGTCGCCGATCTGGAACTTGTCGTTCGCGCGCAGCTCGCGCGTCGACACTTGCTCGGAGATGGTCGCGTAGTCGACCGGAAAGAACGGCGCGCGAAACAGGTCGCGCATCGCCGCATCCAGCGACATGACGCCATTGGGTCCGCTCGCGATCTCGACGCGATGACCCGGCACGTAGATCGGCGTGAAGAACGGAAGGCCGGCCACGTGATCCCAGTGCAGGTGCGAGAGCAGGATCGTCGAGTGACGCGGTCCGTGCTTCATGCGCTCGTCGCCGAGCACGCGCAGCCCCGTGCCCGCATCGATGATGATGCGCGTGTCACCGGCCGTCACTTCGACGCACGCGGTGTTGCCGCCGGCGGTCTTGTCCGCGCCCGGCGTCGCGATCGAGCCGCGAACACCAAGAAACCGAACCGTAAGATCGTGGGTGGACATCGCTTGCCTCCTTGAGTTGCGACCAGACATAGAGCAGCCGCCGTGCCACGCGCGGTTTCGCGGGCTTACGGTTCGTCCGACATCGGCGTCGCTCCAATTCGAAGCAACCTCGCTCCACATCGATGCATCCCCTGCTTCGTGCGGGCGCTACTCGTCGTTCTCGTCGCGTGCAGCGCTCCCTCGCGATCGCAACCCCCAGCGCAACCCAAGCCGCTCGCACCCGCCGACGTCGGCTTGCCCGACGAACCGATCCGCGACGTCTCGATGGCGTCGCCCGCGTACGTCCCACGCCCGGGTCCGTCGGGATACCTCCGCAACGAGGAGTGTCCGCCCGACCACCGCGGCTGCTGGGTCGAGCAAGAGGTCACCGACGAGCACGTGAGGGTGCGTTGGCGTTGTCGCGGATCGAGCTCGAGCTTCGTCGGCGGACGCGCGCTCCGTCGCCTCACGAGCAAGCTCGAGATCGGCGATGGCGGCATCGAGCCACGCGAAGCGCGCCGGGCTCTGTTGCGCGCTGATAGAGCGATCCATCGCTGCTTCGATCTCGATGGCATCGTGCAGCACGCGGAGCTGCACTTCACGATTCATCAGGGACGCGCGATCGATCTCGAGGCGTCGGGCTGTGTCCGCGAGGCTCTCGAGCGCGTGGATCTTCCGATCGAGCCATCGTTCACGCCGGTGCACTGGACGTTCGACTACGCGATCGACGATCCCGCCGCCGTGCCGCGGCTGCAGTGTTAGCTCGGTGAGGTCGTGCGACCGGCGGGCGCAGTCAACGGGCGCTCGCCGAACGATAGCCTTCGCAACGATGCCGGCCGGCGTTGCATCGAAGCGACCAGTGCTTTCCGAGATCGTGACGGATCGGCTGTGGGCGAGCGAGCGGCCGGTGTGGTTCAGCGGGGTGCGGCTGCGCGCGCGCACGTCGGTGATTCGGCTCGACGATGGAAGCGTGTTGGTGCACAGCCCGGCTCCGCCGTCGGACGCGTGGGTGAAGGCGGTGGCGCAGCTCGGCGAGGTGCGTTGGCTCGTGGTGCCCAACTGCTTTCACCATCTCGGGACACCCGCCGCAGCGGCGGCGTTTCCCGCGGCGAAGGTCGTCGCGCCGAAGAGCGCGGCGGCCAAGAATCGCGAGTTGCGCATCGATCTGGACATTCGCGATGCGGCGTTCGTGGATGCGGTGCCCGAGATGATCGCGGTGGCTCTCGAGGGCGTGCCGTTCTTGGACGAGACGCTGCTCTATCACGCGCCGACGAAGACGCTGTTCGGCGCGGATGTCATCCTGCGAGCGGACGAGAGCGACCATTGGACGTGGCGGTTCGCCGCGCGCGTGACCGGGTGCTCCAAGCGATGGAGCGTGCCGCCCGACGTGAAGAACAAGATCGTGGACAAGGAAGCAGCCTCGCGATCGCTGCGACGGATCCAGGCGCTGTCGATCGAGCGGATCGTCATCGCGCACGGCAAGGTGATCGAGGACGCGGCCATGGAGCAGTTGGTGGAAGCCTGGCGCAGGGTCGGCGTGGAATAGACGTTCGCAACCGAACGCACTCGCGTGTGTTGATCGGTATGCGAACTCTCTTCCGTCGGTGTCGCCATGTCTTCGCGATGCGCTCGCGAACATCGTGCTGCCGCGAGTCGCTGGTGTGTCCGGGCGGCTAGCGGCGCAGTGCTTTGCGAACGAGCTGCAGCAGATCGATCGCCGTCTCGCGCGCGAACACGAATGCCGCGATGACGTAGGCGATTCCACCGACGACGATCTCGACGATCAGCTCGACGGCGGCGTGAGCGCCGAGTGCCTCGAGTCCGCGATCGACACCGAGGACCGCGGCGGCCATCACGCCGCACGCGGCGAGCGGTCGGATGAAGCCCGAGGCGAGGGCGCGCCAGGAGACGCCTTCGCGGACGACGACGGCGATGCCGAGCAGCGCCGTGAAGCCGAACGCGATGCCGACGGAGAACGAAGCCACGCGCAGGCCGAATGGATGGAGCGCGGCGATGCCGAGGACGAGCAGGCCGACCTTGAGGATCTCGAGGATCATCAGGCGATTCGTTTTGGACTCGGCCTCGAGGTACGCCGACAGCACCCACGTGATCGGGCGGAACACCGAGAGACACGTGAGCACCGCGAGGAGCGGGGCCACGTCTTGCCACGCGTTGTTCGGGAGGATCAGAGCGATCAATGGATACGCGACGAGGCCGAGACCGACGGCGAGCGGGAAGATGATGAGAGAGAGCAGCGCGGACGAACGCTCGAGGGCGCGCGGCCGGCGCTCGCGAGGGAGCTCTGCCATCGAGGGCATGAGCACGAGCGCGATCTGTTCGCCGACTTGGATCGCCGGAATGTCGGCGAGGTTGTAGGCCATGTTGAACGTGCCGACCGCAGACGTTCCGAAGTAGTGCGAGATGGTGAGCTTGTCCCAATAGCGCGACGCTTGATGCGCGATGCCTTGGATGCCGAGCGGCACGCCGAACGCGAGCATGTCCTTGACGCGAGCCCACGATAGGCGCGTGGGCGTGGCCCACGAACGGAAGCCGGCGGCCTTGAACAGGACGAGCACGACGACGAGCGACTGGATGATGTTCGCGTAGACGATCGACATGCCGCCGTAGCCGACGACGGCGAAGATCAGCGCGGCGATCGTGTAGGTGAGCTCGCCGAGAGCGAGCGACAGACCGGACGCGCGGAAGTTCATCTGCTGGGTGAGCACGCGCTCGGGCATCGCACCGAGGCGGCGAATGAAGATCGCGAGCGCCATCCCCGGGACGTAGCGAGCAGCGTCGGGAGCGCCGAAGGCGGGAACGATGTGGCCACCGAGGAGCGCGAACAGACCGAGCGAGAGGATGCCGAGGACGACGTAGAACAGCGTGGCGTGCCAGCGCACCTCGGCGGTCGCATCGCCGCGGCCTTTGACGACCGAGTACTGACCGAAGCCCCAGATCGTGAGCCAGTTCGCGGTCATCACGAGGATCGTGGCGTCGGCGACTTCCCCGATGGTGTCGGGCGCGAGGAAGCGAGTCATGACGAGCGTGCCGAGAACGCCCACCGCACGCCCTCCCATGCTGCTGAGCACGGTCCACAGGGCTCCGCGTGCTGCTTTGTGCGCCAGACTCATGGTTTCGCGGAGGGAGTGCACCCCCCGTACCGTGCGGAGTCAGAGCCAGAGGCCGAGCGCCAGGATCCCGCGGACGGCGAAGCGAGCGGTCATGGCCTTCGCGCCGTCTTGCTCTTCGACGGATAAGAAGTGGGTCTGCGCCGCGATCTCCGCACCGAGATATCCGCGTGAGAACACGGGGAGCGAGATCCCAGCACCGGCGTCGACGTGCGCCCCACCCGAGGTTCTCGTCGGTGCGGTGCCGCGCGTGAAGAAGCGCTCCTGCAGCAGCTCGCCACCCGCGGCGATGCCGAGATCGACCGTGAACATCGACACGTCCCACGCCTTCGCGACGCGCACGTCGATCGCGAGCGCATCGGTGGTCGCGCTCAGCGTGCGGTTCGTGAAGTCTCCGCGGCACGCGGCGATCCGCGGCGACAGCGTGACGTCGGTGCGCACGAAGCTCCACCCCGCGGCGACGCCGAGGCATGGCGACGCGCCGTCGATGATCGGCGACTGCACGACCGCGCCCGCGAACGGACCGCCGACGTAGTTCAGGATCTCGCCGTGGCCTTTGCGCACGAGTCGCGCGTACGTCGTGCGATCGAGCGCGGCGGTGTCGACCACGGTCTCTCGATCCGCGTCGACGGTGACCTTGCCTTCGAGCAGCGCTTCACGCGTACGACCGCGGACCATGTACGCGCCCGGGCGAAGGCTGAGCGTGCGCCGCTTCGCACCCGCGACGATCTCGCCGACGACGGTGTCGCCTCCGCGCACGACGAGCCACGTCGCACCGTCGGGGACGGTCAGGCGCCCGCGGCCGTGGCCTTCGAGCGCGGCGAGCGAGATGTCCGCGCGACCGCGAAGATCGTAGTGGAACGTCGGGTGCTGCGTGCCCGACAGCGTGCGGCTCGACGCGAGGATCGTTTGCTCGCGCGTGTAGCGAAACGCTTCGGCGACGGTGATGACTCGATCACCATCGTCGTCGGCGGCGCCGCGCAATCCAGACAGCAAGTAGTGCGTGAAGAACGAGCCCGCGAGCTGATCGGACTCCTGCGCGTCTTCGCCGGCGGTGCTCGCGGTGAGGACGATGACGCCTTCGCCCGGAACTTCATCGATCCCCGACGACAGCACGAGCGCGGGCGCGGGCTTGCCGCCTTTGACGCGCGTGACCGATCCGGAGCGACACGAATCGATGACGAGGATGCGGATCTGCGCCGACGATCCGCGCACGAGCGCTTCGAGCTCGCGCAGCGCGAACCGCGTATCGCCGAGGTGTAGCGAGTCCGCGTCGCCGTGTCCGGAGTAGTAGACGAACAGCACGACGTCGGCGCCCGCGCGTTGACCGACGCGGATGCGCTCGTTCGTCGCGATCAGTGCTCGGCGCACTTCGTCGGCGGTCTTCGAGCGAAGGACCACCTGGTTCTCGTCGGGAACGCCGCCGATCTCCGACAGCAACTCGCCCACGCGCGCGGCATCGCTCTCCGCGAAGCGCAGCTTCTGTTCGTCCGCGGCGCCGCTGTTCGCGCCGATGATCACCGCGTAGCGCTGGATGTCCGCACGCGCCGAGCCGGCCGCGAGCAGCACGATGCAGACGATCAGCGCGCGCGAGGTCATCGTGCTTTCTCGAGCGTGACGAGGCGGATCGTGCAGCCGTCGCGGTCGGCGATCCGCTGCGTGGCTTTCAGCTCGGCGATCAGCGGCGCGAGCGGCCGCGCGGCTTCGCACCACACGATCGCGATGCGCTCCGTGCCGACGACATCGTCGAGGACGGTGCTGCCCGGGAACGAGCGGTCGGTCCCGGCGGGCAACGCGACGAGAGCATCACCGGTGGCCGGCACGTACGCGGATGCGCTCCCCGCACCGTCGAGCGAGAGCACCGCGCCGAAGCCATCGCGCGTCGCGGAGTAGCCGGCTTGCACGTAGTCGCCGGGGTGGATCGTGTCCGATGTCGCGATCGGCGCGAGCGCACCGGGCTTCCCTGCGGCGAGGAGCAGCGCGGGACCGTGGCCCTTGGTGCGCTCGGTCTCGGTTCCCGGGCGGATCAGGATCACGACGAGCGCGGCGGCGGCGAGCGCGGCAACCGGCGCACCGAGCCACCAGCGCGATCGCCGAGGCGAGAACGACATCGGCGACCGCGTGGCGAACGCATCGCGTGCGGCTTCGATCTCGCGCCGCCGTGTCGCGCAGCTCGCACACGCGGTCGTGTGGGCGGTGATCGCTGCTTGCTGTTCCGGCGAGAGCTCGCCGGCGAGCAGGCGATCCCATCGCAGATCCGAGATGTGGTCGTGGTCGGTCACGAGGCATCCTTTCGGGCGTGGTCCGCGAGGCGAGCGGCGAGGCGTTCGAGCAGATCGCCGACATGACGCCGCGAGCAACCGAGCACGTCGGCGACCTCCGCGTGAGTCATGCCGTCGAGGTGGTAGTAGATCGCGGCGCGCGCTTCTTCGTCGGGGAGCTGCGCGAGCACGCCGCGAACGATCGAAGCGGTCTCCGCCGAGCGCGGATCCACGTCGGTCGACCATGGCTTCACCTGCTCGTCGATCAGACGGAGGCGATTCTTGCGGTCGCGCAATCGCGCGAGACAGGCGTGCGTGGTCACCGCGTAGAGGAAGGTGCTCGGTGCGCTTCGTCGATCGAACTGCTCGGGACGCGACACGAGACCGACGAAGATCTCCTGCAAGATCTCGCCGGCCTCGTCGTCGCTGGCCATGATCTGCCGAGCGCGGCGCAGCACGCTGTGACCGTACGTACGGTACAGAGCTTCCACGTCGAGCCCAACTCCCACGGGCTAGGTCCAGTTGGGGACGTCGATCGTCGACGGATCATCGACGAGATCGATGTTCAGCGGCGTCGACAGATCCGTCGACAGCGGCACGAAGTCATCGAAGCTCGCTTCGCCGCCGCACTGCGAATAGACGTTCTGCAGGGTCGGGTTCGCGAGCTGATCGATGCAATCGCGGCGCGTGTCCTTCTCGCTATCCGTCAGCTTGTGCACGCCGTACAGGTGGAATCCGGCGGTCGGCGCTCCGCGCAGCAAGATCGATGCATCGCTACCCGCGGGCACGTCCTGCGGCACGTAGACGAGCAGGTGATCGACCTCCATGCCGAGCATGCCGGCCTCGGCGGCATTCTCGTCGGAGTAGTCGGTACCGTCGACGCCCGCGATGATGTACGCGACGCCGACCTGCACGCCGTTCCAATCGTTGAGCAGGTTCGTCGGCGGCGGCTGATAGATCGACAGCATGAACTGCGCGGGGAACGAGCCCTGGACCTCGACGGACTCGGTGCCCGTCAGGTCCGGCGATCCGGACGACTTCTGCCATACGACGACGACCTCGGCCCCGGCGCCGATCGGAGCGGTGCGAGCGTTGCGGACCGAGCCGCCGATCTTGGCGAGCGCTTGACCTTGGTGGTTCGAATCGACCTGCGAATCACAGGCCGCGAGTGGCGCGAGGAGAGCGAGTAGCGAGAGTCTGGCAAACATGAGTGCTCCTACGGACGAGTGGTTGTTCGACCGTTGGGTGCGTGACCGACCGCAGAATGGCACGGCCTCGACGAGAATTTTGTAACTCGTTCGAATCGCAGGGTTCTATTACAAGAACCGCCGGATCCGGTACGAGATCCACGCCAGCGCCTTGGTCCACCACGGCAGGTCTTGCCACGATTGTTCCGTGAAGCGGTCGCAGTGGTCGACGTCGTGCTCGAACGTACGAACGAGCACCTGCGCCGTCGGCGGGTCGAGGATCTCGACGGTGAGCTCGAGGTTCTGGAACCGGCTCTGCGCGTCGAAGTTGTAGCTGCCGATCGTCGACCACGTCGCATCGATGGTCGCGGTCTTCGCGTGCATCATCGGACCGCGCCACCGCAAGATGCCGATGCCCATCTTCGCGAGGCGGCGCAGCACGTACAGCGATGCCCACTCGATCAGCCGCACGTCGCTGCGGCCCGGCACGATCACGCGGACGTCCACACCGCGTCGCGCCGCACGCGTGAGCGCGCGACGCAGCCCGCGATCCGGAAGGAAGTACGCGTTCTGGATCAGGATCGAGATCTTCGCCGCGCGGATCACGTGCAGGTACGCGCGCCGCACCACGCCGCGCTGCCGCCGTCGCGTGTTGTCGAGCAACCGCACGTACGAGCTGCCGCCGCCCGGAGGTGCCGTGTGCGCCGACGGAATCGCCGCGAACGGTTTGCCACCGGCGCGGATCCACGTGCGGCGAAACATACGCGCGAGGTCGAGCACGATCGGTCCGGTCACGCGGCAGTGCATGTCGTGCCAGCCGACGCCACCCTCGGAGACGGGCGCGTAGTCATCGCCGATGTTGAGCCCGCCGGTGAACCCGACGACGTTGTCGACGACGAGGATCTTGCGGTGATCGCGATGCGAGAGCCGGAACCGTCGCCGCCACGGAGCGATCGGGTTGAAGTCGATGACCTCGATCTTCTCCGCGCGCATCTCGTCGACGAATGCGTCGGGCAAGCCGAACGAGCCGACCGCGTCGTAGATCACCCGCACCTGCACGCCCGCGCGCGCGCGCTCGATCAGCGCGGCTTTGAACTTCTCGCCGGTCTTGTCCGCCGCGAGGATGTACGTCTCGAGCGAGATGATCTTCTTCGCGTTCGCGATCGCATCGAGCATCGCGGGGAACGTCTCGGTGCCGTCGCGCAGCACCGTGACCTCGCAGCCCGGTCGCCAGCGGACCTGCGTGCGCGCGTACGGAGCGAGATCGCGCGGGAGCGAGACGATGATCGCGCGCGATGGCTCGTCGGTGATCGGCTCCGGAATCGGATCGGGTGGTTGCTCGCGCGCGGTCTGGGTCATGTCGTGTACTTCACGCGGACGATCGTGTACTCGACGTCGCCTTTGGGAACGCGGATGGTGATCGCATCGCCTTCGCGCTTGCCGAGGAGTGCGCGCGCGACCGGCGAGTCCATCGAGATGAAGCCCCGCGCCATGTCGCTCTCGTCCGCGCCGACGATCCGCCACGTCTTCTCGACGCCGTCTTCATCTTCGAGCGTCACGTAGGCGGCGAAGAATACGCGCTTCGGATCCTCCGGAACTTCCGTCACCACGCGTACGGTCTCGAGCCGCTTCGTGAGGAAGCGAAGGCGGCGATCGATCTCGCGCAAGCGACGCTTGCCGTAGATGTAATCCGCGTTCTCGCTGCGATCACCGAGCGCTGCGGCATCCGAGACGGCCTGCGTCACGCGCGGACGCTCCACGAGCCACAGCTCGTCGTGCTCCGCCTTGAGCTTCTGCGCGCCTTCCGCGGTGATGTACGCGACATGTTTTTTGACGGGTTTGACAGGAGCGTCCTCCTCGTCGTCCTCGTCGCGCGGTTGCGACATCGCGCGCAGCATATCCGGTATGCTGCGCGCCGGCACGTTGGCATGGGTACGGCACTCCTGATCGTCGTCGCGTTCCTGGTGGGGAACGGCATCTTCGCCGGCGCCGAGATCGCCATCCTCAGCGTTCGCAAGACGCGGCTCTCGGAGTTCATCCGCCGTCGTGACAAGCGAGCCCTCGCGGTGAAGCGGCTACGGGACAACCCGGAGCGCTTCCTCGCCACCGTGCAGATCTGCATCACCACGTTCGGCACCGCGGCGTCCGTGTACGGCGGCGCGACGCTCGAGCCCGTCCTCGCGGGCAGCTTGCACGACCTCGGCCTGGGCCACGGTACCGCGCTCGTCCTCGTCGTCGCGCTGATCGTCTACTTCGAGCTCGTGATCGGGGAGCTCGTGCCCAAGTCGCTCGCGCTTCGCTACGCAGATCGCTACTCGTTTTTCACCGCGCGTCCGCTCGAGTTCATCGCGTCCGCGCTGCGACCCGTCGTGTGGTTGCTCACGGTGTGCTCGAACCTCGTGCTGCGATTCTTCGGCGACAAGACGAACTTCACCGAAGCGCGCCTGTCCCGCGACGAGCTCCAGCAGCTCGTCGAGGAAGCAGCGAAGACGGGCTCCGTCGATCCGCGCGCGTCGGAGATCGCGTCGCGAGCGCTCGGCTTCGGCGAGGTCACCGTCGCCGAAGTCATGGTCCCGCGTACGCGCGTCGTCGCGCTGCGCCGCGGTCTGTCTGCGGAAGAAGTGCAGCGCGCGATCCTCGAAGAAGGACACAGCCGCATGCCGGTCTACGACGGCAGCATCGACAACATCGTCGGCTATGTCGTCGCGCGCGATGTCCTCGCGCTCGCGTGGGAGAAGGGCCTCGTCGTCCTCGAGGACATCTTGCGACCACCGCACAAGGTACCCGAGTCCACGCGCGCGCTCGATCTGCTGCGCGAGATGCAGCGCCGCCGCACGCAGATGGCGGTCGTGGTCGACGACAATGGCGGACTGTCCGGACTCGTGACCACCGAGGATCTGATCGAAGAGCTCGTCGGCGACATCATGAGCGAGGACGATGTCCCCGAGCAGTTCTTCACTCGCGAGCCTGCGGGTACGATCCTCGTTCAGGGCTGGGCGTCCGTCCGCAAGGTCAACCGGGACCTCCACCTGGACCTGCCGGTCGGCAAAGACCGCACGACCATCGCCGGCCTGTGCATGTCCCTCGCCCAAGCCATTCCCCAGGCAGGGGAACGGCTGACAACCGATAACGGCACCGTCCTCGAGGTGATCGAGGCGTCGCCCCGCCGCGTCAGGCGCGTGCGCATCCATCCCGTCGCGCACCCCGATGAAGAGGGTGCCACCGACGAGGCCACCGACTAATGACATCTATACGTCTCGGCGCTGATCGCGCTTCCCTGATCGGGTACTATCGGTATCGATGACGGTCATCGCTCGCGACGGAGTCGCGGCAGACCATCTCGTGTACGCCTGGCCGTTTCCCATCGGCCCCGAATGCGAGGTGGCTTGCTCGGAAGACGAGCAAGTTGTCATGTGCCCAGCATGGATGGTCGGTGATCGTCTCGGGCCCGGTCGTCATCGGTGGCGCACGCCGGATCCGACGCGGCCCGTCCACGCGTTCTTCGTGCTGACCGCGCCCGTCGAGGTCAACTTCGACATGGTCACGGGCTTCGTGATCCCCGCGACCGGCCAGCCCGTTCGTCTTCGCGCGAGCGGCTCGCTGCAAGTTCGCTGCGCGGATCCGGGGCTGCTCGTCGCGCAGTTCGTCGGCCTCCCGTTCGACTCGGTCAACGAAGGTGTCCTGCGCAGCGTGCGCCGTAGCGTCGAGCGCATGCTCGCTCGCTTGCTCACGCGAAGGGTCGTGATGTCCGGCAGTCCGGCCGCTGTCACCGACTCGGGAACGCTGACCAACATCGTCGAAGAGCTGATCGCGTACAACCCGACGGCCGGCGCCGTGTTCGGTGTCGAGCTGATCCGCATGGGTTACGTGATGGTCGCGGCCGACGACGGCTCCACGCCGTACCTCGAGATGCCGAACCCGGAGCGCACGTATCCGACGCCCGTGCCGACGAACGGCCACGGCCGCCACGCCCACGAAACGGAACCGCCGCCGTACAACTACAGTGGCGAACAGCCCAACGCGCCGCTCGACACGGTGCGCGGAATGCCGGCCATCACCCCCGAAGCGCCTCCCGTTCCGACGGTGCCCGAGAAGCCCGCCGCGAAAGCGCAGCCCGTGTCCACCGAGAAGCCGACGTCGGTCTCCGGCGAGATCGGTGGCTCGAAGAAGCCGGCCGCGATCACCCCCGCGACATCGGCGTCCGCGTCCGGCGAGATCGGCGCGAAGCCGCGCTCGACGATCGCGTCGGCATCCGTGCCGCCTCCGGCTGCACCTCCCGGTCGCAAGGCAGCGCCGATCGAAGTGCCGAAGGCCGATAGCTCCGAGCTCAAAGCAGCGACGCCACCGGCCGAAACGCCGGCTGCGAAGCCCGCGCAGCCGCAATCGATCATGGGCATCGGTATGGGCGCGATCGGTCGTGGCGAGTCGGCGTCCGAGAACCAACAGAAGATTCCCGTCGGTGGTCGCGTGCTCGTGCCTGGACCGACGGGGCTCATGCAGTCCGCGACGGTGCGCCAGATGATGTCGGGCTACTACGAGCTCGAGATCGGCAGCACCGGCCAGACGGTCTGGGTTCCCGTCGCCAGCGTCGTCCCGGACTGAGTGCTGACTTCGATCGCGCTGCTCCGACACGCCAGGCCGCGTCGTCCCGTGTTCTCTCCGGACGGCAGTCGCTTCCTCCTCGCCGACGAGTCCCGCATCGTCATCTACGATCGCGACGGGAACGTCCTCGTCGAGACGCCGCTCGTGAAGGAGGGCCTCGCGATACACGTGTTCGGCACGGCGTGGGCCGAGGACAACGCTCGCGTCGCGACCGCCGAGAATCCAATGCTGCGTCTGCGCGACGCCGCAGATCTGTCGGTCGTCGCCGAGCGTGACATCGGCAGAGGGCCGATCGCGTTCTGCGCGGGCGGCAGCTTGCTCGCCATCGGTGATCGACGCCTCTACATCCTCGACGTGCCCACGCTCGCCGAGCGTGGAGCGTTGACGCTCGAGTGGGGCGACTACGATTCGTTCGACATCGATCATGTCGTCGCAGATCCGGTCGGTACGCTCGTGGCCGCGACGGACTACGGCGGCTACACCGACGACGAATGGGGTCACGCGATCGATCGAGGTCTGCCGAAGCTGACGCTGCTCGACGCGGCCACCCCGACGAAGTCGACCCACGACTTGACGCAGACCCAGCCGATCACGGAGCTCGAGCTCGATCGGTGGCGACAGCGGCTTCTCGTCGGCAACTACCAGCGCATCGTCGTGCGGCAACTGGACAGCACGCCGGTCACCGAGTGGGTCCCGTACGGAAGGATCACGGTGGCCGCACTCGCCGTCTGCGAGCGGTTCGTCGCGACGCTTCCGGACATTCGCTACTCGACGAGCTTGACCGTCGACTTCTGGGATCCCGTGACCTACGCGAAGCTCGGTCGAGCTCCGCTACTCGAGACCACGGAGCGCATGGCGTTGCTGTCGCTCCCGACGTTCGTCTCGGCGAGCCCCGATGGTTCGCGGCTCCTCCTGCCCGAGCCCGATGGCGTGCGGGTGTGGGCCGTCGACGAGATTCCCGTCGTCCCAGACTGATCGCTCACGTCGCGAGCTTCGCGCGGATCGCGTCGACGAGCGCCTCGGTGCGACGGTGCCGTCCGAGCGCGCGTCGATGGAGCAAGACGATCGGGCGCGGTGCGATCTCGATCGCGGGCAAGCGCACGAGCTCGGACACCGTCGGGTGTGCGGCGGCCACCTTGTCGAACGCGACGGTCACCGCATCGGTTCGCGCGCAGAGCTCGAGCGCGGATCGCTCGTCGGGTACCCAGCCTGCGACGGAGCGTTCGAGACCCGGTGGCCACCCGTCGTCGCCATGAGACGACGGATCGCCGACGACGACACATCGGTACGGTGGTGCCGAGCCTGGCCGCCCGAACACGCTACGGCTCCACGAACCGAGGTCGACCACCTGGAGATCGTCGTGAGCGGAGATGCGGTGGGAGAGCAACACGGCGTCGGTGCTCCCACGTACGAGGAGATCGATCGCGGAGTCGCTCGTCGCCACGGTCACCGAGAGCGTGAGCGCGGGAGCTCGCACCGCGAGGTCCGCGCCGGCGGGTAACGCGATCGCGAACACCAAGTCCGACGAGGCCGCGATGCCGACCCGGCCGGTGAGCTCGTCGCCGATCGCGACGCCCAAGGCATCGTCGACGATGCGCATGGCCTCCCGTACGGCGAGCAGCAGCGTCTTGCCGCTCTCGTTGAGCACGAGGCTCTTGGTCGTGCGATCGAACAACAGCACGCCCAGCTCGTCCTCGAGCTGCTTCACCGTTCGCGACAACGACGATGCGACGACGTGGAGCTCGTTCGCGGCCGATGGCAGGTGACCGGTCTCGGCGACCGCGCGGAATGCGGGGAGCCATGACCAGATGGTGCGAAGTCTGTGAATGAACCGCATCGCGCACACGCTACGCGAGGACGAGCCTCGGGGATCGATTCAACGCACCGGTGTGTAGACCTGGTCGCGACCGCCCGGAGACGGGGTGTGCGCCGCGTCGCTGCCGGCGCCGACGTGGCAACCGACGCAGATGTCCTTCGCGGTCCCCGATCCGCCGGTGCCGTCGGCGACGACACCGTTGGCGTCGTGCGGCGCTTCGCTATCGAGCGGCACGCGTTCGTACCAGTACCAGTTCGCACCTCCGGCGCTGTCGGCGGCTTGCTTGAGGTAGACGGCGTAGCCGATCGGCGTCGTGCCCGTCGCCGAGGCGTAGAGCTCCTTCACCGCTGCGGCGCCCACGGGCCAGTCCCCGGTCCCTGCGGCGTTCGCCGCGACGATGTCGTTCGAGTAGATCCGATTGAAGCCGTGGGGTGACGGGTCGCGCGAGACGTGCACCGCCGGCTCGCTCGCCCAGCTCTTGTACGCGCCGTCTTCGAGCCATGACTCGATCGCGACGCGACCGGTGGGTGGCAGCTGGTCGTCGCCGCCGGCGCTTCCGCCATCGCTTCCGCATGCAGCAACACTAAGTACGAACAAAGAGACGATCGAATGTAGGTGTTTCATCGCGCCGGTATACGAGGAGCGCCGACACGAGTTACTCGGCCGGCGTATCAATGAACGCACGGCCTCGTTGCGCCGGATGCAACGCGCCGCTCAGAAGTCGGTCAGGCCGAGCTGGAAGTACACCTCGGGGCTGCGCGCTTCGATGCCGTAGCCCACGTCGAGGCCGAGCAGCGGCAACACGATCGCTTTGACGTAGATGCGAATGCCGGCACCGACGTCGTTGCGCCAGTAGTGGATGCCTTCGCGTTGGTTCGGCAGATACGCGCGATCCGTCTCGCGCGGAGCGCGGAACGCCATGTAGCCCGTGTCCCAGAAGCCGATCGCGCGGAAGGCGAAGAACCGCCACTTCGTGATCGGCACCGAGTACTCCGCGCGAAACAGGCCTCGCGTGTCGCCGCGAAAGCGATCGGTCGCGTAGCCGCGCAGATCGACGACGCTGCCGAGCGTGAGCTCTTCGTGGAACGGCAAGTGACGCGCGAGACCGCCCGTCGCTCGCAGCTCGAACTGGTGCTCGCGAAACAAGCGCCACGAGTAGTAGGCACGCATGACGACGCTCGAGTAGTCGTAGTCGTCGAGCCCCGGGATCGTCGTGTCGCCGATGAGCTGGAAGTAGCCGCCCCACGAAACGCCGAAGCGATAGTGGCGCGCGTCGAGCGTGAGCCGCGCTTGCGTCGAGACGTCCCAGCCGTCTTTCTCGGGGAGCGGTAGCGCGACATCGGGCTGTGCGGGAGCGAAGGCGTCCGCGAACGAGACCTTCGCGCCGCGCAAGCGCAGATCGAAGTTGCACCACCACGCGAAGCGCCAGCCGAGGAGGAATCCGCCGCCGAGGTAGGTCGTCGTCGATTCGCGCGCGACCGTGGCGTCGGTGGGATCGTCGGGAGGGTTCGCGTACTCCTGCGCGATGCGCTGGAACGTGTAGATGTCGGCGCGCAGCGTGAGCGGCGTACCGCGCACTTGCGGCACGAGATACGTGGCGAAGAACAGCGAGTCGCGATCGCCGTACTGGCCGTAGAGCAGGAGCTTCTGGTTCAAGCCGAACAGGTTGTTCTCGGCAAACCCGAGGCCGAACGACTTGCGGCCGGGCAGGGCGAACACCGTCGGCGCGACGATCCACGAGTGCTTGTCGATGACGGTCGCGACGACGAGGTAGCCACCGGGCGCGTCCTCGAGCGTGATCGTGACCTTCTCGAACAGCTCGCTCGAGACGAACGCCTGTTCGATCTCGGGGATATCGCGCGACGAGACGATCTCGCCTACCTCGCGGTGCGAGAGGTACGGCGCGATGCGATCGCGCGTCTTCGTGTCGCCACGGATGCGAAAGCCGACGATGGGCTTGGGCTCGACCCGCGTCTCGCCCTCGTCGGCGCGCGCACTGCTGGCGGTCGCGAGGATCGCCAGTGCAACTACAGCGCGCAGCTACTTCTTCCGCTTCGACGGGAGGATGTTCAGCAGCTTGCAGATGATGCCGAGCATGATCTCGTCGGCGCCGCCGCCGATCGACAGCACGCGCGTGTCGCGATACGCACGCGCGGCCACGTTGTCCCACGTGAAGCCCATGCCGCCCCAGTACTGGAGGCAGGCGTCGGTGGTCTCGCGCACGAGGCGACCGGCCTTGAGCTTCGCCATCGAGGCGAGCTTGGTGACTTCACCACCGGCGACGTAGTCCTCGACGGCCCGGTAGACGAGCGAGCGCAGCGCTTCGACCTCGGTCTTGAGCTCGGCCATGCGGAAGTGGATCGCTTGGTTGTCGATCAGAGGCTGACCGAACGTCTGGCGCTCGCGGCAGTACGCGATGGTGGCGTCGATGAGGTTGTCCATGCCGCGCGTAGCACCGATCGCCGCGCACAGCCGCTCCTCCTGGAACTGGATCATCTGCATCATGAAGCCCATGCCCTCTTCGCCGACGCGGTTGCGCTGAGGCACGCGCACGTTGTCGAAGAAGATCGGACACGTGTCGCTCGCGCGCATGCCGAGCTTGTCGATCTTCGGACCGATCTCGATGCCCTTGAGCTTCGTCGGCACGATGACCATCGACTTGTTCGCGTGCGCGGAGCCCTCGCTCGTGTTGACGAGCAAGCACAGCCAGTCCGCCTGCGCCGCGTTGGTGATCCACATCTTCGAGCCGGTGATCAGGTAGTCCGATCCGTCCTTCTTCGCGTACGTCTTGAGCGCCGCGACGTCGGAGCCACCGCCCGTCTCGCTCACCGCGATCGACGTGACGGCCTCGCCGGAGATCGCCGGAACGAGGAACTCCTTCTTGAGCTCTTCGCTGCCCCAACGCGTCAGCGCCGGTGTGGCCATGTCCGTCTGGACACCGAGCGCCATCGGGACCGCGCCGCACGAGCACCAGCCGAGCTCTTCGGTCGCGACCATTTGATACGAGTAGTCGAGGCCGAGGCCACCGTACGCCTCGGGCTTGTTGATGCCGAGGAGGCCGAGCTTGCCGGCCTTCTTGAACACCTCGTGCGCCGGGAACGCGCCGTCGCGTTCCCAGCCGTCGACGTGCGGATTGACTTCCTTCTCGATGAAGTCTTTGACCGTCTTGGCCAGCTGCTTGTGCTCGTCGGTGAAGCGCATGTGTGCGGAACGTACACCACATCGGGGGACACCCCCGAGCCCCCGATTTTCGATTTTCACTTCCTCGACTCCCGGGGGCGTGCGAGCCTCGTTCCCCGGGTGCTGCCTCTTCTCCTGAAGATCCGTCTCACCACGATGGCGATGTCGGCATGGACCGCCGCCGCGAGCCCGATCCCGCTTCCCGCGGAGTCGGTGGCGCTGGCGTTCGAGACCCGCGCCGCGACCCCCGTCGAGGTGAAGCTCTTCGACGAAAACCTCAACGTCCACGCGAAGGTCGTCATCGATCACGATGGCAACAGCGACGCGATCACCACCATGGAGATCCGGCATCTGTTCCGCTGCCGGGTCACCAATCGCGAGCGCGCGATCGCACGCAAAACGCTCGCGATGCTCGCAAATGTTGCGGAGATGTACGAAGGCTCCACGATCGAGTTCGTCAGCGTCTATCGCGTTCAGCGCGGAGAGTCGCTGACCTCGCCCCACCGCGCCGGTCGCGCGATCGACTTCCGCATCCGCGGCAAACCGCTGCGCGAGATCCGCGACTGGCTGTGGCGCTCGAATAACGAGGTCGGCATCGGCTGGTATCCGAGCGAGCAGTTCATCCACATGGATTCGCGCCCGACGCTGCACGACACGTCGTGGACGTTCCTGCACGGAAAGAACATCTACAACCCGTATTGGGCCGCGCTCGCACGCCGCCCGACGCCGCCGGTGATGCAAGCTCGTCGTCCAGGAACGTGATCAGTCGGTTCGCGCCGTCGACGACAGGCGAAGCACACCCGGGCACGCTGCTGTCTGCGCTGCTCGTCTGGCTCGATGCGCGTGCGTTCGGTCGCCGCGTGCTGCTGCGCCTCGAGGATCTCGACACGACGCGGGTGAAAGCGATCTGGGCGCAGCAGCTCGTCGACGCGTGCGCGTGGCTCGGCCTCGCGTGGGACGAGACGATCGTGCAGACCTCGCGATCCGCGGTGCACGCCGCCGCTCTCGACGCACTCGCGGCGCAGGGCCGCCTCTACCCGTGCTCGTGCAGTCGCGCGGATCGCAGCGGGGGCCGCCGCGCCCCCGACGGTGGATGGGCGTACGAGAACACGTGTCGGCAGCGTCCGCTTCTCGGACACTGGCGCGACGCCACCGAGCCGCTGCGCGCGCGCCTCGACGACGATCGCGTCGACCTCGTCGACGATAGCGGCATCGATCTCTCGCAGACCCCCGCCGTCGACATGGGCGATCCCATCGTGCGGCGCCGCGATGGCGTCGTCGCGTATCACCTCGCGGTCGTCGCCGACGACGCGGATGCGGGCATCACGCACGTCGTCCGCGGTCGCGACATCGCGCCATCGACCGCCACGCAGATCCTGTTGCAGCGTGCGCTCGGGTTCGCGGCGCCGCGCTATCGCCATCACATGCTCCTGCTCGAGTCGCGCGACGGCGACAAGCTCGCGAAGCTGCACGGCTCGATCCCGTTCTCGTCGGTGCGTGCCCACCACGACGCGCGCTCGCTCGTAGGTATCCTCGCGTACGCGGCCGGGTTGCTTTCGGCGCCAGCGCCCACCGACGCGGCCAGCCTCGTGGCCGACTTCGCATGGTCGAAGGTTTCCGCGAACGATCGCGTCATTTCACTCTCGGATCGCGGACTCGTTGTTCTATGAAGCGCCGATGGGTTTCTTCGACAGCGGTGCGCGCAAAGCGCGCGAGCGCCAGCTAGAGAGCCTGCGCAAGGAAGCCGCAGCGGCGGGCTCGACGATCACGAACGTCACCGAAGAGGTGACCGAGAAGTCGGGCGTACACAGCGCTCTCGTCAGCATGTTCGGCGGCACGCACGACGTCGATGCGATCCAGCTGATCGAGCTCGCGACACACGGCATCTCCCACGCCTACGTCCAGCCGTACGACGGCACGTCCGCGTTGCCGGGCGAACATCACGCGACGCTGCCGGGTAGCATTCCCGCGCCCGCGATCCTGCACGCGAAGAAGCTGTTTCGAGGTTCGCGATGGGAGAGCATCGATGAAGGATTCGCGGCGCAGCTCTCGCGCGCGTTCGGCGGCTTCGACATCGCGTGGGAGTGGAAGAGCGGCTTCACCGTGATCGAGCTGCCGTGGGCATTCCAACTTCGCGCGAGCTCGCCGACGACCACGGAGCTCGTCCTGCGTGCGGGTCGCTACGGCGGCTTGACGACGTACGAGGTGGGGTTCAAGACGTTCGCGCGCGCGCTGTCCGTCGCGAGCCAGCTCACCTCGCCCGCGCCGGTCGCCGAACAAGCGTTCCTCGTACCGGTCGCGTGGGCGACCGGCGCCGACCATGTCGACGAGTCCCACGACGAGGCGGCGAACGAGCCGCACGATGACGTCATCGCTCCGAATGCATCCCTGTCGCAGACCGAGGTCATTCGCGAGATCATCGCGAAGCGCGCGAGCAAGCGAATCCACCTCGCGCCGTTCGCGTCGAAGGTCGACTCCAACGTTCGCGAGCACGTGTTGCCCGCGGCGAAGCGCACCGAGCCGATCGTCGCGATCGTAGATCTCACCGTGTTCGGATCCGCGAAGGACGCCGTGGTCGTCACCCCGACGCACCTCTACGCGAAAGAGCTCGACGATCGCGCGGAGGTAGAGCTCGCGAGCGTGCGCCGCATCGTGGCGAAGGCGGGCGTCTTCGGCGGACAGATGCGCATCGAGGTCGCGGGGATCGGCGAGGTCAAGCTGCCCGTCGGCGGCGAAGGCGAGGTCGTGCAGGAGATCCTCGAAGCGATCATCGCAACCAACCCGGCGTCGCTGCGCATCTGATATTCATCGATCGAGTGACGAAGCCGCGCATCGGATGGTTCGCTTCCCTGGTCGGGAAGATCGGTGCGCAGTTCATCTACGCCCTGATCTGGCTGTTCGGTCGCGCGCGCAAACGCTCCGACATGGCGTGGCTCGTCGGTCCGATCGGCGGCAAGACGATCGGCGACGCCGCGTATCGCGAGGTCTGCGAGCAAGAGGGCCTCACCATCGAGCGCCACGCCAAAGACGGCGGTCTCGTGCCGAGCTTCGAACAGCTGCGCTCGGCATCGTTCGATCCGTCCAAGGTCCACCCGCTGATCCGCGAGTTCTACGAGCACACCACCGCGTTCGCGATGGACGTGTGGAGCCGCGTGTTCTTTCCCGCGAGCATCGGCATGTGGCTCCTCGTGAAGACGATCAGCCGCCAGGTCAACCAGCTCAACTTCCCGCTGTCTCCGCTCGACACCGCGCGCGGCATGGTCAGCGAGATCATCTCGATGCGCCGCCCGGACGGCACCGTCCGCTACACGGGCTGGTTCCGCACGCTCGCCCACGACGACAACGTGCTCTACACGGGCTTCTACATGACCGAGACGTCGCCGACGCTCGGAGTCCCGTGCGTGAAGGTCGTGTTCCCGATGCCCGACGGAAACGCCACGGTCGTCCTCGAGCCCGAGGTCGCGGCCGACGGCTCGCTGATCCTCGACTCGAGCGGCCGCACGTTCGGCGACGCGGGCTTCTACCGCATGCAACGCGCCGGCGCCGACAAGCTACGCGTGTGGCAGATCAAGTCGCTCAAGGAGCACTTCCGCGTGTTCGTCGACGACACGGGCACGCTGCGCTGCGATCACACCGTGCGCTTCCTCGGGATGCCGGTGCTCGCGCTGCACTACAAGATCTTCAAGCGCGCCGACGCTGCTGCCGCGGCGTGATCAGCGCAGCAGCAGCGCGATGCCCGCGCCGAGGCCAAAGCCGATCGGTAGCGTGAGGACGGCCGCGACGATGCGCTGCGTGCTCCACCATCGTGCGCGCGGTGGACGTGCCTTCGCGATCGGCTCCGTCGCGATGTCGATGCGCTCGTACGGCTTCGTGAACGGCGCGGTCGCCGAGTCGACTTCGAGGATCGCGTAGTCGTCGCGGTCTACGTCCACGAGCGGACGTTGGTGCGGCACCGTGAGATCGGCCGCGAGCGCATCGAACGTGGCCTCGTCGAGCGCGCTGGGAGCAGGGGAACGTGCGAGCCGCATCGCTACCGATCCGGACGGGGCCTGACGGTGCGAGTCGCACGGTCGTGAACGTCGACTCAGGGCCGCGGCGTCGTATGTCTTCAGCGCTGCAACACCGCGTTGTCCCAGCGTTTCTCGCGTCTCGTCACATCGTGGCGAAGGCCGGTCTACCTGTTGTGAGCTGGGAAACGGTTCGAGAGCACATTCGCAGCACGCTCGTACTCGCGATCGACGAGCCCGAGCGCCTGGGCCTGAGCTGGGAGTTTCCGCAGGGCGATGGCATCCAACGCCAGTACGTTCTGCCGATCGTCGCGTTCGATCGTCCTCACATCCAGATCATCTCGAACGTCGTGCCGGTGGATTCGCTGCCCGCTCACGAAGCGATGGCGTTGAACGCGCGGATTCCGATCGGCGGGTTGTGCATCGCCGATGGATTCGTGTTGCTTCGAGCCGTTGTCCCGCTCGAAGGCGTGGAGCTGGCGGTGATCGAGCGCGCGCTTCACGACGTCGCTCGCGAAGCCGTGCATCTCCGCATGCAAGCCGTTCGCAAACCGTCTCCGGCTCCGTACTTCGAATGAGGAGGTCTCGATGGCATTCACCGACTACCTGTTGAACCCGTTCGTCTCCGAGAAGTTCTTCAACGACGCAGTCGATCTCCCACAGAACGGCTCGTGGGGGGCAAACGGCAAGGTCGAGGACTACGGCGCGAGCGGCGAGTTCGGGTACACGAGCCCGGGCTCTCCCGAGTCGCGAGTCTACGGAGGAAGTGGCGGCATCGGTCAGTGGCACGACAAAGACGGAAACGTGAACACCGGCGCCAACGTCGAGACGGGTCTATACAAGACCGGCCAGCAGGACTCCGGCTACACGTTGTTCGGCCAGGACGTCGGCTGGGACTTCGGTGTGGGCACCGCGAACGCGGGCGCCTTCAACAAGACCGGCAAGCGCAAGGACGGCAAGATGCAGAGCACCGACAGCGTGGGCGCGGGCGCGAATGCCATGGAAGGTTCGATGACCGTCGGCGACGAGAGCGGCAGCGTGCGGATGGGCTTGTCCGAAGGCGTCGGCGCCGCGGCGCGCAAACACATGGTCGACATCGACGGTGATGGCGAGATGGAGACAAGCGGCTTCGGCTTCGATGCAGGCCCGGTCTCGTTCGATATCAAGTCGGACATGATCGCGGAGACGCTCGCGAACGCTGCCAGCGTCACGGACATCATGAACGGCGACTTCGAGATGCCCGACCTCGACGACTACGAGCTGAACACCGATGGCTACGAGCTGCCGGACATCACCGATGTCGCGAACCTCGACGGCGCGGCGGACTATCTCGTTCCCGGCGGTGCTCCGGTCGTCGACTCGGTCGTCGACTTCTTCACCGGCGGCGACGAAGAGGAAGCGCCGATGCCGCCGACCGGTCTCCTCGACGAGGACCAGATCCAGGAGATGCAAGTCCAGACACAGATGTCCAACCTGCCCGACGACGGTCTCTGCTACTAGCGCCAATGCCGCTCACGTAGCGAGCACGTGCTCGGGGCCACGTGCAACTGAGCGGCATTGCTACTAGCGCCAGTCGACGCCGAGCTCGACGAGCATCGCGCGATCGCGCGCACCGGGGACGAGCTCGGTGAAGCCAGTCTCGCCGCGCACGCCCACGGTGAGTGGAGTCCGCGCGATCGCGAGCTCGAGTCCACCGCTCGCACCGGCGCTGCCGCGCGAGACGGACATCGCATCGCGCGTGTCGGCGAAGTGGAGCTCGCCGCGAAGCTGGACGATCGCCGCGAGTGCGATCGCGTGGTTCGCGACGAACGTGTAGCCCGCGCCGATGTTGACGCCCGCGGCGTCGACGGAGTCGGAGGCGGTGCCGCCGCGACGTGACCAATCGAGGCGCGCCGAGAGGAACACGCGATCGACGAGCGGGATCCGCGCGGTGACCGCGACGGTGGGGCGAAGCGTCGCGTCCGTCGCGCTGTCGTCGAAGTAACCGCCGCCGAGGCGCGCGCCGAACCAGGGCTTCGCGCCGTGCTGCGCGGTGAGCGCGAGCGGATCCTCGAGCTGCGGGCCCGCCGGTCCGACGACGCCGATGTACTTGTCCTTCATCAGCGAGCGGCGCTTCACGTCCGGTGGTGGACCGATCTGCGTGTCCGCGGCGGTGCCTTCGTCTTCGAACGAGACCTTGCCATCCTTCGGCGCACCCGCTTGTTTGACGACCGCGTCGAGCAGCACGGCGGATCGCGAGTACGCCTTGGTTTCGGCGATCTTCTGGAACTCGTTCCCACCGACCGTGTACTTGATGATGTTCGTGCCCGGCTCGAGGAACACCGTCGAGGGCGTGGTGAACGTCTCGCCGGGGACGGTAGACAGCTCGAACGCGACGCCATCGGGATCGCTGACGACGCTGAGCTCGGCGTAGTCCGCTTCGCGCGCCTTCTTCTTGAGATCGCGCGCGAGCTTCGTGGATGCCTCGTCCTCGCAGCCCTCGAGGTAGATGAGCGCGCGGGTCAGGTCTCCGCGTTTCGCGGCCTCGGGTCCGCGGGCGCAGCGGTCGTCGGCGAGCGCCGGGCCGGCGGCGATCAGCGTCAACAGGGCCGCGCAAACTTGCTTCACGTCACTCAAGATGACACGACCAGCGTAGAGTAGTTGCGGTGACCGAAACACGACGACGTGACGAGGTGATCCGCCTCTTGGAGCGGTATCTCGTCGAGGTCGTCGAGCGGTACGACCTGTGTCCGTGGGCCCGAGGGAGTCGCGCAAACGGCGAGGTGGCGGTCGATGTGCTCTGGGGCACGCCCGACATCGCGGCGTGGGTCGCTGCGGCGACGCGGCTGCTCGCGCGGCCGAACACCTCGGTCGCGATGGTGATCGCACCCGAGCTCGCGATCGGCCGCATCCCGCTGCACAGCGTGCGCAACGAGGTGGCAGACGCGATTCCATCCGTCGGCGTGGCGGAGTTCCACCCGGATGCGAATCTCGATCTCACGAATCCCGCGCGCCTCGTGCCGTTCGTGCGGCGCTCGCCCGATCCGATGCTGCAGCTCGTCCCGCTCGCAACGCTCGACTCGGTGCGCGGACAAGTGCCGGCGGTCGATCGCGAGCAACAGGTCCGCATGCTCAACGGCCAAGCCGCTCCGCTGCGTCGCGATGCCGCCGATCGCATCGCCGCGTCGAACCACGAGACCATCGGGGCAGCCACCTCGGAAGTGCTCGCGACGCTCGCGGACATCGCCGCGGATCGCGAGCGCACCTACGCCGCGGTCGGCATCTCGATCGCGCCGGTCACGGTCTCGCGCTAGTCGATCACTTCGCTGCGATCGCTGAGGCCACCGTGCTCTTCGTCGCGGCCTTCGAGGTACGACGGCAGCCCCGCGTTCAGCGCGGCGTAGATCGCCGGCAAGATGCCGAGTGCGACTTCGCTCGGCGCGCGGAACACGTGGTCGGCGCCCGCGGCCCGCACCGCGTTCATCTGCGAGAGCTTCGTGCAGTTCGCGATCAGGACCGCGTTCGGCGCGAGCTGGCGCAGTTGTCGTACGAGCAGCTCGTTCGAGGTTCCGGTCAGAAGCTCGTCGGGGACCGTCGACACGATCACCTCCGCCGCACCGACGCCTGCGTGCCGCATCACCTCGACGCTCGCGATGTCGCCGTACACCACCTGCGCGCCGCGCTTCCGGATCTCGGCGTGCGTCTTCATGTTCGTGTCGACGACGAGCGTGCGTGGCAACAGATCGGGATGCAGCCGCTCGAGCTCGGCGAGCAACGACGAGCCGATCCGATGGAAGCCGAGGAGCACGAGCCGCGGTGTCTCGTGGCTCTCGCTCTCGGGCTGCAGCCCACGCGAGCGAATGCCGAGGACGTCGAGCAGCGAGCGCAGTCGCTGATACAGGCGATCCGACGCCGCGAACAACACGGGCGTCGCGAGCGCGGTGATCACGAACGCGAAGATCACCACGCTGACGTGCGTGCCGCTGATGTGACCGAGCTGACTCCCGAGGTACGCGATGACGAGGCAGAACTCGGAGACCTGCGCCAGCTTCGTCGAGACCGACACCGAGTTCCGTCGATCGAGGCCGGTCTTGTACAACAGCGGCAGGAACAGCACGTAGCGCAACAGGATCGCGAGCGCCGCGGTGATCGCGGACAGCAGGATCACGCCGCCGCTCTCGGGGATCGGAATCGACATCCCGAGACCGACGAAGAACAGCGTCACGAAGAAGTCGCGCAGGTGGACCACGCGCGAGATCACCTCGTACGCGTACGGCGACGTGGCGATCGTCGCGCCGGCGATCAGCGCTCCCATCTCCATCGAGACCGACAGCGAGCCGAGGTTTGCACCGAAGAGACCCACGCCGAAGCACCAGCCGAGTGCGAGCGTGACGACGAGCTCCGGCGATCGCGCGACGATGTGAAACGCGCGCGGCAACACGAAGCGAGCGATCAGCGTCGCGAGCACGGCCACGATCAACGTGCCGCCGAACGTCATCGCGATCGGAACGATCGACGGGTTCGCGAAGCTCGGCTGGAGCGCGAGGAACACGATCGCCCAGATGTCCTGAAAGATCAGCAGGCCCACCGCGAGGCGGCCCGCCGTCGTGTCGAGCTGGAGGTGCTCCTGCAGGTACTTCACGACGAGCAGCGTCGACGAGAACGAGCACGCGACGCCGAGGTACAGCGCGGGATAGAAGCCGGCGACGAGCCCCCATCCCGTGAGCCCGACGACCACGAACGCGCCGGTCCCCATCGCGAGCGTGAGCGGCACTTGCAGCGCGCCGGTGACCACGAGCGTGCGTCCGCTCGCGAGCAAGCTCTTCAAGTTCACCTCGAGGCCGATCACGAACAAGAGCAGCGTGAGGCCGAGGTTCGCGATCGTATCGATGCTCGCGCGGTCACCGACCGCTTCGAGCCCCGCGGGGCCGAGCACCACGCCGGCGCCGAGCAGTGCCGCGATCGCGGGAATGCGCAGCTTCACGAACGCGATCGACAGGACCGCGGCTGCGACGAGACACAAACCGAGATCGCCGACGAGAGGCGAGACACCGCCGCCCGCGGCGATCACGGAGAGTGAGGTCCCCATTTACGCGAGGACCTGCACGATCATCACGAGCACGAATAGCGCACCCATGACCGCCACCATGATCGTCAGACCATGACGCTGGCCAAATGTTGCAGGCGACGCCGGAGCGCCGGAGTCCGAGTTCTCCGAATCCATGACATGACCCTTCTCCTCGTCGAGGATCGACGAGGTGCGAGATTGACTGATCTACGTGTGCAACGAGATCAGCCGCGCGGAGGGCCACGCGACGTGCGCGTGAGAACGATCGAGGTGTCGGTGCGTGACGACTGCGTCTGCAGCGAGACGAGCGCGGTGGTGCGGGTCGGTCGCGCGTCGATCTCGACATCGGGCGCGATGAACGGCGCGTACGTGTGCGTGTAGACCGCGCCGGACCGACGGAAGATCGGCGCGATGACGCCGTGGCGGTTCGCGATGCCCAGATGGGTCTCCCCCGGATCGCGGATCTCGGCCTCGCTCGGACGCGCCGGGGCGGCGAGCAAGCAGAGAACGATCAGGCTGGACCAGAACGAGCGCAGATGACGTAGGTAGCATCCGCCGGCGGTCGCGGGCAATCGCTCGCGACTCAGGGCGGGCAATACGTGGCCGTGAGGGCCAGCGTATCGATGTAGAACGAGGTCGGCAGCGTCGCGTTGCCGCTCGTGCTGGTGAGGTGCATACGCACCGTCTGACCCGCGAGCATCGCCGCGGGGAGCACGACGCTAAAGTCGGTCCAGTTCGCAGCGACCGTGGAGTTCGAGGCGTCGAACGTGGGGCCGATGTACGTCGTGCCGGTCATCGGTTGGATGCCGATCTTCGCGGTGTCGAGGTTCGCCGTCGTCTCCGAGCTGCGCGTCTGGTAGCGACCCGACATCGTGATCGCGGTCGTCGACGCGGGGACCATGACCATCTGATCGAGCGCGTCGGTGCCGTTCGTGATCGGAACGCCGCCGAGCCACGCGAGGTTGGGCGCGGTGTCTTCGGTGATCAGCGAATCGCC
Organism: Kofleriaceae bacterium; assembly: GCA_044230415.1. GTDB lineage: Bacteria > Myxococcota_A > Polyangia > Haliangiales > Haliangiaceae > JABFXX01. The sequence continues at coordinate 260,842 of JBGARE010000003.1, forward strand.
GCGAATGATCGTCTCGCTGTCGAGCTGGGTCTCCGTCCAGCCCATGCCCACCGGCGTCAGATCGAACGACGGGTTGGTCAAGAGGTTGACCATCATCGGCGTGGTGCACGTGACCGGTGCGTCGATCATCGGCGCGGCATCGATCTGCATCGCCGCGTCGCTGCCGGTCTCCATCGCGTCGATGTCGGTGACTCCGCTACCGGCGCTCGCGCATCCCGCGAGGACGACGGTAGCGAGCACGAGCTTCATTGGCACTTCGTCGCGGTGAGAACGAGGGAGTCGAGGAAGAACGACGTCGCGTCGGTGTCGTCGCCGTCGGTCGTGACGTGCAAGCGCACCATCTGACCCGCGAACGGCTGTGCAAACGTCTTGCTGATCGGCGTCCATTGGGTGGTCTTGTCGCCGTTGTCCAGGGCGAGCACCGACTCCAGCATCGTACCGGTCGTCGTCGTCAGTTGGACATCAATAAAGTCGATCGGCAGGAAGTCGAACAGCTCGCCCGTGCGGATCTGGTAGTAGCCCGTGAGCGACAGCATGGTGGTCCCTGCGGGGATCATCACATCTTGATGCAGCTCGTCGGTGTTCGGCGCTGCCTGGGCCCAGCCGCCCATCCACGCGATGTTCGGCGCGGTCTCCTTGAGCATGCCGTCTGCGGTCACGATCGGATAGGTCGCGTTGATCGGCGTCGAGGTCCAGCCCATGCCCATCGTCGGCGCGTCGAAGTTGCCGTTGACCAACAGCTGCGTCGTCATCGGCGTGCAGCCCGGAGGCGCGTCGACGAGCGGCGGCGCATCGATCGGGGGCGCCGCGTCCACGTTCGGGATCGGGTCCGAGCCGCCATCGACGCGGCCACCACCACCACCGCCTGCATCGGACTCGAGCGCCGACCCAGCGCTCGCACAACCCGTCACCGCAAAGGCCAAGGCAAGGTAGGCCGAGTACGACATGGCCGGGACTATCGTCGCGGGGCTATTCCCCGGGCAACGAGATTCCTCTGGCAGGATCGTGATCTCGCCGCCTCAATACGGTGAAACCGTGACGACAACCGTCCGCAGTGTGGCGTTGACGGATGTTCTGACCGTAGTGCGAATTACACTGCGAGGCGCACGCCGTCGACGCGGACGTCGAACGCGGGGCGCTGCGCGAGGCGGGCATTGGCCGCCATCAGGTCGTCGATGGTGTCGATCTCGGTCGCGTACATCGAGCCGATGTCGACGCCGTAGAGCGTGCAGCCCTCGTCGACGATCTGCTGGAACGATGCCTCGTAGTACTCGTTGACGAGCTTCTGGCCGTTCACGCGCGCATCGAGGGCGGCGAACAGCTTCCTCGACGAGGACGCGCTGAACAGCTCGATACCGACCGACTCGCCCATCGCGGAGCGGACGGGGACGTGCTTGCCGATCGCGAGGACGCGATCCTGGGCATCCGCGGTGACCTTGACCTCTTCGAGGCCGATCTCGCCGACCGAGCGAACCGCGAGGCAGTCCGGGCCGCGCTCGACGAGCTCTTCGATGACGCCGATGTCGAACACGACGTCGCCGTCGAGGAGGATGAAGCCGTCGTTCTCGACGTGCTCGCGCATGAGCATCAGCGAGTAGGCGTTGTTGGTCGCGCGGAAATCAGCGTTGGTCACGAACGCGACATCGAGCGACGGAAACCAGCTCGCGACCGCATCGCGAACCATGTGCTCGAGGTAGCCCGTGCCGATCACGAACTGGTCGAAGCCACAGCGCAGGAGGCTCGTGATGGTGCGGCGAAGGATCGGCACTCCACCGACGGGAAGCAGCGTCTTCGGCGTATCATCGGAATACGGACGCAGACGAGTAGCGCAACCAGCGGCGAGGATAACTGCCTTCATAGGATTCAAGCCGCGGCTCCTGCAAACAGCATGCTTCGCGTGATTCCAATCACTTGAGCGAAATCGCTGTTTAACTTTCACCACTTCGCTCGCGGGAGCGCTGCGGATCCGACCAAATCCTGTCACTTGGCGGTCACCGTCGTCACCATGTAGAAGTTCAGCGTGGTGCCTTTCGACGCGGTCGTCATCGCAGACGATCCCCTAGCGAGAATCAAGATCGCTGGGCTCGAGGCGCGCGAGCGCGCGCGACGCGTCGCGCACAAGGTCGGCGCGCAGCGCGTGTTTCTCGTCGAGAATGCGGACGATCGCGCGCGTGTCGTGACGTGGCGACGCACGGATCACGCGCTGCTCGTGATCCGCGCGAACCAGCTCGTGCACACGCCGCTCGTCGCGCCGCTCATCGAACGGATCGGTGATGCACTCGTGCGCGGTGCTGCGATCTCGGTCGGTCCCGACGACGAATTCGCGGGCGCGTACCTCGTGGTCAGCGATCACGCACGCGATGCAGCGGCCGCGATCGCGCGCGGTGACGACACCGCGGCGTTCGTCGCGAACCCCGCGCGCATCGCGCATGGAGAGATCGCGCGTCACTCGATCGCGACGCCCGCGGACCGCGATGCCGCGCACAAGCTGCTGTACCGGATCTTGATCAAGCCGCAGGACAACGCGATCACGCGCTACCTGTATCGGCCCGTTTCGTTTCCGCTGACGCGCCTGCTCGTGTGGACGCCGATCACGCCGAATCAGGTCAGCGGCATCGTCGCGCTGATGGTCGCGGTCGGCTGCTGGCTGACGTTCCACGCGAGCTTCTCGAAGGTGATCGCGGGCAGCGTGCTGATCCTCGCGGCGTCGTACGTGGATTGTTGCGACGGCGAGATCGCGCGCGTGAAGCTGTTGTCGTCGCGCTTCGGCGCGTGGATGGACACCGTCGTCGACGAGCTGTCATCGGTCGGCTACATGGTCGCGATCGGCTACCACTGCCATCTCTACTTCGGCCGCGAGTTCTTCGGCCTCGCGCAGACCAGCGTCGATCCGTGGCTGCTCGCCGTGTACATCAGCGTCGGCACCTACTCGTGGTGCATGTACTGCATCTACTACAACATCATCGTCGCGGTCGGCTCGGCGAACAGCCAGGACTACGTCGGCCGCTTCGAAGCCGTCCCCGGCACGCAACCCGGCACGATGCGTCTCGCGCCGGCCGCGGCGAAGGCGATCGTGCCGACGAAGCCGCTGCCGAAGCCCATCGCGTGGCTCGCGACGTACGCACCGTACATCGTCCGCCGTGACTTCATCGCATGGCTCGCCGTTCTGCTCGCCGTGCTGCACCTGACGCACGTCGCGTTCGCGATGTTCGCCGTCGGCGGCGTGATCAGCTTCGTCGTGCTCACGCGCGATCACGTCGCGCTGCGCCGGCTGCGCCGCTCGATCGTGCGCTCCGGTCAGCAGCTCGAGTCGCCGGCTTAGTCGCTCGCCGTGCACGTGCGGCCGCTCGCCGTCGTGCCCGCGATCCATAGCTGTCCGCACGCGAGGCTCCACAGCCGGCCCGCGGGATCCATCGCGTGTTGTTGGCCCTCGATCACCCACGGATACGGCTTCAGCGTGGTGCCCGAGATCCGCGCGGCGCCATCCTCCGAGACGACGACGGGATACGGCGCCTGGATCGGCGAGCCGACGTACTGGTCGTCGGGGAAGCGACTCCACTCGGTGTCGTCGGGCGCGTGTAGTCGGCGATGGCCATACGCGGTGTAGACCTGATCGCCATAGATCTCCCACTGCGCGCCGGGCATCGAGATCCAGTGCGCGTCGCTCGTGCCGTCGGGCCGGATCTCGAGCCACGACAGATCGTCGCTCATGCAGTCGGGCACCTCGATGCCGACGAGGATCGTGCCGTCCGCGCGCTGATAGCCGCCCATGTCCTCGCTCGACGACGCGTACGACGTCAGCTCGTGAAACCGCCAGCTCGCACCGAGGTCGCGCGTGACCGCGACGCGAGCGTGCCCGTCACCGTCGGTGCTCGTCGCGTTCGCCACGACCACCACGTCGCGGCCACCGCCGATCAGCGCGACCTTCGGTGGCCACGAGATGCCGTCGCGCTCCTCGTCCGCGAGATCCACGCCCGGCACCGCGCGCCAAACGTCGTTCCCGCGATCGGCGATGCCGACCTTCTCGCCGCGGATCGCGACGACGCGGCCGAAGCAGTCGAACTGCACGGTGCGCACCGCGCCCGGACCGTCGAGAACCCTGCGGAACGTGCGGCCCGCATCGGTGCTCGCGAAGATGTGCTCGTCGTTCCAGGCGGCGATCCAGCCCGCGTTCGTCGGCGACACCGCGAGACCCGAGACGTCCTCGGGCAGCTCCGGCGGTGTGATGCGCGGAGCATCGGTGCGCGGGGTCGGGCACGCGCGGGTGTCGAGCGCAGGATCGACGGGCGCCGCCGGCATCGGGACGAGCAGCGGCGCCGCGGGGATCGTGAGCACCTGCGTGGTCTGGATCCGGTCGACGGTGGTCACGTACTTCGTCGTCGATTCACGCGAGAGCGCGAGGTAGAGCAGCGCACCTTGGGCGACGAACGCGCCGGCGATCGCGACGCGGGCCCAGCGTCGACGGCGCGGGAGGTGGGGGCGCGCGAGGAGATCCTCGCTCGTCGATGTCGGGCTCGTCGATGTCGGGCTCGTCGTCGGTGATTCGGTCGAGTCGGTCATTCGGCTCCTCCTTCGTCCGCGTCGCACTCGTGGCGCACGTGATCGGTGATCAGCGCGAGCTGGCTGCATTCGATGGCCCACCGGCGCCCGGCCGCGTCGGTCGCGACGTCGCCGTCGCGCCAGGGCTCGCGCTTCACGATGCGCGCGCGCTGCGCGGCTTCTTCGGCCTCTGTCTCCGCCTCCGCGGCCGAGCTCTCGACCTGCTTCGAGGTGCCGTCCGCGATCCGATAGGTCTCCATCCACGCGCCACCGCAGTCCTGGATCTCGAGCTCGAGATCGATCGCGCCGTCCGCGCGCTGGATGCCGGCGAAGTGCGTGCCTTCGAAGCCCTCCGCGTCGAGATCGTTGTAGCTCCACGAGCGCGCGAGGTCGTGGCTGATCGCGACGCGCGTCTTCCAGTCCGAGTACGGCGCGATGAACCCGACGACGACGACATCGGGACCACCGCCCACGATCCACACGTCGGGTGGCTCGGCGGGGTAGTCGCCGCGATAGACGCGCTCGGTCATCTCGATGCCCAAAACGTCGCGCCACGTCTCGCGTGCGTTGTCGAGGACACCGATCTGCGTGCCGCGCGCCGCGATCACGTGACCGAAGCAATCGATCGCGACGTCGTGGACGCGACCTGGACCCTCGAGGACCATGCGAAACGATCGCGCCCCGTCCGACGAGAAGTAGATCGACGCATCGTTCCACGTGACGATCCAGTCGGCGTTCGTCGGAGACGCGTACACGCCCGTCATCACCGGCAGCGGCGGGATCGAGACCGGCGCGGCATGGCGGTTCGGTGCGGGACACGCGCGAGGCACGAGCGCGGCGGGTGGCGCGACCACGGTCGGCGGCGCCGGCAGGTGGATCACGTTCGACGTCTCCGCGGTCTCGACGCGCGTCGTGTGCGTGACTCGATCCGGACGGGCGAGTAGCGCGTACACGACAGCGAGGTGCGCTGGTACCGCCACGCCGATCACCAAGGCGGCCCATCGGCGCCTGCGACGAAAGATGGGACGCTCGAGTGAACCCTGCATTCGGCCGGCAACGCGACGCGCGTCGCGGTTATTCACCGCACCATCAAAAGTGATCCGCCTGGTACAACGAGCCGTGCTCCGCGCTCTCGCTTTTGGCGCTGCCGCGACGGCGGCGCAGGCTGCGCACGCGGATCACGATCACGGCGCCCACGTGTCGCACGGTGGTGCCACCGAAGTCTCCGCCAGCGTGTCGGTGGTCGCGGCGCGGTATCACAACGAGTTCTTCCTCGGCGACTACCAGGGCATCACCCCGGCCGTCCGCTACACGCGCGGCATCGTGTCCGTCGGCGCGAACGCGTCGCTGTATCGACTGACCTCGAACGGCGCGGTGAACTACGGGCCGGGCGACGTGGTGGTCGACGGGCAGATGCAGCTCGTCGGTGGTCATCCCGCGAGCGCGGGCGTGGCGCTCGCGGTGTCGCTGCCGACAGGATCGCAACGCGATGGGCTCGGCATGGGACACGTGATGACGATGCCGTCGGCGTGGGGCATGTACATGTTCGATCGCGTGACGGTGATCGGCTCGTTCGGATACGGGCGCGCGATCGGCGGCGGTGCGCACTCGCATCACACGACGGGCGGCGCGCTCGTGGATCCGATGAACCTGTCCGAGCTCACGTGGAGCGCGCAGGGCGATCTGTCGCTCGCGCGCGCGTTGACCGTCGGTGCGCGCGTGATGGGTGGCGTCCCCATCGGGGAGGACGGAGACAATCGCGTCGTCGGTGGCGTGCGCGCGGTGTGGACCGAGGGGCGCGTGACCACGAGCGCCGAGATGCAGATCGGCTTCGCCGGCGAGCCCTTCGAAGTGCGCGGCCTGATCGCCACGGCGCTGCGACTCTAGGACACGCTCGCGAAGCGCTCGCCGGTACGGATACGACGCGCTCGCGAAGCGCTCGCTAGAGCTTCACGAGCTCGACGAAGTACGGGTTGTTCTCGATGCCGCGGTGTCCGCGCACGAGCTCGCGCAAGGTCTTCGCGGGCTCGGGCATGGAGTGCGCGCGCACGTAGTGACAGCCCGATCGCGCGACGAGATCCGCGGTCCACGCGTCCTTCTCGACGAACGGGCGCAGCTTCGCGAGGACGACCTCCGCGCGTGCTTTCTCGGCGGGGTTGCCGTGTGCCGCGCGAGCGGCGGCGATCGCGAGGCACGGCAAGAAGTCGCGGACATGATCGATCTCGTGCGCGAGGATCAGATCGGCAGCGCCGAGCAGGGCCTTGCCGTACTTCGTGTCCCAGCGGCTGGTGTCGACCTTCTGTGCGATCGGCTTCAGGAGCTCGGGCTTCTTCTTGCGTGCGAGCGCGGCGGCGAGTGCGTCGCCGTCGCCGGCCTTCAGCGCGGTGGTGACGGCGTCCGCCATTACTCGAGGCGCTTGATGATGTGGAAGCCGAAGTCCGACTGACACACGCCGACCTCACCGGGGTTGAGGCGCAGCGAGAGCTGACGGAACTCGATCACGAGCTGGGCATCGGGCGTCACGGTGAACGGCCGCCCGGTCTGCGCGCTGCCTTTGTCCTCGGACCATTGCTTCATGAGCTGATCGAAGTCCGCGCCCGCTTTGATCTGCGTCATCAGCGACTTCACCTGCGTCTCTGCATCGGTCATCGTGCGCTTGGACGCGCGCTCGTCCTGATGACCGCTGAACGCTTCGGCGAGATCGGCCCACGAGATCAGGATGTGCTTCACCTGCGCGGTGTTCGCGACGGGCTCGCGCGCGAGGATGTCGTCGGAGACGACGGTCGTCGACGTCGGTGCGTCGTAGGGCTGCACGCCGATCTTGTTGTTCATCGACGGGCCGCCCTTCACGCCGGGACCGCACGCGGCGAGGAGCAACATCAGGGCTAGGCTCTTCATGCGCGGACGCTATCACGTGGGATCGAGTCCGGCACGACCTCGTCGAAGTTCCTCAGATCGACGAGGAACTTGCCGTCCGGCAACGGGCTCAGCGTGTCTGCGAGGCGATAGCCGTGCATCACGTTGTCGTCGGTGTACTGGTGCACCGAATGGACCGACTGCATCGTGACGTTATCGATGCCGGTCAGCGCGATGAAGATCTCGAGCTCGCGCTTCTTCATCGCATACGAGTCGAGGCCGAACAGCGGACTCGACGAATCGATCTCGTGCATCACCGTCCAGCCACGCGTCATGCCGACCTGGCGATCGCGCACGAGCTTCAGGTCGTGGGCTTTGTAGAACGTCTCGCCCTCGGCGGTGATAGTGGTGAGCAACGCGACGACGTGCAGCTGCGCCTCGACGATCAGGTTCGAGCGGCGGTTGCCGATCCGGAACATCAGCATCGGCTTTCCGTCGTGCGTGGTGATCACGACGTTCTTCGAGTAACGAACGCGCGTCGTCGGCCGCGAGAACTTCGCGAACACGAGGCCCGTCGCGAGCGCGGTGAAGATGATGCCGAACATCGACTCGACGATCATCGCGCCGTTCGCGGGATTGCTCTCGGGGTGCATCACGCCGTAGCCGATCGTCGCCATCGTCTGCACGCTGAACGACAGCGCGTCCGTGAACGAGCCGTCCGCCCCTTCGACGCCGCCGATCTGGACGTAGAGCACCGCGAACGCGAGGTTGAACGCGAAGAACGCGATCGCGATGAGGCCGAGCGCCGCGGACCACGGGAGGTTCAGAAACGTGTGGTAGGCGTCGCGGAGAAGCTCGCGCTCCTCGCCGATAACCCATACCGGCTGGCCCTGGACGACGTGCTTCCTTGCTCCCGCGGGGATGCTCATTGTGGCAGTGTGCCCGCCATGAGCGAGGACGTCACCATGCAGCAGCTGATCGAGTTGTTGCCGCCGAGGATCTGGTACCTGACCTCGAACGGGCAGGACATGTGGTGCCGCCGCCCATACGGATTTCTATTCTCGACGGGCCAAGCGGCGGAGTCGTTCGCGCAGGCGATGGGCAATGGCGAGGAGCTGTTCGCCGTTGGCCTCGACGCGGGCGCGCTGCTCACCGACGAGATGCTCTCGGGGTTGCGCAACACTGCGGTCACGCGTTTGTTCATCGATCCGGCGATCGACGCGACGAGCGGCGACGTCCACGGCCAGATCCTTCGACTCTCTCCGCTGACCTGAGATGGGCCTGTTCGGATTCGGTCGCGACAAGCCACGCACGCCGGCGCAGATCGCGGCGACGGTCGATCTCGTGCGCGGCAGCGTATGCGAGCTCGGCCGCCATGCCGATCGCGCGGCGATCGAGGGCCGCCTCGGAACACCGACGAAGACCGAGAAGACCGGCCTCGTCTACGAGCAGGTCGGACTTCGCATCGAGGTCGAGAAGACCGGCACGATCACGGGCTGGAGCATCTTCTTCTCGCCGGCCGTGCTCCCGCACTGGACGTGGGGAGGCTCGCACACGCGTGCACCGCGTGAAGCCGAGGTCATGGCGTTGCTCGGCCCGCCGACGACGCGCGAGACCGACGAGGAAGAGCTGATGCTGACGTGGGAGCGAGCCGGCATGACGATCCTCGTCGACTACGCGCTCGATGGATCGCTGAACGACGTCATGGTCGACTTCGCGTAGTCACGGCGGAGCGAGCGGCGGCGCGTGCGGCGTCTCGCCGGGCAGCATCCACATGTCGTCGAGGCCGCGAGGGAAATCTCCGGATCCGAGGATCGCGAACGCCGCTCCTTGCTTGCGCGCGACGAGCCAGTCGTTGGGCCCGTGGCGCACGGAGTTGACGCCGATCAGGCTCGCGGCGTCGAACGCGGTGTAAACGGCCACGCCGTGCGCTGGATCGTCGCGCTGGTACCAACACGCGATCAGCACGAGGCCCGGCCCGGTGAACGTCCTGTCGCCGAGGACGATCGAGTCCTTTTCGATCTTCCAGCGCGCCGATCGCGCGACGAAGTCGATCACCGGGTTGTCGGCGGGCGTGCCGTACGCGACGAGGTCGTGACCGCGCTGCTCGCGTAGCGTGGTCTTCGATGCGGCGACAACGGCCCCGGTGAGCTTCAGCTGCGTGTGGATCATGCGCGCGTAGCCCGCGACCTGCGCGTTCGCCGGCACGACCCACACCGGATCGCGCTGGTGCACCGCATCGACGGGGCCGCGGAACGGCATCGCCGGCAGACCGTCCTCGTACGTCTTCGCGAGCTGGTCGAAGAACTCGACGATCTTCGGCATGTACCCCTCGAGATCGCGGGTTTGACCCTTCGCGAACTGGCGCATCACTTCGGCCAGCTCGTTGATCCACAGAAAGCTACTGCGCTGCTCTTGTCGCGCTTGCCGCGCCCCAGCGGCGTCGCCGTGCTTCTCGCGCATGTAGTTCACGACCACCGCGCGCACACCCGACTCGTTCACCATCGTCTCCCAGGTGCCGTACGCCTGCGCGCGCATCTGCTTCTCGACGAGCGAGTACACCTTGCTGCCCGCCGCCTCGAGCTCCGCGCGATGCTGCGCGAACACCGGGTTGATGTACGAGTGCGCCATCTCGTGGACGAGCACCCACACGAGTTGCTCGTCGACCTGGAGGTCGCCGGTCTTCGAGGCCACACCGAGCACTTGATAGAAGTGCTGCCTGCCATCGGCCGTCGTCGCGCGCGTGCCGACGTTGTGGGTGCCGCCGATCGGCGATGGCACGACGACGAAGTCGGCATCCGCCGCACCGAACACGCTATCGAACCACGCGACGGCATTCTCCTTCGCGACCGCGCCCTCGAGCGTCTTCTCGAGCGACGTGTAGTACGCCGCGTGCTGTGCTCGAAACTTGTCGAGCTCGGCGACCTCCGCGAACTGCTTCACGTCGGCCGCGAGCGCCGACAGATCGACACCCGTCCACCGCCCGTCGATCGTCGCGAGCTCGCCGCCGTTCACCACGGAGAGCGCCTCGTCGAGGTGCACCGCGAACTGCATCGGCGCATCGAATGAAACGCCCTTCGTCGCGCGCAGCTCGCGCATGCGCGTCACCGCGGCATGCTTCACGTACGGCGCGAACCAGCGGTCCACGGAATCCAGGTAGGGCGTGCCCTTCGCGCGGTTGTACTCGTCGAAGCCTGCGAGCCGACAGATGATCGAGACGAGCTCGATGCGTTTGTCGGCGCGGACGCTGGTACGCGCGATCGGCGTCCCGGCGTCACGTTCGACCGTGGCCGTCGGGGTCGCGGACGGTGCAGGCGAATTCTTCGGCGAGTCCTTGCACGCGACGACGACACAAAGCGCGCACGCGGCGATGGCCGCCCGCCACGTCCCGATGGCCGCCCACCGCACGCCGGCCGTCGAGTCCGCCGCGACGATGTCGTGGCAAGTCCCTCGAGAGCGCATCAGATCACTTCGTACGTGATGTGATCGACCTTCTGCAGCTGCGGTGTTCCTTCGGGGGCGGGAGTCATCTTGATCTTCCCCGCGCTCTGCAGTCCGCCGATCGCTTGCACGACCTTGCCGCGGCCCATGAACGAGTCTTTGTCGACGAGCACCGAGATCTGCTTGAGCGTCATCGGTCCCTTGCCGCGCATCTTCGTCTCGATCTCGCCGGGCAAGCCGGTCCCCGACTTCGCCTGGCTCTTGTTCATGATCATGATCGCGACCGCGACCGCGAGGCCAATCAATGCACCGGTAAGCACGCGCCTACGATAGCAGCGCGAGCAGATCGTCGCGCGTGATCGCGGCAGCTCCGCCCGCATCGGACAGCGCCGCATCGGCGAGCGCGCGCTTCTTCGCTTGCAGCTCGAGGATGCGCTCCTCGACGGTGTCGCGCGCGACCATGCGATAGACCATGACCGGCTTGTCCTGGCCGATGCGGTGCGCGCGGTCCGCGGCCTGATCTTCGACGGCGGGGTTCCACCACGGATCGACGAGGAACACGTGATCGGCCGCGGTGAGGTTGAGGCCCGTGCCACCCGCCTTGAGCGAGAGCAGCATCACGGGCGGACCGCCCTCGGCCTGGAACTCGCCGACGACGGCGCCGCGATCGACGGTGGATCCGTCGAGGCGCGTGAACTTGATGTTCGCCGCGTTCAGGTGCGGCTCGATCAGATCGAGTAGCGAGGTCCACTGCGAGAACACGAGCGCGCGGTGGCCATCGGCGACGGCGTCCTCGAGCGCCTCGAGGAGGCGCGTGGTCTTCGTCGAGGATTGCGGGGCTTCGCCGCCGCGGAGCGCGTTCGGCAGCAGCGCCGAGTGACACGCGGCTTGGCGCAGGCGGAGCAGCGCTTCGAGCGCGGCCATGATGCCCTTGCCTTGCTCGAGCATCGCCACGATCTCGCGCTGCGTGGCCGCGCGGATCGTGTCGTACACGATGCGCTCGCTCTCCTCGAGCTCGACGTACATCACGGAGTCCGTGCGCGGCGGGAGCTCGCGCGCGACCTCGTTCTTCATGCGGCGAAGCACGAACGGACGGATGCGTTCGCGCAGGCGAGCGGCGGCACCGGAGTCGCCTTCGCCGATCGGCTGCGCCCAGCGATCCGCGAAGTCCGTGCGCCCGCCGAGGAGGCCGGGGTTCGTGAAGTGGAGCTGCGACCACAGCTCGTCGAGGCGGTTCTCGATCGGCGTACCGGACAGCGTGAGCCGCCACGTGGCCTTGAGCTTGTACGCGGCGCGCGCGACCTGCGAGTCCGGGTTCTTGATCGTCTGACTCTCGTCGAGGATCACGGTGTCCCACGTGACGCCGGCGAGGACGTCGGTGTCGTTGCGCAGGATCGGATAGCTCGTGAGGACCACGTCGGCCGTCATGTCGAGCGCGCGCCGCGCACCGTGATACGTGGTGACCGCGAGGTCGGGGCGGAACTTGCGCGTCTCGACGAGCCAGTTGAACAGCACGCTCGTCGGCGAGACGACCAGGGTCTTGTGCTTGCCGCGCGCGGGCAGGGCGGCGAGCGCTTGGATCGTCTTGCCGAGACCCATGTCGTCGGCGAGCACGCAGCCGAGGCCTGCATCGCGACAGAACACGAGCCAGTCGACGCCGCGCTGCTGGTACGGGCGCAGCTCGCCGACGAAGCCACCCGCAGCGTGCGCGACGGGGATGCCGTCGAAGCCGTCGAGGAGCGGGCGCAGGCGATCGAGCTGCGGTGGTGGTGGCTCGTCGAGCTCGGCGGCCAGGCGCGCGAGATCGGGCAGCGCGTACATCGGCACGCTGTGATCGTCGCCGCGCGCTGCGAGGAGATCCGCGACGCGATCACCGTGCTGATCGAACCAGCTCATCGGGACGCGGCCCCATCCGCCGCCTTCGATCGGCACGAGATCCACGCCGGCTTGCCACGCGCGCAACGCGGCGGCCACGGACGCGGTCTTGCCGCTACCGCCGAGCGTGACGTCGAACTGGCTGCCATCGATCTTGATCGCGGCCTCGAGCGGGATCGCCTTCGTCGCGTTCGCGGCGCGCGCGTCGCTGCGGAACCACGTCGCGAGCGCGTTGTGCATGAGGAACGCTTCGCGCCCCTGCAGCTCGACGCGTCGGCCGGGCACGAGGTTCAGCTCGTCGCGCAGGCGATGCACGAGGCGGCGCTCGGCGTCCTGATCGCGAACGGGCAGGGCGCCGTTCAGGTGCACGAGCGTCGAGCCATCGACGCGCGCGCGCGGCGGATCGCCGTAGACCAACGTCGGGAACACGAGCAGGCGATCGCCTTGCTGCTCGACCTCGAAGCTCATGCGCGGTTGCTCGCGCGCGCCGAGCTGTGGCAGCGCCTTCGCGCGGACATCGACATCGATGCGCGCGGCGAGCGCGGGCAACGTCTTGCCGATCAGCTCGGCGAACGCGGAGCGCGGGACATCGAACGTCTGCGGCAGCTTCTCGAGCTTGGATCCGGAGAGGTCCGTCGCGCCGATCGGACGCAGCACGTTGTCGTTGGTGCGGACCACGCCGAGCGCCACGACCTCGCGCACGCCGCGATCGGCTTCGATCTTCACGCGGACGCCGTGCGGCGAGTCCTCGACGATCGCGCGCGGCATTATCGGATCCGCGCTCGTGGTGACCTGCTCGTCGCGCCAGCGCACGTCGCGCGCATCCGCGAGCACGCCGAGCAAGCGGTCCAATCGCTCGCCGGTGATCGGACCCTTGCGTGCGACGATGATCGGATCCGCCAGGAGGTCCGCTTCGATCGTCGCGATGTGCCCGGCCTTGCCCGTGCCGACCAGGGACATCAGCGCGCCCTTGAGCGGCTCGGTCTTCTCGCCGCGGACGAGCACGCGGTCCACGACGATGCCGCCCGCGTCCGCGGACAACAGGTAGCGCAGCGCCGCGTTCGCGACGGAGGAGATCGGTAGCTCGCCGTCGGCTTGCTCGGCCGCGATCACCGCGGCGATCACGTGCGAGCACGCCTTCTCGCGGCTCGTGCAGGTGCACTCCCACTCCTTCTGCGTGGGGTTCAGCACGACCTCGAACGGGGTCGGCCGGCCCGGCACGCGCACCTCGAGCTCGATCTCGTCTCCGCGCTCGGCGCGCCCCGTCACGCGGCCGTCGCGCGCGAGGGTCACGCCTTGAGACCACGTGCGATCATTCGCCTCTGCGCGGATGGCATCGCGAAGACCAGACAGCACAGCCCAGCTACGTAGCACGTCGGGGTTTTGGACCAAAGGCGTGGTAGGGTCCGTCTCGTGGGAGGGGCCCCCAATGACGCCGACGCCGACCTCGACGCCGCGCTCGTCGCCCGGATGGCAGAGGGGGACCGGGGGGCGATGGCGGAGCTATACGAGCGTCACTGCGGAATTCTTCTCGGCCTGGCCCTGAGGATCGTGCGCGAGCGCCGAGAAGCGGAAGACCTCCTTCACGACGTGTTCCTCGAGGCCTGGCGGGCCGCAAAAGACTTCGATCCGAAGCGAGGTCGCGTTCGTACCTGGCTTGCGATTCGTATGCGTAGCCGAGCGCTAGACCTGAAGAAGTCCGCCCGAGTCTCTCGGAATGCCGGTGATGCGGGATTGGACGTCATGATCGATGACTCGGTTACGCCGAGCCCCGATCACGCACGGGTTCGCACCGCGCTCGCCGAGCTCGGTCCCGAGCAACGAAAGGTCCTGGAGCTGGCATATTTCGAAGGCTTGTCGTGTACGGAGATCGCGGCACGTGTCTCCATTCCGGTCGGCACCGTGAAGTCCCGGATCGCCGCTGGCCTCGAGCGTCTTCGCTCCCAGGTCGGACCGAAGGAGGCGTCATGAGCGCTGATGTTCGCGAGCTCCTGCCCCTCTACGCGCTGGGCATCCTCGAAGATGACGAGGCCACACGGGTCGAAGCCGCGATCGCGCGCGATCCCTCGTTGGCGATCGAGCTCGCCGCCTATCAAGACACGGCCTCGGCCATCATCGATCTCGGCCTGCCCGCACTACCCGATCCTGCGGTGAAGGTGCGCCTGATGGCCTCGATCGGCGAAGGCCGGTTCGAGAGGTTCAGCGCGAAGCTCGCGACGCTGTTCGATGTCACGGTCGATCGCGCGCGCGAGCTGCTCGGTCTCATGGAGCGCAAGTCATCGTGGGAGCTCGCGATGCCCGGACTCGGCCTCGTGCACTTCGATGGCGGTCCCGCGTACGCCGCCGCGGACTGCGGCTTCATTCGCCTCGCGCCCGGCACCTCGTTTCCTCACCACACGCACATGGGTGAGGAGGTGTCGCTCATTCTCGCAGGTGAGATCCAAGACAAGCAGACGGGCGTCATCTATCGCCCCGGCGACGAGGTCGTGAAGGGCCTCGACAGCGACCACGATGTTGTCAGCGTCGGTTCGGGAGACGCGATCTACGCCGCCCGCGCGATGAACGGGATCGCGATCGCGGGAGCGCCGGCCCGTCCATCGCGTCGGTAACGCAACCCGCGTATGATGGGCCCATGGGCAGCGATGAGGGTATGCGGGTGGTGGGAACCATCCGCAGCATCGAGCTGCACACGCTCGCCGCGAAGTTCGCGAACGTGACCACGCGGCAGGTCGCGAAGATCCAGCTCGATATCGAGCGCGCGACCGACGACGACGGCGAAGATCTCGACGTCGTGAACCTCGCGGACCTTCACTTCCAGGGCCCCGCCGAGCTGATCCCGCGCTTTCACCAGGGCGATCGCGTGCAGATCGTGACGAGCGCGGACTCGAGCTTTCACATCACGAGCATTCGTCCCGCGCCGTTGTCCTAGTCGATCGAGAGTCCGCGCACCTCGATCGCCGACGATTGGAGGTCGAGCCCTTCGTGATGGATGCGCAGCCACGGGCGGATCGCGTCGATCGCGTCGTCGAGTGTTCGCGCTTGCAGGAGCATGTAGCCACCGACGAGCTCCTTCGACTCGGTGAACGGACCATCGAGCACGAACCGCTGCGCCGCTGCGCGACGGATCCGTGCTCCACGCGCGCTCGACTTGAGGCCTTGGCCGCCGATCATCGTTCCGTCGGCGGCCATCGGCGCGCAGTACTCGTCCATCTGCGCCAACACGCGATCCGGTGGTCGCTCGATCGCGTCGGCGATCGCGTCGTTGCGAACGAGCGCGATGTAGCGCCGCTTGCCCGCCTGGATCGGCGGCGGTGGGGGCGAAGGCGCATCGGCGGGCGCGCCGAAGTCCTGCGGCGTGAACGCCTCGCGAACCTCGAGCGTGCCCTCGCTTCCAGGGGCGCCCTTCGCGAGCTCGATCGCATCCGCGCGCGACGGCACGTCGACGATCCACACGGCGCTCAGCCCCGACCGCGCACGCTCGAGCACCGGCGCGTCGTGCCCTGCCACCGACAGGATCGCCGCCTCCTCGGGATCGAGGAGCTCGCGACCGAGCACGCGGACCCCGCGCGCCGCGAGGTAGTCATCGATCGACGCGGCGTCGGCGTCGTGCTGCAGCGTCATCATGATTCTCACGAGTCACCTCCTCGGATCCGAGAGCCTGTCATCGCTTCATCACGTAGTGCGCCGCGATGACCCCGTTGCGAAACGTCTTCGAGTCGCGCAGCTCGAGCCTCGACCGCGTCTCGACGTGGTCGAACAAGCGGAGCCCGGCGCCGACGATCACCGGCTGGAACGTGAGCATGTACTGGTCGACCAACCCGGCCGCCGCGAGCGTGTGCGTGAGCGACGGGCTCGCGAAGATCATGATGTCGCCACCGGGCTTCTCCTTCTCGGCGCGAACGGCGCCGACGATGTCATCGCCGACCACGCGCACCGTCGGATCCTGCGACGTGATCGTTCGCGACGCGACGAGCTTGCGAACGCTGGTGTACCAGCTCGCGTGGTGCTTCTCGTGCGCGGTCGCCGTCGCAGAGCCCACGACGGAGGGCCAGTAGCCCTCCATCATTTGATACGTGACGCGGCCATAGACCGATGTGTCGACGGTGCCGATCCGCGGATAGATGTGGTCCGCCATTTCGTCGTTCATCGACAGAAAGCTCATGTCCCCGCCGGGGCCGGCCATGAAGCCGTCGATGGAGATGTGGGCGAGCGAGATGATGTTGCGCATGTCGTGTTGTCCTTTCATCGGGGCGACGAACACCAGCGCGAGCGATCGACTAACTCGCGAAGAATTTGTTATCCGCGTAAGTCGTCGGAATGAATAGGCCGGCCGGAATCACACGGCGCGGATGACCCCGACCAGCGCGATGCCGACGAACAACACGAGCGCGACCTTCGGAACGATTCGCAGCGCGCGGTGATCGGGGCGGACCTTGGCGACCAGCCGACCGAGCACGGTGAACCACGCGGCGGATCCGATCCCGACACCGAGGGCCATCGTGATCGCCACCGCGAGGCTGGCATCGGGCCACGTCATCGCCGCCACCGCGACCCACGCAGCGAGCGCGCCGGGGTTCGGTAACGTCAGCGCGATGCCCGAGAGGATTCCTCGCGCGAGAGGAGTATCGGTGGAGGTGGCTGGTGTTGGTGCCGATTCCGCGGTGCTCGGAGCGTGTTCGCCGTTCGCGCGCGCGAGGTGCCGGCGTCGCCAGGCGGCGATCGCGAACGCGATGATCGCGATCGCGGCGCCGATGGCCAACCAACGCGCGTACAGCGGACGTGCGGTCACGAGGCGACCGAGGCCGGCGTACGCGAGCAGCGTGTGCGCCGCATCGGCGAGCGCGCCGCCGAGCGCGAGGCCGCGGGCGTGGCGGCGCTCGCCCGCGATCGAAGCGTCGACGATCGCCACGTTGATCACGCCGAGCGGCATGCCGGTGATCGCGCCGAGACCGACGCCCAACGCGAGCGCCGCGACGAGGTCGAGCAACTCCACGCGTTACCAGATGATCGTGCCCTCGTCGGTGTCTTGACCGCCGAGGATCGTCGTCGTGAACTGCTTCACCTTGTTCTTCGGGCCGACCGCTTTGATCTTCTTGGGACCGGGCGGCAGCGGCAGGCGCGTCATCGGTGTCTCGCCGATGTACTTGCCGTCGACATAGATCGTCGTCTTCGCGTTCGACTTGATCGTGAAGTAGCCGAAGCGCGAGATCGCGTAGATGTCCTCTTTGGTCATCCCGCTGCCCGCGTCGACGCCGGGAGGTGGCGCGACGGCCGCGTCGTGCGACGTGGGCGTGACGACCGGCTCGTTGCTGCCGGAGCCCTCGTCGTCGCGACCCGAGCCCGTGATCAGCACGACGGCGATCGCGATCGCGGCGAGTGCGCCGATGACGAGCACGACGGTGATCACTCCCTTCCAGCGATGCGCTCGCAGGAGGTTCGTGTCGGGGTTGGCCATCCACGAGTCTTCGGAGACCGACTGCGATAGATCACGGACACCGGCGGGCAACGGCGGCACGGCGATCTCGATGCGACTCGAGCCTTCGCCCTGCACGATCATCGTCGGCACGGACTGCGGTGGCTGCGTAGTAGCGGGCTTCGCGCGCGAGCCGAGCTCGCCGCTGCGCGCGGCCGGCGGTAGCGGCGGTGGCGTCGCGCGCACCTGCGGGATCGGCGGCATCGAGGCGGTGCGCGGGATCGATAGCGGCGCTTCTTCGGCGGCCTTGAGGATCTCGTCGCGCGTCGCCATCTCGTCGCCGAAATCCGACGACAACAGGCGCGCGAGGTCGGCGGGAGACGCAGGACCGCCGAGCGTGGCGAGCGATTGACGGATGGCGTTCGCGAATGCCTGCGCGGTATCGAAGCGACCGTTCGGATCGCGCGCCATCGCTTGGATCAACGCGGCGCGCATACCCGGCGGCAGATCCGGACGGCGCTCGCGAATATCGGGGATGGGCTCCTCGGTGATCGCTTTGAACGTGAGGAAGTCCGAGTCGCGATGGAACAGGCGTTTGATCGCGAGCATCTCGTACATGACGATCGCGAGCGCGAACACGTCGCTGCGGCGATCGAGCGGCTTGCCGAGGATCTGCTCGGGGCTCATGTACGCGTTCTTGCCTTTGACGGTGCCCGTGCGCGTGCGCGAGTTCGCACCGCGCGCCTTCGCGATGCCGAAGTCGAGCACCTTCACGATGCCGTCGCCGCACACCATGATGTTCGGCGGTGAGACATCGCGATGGACGACGTGGAGGAACGCGCCGTCCGGCCCTTTTGCCTCGTGCGCCGCGTGGAGGCCCTCGCACGCCTGGATCACGATGCCCGCGACCATGCGGACGTCGAGCATCTTTCCGGCCTTCGACAGCCGCGTCATCATGCGCGACAGCGGAACGCCGTGGAGATACTCCATGGCGATGAACCACGTGCCGGCGTACTCGCCGAACGCGTGCACGTGGCACACGTTCTTGTGCGTGAGCTGACTCGCGAGATCTGCTTCGTCGCGGAACATCGTGACGAAGTGCTCGTCCTCCGCGAGGTGCGGGAGGATTCGCTTGAGCACCAACACGTCCTTGGGACTCGTGCTGGTCATTCCATCGCGCGCGTTGGGCCGCGCCAAAAAGATCTCGGCCATCCCGCCGGTCGCGAGCTTCGCGATCAGCTGATAGTTGCCGAAATCTCTGGCGTCGCGGGGGACCAAGGTCCCCGCCGGAATGGTCACGTTAATATTATGCCTGAGGAATTCCTCGGATTTTAGTCCGAGCTGCCACAGGAGAGCGATCCACCCGCCGGCGACATCTACCACCCGGTATCTCCGTCACAGGAGGCCGTGAGACCCGCTACAGCGTCAGTTCACGTTTGCCATACCCGTGGAAGCCGACGTCGACGGGAGGGTCGGCGAGAACAGGGTGTTGTTCTGGCCGATGCTGCCGCTCTTGGTGTTGATCCGGATCCAGCCGACGCCACCACCACCACCACCCCCGCGCGAATCGCGGACGCCGCCGGGAGACGCGGTCGCGCCATCGTCGCCGCCGGCACCACCATCCCCGCCGTCGTTGTCGGGGCCTATCGGAGTCGCGCCGGCGCCACCGTTCGCGCGGGCCGACGTCTGCGCCATCTCGCCGCTCGTGCCATTCGCGGCGCCGCCACCACCACCTCCGTTGACGGTGATGAACGCGGCGTTGAAGTCGACCGTCTTGGCTTCGATCAGGATCGCGCCGCCGGCCCCCGCGCCACCGCCGCACGATCCGGCTTTTCCGCCGCAGCCGCCCGCGTTGATTCCGACCTGATTGAGCACGCCTGCGTTGAACGTGATCGCTCCATTCGAGACGAGCTGGATCGCTCCGCCGCCACCGCCGCCATCGCCACCCGTTCCACCGCCGCCACCGCCGGCTCCACCGGTCAGTACGGTGATCATCGCGTTGCCGCTCGTTCCACCGGCGTTCGCTTTGCCGCCGCCGTTTCCACCGCCGCGCGAGTTGCCCGCGCCGCCGCCACCGGTGCACACGCCGGTGTTGTCACCCGCACCACCGGCGCCGGTTCCGGAGCCCGCCGTGTTGGGCGCGCCGCCCGTCTTGCCACCGGGACCCGCGGTGCGGGCCGAGCACGTGCCGCGCATGTCGATCTGCGTTCCATCGCTGATCGAGATCTTGTCGATCGCGACGAGCGCGAGTGCGTTCGCGCCGGTGACGCGAATGTCCTGGAAGCCTTTGAGCTCGAGCTCGAGGAAGCGAAACACGCCGACGCCGTTGACGACCTTGAAGTCGACGCCGTTGCGAACGCCGGTGCCGGCCTGACGTCCATCGAGTCCGATCTGGATCGCACCGGTATCCGTGTTGATCGATCCGGCCTGCGTGAGCGACGTGAACGTGCGCTTCTGCAGACCGGCCGCCATCGCCATCCCGCGATCGAGATCCGCGGGGACGACCGCGCCACCCGACGGGCTGAACACGCGGCAGTGCGGCTCGGGCGCGTCGACGCAGTCCCAATCGCACGTGGTCTCCGCCGGCAATTGGCCGACCATCTGGCATGCGCGCAGCACCGTTCCGGACACGCACGTCTTGATCAGCGACGAGCACGGCGCGGCGTCGGGAATGAACACGTCCGGCGGCGCATCGGGAAGCAGGTTCGCCGCGTCGTCCGGTACGTCCTGGAGGTTCGGCGCTTCGAAGCCGCACGCGGGCACGATCATGCCGATCGCGACCATTCCAGATAGCAAGACGGCCAACAGGCCGACAACGCGTATCCGGAGCTGCCTGGACACGACCCCAACGTAACACGAACACGCGGTTACCCGACGAGGATCGCGCTTTCGCAGCGCGCCACGCGATGTCGTCTATCCGGCCCTGGCAGCGAGGTCCGCCCTACTCGGCAAGGAGCATGGGCTCTTGCAGGCGCGTTCCGGGGGCGGCCTCGAGCTCTAACCAATGCACACCGCGCGAGACATCGCGCACGACGAGCTCGACAACCTCGGTCCCGACCAGCACGCGGTCGACCATCACGTCGCCATCCCAGCCCACACGGACAAAGCCCGACGCTTGGATCGGGATCCGCACGCGGACATCGCCGCGCCGATTCAGGCCGACGAACATGCGGGCGTCGTAGCGGACGAGCTCGGCGGTTCCTTTCGCGATCACCTTCATCCCGCGAAACCGTGGTTCGGCCATTCGGTCGAACGACAGGATGTCCTGTCGCTTGTCGCCGAACGCGTTGAGCCCGACGAACGTCTCGCCGAGGTGATGCACGCCGACGAGTCGATCATATGCGCGTTGGTCGACATCGTTGCGCCACGCGAACAACGTGCGCGCGGGCCAGGTGACCCAGTTCGACAGCCGCGCCGACATGCGTCCCGGAAACTCCTCGACCTTGCGCACGTAGGTCTCGGCGGCCGCTTCGCCTCCCATCATGCGCGCGGAGGTCACCGACGTCTCGCGCGCGAGGATGTACTGGCCGCGCGCGACATACAGCGCGATCACCATCGCGAACACCGAGAGCACGGCGCCGGCGCGCACGAGCCACGAGCCGCGGATCGCCGCGCGCACGAGCTCGAACCCGGCGTGCAGTAACGCGGAGGCGCCGAACGCGAACACGACAAACGTCGAGTCGAAGCGCCGGCCACCGAACGATCCGCCGGCCCACCAGTCCCACACCGCGCCGTTGACGAACGCTTGCAGCAACAGACCGAGCAGGAGCAGCGACGCGAGCCGGCGACGCGCGCTCGTGAACGCGAGGCCGGCGAGCATCGGCAGATACAGCGGCGCCCACGGGAACAGGCCATTTCTCGACGAGAACAGCGTCTCGGTCCACGCCGGATCGTCCCAGCGCATGAAACCCTCGCCCTGCGGGACCGTGTACCAACTGCCGTAGAGCAGCTTCCACGCGACGAGCTGCGGCGAGAACACGAGGAGCATCGCACCGCCCGCGATCGCCCAGCGCGCGACGAGTGACTTCCACGGAACGTCGCCGCGCTTGCGCAGATCATCGATCACCGCGGCGACGAGCACGACGCCCCACAACACGAGCTGCGGTCGCGCGAGGATCGCGGCGCCCATCGCGATGCCGAGGTGCAGCCACGTCTTCCAGCTGCGCGGGCCTTCGCCGTCGTACGACGCGTCCCAGCGCTCGATCAGCCACGCGGTCGCGAACGCGGCATACGGATGTGCGTAGCCCGGCTGGCGGATCGAGTAGTACCAGAGCGAGCCCGCGACCATCGCGAGCAACGGACCGACGACGCTCGCCGGTCCATCGCCGATGCGACGGCGCACGAGCCTCGCGACGAGCAGCACCGCGCCGAGCGTGAACATCAGCGACGTCGAGAGAACGAGGCCGGTCTCCCACGTCGAGAACCCATCGCCTCGCTCGTCCTTCGCGATCGCGATCGCGTGGCCGACCAGGAATGCCGGCGCTTGAAAGATCGCCGGGCCGATGCCGAACACGTTGCCCGCGCGACCGATCGGCGTCTTGCCGAGCCGGTACCAGTTCTTCGTGACGGTGTACTGGTTGTCGAAGTCGAGATCACCGTCGAGAAACAGCGACGGGAGATAGACGTAGTAGTACGCGCCGTCGGCGCTCGGCTGATTGATCGTGCGGTGCCATCCGTCCTCGCCGTCGACGAACTCGCGCAGCCCGAAGACCAAGACCACCGCGCATGCGATCCACCCGAGGTACTTCCAGCGGTGGGGCGAACGGATCACGCGCGCCGAGCTTACCGCCAGCGCACGGACGTCGCGAATCCACCGGTGTACGTCGTGGTGATCGTGTCACCGCACCGCACGTGCTTCTGGGGCGGCAACATGTCGCCGACGGACGGCACGCTCACGGTGTCGCTGTAACAGCCCATCGTCCACGCGTAATAGAAGTCGACGCCGACGTTCACCGCGGGCGTCACGGACCAGCTCGCGATCGCGATCGTTCCGTCGAGGTGGATGAAGTCGTAGCCGTTCACGATCTCGCTCGCACCGTCGTGATCGAGCAGCATCGCGCGCACGCCGACGCCCACGCCGAACCGAAATCGCCGATCGGGGCGCGCGAAGCGCACGGTGATGTCGAACTTCGATTCCTCGCGCGCGCCCGTGTCCGCGAGCCGACCGATGGCCTCGGCCGACGCGCCGAATCCCCAGTCGCGCCCGGGCAACAGCCCCTCGACGAGGAGACCCGCTTCGGCGACGCCGTCGGGGCGCGGCTTGCCCGTGATCATTCCGCCCTCGAGGCCACCGCCGAGATGTATTTCGGCGCGCAGCTCCGCGTGAGCGGTCGAGGTGACGAACAGCACGGCGAGAGCGAAGCGCATGCGCGCGCTACAGCAACGACGGCGCCACGCGCGATCGGCGTGAATCACGCGGTTGCGCGCGACACGACGCTCGCTCGACCGCGAATCACGACACGCGTGTCGGGTCTCAGTCGACGCGGGCGACGGCGCCGGGGCCGGCCACGTGATCGATCGTGTGCAGGAGCAGCTGCAGCGAATCCGAGGGCCGTAGCCCGACGCGGATGCCGCCATCGGACAGCCAGTAGACGCGGCGCGACCACGGATACTCGGCGGCGCGCGCGACGACGGCGACCTTGGTGGCGCCTGCCTTCTTCGCATCGGCGAGGATGCCTTTGACCTGTGCGAGCGTGAGCTCGGGGCGAAGGTGCAGCGAGATCGTGTCGCTGTCGCCGCGGAGCTCGCGAAGCGCTGCGATGCGCTGCTCGCCGAAATATCGCTGGCCGCTGATCACGACCTCGCCGATCGCGTTGATCTCTGCTTCGCGCCAGAGCGCGGTCGGATCTGCGAGAGCGCTTCCATCTTCGGAGGCGTTGCCGGCGATCGGCCAGTTGTCCGGATCACCACGGCGTTCGATCTCGAACAGCGATCCGTGCATCGAGCGATCGAGGTCTTCCCACTGGCGAATCGCGTCGTGCCATCCCGGCTCCGCACTGCACGCCTGACATTCAGCGACGGCGTTACGCACGCGCTCCATCGCGCGACGCGTGGCGAGCGCTTGTACGAGCGCACCTTGCAGCTCCGGCACGATCTGTTTGCACTCGCCGGCGAGCGGACCACCGCACAGTCGCTGCAAGTACGCACGTGCGTCTTCATCGGGCAGCGGCTGGAGCAATGCTGCTTTCGGATCGCGCTTGATCAGCACGGCGTCCTCTTCGAACGTCGGCTGGAGCAGCGTCGGCCATACCGTGAGCGCGAGTGCCTCGACTTGCTCGGGCATCGACAGGGTCTTGACGCTGGTGACCGGCGCGAGGGCGAGCACGACCAGCCTGAGCTCGGCCTCGAGGGCGACCGTGTGGTCCATGCCCTGGCGGAGGGACAGCACGGTCTTCGCGAACTGCTGGTAGGCCTCGGGCGTACGTCCAGCCGCGACGAACTTGTCGACGGCCTGCTGGAGCTCGGTGTGGTTGTAGTCCGCGTCAGTCTCGACGGTCACGCCCACCGGCTTGTCGCCGCACGCGCTGGCAATGGCCAGCGTGGCGAGGAGGGTGAGGCGGCGCATGACGACCAACATGGTGACTACGACTAACCAAGCAAGTCGGATGCCCGTGCGATCTAGGGTCGCAGGGAGGAGGTAATTGCCCGTGTCAGGACATTCGCAGAAACATCCGGTCCGAGCCCGACGAGGCGACCTTCATGGGGGTTGTCGAAGCCCGGAGGGTCGACGGGCTCCGACGACACCCGCAGACCGACCCGGTGAATGGCGTACCAGCGAGGCTCCGACGATCCCGTGCTCTCGTCGACAGCTCGGAGGATCCCCTTGATCCTCACGTAGTTGTCCGGGAGATCCCCGAGGTGATCGGACAGCTCTTCCAAGTCGACGACGTTTCCGACACGGATCCAGACGCTGTCGATTCCATGTGCAGCCGAATGGTCGGGATGCCGACAGTTCTCGTCGTGAACATGCCGGCTTGACCCTGCCTGATCGGATGGGAGGTCGACGAGGTCCACCAAGGACGGGTCCGCGAGGACATCTTCGAGCCACGCGGCGTGCGTATCCGTCGTGCCGGTGCGCAGCTGGGCGCGCGGTGCCAGTTCGTGGGCGGCAGCGATCGCGGCGCTGGTGTCGTGGTCTGTCGCGATCTCTGACTTGGTCACGAGGATGACATCGGCGTACGCGACCTGCGCATCGACCGCCTCCGAGACGTCGCGGTTCGCGACGAAGGTGGTCGCGTCGACGAGCGTGACCACCGCGGCGAGGCGCACGGCGTCGCTGACCGGCGCACGGCGGACCGCCCATGCGATCGGCAGCGGCTCGGCCACACCGGTCGTCTCGAGGACGATCGCGGACAGCGTCGGGGTCTTCTCGACGAGATCGAGCAGCGTCTGGTCGAGCTCGTCCCCGAGCACGCAGCAGACACAACCGCCCGGTAGCTCGACCTGACGCGCGGTTTCGCCCCCGAGCAGCGCGCCGTCGATGCCGACCGCGCCGAGCTCGTTGACGATCACGCCGAGCTTGGACGTCTCGCCGCGAGCCGCGCGCCGCGCGAGGATCCGATTGACGAGCGTCGTCTTCCCGCTGCCGAGAAAGCCCGTGACTACGACGAGAGGGACACGCACGCGGGCAGCATACCCCTCGGTAAAAAAGCTGCACATCTCACGCGGTCCGAGCGTCTATAGACCATGCGCCTCGCTCTCGCCGTCACTCTCGTCGCGCTGTGGTTCGTGGAGGCGTGGGCGGATCGCGCGATCAACACGCTGATCGGCGACGCCAGTTGGGCAGGTCACACCCAGCCAGGTGACGAGGTCGCGCGGGTTCGTGCGCACCTCGCGTTCGTTCACGCATTGCTCGCCGATCGCGACGTGTCGGCGCTGAGCTCGTCGCGCCGCGAGGCGCGCGCGGCAGCGCTCGCGGATCTCGAGCGCTACATCGAGCGCGGCGTGTTCCCTCGTCGCACGGACGACGGGTACCCCGGACGTCGCCCGCGCTTCATCGATGATCGCGGCGTGCACTGTGCGGTCGGGCAGCTGATCGCGGACAGCGGCGACGAGGCGCTCGCGCAGGCGATCAACGCACGCTTCGAGTACGCGCACGTTCGCGAGATGCCCGTGCCCGCGCTCGTGGCGTGGGCCGACGCGCATGGCTTCACCGTCGACGAGCTCGCGATGATCCAACCGGGCTACAGCCCGTTGCCGACCGCATCCTCGGTGCGTGAGGCGATCCTCGAGGCGAAGGACGCGATCGCGTTGCGCTGCGCGCGGACGTACGCACCGATGAAGAGCCTGCTCGTCTTCATCGTCGGCGACGAGCGCGGAAACGCACAGGTGTCGACGAAGAGCAGGGATCCGTTCGCGCAGTGCTTCGTGCGCGCGGCGAGCGATGTCCAGCGCGGCGGTGGGGCGTACATCGGACGTCCGAAATCGTTCTTCACCGGGCTCGATCTCTCGTTCACGCCGCCGCAGGAGATGCTCGAGAAGAAGCTCGCGGACTGGTACCCGTCGGAGTGCTCGCCGCGGCCGGGCGCGATCGTGCGAGAGGCGACGATCGAGATCACGAGCACGCGCGAGGCGATGACGGTGCGCGGGATCTCGTCACCCGCGAACGCGCTCGTCGATGATTGTCTCGTCCGCGAAGCGAAGCAACACTTCGCGGAGCTCGGTGCCGGCGCGTGGAAGCTGCATGCGAAGCAGCGCATCGTGATTCGCCCGCGCGTCGTCATCAGTCCGGACAACCTGCGCGCGTATGCAGTGACCCACGCGACGGACTGCCTGCCGACCCCGGAGAAGGGCGCGACATCGACGATCACGGTGACCGCGAAGCCCGAGGATCGACAGTTCACGATCGTCGCGACGGGAAGCCCGGACTTCGCCGCGTGCATGAGCGACGCGCTGAACAAATCACTTTCGTCTGCCTATCGCGGGAACTACAGCGACGGCACGAAGTGGATCGAGTACTTCCGCATCGACGCCCCGGTGAATACGTCGGTGACGATCGAGCTCGAGTCGCGAGAGGATCGCCTGAAGCGCAACGAAGCCGACCTGCGCCGCATGGAGATGGAGCGCGACCGGATGGGCTTCTAGCGAGAGTCGCGTGATAGAACCAGCCGGTGGTGGCGTTCCCGCCGTTCCGGCTGGATCTCGCAGAAGAGCGATTGTGGAAGGGCGATTCGCAGGTCGCCCTGCGGCGCAAGCCGTTCGCGATCCTCGCATTCCTCGTCGCGAATCCGCGGCGCCTGGTCACCCACGAGGAGCTCCTCCACCACGTGTGGACCGGGCAGGTCGTCAGCGAGAGCGCGGTGCGCACGCACGTTCACGAGCTGCGGCAGGCGCTCGGTGAAGGATTCATCGAGACCGTCATCGGACGCGGCTATCGCTTCACCGCGGAGCTCGCCGACGATGCGCGCGAGCCATCGATCACCGTCGAGCGACGGCACCTCGCCGGTCGCGACGCCGAGCTCGCGACGCTGCGGGCGGCATTCGCGAAGGCGAGCTCGGGCCACCGGCAACTGTGCTTCGTCAGCGGCGATCCGGGCATCGGCAAGACCACGCTCGTCGACTCGTTTCTCGACGAGATCGAGGCGAACGCGCTCGTGCTCCGCGGCGCGTGTATCGAGCAGTACGGAGCGCCCGAGGCGTACCTCGCGGTGCTGGATCTGTTCGGCCGCCTGCGCGCCGCACCCGACCGGATCGCCGTGCTCGTCCGGCACGCGCCTGCCTTCGCGTTGCTGCTACCGCAGCTCCTGAGCGACGCGCAGGAAGCGGATGCGCGCAAGCGCGCGCGTGCGAGTGGCGATGCGGTGATGGCGCGCGAGATCGTCGACGCGCTCGATGCGTTGGCATCGACGCAGCCGCTGATCGTCGTGCTCGAAGACCTGCAATGGAGCGACCTCGCGACGATCGACATGATCGCGCAGCTCGGCCAACGCCGCGAGCGCGCGCGGATACTGGTGATCGTGACGGTGCGTCGCGAAGCGGCGCTGTCGACGGCGCATCCGGTGAGCGCGACGATGCGGATGCTCGTCGCGCGGTCGGGGGCGATCTCGATCTCGTTGTCGGCGATCGCCCTAGCCGCGATCGCCGACATCCTCGCGCAGCGGTTCCCGGGGCACGCCTTCCCGGCGTCGTTCGCCGCGATCGTCGATCGGATCACCGGCGGCACGCCGCTGTTCGTCGTCGCGTTGCTCGACGAGCTCGTCGGACGCGGCATGGTCGTGCAGCGCGACGGGCGATGGGAGCTGGCGGCGTCGCTGGACGAGATCGCCGCGCATCGGCCGGCGAGCGTCACGCAGCTGATCGACATCCAGCTCGATCGGTTGATCGAGCACGAGCAGCGCACGCTCGAAGCGGCGAGCCTGGTCGGCGGGCAGTTCGCGACGGGGCTGGTCGCCGCGGCGATGGATGCGTCGATCGAAGACGTCGACGATACGTGCGATTCGCTCGTGCGGCGCAGCTTGTTCCTCGTGCGGGACGGCAGCGAGGAGTGGCCCGACGGAACGCTGCACACGCGATACGCGATGACGCACAGCCTCGTGCAACAGACGAGCGCGGAGCGGATCCCGCACGCGCGGCGGCTGCGCCAGCACCGAGCGATCGCGGAGCGCCTCGAGGCGGCGTATCGCGATCGAACCCAGGACGTCGCGCACGTGATCGCGACGCACTTCGACGCGGGCGGCGTCGCGTCGCGCGCGGCGGACTACTACGCGAT
This sequence comes from Kofleriaceae bacterium, assembly GCA_044230415.1. Classification (GTDB taxonomy): domain Bacteria; phylum Myxococcota_A; class Polyangia; order Haliangiales; family Haliangiaceae; genus JABFXX01. The sequence goes on from JBGARE010000003.1 coordinate 289,674, forward strand.
CGCGGGCGAGCGCGCGGCCAAGCGCTTCGCCAGCGCGGATGCACTGCGGCTCTATCGCAGCGCACTGACGGCGCTCGCGAAGCTTCCTCCGACGCGCGAACGCGACGAGCGCGAGCTGCGCATCCTCGGTGGATCGGAGACCGCGATCCGTCACGGCGAGAACATCCTGTCGTCGTTCGGCATGGCATCCGCGGCGTTGCGAACGACCACGCGCGCGGAGCAGGATCCGCTCTCGCTGTTCGAGCGCATGGTCTTGCTATCGCGCGAGCTCCACGGTCCATCGAAGCAGCTCTACACCGCGCTGACGTTCCTCGCGGCGCGACAGACCACGCTCGCCGATAACGCCGCGGCGCTGCTCACGTGCACCGAGATCGAGACGCTGCTCGGCGTGTTTCCGCTCGACGCCGCGGCGCGGGCGTTCGTGCGCGGCCCGACGGCGATCAATGCGTTCTGGCGAGGCGACCTCGCAGCCGCGCGAGCGCTGCTCGAAGAGCTGGTCGCCGACGAGCTCGTGCCCGGGCACACCGCGGATCGCTCGCGTCGTCACACCGTGCTCGTCGTGTACCTCGCGTCGACGACCTGGCTCCTCGGAGACCCCGATCGCGCGATCGCGATCGCTCTTCGCGCGCGAGAGATCGCGATCGAGACCGCGGATCCGTACGCCACGGCAGCGTCGGGAAACATGGTGTCCGAGCTGCACCTCTTGCGCGGCGAGCGAGATGCAGCACGCCGCAGCGCGACCGCGGTGCTCGCGCTACCGGTGACCGAGGCGTGGCACCCGAACGCGCAGATCGTCCTCGCGTGGGCGAATCACGATGTCGAGCCGATCACGCATGCAGCGGCGGCGGAGCTCGTCGACAAGTTTCGTGCGCGTTGCGTCGCGCTGCCGATGGGCACCACGTGGCTCGCGATGCTGCTGATCGCGGCGCTGCGCGTCGGCGGTCACGATGCGATGGCGCGGGAGATCGCCGACGAAGCGATCGCGTTCGCGCACGCGCACGGCGAGCTCGTCATCGAGCCGCGCCTCGTCGCGCTACGCGCCGAGCTCGCTTAGACCTTGTGCGGAACGTTGTGGTACTTCGCCCACTGACCGATCGCGGCGCGGAGGTCCTTGGACATTCCTTGCGGCAGACCGACCGTCTTGCCGTGCCACTTGATCAAGCGCCACCAGAGGGTGTGCTTGATCATCGTGATGTCCTTCGCCTCGAGGATCATGCTGCCCTCGTTCGCGGAGATCGCCTGCATCACCGTTGCTTCGTCGACGACGTTCGTCGGCGCGCCACCGGCGCCCGGAGTCGCCGCCGCGACGATCGCCGCACCGACCAGACCACCGAGGCTCTGGCCGATCACCGCGCCCCACGCGCCGCCTTTGCGACCGCACACGAAGTAGAGCCGGCCCGGGCCGAGGAACACGTGGCCATAGAACCGCTTCATGCCGATCTGCATCGTTAGCGGGAACGGAGTCATCGGAGGAGCGACGAGCTGCATGGGTGGGTTCGAGGATACCTGCATGCGGGTCCGGACGGACACCGCGGGCCGGCAGTCGCAACCCGTCAGCGCTCGACGACGACCACCTTGCGCTTGCCCGCCCCCGAGAGAGGGATGTCCTCCACGTACTCGATGCCGAAAGGTGCGCGGGGGAGGTACTTCTCGGCGAACGCGTTGATCATGCCGGACGCGACGGTTGGCAGGGTAGCGCCCCTCTTCGGGACGACCTTCATCACGACGCTGCCGTCCAGGCGCTGCACGATCTGGAACTTACGCACGTCATCGGTCAGCGACGAGAACAGGATGTTGAACACGAGGCCGTTGACCGCGTCGCCGTTGCCATCGCGCAGCGTCTCCGTGACGCGGCCTTCGATCGGTCCGATTCGATCGAGCGCGCGACCGCACGTGCAGCGCTCCTTCGCTCGCGCGACCGCGAGATCCCCGGTCACGTAGCGGATCATCGGACACGCGAGGTTGTGCAGATCGGTGATCGCGATCTCGCCGGTCTCGCCGGGCTTCGCGGGGCGCACCGATCCGTCCGGTTCGCGGACGATGATCTCGACGATCAGGTTCTCCATCGATGCGTGCATGCCGTCGTTCGCTTCGCACTCCGAGGCGATCAGCATCACCTCGCGACAGCCGTACGTCTCGAACGCCGGGCCGAACGCCTTGCCGATCTGCTCGCGCTCGGCGGGCCACAAGCGCTCCGCACCGACGAGCACGGGGATGTCATCCCAATCGCGCAGCCCCTTCTCGAGGACGAAGCGCGCGAGTGCGGAGGCTCCGGCCGCGTACGCGACCATCACGTTCGGCCGGAACGAGCGCAGTCGATCCACGGCAGACATCAGTGCTGCATCACCGCGCGGCGTGCAGTCGACGTAGCAGTCGCGCTTGAGCGCGCGATCGAGCATCACCTTCGCGCGAGCGACGCGTGTCTTCGCTGGCATCGCGTGTCCCCAGTAGTGATACGCGCGCATGCCGATGCGATAGCCACCCCAGCCGTAACCGCGCCACCGCGTTGCATCGCGCCACTGCCGCGACTCCGCGTTGTAGCGAACGATGACCGGCTCCCCGGTCGTGCCGCTCGTCTGCTTCGTGACGACCACTTTCGGCGGCGCGTCCGCCGTGCGGGCGTCGAGGGTTCGCACGACCGTCGCGCGATCGAGGATCGGCAGGCGGTTCAGTGCGTCGAGGGAATGGATGCTCTCGGGGTGCAGCCCGCGCTCGTCGAGGACTTGTCGGTAATGCGGCGTGTGGCGATACGCGTGGCGGATCAAGCGACGCAGTAGTCCGATCTGCAGATCCACGAGCGCGTCGTGGGACCAGTGCTGTGTCGTCTCCAGATAGCGGAGCAGCGGAACGGTCGGCCGACCACGCGCGGCTTCGAACGCGGGGAACAGCACCTTCGAGAGAATCGGACCGTAGAAATCCAGCACGGGAATTGCTCCGGGACCCATGCACCACGCGTGCTCAGCCGACTTCGCAAAAAGAACCTCCACTACTGGCTGCGGGACTACGCCCGTCACTTCATGCGCCGTGCGCGAGCGCCACACTGGCCCAACCGCGCCCTGCGCGGGTCGCGCCACGTGCTGTTCGCGCTGTGCGACCACTACGAGCCGCTGTGGGGCGCCGCTCCCGACGACGTCGGCAATGCCCGCGTCGACACGTGGGGCGAGAGATACCCGTCACTGGCGTCGTTTCGCGATAGCGATGGACGCCCGCCGCGCCACGGCTGGTTCTTTCCGGGCGAGGAGTATCGCCCGCACTTCCTCGATCAGCTCGCGACGCTCGCGCGCCAGGGCTTCGGCGAGGTCGAGTTCCACCTCCATCACGACAACGACACGTCGCACTCGCTCGCGCCGCGCATCGAGTCACACCTGCGCACGTTCGCGGAGCACGGTCACTTGTCGCGCGATGCGAACGGCAACTACCAGTGGGCGTTCATCCACGGCAACTGGTCGCTCGCGAACGGTCGCCCCGATGGCAAGTGGTGCGGCGTCGACGACGAGCTGCCGATGCTGCATCGCCTCGGCTGCTACGTCGACCTGACGTTCCCGTCCGCGCCCGATCCGTGTCAGCCCGACAAGGTCAACCAGATCTACTGGCCCACGGGCGACCTGACCAAGGCGCGCTGCTACGAGCACGGCGAGCGCGCGAGAGTCGGCAAGACGTTCGACGATCGCTTGCTGATGATCACGGGCCCGCTCGCGCTCGCGCGCAAGGGCTTCGGCTTCCGCATCGAGAACGGCGCGATCACCGGCGACGATCCACCGACCGCATCGCGCGTCGCGACGTGGCTCGAGCAGGCGATCCACATCGAGGGCCAACCCGAGTGGATCTTCGTCAAGGTGCACACGCACGGCTCGCTCGAGAAGACGGCGGCATCGCTGCTCGGCCCCGGCGGTCACGCGCTGCACGCCGCGCTGCGCGAGCAGGTGATCGCGCGCGGCGATCGCCTGCACTACGTGACGGCGCGCGAGATGTTCAATGTCGCGCGCGCGGCGATGGACGGTCGCACCGGCGATCCGAGCGCGTACTTCGATTACATCGTGAAGCCGCCGCCGATCGCGGCGCTCGCGCGCGCGGCGTGATCACCGACGAACCCGGTAGCGTTACGAGTCGAACCGCCGCGCTCGTCAGAACGTGATCGTTGCTCCCGCGACGGAACCGGGTGGACCACCCGGCGTGATCGCGACGCCCGAGGTTCCCTCGTACACGTCATCGCTTCCCATCACGGTCCCGACCGCGAGGCCGACGATCGCGCCGAGGCCACCGAGCAGGACGCCACCGACGAGCGCCTTCTCGCCGGCGGTCAGGTGGAAGAAGCACCACTCGCTGTCCCCACACGGCGGGTCGTCTCCGTCGGCGAGTCCGAGTACGGCACCCGCTGCTGCCCCGGCGCCGGCGCCGATCAAGATGCCTTCGCCCGCACCGCGCAGGGTTCTCTCGTCGGTCACGCGCACGATGGCCGACGGATCGATCATGCCGCCGCCTTCGGCTTGGTAGCCGATGCCCGTCGAGGTCTGGACCGTGATCGCCGACAGCGTGCCGCTCGTGGTCTCGACCTTCACCCAGCGACCCGGCTCGACGTCATCGAACGCCTGGTTCAGCGGGCGGTGGTGAGTGCAGGCAACGAGCAGCGCGGCGCACGCGGCGATCTTGACGAGCATTCCACCAGCGTAGGGCAATGATCGGTCATGCCTCGGCGGAACAGGCTGGCAAGCCCCGGCTAGATCAGCCCGCGCCGTCGGACTTGGTCTCGCGGTCGCGAGCGACGAACGCCGACTTCGCGTAGTCGCGGTTGAGCATCGCGATCACGTCGCGCTTGATCTCCTTGGGACACGCGGCTTCGCACTCGTAGTGGTTCGAGCAGTTGCCGAACCCGGCGGCGTCCATCGCGGTGACCATCGCGTGCGTGCGATGTGCGCGCTCGGGTTGGCCCTGGGGCAGGTGGTGCAGGTGCGCGAGCTTGGCGGCGACGAACAGCATCGCGGATCCGTTCGGACACGCAGCGACGCACGCACCGCAGCCGATGCAGGCGGCCGCATCCATCGCGCGATCGGCGTGATCCTTGGGGACCGGAATGTCGTTCGCGTCGGGGGCCGAGCCGGTGTTCGCGGTGACGAAGCCGCCCGCGGCGATCACGCGATCGAACGGAGTGCGATCGACGCAGAGGTCCTTGATCACCGGAAACGCTTCGGCGCGCCACGGCTCGATCCAGATCTCCGCGTTGTTCGTGAAGTGCCGCATGTGAAGCTGGCACGTCGTCGTCGCGTGGCGTCCACCGTGCGGGCGACCGTCGATCATCAGCGAACACATGCCGCAGATGCCTTCGCGGCAGTCGTGATCGAACGCGATCGGCTCTTCGCCTTTTCGCGTGAGCTGCTCGTTGAGGATGTCGAGCATCTCGAGGAACGAGGCGTGCGTGGACACGCCCGTGACCTTGTACGTGACCATCTTGCCGGCCGACGCGCGGTCGCGCTGGCGCCAGATGTGGAGCGTGAGGTTTAACGAGTCGTCGCTCATTTGTAGCTCCGCGTGGCGAGCTTCACGTTCTCGAACACGAGCGGTTCGATGTTGCGGATCGGCTCCGTGGATTCACCCGCGTACTCCCAGACCGCCGCGTGACAGAAGTTCTGATCGTCGCGCTTCGCTTCGCCCTCGGCTTGATGCTCGACGCGGAAGTGACCGCCGCACGACTCCTCGCGCTCGAGCGCGTCCTTGCACATGAGCTCCGCGAACTCGAGGAAGTCGGCGACGCGGCCGGCCTTCTCGAGCGATTGGTTGAACGAGTCGCGATCACCGAGGACGGTGACGTCGCTCCAGAACTCTTCGCGCAGCTTCGGAATCTTCTCGAGCGCGGACGTCAGCGATTCCTTGCTGCGCGCCATACCGCACTGCTCCCACATGATGTGGCCGAGCTCTTTGTGGAACGAATCGATCGACCGCGAGCCCTTCACGTTCATCAAGCGATCGAGCTTCGCGCGCACTTCGCTCTCCGCGGTGGTGAACGCGGCGCTCGTCGGATCCGACAGCGACTTCGATGGCACGCCGGCCAGGTAGTGGCCGATCGTGTACGGGATGATGAAGTAGCCATCCGCGAGGCCCTGCATCAGCGCCGATGCGCCGAGGCGGTTCGCGCCATGATCGCTGAAGTTCGCTTCGCCGAGGCAGAACAGACCGGGGATCGTGGTCTGTAGGTGGTAGTCGACCCACAATCCGCCCATCGTGTAGTGGACCGCGGGGTAGATGCGCATCGGTACGCGGTACGGGTTCTCGCCCGTGATCCGCTCGTACATGTCGAAGAGGTTGCCGTACTTCTCGCGGATCTTGTCTTCGCCGTCGCGCTTGATCGCGTCGCGGAAGTCCAGGTACACGCCGCGTCCGCCCGGACCGACGCCGCGACCGTCGTCGCATTGCTCCTTCGCGGCGCGCGATGCGATGTCGCGCGGCGACAGGTTGCCGAACGCGGGGTACTTGCGCTCGAGGTAGTAGTCGCGGTCTTCCTCGGAGATCTGGTCCGGGTGCTTCGCGGTGTCGTCCTTCTTCTTCGGCACCCACACCCGGCCGTCGTTGCGCAGCGACTCGGACATCAACGTCAGCTTCGATTGAAAATCGCCGGAGACAGGGATGCACGTCGGATGGATCTGCGTGAAGCACGGGTTCGCGAAGCCGGCGCCGCGCTTGTACGCGCGATACGTCGAGGTCACGTTGCAGCCCTTCGCGTTCGTCGACAGGAAGAACGCGTTGCCGTAGCCGCCCGTCGCGAGCACGACGGCGTGCGCTGCGTGCGACGTGATCGCACCGGTCACGAGATCGCGTACGACGATGCCGGCCGCGCGGCCGTTATCGAGGACGAGATCGAGCATCTCGCTGCGCGAGAACATCGTGACCTTGCCGGCGCCGATCTGCCGCTCGAGTGCGGAGTACACGCCGAGGAGCAGCTGTTGGCCCGTCTGACCGCGTGCGTAGAACGTGCGCGAGACCTGCGCGCCGCCGAAGCTGCGATTCGAGAGCGTACCGCCGTACTCGCGCGCGAACGGAACGCCCATCGCGGCGCATTGGTCGATGATGTCGACGCTGACCTCCGCGAGACGATAGACATTCGACTCGCGTGCGCGGAAGTCGCCGCCTTTGACCGTGTCGTAGAACAGGCGATAGATCGAGTCGCCGTCGTTCTGGTAGTTCTTCGCCGCGTTGATGCCGCCCTGTGCGGCGATCGAGTGTGCGCGGCGTGGCGTGTCCTGGAAGCAGAAGCACGCGACGTCGTAGCCGAGCTCGGCGAGCGTGGCCGCCGCGGCGCCACCGGCGAGGCCGCTGCCGACGACGATCACCTTGTACTTGCGCTTGTTCGCCGGGTTGACGAGACGCATCTCGAACTTCGCGCGTTGCCACTTCTGTTCGATCGCCCCGGATGGCGATCGCGCGTCGAGCTTCAAGGTCATCGAATCGCTCCGAGCAGCACCGCGGTGGGCGGGACCATGTAGCCGACGAACAGGAACACCGCGAGTGCGGGACCGAGCTTGTCGGCGGGATATTTCGGGTGGCGCAAGCCGAGTGACTGCATCCAGCTCGCGGCGCCGTGACCGAGGTGGGTAGAGAGCAAGGCGATGCCGGCGAGGTAGATGCCGTACACCCAGGGTTGGCGGAAGCCGTGCACGAACATCGCGTACGCGCCGCCGGCCCGCACGTCGGTGCCGCCGTGCTGCGGGAGGTGGAAGTACTGCGGCTGGATCTGTCCGGCCGTGAAGTGAAGGATGTGAAACGCGAGGAACGCGAACACGACCAGCCCGGTGACCGCCATCGTGCGGCCCGCGATCGACGACGTTCGCGGCTTGTACTTCGCGTAGCCGATCGGCCGCGCGCTGCGGTTGCGTGCGACGAGGCCGATCGCGACGACCACGTGCACGATCAATACTGCGAGGAGGCCGGCGCGTACGGGCCACTTCACCTCCCACAGGTTTTGTAAGAAGTTCGCGTACGCGTTGTACATGCTCGGCCCGCCGAACATCTGCAGGTGACCGACCATGTGGACGATCGCGAACAGGAACATCAGCAGGCCGGTCACGGCCATCACGTGCTTGGCGCCGACAGAGGACCGCAGGTAGCCAGCAAGCCAGCTCATAAACGTGACGCTACGATGCAGCAACCGGTCTCGCAGTCACAAGCGTACGCAGGCAGTGAAATGAGATGATGTTGTCGCGCACGGAGACGTGCTCGTCGGGCGGTTGGTGCTAGCGGGGTGCGATCTCGTGTACGGGCTTCACGGCCGTACCGAATCGCCTTCCGAAACCGGCCAGCGCTAGACCACGCGATGGAGGAGGGGCTCGCCGCGCACGAGGCGCGCGATGTTATCGACGACGACGTCCGCGATCCGGGTGAACGCCTCCACCGTCGAGCCCGCGACGTGCGGCAACGCGACGACACGCGGATCGCGATACAGCGCGTCGTCGGGGTCCGGTGGCTCGCTCCAGTGCACGTCCAGACCCACGCCACCGAGGCGGCCGCTCGCGAGCGCAGCGACGAGCGCGGCGCGATCGATCACGCCACCGCGCGCGACGTTGATCAACATCGCACCGTCGCGAATCGCGGCGAACGCACGCGCGTCGACGAGGCCCCGGGTCTCGGGGGTGAGCGGGCAGTGAATGCTGATCGCATCGCACGCGGCGAAGAACGCCGTTCGGTCGGCATCGCTCGCGCCGCGGCGCAACGCGCGTACACGCATTCCGAGGGCGGTCGCTCGGTCCGCGAGCGCCGTTCCAGCGCGCCCCATGCCGATCACGCCGAGCGTTCGCCCGGAGAGCTCGATACCGAGGGGCTCGCCTACCACGCGGTCGCGCAACCGTTGCGCGGCTAGCGGCGCGCGGCGCGCCAGCGACAGCAGCAAGAACAGCGCGCACTCCGCCACGGCGACGTGGTTCGTTCCGGGCGCGTTGCACAGCGGGATGCCGCGCTCTCGCAGCGCCGCGCGATCGATCTGCTCGGTGCCCGCGGCCGGTTGCTGTACGAGACGCAGCTTTCGGGCGGCGTGGATCACCTCGAGCGTGATCGTCGCGTTCGAGGGCAACAGCACGTCGATGTCCGCGATCGCTTCGACGAGCGGCACCGCGCGATCCCAGCACACGAGCGTGGAGCCCGCGGGCAAGCGCGCGGCGATCATGTCGACGATCGGAAGCCAGCCGCTACCCGTGAACAACAACCGCACGCGTCGAGGCTACCCCACTCGCGAGTGGCCTCGCAGGCGGCCGCACTCGGGGCCGGGTCCCCCACGCGCTGAGGATCGACTCACCGGCGCGCGACGGCGCCATGGCGAGTGGCCTTGTGATCCGTGCGATGCATCCTACGAATCGCTCGATCGTTCTGCGCCGCTCGCGCATGCCGATACGGCCAACGCGCAATCGACTGCACGACTCGCGCACGTATAGGTCCGCAATAACGTTCGGCCCGCGAGTTGCTCTTCGGGACGGCCACGATGACCCGGAACAACGCTTCTGCTCGGTTGGACGGTCTCCGCATCCCCACTGCAATCGCTCGTGTGCAGTACCTACTGGTAGGCCTGCTCGCGGTGGGTTGCGCGGAGCCGGAGGATCCGATCTATGGAACCGCGCAATCCGAGGTGAACGTTTCGACGTACGTGACGTCCGGCTGCTCGACGTCGGTCGTCGTCGGTCTGTCGAAGCAGATCGCCGAAGAGATCGGCTGCATGAACCCTTCGAGCCTGACGAAGTTCACCGCCGGCGGGAATTTGACGTTCACGAGCACCGCGGTGCTGCCGTACATCAGCGCGGCCGCGAAGACCGCGCTCGGCAAGGTCACGCAGAACTACACCATCCAGGTCAACAGCGGCTTCCGCACCGTCGCGCAGCAGTACCTCCTCTATCGTTGGTACCAGCAGGGTCGCTGCGGCATCACCGCTGCAGCCACGCCGGGTCGGTCGAACCATCAGAGCGGTCGCGCGCTCGACATCGCGAACTACTCGTCGCGCATCACCGCGATGGCGAACCAGGGCTGGTCGCACTCGGTGCCGGGCGATCCGGTCCACTTCGACTACCTCGCGTCGCCCGACATCCGCGGCAAAGATGTCCTCGCGTTCCAGCGGCTGTGGAACCGCAACAACCCGAACGACCGGATCTCCGAGGACGGTGCGTACGGTCCGCAGACCGAAGCGCGTCTGAAGTCGTCGCCGGCGACGGGCTTCGCGGTGGGCCCCACGTGCGTGGGTGCGCAGGCATCGCAACCGCAGATGCCGCAGCAGCCGGGCGAGCCGCGCCTGCTCGGTTCCGAGATCGTGTCGATCGATGGTCCCGACAAGGTCGCGCCGGGCACGCACGGTGTGTTCTCGATCTCGCTCCAGAACACGGGCAACGTTCCGATCCCGCAAGCCGCGCGTGTGATGGTCGAGGGTGGCGGCACGAGCCAGCTGTTCGATTCGTCGAGCTGGACGTCGCCGAGCGAGGTCGGTCCGCTCGCGGCCGCGATCCCGGTCGGTGCGATCGGAAACGTCGACATCGAGTTCGAAGCGCCGATGGTCACGGAAGAGACGCCCGTGTTCACGCAGTTCGTCCTCACGGACGGCCAGGATCAATACGGCACGCTGAATATCGCGGTGAAGATCACGCCGAACGGCGACGAAGGCGAGAGCGCCGAGAGCGACGATCTCCACGACGAGTCGCCCGAGGTCGAAGGCGGCTGCTCGTCCAGCGGTGGCAGCTCGAGCTGGGCCGCGCTGATGCTCCCGGCGATCGCGATTCTCTTGCGCCGCCGCCGTCGCTAGTCGGCCACGCGCCGTTCGCGCCGCGCGAGTCGCGCTATGCTGCGCGGATGCCGGTGTTCCGGCTCGATGACCGCCTCGTGTTTCCGCCGGTCCACCTCGCCGAGGATGGATTGCTGGCGCTCGGCGGCGATCTGAAACCCGAGCGGCTCTTGCTCGGCTACACCAAGGGCATCTTCCCCTGGTACGCGGAGAACCTGCCGATCCTGTGGCACTCGCCGGATCCGCGCATGGTGATGACGACGCGCGATCTGATCGTCCAGCGGTCGCTTCGCAAGGCGATCCGTCGCCGCCCCTACGAGCTGAAGATGGACACCGCGTTCGCGTCCGTCCTCGAAGGCTGCGCCTCGGTGCCGCGTCCCGGCCAGACGGGCACGTGGCTCATCCCCGAGATGGTCGAGGCGTACACCAAGCTGCACGAGCTCGGCTTTGCCCACTCGATCGAAGCGTGGGATGGCGATCTGCTCGTCGGCGGCCTGTACGGCGTCTCCCTCGGCGCGGCGTTCTTCGGCGAATCGATGTTCGCGCGCGCCCCCGACGCCTCGAAGATCGCCTTCACGGCCTGCGTGCGCCAACTCGACGCGTGGCACATCGGCCTCATCGATTGCCAGGTGCACACCGATCACCTCGAGCGGTTCGGCGCGTACGAAGTGCCGCGCCTCGACTACCTCGAGATGCTCAAGGTCGCACTCGACGAACCGACGAAGCGCGGCAAGTGGACCTTCGAGATCGATCAAGCCGCGTTCGCAGCCTCGGGCGGCGACGTCACGGCATCGGTCTAGCTCGCTACTTCTTGAGCGAGACCTTGTTCTTGTTGCCCGGGTTCGAGACCTTCGTCTTCTTCTTCGGGTCCGACGACTTCTTGTAGCTCACGGTGTTCGCATTGCCGGACACGAGCAGCTTGTCGACCACATCGAGATCGACGGTGTTGTCGTTGCCCGACACGATGACGTTCTTCGCCGAGCCCGTGAGCTTCGCCTTGTTGCCGGCGACCATCAGGTTCTCGCACGTGCCCGTCAGCGTGATCGTGGCTTCGTTGCCGCTGATGTTCACCGACGCGTCCTTCGTGCAGTCCACCGTCGCGGTCTGCTTGTTGTCCGCGAACATCGCGTCCGCCCCAGCCACACCACCGAGAGAGCCCAACACCAATACGATCGAAGCGAGCTTGGTCATGGGTCCCATCCTGCATCAGCTCCTCGCGCGAGTCGACATCACCTCGACATCAGACGTGCCTTCGGCAGGCTACGTTCCACGCTCGAAAATATTCAATGCGCGACGCGCGCGGCCGCGAGCGGCGTGACGATCGGCACGAGCGCCTCGACGAGGGCCATCGCCAACCGCGCCATCCCGAATCGCGACACGCGCCACAGCGCGGCATGCAACTGGAGCTCGTCGCCCACGCGCGCCGCGGCTCGAGCGCCGAGGTCTGCCCAGCGCAGCGTGCGGCCGGCCACGACGTCACTCGCGGCCGTCGCGAGCGGCGCGGGCACGAGCTCCGCGATCAGCTCGGCGAGCGCGGCGGTCATGTCGCGCGGGAACGCTTTGCCGATGACCTCGCTGTCACACGGGGGGATCGGATGGGGGCCATCGACGAGCTCGCCGCGCGCGTCGAGCGTGGCGACACGGGCATAGAGCTCGTCGGCGAACCAGACCTCCGCGCGAACGGCCGCGTGTCGAAGGCGGGCATCGATGGTGCGGGCGTCGTCGGTGCGGGCGTCGTCGGTGCGGGCGTCGTCGGTGCGGGCGTCGTCGGTGCGGGCGTCGTCGGTGCGGGCGTCGTCGGTGCGGGCGTCGTCGGTGCGGGCGTCGTCGGTGCGGGCGTCGTCGGTGCGCGAAGCGCTCTCGTGCGGTTTGATTTCGCCGACATCGCGAAGCTCGACGAGGCGGGCGATACCATCGCCGCGCGCGTACGTGATGCCATCGATCGTCGCGCGTTCGATGCCGTCGCGCAGCTCGATGATCCCGTGCACGTCGATCTCGACCTCGTCGTCGTACTCGATGCCATGCTCGTCGTGTTCGATGTCCTCGTCCCCATACTCGAACCCGTACGCGTCGCGTCTATCTCGGCCCTCGTACGTGTCACGCTCGCGAACGATCGCGATCCGCTCGTGCGGCGCGGGAACGAACACCGCGTCCATCGGCCCGCGAGCGACGCGGGCAGCGCGATCCGCGAATGCCGACGTGAATTCGTCCTCGGTCGTCGTGGTCCGAAACGATCGCGCGAGCGTAGAGAACAACGCGTGCGTCGGGTACGGCCCCGCGTAGCGCAGCTCGGTGACACCCGCGCGCTGCGCGAGGATCGCGAGTACGTTCATGATCGCACCGCCGGCACCGGGCGGCAGCGCGCCCGGGGCTGCGATGGCGGGGATCTCCGTCGGGCGCGCCCAGTCGATCGTCGAGATCGTGGTCAGCACGCGCCGGTTTGATTTCGCCGACATCGCCGTCGCCACGGGCGCGGTGCCCGTTGGCGCGTTTGATTTCGCCGGCGACGCCGTCGCCACGGGCGCGGTGCCCGTTGGCGCGTTTGATTTCGCCGGCGACGTAGTCGCCACGGGCGTGTCTGATTTCGCCGACATCGCAGTGGCCACGGGCGTGTCCGATTTCGCCGACATCGATGCGCGGCTGTCGCTCGACGCCGACGTCGATGATGCGAGCGTGCCGCTCGAGCCCGACGAGGGTGCATGCGTGTCGTTCGACGTCGGCAACGCGCGCGTGACGCTCGATTCGGCCGACGACGACGTGTTGCCGCGCGAGCTCGCGTCGATGGCAGGTCCGGCGGCGACGATCTCGTGCGCGCGGCCGAGCAACGGATCGTCGATGATCGCACCACGTATGATCGCGCCCGCGACGACGAGCTCGACCAGCGCATCGCCGTCCCACGACAGGCGAGCGTGCACGAACCCATGGCGGTCGACGATCTCGGTCAGCCGAGCGTGGTGCCGTTCGTCGGCTCGGTTCTCGTCGTGCCGTTCGTCGGCTCGGGGCTGTCGATCCTCGCCGCTCGTTCGCGAGCCGTCGCGTGTCACCGGTAGGGTCCGTTCGCGTCGGGCTCGCCATCGAGGATCGTCAGATAGTCCTCGTGCGGACGCAGCGACTCGGGATCCTTGACCCACCACTCGACGAGGCCGCACTTCATGCACACGAACGCCTCGAGCTCGCCTTGGGTCTTGGACGACCACCACGAGGGGCGATTGAGCGCGAGCGACTCGCGCGTGTTGCTGTCACCGCGATCGAGGACCGAGAGCGCGTGCGCGATCTTGCGATGGCCACAGGCGCGGCAGCGCTGTTGGTTGCGCATGGTCAGGTCGACACGGCCCTGCGCGGTGCGCAGCTCGGATTCGAGAGCCGCGACCGTCGTGCGCAGGGATTGCAGGTCCTGGCGCAAGGAAGCGAGCTCGGCATCGCGTGAATCGGCCATCGAGGCGAGTCTTAGCGCTTTCGAGGGTGGGTTTGGGGTGTTCGGCCCTTTCGCCCAGCGCGCTGGTTTGGCACCTTTGGCGCGTCCATGAAATTAGGCATCGTCAGGGAGACGCGGCCCGAGGAGCGGCGGGTCGCTGCGTCGCCCAACAGCGTAGCGCGATGGGTAAAGGGCGGCTGGGACGTCCTCGTCGAGAAAGGCGCGGGCGACTCAGCTGCGTACCCGGACGCTCAGTACAAGGACGCCGGGGCGAAGCTCGTCGATCGCGCGGAGGCGTGGGAGGCGGATATCGTCCTCAAGCTGCGGCCGCCGGTCGTGAACGCGGATGGGACGACCGAGGCCGATCAGATGCGCGAGGGCGCGACGCTCGTCTCGTACATCTTCCCTGCGGAGAATCCCGAGCTGGTCGCGAAGTTGGCGGCGCGCAAGTTGACCGTGCTCGCGATGGATCAGGTGCCGCGGATCTCGCGCGCGCAGAAGATGGACGCGCTGAGCTCGATGGCGAACATCGCCGGGTATCGCGCGGTGATCGAGGCTGCGAATCGCTACGGATCGTTCTTCACGGGACAGATCACGGCGGCCGGCAAGGTACGGCCCGCGAAGGTGCTGATCATCGGCGCCGGTGTGGCGGGGCTCGCGGCGCTCGGTGCGGCGCGCGGGTTGGGAGCGATCGTGCGCGCGTTCGACGTACGCGCGGCGGTCGAGGATCAGGTCAAGTCGCTCGGCGGCGAGTTCTTGACCGTGACGATCAAAGAGTCGGGTGAAGGGCAGGGCGGCTACGCGAAGGAGATGTCGAAGGAGTTCCTCGATGCCGAGTACGCGCTATTCCGCGCGCAGGCAAAGGACGTCGACATCGTCATCACGACCGCGCTGATTCCAGGCCGGCCGGCACCGAAGCTGTGGTTCAAGGACATGGTCGAGCTGATGAAGCCCGGCTCCGTGATCGTGGACCTCGCCGCGGAGAAGGGCGGCAACTGCGAGCTGACCGTCCCGGGGCAAGTCATCGAGCACGACGGCGTCACGATCATCGGTTACCCCGATCTCGCGAGCCGCATGCCGAACGTCGCGAGCGATCTCTACGGCACGAACCTCCACCACTTCCTCGAGGAGATGGGCGGTGCGGCGGGCCACAAGATCGATCACGAGAACGACGCGGTCCGTCCGGCGCTCGTCCTCGAGAACGGCGAGACACGCTGGCCACCGCCGCCGGCGAAGAAGGTCGAAGCGCCTCCCGCGCCCGCCGCGAAGGCGGAGCCCGAGGGCAAGTCGCCGTACCGCGAAGCGCCCGCGATCGCGCCCGTCGCGAAGTCGCACGGGCACGGCGGTCATGGAGCCGCAGCGAAGCCACCGAGCAAGACCGTCGGCGCCGTGATGGCGGTGCTCGGAATCGTCGCGGCGATCGCGTTCGTGTACCTGCGCTACGGCCAGGCCGACGCGATCGCGAGCGAGTCCACGCGCGAGCTGCTGCAGCACCTCACGGTGTTCGTGATGGCGATCTTCGTCGGATTCCAGGTCGTCTGGAACGTCACGCCCGCGCTGCACACTCCGCTGATGTCGGTGACCAACGCGATCAGCGGCATCATTGTCGTCGGCGGCCTCCTCGGAGCACGCGCGATGTTCGGCCTACAAACCTCGGTGATCGTCGCGATCGTCGCGACTCTCTTCGCCACCATCAACATCGCCGGCGGGTTCCTCGTGACTCGCCGCATGCTCGCGATGTTCAGGAAGTGAAGACATGCCCTTCCTGAATTCACAGATCCTGATCAACGCCTCCTACCTCGTAGCAGGCGTCCTGTTCATCCTGTCGCTCCGTGGCCTGTCGTCGCAAGAGACGGCGCGCCGCGGCAACCTCTACGGTGTCATCGGCATGGCGATCGCCATCGCCGCCACACTCGCCTCCAACCCTCAGCTCGGCGGCAAGTTCCATCCGGCCATTTTCGCCGCGATCCTCGTCGGTGGAACCGTCGGCGCTCTCATGGCCGCGCGCGTCGGCATGACCCAGATGCCGGAGCTCGTCGCGCTCCTGCACTCGTTCGTCGGCCTCGCCGCAGTCCTCGTCGGTTACGCGCTCGATCTCGCGGGCACGCCGATCGAGGGCCAACTCGAAGTCGGCCCGCCGCACTTCACCCATCGCGTCGAGATCTTCGTCGACGTCTGGATCGGCGCCATCACCACCACGGGCTCCGTCCTCGCCTTCCTGAAGCTACGCGGCTCCGTCTCCGGCAAGCCGTTGCTCCTCCCGGCGCGCCACTTCCTGAACCTCGCGATGCTCGTGGCCTCGATCATCGGCGGCTACCTCTATTGCCGCGACGGCAACCAGCTCGGCCTCCACATCGGCACTGGCGTCGCCTGCGTCCTCGGCGTTCACCTCGTCGCCGCGATCGGTGGCGCGGACATGCCGGTCGTCGTGTCGATGCTGAACTCGTACTCGGGCTGGACCGCCTCCGCGGCGGGCTTCATGCTCGGCAACGACCTCCTGATCATCACCGGCGCACTCGTCGGCTCGTCGGGCGCGATCCTGTCCTACATCATGTGCCGCGCGATGAACCGTTCGATCTGGAACGTCATCTTCGGCGGCTTCGGTGCCGCGCCCCCCAAGAAGGCCAGCAGCGACACCGCACAGCCAGCGGGTGAAGTCCAAGACATCGACGCCACCACGCTCGCCGCCACGCTCAAGGAAGCGAAGTCGGTCATCATCATCCCCGGCTACGGCATGGCCGTCGGCCGCGCGCAACACGCGGTCCGCGAGCTGACCGAGGTCCTGCGCGCGCGCGGCACCAACGTGCGCTTCGCGATCCACCCGGTCGCCGGTCGTCTGCCGGGCCACATGAACGTGCTGCTCGCCGAAGCGAACGTGCCGTACGACATCGTGATGGAGATGGACGAGATCAACGCGGACTTCCCGACGACAGACGTCGCGATGGTGATCGGCGCGAACGACATCGTGAACCCCGCGGCCGAAGACGATCCCACGTCGCCGATCGCGGGCATGCCCGTGCTGCAGGTGTGGAAGTCGAAGCTCGTCGTCGTGAACAAGCGCTCGCGCGCAGCCGGCTACGCGGGCATCGACAATCCGCTGTTCTACAAGCCGAACACGAAGATGCTGTTCGGCGACGCGAAAGACGCCGTCGAAAAAGTCGTGGCCGCGCTCAAGGCCTGACGCGCTCGGTTTGCTCGGCGACTCACTCCTCGAAAGGGAGCGAAGGACATAGTGATACGCTCGCGCTCGTGACGCGTTCGATCTCGCTGGTTCTGGTGTTCGTGCTCGCCGCGTGTACCTCGACGGAAGACTTCGTGAACCGCGTCGCGCCAAAGGTCGTTGCCTTGCTCTGCGACCAACAGCGCCCCGCAGGACAGCTGCCGATCTATTACCGGAAGTGCTTCGACGTCGATGAAGCGCAATGCGTCGCCGTCATGACGCGTCACGTGCACACCTGCGCCGGCAAGATCGTTCGCGGCAACGTGGACGAGACAAATGCGGGCGCGTTGACCGAGCGCGTCGGCGCATGCGCGGGAACCGAGTACGAGCTCGAGCTCGAGCGACAGGGCAAGCGCCTCCAGTCCGAGGCGTGCGACATCGCGCGCGACGCGTACGCGAGCGCCCGCGCTGCCGCGAAGCCGTGACTCCATCGCACGTCCTGTCGATCGCGAGTCGGAGCACGAGCTCGCACACGTCCAACACACCCGCAAGTCGCTCTAGCTGTGTCCAGACGACCTCCGCTGCGCGGACACGCTCCGACATCCGGCTCTGAATCGCTTGCCTTCATGCTGCGGCGAAATCAGCTCGCGCTAGCGTCCACGAGCCTGACTCCTCTCCCGTGTCGTCGACGCGAGCCACCGTGAGAACGCAGTCGTTCGCGATCGTCGAGCCCGCCGGCGTGATGATCCGCAAGAGCTCGACGTCGAGAGCGCGACGCGTGACCGACTCGTGTTGGGTCAGGCTCGCTGACGAGACTTCGCGCGGCTCGTGCTCGGCACTTCGTACAGACTGATCAGCCCGTGGCGTCGCCATCCGGTGGTGAGCAGCCACGATCGGGGAAACCAGATCGCGAGCGGTTCGAATCCATCGGGCGTGGGCCGCACGAACTCGTCGCCCGATCATCGGCGAGACCCGTAAGAGTACGAAGCTTTACGATCTCGATCGGTTCGTCGTCGATTCCAAGCACGTCGACGCGGAATGTGTTCGTCGCCAACGATCGCGCACTCACGATGGCTCGTTCGACGACGCGGGAGAGGAACTCTCTCGCGATGACTCGCGTCGACGACGCGGACGCTCTGATTTCGCCGACACCGAGCTGGTTGCTCTGCTGCGTGCCGAGGTCTCGTTCGCATCGCGAGTGAGCGAGGCACGGGCCGCGAAGGGAGTCGTGCGAGGGCGAAGTCACGGACGTGCCGTTGTCGCGGGCACGTTATTGGCCGTCATGGCGGACTGGATCGAGTCGTACAGCGTCACCGACGAGTACGGTGCGTTCTCGAACTTCGCGCCGTACGAGGTGCAGCTGCGGGGGAAGAGGTGGCCGACGACCGAGCACCTCTTTCCAGCGATGAAGTTCGACGATCGCGCAAGACCTGCGCGATCGTGGCGGCGGCTTGTGTTCTGCGAGTTCGGGCTTACCAAGGTCCGTGGCTTCGCAGACTCACGATCAACCGTTCGCGAGACGGTAGAAAGCTGGAGCTACCGATGCGGCAGATGTGGCGTTGCGCCTTGCTGATTGCCGCGTGCGACAACACGCGCCCGAACATCGATGCGCCGCCGGTCGACACCCCGGTCGACGATGCCGCCTGCCAGCCGCGCACGCTGTTGATCGGCGGTACCGACGTGGTCGCGCAGGGCTGGACGACCGTGACGCAAGCGCCGTTCACCCTCTCCGATGGCCCCGACGTCACGCGGCTCCAGACCATGACGCCGGCTGCGGCCTCCAGCGGCGGACAATTGCTTCTCAGCTATCCGGACGCGCTCGACGTCGGTCTTCCGTTCGCGCTCGAGGTCGTGATGCAGGTCGAGCAGGTCGACCCGCACAACCCTCTTGATAGCGCCGCCGCCATCATGGGCTCGTTCACAGCACCCTTCGGGTTGCCCGGCGAGCGCGCCCAGATGATCTATCTCGACAGTGACACGATCGGATGGGCCGACGATACGCAGCAGTTCCCGGTCGCCGTCACCGACGGTGCATTCCACACCTTCGTTCTGTCCGTCGACGGACCGAATGGCAACGCGAAGGTCTCGATCGATGGTGTCCTGGCCCTGACGAAGGACAGCTTCGACTACAACGGAACGATCGCGATCGGCGACCAGACCAACGAGCGGAACATCGATAGCTCGATCCGGATCAAGTCGGTCCGACTGCTGTGCCCGTAGTCCACATCCGTCGGCGGAAGAGCCAGGGCAGGGACGTTCACGCGAGGACGAGATCACGGACGTGCCGTTGTCGCGCGCGTCGGCTACGTTGTGTGCCGTCATGGCGGGCCGGGAGAGGATCGAGTTCTACAGCGTCACCGACGAGTACGGCGCGTTCTCGAACTTCGCGCCGTACGAGGTGAAGCTGCGCGGGAAGACGTGGCCGACGACCGAGCACTTCTTTCAAGCGATGAAGTTCGACGATCGAAAGCATCAGGAAGAGGTGCGCAAGGCGAACAACCCGATGCTGGCCGCGCGCATGGGACGCGATCGGAAGCGCAAGCTGCGGCGTGATTGGGAGCGCGTGAAGATCGGCATCATGCGCGAGTGCGTGGAGGCGAAGTTTCGCCAACACGACGAGCTGCGGGCGCTGTTGCTCGGGACCGGTGACGCGCTGTTGGTCGAGCACACCGACAACGATGACTTCTGGGGCGATGGTGGGGACGGGTCGGGCAAGAACGAGCTCGGCCGCATCCTGATGGCCGTGCGCGAGGTGCTGCGGACCGAACAAGCGGAGTGAGCGTCGGGCCTGTAACGGTGGTTCGCGGGGCGGCGTCGAACCGCGGTGGTGAAGTCGCTGAAGTTCGGAGTGTCGATCACGCTGTTGCTCGTGAGCGTGGCGCTCGTACTTCGCGCGCTCGATGCGCCACCTCGGTGGAGGGCGGGCATCGCGTGGACATTGGCGATCACGATGTTCGTCGAGCTCGTGATCATCGTCGGACAAGCGCTGCGCGGGCGGGCGTCGCATTGGAACGTCTCTACGCCGCTCGATGCAGCGCTGTGGCACGTGATGGCGGGTGCGATCGTGGTGGCGGTGGGAGCGATCGCGGTGCTGGCGGTGATGGCGAGCACGCACGCGATGCACTTCGATCCGTTGATCGCGGCGGCGGTCCGGATCGGCTTGTGGGTGTTGTTGCTCGTCGCGGTGTCGGGCTTCGCGATGGGTGGTCGCGGCGCGCACTCCGTGGCGCCTGCGGGTGACTTGCGAGTGCCGCATTTCTTCGCGCTGCACGGGCTGCAAGCGCTGCCCTTGGTCGCGATGGTGCTGCTACGGATTCCTGCGGGAGAGCGAACGAGGTGGACGCTGCTGATCGCGGCGGCGGCGATCTGGATCGCGATCTCGATCGGGACGTTGGTGCAGGCGTTCGCGGGCCGATCGTTTGTCGGCGAGGCGTGATCGCGTCAGGCGGTGGCGCGCGGACGATAGGCGTCGGGCCACTCTTCGTCGAGGAGCTCGAGGAAGGCTTCGAAGGACGCGCCCGCGCAGAGCTCGAGGCCGAAGAGCCAGCATTGGACCATCACCACATCCACTCTGGGCTTCACGACTCCTGCCGAACGCATACTGGAGGATTCGGCCGAAATGCCTCGTTGAACAGGGGAGATTGGCCGACGCGGGTTCACGGACCGAAGGCGGGGAACGGCGGCGGCGGAGCGAACGATTGCGCGGGGATCCAGACGCCGCGGGCGCGCGGTGGTTGAGGCCAGCGAAAGCCTGCCGCGAGGCCCACGAAGGGTTGATAGCGCTGGTCACGGAGCTCCTCGCGCTGGAAGAAGTCGCAGACCTCGTCGGGGCCGGACTCCGGTTCGTAGACGCAGTCGACGTAGAGCGGCGAGGTGACGCCGCCGTAGAGGCGCGTGAAGGCGCCGCCGGGGAGCGGGAGCTCGAGGACGAGCTCGACGTTGAGCCAGAGCGTGTTTTGGTCGTATTGGATGTTACCGGGCGGTTCGTCGTGGCTGTTGTAGCCGGTGGACTCGCCGATCGAGATGTCGAAATCGTAGAGCGCACCACCGCGCGACATGCCGACACCGACACCGACGTCGACGCTGCTCATGCGGGTCATCGCGCGAATGGTGGCAGCGAGCTCGAAACCACCGAAGGCGATCCCGGCACCGACCGAGGCTCGGAACCACTCGTAGCCGACGCCGACCTCGATGCCGAACAGCCCGAGCGGTGCGTTGAGGCCGAGGTGCGGGGCCCCGAAGATGAACGGGCGATCGGGCTCGGGTGCGACCGCCGATGGGATGAACGTCGGAAGCTCGGCGCGAGCCGGCGACGCGAACAGGAGCGGCACGAGGACGGCGAGGCGGCGCACGCGTAACGGTCGCCCGACGGGGCTCGCGTGTCATGGTGAAGATTGGGCACGGACTGGCAGCCTGAGTACAATGTCGACGTTTCATGGCGCTCGATTGGGAACCGCTGCCCAAGCCCAAGCCGGGACAGGAGCGCGAGTTCGAGGACCTGTTTCACAAGCTCGAAGGCGCGCGCGGTCAGCGGCGCGAGCGGCTGCTCGAGTGGTTCGCGAATGCGAGCGAGCCGGCGTTCACGCAGATCGGCGCGCCACGCGTGGGCTACGACGAAGAGGCAGACGAGTGGCTCGTGAAGCGCGTCGAGAAGCAGCAGCGCACCGCGGAGCTCGACGAGATCCGACGCGAGATGCGCGGGTACTGCGTGCTCACGCTGTTGCCGCCGTGCGACGGGTTCCCCGTGTACTCGAACTACATCACGTCGGATTCTCTCGAGCGCTATGCGTTCAACGCGCTGCTCGTGACCGCGGAGCGCGAGATCATCGGCGACGCGCTGTTCGAGCGCGCGCACACCGCGATGTTGCCCGAGGGGCTGGCGGAGTTTGCCGAGAAGCTGCACGAGGTCGCGCAGCGGTTCGTGCTGGAGCGCGGGTTGCCCGGGCACGTGGAGACGATTCGCGAGCCGGTGTTCGCCGAGGGTTCGCAGGAGCGACGCGCGCACGTGCTGTTCGCGGCGGCGAAGTGGGCGACGTACTGGTCGTATCGCGGACACGGCATGATGCCGGTCTAATCCCAGAGCTCGGTCGCTCGGATCACTTCCACGGCATGTACGGCGGAGGCGACTTCTCGAAGAACACCGACGGTGCTTCGGCGGTACCGACGAAAGCGGACCAGCGAGCGGGATCTTCGTCGAGATACGTCGACGCGTAGACCATCACACCGTGCGCGCCGTCGGTGCGGGCGAGCTCGACGCGCGCGCGGATCTGCGCGAAGTCGAACGTGCTGTCGTCGAGCGCGTGCATGCCGGCCCAGATCTGGCGATTCGCGCTCTCGGCGATGAAGCCGCGCGCGAGCGTTGCCCAGTCGGTGCACGCGCCGGGCTCGATCGACCAGTAGATCATCGGCACGATCGCGTCGACGATCTCGCGATCGAGCCACCCGAGCGAGTCTTGGTGGTAATCGCGCAGGCCTTGGCTCGTCGAGCAGCCGGGAAGCGGCTCGTAGATGCCCCACACGGCGGCGGACAGCTTCGCGGCGGGACGCACCGCGAGCAGTGCGGCGTGGATGTCCGCGACCATCGCGTCGACCTGCGCGCGCATGAAGAGCGACCACGTGAGCGCCGCGTTCTGCGCCTTCGCGGCGGCGAACGCGGCTTCGGTGACGGCGTCGTGCGAGTAGTCCGCGCCGGGTTGGCGAATGCGATCGAGGTGCACGCCGTCGACGGCGTAGTTCGTCGCGAGCTCCGTGATCACCGCGAGGATGTGCGCGCGCACGTCGGGGTTGCCGGCGGTGAACCACTTGTACTCGCTGTCCGCGTTGACGTGCGCGGACGTGACGGCGAGCCACTCGGGGTGCACGGAGAGCGCGTGCGGCTTCGTGCCTTCGGCGGTGGGCAACGCCAGCGCGGTCGGCCACGCGGTGAATACGTTGACGTACGCGTGCAGCTCCATGCCGTGCGCGTGCGCGCGATCGATCGCGACCTGCAGCGGATCCCAGCCCGGATCGCGACCGAGCACACCCGCGAGCCGGCGCGACCACGGCTCGAGCGACGAGCGATAGTACGCATCGCCCTCGCCGCGGACCTGGAGGAACACCGCGTTGAAGTTCGCGGCCGCCGCGCGATCGATGATCGCCTCGAGCTGCGGCTGTGTCGTCCACGCGAAGCGCGTGACCCAGATCCCGCGCATCTCGCCCGCGACCGGTTGTGCATCGATCTGCGCGTCGAGCGCGGCATCGGGTTCGATCGCCGCGTCGGGCATCTCGCTCGGCGACGAGCACGCGACCAGCAGCCATGCGAACAGCGCCTTCACGCGCGCGCGTGGTGCAGCATCTCGGCCACGTGTGCGCGCGAGCGATTCCGCGGGCCTCGGCGATCGCATCGTCGACGGTGATGCGGATCGGCTGCAACCGTTCGTGCTCATTGCCACCGCGCTAGCGCAGCGTCTTCACGATCTCGAGCGCTTTGTCGACATGTGCACCGAAGCGCACCATCGAATCGAAGCGATGCCGGACCACGCCGGTCTTGTCGAACACGAAGGTCACGCGCGGCGGGATGCCGAGCGACTTCTTGAGGCCCCATTGCTTCGCGACGGCATGGTCCGGATCGGACAGCAGCGTGAACGGGAGGCGATGGTTCGCTTTGAACTTCGCATGCGATGCGGCGTCGTCACTGCTGACGCCGATCACCTCCGCGCCCGCGTCCGTGAAGTCTTGGTACGAATCGCGAAACCCGCACGCTTCGCGGGTGCAGCCGTACGTCTCGTCGGCGGGATAGAAGTAGACGACGAGTGGCTTGCCGATCTTCTCGCGCAGCTTCACGGGCCCGGCTTCACCGACCAGCGTGGAATCGGGCATCGCGTCACCAACAGCAAGCTCCGGCATGCGCGAAGCCTACGCGATCTACAGGTCGCGGCGAATGTAGAACTGACCTTGTGCGGCGACTCCGGTGGTCGCAGCAAACACGTCCTTGGCCGTGGGCGCCGCGACCCATCCGCCGTTCGGATCGAGGTGCGACGGGTCGTAGTCGAACGAGCCCATCACGAGCGTGCGGAACGTCGCGCCGATGTGAGTGCCCTTCCAGATCTTGAGATCCGCGCCGACGCCGAAGAAGCCCTCGGGCAACGCCTTCGTGTCGCGAATACGTTGGTCACCGTACGGCACGGAGACCTTCGTGACCTCCATGCCCGCGCCGAGCTGCACGTACCCGCGCAACCACGACGCGACCTGCGTGCGAACTCCGATCGCACCGCTGACAAGCCCGCTCGTGCGATCGATCGGCAGGTCCATCGGGTTCGTGACGTCGGCCGAGCTGTACATGTCGAGTCCTGCTTCGACGAAGAACGGACCCGGTAGCGTCCGCGTTCCGAACACGCCGAGGCCGTTCATCCGGCACTCGGTCCAGCCCTCGCCGGGACGCGGGTCCCCCTCGCGACGGAACCCGTAGCCGCCGATGCGCACCCCGAGCTCGTAGGTGGGCCCGGCGGCCTTGGTGACGGCAGGGGCTTCCGCCGGCGCCGAGGGATCGGCGACCGCAGACGAGGCGAGGAGGGTGAGGGCGAGGGCAGATCCGACGGAGAGCATGCGCATGCCCGTCCCTCGAGCACGCGCCGCGCCGTAACCACCCGTTGTCAGGTCGTGAACGCGCGGTCATTCGCGGTGTTGGATCGTGTGGGGATTCGCGACGCGACACCGATCCGCTGTGGCAAACCCCGACACCCGGTCCGGGATGGCATGCTGGGCCCGGTGCGAACGTCGGTCCTCGCGAGCCTCGGTGCGGGGATCGTCGTCGCTGCCTGCGGCCGCATCGACTTCGACGCACGCAGCGATGGCGGCGGGAGCGACGCGATCAGCGATAGCGCAGGTGTGCTCGAACCACTCGTCCATCGCGACTCGGCGCTGTTCGCCGTGGCCTGCGCCACCACGGTCTTCACGGCGGCGACGCTCGCCGTCGACAATGGCGGCAACGTGTATGTCGGAGGATGCTTCTCCGGCACCGCGCAGTTCGGAGCGACGCCGATCGTCACTCCGGCCACCGAAGCCGCCTACGTGCTCCGCCTCGACGCGAACCTCGACTACAGCAGCGTTCGCATCTTCGGCGCGATCGGAACGCAGGTCGTGTCGAACATCGCCATCGCCAACAACTCCCTCCACGTCCGCGGCGAGTTCGAAGGCAACCTCGATTTCGGCGGTGGGGCGATCGGGAATGCCGGCGGAGACGACGGGTTCGTCGCGCACTACGCACTCGACAACACGTTCACGCATCAGGGCTCGTGGCGGTTCGGCAGCACCGCCGACGAAGGCTATGGCGAGGGGCTCGCGGTGCGCGACGACGGCACGGACATCATCGGTGGTGGATGCAACGGCGCGTTCAGCTTCGGCGCGACGACGCTTCCCGGCACGACGCTCGATCCGTGCGTCGGCGTCATGCGCGACGGTGCCGAGCTCGCGAGCTGGCGGTGGCCGAGCGGGAACATCGGAGGCGTGTACTCGGTCGCTCTCGCCGGGACCGGGTACGCGATCGGGGGCCACTACACCGGCTTCGCGCCGTTCCCCGGACTCGGCGTTGGCATGATGCCGGATGGCTTCGTCGCGCGACTCGCGTCCAACGGTACGGTGCAGTGGGCACGCGACATCATCGGCGCCGGTGACGACATCACGCGCGATGTTGCCGTCGGCGACGCAGGTGAGGTGTACGCGACCGGATTCGCCGGCGGTGCGGTGACGCTCGCAGGCGCAGCGCAGAGCTTCAGCGGTGTCTACGATGGCTGGATCGCTCGCTTCGATACCGGTGGCGTGCTCGCGTGGGCGACGATGATCGGAGGTGCCGGCGATGATGACGTCAACGCGATCGCGATCGTCGGTGATAATCTGATCGTCGCCGGAACGTTCGAAGGCACCGTGACCTTCGGACCTGACACGCTCGTGTCCGCCGGAGGTACGGACATCTTCGTCGCGGCGATCACGCGCGCCGATGGATCGATTCGATGGGCGCGCCGTTTCGGCGGTGCGGGCACCGACGTCGCGCGCAGTGCAGCGTTCGTCAATGGCCGCTTCTATGTCGCGGGGGTCGCGGAGGCGCCGATCGATTTCGGCGGTGGCTCGCTCGGTACGACCGGCACGAATCTCTACGTGCTCGAGCTCGCACTACCCTAGGGGCACGACGCGAACGGCGGGCATGTTCCGCACGACCACCAGCACTCGGGATCCGCGCAATCGACGAGCGTGTCGCCGTCGTCATCCGCACCCGCACACGCGTCCGTGGTGGCCGTGGACCCGACGATCTTGCGCCGCAGGATCACGCGCGCGGAGTCGATTCCACCGACGATCATCAGATCACCCGTGGACGCGTCGTACACGGGGTTGCCGGTGATCGCGTAGGGCAGCCGCTCGCGTTCGACGTAGGTGCGCGCGATCCGCTCGTACGCGGGGCGGTCCGGCGAGACCAGCTCCACGGTCCCGCGACGCTCGTTCGCGATCGCGCTGAATCCGCGCCCCGGAGACACGGTGCCGGCCCAGCTCTGACCGTCGAACACCGATCCGCTCGCATAGGTTCCGTTCATCACGAGCTGCCCGGCGCGTGCGTCGAACGCGATCCATCCGGGCAGCGTCGCGGAGATCGGCGGACCACCGATCATCGTCCATTGCGATGCGGTGCTCTCGAGCAACCACGTGGCCGTGCTCGACACACCGACGACGCCCCCACGTGACGGATCGTAGGTCAGCGCCATCACGCCGGGCGCCGCGCTCGTCGTCGGCGCTTCGAGCCTCTGCCACACGTGATCGCGCAGCAGCCAGGTCGATCGATCGAGGGCGTTCGTGACGTGTGCGCCGCGGACCGGGTCGTAGGCGATCGCCGTCGCCGACGTGAGCGCCTGCGGGGCCGTCGGGCGTCGCGGGTGCTCGTGCCACGCGGCGCCGTCGTACGTCCAGGTCTCCACGCCCGTGGCGTCGCCCTCGCCGAGGTACAGCAGCTCGTGCATGCGCGGATCGAACGCGACGAAGACGTTCCCCCCCGAGTCACGCGGCCAGGCGCGAAGGTCCACACTCCACGCAATGGCATCCCATTCATAGAGATCATCGAGGCGTTGCTGGCTGCTCATGCCGCCGAACAACACGAGCTTCCTGCGAACACGATCGAACGTGACCTCGGGAATCGATCGCACACGCGGTGGCCTCGCCGCCGCGAGGATGTCCCACTTGCCGCCGTCCCAGATCCACGTTGTCGAACCGACGGAGAGCACCCCGCCCGCGATCGGGTCGTAGACGAGCGTGCCCATATCGTCCAGGCCGGACGTCGACGCGCTCGACCACGTAGTTCCGTTCCACTCCTGCGTCTCGGTCGAGGACCCGAGCAGGCGCGTGAACACCGCACGACCGCGACTCTCGTCGAAGCCGAAGCCGACGTGCAACGCCGGCGTTCCCACCGGTGATGGAAGCAGCGTCCATTTGCCGGAGCCGAGGTCGAGCGACCACAGCTGGTAGGAGGTCGGGGAGATCGCGACGAGCAGCACTGTCTTGCGAACCGTGTCGTACGTGACGTACGGATTCCCGACGAACGGGCCCATCAGGATCGGCGTGGAGTGCCACGCGTCGCCGTCCCACTCCCACGCGTAGGTCGTGCCGTTCTGCGTCGGCAATCCGATCGACCCGACGAGGACCGTCGTCATGCGATCCGGTGCGTAGACGACTCGCGACCACTTCCAGTTCGCGGTGGGCAAGCTCGTCGCGTCGACGATCGACCATCGCGTCCCATCCCACGTCCACGTGATTCCCTCGGTGACGTGGACGAGCTGCTGGTGCGCGAGGTCGTACGCCTGGTGTCCGGCCGAGCCTCGATACAGCGGCGTGATGCCTTCGAGCGACCACGCCGCCTTCTCGGGCTGGCACGTGGAGCCGCACGCGTCGCTCGACACGCGATTGCCGTCGTCGCACATCTCGCCTTGCGCGAAGTCGAGCACGCCGTTGCCGCACGCCTCCGTGGATGCGCAGCTCGCGCTGCATCCGTCGTTCGGCTCGGTGTTGCCGTCGTCGCACATCTCGCCCGGCTCGACGAACGCATCGCCGCAGATCGCGATCAAGCAGATGCCGTCGCGGCACTCGCCGATCGATCCGGACACGTTGCAGATCGCACCGTCGGGTTGTCCACTGCACGCGTCGAGCTGATCCTGCGTGACGCACAGCTGCAGCTCCTCGATGCACTGCGTTCCAGCGGGGCACAGAATGCTGTCGCCGCAGGGTTGGAGCTGCGGCTCGAGGCATCCCGCGGCCACGATCACGATGGCGAGCGCCTTCCTCGTCATGGCTGGCAGCTCGCGAACGGCGGACACGCCGGCGTGCACTGCAACCAGCAATCGGCGTCGGCGCAGCCGACGAGTTCATCACCATCCTCGTCGCTCGACATGCACGCGTCACGCGGCGAGCTACCCACGAACCTTCGCTCGAACAACAGCCAGCCCACGTTGACCGATGCGATCAGCGCGAGCGCACCCGTCGGCGACGCGTAGCCGGTACCGCCGAGGTACGCGGGCGTGGACATTCCGGGCTCCTCGTACCACGCGCCGTCGCGCCGCTCCCACCACGTGCCTGCGCCGCGGATGAACAACACCGATCCGCGACGGACATCCGCGACCGCGGTGAAGAACGGTCCCGGCGACAGCGTCTGCGTCCACTGACCGTTGGCGTAGTCGTACGCGTTCTCGGCCATCCCGGCCAGCATGGTGTTTCGGCGCGCGTCGTACGCGAGCGTCATCTGCGCCGTGGATTCCGGCGTGGGACCACGATTCTTCCAATGCGTGTCGCTGGTACGCAGCTCCCACGTCGTCGTGCCGTCGAGGCCGATCATCGCTTGTTGGCTCGGGTCGTACGCCATCGCCACCATGCCCTCGACCTCGCTCGTGCCCGCGGCTTCGATCTCCTTCCACGTGTTGTTGGCGTACAGCCACGTGCCGAAATCGCTGCTGTTGTAGACGAACCCGTCGCGCAGCGGATCGTAGGCAAACGCGTACGGCACGGTCTCCGACACGGGCGGAGGAGTCAGCGATGTCCAGGTGCCGGCACCATCGCGGGACCACAGCGACATCGCATCGCCGAGGCCGCCGAGCTTGAGGAGCACGTCGCGCTCCGGATCGTGAGCGAGCCGATCGGAGAAGTTGAAGATGCCGTACGGCGGACCTCCCGGCACGATCGTTTGCCACCCGGTGCCCGTCCACTCGTAGACATCGGAGCTACCGCCGGCGGGCGGATTCTCGCCGCCGAAGACGAACCAGCGTCCTCGCCCGCGATCGAACGCGGTGCTCGGGATGCGCCGGCCGACGGGCATGGGTGTCATGGCGACCCAGCTCGCTCCGGTCCAGCGCGACACGAGGTTCGATTGGCTATCACCGCCAAATGCGATCGACGCGGCGAGCACCGGGTCGTACATCATCGTGAACCCCGACGACGCGGGCGCGACCGCTGCCTTCTGCGTCCAGGTGGTGCCGTTCCACTCGAACACGTTGTTGCCGAACGCGTAGACCGCGATGCCGCGAGCTTCGTCGAACGCGAGGCCGGGCGTGCCGAACGAGGTCGATGCGGGAGGTGCCGTGATATCGGTCCACGCGCCGCTCGCGAGATCGATCGTCCCGAACTTCGCGGTGCCCGTGACGAGGACCACGTGACGCGATCGATCGTAGACGGCTCGCGACGTCGTCGTCAGCCGCGGTGCGTTCGCGATGGCGATCGCGGACCACTGGGTTCCGGTCCACTCCCACACTTCGAGGTTCGCACCCAGATCCACGCGATTCCCGACGAAGATCACGCTCTGGCGATCGGGCACGTACATCGTCGCGTGCCAGCTCCAGGTCTGCGCCGGCATGCCCGTAGTCGAGCGCAGCACCCAACGCGCGCCATTCCACGTCCATGTCGTGCCGTCGCCGACGAACACCATCTCGGCGCGCGTCTCGTCGTAGACGAGGTTCGTGCCAAGGTGGTCGCCGCCGAGCGCGAGCCCCTCGATCGTCCACACCTCCTGCTCGGTCCGGCACCGCGAATCGCAGCCGTCGCCATCGAGGTGGTTCGCGTCGTCGCACAGCTCGCCGACGTGCGTGTCGATGACGCCGTTGCCACAGGTCTCGTCGGAGCTACACGTCGCGTTGCAGCCATCCCCGCGAACGAGGTTCCCGTCGTCGCAGATCTCGGAGAGATCGACGACGCCGTTTCCGCACGAGATGGGCAAGCACACCTCGTCGCGGCAGTAGCCGACCGCACCGGCGACGAGGCAGTTGGCGTCGTTTGGCATCGCGCGACAACTCTCGAGCTGTTCCGGAAGCAGGCACGTGCGGTGCGCGGGATCGCAGAGGTACCCGGTCGGGCAGATCAGATCGTCGGGACACTCCACGAGTGCGGGCTCGAGGCACGCCGCGAGGCACACACCGAGCAATACCCACGCTCGCATCCCCCCATCTTACGCTAAGCGACGACCGGTACGAGGCCCGCAGCACCCGCGACGAGGATCGATGCGCCGATGAGCACGACGCGCTTGCCCAGTCCCCAGCCGCCGACCCAGATCGCGAGTCCCGTCTTGACGATCGTGTTGGTGGCGATCGCGACGGCGATGGCGATGGTGGCGACGTCCGTCGCGAGCTCGGCCTTCGCGAGCTTCGCCGTGGAGAGCGTGACCGCATCGACGTCCGTGGTTCCGCCGAGCGCCGACGCGATGTAGAGACCGCCTGCGCCGAGATACGTGTTCGCCGCCTTGGTCGCGAGCAGGACCACGCCGAACATCAAGCTGACCTTCACCGCTGCGGTCAGCTCGAACGGGTTCGAGAGCTTCAGCTCTGCGTGCTGGCCCGTCGCGCCACGAAACGTGAACGCGGTGCCCACGAGTGCGGCGGCGACCATCGCCCCGAGTGGCACGACGAGCGTGGACACGAGATCGGGCGCGATCAGCGCGACGAGCACACCGACACGCACCAGCATCACAGACCACGCGATCGCGATGCCGCCCGCGGCGAGCGGTGCGAGCGAGGGCGTCTCCTTCGTGCGATTCGCGAACGACAGCGTCGTCGCCGTCGACGACACGAGGCCACCGAGCGCCGCGCCGAGCAAGAGGCCGCGCTTCGCGCCGTACATCTTCATCGCGACATAGCCGATGAACGAGAGGCCGCTGATCGTCACGACCAGGAGGCCGAGGTTGCGCGGGTTGATCGCGTTCATCGGGCCGAGGTCGACGTTGGGCAGCAGCGGCAGCGCGATCACGGCGACGATCAGGAACTTCACGGTCGCGTAGAAGTCCTCGCGCGAGACGCGTTGTGCGATGCCGTGGAACCACTCCTTCGACGACAACAAGAACGTCATCGCCACGCCCACGGCCGCGACGAGGATCAGCCGCGATTTGATGGGCTCGATCGTCCCGCGCGCACACGCGAGCGCGCCGAGGAAGTACACGCCGACGAGCGAGATCTCGGTCGTCATGCCGTGGTCGGCATCGCGCTTGATGTCCGCGTGGTACGAGACGACGACCAACGCGAACACGCCGAGCAACGACACGAGCGGGAGCCACATCGATGCGGGCTCGAGCAGCGTCGCGAGCGCGCCGACGAGGGCGAAGATCGGATACGTGCGGACACCGCCGAGCTGCCCGCCGCCCCGATCCGGTTTGGTCTGCTCGCGCTCCAACCCCACGAGCAGGCCCACCGCGAGAGCCACCGCCAGCCCTAGTTGTGTCTCGTACGATTCCACTGCTTCGAGTGTGGTACGAATCCGCGGCCATGTGGCAACCGCCGGAGCGCATCAAGCACGAGCTTCCGGCAACGGCGTGGCCGACCGCCGAGGAGGCATCGAGGGCCCTTCTGTTCCAGCCGCTCGAGATCGGGCCGCGCACAGCCTGCGCGCGCACGTGGATCCCGGCGATGGTGCCGTGGCGCTCCAACGAGGAAGGCTTCGTCACGCCCGACGTGATCGATTGGTACCGCCGGTTCGCCGAGGGGCGCCCGGGCGTGCTCGTCGTCGAGGCCACCGGCATCCGCGACATCCCGTCGGGGCCGCTCCTCCGCATCGGGGACGATCGCTTCGTCGAGGGGATGCGCACGCTCGTCGAGGCAGTGCGCGAGGCATCCAACGGCCAGACGCTGCTGCTGATCCAGCTGATCGATTTCCTCGCGATCCGCCGCCGCCCCGCGCGTGACAAGTACTTCTCTCGCTTCCTCCAGGTCACCGAGCGCCATCGCGAAGCACTGCGCCTGCTCGCCGCCGATCCCCAGATGAGCTTGGTCTCCGACGACGACGTGCGTGCGCGACTCGCCGCGCTGCCGGACAGCGATCTCCCGTACGTGTTGACCGCGCGCGAGCTCGAAGATCTCGAGCGCGGCTATCGCGAGCGCGTCACCGACACGCACCTCCCGCACATTCGCGAGCTGCCACAGGTGTTGCCCGGTCTGTTCGCGAACGCAGCGGCGCGCGCACTCGCCGCCGGCTTCGATGGTATCGAGCTGCACTTCGCGCACGCGTACACGATGGCTTCGTTCCTGTCCGCGCTGAACACGCGCGACGACGGCTATGGCGGAAAGCGCCAGCACCGCGCGCGCCTCCCGCTCGAAGTGGTCGCCGCGGTGCGCGCCCGCGTCGCGCGGAAGATGATCCTCGGGTGTCGCTACCTCGGTGACGACGTCATCGAAGGCGGCAACCGCGTCGAGGATTCGACGTACTTCGGCGTGGAGCTCGCGAAGGCCGGCCTCGACTTCCTCTCGATCTCCAAGGGCGGAAAGTTCGAGGACGCGAAGCCTCCGAAGGTCGGCTGGTCCGCATATCCCTACACGGGTCGCTCGGGCTACGAGTGCATGCCCACGATCTACAGCGATTCCAAAGGACCGTTCTCGCGCAACACGAACCTCGCGGCCACGATCCGCGCGGCCGTCCGAAGCGCGGGGCTCGAAACGCCGATCGTAGCCGCCGGTGGCATCTGCGAGTTCTCGCAAGCCGAGGCGGTGCTCCAGAACGGCGAGGCAGACTTCGTCGCGTCCGCGCGGCAATCACTCGCGGACCCGGACTGGTTCGTGAAGATGCGCCAGGGACGCGGCTCCGAGATCCGTCGCTGCGAGTTCACGAACTACTGCGAGGCGCTCGATCAGCAGCACAAGCAGGTGACGTGCAAGCTGTGGGATCGGGAAGCGCTCGACGCGCCCGATGTCACGCTCGCGACCGACGGCAAGCGCCGCTTGATCGCGCCGAAGTGGCGCCGCTAGCGGTTGCGCTCGCGACCACCGCGCCGCGACGACAAACGAGACGCCGTCGCAGATTCAGGGCGTCCTACCACCAGCCATTGCCGTTGTTGGTGACCGCGTTGACGACCGCGTTCCCGGTGTCCTCGGCTGCACCGCCGGCGTTGTCCGCCGCGTTTTGGGCCTCCTCCTCCGCCCGAGGTGCTCGCGCCATCGCGACCGACGCTCACACCACCCGCGTCCTCCGCGAAGTGACCGAACGCAGTGCGCGCGGCCTTCCCGCTCCCGCGGGTGTTCCCGACGGGGAGCGGTATGCCGTTCGATGTCACCGGATCGAGAGCGACGGGATCCTCGACGATGTGCTTCGCCGATTCGACGAGTTGCCTCGGCTCCGGTCGTCGCAACGAGAATGACCCCATGCTCCGTGATACGGCGCTGGGTCGACCCAGATGACGAGCTGCGTTGTTGTGATGTTGTCGCGACGAACGCGGTTGCCTACGAGCCTTGGCGCAGCGATTGCCTGGTTCCCCGACGAGGAGGAACCCATGCACAAGTTTCGTCGCACGCTCGGCGCGTCCACCCTTCGTCACGACAAGGTCGTGAACCTCGCGGGACAGGATATCGGTCGCATCGAAGAATTGATGATCGACGTGACCACCGGACGCGTGGCTTACGCCGTGCTCACGTTCGGTGGCTTCCTCGGTATCGGCAACAAGCTGTTTGCTTTGCCGTGGTCGGCCCTCACGGTGGATGAAGCGAAGAAGCGCTTCGTGGTCAACGTGACTCGCGAATCGCTCGAGAAGATGCCGGGCTTCGACAAAGACCACTGGCCGGATCTGAACGATCTCGAGTACGCCACCGGCGTGTACCGTCAGTGGGGCGCAACTCCGTATTGGACCTGACGCGACTCGACGAGCGATCGCGCGCGGTGAGCGCTCGGGGATGAGCCGTGCCCGATCGGAGGCTCGATCGCTTTCGTCGGTGATGTCCGCCTGACGGGCGCAGCTCCGCCGCCCGAACGCCGAGCATGAATGGAACAGGCCTTGCTGCCGATGTAGGTATGGGCTCGACCTCTCCGCTCCGCATCGGTGTCATCGGACAAGGGTATTTCGCGCAAGCAGCGATCCTCCCCGCACTCGCTCAGCTCGAGGGCGTCGAGATCGCAGCTCTGGTCTCCGGATCGAAGAACAAGCTGCAGGAGCTCGGCGAGCGCTATCCGGCCCGATCTCGGGCAGGAGATCCGGATCGATCCGCATGACGAGCCGCCGCTCGTCGACGTCGATTCGCCCTCGCAGTAGCCCGCAACCACCGGGAATCTGCCACTTGTCGCGGTCGTGTGACCGCGCGTTGACACTCGCGTTCAAACCGAACCAGCACGGTGCGCGTTCGAAGCAGCCATGCGAATCGCCGCGGCGCTGTTGTTGCTCGTGACCCTCGGTCTCCTCGATGCGGCGGCGTGTCCACCGGGCCCGTGCAACAAGTACCGGCAGCTCCCCGTGGTCGAGGTGCAACCGATGCTGTACCGGCGCGCCGTTCGGGAGAAGCCGCCGGCTCGCTTCGATCGACGTGCGCTCGCCCGGTTCCTCACCGCGGCGGCATGGATCCCGGACGCGTCGATGCCCGCACCCGGGACGATGCCAGCGCGTACGGTGCGCTTTGTCTCCGCGGACCGAATCGAGCGCACGACCGACCGAGCCGTCATCGTTCGGCAACTCGAGCGCCGCAACGGAACCACGTATGTCGAGATCGACGGCGTGTTCTTCTCGCTCTCGCAGTGCCGCGATGGCCGCCGCGCATCGTCGTGTCTGACTCGCGTCGGTGCGTTGCCCGAGCCCGAGGTCACGACGAAGACGCACGAGTTCGCGACCCCGCCGTGACGCTGCGTCGCTCGCATCCGCAGTAACGTGCCCGCATGGACACGTTGACCACGATGACCTACGCGGCGGATGGGCCGATCGCACGCATCACGCTGAACCGCCCCGAGCGCGGCAACGGCCTCACACTGCAGACGCCGCGTGATCTCGCCGCGTGCGTCGAGGCAGCGAACCTCGATCCCGCGATCCACGTGATCGCGCTGTCCGGAAACGGCAAGGGGTTCTGCGGTGGCTACGATCTCGTCGCGAGCGCTGAAGGCAAAGGCCAGCCGCCGACGATGGGGCCACCCGGCTCGCCGCTCGATCCGGAGGTGGTGGCGCAGAACCACGATCCGTCGCGCACGTGGGATCCCGTCGTCGACTATCAGATGATGAGCCGCAACGTCCGCGGCTTCATGAGCCTGTTCCACAGCGACAAGCCCGTGGTGTGCAAGGTGCACGGCTTCTGCGTCGCCGGTGGCACCGACCTCGCGTTGTGCAGTGACCTCTTGGTGATCGAGGACGCCGCGAAGATCGGTTACCCACCCGCCCGCGTGTGGGGCGTTCCGACGACCGCGCTGTGGGTGCATCGCATCGGGCTCGAGAAGTCCAAGCGCCTCCTGTTCACGGGCGATTGTCTGTCGGGCACCGAGGCGGTGGCGTGGGGACTCGCCACCGAGTGCGCCCCGCGCGCCGAGCTCGACGCGCGCTTCGAGTCACTGCTCGCGCGCATCGCACGCGTGCCGGTGAACCAGCTCGTGATGATGAAAGCGATGTTGAACCAGAGCGCGTACTCGGCCGGGCTCGCGCAATCGCAGATGTTCGGCACCGTGTTCGATGGCATCGCGCGCCACACCGCGGAGGGCTACGCGTTCCAGCAGCGATCGATGGAGGCGGGCTTCCGCACCGCGGTCAAAGAGCGCGACGAGCCGTTCGGCGACGCGGGCCCGTCGACATTCAAAGGGTAGCGGCGCGCGACAATCGACGCGCACGCGATCGATACTGGACCTCCGTGATCCTCGACGGAATGCACATCGCCCTCGTCGCGCTCGCCGCGTTCGCGGGCGGGCTCGTCAACGCGATCGCGGGTGGCGGATCGCTGATCACGTTCCCCACGCTCGTCGCGCTCGGGATCCCACCGGTGATCGCGAATGTCACGAACACCGTCGCGCTGTGCCCGGGGTACTTCGGCGCGACGATCGCCCAGCGCGGGGATCTCGCAGGCCAACGCGCGCGCCTGGTGCTGCTGTTGCCGCTCGGCGCGGTCGCCGGCGCGGGTGGTGCGCTGCTCTTGCTCGCGACCGGCGAGTCCACGTTCACCGCCGTCGTGCCGTTCCTGATCCTGCTCGCGGCGATCCTCGTCGGGCTGCAGGGCAAGATGCGCACGTGGATCACGCGGCGCGAGGTCGGTGCGCGGTCCGAGTCGCTCGCTGCGATCCCGGTGACGATCGCGGCGGTGTACGGCGGATATTTCGGCGCGGGGGTCGGCGTCATCATCCTCGCGGCCCTGGGCGTGGTTCTCGCGGATACGCTCACGCGGCTCAACGCGCTCAAGCAGACGATCTCGCTGACCGTGAACATCACGGCCGCGATCGTGTTCGCGATCCGCGCGCCCGTCGACTGGACCCTCGCACTCGTGATGGCAGGCGGCGCGCTCGCCGGTGGGCTCGCCGGAGGCGCGCTCGCGAGCCGGATCCCCGCGCAGGCGCTGCGGTGGGGCATCGTCGTGCTCGGGACCGCGATCGCGACGGTGTACTTCGTGCGGGCCTACGCATGAGGCCGCGTCGCACGACGTTTACTTCGTCAAACGCCGGCGATTTGGTAGATTTTCCGCCGTGAGCTTGATCGTCGTCATCCTCGGGCTCGTGGTGGCTTGGTACATCACGCAGCGCCTGCGCGTGACACCACAGGCGGTCGCGATGGTCGCGCAGCGGGTGCACTTCCCCGGGCAGGGCGTGCGCATCTCCGACATCGAGACGTCGCTCGTCGATCTGCGCAACCCCGAGGAGATCGTGGTGCCGTACGAGCACGCGATCCTCGTGATCGACTTCCCGCTCACCACGCCCGCGAAGATCCAGATCAGCTCGGCGCTCGCCGTCGGGTTCACGCGGCAAGAGCTCGTGCGCGCGGTGTGCGAGGAATACGCGAACGTCTACGAGGTCGAAGAGACCACCGCGTCGACGAAGCCGATCCCGCGCGACGAGCGTACGACGCTGAAGAACCGCAATCGCACCGACGGTGCCTACGGCATCTACGGCCACGATCTCGACGAGCTGCGCCTCACGTCGCTGCGCTGGGATCGCGCGGTCGATGGCTCGATCCAGATCGAGCTGTACGTCGAGACGCGGACGGCGCCGAGCAACGCTCCGCAGCTCACGTAGCGCGGAGATCGACGACGACCGGATAGTGATCCGACGCGCGATCCGCCGCCTCGGTCTGGATCACGCGTGCGTTCATCGCGTCGATGCCGTCGGACACGAGCACGTAGTCGATGCGCAGCCGCGCACCTTGGTTCGCCGCGCGCGGCAAGCGTGATGGAATCGTGTGCGTTCGCGCGTCGGGAGGCAGCGTGTCGCGAAAGCCCGCCGCGCGGACTGCCGCGAGCAATTGTCGATCGAGCATGATCGTCGCGGTGGCCGCGGGATCCGCGGTGTGCCCCTGCATGTCGGCGACGAGCGACGCGTGCGTGTACGGATCCTCGTCGGACAACGCGTTGAAGTCGCCGAACATCACGCGCGGCTCCATCGTCGGCACGAAGAGCGGACGGAATGCGTCGACGCGCGCAGCTTCGGCGATGTGGGGAGAGGGATGCACGAGATCGAAGCGCCAGCGCCGGCCGTGGACGTCGATCGTCGCGCGGATCGCGGACATCTCGATGCCGCTCGGGCTCCCGCCGAGCGGGATGCGCGTCGTTTCGACGATCGGATGGCGCGAGACGAAGCAGCTCGTCCAATCGCCTTCAGCGCCGCCGAAGAACACGTGCGGCATGTCGAACATCGACGAGAAGTCGTGCAGCAAGTGCCGGCCGCGCGGCCCGCAGAACACCGCTTCGGTCAGCCCGAGAACGTCGGGTGCTTCGGCGAGTACGACCTCGCGCACGGCGGCGGCGCGCGCGGGCTGATAGACGAACGCATTCCCCGCGCGCTCGTGGCAGCCGTACAGGATGTTGTAGGTCATCACTCGCATCAGCGCGTCTCGCAGTCACACGTCGACATCTGATTCGGGATCGTGGTGCGCCAACCACCATTCCAGCGAGCCGGTGCCTTGCACACGGTGGGGCACTTCTTGCCCGCGTCCGCGGTATCCCAGATCGGTCCCGCCTCGACCTGCCGCACGGTCGGCGTGGCCTTCGTCGGAGGCGGCGCCTTCTTCGGCACGGTCTTCTTCACCGGCACGATCGGCGCGGGAACCTCGGTCGGAGTTGCAGCGACACGCGCTCGGTCTTCGGCCGCTCGCACTGCCTGTTCGGCGCGCGCGCGATAGAAGCTCTTCGGATCGATCGTCGATAGCGCGCGATTCGCCATCGCGAGATCACCCGTCGCGATCGCATGCTCGAGCTCGACGAGAGCTCGCTGATGCTTCGCCTCCGCGCGTGCGGTCGCGAGGATCGCTTGCGCGCGCGCTTTGTCGCCGTCGCGCGTCACGCTCGCGGCGGCGGCGATCGCATCCTCCCAGCGCTGCTCGGACTGCGCCTGGATCGCGTCCGCGAGCGCGTTGCCTTGTTCCACCGGCGCGGCAGCAGCGGGTGGCGGCGTGGGAGCGCTCGAGCGATTCGTCACGAGCACCACGATCACGATGGTCATGGCGACGACGCTGAGACCCGCGATCACGTACGGCAGCTTCGACGAGCTCGACGCGCGTGGTGTGCTCGCCGATCCGCTCGCCGCCGACATCGTCGTGGCCGCCGAGGCGGAGGCCGGATCGAGCGGAGCGGGTGCGGGACGTTCCCGTTTCGTCGGGGGAACCGTCGGAGGGATGTCGAACGGCCGCGGCGTGTGGAGCGCGTCGGGGTGGAGCGCGAGCGCATCGAGGGCGGCGTAGAGCTCGGCGCTCGATGCGTACCGCTCCGCCGGATTCTTGCGCAGGAGCCGCGCGACCAGGTTCGCGAGCTCTTCCGGGATCGCCGGATCACGTTCGCGGAGTGGCGTGGGCTCGTTGTAGAGCTGCGCCGCGATCACCGCGATGCCCGCGAAGCCAAACGGCGGCTGGCCGACGAGCATCTCGTACGCGATGCAACCGAGCGCGTAGAGATCCGCGCGTGCATCGACGCTGCCGGAGTCGGTGCACTGCTCGGGCGCCATGTACGCCGGCGTTCCGAACGTGCTGCCGGCCCGCGTGACGCTCGCATTTCGACTCGATGCGAGCTTCGCGATGCCGAAGTCGACGATCTTGGTTCGCTCGCCGCCGGCGACATCGGGATCTGGGACGAGGAAGATGTTCTCGGGCTTGAGGTCGCGGTGAACGATGCCTTCCTCGTGCGCGGCGATCAGCGTGCGCGCCAGCAGACGAAGAACCTGCACGGCCTCGACCGCTCGCGTCTTGCTCGGCGGCTCGCTCTGTCGCTGGCGTAGCCGCTGCGCGAGCGTCTGTCCGCCGAGACGCTCCATCACGATGTACGCGCGGCCGTCGGGCAGATGGCCGACGTCGAACACCTGCACGATGCCCGGGTCATCGATGCTCGCCGCGGCGCGCGCTTCGTTGAGGAAGCGCTGCACGATCTCCGGATCGCGACCGAACTCGGGATGCAGGAGCTTCACGACCGCGGTGCGATCCATGACCGAGTGACGCGCGGCCCACACCGCTCCCATGCCGCCCTCTGCGAGCGCTTCGGTGATCTCGTACCCACCGACGGTCGTCCCGATCATCTGCTCATGATAAGGCGGCGCGCGCGTTCGCGAATCGAGCGCGCGAAAGAATCTCGTTGACGCATGCGCTCGCGTGCCGTAGTTCTGTGCTCCTCATCGGGTGCTCACGCGCTCAGGCCAAACCGGCCTCGGGACGCACGCTCGGTCGACCAGGCAAGGTCGTCATCGGGGCGTGTCCGACCAGAGAATGCACACTCTTCTCCGAGGTACCGGGGGCGAACAGGTGGTGCTCGATGGGACCGGGATATGAAGGTTCGACTCCTTCCTCCTCCGCAGCTATGGGGGGGTGGCGAAACGGTAGACGCACTGGGCTTGCACATCCCAGCATTCCAGCGGTCTTGCAACCCGCAAAAAACCTGTGCAGGTCGTCGTCGGTGATTGCCCGGAAGGATCATCGATCCAACCACGCGTCGTACGCCTCGAATCGAATCCGACCACGCCGTCGCCTCGCCATCATGCTTAGTTACGAGGCCTCGGCCGAGTACAAGGCGATGACCGCGATCGCGAGCGCGTGAATCGCATCGCTTCGGCTCGTACGCCGCGGAGCCCCTCGCAACCGCGCGCGAGCACGACAGCACGTGCGCCACGGCGAGTTGGCGGTCACCGACGCCGGCCACCCTTGTTTCATCCGCATCACGCGGATCGAGTTGTCCGCATGTGCGGACCGTTTGAAGGAGAGACCCATGCAGCACATTCACCTGAACCTCCACGAGCGCGCGGTGCTCGTGCGCGACGGCAAGCCCGTTCGCGCGCTGGGCCCTGGCCGCTACACCTTCTGGAAGCGCTACGAGGTGTTCCGTTTCGACACGGATCAGCTCACGTTCACGGCACCGGCCTCGGTGCTCGCGGGCGTCCCGTCCGAGTGGTACTCGACGGTGCAGCTCGGTGCTTCGCAGTACGGCGTCGTCCTTCGCGACGAGCGCGCGGCAGCGTTCCTGCGTCCGGGTGTGCATCGCATCTGGAACGTAGAGTCGAACATCACGTGGCGCGTCTACGACGAGAAGGATGCTCTGCCCGAGCTCACCGACGAGCTGCGCAAGGTCATCCCGCATGCGGAGCTCCTCGAGGCGAACATCGAGTCGAACCAGCGCGCGGTCCTGCTGCGCGACGGTAAGCCGACCGACATCCTCGAGCCGGGTCACTACGCGTTCTGGGGCAAGCACAACAAGCTCGCGATCTGGAACACGGACGACATCGTGTTCATGGCGCAGCCCGAGGTGCTCGCGAAGCTCCCGTCGCAGTGGTGGACGACGCTCACGCTCGGCACGCTCGAGCGCGCGGTCGTGTACCGCGACGCGAAGCCGGTGAAGTACCTGCGTCCGGGTGTCCATCGTCTGTGGACGGTGAACCCGAACATCGAGGTGAAG
The DNA here is from genome assembly GCA_044230415.1 of Kofleriaceae bacterium. Lineage (GTDB taxonomy): Bacteria > Myxococcota_A > Polyangia > Haliangiales > Haliangiaceae > JABFXX01. The sequence goes on from JBGARE010000003.1 coordinate 331,274, forward strand.
CCGTTCGTGGTGACGGGCGAGGCGCCGGAGCTGACGGACGAGCTGCGCGCGGTGATCCCGGCGACGGAGGTCATCGAGCAGCAGGTGCGTCAGTTCGAGCGTGGTCTCAAGTACGTGCAGGGCCGCTTCGAGGGAATCCTCGAGCCGGGTCGTCACGTGTTCTGGAACCACCCGGGCGCGCGCATCAACGTGACCGTGCTCGACACGCGCGTGCAGCAGCTGAAGATCGAGGGGCAGGAGCTCATGACGCGTGACAAGGTCACGCTGCGCCTGACGCTCACGGCGGAGTACGCGCCGTCGGACGCGCCCACGACCGTTCACGCGGTCGCGGACGTGAAGGACTCGCTGTACCTGGCGGTTCAGCTCGCGGCGCGCGAGTACATCGCGGGCATCACGCTCGACGAGCTGCTCGAGGGTCGCGACACGCTGACGAAGTACCTCGAGGCGCAGGTCGTTCCGCGCGCAGAGGTGTTCGGCGTGCGTGTTCACCGCGTCGGTGTGAAGGACGTGATCCTGCCCGGCGAGATGAAGACGCTGCTCAACAAGGTGATCGAGGCGGAGAAGGCGGCGGCGGCGAACGTGATCCTGCGCCGCGAGGATGCAGCGGCGACGCGCAACATGGCGAACACCGCGAAGGTCATCGCGGAGAACCCCGTGCTGATGCGCCTCAAGGAGCTCGAGACGATGAAGGACATCGCGGAGAAGATCGACGAGATCAAGCTCGTGATGGGGATGGATGGAATGAAGCAGTTCCTGCCGTTCGCGAACGGCAAGGCAGAGACGAACGAGGCGTAGCGAACCTCACTGACCGGGCGGCCGGTCGCGGTGTTGCACGCACTGCGATCGGCCGTTCGCCTTTTCGGCTACGTCGCCGATTTGCGCGTGCGCGAGACGAGCTTCGTCCACGCCGCTTTCACGTCACCGCCGAGGCCGAACGGCTGCGCCGTCACCAGGTACGTTCCGTCGGCTTGCTTGTCACAACTCTTCACGTTCGCGAGCATCGTGATGTTCACGTCGTCGTCGTGCAGCGTCAGCTCCGCGAGCCACGCCACCGGATACGACGTCTCGCTGGAGAACCCGAGGATGTTCGGACCGACCATCGTGGCACGGTGCTCCGCGTGAGCCTTGCCCTCGACGACGAAGTTCACCGGCCAGCCCTCGAGCGGCGGCAGGTAGTTCGTCTCGATCAGCGTGCGGCGCATGACGGTGGTCTTGTCGGGCGGCACCTCGAACGCACGCATCTGTTCGGACACGCGAGGCATCATCGTGACGATCGCGGCGATCTCGTCGTGCACGAGACCCTTCGCCGCGGCGAGAGCGTTCGGACCGCCATCGGTGCCCTTGTCGAGAATCGCGATCACCTCGTCGACCTGTCCGATCAACTCGACGAGAGGTCGGTTCGCGACCGCCGCGAGCATCGGTTGGTGGTGGTGAGCCATGACATCCGCGACCTGCTCCGGCAATTGCCAGCGCGAGGCGACGATCATGCCCATGTCGATGTGCGTGTCCTCGACGATCTTCTGCCACGTGTGCTCGGGCATCTTCGGCGCATCGGGCATCGCTTCGATGCACGCGAGCACGACGACCGCGCCGAAGTCATGCAACAGACCGGCGACGAACGCCTGGTCCGCATCGAGACCGCGTCGCGGCGCGATCTCCTTGCAGATCATCGCGGACAGGAGCGAGCGACGCCACGAGTCTCGGCGCAACACGGCGAGTGGACCCTGGCGCATGGCGGTCGCACCGAAGCCCGTCGCCGTGACCACCTGCATGAGCTCGTGCATGCCGATACGCGAGATCGCGGTCTCCAGCGTGAGCACGCCGGGGACGCGGTTGGTCGCGCTCGCGGCGCGGCGCAAGATGGCGGCGACGATCGATGCGTCCTTCGACACGATCGACGTGATCTCTTGCACCGAGGTGCCGACCTTCGTGAGGCGCTCGAGCGCTCCCGCGATGGCGGGATACGGCGGGATGCGCGGCTCCTGCGATCGAAGTTGGTGCATGACCTGCGAGGCCAACGACACGTCGGGAGCAGCGGGAGCAGCAGCGCGAAACGTGACCATGTCGGGATGCATCGGCCAACTCGCGAGGTCGAACAGGGGTGATCTCGGAAGCGCTCGGGTATCTTCGGGTGCATGGCGAAGAAGCCCGCGAAGCCGACGGGGAAGCCGGCTGCGAAGTCCCCGAAACCCGCAGCGAACAGCCCTACGTGGCGCGCCGAGCTGCGCGAGGAGCTCGCGAAGCTGCCCGATGACTTCGCCGCGTACTGCGCGGCGCGGGGCGCCGATGCAGGGTGGGAGCACGCCGACAGCGATCACCTGAAGGGCCTCGAAGCGTGGGGCACCGAGCTCGCGGAGCGCGATCGCCGACGCGGTGTCGCCGCGCTCGTGGGCATCGCGCAGGTCGGCTTTCCGCGCGCGATGGCCAGCGCGGGATCCAAGGCCGACAACATGGGCTTTCACGCGAGCGAAGCATCGATGGACGGCGCGCCGGTCGAAGCGCAGATCCAGCGCGGCGCGGCGTGGCTCGTCGATCCGAGCGAGGAGAACCTCGAGCTGGTGATCGCGGGCCTCGATCCGTCGCGTCAGCTCAACGTGTGGGACGAGGACTTGCTGCCGCAGAGCGACGAGGACGCGTGGTTCTGGTACTCCGAGGTCGGCCAGTGCATCGCACACGCGATCTCCGGCGAGGGCGGCGATCCGAAAGGCGCCTCGTACTACGAGTGGACACCGTCGCTGAGCGTCGGGCGCGGGATGGTGATGGCCGTGCGAGGACTGCGCAAAGGCGGCGACGATGCGTCGGTGATCTCCGAGCTGCGCACCGGGATGGTCGGCTGATGTGTTGCTTCTCGGTGGCATCGCCGATCGGATGGGTCGCGCGATTGGTCCGCGCGTTCACGCCACCGGTGCATGTCTCCGCGACGAACATCTTCGCGCGCATGGTCGCGCCCGGATCGCAGGCGATCGCGTACGGGATGAACCTCGACACGAAGCAACCGGTCGCGATGATCTTGCCGTTGCCGGTGGTGGTGGGCTCCGGCGAGGACGCGGTGACGTTCATCTCGCTCGAGAAGCACCCGCACATGTTCGAGCGATTTCACGCACTGTTCGAGTTCGCGCAACCATCTCGTGCCAAGGGCGGGTTCTTGCCGTCGTTGCAGCGGCAGAAGCTCGTCGTGCATCAGGTCGGATCGTTCATCGCCTCGTACGTGCCGACGCGCGATGACTTCACGCGGCTCGACGAGAAGTTCCGGATCCCCGAGGTGCTGTTCGATGCGGTGCCGGCGTATGCGGACTACGGCTTCGCGGTGTTCCAGTTCCAGCCCGGGAAGAAGACGATCCATCCGATGGCGATGACGTTTCCGACGCGCGCACCGGACAAGCTGTTCTTCCCGACGGTCCACGTACACGACGGTCGGTTCAAGCAGACCGCGACGTTCGATCACTCGCTGTACTACCAGACCAAGCGGCGCACCGCGGTCGGCGAATACATCCCGTCGGGCGCGTTCGAGAACGACGCGGTCGCGTGGATGGTGCCGAACGAGTCGTACGAGGGCCTCGTCGAAGCGAAGGACGCGATGTTGCGGCGCACGCTTCGCGATCGCTTGCCGAACGTCGATACGTGGATCGCAGCGTAGCGATCAGCCCGAGCTGCCCTCGGGTGGTGTTGCCGTTCCGTCGGGCGTGGCCTGGCACTCGTTCGACGTCAGCGTGACGGCCTTCCACGCGTACGTACCGCCATCCTGGTACTCGCAGCTGTAGCCCTGCAATCCGCACTTCGGGTTCTCGGCCTTGACGGAGCAATAGCTGTCGTCGCGGATACCCTCCGCATCGCGGTCCCGGGTGCACGTGGAGCCCTCGACGATCGCGCGGCATTCCTCGACGGGAATCTCGCGCGGCGGCGGCGGATTCCGATACGTGCGACCGCCTCCGCATCCGGCGACGACGAGGACGAACGGGGCAGCGAACACGGTGCGGCGACGCATGTCACACGGTAACGCAGCCGGCTAGAGAATCGGCGGCGTCGGGCAACCGAACACGACGTCGATGTCGGTCACGACGTGCGTCTGCACGCGCTCGCAATCGGTGCCATAGAACGTGAGCTTCATCGTCGCGGGATCGTAGTCCCACCCCTTCGCGTGCGAGGTGTCGCGATCGACGAGCTCCGTGTTGCCGAAGAACACGTACGTCTTGTCGATCTCGGGCGGCGGCGGATCCACCGTGTACTCGCAGCTCGCCGCGAGCTCCGCGATGCTGGCGAACGCCTGCGCGAGCTGGGCCGGGCTCTCGGCCGAATAGAACTTCTGCGCGCCGGCACGCGGAGCACCGCCCGCGATCGCGAATGCATCGAGCGCGACCGTGTCGACGTTGCCGCCGAACCCGACGACGAACGTGGTCACGCCGTTCGCGCGCAGCTGCTCGATCGTGGCTTGCGTGCGCGTATCGCCGGCGGGGCCGCCGCAGTTGTTCGCGCCGGTGCTCGTGGTGTTGCCCGACTGCGCGCCGTCGGTGACGAGCATGATGTAGCGCTGGCCGCTCGCCGCGATCGAGGGATCCGTGAGCGCCTGCGCCATGCCGGTGTCGATGTTGGTCACGCACGGGCTGTCGGGATACAGCGCATCCGCGGGATCGAGCGCGGCGGTGAGGAGCGACTTGATCGCCGCGCCCTGATTCGGCGCGACCGGGATCGGAATCGCGTCCTGCGTGCACGCCATGCCAGTCGTGTCGGGAAACAGCGTGAGCCCGAACGCGAGATCCGCGTCGTGCGTCATCACCGCGGTCGACAGCGCCTCCACCGCGACCTGCCAGCGCGACTTCGTCGTGTTCGGGACGATCTGGTTCTCCATCGAGCACGATCGATCGAGGACGATCAGAAAGCTCGGCGGGACGTAGGTGAGATCGAGCGAGACCCCGCCACACGTGGCATCGCCGCCGCCGTCGACGGGATCGCCGCCTCCGTCGGGCGGGCTATTCGTCGACGAGCTACAGGCAGCGAGCCCGAGCACCAGGGCGACCCGAGCGACCCGGGCGATGTGATCAATGGAAGGCATGCACGAGGCTTCAGCACCGCGCGTGCCCGCCTAACTGCGCGACTCTGTTTGCACCTGGGGCGGTCTTGTCGGGGACAGCCGACAGGCTCGCGTGACCCCAGAGACTCATTTGTGCCGGCGCGCCGAGGCGACGCCCGCGTACAACGCGACGGCCATCGCGACGTAGCCGATGTTGATGCCGACATAGTAGAGGCCGCTCGCGACCGCGCAGCCCGTCGACACCTCGGGGCCGGGGAGGTTCACCGTGGTGGTCGCGCCGGGGATGACCTCGATGTCGCGATCGTAGGTCGCGCCAGTCTCGCATCCGCCGCCGATCGCGACATGAACGCGCGCGGGCCCGGCGGGTACGCCGCCGATGGTTGCCTTGCGCGACAGCTTTCGATCGACGACGAGCTGATCGTTGACCGCGACGGACAACGCGCCCGACGGATTGTTGAGCACGACCTCGACGTTGCCGGCCGGCATGTTCGGCGACAGAGCGAACGTCGTGGACACATCTTGCGCCTTCGGCGCGCAGGCACCGAGAGCGAGCACGAGAGCAATGCGAGTGGACATGCCACGAAGACCTTCGACCGTCGCGTGTGCGTTGCCCGGGTCTCGTGCGCGATGCGGTTGGCCTCACAGCATGCGCGAGGCAACCGCGTCGTGGGCTACTCGACCTTGATCTCGACGAGCGAGCGCAGATCGCCGCTCGACTGCCAACCGTCGCCCTGCTTCTTGTAGAGGCGGAAGCGCAGCGAGCCCTGCCGGTTGAGCTTGATGAACGGCACGCTGTCCGCGTTGACCTCGCTCTTCTCGAGGGGAATCGACGTGCCCGCCGCGTCGAGGAGCGTCACCTTCTTGTACGTCTTCACGTCTGCGGCCGCGAGGATCGTGTCGAGCTTCCAGCCCTTCGCGTCGCCACCACCGCCGGGCATGGCCTCGCGCTCGATGCCGAGCAGCTTGTCACCCGCGAGCTCCACCGTGCCCTTGGCCGTGGTGATCTTCAGCTTCACGTGCGCGGGATCCACGACCTCGCCACCTTGGTGATCGTTGCCGCCGCGCATGCCGGCCTCGTCGAGGATCACGGCGAGCTTCTGGATCTTGTCCTCGCGCAGCGTGGGCTTACCGCGCTTGCCGAGCTCGACGGGATCGAACATTCCGAACGACACGCCACCGCCATCGCTGGGGAACAGCGCGGGTAGCTTGTCGCGATCGGTCTCGAACGGCTTCTCGAGATCGAGCACCTTGCCGCTCGACGTGGTGATCTTGATCGCCTGCCACTTGCCGAGGCGACGTGCATCCTCGGGGAGCAGCGAGTCGAGGCGCGGCCAGTCCTTGACCTTCGCGGCGTCGACGACGGCCTCGACCTTGACCCCGACGAGCAGCTCGACGCCGCTCGTCGCGGGAGGCGGGAGCTGCGAGCCGACCTGCGCGCCGCTCCCTGTCGCGACCTTCTCTTCGTCCTTCTTTCCGCCACATCCACAAAGAGCGATCGCCACGAGCAGTAACAGCCGGATCCGCATCGCAAGAGAGCTTGCCACGGCGATGCCCCAAACCGTAGTGTCCCGACGATGTCTTCCCGACGATCGACGAGCCGCATCGCACTGTTCCTGGTGCTCGAGCTCGCCATCGGTGCGTTCATCTGGTTCCGCGATTCGCCCGCGAGCGCGGACGCACCGTCGGTGGTGTCTGCCACCACGGAAGCGGCCAAGGCGGACTCACCCAAGGCCGACGCGCCCAAGGTCCCACCGAAGCTCGACAAGAACGGCTGCATCATCAAAGCGCCGTCGCCGTCGAAGCCATTGACCGATGACCTGTTGCCGATCGGCATCCTGATCGCCGTCATCGTCCTCGTCCTCACGCGGCTGCCCAAGGTCCAGCTCGGTCACTCGAAGGCGTTCTTGCATCGCCGACTGCTCAACTGGCTGCCTCTCGGACTCACGTACTCGTTCCTGTATTTCGGCCGCTACAACATCAAACAGTTTCAGGGCATCGGGCTGACGGAGGCCGAGTACGGCACGGTGTTCGGGATCGGCTCGGCCGTGTATGGCGTGGCGTTCCTCCTCAACGGTCCGCTCACGGATCGTTGGGGCGGTCGCGCGACGATCCTGATCGCGGCCGCGGGCTCGGCGTTCGCGAACGGCGTGCTCGGCTACATGGCGATCACGGGCAACACGTTCGGTCTGCAGCCCGTCACGGCGTACTCGATCGTGTTCGCGATCAACATGTACTTCCAGAGCTTCGGCGCCGTGTCGATCGTGAAGGTCAACGCGGCGTGGTTCCACGTGCGCGAGCGCGGCACGTTCGGCGGCATCTTCGGCATCCTGATCTCGCTCGGCCTGTACTTCGCGTACGACGTCGGCAAGCGAATCACCCAGCACGCATCCATCGAGTGGTTGTTCTGGATCCCCGCGATCATCCTCGTCGTGTTCTTCGTGCTGTCGTTCTTGTTCGTGCGGAACCAGCCGTCGGACACCGGCCATCCGGACTTCGATCTCGGCGACGCCACGTCCGACGACAAAGCGTCGGTCAAGCAGGTGTTCATCCGCTTGTTGACCCATCCGATCATCCTGACGATCTCGCTGATCGAGCTGTGCTCCGGCTTCTTGCGCCAAGCGATCCTCCAGTGGGGCGTGGACTTCGGCCGCGGCGTCGGCGTCGGCAAGACATTCGTGTTCGAGAACTGGGGCATGGTGTCGTGCATCGCCGGCATCACGGGCGGCATGTTCGCGGGCGCGATCAGCGATCACCTGTTCCAATCGCGACGCAGCCCGGTCTCCGGCGTGCTCTACGGCATCATGCTCGGCGGCGCGATCCTGATCGTCCCGCTGTTCAGCGCACCGGCGACGATCGGCTGGGTCGTCGCGTTCATGTCGATGGCGATCATCGGCGTGCACGGCATGCTGACGGCGACCGCCTCCGCGGACTTCGCCGGCAAGAAGAACACCGGCATGGCCGTCGGCATCATCGATGGCTTCGTCTATCTCGGCTCGACGATCCAGTCGTTCCTCTACGGCGCGATGCTGCCCGCCGCGAAGATGCGCGATGCGAAGGGCTGCCTCGTCTCGAACCCCGAGGCGGCCAAGGTCGAGAACTGGCACGTGTGGCCCTACGCGATGATCCCGGTGGCGCTCGTGGGCTTCTTGCTCACGCTGCGGATCTGGAACGCGAAGCCGACGCGGGGCCCGACAAAGCCCGAGGCGAGCGACGCGAAGCCAACGCCAGGGCCCGCGTTGCCCACGGCGAAGGTCGTGAAGAGCGACGCGAAGGAATGACGATCCGCCCCCGCAGTAAGCGCCTGACGGGTGCACAGGTACGGCGCGAGCTCCTCGACGCCGTCGGTGTGCTGCTCTCGCAAGCGCGCAGCGCGCTGTTCATCACGGGCGCGGGGCTGTCGACGGATGCGGGCGTGCCGAGCTATCGCGGCGTGCTCGGCCTCCAGCGCAAGCGCCCCGAGGACGGCAAGATCTTCGAGGCCGCCCTCGCCATCGAGACGCTACAGACGAAGCCGCAGATGACGTGGAAGTACCTGCTGCAGATGGAGCAGAACATTCGCGCCGCGAAGCCGACACGGGGGCACGAGATCATCGCGGCGTGGGAGCGCGACTTGAATCGCGCGGCCGTGATGACGGTGAACATCGATCGCATGCATCAGCGCGCCGAGTCGCGCAACGTGATCGAGATGCACGGCGCGCTGTTCGATCTGCGCTGCGCGCGCTGCGAGATCACCACGCGCCACAACTCGTTCGATCGCCTCGACATGCCGCCGCGCTGCACGACGTGCACGAGCGTGTTGCGTCCCGACATGCCGCTGTTCGGCGAGCCGTTGCCGGAAGAGCCGTTCACGCGCCTGCAGGACCAGCTCGATCAGGGCTTCGATCTGGTCATCTCCGTCGGTGTCACGACGATGTACTCGTATCTCGCGCGTCCGATCTTGCTCGCGCGCTCGGAGGGCTTGCCGACCGTCGAGATCGGCGAGGTCAACACCGAGGTCAGCGACCTCGTCGACTTCCGCTTCAAAGGAAACGCGACGACGGTGCTCTCGCAGATCTGGGACGTCTACAAGCAGATGCCGCGGAAGACGCGTCCCGGCGCCGCAGTACCGCCCGAATAACTCGCGCCCACAGATAGCTTCCTAGCTGTGCGCGCAGTTTCCGCTCTCCGAATGACGCTCGGGTCAGTGATTTTTTTCGCGGTTAATCGAAAGCGATTTGTGTATTCGCGCTCGCGCGATCTCGAAACCGCGGCGCGCTTCTCGTCGAGAACATGCGCCAAGAATTCTTCCGACGACGTAACCCTAGATCGTGTCGGACAAAAACCACAGCGCGAGGATCGAGCGCTGTTGTTAAGCGTGCCCCTATGGGACGCACTGGAGTTGTTGTTTCTTCCCTCGCCGTTTTTCTCGCGGTCGCCTCGGGTTGCGGTTCTGATAGTTCGGGGCAGGGCGATGATTCGAGCGGGCCGTTCTTTGGAGGAAGTGGTACCGGAAGCACACCGGAAGAAGGTGGCCCCGATCCCGAGGACACCGACACGCAGCCGACGTATCCGACCGCGCACCCGCGCATCTATCTCGGCGCGAACAAGGCGCGCCTGCAGAGCACGCTGTCGTCGACCGCGGGTGCGCGGTTCAAGGCGAAGGTCGATCAATGGGTCGCCGGTGCGGACATCTGGGGCTTCCAGAGCTGGAGCTCCGCGCTGCTCGGTCAGCTGACGGGGAACGCGGGCTACTGCACGAAGTCGATCGCCGTGGTCGAAGCGCAGGTCGTCGCGGCCGAGGCGCTGATCGCCGCGAACCAGGCACCGGAGGTCGCGCACGATTCCTACCTCTATGTCGGCGAGATGATCGGTGACCTCGCGTTGGTCTACGACTGGTGCTTCGACGCCACCACGTCCGCGCAGCGCACGCGCTGGATCAACTACGCGAACAACGCGGTCGCGAACGTGTGGAATCCGACGGGCGCGACGTGGGGCTCGGCGACGATCCCGTGGTCGGGCTGGTCGGTGAACAACCCGAGCAACAACTATTACTACTCGTTCCTGCGCGCCACGATGCTGCTCGGTCTCGCGACCAAGGGCGAGAACCCGAAGGCCGACGAGTGGATCACGAAGTTCCACGACGACAAGGTGATCGGTCAGCTCGTCCCGACGTTCAACACCGACCTCGTCGGCGGTGGCTCGCGCGAAGGCACCGGCTACGGCGTCGCGATGCGCAACCTGTTCGAGATCTACGACTGGTGGTACGCGTCGACGGGCGAGAAGCTCCACACGAAGACGAACCACACGCGCTACTCGCTGATCTCGTTCATGCACCAGACGGTGCCGACACTCGATCGCATCGCGCCGACCGGCGATCACCCGCGTGACTCCACCGCCGCGTACTTCGACTACCACCGCGCGTATCTCTCGATCTTGATGACGCTGTTCCCGAACGACCCGGCCGCGCAGCGCGCGAAGGCGCTCCTCGCGAGCTCGAGCGTTCCGGCGATGACGCAGTCGTTCATGCTCGCCTATGACTTCCTCTACGACGCCTCGGCCGTCACCGCGCAGCCGCTCACCGGCATGGCGAGCGCGTACTACGCGCGCGGCATCGGCGAGGTCTACGCACGCTCCGGTTGGGACACCCACGCGACGTGGATCAACATGATCGCGGGCCCGTACACCGAGTCGCACGCGCACCAGGACCAGGGCTCGATGATGATCTACAAGGACGGCTGGCTCGCCTACGATCCGAACGTGAGCTCGCGCTCGGGCCTCGCGCAGGACACGAGTGTCCACGGCCTCGTTCGCATCTCGCAGGGCGGCACGAATGTCCGCCAGGTCGCGAGCACGACGTCGACGATCGAGGCGCTGCAAGAGGGCCCGGGGTGGCTGCACGTCGCGGCCGACCTCACGCCCGCGTACAACGGCAACGCGGCGATCCAGAACGTGCAGCGCGAGATGGTCTACCTCGCGCCGGACGTCATCGTGGTCTTCGATCGCGTCGCGTCCGCGTCGGGCACCACGCAGACCTGGCAGCTCGCGGCGCCGGTGCAGCCGTCGATCAGCGGCAACACCGCGACGATCACCGCCTCGGGTCACACGCTGAACATCACGAAGCTGTCGGGCGGGGCGATGTCGACGTACGACTTCCGCGGCAACTCGGACTTCACGGGTGGGTGGCGTCTCGACGAGACGCAGTCCGGTGGTGACCAGCGCTACCTGCACGTGCTCGCGATCGACAACGCGGCGACCGCGGTCGCGGCGGCGGGAGACGCGGCGCACCCCGGCGCGCGCATCACGCTGGCCGGTGGTCGCACGGCGACGGTGACGTTCGATCGAGACGCGGTCGGTGCGTCGCTGACGATCGATGGCGCGACGACGTCGCTCGCGCCGGGTGTCAGCTCGCTCGCGCAGTAGCCGGCAAGGGTCGCTCGCGACGAAGGACGGTTCGTTCTCATTCGCGTCGCATCATCGTCCTACTTTGTGTGGGTATCGTCGTTCCCCTGTCTGCGCGGCCCTCAGAAATGCGACGCGGAGACGCAGACTTCGCAGAGCAGAGTTTTGGATCGCCCGACCTGATTGTTCGACGAGAACCACCATCGTTCGTGATCGCGTCGATCGATCGCGACGCGTTCCATCACCTCCTGCTCTGCGTCACTGCGACTCTGCGTCGCATTGTCTGCTGGTTCGCCGGCACCGGCCTCTGACGTGGCCGGCGCTCTCTCTTCGTTCCTCGCGAGCCGCCGTGTGCGACTCGTGCCTATCGCTCGACCTACGCATCGCGCGATGCAGACGGACTGTGATGCACTGGGCGGCCAGTGGCCGTTTCGGGCACGTGGTAGGTTCGCGGTGTGTCCCCCCGGTTCATGACGCTGGCGCGGCTGGCGGTCATCGTCGTCGGTGCGAGCGTGGTGAGCGTGCTCGGGCTGTTCACGTTTCGCGGCGTCGTTCCGCTCGACGAGCTGAGGCTCGCGGCCAACGGGCTCGGGAACTATCTGCAGACGGTCGGCGGCGTGTACGCCGTGTTGCTGGCCTTCGTGGTCTACGTGGTGTGGAACCAATTCGACGCCGCGCGCGCGCACGTGGATCGCGAGTCCGCTGCGCTCGTGGATCTCCATCGCACGGCGAGTGGTCTCCCGAAGGGCACGCGCGATCGGATCCAGGCGGGACTGCGCGGGTACGTCGACGCGGTGTTGCATCGCGAGTGGGTGGCGATGGTGAAGCGGGACGAGAAGGTCATCGCGAGCGTCGGCGAGCTGCTCGACGATGTGTGGTTGGCGATTCATAGCTGCCAACCTGCGAACGAGTGCCAGGTCACGATCTACGGCGAGGTGTTGTCGCGGTTCAACGATCTGACCGACGTGCGCACGAGCCGGCTGACGTCCTCGCGGCAGCGCATCCCGATCGTGATGAAGGTGCTGCTCTATCTCGGCGCGCTGACGGTGATCGGATCGACGTACATGATGATCTTCGATCCGTGGTGGATCCACGCGACGGTCGTCGCGGCGTTGAGCGGCGCGGTCGCGCATATCTTGTTCTTGATCGTCGACCTCGACGATCCGTTCTCGGATCGATGGGCGATCACGAAGTCTCCGTTCGAGCGAGCGCGAGAGGCGTTCGATCGCAACGCGCACATGCTCGACGCCGACGAGCCCGCGATCGCGGCGTAGACGGCGGGCATCGCGTATGCACATCATCGAGGCATGCGTGCATGTCTGGTGTCCAACCTCGTGATGTTCGCGATGGCCTGCGGAGGACCGCCGCAAGGCGCGCGGGAACCGAGCGGGACCGCACAGGATGCGAAGCGGTCGGCGGAGCGCGGTGGTCCCGTCGGAGCGACGCCGGAGACGTCGGGCACGGCGGGGGCGCCGTCACTCGCCTGCGGTGACACGGTGCTGAACGATCAGGCCACGTCGGGCGGCGAGCAGCTCACGCACACGGTGCCGTGCTCGACGATCGATTCGCCGCCCTCGCCGCCGAAGCCCGCGCGCATCCTCGACGCCGACTCGGACGCACGTGTCGCGCCACCCGCGCCGGTCGAGGAGCCGCCGCCGCCGAAGAAGAAGGGCCCGGCGATCCAGGCACCCACGCGCTAGGTCTCGCGCGCGAGCTCGTAGACGATCGTCACGTCGAGCGTGAGCGGCTGTAGCGCGCCACCGAGTGCATCGGCGACGGTGCGCGGCGCCGTGGCTTCCATCGCGTTCGCGACCTGCGGGAAGTACGCGTTGGACCACATCATGCCGCCGGCGTTTTCGGCGACGTTCACGACGCGGCCGAGCTTGATGTCGAGTGCGGTGGCGGTCTGCTGCGCTTTGTCCTTCGCGGCGGTGAGCGCCATCGCGCGGACCTTCTTCTTGAGCTCCGAGAGATCGCTGCGACGGAACTGCGTGGTCATCGCGGTCGCGCCGTTCTGCGAGCCGGCTTCCATGATCGGTCCGATCTTGTCGAACTGCTTCGTGGTCGCGGTGATCGTGATCGCCGCGTGGTAGCCCTTGAACACGTTCTTGTTCGTGATCCACTCGTAGACCGGGTTCAGCGACAGCGTCGAGAGCTTGATGTCCGATGCTTCGAGCCCGAGCTTCTTCAGCGCATCGACGATCGCCTGCTGCTTGCCCTGCGCGCCGGTGGTCGCGAGTCCCGGCCGCGTTCCATCGACATCGATCGTCATCGTGATGTCGGCGCAGTCGGGGCTGACCTCGAGGGTCGCGGTGCCGGTGACCGTCATGCCACCGGGCACGGGCGCGGCGACGCTGGTGGGCGCGGGGATGGCGATCACGCGGTCCGAGCAGGCAAATAGCGATGACGCGAGGACGAGAGAGGCGAGGGTGCGTTTCAACATGACGAGCTCCTTGTGCCTCTACTGACGTGTGTCGACGGCGAACACATGCCCGCGATCGAGAGCTCTTACACCGCCCTTACAGAGTGCGGTCCGAGTAGCATGAGATCGTGGCTTTCTCCCTCGCATCCATCCGTAACGGTGTCCGCTTGTTGGGGCAGGTCGATCACGCGCGCCAGGTGTTCGGCGCGAATCAGCACGGGTGGGCGTTCGGTCCGGCGATGACGAGCGGTGAGCTCGCGGGGCTCGAGGAACGCGTCGGCCCGTTGCCCGACGAGTACCGCGCGCTCGTGCTCGAGATCGGTGCGTTCGGTGCAGGGCCGCACTACGGGTTGCTCGCGCCGTTGTCCGTGGAATCGTCGCGGCCCGACGTGCTCACGATCGCCGAGCAAGGCTGCGGTGGGTTCTCGGTGTTGCTGCTCACCGGCGATCACCGTGGCGAGGTGTGGGCCGATTGGACGCGCGAGGGCGGATCGTACGAGCGCGAGGCGACCTCGTTGTTCGCGTGGTATGCGGCGTGGCTCGATCGCGCGCTCGTCGAGTGGACGACGGACGCTGCGCCGCGCATCGCCGTCGATGGCCCCGACGATCCCGCGGAGCTCGAGGCGATCGCCGTGGCGTTCGATCTGCTGGCGCGGCACTCGGCGGGCAATGCGAACCTGTTGCGCACGCTCGGCTATCTGCACGTTCGCGAGCGCCGCTTCGAGGATGCGCGTGCGACGTTCGATCAAGCCGCGGCGTTGCCGCGCGACGAGAGCTCCGACGACGTGAGCGACGCGCCGATGCCACTGCGCCATCGCGACCTCGCGCGCATGTACTTCGCGATGGAAGCGTTCGACGAGTCGATCAAGGAAGCGGAGCGCGGGCTCGCGATCGAAGAGATGTGGTACTCGACGCGCGACGAGCTGCGCGAGATCCTCGAGCGGTCACTGGGCAACGCGGGGCGCCGCGACGAAGCCCTCGCGGTTCTCGAGGCGCGTGCACACGAACGCTTCTTCAGCTTCGATCTACATCATCGCCTCGCGCGCGAGCGCATCGCCCGCGGCGATCTCGCGGGTGCGGGTGCCGCGCTCGAGCGCGCCGCGAGCTTCGCGAACATCCTCGGTCGCGACTCCACGCTCGACGAGCGGCTCGCGGGGAGCTTCGAGCCGATCATCGCGGAGCTGCACAGCGGTCGTCGCGCGCACGAAGGCGCGCTGCTCGAAGCGCTCGTCGAGAAGATCCGCACCGCGAACTAGAGTCGGCCAGAGTCGCCTAGAGTCGAGCGATCAGCTTCTTCGCGATCAGATACGCATCGCCGGGCCACCGCGCGGAGACGTAGCGGCCGTCCTCGACGACAAACGCGTGCGTGTCGTCATCGCGCGTGCCGCGCTTGGACAGCTCGCGCGGTCCGCGCTCGAAGTCCTCGGGCTTCGCGAGCGCGGCGGTGACCTCTTCTTCGACGTACGCGTCGTACGTGCGGTAGTAGCGGCCGCGCAGCCAGAACGTCGCGAGGTACGCGCTGCGCTCCATGTACTTCGGCAAGCAGGTCGTGCGCAGACCGTGAAGCACCGAGGTGCCATCCGCGCGCTTGCTGCGCGCGGCGACGAGGACGCCGTGACAGATCGCGGCGATCGGCTTGTCCGTCGCGAAGAACGCCGCGGTCAGCGCGTGGACGGCGGCGCTGCCGAGGTACTGGCGCATCCCGGGTGCGTGCCCGCCCGCGAGGAACAGCGCGTCGAACGCGGCGACATCGATGCCGCTCCACGCGCGCGGTGCGAGAAACCCCGGCGCGTTCTCCATCTCGCGATAGAACGCGATGGGCTCCGGTCGCGCGCCGAGCTTGCCGAACAGCACGCCCGTGAGCAGCAGCGGATCACACGCGGGCGTGGCGCCGGTCTCCGTCGCGAACACGACCTCGTGACCGGCCTCGGTCAGGAGCTTCCACGGGACCGCCACTTCGGTCACGTCGAAGTCGCGATCCGGCAACGGCATCAACACCTTGGCCATGGCGCGAGCATGTCATGACGAACCTCCGCGGATCTCCGATATGCTGGAAGGGATGTCGGGCCGTTACGTCGTGTTGTTCGCGCTCGCGGGTTGCGGCTTCCAGCTGTCGATCACGCAGAACAGCGATGCGGGCGGCGGCAGCGACGTCGGCGGGCTCGATCCCGACGCGGACATCAGCATGCTGTGCACGACGTGGGACGCGCGGCACGTCGAGGCGTGCGATCTCGCGACGCCCGCACCGCCGCTCGATCTCGCCGACACGCAGTCGCCGTACACGTTCGACACCACCGTCGGCGAGCTGCGCGACAAGACGAGCGCGCTGCTCTACCAATCGAGCGCGACCGTGCAGCAAGCCGATCAATCACTCGTCGCGCTGATGAACGTCGAGGGCTTTCGCCTTCGCGCGGGCGCGCAGCTATTCGTCGTCGGTAACAAGCCGCTGCTCGTCGCGTCGTGGTCCGAGATCGATGTCTCGGGGATCATCGATGCCGGCAGTCACGCGACGGAGACCGACCCGTCCGCGCATAGCTGGTCGACCACGCATCTCGGCGCGGGCGCGAATGTCGACTGCGCGACGCACGCGGGCACGGTGGGAACCTCCGCGCTGTCGTCGGGCGGATCGGGCGGCGGTGGCGGCGGCGCGTTCAACGGCAGCGGCGGCAACGGTTCTGGTGGCGACATGTGCGGCGGGGGCTGTCCGCGACCTGGTGGGCCCGGTGGCATGAAGTTCACGACGCCGCCGTCGGTGATCCGCGGCGGGTGCCCCGGAGCGACGAGTGGAACCGCCGGCTCCGGCGCGCAATCACCATCGACATCGACGACGGTCGCCGCTGGTGGTGGCGGTGGGGGCGCGATCGAGCTCGCCGCGCGCACGGAGATCCGCATCACGGGGCAGGTCCTCGCCGGTGGCGCCGGCGGCGCGGGAGCGCAGAGCGGTGCCGCGAGCGGCGGCGGCGGTGGCGGCTCCGGTGGCTACATAGGCCTCGATGCACCGCGCGTGGTGATCACCGGCGTGGTCGCGGCGAACGGCGGTGGTGGTGGTGGCAGTGGGCCGTTCTCGGATCTTCCGGCGCGCGGGTGGCCCGGCGCCGATGGGCAAGCATCGGTGATGCCTGCACCCGGTGGTGACGGTGGATCGCTACACCCGGCGACGGCGAATCCGGTGTGCGGCGTGTCCGGTGCGGCCGGAGGCGCCGTGTCGGCGAATGGGGCGAACGCGACCGCGATGGACGCGTGCGGTGGCGGTGGCGGCGGAGGCGGCGCGGGTTTCGTGATGGTGTTCTCGACGATGTTCGACGGTTCCTCCGGAGCGATCTCGCCGACCGCGACGATCTGAGCGCTATGATCCGCGCGATGCGAATCGCACTGGTCGTGGTGGCGTTCGTCGGGTGCAAGGCGAAGGAGGACGCCGCGATCTCGGTGCCCGTCTCGGCCGAGGAGGCGCGCGCGCAGATCGGCAGCGCGATCGATGGATCCGCACGGCCGCCACCGCGCGTGACCCGGTTCCCGGGGCTGCCGCAGTGCGATGTCTACGATCAGGCGATGACCACCACGCTCGCGTGCGATCGGATCCCGCAAGCGTCGAAGGACGCGCTGAAGCAGGCCTACGACATGATGAAAGAGTCGTGGACCCAGCAGCTCCCGACGGAGGCGCAGAAGGCGGCGAACGAAGGCTGCAAGGCAGCCACCGACGCGATGCGCCAGATGCTCGACGCGCTCGGTTGCGAGCTCCGCGTCGAAGCCGTCACCGACTCGGCGCCCACTGGCTCGCGCGACGTGCCGAGCGAGAAGGGCGTGCCGCTCGATCGCGCCGTGCTGGGATCGCGACCCCATCCGTTCGGTGCGCTGCAGTCGATCAAGCCGACGATGACGCGCGAGGAGCTGCTCGTCGCGCTGCCCGAGGCTCGCCGCGATGGCGAGAACATCACGGTGTCGCTCGGTGTCGAGGCGCTGACCGCGAAGATCCTGATCGACACGACCGAGCACATCTCGGACATCGAGATCCCGATGCAGCCGTTCCCGTCGGAGCTGTTCGAGCAAGCGTGGGGCGAGAGCGAGGGCAACGTGTGGCTCGATCGCACCGCGATGTGGCGCGCGGACTACGGTGGCAACGACAACGCGCTCCATATCTTTCCGTACAAACGACTCGTCGACGTGATCGGTGCGGGACCGGACTTGCTCGCGGAGACCACGCCGCTGATCGGCACATCGATCACCGCGCTACGCGAGAAGCTCGACGGACGGATCGACGACTGGACCGAAGAAGACGAGGACGGAATCGAGGTCACGCGACCGCGGCTCCTGCTCCCCTCGACGGAGGTGTGTCACTTCGATTCGCTGTACGTGCTGCGCGTCACCGACGACACCGTCACCGGCGCGACATTCACGCAATGCTTCGACAGCGACACCGAGCGCAAGACCGCCATGATGGCGATGGAGAAGCGCTGGGGCCGCGCGATGCCGGCGCGCACCGCCGACGATCGCCTCGTGTTCCGCTTCTCGCGTCCCGGACGCAGCGTCGAGATGACCGAGGATCCGACGGTGGATCCTGCTGGCGCGTGGATCGTGAAGATCGACAAGCGCTGAGCGTCAGCCGTGGCGGATCTGCCACTTCAAGTACACGAGCAGGACCACGAGGCCGATGTAGAGGAACACCTTGATCACCTGCCAGCCCGCGTCGCTCGCCTGCGGGCTCGCGTACGTGCTCGGCATCAGTGCCGCGTCACGCGCGGCGTTGTCCATGTGGCACTGCACGCACTTCGTGCCCGGGTTGTTCGCCTTCTTCGTGAAGTTACGCCGGCACTGATCGCAGGGCACCGTGACGTCCGGAACGTGTTGCTCGCGGTACGGATCCTCCTTCGGCTTGTTCTCCAGCGACGCCTTCCCCGTGAGGATCTCGTTGAACATGCGCGATCCCTAACACGGCCTCCGCGTGCTTCCAGCGCCAAAACGAGTCGCGTCGCGCGTCAGCTACTCGTCGACCGGATCGATATGAATATTCCGATCTTTTGCGTCGGGCTCACGCGCGGCCGCAGCGAACTGCGCAGCGACGTCGGTGGCGATCTGGACGCGGGTCTCCTTCGCGAGGATCTGGATCTTTCCGATCGAGGTCTTCGTGATGTTTCCGCGGCGACACAGCAGCGGGATCAGCCACTTGGGATCCGCGTTCTTCGAGCGGCCGATGTTGATCGAGAACCACACGTGCTCGCCGCCGCCGCTCGTCCGTCGCGCCATCGCTTCGGCGCGCGACACCGTCGCTTGACCCTTTGGCTTCGTCGTGCGGCGCTCGACCTCGACCGGGACCGTGGCCACTCGGCGCTCGGTTCGCTCCGGGCGCTCTGCGCGCTCCGTTCGCTCGGGCTGTCGTTCGGTCCGTTCGGGTCGCTCGGATCGCTCGGGTCGCTCGCGCGCCGGTTGCGAGCGAATCGGTGGACGATCGTTCGTGCGGATCGGTGGACGATCGTTCTGGGTACGCGGGCGCATCGACGGCGGCGTCGTCAGCTCCTCGGGCGAGGGGCGCGCTGTGCGGCGTTCGCGAACGAGCGCGGCGACGAGATCCTCGGCCGGGCGATCGGCGAGCAGTGTGCGCGCGACCTGGCGATCGTCCTCGCCGAGGTCTTCGGCGATCTGCCGGATCTCGAGCACGAGCTGATCCTGATCGCGCAGGCGGATCGCTTCGGCCGAGGGTGGCAGCTTCCACTGCGCGACGATGTGCGCGCTGTGCAAGATGCGCTCGACGTAGCGACGCGCTGGATCGGGAACGAGCAGCACCGCGAGACCCTTCTTGCCCGCGCGGCCGGTGCGACCGCTGCGGTGAACCAGCACCTGCTTGTTCTGTGGGAGGTCCGCGTGGATCACGAGGCCGAGGTCGGGGAGATCGAGGCCGCGTGCCGCGACATCGGTCGCGACGCAGACGCGCGCGCGGCCGTCGCGCAGCGCCTGCAACGCGGTATTGCGCTCGCGCTGGCTCAGCTCGCCCGACAGCGCAGCGACGGAGAATCCGCGCTCGGCGAGGATCGCCGCGGTGTGCGTGACACCGTCACGCGTCGCGCAGAACACGAGGGCGCCGGTGGCGTCGTGATAGCGGAGCAAGTTGACGACCGCGAGATCGCGCTCGCGCGGGATGATCGGCACCGCGTGGTACTCGATGTCGTGATGGCGCTCGGCTTCGCTGGTCGTCGCGATGCGGAGTGCATTCTTTTGATAGCGCTTCGCGAGCGTCGCGATCTCTTTCGGGATCGTCGCCGAGAACATCAGCGTGCGGCGCGTCGGTGGAGCGGCATCGAGCAATCGCTCGAGATCCTCGCGGAAGCCCATGTCGAGCATCTCGTCGGCTTCGTCGAGGACCACCGCCTCGATGCGTGCGAGTGACAGCGCGCCGCGCTCGAGGTGATCGCACAAGCGGCCCGGCGTTCCGACGACGACGTGCACGCCGTTCGCGAGCGCGTGCTGCTCGCGCCGCGGATCCATCCCGCCGACGCACGTGGTGATGCGGGCACCGGTCTCCGCGTACAGCCAGTACAGCTCGCGATGGACTTGCAACGCGAGCTCGCGTGTCGGGCACACGATCAAGGCGCGCGGCGCACCGGGCGCCGTGAAGCGATCGGCATCACCGAGCAGCGGCTTCGCGAGCGCGAGGCCGAAGGCAACGGTCTTGCCCGAGCCGGTCTGCGCGGACACGAGCAGATCGCGTCCCTCGGTCTCCTCGGTCATCACCGCCTTCTGGACGGGCGTGGGTTCGGCGTAGTTGCGCGCGGACAGAGCGCGCCGAAGGGCAGGGTGAGCGAATGAAAACGACATCAGGTGGGACCCTTCGGCAAGAGTTGCCGAAGGTGCCATGCCTGGGTCACCAGCTGGAGCTGAGCGCGCCTATTCGTACGTCCGATCGACGCCGCGTGAAACCCGGCGACCACGAACGTCGCGAGCGTGGCCCCGATAACCAGCGTCATGGTGCGGGGGCCGTCGATGACGAGCGCCTCGGCGTGGGAGATGAGCCGAGAGTCCCCCAGCTCCCAGGTCCTGCGCAGGAGGCTTTGGGCCTCGAGCGCGAGCGGTACGGCGAACGACGCGACCATGATTCCGATGAGGATCACCGGGCGCTGCACGAACTGCGGGTACGCCATTACCGACATCGTGACGATACAGACCAGCGCGGGCACGAACGTGAACGGCCCGGCCATACGGCTCATGAGCGCGCACAAGACGCCGTTGCCGAGCGCGTACACGATCATCGCGCCGAGCGATCGCAGCGGCTTGTGCCGGATCAGGAGCGCACCGAAAGCGAGGATCAGCGCCATCGCGAACACCGAAAGCACCTCGGGCCACTTCTTGATCCCGTTCCACATCGCGATCGGCAAGAACCCCGCGATCGCGCCGTACGAGAAGATCGCGGTGAGCGCGTGACGCTTCACGTTGTCCGCGTCGGCATCGCGCAGCGCTTGCTGCAGCTCCGGCGGCGGATCCTTCGGCGGCTCGAACATCAACCTCGTCACGATCTCCGCCGCGCCCGTGCAATCGGGATCGAGCGCGAGCGCGCGCCCCGCATCGCGCATCGCGTCCGCGCGGTGATCGCTCTCGAGCGCGACGCGCGCCTTGTCCAGCGCCTCGTCCGCGACCTGCTTGCGCCGCGCGAGATCGCGGTCGCCATCGAGATACGCCTGCACGCGCTCGCCGATCTCTCGCGCCGTCGGCCGCGCCTTCGCCGACATCGCGAGCGCCGACGTGCACAGCGCGTCGAGCTCTGGGGGGATCGGTAGATCGGGATAGCGCGCGATCGGAGACAGCACGCCCGTCGCCGACAGCGTGGATTGGATCGCGGCCTGCGACTGCCGCGGATGGAGCGGCATCTTCGTGAGGATCTCGAACAGGATCGATCCGAGCGCGTAGATATCGACGGGCGTGCCGACCTCGCCGCGGATCTGCAGCTGCTCCGGCGCGATGTACCCGGGTGTGCCGTGGAGCGCGCTCGGCTGTTCGCCATCGGTGTCGCCGACCTCGGCCGGCTCGACCGGCGGGATCGTATCGTCGAACACGCGCGCGAGTCCCCAATCGAGGATGTACACCTCGCCGTAGTCGCCGAGCATGATGTTCGACGGCTTGAGATCGCGATGAACCACGCCGCGCGCGTGCGCGAACTCGACGGCGATGCACACCTCGGCAAACGCGCGGAGCAAGCGCCGGCTCGCCGGCTGCTCCGACGGCAATTGATCGCGCAGCGTGACGCCGTTCAGCTGCTTCATCGTGAAGTACGGGCGGCCCTGCGAATCCCGCCCGAGCTCGTGCACCGGCACCACCGCGGGGTGATCGAGCCGCGCTTGGATCCGCGCTTCGCGAAAGAACCGCGCGATGTCGGCGTCGGTAGGTGCGACCGCGGTGAGGCGCTTGATCGCCACCTGCCGTCCGATGCGGCGGTCCTGTGCCGTCAGCACCTCGCCCATCCCGCCCTTTCCGATCACGTCACCGACGGCATACGCGTCCATCGTGTCCGTCGGAGCCACGAAGTTGGTCTCCGCGCTCGCTCCAGGGTCCGTTCGCCCGGGGCGGAACTCGGTGTGCGGCTCGTCGGACTCCACAGGACACATGTCCGCGATGGTAAAGGGAATCGCCGGACCACGAGAATAGTTGTAAGACCCGACCGTCTCGACACCTCTCCTCCGCCATGTCCGATCCGACCGACCCCACCGCCTGCTGCTGCGCCGACTGGGCCGCGGGCATCGCGCGAACGCACGCGGGCACGCTCGCCGCGATCGCGCGCCACGAAGGCATCAACGCGGCCGACGCGCTCGACGTGGTCCAGGACGCATTCCACATCTTCCTCCAGCGCCCCGATGCGGAGGCGATGCGCGCACGCCCGGGCGAGGCCGAGCGATTGCTCGCGACGATCACGCGCAACGCGGCACGCAACCTTCGTCGCCGTCACCATAACGCGCGCCCGCACGTCGATGTCGACGAGACCGAGCTCGCGGTCGCGATGCCCACACCGATCGAAGCGCTCGAGAACGCGACCACGGCGGCACAGCTCGTCGGTTGCATGGCGAGCCTCGGCGATGTCCATCGCCACGTGATCACGTTGCGCGTCCTCGAGGAGCTCTCGGGCGAAGAGGCCGCCGCCGAGCTGGGGCTCACCGCGAATCACGTCGGCGTGCTGCTGCATCGAGCGCGCAAGCAACTCGAGCAGTGCATGCTGGCCGCCGCGAGCTAAGGCGACGCGATCGCGACATCGCCGCCGAGCGCGCGGTCGAACATGCCGGCGACGAACGCGCGGTTGCGGCTCCCGACGGTGCGGCCCACTTCCTTGCCATCGCGCAACAGGACGAGCGTGGGCATCGAGCGCACGTTGTACTGCTGAGCGACGAGCTGTTCGTGATCGACGTCGATCGCGACGATGCGGACGCGGCCCGCGTATTCCTTTCCGAGCGCGGCGAGGACCGGCTCCATTTGTTTGCACGGGCCACACCACGCAGCGGTGAAGTCGACGGCGGTGACCCCCGGCAACGCGGCGAGGGCTTCAAAGGCTTTCTGATCGAGCTGGGGAATCGACATATCTCGTCAGGTGTCGACGCGGCGGGGGATTACAAGCAAACTTCGGGGGATGTTCAGCGCGACCTTGCCCCTGCGTCCCGAGGGGACAGCACGGATCGCGGTGGTCGCCGACACGCACGGCGAGCCACATCCGCGGACCGGGGAGCTGATCGCGGCGATGCAGCCCGACGCGATCCTGCATGCGGGGGACATCGGAGATGTGAGAGTGCTCGCGGACCTCGGGAAGCTCGCGCCCGTGCATGCCGTGCGCGGCAACATCGATACGAAGATCCGCGACGTGCCCGACGTGATGACGCTCGACCTCGGCCCGTTGCGCATGGTGCTCGTGCACATCGCGGTGTACGGCCCCAAGCTGCGCGCCGAGGTCGCACGGATCGCGCGTGCGCAGAAGGCGTCGCTCGTCGTGTGTGGCCATTCGCACGTCCCGTTCATCGGGGTCGACAAAGGCATCACGCTGTTCAACCCCGGCTCCGTCGGCCCGCGGCGGTTTCAGCTACCGATCGTCTTCGGCACCATCGACTTCTCACCGACGAACGTCAAGCTCGCGCACTGGAGCTGCGAGACCGGTGAGAAGTGGCTCCCGCCCTAGTCCGGCGTATGATGGAGGAAGTGCGCGGCGTTGTCCTCGTTGTCGCGATCACCGCGTGCTACTCGCCGAGCCCGCCGCTCGCGATTCCGTGCGGCGATAACGGCGCGTGCCCGAGCGGGCAGGTTTGCGATCCGCGCACCGATCGCTGCGGCACACCGAGCGATGCGAGCGTCGACGACGGACCGGCGAGCGATGCGCCGCCCGATGCGGTGATCGATGCGATGCCCGATGCGATGATCGACGCGATGCCCGATGCGATGCCGAACCCGAGCGGGTGCTCCGATGGGCAGCGCGAGGCATTCAGTGCGGTGGCGACGTATCCCGCGATTGCCGGATGCGCGGCGACGTGGGCCGGCACGCCCTCGCTTCGCGC
Source organism: Kofleriaceae bacterium (assembly GCA_044230415.1). Lineage (GTDB taxonomy): Bacteria > Myxococcota_A > Polyangia > Haliangiales > Haliangiaceae > JABFXX01. The sequence continues at coordinate 355,614 of JBGARE010000003.1, forward strand.
GACGACGAGCGGCACCGCGTGTGGCGACGATCTCGGCGTGTGCGGTGTTCCCGCGGATGCCTGCGCGACCGGGTGGCACGTGTGCGGTGTCTCGGGAGCGATCGCCGAGCTCACCGTGCTCCAGCCACAGGAGTGCACGGGCGCGGGCGCGGGCCGCTTCGTCGCCGCGATGTCGCATTGCACGAACAACGTCGGGACCTGCGAGTACGCAGCCACGTTACCGTGCTTCGATCAGGACTTCTGCGCGGAGCCCGTGTGCTGCGGTGCTGATTGCTTCACGCTCCAAGGCTGCATCGACGGCGTGTGGCTCGGCGCGACGCCGATCACCGCGAACGAGAGTGCAGGCTGCGGAAAGCTCCCGGCGACGGACGCGACCGGCGTGATGTGCTGCAAGAACTAGTCGAAGCACTTGTTCGTGCGACAGCTGATCGCTTCGATGAGCTGGCCATCCGCGTCGAAGAACTGGTTGTACTCGACGGTGCCATCGCCGAGGCGGACGATCCGCACCGCGTGCCACGGGCTTGTCGGACACGTGGCACCGGTGAAGCACGCGGTGTACCGCGCCGGCTTGCCGGACTTGTCGAGGAGCACGATCGCGAAGCGTTGGTGCCTGACGTCGTAGAGCTCGCGGATCGTCGCGGTGCCCGATTGTTCGACGAGGTGGTTCTTGTCGTCGAAGCTCTGTGACTCGAACGGATGATCGTAGTTGTCGTGCTTGTAGCGCCGGCTCGACGCGCCGAGATTGAACGCGGGACGACCATCGCGACCGAGGAAGCTCTCCTGCGTGCGCCGGCCGTTGACGTCGAACGCCGTGCGCTTCTCGTGGAAGCCGGTGCCGTCGCATTCGATCGGGCTGCGATCGACGTCGAAGCACGACAGCGAGATCACGTTGCCCGCGTCGTCGTACCGGTAGCGCAGCTCGTACGCATCGAACTCTTCGTCGAGCGCGGGCTGTTGGGCCTCGTTCCAGTGCGTCATCGAGACCGCGTTGCCGCGGCTATCCACCTTCGTGCGGTACTGCGCGGGTCGGCCAGGACCGCACGCGTGTGGATCGCCGTTCGTGTCGATGCACGTACGTCGCGTCTGCGAGCAGAACGCGTCGACCTGGAGATCCTCGCCGGCGATTCCATCGGGATCCGTCGTCGGCTTGTTCGCTTTGTCGAAGAAGCGGACGCCGATGTTGCAGCCGTGCGCGTCGTACATCAGCTCGCGCACGGCGACGCCGTTCGTGCGCCCGCGAGGACGATCGGCATCGTCGAGGCACGTGATCCGCGAGATCTGCCCGTCCGCTTCGTACTCGGTGCGCTCGCCGGAGCAGCCGTCGGAGTTCGCGACTCGCTTCTTGTCGAGATCGAAGTAGCGCTCGGCGATCACGCGTCCGAACGCATCGCGCTCTTGCTTGTAGAGGTGCTTGCCCGTCGCGTCGAGGATCGGCTTGTCGTCGATGCCAAAGCTCGCTTCCTCGATGATGAACCCGCGGTCATCACGCACGGCGCGAAAGATCGCCACGCCGGCCATGTCGAGCATCGGCTCCCCGGTCCACTGCAAACATCGGAGCTCGGATGCCTTCGGGCTCGCGACGAACGCGAGATAGCCACAGCCGTCGAGGGCGTTCGCTCCGTTGCGAAGGCGGCCGGTCATCTTGCCATCGCGAAACATCAGCGCTGACTCCACGTTGCCGCGGCCATCGACACGCAGGCGCTGCACGGGTGTGCCGTCGGGCTTCCTCGTGTACATCGTCGTGGCCACCACGCGCTCGCCGTAGCGCTCCTCGATCACGGCGATCTCGGTCCCCTTGCGACCCACGCGGAACGACGATGCTCCGGTGCCGCTCGCCGCTGCACTGCACGCGAACGCCGTCTTGGTCGTCTCGCAGTGCGCGTGCGTGGTCCACACGAGCGAGTCGCGTGGCGGCAGGTTCGCCTTCTTCGGCGCGGGCGGACCGCGATCCGGTTCCTCGAGGAAGAAGATGTTCGACGTGCCGGCGGCGAGCGGCGTCGGATAATCGGGATGCGGTCCGCTCTCGGGCAGCACGCCGACGCCCGCATCGGGGCCCGCGAGGTGCGTCGGCAAGATCGTGTCGAGCAGGCGGCGCGTGTGCATGGCCACGTCGCTCGTCCAACGCTCGCGCCGACACGCCGCCACGATCGTCTCGCGGAGCGGGATCGGCGGCAGCGTGACACCGTGCTCCTTCGCCCACGTGTTCATCGCGGTCGCGATCATCCCGTCGGTGATCTCGTTGCACCGCTCCTTCGGCTTCTTCTCGGCGCAACCGAGCAGGATCAACGCGAGCAACGCACGACGCACGCGCAGAGGATAGCGTGCCTACGCCGCCGAGAACGTCACGAAGACGTCTCGCCTGCGCCGGACGTGCAAAGCGAATGGTGCCGAATGAGGTCGTGTTCAGCGAGAACTCTCCCGCCTTCATTTCCGGCAAGAATCTAGCGAAGCGATTGATCGCGCTCGGCGATCACGTGAACGGCATCAACAACGACAACCGCCTGCCGAACCTTCGGTTTCTTTGTCCGAACTGCCACTCGCAGACACCCACGTACGGCAACCGCCGACGGTGTGGCGTGCTATACAGCGGCTGCTGCGAGCGTGGCGAAATGGCAGACGCGCGACGTTTAGGTCGTCGTGGGTAACACCGTGGGGGTTCGAGTCCCCCCGCTCGCACTTCTCAAGCAGCGGTGATCGCTGCGGTTCCCTCCGACGACGCAGTAGCCACTGCCACGCCACTGCCACGAACCTCCGTCAGTTCGACGACGCTGCCGCGTGCTCCCAGCATCGCGAGCACGCGCTGATCGGGATCATCGATCCCGCGCGCTTTCTCGCGGACGATTTCGGGCAGCTCGCGGTGATGCGCTTCCGCCACGTGGACGTAGAGCATCGTCTCGTCGATCCGCTTGTGACCCAGCCACGCCTGCAACCGCCACGGATTCACACCGAACAACGCGGCGTGGGTTCCGAAGCTGTGGCGCAGCGTGTGGAACAGCCGAGCCGGTAGTCCGGCACGGCGGCAGATCCGCTGGATCGCCTTGTCGGCCTGATCGTCGGTCTTCGCCGAGCCGTCGAGGTTCCGCACGACCAAGCCCTCGCGGATGACACTCATCCGCTTGAGCGCCTCGTGCAGCCTCGTCGTCATCGGGATCGTCCGCCGGGTGCGGCCCTTGGGCGTCGTCGTCTGCTTGTTCCGGGTCTGAAAGTTCACCGTGATCGTTCTGGCGATCATGTCGACGTCCTCGCGCCAGCGCAGGGCTTTCACCTCGCCGACCCGTAGCCCGGCTTCACCCGCCAGGCAGATCGCCGCGTACCACTCCTCACCCTCGACCTTCGCCGACGCGAGGAGCCGAGCGTACTGCTCGAAGTCCCACGCGACGATCTCCGGCCGCTCGCACTTGAACATGCCGATGCGCGGTGACTTGTCGATCACCTCGCAGTCGACCGCGTACTTCATCGGCTTGGACAACACCGCGAGGATGTTGTTGATGCGCTTGTCGCCGAGCTTCTTCGCCACGAGGTCGGCGCGAAACCGCGCGACCACGGGCGTCGTAATCTCGTCGAGGCGCATCCGACCGAAACGCGGCTCGAGGTGCAGGTCGTAGATGATGTTCTTCGACCGCACCTCGCTCGGCTTGTTCTTCCGTCCGATCACCCACTCGTGCCAGAACGATCCGTTGAACCACTCCGCGAACGTCGGTGCCTCCTTCTTCAGCGAAGGTTCGAGCTTCGGCGCACACACCTCTCGGATCGCGCGCTGCTCGGCCTCCAGCGCCCCGACGCGGGACTGCGCGAGATCGTGGTACGGCCCGGGAACACCGGGCGTGCCGAAGATGCGCACCTTGCTGCCGTCGGGGGTCTTCACGGTGGTCCGAAAGAACCAACCGCCATAGATGGGATCACGTCGTACAGGCATCGTTAGTGCCTTTCCTCCGCGTCCCGCGATGACCACGAGGCCAACCATGACATGACGGCAACACGGCTGAAACGGATCGCCTTGCCCAACCGTCGGTGTGGGATCGCGTTTCGCGCGACGAGCGCATAGATCGTGTTCCGCCCGACGCCGAGCAACCTCGCAACTTCCAACACGTCGAGCACGTCGTGGCCGCGCTCGGCCGGTGTCTGGTGGTGGTGAAAGTGCGGGTCCTCGCTACCCACGTCACACGACGGATCACCGATGCGACGAGCTCGATCGACGCCCATACTCTTCAAAGCACTCGAACCGGTCAGAACTATGACGGCGCAGGAACAAACCTGGCCCGTTTCTTCTGGGATCGCATGCCTTGCGCTGTTAGCCGATACTGGCGCGGAATCGACCCGAAGAGCCCCGCAAAATCGAAACGCGTAGAATCACACGTTCGGCAGGCTCATTCGGACCGCTCGCGCCGCGCGGTTCCGCGCGGTTGCGTTTGTCCGATTTCGAGACATGGGTAACAGGTTGTGTCGAGACATGGGTAACACCGAGAACTTCCTAGGGGCTTCAAGCACGCGGCTTGGCAGGACTCGTAGGCCACGTCATCCGGGCGGGGATGCCGTGGCCCGAAAGGTCCCTCGTGAGTGTTCGACAAGATTTCGTGCTGCGTGCGCTGAGCGGCGAGATGACGATCGCCGAGTTGTGTCGTGAATTCGGCGTGAGCCGAAAGACCGGCTACAAGTGGCTCAAGCGGTTCAAGGAGAAAGGCGTCGCCGGGCTCGTCGACCGATCGCGGAGACCGATCACGTTCGGTCTCGCGGTCGACGCTGCGATGGTGACGAAGATCGTCGCGCTCAAGCACAAGCACCCGCGCTGGGGAGCCAAGAAGCTCTGGGCGCTCCTGTTGCGCGACAGCGCCGACGGCGCGGCGTTGCCGTCGATCTCCACCATCAACCGGGTCCTGTACCACTCGGGGCTCGTCAAGAAGCGGCGGCGGTACCGGCCGGCAGTGTCCGGACTGCCCGAGCGCCCCGAGGTCCTCGTCGAGGGGCCCAACGACCTGTGGACGGTCGACTTCAAAGGGTGGTGGCGCGCCGGCAATGGCGAGCACTGCTATCCGCTGACGGTGCGCGATGCGTTCAGTCGCTACGTGCTCGAGCTCAGGCTGATGACGAAGACCGACACCAAGGCGGTGCGCGCGGTCTTCGAGCGGCTGTTCGAGTTCTACGGCGTCCCCAAGGTGATTCAGAGCGACAACGGTCCGCCGTTCGCGTCGCGTGGCATCGGCGGGCTCTCCAAGCTCTCGGTGTGGTGGGTGGCGCTCGGGATCGACGTCGTGCGCAGCCGCCCGGGGACGCCGACCGACAATGGCGGCCACGAGCGGATGCACGCCGACGTGCAGATCGATCTCGCCGCCGATGCTGCGGCGTCGCGGCACCTCCAGCAGCACGCGTGTGATGTGTGGCGCGACGAGTTCAATCTCGTCAGGCCGCACGAGGCGTTGGGCATGAAGACGCCGGGCGAGCTCTACAAGCCGACGACGCGCCGTCCACGCCGCATCATCGTCGGTGGACACCCGGCGTCGGCCACGGTGGTCCACGTCAACAAGACCGGAACCGCCGCCGTGTCGCGCACGCGCAGCGTCTACGTGGGCTACGCATTCGCGGGCTACCAGGTCGCGCTCGAGAGCTGCACCGACGGGTTCACGTACGTCTGGTTCTTCACGAAGGTGCTGGGCCGGTTCCGCATGGGCGTGGACTCGAGCGTGTCGCCGCTGCCCGAGCAGGCGCTGAACCCGAAGCACCCGCTGCTCCTTCCTGCAGCGGGCGAGACGAGCGCCGAGAGCGTCGTGCATGACACTGACGACGCCGCCGCGAGCAGTGCCGTGTCACCTCCTGCGTCCTGAGAGCTGGCCGCAACTCGTCGCCACCGCTGTTACCCCGAGTGTCACCCCTCGGTAACAGGTCGGCGAGGGATCGACCGCTCGCTCCGATCCGAGTTACGGTGACCGCGAGAGTCGGAGAACAAATCGATTCGAAATCGAACTCCGCAGAAACACGTTGCCGCCCCACTGATCCCACAACCCGATCCTGCCGCCGCGTTGCTGACACCCCTTGGTGATTTTCGGAAAGCCTCCGCTCAACTTGCGGAAGCAGATACCCCCGAACCTGTTACCTCTCTGTCGAGATAGACAAGATGTCGCGTCCGCACGAAACTGGTGCCGATTTGCCGCGCGATTTTCATGCGGCCGAAACCGGCCAGCGGAATCCACGACTTGCGATTTGTCTCCCATCGTTCGCGCAGGTAGTGCGCCTGCAACACAGTTCGATGAGTGACGGCTGGGCATTGCGTGGATCCCCATCGATAAAGGCAATATGAGATCCGCATGAAGTCAGGTGTCTTCCGCGCGGCCTTTTGGGGCCTCACGTTCACGGCGATCCTCGGGACGCTGATCGTGTTCGGTTCGCGGAACCTCGCGCACTTCGATGCCGCCCTCATCGGATATACGTTCGCGACGCTCTTTGCCACGTTCGGCATCACGTACCGCTACGCGATGTGGCTGCAGCGTCCGCCGACCCAGATGTATTGGCGGCGCGGCTGGCGCGCGTTCTTGTCGCCACGCGCCCTTCCCGGCAACGCGTGGCGGTTCGTCAAGCGTGCGGTCGTCGAGGTCGGTGCCAACCGCTTCATCTTTCGCCGCGATCGGTGGCGTGGCCTCGCGCACCTGATGCTGATGTGGGGATGCCTGATCGCCGCGGCGATCACGTTCCCGCTCGTGTGGGGCTGGATCCACTTCGAGACCGTGCCCGGCCAACTCGACACCTATCGCACATTCCTGTTCGGCTTCGAGGCTGGCGAGTTTCCGGTCGACTCGGTCCTGGCATTCATCGTCTTCCACGGTCTCGTGTGGGCGTCGTTCCTCGTGCTCGCCGGCGTGATGCTCGCGTTCCGGCGACGTATGCGCGATCGTGGCGCCGAGGCCGTGCAGCAGTTCGGCGAGGACATCCTGCCGCTCGTATTGCTCGCCGCGATCAGCGTGACGGGTCTCATGCTCACGGTGAGCTACACGTGGCTGCGCGGCTACGCGTACGACTTCCTCGCGATCCTGCACGCGGTCACCGTGATCGTCACGCTGCTCTGGCTGCCGTTCGGGAAGTTCTTCCACATCTTCCAGCGGCCGGCGCAGCTCGGTGTCGGGTTCTACAAGGACGAAGGTGCGCGCGGCGAGCAAGCGCGCTGCAAGCGCTGCGACAGGCCGTATGCGTCGGCGCAGATGATCCGCGACCTGATCACCGTCGAGCGTGATCTGGGGTTTCGCTACGAGATGAAAGAGGGTGGCGCCGTGCACTACCAGGAAATCTGCCCGGCCTGCCGGCGCGCCCTCTTCGGGTTGGCGCAAGGCGCCCTCTGGACGGAGGCTGCCTGATGTCGAAGTTGCCCGTCGACGATCTCGCGATCACGCGCGCGTTCGGCCCGCATTTGTCCGCGGGCACGCGCGGCGGCTCCGACACCACGCCCGACAAGCTCGTCAAGACGCATTGCTGCTTCTGCGGCCAGCAGTGCGGGATCCAGCTCAAGGTCGCCAACAACGAGGTGATCGGCTTCGAGCCGTGGGAGGACTTCCCGTTCAACCGCGGCATGCTGTGTCCCAAGGGCGTGAAGCGCTACCTCCAGGGCTCGCACCCGGATCGCTTGCTGACCGCATTGCGGCGCGATCCGAGCGCGCCCGGTGGGTTCAGCTCGCTCGGCTACGAGCAAGCGATCGCGCAGGTCGCGCGAGAGATCGGGCGACTCCAGAAGGAGCACGGTAACGCGTCGATCGGTTTGCTCGGCGGCGCCAGCCTCACCACCGAAAAGACATACCTACTCGGCAAGTTCGCGCGTGTCTGCTTGAAGACCCCGTTCATCGACTACAACGGCCGGCTGTGCATGGTGAGCGCGGGTGCCGCGAACAAGAAGGCCTTCGGGATCGACCGCACCACGAATCCGTGGTCGGACATGGTCGGCACCGAGGTGATCTGGGTCGCCGGTAGCAACGTCGCCGAGTGTTCGCCGATCACGACGAACTACATCTGGCAGGCGCGCGAGATGGGCGCGAAGGTGATCGTGCAGGACCCGCGCATCACGCCGGTCGCGCGCACGTGCGATCTCTATCTGCCGGTGCGGCCAGGTCGCGATGCGGCGCTGTTTGCGGGCGTGCTCGGCGTGATGATCGAGCAGGGCTGGATCGATCGCGAATTCATCGCCGAACACACCGTCGGGTTCGACGCCGTCGCCGAGTACTGCAAGCAATGGCCTCTCGCGCGCACGGCCGAGGTCACCGGCGTCCCGGAACGCTCGCTGCGCAAGGCCGCCGAGCTCTGGGGCACCGCGAAGTCGAGCTTTCTGTTCCACGCGCGCGGCATCGAACATCACTCCAATGGCGTGCAGAACGCGCTCGGCACGATCAATCTCGTGCTCGCGAGCGGCCGGCTCGGAAAGCCGAAAAGCGGGTACGGCACGATCGTCGGTCAGGCGAACGGACAGGGTGGCCGCGAGCACGGGCAGAAGTGCGACCAGCTCCCCGGCTGGCGCGAGATCGCGAACCCCGAGCACCGCAAGTACATCGCGAACGTGTGGAAGATCGACGAGAAGGATCTGCCGGGACCGGGCGTCGATGCCTACGAGCTGTTCCGCAAGATCGACGCGGGCGAGATCAAGGGCCTGATCGCGATCTGCTTCAACCCGAAGATCTCGTTACCCGACAACCAGTTCATTACCCGCGCGCTCGACAAGCTCGAGTTCTTCGTCGCGATCGACTTCTTCCTGAACGACACCGCACGCCACGCCGACATCGTGTTGCCGGGCAGTCTCCAGGAGGAGGACGAAGGCACGGTGACGCAGGTCGAAGGCCGCGTCATCAAGATCAACAAGGCGGTCACGCCGCCGGGCGAAGCGCGCGAGGACTGGCGCATCATCCAGGACATCGCGCGCGCTCTCGATCGGCCACACGGCTTCACGTTCGCGGGTCCACGCGAGATCTTCGAGGAGCTACGCATCGCGAGCAAGGGCGGCGTCGCCGACTACTCCGGCATCACGTGGGAGAAGATCGAGGCGCAGATGGGCGTGTTCTGGCCGTGCTACAGCCACGATCCGAAGACTGGCGATCCCGTGCCGGATCATCCGGGGACGCCGCGGCTGTTCGAGCCGGGAACCTACAACCCGGTCGCGAAGGGTGCCGGGCGTTTCTACTTCCCCGACGGCAAGGCGCGCTTCAACGTCGCCGACTATCGCGCGGCGATCGATGACGCGTCCGAGGAGTATCCGTTGTTCCTCACCACCGGACGGGTCGTGAGCCAGTTCCTGTCCGGTACGCAGACGCGCCGCATCGGACCGCTCGTCAAGCAATATCCCGAGCCACGTCTCGAGCTGCACCCACGCCTCGCCGAGAAGCTCGGGATCTCCGACGGCGACTGGGCGACCTGCGAGACCCGGCGCGGCGCGATCACCATCCGCGCGCAGGTCGTCACGACGATCCGTCCCGACACGGTGTTCATTCCGTATCACTGGGCGGGCGACAAGAGCGCGAACCGGCTAACCGTCGCGGCGCAGGATCCGATCAGCAAGATCCCGCAGTACAAGGTGTGCGGCTGTCGCGTTCGGCGCGCCGAGGCACCTCCCTCGTACGCCGCCGAACGGGAGCCACAGCAGTAGCCATGCCCGTTCCCCAGCATCTCGAGTTCTTCGTCGATCCGAGCCGGTGCATCGGCTGCCAGGCGTGCATGCATGCGTGCACCGAGTGCGACACGCACAAGGGCGAGGCGATGATCCACCTGGAGTACGTCGATCGCGCCACGTCGGTGCAGACGGTCCCCGTCGTGTGCATGCACTGCGAGCAGCCGACATGCGCGGAGGTCTGCCCGGCCGATGCGATCAAGCGGACGGGCGATGGCGTCGTGCAGAGTGCGCGCAAGCCGCGGTGCATCGCGTGCGGCAACTGCGTTGTCGCGTGCCCGTTCGGCGTGCCCGAGCTCTACATCGATCGCGCGATCATGATGAAGTGCGACATGTGCTACGACCGCACGTCGATCGGCAAGAAGCCGATGTGCGCCACGGTCTGTCCGAGCCAAGCGTTGTTCTTCGGCACGCGCGAGCAAGCGCTCGCGTTGCGCCCGCAGTCGACCCCGACGAACAAGTTCCGGTTCGGCGACCAAACGATCGCGACACGCGTCAACGTGATGGTGCCGCGGCGAGCAACCCCGTCTCACATCGATGTCACCGCAGCGATGGAGGAGAAGCCGCACAATCGCGGGCTACGGTTGCCCGTGATCGATACCAACGACCCGTTCGCCGAGGTGGAGATCTAGCCATGCCCGACGATCCGCAGACGCGCTTCGAGCAGGACCGTGCGATCGATCCGCGCGTCGATTCACCCGCCCGCGAGGGCCTGACCGGAACCGCGCGCGGCGACGTCTACGAGCCGACCCGCGACCCCGAGGACGTCACGGTCGCCCCCGATCAGCGCCCGATGGCCGAACAGCCTCGCTGGCGCCGCGACTTCGCCATCGACTGGCCCGAGGACAACTTCATCGCCCGCCGTGACTTCGCGAAGTTCCTGGTGCTGACGAGCGGCGCGTTCGCCGTCGGGCAGGCATGGATCGCGGCGCACAGCCTGGTGAAGAGCCGGCGTCCGCCGCCGGGGAAGATCAAGATCGGCACGTTGTCGGCGCTCGCGCCCGGGACGGCGACGATGTTCACGTACCCGACGCCGCACGATCCGTGTCTGTTGATCCGCACGCGCGACGGCAAGCTCCTGGCCTACAGTCAGAAGTGCACGCACCTGTCGTGCGCGGTCGTGCCCAAGCTCGACGAGGGCATCCTGCATTGTCCTTGTCACGAGGGCGTGTTCGACCTCGCGACCGGCCGCAACATCGCTGGCCCACCACCACGCCCGCTACCGTCGATCGATCTCGAGGTCGTCGGCGATGACATCTTCGCGACGGGCGTGAAGGAGCGGACCGTATGAACAAGCCGCAACGACAGCTCACGCGCGCGCAGCGCTCGACCGTGGTCACCGGCGTGCTGTGCTTCGTCCTCATCCTCGTCGTGCTCCAGCTCTGGCTGGTGACGGCGACGATGAACGCGTATCTCGGCGGTGACGATGCGGTCGTGTGGCCCGGGCTCGCGGCTAGTGCGGTGTGCCTGGCGTTGAACCTGGGCTTGCTGCGCTACCTGCTGAAGCGATGACCCAGCCCGCCCCGCCGCCGCCCGCCGGACTCGCCGGGATGCACCCGGCGTACTTCGCGCTCGTGATGGCGACCGGTATCGTGTCGCTCGCGAGCGAGTTGCTCGGGCTGCATGCGATCGCGGTCGCGCTGTTCGCGTTGAACCTCGGGTTCTACCCGGTGCTGTGGGTCCTCAGCATCGCGCGTGTGCTTCGTCATCGGGATCGTGTCCGTGCCGACTTCGTCCATCACGGACGTGCCGTCGGCTTCTTCACGACGGTGGCGGCCACCTGCGTCCTTGGTTCGCAGTGCCTCGTGATCGGCGAGAGCGTGACCGCCGCGGTCGCGCTGTGGGTCGCGGGCATCGTGCTCTGGGCCGGCCTCGTCTATGCGGTGTTCGCGCTGCTGACCGTCAAGGCCGAGAAGCCGCCGCTCGCCGAAGGCATCAACGGTGGCTGGCTGATCAGCGTCGTCGCGTCGCAATCCGTGGCCGTGCTCGGCGCCCAACTCGCGCCGCACTTCGGCGATATCGCACCTCATGCGCTCATGTTCGCGCTCGCGATGTGGCTCGGCGGTGGGATGCTCTACCTCTGGATCATCTCGCTGATCTTCTACCGCTACACGTTCTTCCCGATGAGCCCGTCAGATCTCGCGCCGCCCTACTGGATCAACATGGGGGCGGCGGCGATCTCGACGCTCGCCGGGACAATGCTCGTCGCGGCGGCGCCGCACTCTCCTGTCATCGATCAGATCTTGCCGTTCGTCCGCGGCCTGACGCTCATGTGGTGGGCGACCGCGACGTGGTGGATCCCGATGCTGCTGATCCTCGGCGTGTGGCGGCATGGCGTGAAGAGATTCCCGCTGCGCTATGACCCACTGTACTGGGGTGCGGTGTTCCCGCTCGGGATGTACACGGTGTGTACGGCGCGGCTTTCGAGCGCGATCGACGCGGCGTTCTTGATCGAGATCTCCGAGGTCTTCGTCTACGTCGCGCTTGCCGCGTGGAGCTTGACGGCGGTCGGGCTCATCTTGCACCTCGTTTCGAGAAAACGCTGATACATCGTCGGATCGCGGCGGCGCGCAGGAAATGCGCGTTTTCGTCGGGCAGCTCGGGTAGCTGTGGGCATGCGGCGTGAAGATCAATTGTCCATGCCATCGATGCTCGTCACCTGCCCGGAATCGGCGCACCTCGAATCCATCGAGTACGAGGATGACGATCTCGGCATGCTGATCACAAGTTGCACGGCATTCTCTCCACCGTGCGCGGTGACCTGCGCTCGCACGTGTGCAGCGCGACTCGATCGGCGTCGAAAAGCCTGCCAAGCGCCTGAGACCGACGACCCCACGCTCGTGTCGATCCGCATCTAACCGGTGGCGCCCTTCGTCGTGACATCAGCCGAGAGGCGAACGTCACACGGCCCTGGCGATTCCCTACGTCCCCGACCGACGCGCGAACGCGACCACGTAGCCGTCGGGGTCCGCGACGTACCCGACACGATCGCCCCATGGACGGTCGCTCGGCTCGTCGAGCACGTGCGCGCCGGCATCGCGAGCGCGGGCCATCAAGTCCTCGATATCGTCGACGAACAGGTACAACTCCGTCGTCGCAACCGGCCCCGCGATCGGTTCCGGTACGCGCTTGATGTTCCGACCAAACCCCTGGCGGTCGTAGAGGCCGAGCCGGAAGCCATTCGGCGACGACAACTCCGCGTACACTGGCGTCTCGACCGGAACCGGCCATGTCGTGACGTCACGATAGAACGCGAGTGATCGCGGCAGATCCTCTACCGCGACGATCACGAGCGCGAGGCTAGGATCGCTCACCGCAGGAAACTACGCGCTCGGTACGTACCTGGGCAAGAGCACGTGGTTCTCGACGTGCACGTGCTCCAGCGTGTCGGCCTCCATCACGTCCAGCTCCTTCATGAGAGTCCGATAGCTGTTGCAGGCCCACTCGGGTGGCGCGTAGTCGGCCGCGGCGGCACGAAGGCGTGCGAGTAGCTCGCCGACCTCCTCGTGCTCGCGGCGCATGTCGCGCAGCAGCGGCCCTGCTTCATCGACGCGACCTTCGATCAGCGCAGGAAACAACACCGCTTCTTCCTCGGCGAGGTGCAGCCCGAGCGTCTCGACGAGCTGCTCGACCAGGCGCTCGACCTCGCGCAACGACGGTTCGCGCTCGCCGTGAACGCGTGCGACCTTCGACGCGAGCGTCCGCAGAAACGGCATCGTGCGATGGAGGTACTGGTGATGCGGCGCGATGACCTTGACGATGAGGGCACGCGTCGGCAACGTGCGCGGGTCGATCGCCGGCTCGGCGGACGCAGCCCGGCGGGAGATCGCGGTCTCCAGCTCGCCGACGACCGCCGGCAGGTCGAGCCCGAGATCGCGGCATGCGTCGGCAAGCGGACGCTGTCCCTTGCAGCAGTAGTCGATGCGATGCCGCGCCAGGACCGGTGCGCATTCGGAATGATCGAGAACGAGCGTCGCGACGGGAACGGCGGGATCAAGCATGGCCACCGACGTTGCAGTGTGCGTGCCGGCCCGCTGCGTGCATCTCGCGATGTCCATGCTCGTCCAGATCGGCAAGCGGAGCGAATCCGCGGACCTCGTGGATCTCCTGCACGAGTGTCACGGCCGCATCCGGCGGTTTCTTGTCATGGGGCACCAGCTCGCGCGGACGCCCGACGCAACCCGCGAAGAAATCGCCGAGGCCGCAGGGCAGATCCGTCGCTACTTCGCGGAATCTCTCCCGCTTCACATGGCGGACGAGGATCTCGACATCGCGCCACGGATCGCCGACGCGGAGGTCGTCAAGCGCGTGCACGATGATCACCGAGCGCATGCCCCGCTCGTGGCCGAGCTCGTCAGCATGTGCGAGACGCTGCGCGGGTCTCCGGAGCAGCACCCCGCTCTCCGAATGCACCTCGGCGACGTAGTTCGTCAGCTTGCGAACGAGCTCGAGTCGCACATGGAGCTGGAAGAGCGCACAGTCTTTCCCGCCGTACGGCAGCTCGGCCCAAGCGAGCAAGCGGCGATCGTGCTGGCGATGCAACATCGTCGCAACCCTCACGCCTGAAACGCGCAGTTGCTGCGTGCTGCCTGAAGCGCGACGCAATCACTGCGCGCACTTCTGCGGGAGACTTTCGCCACTCCGACATCGCGTTGGTGACACCCAGCTGCGCTCGGTCCGGAACACCCAGCGCACCCGCGCAGAGTGGTCTCGAAGTGAAAGACCACGGAACGCCACGTGCACGACGGATCTCTATGAACCCTGTTACCAAGCCTGCGAGCGCCCCGATCCAGGAGCCTCATGACCGGGATGAGCGCGTTACTCGTGGGGCTGAGGATCGTGCTCTCGCGCGCCCGATCCAGCAGTTCGCCCTCGCGGACGAGGTCGAGGCGCTTCGCCAGGAGGAAGGGTGGCGCAAGACCGGGCACAGCGCGAAGACCCTCGTGAAGCACGCGGGTCTCCGGATCGTCCTGATCGCGCTCAAACAGGGGACGCGGATAAAGGAGCACCAAAGCGAGGGGACCGTGTCGATCCACGCGATCTCCGGTCAGCTCCAACTTCACGTCGACGAGCAGACGCTACACGTGCCGGCGGGAGGCCTGCTCGTGCTCGAACGCGGAGTCGCACACGACGTCGAGGCGCTCGAGGACAGTGCGTTCGTGCTGTCTGTCGGACTCGACCCTGCGTGAATGTGCGAGCCCCGGGGCTCGCGACGCGTGCACGGGTCTCAAGCAGTGCGAGGTCGTCGCGGAACTTGCGCATCAGGCGGCGTCCTGCCGGCGTGATCCGATACGCGCGTCGTGCCTTCGCCCTCCTCAGCCTCCTTCCCCTCCACGCGAGATAGCAGCGGATACAGCGTGCCTGGGCTGAGCCGGTGTCCGTGCTCTTCAAGCTCGCGCATTATCCACAGGCCGTAGATGGGTGCGCGTTCGCCGTGATGGATGTGGAGCTTCCAGGGACCGCACCTACGCACGCGTACGAGTGCAGCCTTCGTCGCGCTGACGACCAGCGCGCGGTCGGGAAAGAAGTCTTCGAGGACCGGGATCCGGGGGAGGAAGCAGTTGTTCGAAATCTTCGAATTGCTGCAAGACCGCATCCTCGAGAGGGGCCTGGACCGGGTCCGCAGCGAGACCACGCGTCTCGGTGCGAAGCGACGGCCAGGTCGAGATCGCGCGCGTACTGCACGGGCAATTCACGAGGGCATGGGCGTCCGGAGCTGAGAATGCTGGGATAGCTTGTATCAGCACGATCCTCTTATGTATCTTGCCAGAGATGCAGTTGTATCGGGGACCCCGATGAGCGATCCGCGCTGGCTCCTGCTCATCCATCAGATTCCACCGAAGCCGGGGTATCTGCGGGTCAAGGCTTGGAGGCAACTGCAGCGGCTCGGCGCGGTCGCGGTCAAGAACTCGATCTATGTCCTGCCGAAGAGCGACGACGCGTACGAGGATCTGCAATGGGTCCTCCGCGAGATCATGGCGGGTGGTGGTGATGGCTCGATCTGCGAGGCGCGCTTCATCGACGGCCTCGCTGACGATCAGCTGGAAGCGATGTTCCACGTCGCACGCGACGCGGACTACGCCGAGCTCGCGAGCTCGGCCACGCGCCTGAGTGACAATACCAACGATCTCGCGCGCTTCGAGCAGGGGGTCGCGCGGCTGCGGCGGCGGTTCGAGGAGATCGTCGCGATCGACTTCTTCGGCGCGCCAGGTCGCGACGCCGCGGATCGACTGCTCGGCGCACTGGAGGCGAAGCTCTGCCCGGCGCCATCGGCCGAGACGACCACGGCAGAACAGCGACGTGCCGAGGTTCGGGGCAGCACGTGGATCACACGCAAGGGCATCCACGTCGATCGCATGGCGAGCGCGTGGCTGATCCGGCGCTTCATCGATCCGGACGCGCGGTTTCAGTTCGTCGACGCCAAGCGGTATCGCCATCAGCCCGGCGAACTGCGCTTCGACATGTTCGAGGCCGAGTACACGCACGAGGGTGACCGCTGCACGTTCGAGGTCCTCGTCGAACGTTTCGGGCTGGGCGACGTCTCGCTGATTCCGCTCGCCGAGATCGTCCACGACATCGATCTCAAGGACGGGAAGTTCGGACGTCCGGAGACCGGCGGCATCGCGAACCTCGTCGCGGGCATCGCGATGGCGCACGCCGAGGACGAAAGCCGGCTCACGCGCGCGTCGGCTGTCTTCGACGACCTGCGCGAATACTTCCGGAGGAAACCCAACACCAGGCGCGAGGCGATGCCACACGCCGGAAAGGAACCGACGTGAAAGCTATAACCGTGGTCGTGCTCGCTACGAGCACGATCCTCTCGCTGGCTTGTTCGAGCAAGAAGCAGCGCTCGGAGCAGGCGCCTGCGCCAGCGACGCCGCCGCCGGCCATCGACGCGGCGGCGGCCACCGCGCCGCCAGACACCGCGGCGGCGCCGCCCCCCGCGCCATCCACGAACGTGCTCGGCTTCGACGCCGATCCGGCGGGGCAGCCACCCAAGGGCATGACGCTCGCGCGCACGAATGGCGGCGCGATGGGGAAGTGGCTCGTGCGTGCCGAGGCCGACGCACCATCGCCGCCGAACGTGCTCGCGCAGCTCGATCCCGACGACACAAACATGCGGTTCCCGATCGCCGTGACGGACGTGCAGCTGCGTGACGTGCGCGTCTCGGTGCGGTGCAAGCTGACCTCGGGCAAGGTCGATCAAGCGGCGGGCCTCGTCGTCCGCTATCGCAACGAGAACAACTACTACGTCACGCGCACGAACGCGCTCGAGAACAACGTCCGCCTCTACACCGTGAAGGACGGCAAGCGGCGCCAGATCGCGAGCTGGAGCGGTCCCGTGAAGGCGAACGTCTGGCACGACTACGCGATCGAGGTCCGCGGCGATCACATCCAGGTGTTCTGGAACGGCAAGCGCGTGCTCGATCATCACGACGGCGCGTTCACGGAAGCCGGCCGCGTCGGCGTGTGGACGAAGGCCGACTCGATCACCTACTTCGACGACCTGAAGACCGAGGCACTATGAGCACTGACGATCCCACCCGCCGCGACGCGATCGCGGGCATCGCCGCCACTGGTGTCGCGTTGCTCGCCGGCTGCTCGTCGCAGCGATCCACCCCCACGACCACTCCCCCACCGACCACCGGAGGAACCATGTCCCAGACCGCACTTGCAGGAAACCACACCGTCGTTCCACTGCCGTTCAAGCCCGGATCGCTCGATGGCCTGTCCGAGCGCCTCATCACCTCGCACCACGAGAACAACTACGGCGGCGCGGTGAAGAACCTCAACAAGGTCGAGCTGGAGCTAGCGAAGATCACCAAGGACACGCCGCCGTTCGCCGTGGCCGCGCTGCGCGATCGCGAGCTCACGTTCCGGAACTCGAAGAACCTGCACGAGGCGTACTTCGGCAACCTCGGCGGCAACGGCAGGCTCGGCGGCGCGATCGAGAAGGCGCTCGCGCAGGCGTACGGCAGCATCGCCGCGTGGGAGACGCAGTTTCGCGGCACGGCGATGGGCCTCGGCGGCGGCAGCGGCTGGGTCCTGCTCGGGCTCGAGCTCGACACCGGCGGGCTCCGCACGGTCGGCTCCGGCAATCACACGCAGACGCTGTCGACCGGTGCGCCACTACTCGTGCTCGACATGTACGAGCACAGCTATCATCTCGACTTCGGGGCGGGTCACGCGAAGTACATCGACGCGTTCTTCAAGAACGTGAGCTGGGACGAGGTGAACCGCCGGCTCGATCGCGCACTCCAGGCGTCCAAGACCCTGCGCGGCGCATGAGCCAGGAGACCGCCCCTAACGACGGTGCGGCGCCCGAGCCGACGAACCCGTGCTCGATGCGCGAGCTGGTCGGCTATTTCCTCCGGCTCGGCACGTTCGGCTTCGGCGGTCCGATCGCGCTCGCGGGGTACATGCAGCGTGACCTCGTCGAGCGCCGGCGATGGTTCACGAAGCAGGACTACACCGAGGGTCTCGCGCTCGCGCAGCTCGCGCCGGGACCGCTGGCCGCGCAGCTCGCGATCTACATCGGCTGGGTGCGCGGCGGCGTATCGGGGGCGACGCTCGTCGGGTTCGCGTTCGTCGTGCCGTCGTTCGTGATGGTCCTCGCGCTCGCGGCGGTCTACGTCCAGTTCGGCGGGCTGTCGTGGATGCAGGGCGCGTTCTACGGCATCGGCGCCGCGGTGATCGCGATCATCGCGCGCAGCGCGGTCAAGCTCGTCCGGATGACGCTCGCCAAGGACTACCTGCTGTGGACCATCTTCGCGGTCAACGCCGGTGTCACCGCGTGGACCGAATCGGAGATCGTCTGGATCTTCGTCGGTAGCGGCGTGCTCGCGATGCTGGTGAAGGCACCGCCACGCTTCGGTGCGGGATCGCGGACGCTGTCCGTCCTCCCCGCGTTCCTGCTGACGGGGCTCCACGGAACGGCGTCGACGAGCACGCTGTGGACGATGGGTTGGTACTTCACGAAGGCCGGCGCATTCGTGTTCGGTAGCGGTCTCGCGATCGTGCCGTTCCTCTATGCCGGCGTCGTCGAGGAGTATCGCTGGCTGACCGAACGGCAGTTCCTCGACGCGGTCGCGGTCGCGATGATCACGCCGGGTCCGGTCGTCATCACCACCGGCTTCATCGGCTATCTGGTCGCTGGCCCGATCGGCGCGTGCGTGGCGGCGGTCTGCACGTTCGTGCCTTGCTACCTGTTCACGGTGATTCCGGCGCCGCACTTCCGCCGGCTCTCGAAGAACCAGAGCATCAAGGCGTTCGTCAACGGCGTGACCGCGGCGGCGACCGGCGCGATCGCGGGCGCCGCGTTCGTGCTCGGCCGGCGCGCGATCTTCGACATCCCGACGATCGCGATCTGCACGGTCACCTTGATCGTGATCTTCAAGGTGAAGAAGGCGCCGGAACCGCTCGTGATCGCGGCGGCCGGCATCGTCGGCGTCGTCGTGAACCAGCTCTTCGGGCTCTCCGTGACGGTGGCACCGTGAACAGAGACGACGCCAGAACTGCGTGCCGGTCTGGTCGTGGCGCAGCTCCTGCGCGATCGCCGGCCACGGGGCTGGGCGACCGGAGGAACCATCGTTGCACGAGTCGTTCCCCATGAAATCGATGGCTTCATTCGCTGCGCTCGTCCTGGTCGCTTGCGGCTCGGCAACCGAGCGCCCGACGGTCGTCCCGACCACGGGCACGACCCCACGCGCGCCCGCCGCGCGCGCGTGCGCGTACGTCACGAGCTGGGGTGGAGACGACGTGTGCGCCGTGATCGTACCGGAGGGCCGCTCGCGCGGTTGCGTACGAACGGGACCGACGCCGCACGGGATCGCGCTATCTCGCGACGGCGCCCGCTTGTTCGTCTCGAACGAGGGCGCGAACACGATCACGGCCATCGACACGACGACCCTGCGCGTGATCGGCGAGGTCCCGGTCGGTCGGATCCCGAACCAGATCGCCCTGTCGCCGGCGGGCGATCACCTGTGGGTGACCAACAACGGAGACGACTCGGTGTCGGTCGTCGACACGTCGACGCTCGCCGTGGTGCGCACGATCTCGGTGGGACGCGCACCGCACATCATCGTCACCAACGCGGCCCGCAACGCAGCGATCATCACGTCCGAAGGCGATGGCGCGCTCGATCTCTACGACCTGTCGACCTTCGAGCGGATCTCACGCGTGCCGGCCTTTGGCTATCCGCGCGTCGTGGCCGCGACGCGCGCGGGCGACATCGCCTTCTTGACCCTGCGTTGGCTGAACGGCGCGCTCGTCGTCGATCTGTCTGGCACGGGTCCGCGCGATCGCGTCGCGCTCGGCGAGGTGCGCTTCGCGAAGGAGGGCAAGGACGCGCACGGCATCGCCCTCGCGCCCGACGAGCGCACGCTCCTGATCACGACGCAGATGACCGATCGCCTGACGTTCGTCGACACGACCACGCTGGAGGTGCGCGGCGGGATCACGGTCGGCCGCAATCCGAACTGGGTTGAGGTCACGCCCGACGGGCGAGTGGCCGTCGTCAGCACGACCGACGATGACTCGCTGTCGATCGTCGACATCGCGGAGCGACGCGTGCTCCGCACCGTACGCGTCGGAAAGAGTCCCAAGCGCTTGGCCGTGGGGCCGTGCGCGAAGGAGATGGGAGAGATGAGATGACTCGTAGCATCATCGCGCTGGGGATCTTGGTGGTCGGCTGCGAGAAGCCGACGCCGACGACGCGCACGACCGCGGGCAGCGACGTCGTGGCGGAACGCGGACGCACGTACCGCTGGGGGTTCGACGATGCCGCGGGCGCGTTGCCAGCAGACCTCGTCACCGTGCTCGGCGACTGGAAGGTCGATCGCGACGGCGCGGCACCGTCGGCGCCGAATGTTCTGCGCCAGGCAGGGCGGTTCAAGAAGCCGGACTTCCCGCGCGTCATCGTCAAGGACTTGGTGTTCTCGGACCTGCGCCTCGCGGTGCGCTGTCGTGCCGAGGCGGGCAGCGTCGATCAGGCGTGCGGCCTGATGTTCCGCCTCGTCGACAGCGACAACTACTACATCACGCGTTCGAACGTGCTCGAAGACAACGTGCGTCTCTACCGGATCGTCGACGGAGACCGCCAGCAGTTCGCGTCGGCGGACGTCGAGGTGACCGGACGCGAGTGGCACACGCTGGAGGTCGTCGCGCGCGGCACGAGCATCACCGTTCGATGGAACGGCAAGCCGGTCATCACCGCGAACGACGATCGCTTCGCGAGGGGCAAGATCGGCGTTTGGACGAAGGCCGACTCGATCACGTCATTCGATGATCTGGAGGTCACCGCGGAGTGAGTCCCGCGCGCGTGATCAGGCGCGGTCTCGACGCACTCGTGGTGCTGGCGCTACTGCCGCGTGCCGCACGTGCCGACGAGGCGTGCGTCGTGCTGTGCCGGCCGGAGCTCAAGTTCGAGCCCACGCTCTCGATCGGCAACCTTGTCGGAGCGCGCGTCGACGACGTCGCCACCGGCGAGACGAGGACGCTACCGTCCGACGCCGGGCTGCAGCTGGTCGTGGCGGCAGGCATCCCGACCCAGATCCCGCGCATCGAGATCACGCTCGAGGCGATCTTTCCGGTCCCGGATACGCAGCCAGAGGTCGAGGTCGAGCTGAATCTCGTGCTGATCACACCCGCGATGACCGGCGGATGGCTCGGCGCGCACGCCAACATCATCGACCAGCTCAGCCCAGGATTGCGCCCCGGCTCGCCGGGCCGCTACACCCACAAGCTGGATCTCGAGTTCGACGTCTCGTTCGCGGTATTCCGGTGGCTACCGGAATGCAGCTGGCTCCGTAACGTCGCGGTCGAGGTGTCGCTCGACTATCTCGCGACCGGGCTACCGAAGCGCGGCGATGTCCTCGACGGCGAGCGTTACGTCGAAAACGCGAGCGGCTTGTCGGTGTCGTTCCTGGTGGTCTTGCCACTCGCCCCGCTCGTGCCTGAATGAACGTGAAAGGACCGTCAACGATGATACGAACCCTCTACCTTGTCGCCAGCGCGTTGATCGCGATCGCGGCGTGCAAGTCGAGCTCGAACGAGGTCGTCGTGTACACGTCGGTCGATCAGGTGTTCTCGGAACCGGTGTTTCGCGCGTTCGAGCGCGAGAGCGGCGTTCGCGTGCGCGCCGTATTCGACACCGAGGAGACCAAGAGCACCGGCGTGCTCAATCGCCTGATCGCCGAGGCCGATCGTCCGCAGGCGGATGTGTTCTGGTCCGGCGATCCCGTGCGGCCGTTCCTGCTGATCAAGCGCAACCTCGTCGAGCGGTACGTCTCGCCCAACGCGAGCGGGCTCGCCGAGGGCTTGCGCGCTGCCGACGGAACGTGGACCGGGTTCGCGGCGCGGGCGCGCGTGCTGCTCGTCAACAAGAACAAGGTCGGGAAGGAAGACCTGCCGAAGTCGATCCGCGATCTCGCGAACCCGCGGTGGAAGGGCCAGACGACCATCGCGAACCCGTTGTTCGGGACGACGACGATGCACGTCGCCGCGCTGTTCGCGGCGTGGGGCGACGACGCGACGAAGCAGTTCATGACCGACCTCAAGGCGAACGACGTGCGGATCGCCAGCTCGAACGGCGAGGTCAAGCGTCTCGTCGTCGCCGGGGAGGTCGCGTTCGGACTCACCGACACCGATGACGCGAACGAGGCGATCAAGGAGGGCGCGCCCGTGGAGGTCGTCTACCCCGATCAGGACGGGCTCGGAGCGCTCGTCATGCCGACGACCGTGGTGCTGATCCGGGGCGGCCCGCACGGGGCAAATGGCAGAAAGCTCGTCGACTATTTGCTGAGCGCCGACGCCGAGCGGCAGATGGCCGAATCCGCGGCGCACATGCCGTTACGCGCGGACGTGTCGACGCCGGCCAACGTCCGACGAGTCGGCGACCTCCGCGCGATGAAGGTCGACTACGCGAAGGTCGCCGGCGAGATCGAGCGAATCCAACCCTGGCTGCGAACGTGGGCGGGTCTCTGATCCGCGCGCTGCGCCGGCGCGAGCAACCGATCGTGCTCGCGATCGCGGGTGCGGCGATCGTCGTGCTCGCGATCCTCCCGATCGCGCTCGTGCTCGTCGGCGTCGATCTCGGCGGTCTGTCGGCCCTCGCGAACGGCCGCACGTGGACGCTGCTCGGCCGCACGCTCGCGCTCGCGCTTGCAGTCGTGCTCATCGCACTCGCGCTCGGCGTCCCGCTCGGCGTGCTGCTCGGACGCACGGACGTTCCGCTGCGTCGCGTTCTGTGGCTCGTCCACGCGTTTCCGATGTTCCTGCCGCCGTTCTTGCCCGCGCTCGGGTGGTTTCACTTGTTCGGTAGCCAGGGCATGATCGGCAGCAACGGCACGGCGGGTGTGCTGTTCGGGGATCTCGGGTTCGTGCTGGTGCTCGGCGTGACGTTCGCGCCGATCGTCACGTCCCTCACCGCGCTCGGCGTGATGGGGATCGATGCATCGCTCGAGGAATCCGCGCGTATCGTCGCGCGTCCGTGGCGCGTATCGTCGCGCATCCTCGTCCCGGCGGCAGCGCCCGCGATCGCGCTGTCGGCGATCGTGGTGTTCGCGCTCGCGCTGTCCGAGATCGGCGTGGCGATGTTCCTGCGCGTCGATGTCTACTCGGCGGCGGTGTTTGCGCGTCTCGGCGGCGTCGACTTCGCGCCCGGCGAGGCGCTCGCGCTGGCGTTGCCGCTCGCGCCGATCACGCTCGCCTTGCTCGCCGCCGAGCGCCGGTTCGCGGCGCAGCGCTCGTTCGCAGTGCTCGGTCTACGCGCGGCCCGCGACCCGCTTCCGCTCCGCCGGTGGCGAGTCCCCGCCACCCTCGCGTGCGTCGCGGCGACGGTGATCTCGATCGCGCCGCTCGTCGCGCTGGCGGTGCGCTACGGCGGTGCGCCCGGGGTCGCCGAATGGGCGAGCAACGCACCGTGGAACGGGCTCCTCGCCGGTGCGGCCGCGGCGACGGTGATCACGATGCTCGGCCTGATCGTCGGTCACGCCGCCGCGCGCCGGCTGCCCGGCGCGACGATCCTCGACAGCGCGTGCATGCTGGCGTTCGTGATGCCGGCCGCGATCCTCGGTGTCGGCGTGATGAAGCTGTGGAATCGCGCCGACACGCAGCTCGTGTACGGCTCGCTCGCGATCGTCGTGATCGGGTTCGTCGCGCGCTACGCCGTCGTCGGCGTGCGTGTGGTCGCGTGCGTCGTCGCGCAGAGCTCGGTCCATCTCGAGGAAGCCGCGGCGGCATCGGGTGCGCGGTTCGGCCGCCGCCTCGCGCGCATCGTGCTTCCGGTGCACGCGCGTGGGGTCGCGTTCGCGTGGCTGCTCGCGCTCGTGTTCTGCCTGCGCGACATCGAGACCGTCATCCTGTTCTATCCACCGGGGAGCGAGCCGCTCACGGTCCGGATCTTCACGCTCGAAGCGAACGGCCCCCCCGCCATCGTCGCCGGTCTGTGTCTGTTGCACGTCGCGATCACGGCGGCGGCGATCGCGCTCGGTGCGCTGCTCGTCCGGAGGCGACGGTGAAGCCCGCCCTCGCCCTCGAAGGCGTGACCTTCGGATACGGCGATCGGCCGATCCTCGATGGCCTCGATCTCTCGGTCGAGGACGGCCAGATCGTCGTGCTGCTCGGTCCGTCGGGCTCGGGGAAGTCGTCCATCCTGCGCCTCCTGCTCGGGTTCGCCACGCCCGCTGCCGGCCGCATCCTGATCGGCGGCGAGGAAGCGAGCGCCGCGGGAACGATCGTCGTGCCGCCGGAAGAGCGAGATCTGGCCGTGGTGTTCCAGGATCTCGCGCTGTGGCCGCACCTGTCGGTGCGCGGCAACCTGGCGTTCGGGCTCGATGCGCGCGGCGTCGAAGCGCACGTTCGCGACGAGCGTATCCGCGACGTCCTCGCGCGCGTCGGTCTCGCCGACAAGGACCGTCGCCACCCGGGCGCCCTGTCCGGCGGTGAACGGCAACGCGCAGCGATCGCCCGCGCGCTCGTGCTCGAACCACGCGCGGTATTGCTCGACGAGCCACTCTCGAATCTCGACGCGCAACACAAGCGTCAGCTCCTCGATCTGTTCCGCGCCGTCTTCAAGGAGCGCGCCACGACCGTCCTCTACGTCACGCACGACTTCCGCGAAGCGGCCGTGCTCGCCGATCGGATCGCAGTCCTCGAAGAGGGGCGGATCGTCCAGCAGGGTTCGATCGACGAGCTTCGTAGGGCTCCCAACACCGGCTTCGTGCGCGCATTGATCGACGACGTCGGTTGATCGGCGCGATCATCGGCGTCTCGCGAAAGTCGGCAAGGGCACAAAATTCAAGCAATCGATTGAATACACCTTGACCTTGGCTACCGCAGGACGTATTCAAGTAGGCACTTGAATGCCTGACCATTCCGCCAAGCAACGCATCTATGACCAGTTCGCACGGATCGGCAAGGCGCTCGCAGCCCCGGCACGTCTCGAGCTGATCGATCTCCTCGTCCAGGGCGAACGCCCCGTCGACGCGCTCGCGAGAGAGGCTTCGATGTCGATCGCGAATGCGTCGCAGCACCTCCAGGTGCTGCACGCGGCGCGGCTCGTCGAGACCCGCCGCGAGGGCCAGCGGATCTTCTACCGGATCGCCGCGCCGGCGGTCGTGAACCTGTGGCTCGCGCTGCGTGAGACCGCAGAGGCACAGCTCGCCGAGTTGGGCGCGGTCGCCCGCGAGTACCTCGGGGAACCCGACACGTTCGAACCGATCGAACGCGACGAGCTGGCGCGACGGATCGAGGCCGGCACGGTCATCGTGATCGACGTTCGACCACCCGAGGAGTACGAGCAAGGCCACATCGCAGGTGCGGTGTCGGTCCCGCTTGACGAGATCAAGACGTGGGCGCGCGAGGCCCCCAAGCGGAAGCAGATCGTCGCGTACTGCCGTGGTCCGTACTGCGTCTATGCCATCCAGGCCGCCGCCGAGCTTCAGAAGCGGGGCCTTCGCGCTGTGCGCGCGGCGGACGGTGTCGCCGAGTGGCGCGCGGCCGGCCTGCCGATCGAGACGGGACGGGCCTCGTGATCTTCCGCCCGTTCTATCGGTTCGAGACCGGGTGCGCCGCCTACGTGTTCGGTTGTGGCGGGCAAGGCATCTGCTGCGTGGTCGATCCGCACAAGGCGGACGTCGATGCGTACATCAAGTTCGCGGCCGACAAGGCGATGCGGATCGCCTACGTCTTCGAGACCCACGT
This sequence comes from Kofleriaceae bacterium, assembly GCA_044230415.1. GTDB lineage: Bacteria > Myxococcota_A > Polyangia > Haliangiales > Haliangiaceae > JABFXX01. The sequence continues at coordinate 381,445 of JBGARE010000003.1, forward strand.
CCACGCGGATCATCGATCGGGTGGCCGCACGCTGGCCGAGAAGGTCGGCGCTCGCTACGCGCTGCATCGCAGTGCCGACGTCGCGTTCGCGTTCGAGCCGCTCGATGACAACCAGGTGATCGAGCTGGGCAACACGATCATTCGCGTGCTGCACACGCCCGGGCATACGCCCGAGAGCATCGCGCTCGTCGTGAGCGATCTGCGGCGCGGCCCCGAGCCGTGGTTCGTGTGCACGGGAGACACGCTGTTCGTGGGTAGCGTCGGCCGTCCCGACCTGCCCGGGCACGAACGAGCGAATGCCGCCGAGCTCCACCACAGCCTTCACGACAAGCTGCTCGGTCTGCCCGAGTCCCTCGAAGTGTATCCGGCGCACTTCAGCGGCTCGGCCTGTGGCGCGGGACTGAGCGGCAAGCCGACGAGCACCATCGCGTTCGAGAAGCGATGGAACCCGCTACTCGTTCTGCCATCCGAGGCATTCGTCGATGAGGTCGGCGCGAGTGTCCCGCCCAAGCCAGAGAGCATGGACGAGATCCTCCGGTTCAACCAAGGGAGGGGACTGTGACGCGCTCGAGTATCCGCCTCGGGCTCGGCCCGAACTTCGCGCAGTTCTCGCTGCTCGTCGTCGTCAACGCGTTCGTCGGCGCGATGATCGGCCTCGAGCGCACCGTCTTGCCGGCGATCGCCGAGCAGGAGTTCCACCTCGCGGCACGCGCCGCGGTGCTGTCGTTCATCGTGGTGTTCGGCGTCACCAAGGCGCTCACCAACTACTTCGCCGGCCGCCTCTCCGATCGGGTCGGCCGCAAGCGCGTGCTGGTCGTCGGATGGATCGTCGCGCTGCCAGTCCCGTTCTTGCTGATGTGGGCGCCGTCATGGGGTTGGATCTTGTTCGCGAACGTGTTCCTCGGCGTCAGCCAGGGCCTGACGTGGTCGACCACCGTGATCATGAAGATCGACCTCGCCGGGCCCGCGCGGCGCGGCTTCGCGATGGGGCTCAACGAGTTCGCCGGCTACGGTGCCGTGGCCATCTCCGCACTCGCTACGGGCTACGTCGCCGCGACGTACGGGCTTCGGCCCGAGCCGTTCTACCTCGGCGTCGGCTTCGCGGTGATCGGGCTCGTGCTGTCCGCCGTACTCGTGCGCGACACGCACGCGCACGCTCACCACGAAGCCAAGAACCACGCGAAGCCGGTGGATGCGGTTTCGCAGCGCGAGATCTTCATCCGCACCTCGTTCCGCGACCGCGAGCTGTCGTCGATCAGCCAGGCCGGACTTGTCAACAACCTCAACGACGGCATGGCGTGGGGGCTGTTCCCGCTGTTCTATGCCGCCGCCAACATCTCCCTCGAGCGCATCGGCTGGCTGGCCGCGGTCTATCCCGCGGTGTGGGGCATTGGACAGCTATTCACCGGCGCGCTCTCGGATCGCATCGGCCGCAAGTGGCTCATCGCGGGTGGGATGTGGGTCCAGGCAGCGGGCATCGTGGCGATCGTTATCTCATCGGGGTTCGCCGGCTTCGCGACAGGTGCCGCGCTGCTCGGCGCCGGCACCGCGATGGTCTATCCGACGCTCCTCGCGTCGATCGCGGACGTCGCCCATCCGTCGTGGCGCGCGTCGGCCGTCGGGATCTACCGGTTGTGGCGCGATCTCGGGTACGCGATCGGCGCGGTGATCGCAGGCATCACCGCCGACGCGTTCGGTCTCGACGCCGCGATCTGGCTGATCGCGGCGATGACCTTCGCGTCGGGCCTCGTCGTTGCCATCCGCATGCGCGAGACGCTGCGCCGCGCTGCGCCGGACAGTGCTACCGACGCGACCATCTCCACGTCCGACCTCGTGGACCGGCTCGGCCGCGGCGAGCGGATCGCGATCGTCGACGTGCGCGGTCCTGAGGAGTACACGGCCGGTCACGTCGATGGCGCCATCAACATCCCGATTGACACGCTACCTGCCGAGATCGACCGACTACGGTCGGAGGCCGCCGTCATCACGGTGTGCACGCAAGGTGGTGGCCGTTCGGAGCGCGCGGCGCAGCTCTTGCGCGAAGGGGGCCTCGGCGCGGTGTGGTCGCTCCGTGGGGGGACGCGCGCGTGGCAGGAACGATCCATGCAGAAAGGCACGCCATGAAGTTCCTCTTCATCCTGAACGAAGCGCCGTACGGCAACGAGCACACCTATAACGGGCTGCGCCTCGCCGGCTCTCTATCGAAGCGGGAGGGCGTGGAGCTCAAGGTCTTCCTGATCGGCGATGCCGTCTCCGGGGCACATCGCGGCCAGAAGGTCCCCTCGGGTTACTACAACGTGGCGACGATGCTCGCTGCCCTCACGCGTCACGCGTGCCCGATCGGCGTCTGCGGGAGTTGCATTCGATGCGCGCGGCATCACGGATGCGGATCTGATCGAAGGCGCCCACCGCAGCTCGATGGAAGAGCTGACGACGTGGACGCTCGAAGCAGATAAGGTCATCACGTTCTGAGGGAGGCTGCGATGGGCCAGATCGTGCTGATTCTCGGCGGAGGCGTCGGCGGACTCGTCGCCGCGAACCGGCTGCGCGCGGCGTTGCCCGACGAGCATCGCGTCGTGCTCGTCGAACGCGACGCGGCGTTCGTGTTCGCGCCATCGCTGCTGTGGCTGATGACCGGCGATCGCACCGCGGACAAGATCTCGCGCCCGCTCGCGCGCCTCGAACGCAAGGGCATCGAGCTTGTCCGCGGAGAGATCCAGAAGATCGACGCGGAGCGACGCGAGGTCACCGTCGATGGCCGCGCGATCGTCGGCGACTACCTGGTGATCGCTCTCGGCGCCGAGCTCGCGCCCGAGACCATCCCCGGCCTCGAAGCGGCGGGACATAGCTTCTACTCGCTCGCCGGTGCGGAGGCACTGCGCGACGCGCTCGCGAGCTTCACCGGCGGACGGCTCGTGGTGCTCACCGCCGCCCCGGCGTACAAGTGCCCGGCGGCACCGTACGAAGCGGCGATGCTGCTCGAGCACCACTGCCGCAAGCGGAAGATCCGCGACAAGACCCAGATCGATCTGTTTGCGGCCGAACCGGGTCCGATGGGGGTCGCAGGTCCCGAGGTCTCGAAGGGCGTGCGGCAGATGGTCGAGAGCAAGGGCATCGACTACCACCCAGAGCATCAGATCACCGAGGTCGATCCCGCCGCGCGCCGGCTGAAGTTCAAGAATGGCGTGGAGGCGAGCTACGATCTGCTCGCCTACGTCCCGCCGCACCGCGCACCCCGCGTCGTGCGCGAGTCCGGCCTGGTCGGCGAGAGTGGATGGATCGCGGTCGACCGCAACACGCTCGCGACGAAGCACGAGCGCGTGTTCGCGATCTGCGATGTCGTCGGGATCCCGCTGACGCTCGGCAAGCCGCTCCCGAAAGCCGGCGTGTTCGCGCACGCCGAGGCCGAGGCGGTCGCCAAAACCATCACGTGCGCGATCACGGGCAAGGGGCAACCGGCGACCTTCAACGGCGAGGGCGAATGCTTCGTCGAGACCGGTGATGGCAAGGCCGGTTATGGCAAGGGCAACTTCTACGGAGAACCGGTCCCGCAGGTGAAGCTTCACTCGCCCGGGCGTCGCTGGCACGCCGGCAAGGTGCTGTTCGAGACGTACTGGCTCAAGCGGTGGTTCTGATGGCGATGCGAACGAGACCGCGAGCTTCGAACCGATGAGCGCCGACGATCCCATCTACCTCGACCACAACGCGACGACGCCCGTTCTGCCTGGCGTCGTCGACGCGATGCTCCCGTATCTGCGCGAGCACTTCGGCAACCCGGCGAGCGAGCACGCATACGGCGCGCGCGCTCGAGACGCGGTCGCGCGAGCGCGCCAGCAGGTCGCGGCGCTCCTCGGCTGCGAGGACGACGAGGTGATCTTTACGTCGGGCGGCACCGAGGCGAACAACCTTGCCATCCGAGGTGTCACGGAGGCTCGTGGCGATCGCCGGCACGTCGTCACGACGGTCATCGAGCACCCCGCGACCGCGCGTCCGTGTGCGTGGCTCGAACGGCACGGGCACACGGTCACGCGCATTCGCGTCGATGAGGACGGCCGGGTTCGCCTGGAGGAGGCTCGCGACGCGATCAACGGCAACACCGCCCTCGTCACGGTGATGCATTCGAACAACGAGACCGGCGTGCTTCAGCCGGTGGCGGAGCTGACCGATCTCGCACACGCGAGCGGTGCGCTCTTGCACACCGATGCCGCGCAGTCGCTCGGCAAGGTACCGGTCCGCGTCCGCGAGCTCGGGGTCGACCTCCTGTCCATCGCCGGCCACAAGCTCTACGCACCCAAGGGCGTCGGAGCGCTCTACGTGAAGCGGGGCACTCCGCTCGTTCCGTTCGCGCTCGGTGCGAGCCACGAGCGCGGTCTGCGTCCCGGCACCGAGAACGTCGCTTCGATCGTGGGACTCGGCGCGGCGTGCGAAGCGGTGGGGCGTGATCTCGACGCGATGGCTGTGCGGATGAGGGCGCTCCGAGACTCGCTGTGGGATCGCCTGGCTGCCGCCGTGCACGGGATCGCGCTCAACGGTCATCGCGATCTTCGGTTGCCGAACACGCTCAACGTGCGCTTCCCGCGGGCTTCCGGGAACGCCGTGCTTGCTGGGGCTCCCGAAGTAGCAGCATCGACAGGCTCGGCGTGCCACGAAGGCCACGACAGCGCGTCCTCGGTCATCCTCGCGATGGGCATCACGCCGCAAGACGCACTCGGCTCGGTACGGCTCACGATCGGGCGCAGCACCACCGACCTGGAGATCGCGCGCGCCGCCGAGGCGCTGGTTCGTTCGTATCGGCAAGCTGTGGGTGAGCAACGGTGAACGAAGCTTCCGGCCTCCTCGATCACATCGGTCGCACGCCGCTCGTGCCGCTGCGCCGGATCGGCGCCGGCCTCCCGGTCCCGGTGCTCGTCAAGTGCGAGCACATGAACCCCGGCGGATCGGTGAAGGATCGGATCGCGAAGGCGATCGTTGACGACGCCGAGGCACGCGGCGCCTTGCGGCCGGGGATGACGCTGATCGAGGCCACGGCGGGCAACACCGGGATGGGCCTCGCGCTGGTGGCCGCCGCGCGCGGCTACGAGCTCGTGTGCGTGATGCCCGAGAAGATGTCGATCGACAAGCGCATCGCGCTCGCGGCGGCCGGAGCGCGCGTCGTGATCACGCCCAACGCGCCACCGTCGAGTCCGGACAACTTCCGCAACGTCGCACGCCGGATGGCCGACGAGCACGGGTGGTTCCTGACCGATCAGTTCTGCAACCCCGCCAACGTTCGGATCCACGAAGAGACGACGGGCGCCGAGTTGCTCGCGCAGACCGGCGGGCGGATCGGCGCGTTCGTCGCGGGCGCCGGCACCGGCGGCACGATCAGCGGCGTCGGCCGCCGCCTCAAGGCCGCGCTGCCGCACGTGCGGATCATCCTCGCCGATCCGATCGGGTCCGGGCTCGCCGATTGGGTCGAGACCGGTGTGATCGGCAGCGACGGCGCGTACGCGGTCGAAGGCATCGGCGGCAGCGAGGCGCCGGCGAACCTGCATCGCGCCGTGATCGACGGCGCCGAGCGGGTCAGCGATGACGACAGCTTCGCGATGGTGAAGCGGCTCGTGCGTGAAGAGGGACTGCTCGTCGGTGGATCGGCGGGTACCAACGTCGTGGCCGCGCTCCGCGTCGCCGCGCGCGGCGGGCTCGATGGTCCGGTAGTGACGTTGCTCCCGGACGGCTGGGACCGCTATCGCGCGAAGCCGTGGATGCAGGCTTGGACGACGTGACCGAGCCAGCGATCGCCGCCGACACCTACGCGCGGTGGCGCGCGTCGACGCTCGGGCTCATCACGGAGCGCGTCGAGATCCAGAACGTGCTCGAGCTCGCGGGACCACTCGCCGGCAAGCGTGTGCTCGACGTCGGCACCGGCGACGGAACGTATGCACTGGAAGCCGCGGCGCGAGGCGCGATCGTCACAGGCATCGACCTCGACCCGACCATGCTCGCCGCCGCACGGACGCGCGCGAATGAGCGCGGACTCTCGCCATCGTTCGTGCTCGGCCGCGCCGAAGCCCTGCCATTCCCGGATGGGGCATTCGACGTCGTGTTCGCGGTGACGGTGCTTTGCCTGGTCTCCGACGCACGTGTGGTCGCACGAGAGATGGCGCGTGTGCTGGCACCCGGCGGGCGTCTCGTGATCGGCGAGCTCGTCGCTTCAGCGTGTGGGCCGCGCAGCGTCGCGTGCGCGGCTGGTTCGGCGCGCGGACCTGGCGTCACGCTCGCTTCTGGTCGCGGCGCGCGCTCGTTGTTCTTGTCGAGGGCGCGGGCCTGCACGTGGCGGCCGTACGTGGCTCGGTCTTCTTTCCACCCAGCGGCGCGGCGGCGCGTATCGTCGCGCCGTTCGAGCCGATGCTCACGCGCCTCCACGCACCCGGCGCCGCGTTCCTTGTCGTCGCCGGAGATCGGCCCGGCGGATCTCGCTCTCACATTCCGTGATGTCAGCGGAAGGAATGCGTGTACGCCTGGGACGTGTATAGTGACGTCGTGGCTCGGCGTATCATCCTCACTGTCGCGGTACTTCCGCTGATCGTGTTGGTCGGTCTGCGCTCGGCGTGGGCGGCATACGCTTGCAGCATGGATGGGCAGGTGCGCGATACCTGCTGTTGTCCGAAGAAGGCCGACTCCAAGCGGTCACCAAGCGACAGCACGCCGCACATCGAAACGCGGGACTGCTGTGACGTGACGCGCGGCGCTCCGGTGGACCGAGTCGATGCCCGCGAAGCCGACCGGCTGCGGAACCTTGATGCCTCGGTGGTCGCGATCGTCGCTACTGACATCGTCGCGCCGGCCATGCGTCCCGAGCTGACGCGACCCCGCGTGCCGCTCGCGCGACCACCACCGCACACCCTCCCAACGTACCTCGCGAACCGCACGATCCTGCGCTGAGCGCACCGCCGTCGCGGCGCGGGATGGGCTCGCGCGTGCGCCGGCACGGTGCCGATATCGAGGCATCGCCAGGGATCCGTGCGTCGCGTACGCGGCGCGGGAGACGACGAACATGCGAGCGCTCCTTCCGGCCTGCACTGCGGGGCTGGTGTTTACGATCGTGGCCACGGGCTGCGCGACCCCATCGGGCTCGCGTGAAGACGCGCTGTGGCGCGAGTACCGAGCCTCCGCCGAGAGGCCGCCCGATGATGCCCAGCTGTTCGCGGGCGACGTAGTGCTCGATCGCGGCACTCTGGTCGCGGCCGTGATCGCACGCAACCCGACCGTCGCCGCCGCAGGCGCTGCGTTGCGGGCGGCGCTGGCCGAGATCGAGCAAGTGCGAGCGCTCGATGATCCGATGCTCGCCTACGAGCTCGCGCCGCTCAGCGTCACCGGAGAAGCGCCGTTCGGACAAGCCGTGTCCATCCGCCAGAAGCTGCCCTTCCCGGGCAAGCGACGCCTCGCGGGGGAGGTCGCGCTCGCGATGGCGGAGGCGGAAGCCGCGGAGATCGACGTGGTCCGTCTCGAGCTGGCGCAGATGGCATCCGAGCTCTACGACGACCTTTACGTCGCGGCGCGTGCCCTGGAGATCAACGCGCATCACAAGGGGCTTCTCGAACAGATCAAGAAGAGCGCCGAGGCGCAGTATGTCGCCGGCCGCGCGGCGCAGCAGGATCCGATCCAGGCCGAGGTCGAGCTCGCCAAGCTCGAACGCGAGCGCATCACGATCGAGGCCGAGCGCGATCAGATCGTCGCGCGCATCAACGGCCTTCTCCACCGGGCGCCGGCCTCGAAGCTGCCCGCGCCCCCGAAGGACCTGACGGTCGCGACCGCGCCGGCCGGAACGAGCGCGCAGTTGCAGGAGCTCGCGCTCCGCGATCGCCCGCAGCGCGAGGCGGCCAACGCGCGGATCGGAGTGGCCCGCGCCCGGCTCGCGGCGTCGAACCGCGACTACTACCCGGACTTCGAGCTCATGGGTTCGTACAACTCGATGTGGGACATGACGGCGCACCGCTGGATGGTCGGAGTGATGATCGATGTTCCGATCCAGCGCGGCAAGCGCAGGGCCGCCGTGGAGCAGGCCGAGGCGCAGATCACACGTGCGCGGTTCGAGGATCAACGCCTCGTCGACGAGATCCGCGTCGAGGTCGACCGTGCCCATCGCAGGGTGACCGAGGCCGAGGCGCTCGTGACCGTGTACACCGACAAGCTCCTCCCCGCGGCGCGTGCGCAGGTCGACGCCGCACGCGCGGGGTTCACGTCTGCTCAGAATAGCTTCCTCGCGGTCGTCGACGCGCAGAAGAACCTGCGCGAGATCGAGCTCTCGCTCGCGATGGCGCGCGCGGAGCTCTCGCGGCGCAAAGCCGCGCTGGCGCGAGCTGTGGGCGTCGTGCCCGGACTCTCCAAAGGAGGTACACGATGAAGCGCGCGAGGATCATCAAGCTGGTGATCGTGTTCGGTGTCCTGGCGGTGGCGGTCGTGTTCGCAGGTCCGCATCTGGTCTCGTGGTTCACCGGTAAGCCATCCGGCGATGAGGAGCCGTCGAAGATGACGCGGGCCAGCGCCGGCACGCTCGCGATCGACGCGGCGTTGCATCCCGATCCCCCGCGCGAGAAGGGCAACCTGTTGGTGCTCCGCGTCCTCGACGAGAACGGCAAGCCCATCGAGCAGGCAGACGTCGCGGTGGTCTACGTGATGCCGGCGATGGGCTCCATGCCGGAGATGCGCGGGACGGCGAGCGTCTCCACGCTTGGTCAAGGGCGATACGAGGCTCGTTTTGATCTACCGATGGGTGGCAGCTGGACCCTCGAAGTACGGGTCACCGGCGGCACCGCCTCGGGTACCGCCCGCTTCCAGATGACGGTCGGAACATCCGGCCTCACCGCGCTCGGAGGTCCGGGAACGGTCGGCACGCCAGCCGTCGACAAGCCGGCCCTGCCGGCGTTCGAGCTTCCGGCACCCGCGCTCGAAGCAGTGCGCCGGGCATTCGACGCCACCGAGCGCGTCCGCGCGGAGCTCGCCGCCGATCGCCTCGGCGACCTCGGGGTCGCTTTCGGCCAGGCTGGCCTGGAAATGGGCGCGGAGAGTCGCGGCGTCGGCCATGAAGGCTCCATCGGTTTGACGCCGCGACTATGCCGAGGCCGGACCCTGCAG
>JBGARE010000003.1:390571-419122 GCA_044230415.1 Kofleriaceae bacterium
GCGGCCCTGGCCCGCCGCGCGAGGGCGCCGGGGTGCGCGAGCGCCCCCCCGGCGATCGTGGACTGCGTCCGCGAGGCCGTCGGTGCCTCCGAGCTCGTCGCCACGGCGACGGACCTCGCATCGGCGCGGCTCGCGTTCGGCGAGCTGAACCGGTACCTGATCGCCCTCGCCGCGGCCGATCCACGCCTTCAGGAGAGCTGGCACGTGTTCCGCTGCCCGATGGCAGACGGATTCAAGGAATGGATCCAGCGAGCGCCAGCCCTCGAGAACCCGTACATGGGCCAGAGCATGCCGACGTGCGGCGGCTCGACCACCTGGGGCACGGCGCCCGGCGAAGACATTCGCCTCTCGCACGAAGGTCACGGGCACGATGGCGATGACGTGTCGTTCTACACCTGCCCGATGCATCCGTCGGTGCGCGAGAAGCGGCCCGGCACGTGCCCAATCTGCGCGATGGACCTGTCTGGTGTGACGTACGACGAGGAAGAGAGCGGCGTGATCTTCGTCGACGAAGCGCGTCGTGCGCAGATCGGCGTTCGCACCGGCAAGGTCGCGCGGGCGCCGATGACGCGCTCGATCCGTGCGATCGGCCGCATCGCCTACGACGAGAGCAAGCTCGAGGACGTCACGCTCAAGCTCGGAGGCTTCATCTCGAAGCTCCACGTGGCGGAGACCGGGCAACCGGTACGGAAGGGGCAGCTCCTCTTCACGCTCTACAGCCCCGAGCTGTTTGCGGCACAACAAGAGTACCTGCTCGCGCGCGAGAGCCACGCCGAGTCCGGTAGTGGACGTGGCGAGTATCTCGTACGCGCCGCCGCGAAGAAGCTCGAGCTGTGGGGGCTGTCGCGCGCGCAGCTGGACGCGCTCGACAAGCGCGGCAAGCCGATCGAAGACATGCCGTTCTACTCGCCCGCGAGCGGCTACGTGATCGAAAAGAACGTCGTCGAGGGTGCCGCGGTCGAGGTCGGCCAGCGACTGTTTCGCATCGCGGCCCTCGATCGCGTCTGGGTCGAGGCGGATGTATACGAGGCAGATCTCGCGCTGATCGCGAAGGGCATGCGCGCAGTGGTGACCCTGAGCTATCTGCCGGGCAAGACCTACGTGGGCAAGGTCGCGTACGTCTATCCGTACCTCGATCCGGCGTCGCGAACCGGAAAAGCGCGCATCGAGCTGCCGAACACCGGTCTCGAGCTGAAGCCCGAGATGTACGCGACCGTAGCGTTCCAGATCGACCTCGGCCTGCGGCTCCAGATTCCGATCGGAGCGGTCGTATACACCGGGCCACGACGCCTGGTGTTCGTCGACATCGGTGAGGGCCGGCTGCGTCCCCAGGAGGTCACGCTCGGCATTCGTAACGAGGACGCCGTCGAGGTGATCGGCGGTCTGCGCGAAGGTCAGACAATCGTCACGTCGGGCAACTTCCTGGTGGCCGCGGAGAGCCGCATCCGATCGAGCGCGAAGTTCTGGACCGAAGAGCGCGCCGGTCAGCGGGACGCGGGAACGCGGAGTGCCCCGTGACACCGTCAGCTGGCGCGGGGGGCGTGATCGGCAGGACGATCGCGGCGAGCGCGCGCAACCCGCTGCTCGTGATCCTCGTCGTGGTCGCGCTCGCGGCGTGGGGTTGGCTGTCGCTGCGGCGTGCGCCGCTCGACGCGATTCCCGATCTCTCGGACGCCCAGGTCATCATCTTCACCGAGTGGATGGGCCGCAGTCCGGATCTCGTCGAGGATCAGATCACCTATCCCATCTCGACGTCGCTGATCGCCGCGCCGGGCGTGAAGTACGTGCGCGGGCAGTCGATGTTCGGGATGTCGTTCGTCTACGTGATCTTCGAGGACGGCACCGACATGTACTGGGCGCGCAGCCGGGTGCTCGAGTACCTGAACGAGGCCCAGGCGAGGTTGCCCGCAGGCGTGAACCCGACGCTCGGCCCCGATGCGACCGGCGTCGGCTGGGTGTTCGAGTACGCGATCGTGGACAGCAAGGGCACCCACGACCTGTCGCAGCTGCGCTCGATCCAGGACTGGAACGTTCGCTACGCGCTCGAGAGCGTCCCCGGCGTCGCCGAGGTGGCGTCCGTGGGAGGGTTCGAGAAGCAGTACCAGATCGCGGTAGATCCGACGAAGCTGCGCGCGTTCGGCGTCACGCTGCAGGACGTGATGATGGCCGTCCGCCGGTCCAACGAGGACGTCGGTGGCCAGGTGATCGAGATCGCCGGCCACGAGCACGTGATTCGTGGCCGCGGCTACGTGAAGTCTCTCCGCGATCTGGAGCTGATCCCGATCAAGCTCCCGGGCAACGCGCCGCTGCCGTCGATGGCGGCCGGCACCAATGGCGTGATGGGTACGCGCGCGAGCCCAGCACGCGAGCGCGCGAGTGGCGCCCCCGTCTACGTGAAGGATGTCGCGTTCGTGAGCGTAGGGCCGGACATCCGCCGCGGCATCGCCGAGCTCGACGGCAAGGGCGAGGTGGCGGGTGGCATCGTCATCATGCGCTACGGCGAGAACGCACTCGACGTGATCGACGCGGTGAAGGCCCGGATCGCCGAGATCGAGAAGACGCTGCCCGACGGTGTCGACATCGTGATCACCTACGATCGTTCCGGGCTGATCCGCGCGTCGATCGACACGCTGACGACGACGCTCATCGAGGAGATGATCGTCGTCGGCATCATCATCTTCGTATTCCTGCTACACGTCCGTAGCGCGCTGATCCCGGTCCTCACCGTTCCCCTCGGGATCCTGCTCGCGTTCATCCCGATGTACTTCCAGGGCTTGACCGCGAACATCATGTCGCTCGGCGGCATCGCGGTCGCGATCGGCGCGATGGTGGACGCGTCGATCATCATCATCGACAACATCCACAAGAAGCTCGAGGACTGGGAGCACGCCGGACGTCCGGGTGACCGCATGGCCGTCATCATCGCTGCCATGCAGGAGGTGGGTCCCTCGATCTTCTTCTCGCTGCTCGTGATCACCGTGTCGTTCATCCCGGTGTTCACGCTCGAAGGTACCGAAGGTCGCCTGTTCAAGCCGCTCGCGTTCACCAAGACGTACTCGATGGGCTTCGCCGCCGTGCTCGCGGTGACACTCACCCCCGCGCTCGCGGCGATCATCATCCGCGGCAAGATCCGCGGCGAAGAGAAGAACCCGATCAACCGCCTGCTGATCCGGGCGTACTCGCCCGTTGTCCGCTTCGTCGTGCGGCATCGCTGGGGTGTCGTCGGCGCGGCGGTGGTGGCCATGGTGCTGACTGTCCCCGCGTACCTCCGGCTCGGCAACGAGTTCATGCCGCCGCTCAACGAGGGCGCGATCCTGTACATGCCGACGGCCCCTCCCGGCATGTCCGACGCAGAAGCAGCGCGCATCCTCCAGGAGATGGACAAGGAGCTGCGCACGTTCCCCGAGGTCGAGAGCGTGTTCGGCAAGATGGGGCGCGCGGAGACCGCGACGGATCCCGCGCCGATCGGGATGGTCGAGACCGTCATCGTGCTCGCGCCCAAGGATCGATGGCGGCCGGGCATGACCTGGGATCTGTTGATCCGCGAGATGGACGCGAAGCTGCAGTTCCCGGGCATGCCGAACATCTGGTGGATGCCGATCCAGACGCGCACGGAGATGCTGTCGACCGGCATCCGCAGCAAGCTCGGCGTACAGGTCTTCGGTGACAACCTCGTGGAGATCGAGGAGGCCTCGATCGCGATCGAGCGCGCCCTCGCGAGCGTACCGGGGACCAGGAGTGCTTTTGCCGACCGCTCGACCGGCGGCTTCTACATCGACGTGATCGCCAAGCGCGAGGAGGCGGCGCGCTACGGCATGACCGTCGGCGACGTCAACGACGCGGTGCAGATCGCGATCGGCGGCATGAACGTCTCCGAGACGGTCGAGGGTCGCGAGCGGTATGCGATCAACCTCCGCTACGCGCGCGAGTATCGCGACGATCCGGAGGCCCTGAAGGACATCCTCGTCGCGACACCGACGGGTGCGCAGATCCCGCTGTCGCAGGTCGCGGACATCGAGACCGTGACCGGTCCGCCGATGATCCGTTCCGAGGATGGACGCCTCGTCGGCTTCGTGTTCATCGACACCGATCGTCCCATTGCGGACTACGTGAATGATGCGCGCAAGGCTGTCGAGCGCGATGTCAAGCTCGCACCCGGCATCCGTGTGGACTGGGTCGGCCAGTTCAAGTACCTCGAACGCGCGAAGGAGAAGCTGAAGATCGTCGTCCCGATCACGCTGCTCATCGTCTTCCTGCTGCTCTACTTCAACACACGATCGCTGGTCGAGACCGGCATCGTCCTGCTCGCCGTTCCGTTCTCGCTGATCGGCGCGATCTGGCTGCTCTACCTGCTCGACTACAACATGAGCGTGGCGGTCTGGGTTGGCCTGATCGCGCTCGCCGGGCTCGATGCCGAGACCGGCGTGGTGATGCTCCTCTACCTCACGCTGTCGCATCGCCGCCACGAAAAGGAGGGCAGGCTGCGCAACGCTGCCGATCTCGAAGACGCGATCGTCGAAGGCGCGGCCAAGCGGTTTCGGCCCAAGCTGATGACGGTCCTGACCATGATGATCGGCCTCGTGCCCGTCCTTTGGAGCACGGGCGCAGGCGCCGATGTCATGAAGCGGATCGCGGCCCCGATGGTCGGCGGACTCGCGACATCGTTCCTGCTCGAGCTGACCGTGTACCCCGCGATCTTCGCGATCTGGAAGAGACGCCGGAACGGCTTTCGAACGGCACCCGCGCGCCCATCTCCCTCGCCTACCGAAGCACACGGATCTCTGACTGATGAGCCGAAGGAGCCCACCCCATGATGCCTCGATTGCTCCCTTTCAGCCTTCGTGTTGACTACCGGGTTGGTGAGCCCTTCCGCGATGACGCTCGTGTCCGACTCGAGCGCGGCACGCGTGGCTACCGTCGAAATCGCGACCGCGAAATCGTCGTCGATTTCCGATGGCAAAATCGCCCCCCTCAGCACATGGCCCAGCAGCGAACCGCAAACTGTTCAGGCCCGCGATCTCACTGCCACGCCACTGCCACGACTCACGTGATCAGCGGGGACCGAGCGGGATGAGACGGGAACACGACGACGCGCAAGTCTCGGTGGTCATTGCAGGATCGCGAATTAGTTGGTGATTGCGATCTGCGCGCGTAGTGTTCGAGTCCCCCCGCTCGCACTAACTTGGTTCGTCGAGTCTCCGACGAAGAATTTCACTCGAAAGTCCGTCGAGAACAGGCGGGGGGATGCGAGCCCTCCCCTCACCTTGCGAAGTGCTGCTAACCGCGGCGCTTCTTGAAACCGATGGCAAAGTTTTTGCCACGAGCGTCGTATCGGCTACCGCGTGGCGTTGGTGGATGCGCCGCGCCGGCCCAGCACGCACGTCGCGCGAGACGGCGTGGTATCGACTGATCATGATCGTTGTCCGTTGCACCGCGAAGTTGCTGGAGCGACTTCCGGATCGATCCGATCCGTCGAACGCCGTGTCGACCTCGCGTCTCGGGGATTGGTACGCGACGCTGATTCGCACGCGAAGGGGACACTTCGTGTTGGCGATGGCGCGAGAGACGTTGTTGCCGGTCGTCGTTACTGGGCGCGATCTCCGCGCGCTCCCGCAACGCCTCGTGGAGCAGGTCGCTGCGATGCTGGAGTCATACGGCGTCCCGGCTGACGCGGTCGCAAACGAGCGTGATGCAATGCGCGATGTCGCCTACACGCGGACAGATGATCGCAGCAATGTTGGCGTGCTCACCGAGTTTCAGCGATTGCTCGCGTTTGATCTCTCGGAGCCGTCGGACTTGAGCCTTCTCGACCTTTCGTTACGCCTCGCGTGGACGCCCATCGTTGCGCGCAACACGTTCTCAATCGATGGCACGTGCAAGTTGTTCGGCGTCGAACCACCACGTCGTGACTGGTGGCAGCAACAAGCCGAGACCGTCGTCAATTGAGGTGTTGCACGTCAAGAAACTTGACATGCTGCGCGTCACCCCAAAGATCGACACATGGATGCTGCCAAAGACCTCAGTCCTCTTCACCCTGAGGCGCTGGCGTGGGCGGAGATCTGTGCGCGGTATCCGGACCAGTTCGTCTGCTTGATCGATGTCGTCGCCGTCGAACCGTGGAGTCCTGCCATCGCGTCTGCGCGCGTCGCCGGGCACGGCCAGACGAGGCGCGACGCATCCGCAATCGTTCGTGGCGATCGACGCATCACGAGGTGGACAGTCGTCTACACCGGCGAGTCGAGGAAGCCTCTGCGTCGTCCTCCTGTTTACGTCGAATGACGAGGCTCTCACGGCCTTTCATTTGGATCGGCGAGCTCATGCTCGTCGAGGCGGAGCTTCGCGGACCACGCAGCACGCTGGCGGCACGGCTCGTCTTCGACACCGGAGCATCGGCCACCACATTGATTCCCGAGTTCGTCGAGGACCTCGGGTACTCCGCGCGTGATGGTATCCGCCCCAAGCGGATGCACACCGCCCTCAGCGAGGAAGAAGGCTACACCCTCGAGGTGGCCGAGCTCTCGGCGCTCGGAGTGACGACGCCGAACTTCGAGATCCACGTCTTCGATCTCGGTCACGAAGGCTTCGACGGCGTTCTCGGTATGAACTTCCTCCGGCACTTCAACTTCGAAGTGCGACCCGCCGATCAGAAGATCATCGTAGAGCTGATCAGCGGCGACGGAGAGCTCGTCGACGACGGGGACAAGGGATGAGCAAACAACGCGACGCCGAAGCGATCAGTTGGACGGAGATCCGCTCGCGCTACCCGGACGAGTGGGTCTAT
Organism: Kofleriaceae bacterium; assembly: GCA_044230415.1. Classification (GTDB taxonomy): domain Bacteria; phylum Myxococcota_A; class Polyangia; order Haliangiales; family Haliangiaceae; genus JABFXX01. The sequence goes on from JBGARE010000003.1 coordinate 397,353, forward strand.
CTGGCTGGTGTCGTAGAGGACGACAAGCGCCAAGTCGTCTCCGGGCGCGTTCTCGACCACGACGAGTCGATCATCGACATCATGGACCGCAACCGTGCGCTACCCGGCACCACGCTGATCCAGACGGCCGGGCGTCCATTGTTCGCGCCGCGCCTCATCCTCGAGCCTGGCGAGGAAGTTCCCGGTCTGGCGCCCGGCGCCACGTTCTCCGTCGGAAAACGGCGTCGTTGAACGCGTGGCAAAATTTCGCCACGGCGCAGCCGATCCACTCGGACCGGTCCGGATGTGGACGGACGAAGAGACCCGCTAACTCACCGAGACGCCTGCAAGGCCACGCGACTCTTTGTCTTCGTGATTCGTCTCGGCGAGGTTCGAGTCCCCCCGCTCGCACTAACTCAAATCGACGAGTCTCCGACGAAGGACTTCGGTCGAGACTCCGTCGAAAACAAGTGGGGGGATGCGAGCCCTCCGCTCGAATTGCGAAGTGCGCCTGAGAAACAGATCGCCGCGTACCACCCCTAGCCCTCGCCCTTCGCCGACGCGAGGAGACGAGCGTACTGCTCGAAGTCCCACGCCACGATCTCCGGCCACTCTTGCACTTGAACATGCCGATGCGCGGTGACTTGTCGATCACCTCGCAGTCGACCGCGTACACGAGGATGTTGTTGATGCGCTTGTCGCCTCGGTCCCGTTGCTGGGGCTTGGAGCCGCGGCGTTGCATGCATCTGATGCCGTTGTGCAATTGCAAACGTTTTGCGATTATGCGATGACGCCGGCATGGCGCATGACCAGCCCCGGACCACCGGGCAAGGATCGAAGCAGCTTCCCGTCACCGTGATCAGTGGGTTTCTGGGAGCGGGGAAGACCACGTTGCTGAATCACGTCCTCGCGAACCGCGAAGGACGGAGAGTCGCGGTCATCGTCAACGACATGAGCGAGATCAACATCGACGCGAGACTCATCGAGAACGGGAGCGCTTCGCTCGACCGGACTCACGAGCGGCTCGTGGAGATGCAGAACGGATGTATCTGTTGCACCCTGCGCGAAGATCTCCTTGTCGAAGTGACGAGGCTCGCGCGTGAGGGTCGATTCGACGCGCTCTTGATCGAGTCCACCGGGATCTCGGAGCCGATGCCGGTCGCTGCCACGTTCTCGTTTCGCGACGAACGCGGCTTCAGCCTAGCGGATGTCGCGCGACTCGACACGATGCTGACCGTGGTCGACGCGGCAGGCTTCCTTCGCGAGTACTCGTCGACCGACGATCTTGCCGATCGAGGCATCGGTCTCGGCGCCGATGACCAGCGTGCGATCGTCGAGCTCCTGATCGAGCAGGTGGAGTTCGCGAACGTGATCGTGATCTCCAAGGTCGATCTCGTATCGCGCGAGGAGGTCCAGCAGCTCGAAGCGATCCTGCACCACCTCAATCCGGGTGCCCGGATCGTCCACGCGACCGAGGGCCGAGTCCCATGCGAGCACGTCCTCGAGACCGGCCTGTTCGACGAAGCGACGGCCGCGATGTCGTCGGGATGGGCGCGCGAGCTCGCCGGCAACCACACTCCGGAGACCGAGGCATTCGGCATCACGAGCTTTGTCTATCGCGCACGACGTCCCTTCCATCCCGTGCGGTTCCGCGCGTTCATGGATACTGAATGGACCGGGGTGCTGCGCTCGAAGGGCTTCTTCTGGATCGCGACACGCATGACGGAGGCGGGATCGTGGTCACAAGCCGGCCCCGCATGCCGGACCGGTCGTGGAGGATTCTGGTACGCCGCGCTCGAGGAGACGGCCTTGCCGGAGGATCCTGCTGACCGCGCCCGAGTCCTCAGCATGTTCGAGGGTCCGTACGGAGATCGACGTCAGGAGCTCGTCCTCATCGGCGTCGGGATGAACGAGGCCGGGCTGCGAGCTGGTTTGGACGCGTGCCTCCTCACAGACGAGGAAATGGCGCGTGGTCCCGACACCTGGCGCGAGATGGCCGACCCTTTTCCGCCATGGTCGAGCCACGAGGAAGAGGACGAAGAGGACGAAGATCCAGACCTCGCACCGACCAGGTCGATCGCATGAGTGCCGAGTTGACGGATGGCACCGCGCGGATGACGCAACGCCTGCTCGTCGACGCCGGTGTCGGATCGGGCATGCGCGTGCTCGATGTCGGCTGCGGGCGCGGAGATGTCGCGCTCCTGGTGGCGCGGATCGTCGGTGACGAGGGGGAAGTGATCGGAATCGATCGAGATCGGGCCTCGATCGAGCTCGCGCGGCGTCGCGCACGAGAGATGGAGCTGACGCGGGTGCGCTTCGAGGAGCACGATCTTCACGAGCTCGGCAGCGAGTACGGCACCTTCGACGCGGTCGTCGGGCGGCGGGTCTTGATGTACCTGGCCGATCCCGTCGATGCGCTCCGCCAGCTCGCACGCCTGGTTCGTACCGACGGTCGCGTCAGCTTTCAGGAGATCGATTCGACCATGCCGCCCGTGAGCCTCGAGCCGTATCCGCTTCACGAGCAGATACGAAACTGGATCTGGCGCACGGTCGAGCGTGAGGGTGCGAATATCCACATGGGACTCGGACTGGCAGCGGCGTTCGCGCGCGCCGGGCTCGCCGACATCGAAGTCCGGGCGGAGGCCATCGTCGAGACCCCCACGACGAGCTATCCGACGGCCGCGATCGTCCGCGTGATGCTGCCGCGGATCGTCGCTCGAGGCGTGGCGACCGCCGAAGAGATCGATATCGAGACGCTGGAGACGCGACTCGCAGACGAGCGCAAGAGGCTCGACGGGGTCTACATCAGCGGGCTCGTGTTCGGCGCGTGGGGGCGGAAGCCGACGTGATCGGTCAGTGGCACGTGTCGCACAAGCCGCGGACGTGAACTTCGACCTTGCGCTGCTTCAATGCACGCGGCGTCTTCGTTCGAGGCACCACGAACTCCATCACCGGAAGGCACTCGACCGTGCCGCACTCGGTGCAGACGAAGTGAGGATGCCCGGCGCCATCGTGAGTCGAGGAAACGACCTCGAACCGCCAGATGTGATCGCCGACGTCAGTTCGACGAACCAACCCGACCTCGACGAGATCCGTGAGATTTCGATAGATCGTCGCCGGATCCCACGGACCGGAGGCGAGCTTCTCGGAGACCTCCGCATGTGACATCGGCTGTGCGCTCGCGTTCGCGAGCAGGAGCTCCAGGACCGCGAGTCGCGATGGCGTGGCACGCAACCCGCGATCACGAACCAGGGTACGTAGCTCTTGGAGCTTCACCTTCGCCATCATCGCGACTCTACGCGGGCACAACGCCTGACGCAAGCACCTGCAACTCGCGTGCAGGTAGGGTCGCGGGACCTCGAGTGTGCGATCGGAATCTTGGGAGGCTCCGATGAAGTCCCGCGACGATCTACGCTGACACGATCGCGATGCAGATGCAAACGTCTTGCACCTTGCTCATGCGCATCGGTCGCATCTGCCATGTACGTGGAGCTCGATCTCTTGCCTCATGATGGCGCGCGGCGCACCGGCCATCGCCACGTCGAGCGTCACGCTCTCGAGCGCCTGGATGGTTCCGCAGGTCGTGCACACGAAGTCCGCCTGCCACGCCGAGATGTCTTCGGAGCAAACGAAACGCCAGATGCGGTCACCGGGATCGACGCGGCGGACCAGCCGTACACGCGTGAGCGTCGCGAGGTTGCGAAAGATCGTCGCGCGGTCGTGCTCGCGACGTGCGAGTCGGCGCGCGGCCTCGGCGAGCGACAAGGGAACGCCGGCCCTGCGGAGGGTATCCAGGACCGCGATCCGCGCGGGCGTCGCGCGAAGGCCATGCGCACGGATCGCATCCCGCACCGCATCGAGCCGCTCGCGCGTGCGCTTGTTCACGGAGCCGCCACCCGTGCGAGTCGCTCCGCCGCGGCACGCGCCCCGGCGATGTTGCGTGCGGTCGGCCCGAGCTCGAGCTCGGCGAGCGCCCCGGAGACGTAGAGTCCCGGGCGCCACTCGAGAGTGTCGCGCAGGATCGGAAACCCACACGCGGCGCATGGAAGACCGAGGCGATCGATCGCGTCGTCGATCAGCTCGCCGCCGGGACGTTCGCCGCGAAACCCCGTCGCCAACATGACGTGATCGACCGCCAGCTCGTGGGGCGCACGATCCAGGACGAGCTCGATCCGGGTCGGGTCGCTGCCGAGCGCGGTGACCTCGGCGTTCAGCCACCGGATGAGGTTGGCCCGGACGGCGCGCTTCACCGCGCGGCGCAACTCCGGGGGCAACGAGCCGCGGTGACGCGCTTCGCGGATCAACGCGCGGCGGGAGCCCATGGACGCGTGCGTGAAATCCCTCATCGCGCGCGGCCCGAGCCACGCCGGATCACTATCGAATCGATGCTCGCGGATCGCGTGGCGCGCGATCACGATCGCCTGGACGCCGGTACGAGCGAGGGAGAGCGCGAGCTGCGCCGCCGAGATACCGCCGCCGATGATCGCTACCGTGTGTCCCGCCGCGGCGTGTCCGCGCGAGAACTCGCGGTGAAACACGTGCCACGAGAGGGCGTTCCGTGCCCACGAAGGCACCTCGACGGCGTCGCCTGTGCCGAGCGCGAGCACCACCCGCCGAGTATCGAGGTGGCCTCGGGTGGTCTCGACGCGATAGCCCCACGGCTTCGCCGTGATCTGCTCGGTCGTCGCGACCAAGCGGAGGGTCGCCAGTCGGTACCGCTCGACGACGTGTTCGCAATGGGCGCGGAAGAGCGGGAGCGTCGGCCGGTCGTACGGCGGAACGAAGCCGCCGGCTCGGCGGCCTTGCCGGCGTGCGAAGCGGAGCAACGAGTAGGGATGGAGATCGAGGTGATGAACACCGGGCGATCGCAGGTAGGTCATCCCCGTTGCCGCGACACATCGCCAGAACGCCGCGAGTGGCTCGGGCTCGCGATCGACCACGCAGATCCGGTCGAGCGGAACGCCGCGACCATGCGAGATCACGTGCGACAGGTGCGTGCCGTGAACTCCACCACCAATGATCAACCAATCGAGCATGCCGAGCTCCATCGACCCGCAGAACTGTCGCACGTGCAACTGCTTTGCGGCAAGTGATCGCACCGCGACTGCAACTGCATGCTGCTTGCATCTGTTTGCGTGACGCCACTATCCTCGGGCGTGCTCGCGTTGGCCCTCGCGCTATCGGTCATTGGACTCTCGCTGGGGCCGCTCCTCAACGGGTGGGCTCGGGGACGCGAACGCGCTCTCGCGGTGCTCGACGCTGCCACGCTCGCGCTCGTGCCTGGTGTGATCCTGCTCCGGCTCTTGCCTCATCTGATCGAGGACGCGGGCGGCAACGCCTTGATCGGCTTCGCGTGCGGATACGTCGTGCTCTTGCTCGTCGAGGCGACGAGTCACACGCGCGCGGCGACGTTCGGCTTCGCGGTCGTACTTCCCGTCCTCGCGATCCATGCATTCTTCGATGGAGCCTCGCTCGCCGTCGCGATCGGCAACGACACGCTCGGCATGGGTAGTGCGGTGCTGGTCGGGGCGCTGCTCGTCCACCGGATTCCCGAGGGCCTGTTCCTCGCGTCGGCGATGTCCGAGATCGGGGCGCGGCGTGCGCGCTGGGGACTTGCCGCGATCGGAGCCGCGACGATCGTCGGTGGTCTCGCCGGGCGCGAGCTCGTCGACCATCGATCCGGAGACGTCCTCCACATCGCGGTCGCGATCGGGCTCGGCGCCATGCTCCGGCTCGTCGTCCATCGACACGACGTGAGCGCCTTCCCCGATCGCGTCACCTCCCGCCTTGCCGGGATCACGTTTGTCGTGGGTGTGGTGCTCGTCGTGTTCGTGCCCGACCCCAGGCTCCTGTGGCACGCGACGCAGCCCCACGAGCTGTCGATCGGCGAGGCTCTCGTTCCACTGTTTCTCGAGACCGCACCGATCGTGCTCGGGATGCTCCTCCTCGCGGAGCTCGGTGCTCGAGCTCTCCGCACCGCGGCTACTCCTACGAACGTGTGGGCTCCGGCCACCGTGCTCGGCATCTGGGTGATCGGGCCGTGCCTGGCGATCCTCGGAGCTGTCTCGGCGGTCGTGGTGACGGTGGTGTATCGCCGCCGAAGCGGATCGTGGTGGCAGGGGTTGCTGTTGCCGCGTGCGACCAGCGTACTGCCGTCGTACTGCCTCGGTGTCGTGCTCGCCGTGGTCGCCGAGGCCGCGCTCCCGGTGGCGAGCTTCGAGGATCTCGGGATCGGATGCGTCCCCGTCGCCGCCGTGATCGGATCGCTCGTCGAGCTCGGTGTTGGAGCGCCGCTGATCGCCGCGATCCTCGTGCACAAGGGTGCACCGCTGTCCGCGGTCGTCGCGTTCTTGATCGCTGCTGGTGTACGCGGCGCTTCGCCTGGATCGCTGTACCACCGCATGGCGGCCGCCGCCGTGGCCACTGTCGGCGCCGTGGTGTTGACGCCGCTCGTCTCTCGTTGCGACGTGCCCGGCCTTCACGATCTCGCTCGCCACTCCCACCGTGCGGTCGAGTGGATCACCATGACCATGCTCGGCGCATGGATCGTGATCGACCTCGCGCGTTTCGGACCGCGGCGATGGCTGCACGGCGGAGTCGTTCACCAGCGCGAACGGCTGATGCCGCCACCAGACCCATCGCTCGTCGGTGGCGATGCGCCCGTACCAGATCCCACCGTTCTCGAACTCGTCGATCGTGATGACGTAGCGAATCCAGCCGATGTCGGCGGAGACCTCGGCGCAACCGACCACGGTGAACACGGTCCTCGGCGGGGATCGCGATAGCCAACTGGTGACCGCGTCGAGCCCGACGAAGCACTCGGCGGGCGCAGGCAACGGAGGGATCGCAGGGACTGGAGAGATCACGGTGCTGCGAGGAGCTGGATCGCACCGGTCGACGCGAATCGACGGATCGAAGACATCCGCGATCAGTCGAGGATCGCGAGTCGTGCTCGCACGTGCGAGGCGCGAGAACGCCTGCGTCCATCGGTCGGCGGTCATCGGCATCGTCGCTACGAAGCCGCGGCGTGATGATGTTCGGGAGGATGTGCGCACTGCTCGACCTCGATGGTGAGGTGCGTGAGCGGGTACACCTCGAGGATCCGGTGGCGGTACTCGGAGACCTCTCGTGGATGCGCCGACACGACCGTCACCACGCAGCTCCGCGCGCCTCGGCCCAACGACCACACGTGAAGGTCGCGCACGCGGACATCGTCGATGCGCTCGAGGGCCTCGCGGATCTCGACCTGGAGCGATGCGGACACGTCGACGTCGAGGAGCTCGAACGCCGACGCCTTGCACAGACCGAAGCTCCACTTCGCGATCACGAGCCCGCCGACGATGCCGGTGACCGGATCGAGCCATGCCCAGTCGAGGAACCGCGCCGCGAGCAATGCCGCGATCGCGAGCGCACTCGTCAGGACGTCAGCCACCACGTGCATGACAGCCGCCCGGTGGTTGTGGTCGTGGTCGTGGTGATGATGGTCGTGGTGGCGATGGTCGTGGTCGTGGTCGTGATCGTCCTGGTCATCCTCGTGCTCGTCGACGTGCAGCAGCTTGACGCTGGCGAGGTTCACGAGCAGGCCGATGATCGCGACCGGGAGCGAGCTCGCGACATCGATCGCGTGGGGGCGAACGAGCCGGCCGATCGACTCCACCATCATCACCACCGCGACGACCGCGAGCAGCAGCGCGCTGGTGAAGCCAGCCAGCGTGTGGATCTTCCCCGTGCCGAACGTGAACGCGTGGTGAGACTCCAGTCGCCGCGAGAGCACGTAGGCGACGCTCGCCATACCCAACGCGGCGACGTGGGTCGCCATGTGCCAGCCATCAGCCACGAGCGCCATCGATCCGGACGCGTAGCCAACGACGATCTCCAGCACCATGGTGACCGCCGTCAACGCGACGACGGCGCGAACGCCGCGCTCCCGTCGCGATGACGCCGCGTGTCCGCGCGTGGTGCACACAGCCGGAGGCGAATGGACGTGCATGTTAGCCCTCGTGGATTGGAGAAGAGCGCCGCGCGGGCGTCCGCCGCAGCTGACTACTGCACGGTGACCGCGAAGTTCACCTGGGCGTCCGTGCTGCCACCGATCGAGTCGACGCCTCCCGTCTTGACCTGCATCACCGTATCCGCTGACTTCACGGGCGGCTCCTCCGGCGGCATGTGCCGGAGCGTGACGGTGAGCTGTCCCGTTCCGGCGCTCGCCACGATGTTGTTCCTCAATCCGACCGGCAGGCCGTTGCCGTCCATGTCGCTGTAGCTCTGCATCAGCGGCCCGGTCGTGTTGCTCGTCGCGGGGCCAACGACCGCGCTGCCCGTGAACAGCAGCAGGTGGACGTCGTGTTCCTCGTTGACCTCTTCGGTGATCTCCTCGGGCGGAGTCTCGAGTCGGTTCTGGAACTGCACGGTGAGCGTGTACGTACCCGGTGTCAGGTTCACCGGATCGACGGTCGGCGCCTGGCCGCCGTCGCCATCCGCGTCGTTGAAGGTAGCGACGATGGGGCTACCGCTCGCCGGCGCGAAGTTCAAGATCACGGTGGTGATCACCTCGTTCTCGTTGGTGGTGCCTCCGTCATCTCCGCAGGCAGCAACCGTGGCGAACAACATCGATACAAGCGACAAATTCTTCCAGTTCATTTTCCTATTCCTTTCATGGACGAATCGAAGAACACACTCATGCGTAGCCAGGCTTGCCAGCCCGGCTCGTCGGCGAAGTACCGGTTGAGGCTCGTGTAGTCGCGATAGCGAGCGTTGGTCAGGTTCGAGCCCTGGAGCGCGACGCGAACCTGTTGTCCGCCGAGCGTCATCTCGGTGCCGAGCTCCGCGTTCAACAGGAAGTACGCGGGCGGCGGAGCGACGAAGTCGGCGGCGGGGTCGTAGCGCCGCTGGCGCGCCACATACGTCCCCGCGAGGGCGACGAAGCTCTTGCGTAGCCCGCCGAGGTCGGGTGGGTGATACGTGATCGATCCGCGATAGTGATCGGCCGGGACGAACACGAGGTACGAACCGTCATCGACGTCCTCCGCGCGGACGAGCGACACCTGAGCCCCCAGCTCGAGAGCGGGGATCGGCGCGACCTCGAGCCCGCCATCGGCGCCGTAGAACAGCGCATCGACGGCGTGGGTCGTGAAGCGTGGAAAGGTCCCGCGGATCAAGACGTCGAAGATCGGCATCCCGTCCGGACCGATCGCGGGACCGAAGTAGATGTAGTTGTCGATCAAGTTCGCGAAGGCGGAGGCTTCGGCCTTGATCGCGGTGCCGGCGTACGCCAGCGTGATCGATGAGGAGTACGTGGTCTCCGGCTCCAGGTCCGGTTTGCCGAGGCCCAGCACCGGAAACGTCGGCGCCGCACCGTTGAGGTATTGCTCGTCGGGGTTCGGTGCGCGCGACGCCGACGACAGCTCGCCCTTGACGGACCAATCGTCGGCGAAGCGGCGCAATACACCGAGGGAGCCGACGAACGTGTGGAAGCGCGAACGACACCTCGCGGGATCGATGTCCGTGCCGCACGCGTCCATCGAGAGCTGCCCGCTGCGAACCAGACGCGTGAAGTCGATGTTCTCGATCGTGGCCGTTCGCGACGTGAAGTCATACCGAGCACCCGCCTCGATCTCCGTCGTGTGACCGATGAGTCGCTCGCTCGCGTACGCGCCGACGGCGAACGAGGTGTAGTCGGGCACCAGGTGGAGACCACTGTAGTTGTGGATCTGTCCCATCCCGGTGATGCCGGCCGCGCCTCGCAGGTGCCAGTGCTCCGAGAGATGGACCGGGTTGTGTTCGAACACGCCCTCGACCTCGTGGGTCATCAGGCGGAAGTTGAACTGCGCGCCTGCCGTGGCCGCGTTGCGCACGACCTCGTACTCGCGCCGGAGGTCGTGCTGGAACGAATATGTCGCGGTGAACGTGCCGAGGTGCTCCCGTTCCCATCGACCGCGCGCGAGAGCGAGATCGTGGCCGACCGCCTGGTACGGGCGATCGATCCCGAAGTCGGCCTGGAACTCGTCCGCACCGACGGGCTCGTCGGACTCCGCCTGCGCGAGGAAGTCGTCGATGGAATGAATGCGCAGGCACGAGCACACGCCGAGTCGCGCCTGGTAGTGACGGTACGAGAGCTTGTAGTCGGCCTTGGCCGCTCGATAGGCGAGGGTGGCACCTGCGTTCCATTCGAACAGCGCGGCGTTGTTGAGCGCGTACCCCGGGGTCTCGGGGGCAGCCAGCCGCTTCACGCTGCCTTCGAGCTGCGTGCTCAACGCCGGTACTCGTTCGGTGACCGCCTGGACGCGGGCCGCAAAGGTCCCGCCGCGGCCGTTCGACGTACCGATCAGGTGCGCTTCGCCGTTGTAGCCAGGCTCGCGCCGAGGCTCGGGCGGATCGACGAGAACGACGCCGCCGATCGCATCCGAACCGTAGCGAACCCCGCCTGCCCCGCGAACGACGCGGATCGCATCTGCGATGAACGGATCGATCTCGGGTGCGTGATCGAGGCCCCACTCCTGCGCGCGATGGCGAACGTCATCGACGAGGATCAAGAGACGACGACCGAACTGACCTCGGATGATCGGCTTCGCGACGCCGGTCGCCGCTCGTAGCTCCGTGACGCCGGGGACCTCCGCCAGCGCCGCGGTGAACGACTTCCCTCTGGTCTTCTCGAGCTTCGCGCCCGAGACCACCGCGGTCGAGCGCATCTCGGCGGGCGGCGGCGCCTTCTCGCGGATCACGATCACCTCGCCGGTGCTCTTCAACTCCACCTCGAGCGACGCGTGATCGGCGAGCTCGATGGTCTGCTCGGCAGCTTTGTAGTCGTCGCGCTCGATGACGAGCGTCACGCGGCCCGGGCATTGCCCGGCGAGCACGAACCGTCCCGTCAGATCGGTGGTGGCGAGGAGCGTGTCCCCTTGGCGGACCGTCGCGGCGACGACCGGCTCGTGGGATGCAGCATCGACGACGTGTCCATCGACCGTTCCGGTGCATGCCGGTGCGCTGCCATCGATGGACGGCTCCGGCACGCCCGCGTCCGGCGCCGGTTGGGCGTAGGCCGCGGACGATGCGAACAGGCACCAATGGACAAGCGATGCAAACCGAAACTTCACGGAACCCCGAGCCACGGCGTCCTCGCGTCGAGGGGCGCCGGCGATGAGTGTGGATGTGACGCGCACGCAGTCGCGCGCGCGAACAACGACGTGCTCGCACGTCGTCCAGATCCGATCGGCTCAGGCCGGGGGAGAGGTCTTCGGTGCGAGCGCGACGATGTCGACCACGTGTATGCGCGGGACGAGCGCCGTGGTTTCCGCCGTCGCGACGGTGATGATTACGGTGGACGCACACGCGCCACCGGCGGTCCGCGCGCTCGTACGCAGGAGGCGCGCGATCGAACAATCCTGGTGCTCGCCACCTTGTCCGTCGATCCCGATCCAGCGCGAATCGTCCGACGTCACGGGCTCGCCCGTCTGCACGAACGCGTGGAGCTCCTCGCCGTGCTCGGCGCACGTGACATGCCGAACCTCGGACTCGTGCACCCATGCGAGCACGTTTCCGACCAACAACAGCACGACCGCGAACGCGGCAGTGCCTATGTGTCGGCGAGTCATGCGGGGACCATCGCATGGATGCGATCGAATTGCACCTGCATGCCTATGAGGTTGTCGCCACAACGAACTGCGCGATGACGTAAGGGGCACCGTCGTTGGGTCTCATGGGGCACAACACTCGCGGTCCGATCCGGTGTGGTGCCCAGTCGAGAAACCGTATGGTCTCCACGAGATCGAGGCCGATCTGCCAGCGTTCGATGGAACGCGGAAGACTACCCGCGAGCAGAAGGTTCTCGGGACGGTCGGACATCACGAGGCCTCCGCCCACCAGCCGCCAGCGTGGATGGAGATCGAACGCGAGCGTCGAGCCTGGAAAGCGTCGCGCGATGCGCTCGAGCACGGTCCGGAGCTGATCGCCAACGTACCCGATCACCGCCTCGAAGACGAAGCAGACGGGCGGTCTCGCAGTGGCGATCAGGTCGAGCCAGGACGCGTCGACGATCGAAGCGGCGGTATGGGTCCGGCGAACGGAGGGAGGAAGCAACGCGCGTCGCAACGTCGTGACCTCCGGGAGATCGACATCGAACCAACGCTGGCGGCCATTGTCGAGACGCTCGAAGCGAGTGTTGAGCCCGGCTCCGACCTCGACGACGGTGCCGGTGGGATGACCATGCAGGAATCGTCGCACCAGATCGTCGAACACCAGCGTCCGGACAACCGGCGCGAACCTCGGTCTCGGCGCGAATCGAGAGAAGTCGTGATCGAGGCGATCGACGAGCTCGCAGGCCAGCTCGTCCCCGAGCAGCGGCAGCAGACGCCGTGCATCCGCAGCGCGGGCGTACAGCGGCCCGAGCAACGTCGCCGCCACGTCGCGAAGTCGCACCGGCAAGCGCGGTGCTCCTGGCAATACCTCGGCGCACGCCAACATGGCTATCCGAGCGCGTCGAGCGTGAGCACGAGCCGCGGTGGACCGGAAGAGATGTCCGGTGACCGATGGATCGCACCGCGGCCCAGGTTTCGGGGCCACGCCTCGCCCTTGAGCAGCACGACCGCTCCCGTGGGAGCGCGCGCGATCTGGGCACCCTCCCGTATGAGCCCCGAGGTCTCATCGGAATTCCCGCCTGCGGCGAATCCGAGGAAGCGACGATCGGCGTCAGCGTCGGCGAGGTACTCGGTGCCCGCTCCGGCGTACGCGATGCAGATCCGCACGAGGACGCGATCGACGTGAAACCGTGGACACATCGCGTGATCGCAGCGCGCGAGGCGAACTCCGATCAACTCGGCCCCGGTCAGGTCTGCAAGGACGCCGGCCCAGAACACGATGTCGTCGCCGAGTGCGGCGTCGATGCCGAGGACATCCCCGCGTGGGGTGGGCGGGATCACGACCTTCCTCTCGAATCCTTCGGTTGCAGCCAGGCGTCCCGCCGCTGCGCGGAGGTCGTCGCCCAGCGGTCGCTCGAGGATGACGACATTGATGCCGTCATCGAAGATCCGGACGAGCGCTGCCACGTCCGACGTCGTCACCACCGAAGATGGGTCGCGTCGTGCAGATTTCGGGTGACTGGCAGGAGGCAGATTGACGACCACGTCAGAATCATATCGCAAGTCGTTTGCATGTACATAGGGCGTGCGTGTATGAATCGGCCATGGCCAGCGCCGATCGCGTTCCCGTCACCGTGCTCACCGGATTCCTTGGATCGGGGAAGACGACGCTCCTCAACCGGATCCTGACGGAGCACCACGGCCAACGAATCGCGGTGATCGAGAACGAGTTCGGCGAGATCGGGATCGATCAAGCGCTCGTCATCAAGGCCGACGAAGAGATCTTCGAAATGAACAACGGCTGCATCTGCTGCACCGTACGCGGCGACCTGATCCGCGTCCTGGGGAACCTGATGAAGCGCCGCGACAAGTTCGACCGGATCGTCGTCGAGACCACCGGGATGGCGAACCCCGGCCCGGTGGCGCAGACGTTCTTCGTCGATGAGGACGTCCAGGGTGACTTCCGGCTCGATGGCATCATCACCCTCGTCGACGCGAAGCACCTGGACCTCCACCTCGGGCACCAGCAAGAAGCGCACGAACAGGTCGCGTTCGCCGATGTGATCGTGGTCAACAAGATCGACCTCGTCGACGAGGCGAAGGTCGCCGAGATCGAACGCCGGCTACACGGCATCAACGCGATGGCCAAGGTCATGCGCGGAAGTCACGGCGATGTACCTCTCGATCAGGTGCTGGACGTCGGCGGGTTCGACCTCGAGCGCGCAATGGCGCTCCGCCCGACCTTCCTCGATCCCGAGTATGCGTTCGAGTGGGTCGGCGTCTACCAGCTCGCCGGGGGACCCCACCAGCTCCAGCTCCACCCTGGTCCCGATCCGACCATGCGCATCCTCGTCGAGAAGATCGTCGACGGAAGCGACGCGGCGATCTTCGCAGCCGCCGAGCAGGCGAACCGGCGGATGACCGCGTCCGCGCCGTCGGTCGCACCCGGTGGTGCGTGTGCTCCAGACGGCACGCCGTTCGAGCTCTCGCTGGTCGGCGACGCGCCGTGGTGCTTCGCGCTCCCGATCGCCGAGCCAGGCCGCTACGCGATCTTCACGCAGCATCTCCCGGCGGAGTTCGAGCTCGCGCTCGTCGATGACGGTGGCCGCCGGCTCTCGCCGTTCGCGGCGCGCGAGTTCGTGGCGAGCCACACCCACGACGACGCGGTCACCTCCGTCGGTCTCGAGTTCGAGCGGCCGTTCGACGAAGCACGCCTGAACAAGTGGATGGGCAAGCTACTTCGAGAACAGGGCAATGACATCTTTCGCATGAAGGGCATCCTCGCGATGGCGGGCTCCGATCGACGGTTCGTCTTCCAGGGCGTCCACATGCTGTTCGATGGCCGACCCGATCTTCCGTGGGGAGATGCGCCACGACGGAGTCAGGTCGTGTTCATCGGCAAAGCGCTCGATCGCGAGGCACTCCGGGCAGGACTCACCGCATGTCTCGCATGACCAAGCGGATCGAGCGTTCGCAGACGAGCTCCCCGACGGTCGCGACGATCGCCGCCTACCCGAGCGCGATCTCGTGGTCGCACGGCGGTGACATCCTCGCGGTCGCGGAGGACACGGGGGACGTCGAGCTCCTGTTCGTCGCGACCGGCGCCTCGCGACAACGCATCCGTGCACATGCAGGACCGGTGCAGTCGATCGCGTGGCATCCGCGTCGTGACACCTTCGTCACGACCGGGCAAGACGGTGCCGTCCGGTGGTGGGAGAGCCCGTTCGACTCGTCGACGGAGCTCGTCGCACCGAGCGAGACTTGGACCGATCACGCGTGCTGGTCGCCCACGGGCGAGCGCCTCGCCTTCGCCCGCGGGACGCGCGCGCACGTCTTCTCGGGGAGTGCACCACTCGCGATCACCGAGCCCGTCGCGTCGACGATCGCGGGCCTCGCCTTCACGCCGAGCGGGAAGAGCCTGGGCGTGGCCTGCTACGGCGGTGTTCGCTTGTTCGATCCGAGCACCGGCCGACCGACTCGGAAGCTCGACTGGCGCGGCTCGATGATCTCGATCGCGTTCGCCCCCGACGGCGGCGTCGTCGCGTGCGGTTGCCAGGACAACAGCGTCCACTTCTGGCGCATCGCCTCCGGCAAGGACGCGCAGATGTCCGGCTATCCGGCCAAGCCGCGCAGCCTCTCGTTCAGCCACGATGGTGCGTGGCTCGCGACGGCGGGCGACGCCACGATCTCGCTGTGGCCGTTCGACAAGAAGGGACCGGAGGGCCGTACGCCCGTGCAGCTCGCGAGTCACGAGGATGTGATCACCGAGCTCGCGTACGCTCCGCTCGTCGATCTCCTGCTGTCCGGATCGAAGGACGGCATGGTCGCGCTCTGGGCCCCGCCGAAGCTGACCACGCCCGTGTACGTCGGGCGCCTCTCGAACAAGATCACGCAGGTTGCCTGGGGCGCCGACGGTGTAGCCCAGGTGTTGCGGTGGGCCGCTGCCGATGCCGACGGTCGCGTGATGATCGGCCAGGTGTAGTGTTCACCGCGATCGTCCTCGGACTCGCGCAGGGTGCACGTCACTCCTTCGAGCCCGATCACCTGGCCGCCGTCTCCGTCCTCCTCGGCGAGAGCCGGAGCATCCGACGCAGCGCCTGGCTCGGTGCGATCTGGGGGTTTGGCCACACGATCTCGCTCGTCGG
This sequence comes from Kofleriaceae bacterium, assembly GCA_044230415.1. Classification (GTDB taxonomy): domain Bacteria; phylum Myxococcota_A; class Polyangia; order Haliangiales; family Haliangiaceae; genus JABFXX01. The sequence goes on from JBGARE010000003.1 coordinate 413,050, forward strand.
CATGAGCATCGCCCTCCTCGCGTTCGGCGCTGTGTTGCCGCCGGCCGCGGATCGGATCTTCACGCTGTGCGTCGCGCTGATCCTGATCGTGCTCGGAGCGCGTTCGTTGCTCCACGGGCGGCATCATCCGTCGACGCGCCCGGTGCGTTCGCCGCTTCAAGCGTTGGTCGTCGGCATGATCCACGGTCTCGCCGGTAGCAGCGCATTGACCGCGATGGTGTTCGTCGCGCTCCCGACTCTAGCGTCACGCTTGCTCTACATCACCCTGTTCGGTCTGGGCTCGGTCATCGGGATGGCCGCCGTTTCGGGGGCTGCCGGTGCGTGGCTGCACCGCATCGAGCGCCCGTGGCTGATGACCTCGCTCCGGTTCGTGATCGGCATGACCTCGATCGCGATCGGGGTGATGACCGCGTTCGACGCAGCGGAGATGTAGCCGATGACCGACAACACCGATCGACGGCAAGCCACGCGGGCGCTGAAGCAGCTCGCACGCGAGCTCCTCGACCTCGACGACGAGACGACGGTCATGGTGACCGAGCTGCAATGCAGCGAACCTGGATGCCCGCCGATCGAGACCGTGATCGCCGTGCTGCGAGTCGGCGAGAGAGAGCAGATCAAGATCCACAAACCGCTCGCCGAGGTCACGAGGGACGACGTCGTGGCGGCGCATGCGGTCAAGCACGACCACTGAGCGATCGCTCGATGCTCCTAGAGAGGACGTCGTCGCGGCGCTTGCGGTCCCGCACACGCACTGACCGATCGCTCAATGTTCCGCAGCGTGCTCGAGCGCAGCGTGGACGAGATCGCGAACGTGCTCGTCGGCGAGTCGATAGTAGATGTGCTTGCCGTCGCGCCTCCGCTCGACGATGCGCTCCGCATACAGTACGCGTAGCTGCTGCGAGAGCGTCGACAGTTTAGTTCCCGACGATGCGGCTAGCTCGGAGACGCACCATTCGCTCTGCCCGAGCACGTGTAGCAAGCGCAACCGCGAAACATCTCCCGCCGCGCGGAACAGGGCCGCCGCTCGCACGAACGACTCGTCCGCCGGCGCTTTCGGAGCCGAACGATGGGGGTGCGAGTGTCGTGGCTTGGTCCGTGGGGCGGGCTTCATGTCACCTCTCGGTGCGGGCTCATGCTGGAGCGAGAGCGCCGTGATCGTCGCAGTGGCCCGCGTGCACGTGGTGGAGGTGCCCGGCGACGAGGTAGTCGACGTGATCGCCGTGCGGTATCGCTGGGTGACCGCAGTCCGCGCCGTGCACGTGGTCACCATCGTGGCCCTTGCATGCGTGGTCGGGAGTACAGGTCGCGGGATTCGTGGCGTCGACGGCGACCGAGCACTCGTCGACGTGGTCGCCGTGTACCTGGTGGAGGTGCCCGTCGTGAAGGTAGTCAATGTGGTCGACGTGTTTGACAGCGGGGTGACCACAGGCGGGGCCGTGGACGTGGTCGTGCTCGGGATGAGTCGTATGGGTCATGAATTTCTCCGTTGGCGTCACGCCAACACTTCAACAGATGATGAATTGATAACGCAACTCCGTTCCCGCAGTCAAGCGGAGTCCCCCGCTCGCACTAACTTGAATCGCCGAGTCTCCGAGGAATACGACGCGGAGCTCCCCGCATCGAGGCAGAGATCCCGCACAGCCAGAGCGCGCACGAAGCGAGCGCTCGCGAAGCTCCTCGAGCGAGCGTCACGCGCGATCGCTGTCTCGCTTCGACTTCGTGACGTCCGGCGTCTCGACATGCGTGCGCTATTCGCGAGGCTCGCATGCCGAGCGATCGCCTCGCGTCTAGCGCTTTGGCGGGGTCGAGTCGCGGGGGGCCCGGTAGTGCGCGCGGAGCGCGAGGGCGGCACCGGCGAGGCACGAGCCCGCGGCAACGCCGAGCCCCGCAGCCTCGCCGACGCCCGGCACGAGCGACGCGGCCAGCGAGGCGGGTGCCGTCAACACGGTGAACGTGGAGCAACCGGTGAGCGCATCATACGCGGCCGTGTTGCGGCCGCCGCGCACGGCATCCAGTTGTTCGGGTGCGAGGCGAGCGAGACCAAGTCGCGGCGCTTCGTCTTCGCTATGCACGTTGTCGAGGATCTCGAGATCGATGGTGGTCATGCGTGTCTCCTCTTCGGGTCAGAAACGAGTGGGACGCGGGTCGGTGGCCTCGGATCGATGCACCACGGTCGTCGCGCAGAGATGTCGAGGTGAACTGCAGCTCGTGGGCCTCTCGCGTTCGATTCCTCGACGACACAGTTCGTCGACCGCGGGTGACATCGTCGATCGCTCATGTTCGCGAATACACGCGCCAGGTGGTCGATTGTATCGGGGCCGTCGCAGCGAGTGGCAGATCGAGTGGCTGGCCGATCGAGTCGTCACCCGACCGGTAGCGCGGTCGCGGGAAGCGCATGCGGGATGCCGTCGTTGACGAAATGAAACGTCGTGCTCGCGTAGTGAATGCACTGCGCGCGAGAGCGACCGCAAGGGACGCGAGCGACGCGCGACGTGAGCGCCGACCTTGACCCGGAGCTCAGTCGGAATCGCGCCAGCTGTTGAGGACGCGCACGTAATTCGCGCGCTCGAACGCACTCGCGTCGGGACACTTCGCCAGGTTCATGCAGCCGCGCATGTCGGCGATGGAATGATAACCGAGCTCGTCGAGCATTCTCGCTAGCCCCTCGCGGAGCACGCGCAGGTGACCGGGGCCGTGGCGCAACAACGCGGACACGGTCTGGACGGCATGCGCGCCTGCCATCACCGCTTTGACGACATGGATCGGCTCGTAGACGCCACCGCTCGCTGCGAGATCGAGACGGCAGTTGTGACCGGACAGGATCGCGAGCCAGCGCAGCCGCAGCAGCAGCTCTCGCGGGTCCGTGAGCACGTGCACGGGGCGCACCTCGAGCTCGACGACGTCGATGTCGGGCTGAAAGAAGCGGTTGAACAGCACCAGGCCATCGGCCCCCGCTGCTTCGAGCGCGCCTGCGAAGTGGGCGAGCGCCGAGAAGAACGGCGACAGCTTGACCGCGATCGGGATCGTGACGGCGCGCTTGACCTCGCGAACGATCTCGATCGTGCGGCGCTCGACGCTCGCCGAGTCCTCGCTCGGATCGCTCGCGATGTAATAGGTGTTGAGCTCGAGTGCCGCGGCACCCGCGCTCTCGATCGAGCGCGCGTAGTCGAGCCAGCCGGAAGGCGTGACGCCGTTCAGCGAGCCGATCACCGGCATCGCGACGGCGGCCCGGATCCGCCGGATCTGCTCGAGGTACTCGTCGGGGGCGAGGCGAAAGTCGCTCTGCTTCGGCAGGAACGACGACGCCTCGGCGAAGGCGTCGACGTTGGCGTCGAGATCGTCGAGTGAACGTTCGCGCTCGCGCGTGATCTGCTCCTCGAAGACCGAGTGCATCACGATCGCCGCCGCACCGGCATCTTCGAGCCGGCGCACGGTGTCGAGATCGTCGCAGAGCGGCGACGCGCCGACGATCAGTGGGTGCGGTAACGCAAGGCCGAGGTAGGTCGTGGACAGATCCATGGCGTCAGGTCTCGCTGTCGGGGTCGGAGGCTTGGGGGGCGGAGGCTTGGGGCTCGGGCTCGCGGCCGTGATCGAAGGACTCGGCCATGTGGCGGTACAGCGCGTAGCGCTCGGCGATCGCGCGCTGCGCCCGTCCCATCAGATCCTTGAACCGTGCCGGGTTCTGTTGCTCGACGAGCCGGAACCGGGTCTCGTTGCGCGCGAAGTCGGCGACCTTGCCCTTGGGCTCGTTCGAATCGAGGCGCAGCGCGCTCTCGCGGCCGCCGGCGCGGCGAGGATCGTGGCGATACAACGGCCAGTATCCCGTCTCGACGGCGAGCTTCTGTTGCGCCACCCCGCGCGACAGATCGTACCCGTGCGCGATGCAGTGCGAGTACGCGAGGATGATCGACGGACCGGGCCAGGCATCGGCCTCCGCGAAGACCTTGACGGTGTGTGCGTCCTTCGCGCCGTACGCGACCTGTGCCACGTAGACGTTGCCATAGCTCATCGCGAGGAGGCCCAGGTCCTTCTTCCCGACCGCCTTGCCCGCGGCTGCGAACTTCGCGACCGCACCGAGCGGCGTCGCCTTCGACTGCTGACCACCGGTGTTCGAGTAGACCTCGGTGTCGAGGACGAGCACGTTGACGTCCCGGCCCTGCGCGAGCACGTGATCGAGGCCGCCGTAGCCGATGTCGTAGGCCCAGCCGTCGCCGCCGACGATCCAGACGCTCTTGCGGACGAGATAATCGGCGAGCACGTCGAGCCGGCGCGCGATCGGCGATGCGATCGAGCCGAGGATGCGCCGTAGCTCGGCGACCCGCGCGCGCTGCGCCGCGATCGCTGGCTCTCCGTGTTGCTCCGCCTCGACCAGCGCGCGGACTCGCTCGTCGCCGAGCTCGCTCGCGAGCTGCCGCAGTAGATCGCGGGCCTGGCGCGCGTGCTGATCGACGGCGAGGCGCATGCCGAAGCCGAACTCGGCGTTGTCCTCGAAGAGCGAGTTCGCCCACGCCGGTCCGCGACCGTCGCGATTCGTCGTGTACGGCGTGGTCGGCAGGTTGCCGCCGTAGATCGAGGAGCATCCGGTCGCATTCGCGATCAGCGCGCGATCGCCGAACAGCTGGCTCATCAGCTTCAGGTATGGCGTCTCGCCGCAGCCCGAACACGCACCCGAGAACTCGAACAGCGGTTCGAGGAACTGCGAGCCCTTCGCGTCGATCGCGACGCGATCGCGCGGCATCTCGGGGAGACCGAGGAAGAACTCGAAGTTCGCGCGCTCCGTCTCGCGCAGTGGAGGCTGCGGCACCATGTCGATCGCCTTGTGCCGCGGGTTCGTCTTGTCCTTCGCGGGGCACACGTCGACGCACGCGCTGCAGCCGGTGCAGTCCTCGGGCGCGACCTGCACGGTGTAGCGATCGTCGCCGCCGTGCGCCTTCAGCGCGATCGACTGGAACGTCGACGGCGCACCGGCGAGCGCGGCGGGTGGATACGCCTTGACGCGGATCGCGGCGTGCGGACAGACCAGCGCGCACTTGTTGCACTGGATGCAGACCTTCGGATCCCACGCGGGGATCTGCAGCGCGAGGTTGCGCTTCTCCCAGCGCGCGGTGCCCGTGGGCCAGGTGCCGTCGGGAGGAAACGCGCTGACCGGGAGCGCGTCGCCCCTGCCGGCGAGCATCGCCGCGGTGATCCGCTGCACCAGCGCGGGCGCGGCCGGCGAGACGATCGGCGGCCTCGCGTGGGTCGCGAGCTCTGCCGGCCGGATCGGGACCTCGAACAGATGCGCGAGCGTGTCGTCGACGATCGCGAGGTTTCGCGCGACGACGTCGGGGCCCTTCTTGGCGTAGGCGACCTCGGTCGCGTGCTTGATCTGCGCGATCGCCTGCTCGCGCGGCAGCACGCCTGCGAGGGCGAAGAAGCAGGTCTGCATCACGATGTTGATCCGGCCGGCCATCCCGGCGCGCCGCGCGACGTCGACCGCATCGATCGCGAAGACCCGTAGCTCGCGCTCGACGATCGTCTGCTGGACCTCGCGCGGGAGCTGCGCCCACACCTCGGATGCCGGGTACGGCGCGTTGAGCAGCAGCATCGCCTTCGGTGCCGCGAGTGCGAGTAGATCGTAGCGCTCGAGAAAGCTCCACTGGTGGATCGCGACGAAGTTCGCCTGCCGGATCAGATAGCTCGAGCGGATCGGTCGCGGTCCGAACCGCAGATGCGAGACGGTCACGGCACCGGACTTCTTCGAGTCGTAGACGAAGTAGCCCTGTGCGTAGAGCGGCGTCTGTTCGCCGATGATCTTGATCGCGTTCTTGTTCGCGCCGACCGTGCCGTCCGCGCCGAGGCCGTAGAACACCGCCCGCACGACATCGGTCGACTCGGGCTCGAGCTCGGGGTCCCACGCCAGCGACAACCCGGTCACGTCGTCGGTGATGCCGATCGTGAAGCGCGGTCGCGGGCGCTCGGTCGCGAGCTCGCCGAAGATCGCCGCGACCATCGCGGGCGTGAACTCTTTGGACGACAGTCCGTAGCGCCCGCCGATCACGCGCGGCCGGATCGCACGATCCGCTTCGTAGAG
>JBGARE010000003.1:419132-487272 GCA_044230415.1 Kofleriaceae bacterium
CGCCGCGACGACGTCCAGAAACAGCGGTTCGCCCGCCGCCCCCGGCTCCTTCGTGCGATCGAGCACCGCGATCGCGCGGGTGCTCGCCGGGATCGCGGCGAGCAGATCGGCGACGACGAGCGGCCGGAACAACCGCACCTTGACGAGACCGACGCGCTCGCCGCGCGCGACCGCCGCCTCGACGTACTCGTGGGCGGCCTCGGCGCCCGAGCCCATCATCACGATCACGCGGTCGGCCTCCGCGTGGCCGACGTAGTCGAACAGGCGGTAACGCCGTCCCGTGATCCGTGCGAACCGCTCGAGCTCTTCGCGGACGATCTCGGGGCACGCGTCGTAGTACGGATTGCACGCCTCGCGCGCCTGGAAGAACGTGTCGGGGTTCTGCGCCGTGCCGCGCAGCACCGGGTGGTCGGGCGTCAGCGCCCGCGCGCGATGGCTCGCGATCGCGGTGTCGTCGATCATCGCTGCCAGCATCGTGTCGTCGAGCGTCGCGATCTTCGCGATCTCGTGGGACGTGCGGAACCCGTCGAAGAACGACAGGAACGGGATCCGAGCGCGCAGCGTTGCTGCGTGCGCCACGCAGGCGAGGTCCTGCGCTTCCTGGACGCTGCCGGCGCACAGCATCGCGAAGCCCGTCGATCGGCACGTCATGACGTCGGAGTGGTCGCCGAAGATCGACAGCGCGTGCGTCGCGATCGTGCGCGCCGAGACGTGCATGACGAACGGCGACAGCTCACCCGCGATCTTGAACATGTTCGGGATCATCAGCAGGAGGCCTTGCGAGGCAGTAAACGTCGTCGCGAGTGCGCCCGCCTGGAGCGCGCCGTGGACCGCTCCCGCGGCACCGCCCTCCGATTGCATCTCGGCGACCTGCGGCACCGTGCCCCAGAGATTCGGCGTCTCGCTGGTCGCCCACTCGTCGGCTTGCTCGCCCATCGAGGACGACGGCGTGATCGGATAGATCGCGATCACCTCGCTCAGGCGATAGGCCACCGATGCGACGGCCTGGTTAGCGTCGAGGGTGCGCAACCGTTGCTGGTCCATCGGCCGGCAGGGTCGCAACAGTCGCTTGTCGTTACAACCAGCGCCCGCCGCCATCGATCCGAGATAGAAGAACGCATGAGCCGCGTCGAGCACATGATGACCTCCGACCTCGCCACGATCCCGATGGGTGCAACGGCTGCGGAGGCCGCGCAAACGATGCACCGCCTCGGGCTTCGTCACCTTCCGGTCGTCGATGCCGCGGGCCACCTGGTCGGCATCCTCAGCGACCGCGACCTGCGGGGACCGATGATCGGCCTCGCGGCCGAGACCCCGATCACGGCGGCGACGCCGATCGAACACCTGATGACGCGCGACCTCGTGACGGCACGCGTCGGCGATCTCCTCGGAGACGTCGCACGCAAGATCGTCGAGCACCGCATCGGCGCGGTGCCGATCGTCGACTCCGCTAACACCCCGGTCGGGATCCTGTCGTATGTCGACGTGCTGCGGCGACTCGCCGACGACGCCGCGCGTGATGCGCAGGCGATCGAGCTGATGGATCGCTGAGGAGCAGAGCGCTAGCCTGATCGAGCGTCCTGTCATCCATCCACGAAGCGTTCGCGTGACAGACCCCGGTGTTCTTGTGCTATCGCACGTCCATGCATCCCGCGAGCGCGCGCCTGATCGAGACGATCCGCACGTCGATCATCGGGGATGATCAAGCGCTCGCGGGGCCCTACGGCGTGAGGCGGGTGACCTACGCGGACTACACGGCCTCGGGGCGATCGCTGTCGTTCATCGAGAACTTCATCCGCGACGAGGTGATGCCGCTCTACGCGAACACGCACACCGAGGCGTCGGGGACCGGGCGGCAGACCACGCAGTTCCGCGACGACGCCCGTCAGATCATCCACGCCGCGGTCGGCGGGGGGGCAGACGACCTCGTGATCTTCACGGGCTCGGGGGCGACGGGCGCGATCAACAAGCTGATCGATTGCATGAACCTTCGGATCCCGGCGGATCTCGACGCCCGCTATGGGCTCAGCGAAAAGATCCCCGAGGCGGAGCGCCCGGTCGTGTTCATCGGACCGTTCGAGCACCACTCGAACGAGCTGCCGTGGCGCGAATCGATCGCCGACGTGATCGTGATCAACGAGGACGTCGACGGGCACGTCGATCTCGCACACCTCGCGGAGGAGCTCGTGCGCTACGCGGAGAGGCCGCTCAAGATCGGGAGCTTCTCCGCCGCCTCGAACGTCACGGGTATCGCAACCGACACCAAGGCGATCTCGCGCCTGCTCCACGAGCATGGCGCCTACTCGTTCTGGGACTACGCGGCCGCAGGGCCCTACGTCGAGATCGCGATGAACGCGGCCGGTGATCCGCTCGCCGCCAAGGACGCGGTGTTTATCTCGCCGCACAAGTTCATCGGTGGCCCCCAGACGCCGGGCGTGCTCGTCGTCAAGCGCGCGCTGCTGCGCAACACGGTCCCCGCGTCCCCGGGGGGCGGCACGGTCGCCTACGTCAACCAGAGCGAGCACCGCTATCTCGACGATCCGGTGCACCGCGAGGAGGGCGGCACGCCCGCGATCATCGAGTCGATCCGCGCGGGCCTGGTGTTCCAGCTCAAGGAAGCAGTCGGCGCCGACGCGATCCGCGAGCGCGAGGTCGACTTCATCGAGCGGGCCATCGCGTCGTGGTCGATCAACCCGAACCTCCACATCCTGGGCAACCAGTCTGCGTGGCGGCTCTCGATCGTGTCGTTCGTCGTCCGCCATCGCGGGGCGTACCTCCACCACAACTTCATCGTCGCGCTGCTCAACGATCTGTTCGGCATCCAGTCGCGCGGCGGCTGCGGCTGCGCGGGCCCCTACGGGCACCGCCTGCTCGGGATCGATCTCGAGACCAGCAAGGAGTTCGAGCGCGAGATCGTCCGCGGATGCGAAGGCATCAAGCCCGGCTGGATCCGGGTCAACTTCAACTACTTCCTATCCGAGACCCAATTCCAGTTCATGCTCGACGCGATCCACCTGATCGCCAACGACGGCTGGCGGCTGCTCCCGCACTACGCGTTCGATCCGGACACTGGCTCGTGGCATCACCGGAGCTCGATCGCGACGCCGGTCATGCGGCTCGGCGAGCTCTCGTATCGCACGGGCAAGCTGGCCTACGGCTCGCGCCACGCGAGCGAGCCGGAGTGGGCGCTGCCGAACTACCTCGAGGACGCGCGACGCATCATCGCCGCGACCGCCGAGGAGTTCAAGACACTCGCGATCGAGGACCCGCCCCGCAACGCGGACTTCGAGCAGCTCCGGTGGTTTCCGCTGCCGAGCGAGGCGCTGTCGGAGCTGCGCGGTAACGTCCTGACTCCGGCGTACCATGCGATGCGTTCGTAGCGACCGCGGCAGATCGCAGAGCTTCTGGATCGCCGAGCGTTGCGGTCCGAATCTCTCGAACTACTACTTCTTCTTCTTCTTGATCGAGAACGTCCCGTTCGCGGCGACACGGAACTCGCAGATCGTCGCGTCGGATCCGCGGCGCGTGAGCTTTCCGCGAAACACGTCCTCGTGATCGCCGAGACGATAGTGAACGGTGAATGGCACGGCGCCTCGCCCGCCGTAATGGTTGCTGTAGAGGACGACGGTGACCTTGTAGGAGCCGGGCTTGGCGCGGTTGCAGACGATGTTCTCGACCGGCTCCACCTTCCACGCCGCTTTCTTGTGGTTCCAGCGATCGTCGCCGGGCATGCGATCGACGTCGAGTGTGACCCCGGACAGCTTGCGGTTGCCGAAATACACCTCTCCCTTGGGAGTGTGGCAGTGGAGGTCGAGATCGACGTGGGCGTCCCACGCCAGGGAGAACTGGAACTGCGTCTTGCCCGTCTTCTTGATGATGCGGCCCTTGTTGCTGCTCAGCCGCCCGTGGTGCTCCTCGACGGTCATGCGCCGAATGAAATCCGCCTCGTCCCAGATCGCGATGCCTTTCGCGAGTGCCTTGTCGAGCTTCGTGCCGGTCCTCGAGCCCGTGACGATGACGTTGCAGGAATTGGTGACGGTGCTGACGACGGTCGCGCCGGAGCGCTCCGCCATGGCCTTCGCTTCGCTGCGGGTCATGGTCAGCTTGCCAGTGAAGACGACGGTCTTGCCTTGCAGCAACTTGGGGGCCATGTAGCGCTGGTAGCGGAGGCTCGGACGCGAGTCAATTTACGCGGGCAGAAACGTCCCACCGGTTCTGGCCAACGGCCCAACGACGCGTTCGCGCGACGGTCGTTCTCGAAAGGTGGTGGCAGAAACTAACGACCGTTGTCGCTGCCTCGCCGTGACATGAGTAGCCATCGTGAAAGGGGAGAGGTCGAAGCGGTCCCAGAAGAAGCCGCCGAACAATCCCTTCGGCCTCGGTCGACGCGCGCTCGAGGGCGTACGCGAGAGCCTCGACCACGGCTGGTTCGACGAGGCGAGCGAGACCTACGAAGCGAGCGTCGGTGCCGAGGCGCCCCCGTTCGCCGAGCTCGTGTTGTGGCTGGCGCTGCAGCCGGAGGGCAAGCCGCAGCTGTCCTGGTTCGAGCATCTGCCGACGACGACGTCACCAGCCCAGCGTCTCGAGATCCTGGCGCGGTTGACGTTCGACGAGAGCGAGCGAAAGCAAGTAGCCGGCTACGACGGCTCGCTCCGTGCCATGGTGCGGCGCCTTCACCACGAGCTAGCGACCGACCCGGGCGCGGTGCGCGAGGTGGTGGCTGCACGTGGCGACTGGCCGGTGTGGATGGCCGAGGCGATGGCCTTCGCCGAGTGGCTCCACGGCGCCGAGCTTCCTCTCGCGCACGCCCGCAGCTTGGCGTTGCGGTTCGCCGAGGACCAGGTGCATGCAACCTTTGGCTCGGAGCTGCTCCCCGGACGCGAGCGCGAGGTGACGGCGCGTGAGCTGGGTGAAGCGATCGTAGGTCCCTCGGCGTGGGCCGAGCTGCTGCGGCACGCCGATCGAACCCACGGCACGCATCGCGTCAGCCTCATGCCCGAAGCGTTCGCCACCGGCGATTGGTTGGAGCTCGCAGGCACGTTGGGATCCTGCGATCACAAGCCTTCGATCGAGGACGAGCAGGCCTTCGTCGATGTCGTGCTTCGCCGCGGCGATCCGGATGCAGCGCTCCTCGCGCTTGGAGATCGCCTTCGCACGACGAGGAGCGACTCGACCCTCGCCGAGCTTGCCGAGCTGGTAGTGGTCAATCGTCGGCTCGATCGCGGTGAGTCGGTGGACGATCTCGCCACCCGCGTTCGCTTCGTCAGCACGCTACCCTTCGCTCTCGACGGCACGCGGCGGCTCCTCGCTGCGTTGCCCGAGGACGTGCGGCGGACCGTCATGAAGGACGACCGCGATCGTCCTGGCGACGCACTCTCGATCATCGGGCTCGCCGACCAGTTCGACGAGGCGACCCTGCACGCCTACCTCGAGCGCGGATCGCTCTCGGGCGAGGTCATCGGTCGGCTGGGCGCGCGCGTGATCGGCGCGGTCGAAGCGCGCCTGGCCGCGGAGAGCCACCCGACTCTCCAGATCAAGCTCTCGATGGCGCTCTTCTTCGCCCTCACGATCGCAGCGGAGCAGGGCGCCGCACTCACGGATTCGCAGCTCGCCTTCGCCGGCGCCTACCCCGCGTCGCACCCGCGCTTCGCGACCTTGCTCGCGGCGCTGCCCGAGGCTGCGCAGGGCACGATGTGGCGTGCTGCGGCCGCGAGCAACGCGAAGCTCTACGACTTGATCCAGCTCTTGCGGCAACGGCCCCCCGCCGCCGATGTGCTCGCCGACATCGTGCCGACGCTGGTCACTCGTGATCCCGATCGAGATTGGGAGAACATGCCGGAGGCGATCAGGCGAGCCATGCGCGGCCGGGCCGTCAAGACGAGGGACGTGTCGCCTGCGATGAAGCTATTCGAGGCTTGTGCATCCGCGGCCGAGGGCGACACCCGACAGATCTATGCGTTCGAGCTCGGCGGCGAGCCGCCTCCCGCGGGGAGCCTCACTCGCCTCGGCGCCGCGCCGCGCCGCGGAGACAAGCAACGCCACCTCTTCACGATCGATCTCCACGACGCGCCCCACCTCGGTGTGCTCTACCCCGGCGCGCGGGCCTTGGCCCTGTTCGTTCCGCGACAGCCGGGCGACGCGCTGTCCGCCTACGCCTCGACGCGCCTCGATGCGCTCGACGACGTCGCAGCCAACGCGCTCCCCAGCGCGGACGACGCCCACACATTCCGCGTGGTGCCCGTCTGCGTACCCGACGCTGCCTTCGACGACGCCGAATCGACGCTGCGTCAGCTTCTCGTGAACCTGCCCGGCTACGCACTCGGCGAAGCCATCACCATTCAGGAGGAGCCGGACCTCGGCGGCGATTTCATCCTGCAGCTCGACGACAGCTTCGGCATCAACCTCGGCGACGCGGGCCGGCTGTACGTCTATGGCGACGGCGCGACCGCAGACTGCGCATGAAACGGAAAATCGCTGGGCGCGATACCATCGACGGATGGTGCGGCTCCTGGTGGTGATCTCTACGCTCGTTGCACTCGCAGAGACCGCGAGCGCGTTCTGCGGGTTCTATGTGGCCGGCAGCAACGCGACGCTGAGGAACGATGCGACGCAGGTCGTGCTGATGCGCAAGGGCACGCGGACCGTGCTCGCGATGCAAAACGACTACAAGGGGCCGCCCGAAGCGTTCGCGCTCGTCGTGCCGGTGCCCGTCGTGCTCGCGAAGGACGACGTGAGAACGCTGCCCAAGGAGGTCTTCGCGCACGTCGAGGCGATGGGTGCCCCGCGGCTCGTCGAGTACTGGGAGCAGGATCCGTGTCCCAAGGAATCCGAAGGTCGTTACGGCGCCATGGGGTTCGGCGCTGGAACGGGGACGGGATATGGCATCGGTGGTGGACGCGGCGGCATGCGCGGACGGGATCTCGGTGTGACGGTGGAGGCCAAGTTTGCCGTCGGCGAGTATCAGATCCTGATCTTGTCGGCGAAGGATTCGACGGGGCTCGACACCTGGCTGCGCCAGGAGCACTACACGATTCCAGAGGGCGCCGAACCACTGCTGCGTCCGTACGTCGAGAGCGGCATGAAGTTCTTCGTCGCGAAGGTCGATCCGTCGAAGGTGACGTTCGACGCGAGCGGACACGCGGCGCTGTCCCCGCTGCGCTTTCACTACGACAGCGAGGAGTTCTCGCTGCCGATCCGGCTCGGCCTCGCCAACAGCGGCGGCACCCAGGATCTGATCGTCAGCATCTTTGCTCCGTATCAGCGCTACGAAGTCGCCAACTACAAGAACGTCACCATCCCGACCAACATCGACGTCGACGATCGCGTGCGCGACGACTTCGGTGCGTTCTACGCGCAGCTGTTCGACCGAACCCTGCAGAGCAATCCCGGCGCGATCGTCACCGAGTACGCGTGGCAGGCGACCAGCTGCGACCCGTGCACCGGGCCGACACTTCAACCGGAAGAGCTCGCCACGCTCGGCGGTGATGTGCTCGACAAGGAGGGTGTTCGCGGTGGCGGGTTTCCGACGGTGTCGCTCGGCCAGCCCACGGTGAAGGGCGACCTCGACAAGGCGATCATCCGCCGCTACCTCAAACGCAACATCCAGAAGCTGAGCTACTGCTACGAGAAGGAGCTGCTCGGAAAGCCGGGGCTTGCCGGAACGATCAACGTGTCGTTCGGCATCACGACGGACGGTAAGGTCACGTCGACGACCGGTACCGGAGTCAGCGCCAACGTCGCGACGTGTGTCGTGAGCGTGATCTCGAGCATCGAGTTTCCCAAGCCGAAGAGTGGTTCGGTCCAGGTAACCTATCCGCTGACGTTTGCGCTCGGTCCGGGCCCCGGACGAGGAGGCTGGGGATCGGACCTGGTCCTCACACGGTTGCACGCACGGTACGGCAAGGAGATCACCGACGACCTCGTGTTCAAGAAGGCGGACGCGATCGTGGGTGGCCGCGAGCACGTGGTCGATGGCGGAAAGCTCGAGGAGCGCGCGCGTCCCGACACGAACAACAACTTCCAGGCGCGTTATGCGATCCGCCACCCGTGGACGGGGCCGATCGCATGCGCGAACCCACAGCGGAACCACTGGGGCGGGCCTCCGTCGGACAAGACGCCGCCGAGCCAGACGCTCGCGGCGACAAACCTCGCGTTCGCGAAGCGCACCGGCGTCGCGCTCCCCGAGCTCGTGAAACGCGACGTGCCCGAGATCGCGGTGATCGCGGTGACTGCGTCTTCGGGGTCGAACGCAGTCCCAGCCGCGCCCGTCGTCGGTAGTGGGGGCTCTGCAGCGGGTTCGGCCGTACGCCCCGAGGAGACACGCACGTCGACGGCATCCAAGGGCTGTGGTTGCGACGCCAATGGCGGCGCGGGCGGCTTCGGATTCGCCGGCCTCGTCGCCCTCGTGTGCAGGCGGCGTCGACGCGCCTGATGCACGCCGACGCGCGTGGCGATCAGTAGATGATGACCGGACCGCAGCCAGGCGCGAGCGCCGGGTCGAACTCCATCGACCACGAGAACAAGAAGCCGTTGTCGTCGGCCCACAGATCGGTCACGCGCAGCTCCCACGTTCCGTTGAGCGGCGCGCCCGCGATCACGTTCCAGGGACCCTCGCTCGCGTAGTCGCCGGGCATGATCGTTTCACCAAAGAGATCGGCGGCGGGAATCTGTGTGCCCTGCCAGATCTGCGTCGTCGCCGTCGGCGTGAAGCAGTACTTCTTGCCGACGCCGGGGGTCGGCATGACACCGGTGGACGCGTCGTCGCCGTCGTTGGCGTCGCCGAGGTAGATGCCCGGCGAGTGCGAACGATTGTAGGCGTGGAGGATCAAGTGGACGTTGTTCGGCGCCACCAGCTCGATCTGGGTGTCGGCGAGCCACGAGTGCTCGATCTCCAAGCAGACCTTTTGCAACTGGTTCGCGTTCGTCAGCGTCGAGCCCTGCGCGAACGTCGACCAGATCGCCTGCGAGATGTACGGGCTGGCGCAGTATCCGGCGACGCAGTGGCCCGTGCTGCACGCCGCGTCGGTCGCGCACGTGCCGCCCGCTTCGTCGATGCCGTCGGGCAACGCGAGCGCTTGTGTCGACGGTGGCTCGCACACCGGACACTCACCGACGCCCGAGCACTCGGGATCCGCGCAGTCGGTGTTGCCGTCTTGATCATTATCGAACGCATCGTTGCAGACCTCGGGGCCGGTCTGCGGCGCGGCGTCTGCGCCGTTGCCGTTCTCCTCTCGACCTCCAGGACCACACGCCACAACACCAAGCGAAAGCAACACCGCGACGGATTGGAGCTTCATGGGCCCTACGTGACTATCACAAAGCAAGGCATCGAAAACGGGATTCTCGCAGCCCGGGCCGGGGCCTCGGGGGGGCCGGCCTCCTGCCACGGAGACCTCGTCGCAATGGGGTGTGTGTCGCACACACCCGCGTGTCGCGAAGCGTCACCACATCGCAATCGTCGACGGTGGAGTCACGCGAGCACGGTCCTCGAGACCAGTCATGGCAGCGCTGACTTCACGTTCGAGAACGTGGCCGTTGTCACGGTCACATCGCGCGCGGACCCGACGATCAGCGCGCGAACAACGGCTTCGATGAGGTCATCGAAGATCACGGTGCACGGACGTTGGTGCTCGATCGTGCGTCATCGACAAGACAGGCACCGAGAGGTTTCCTCGCGACGAGACGCAAGACGCTCGCGAGACACGCCGTCAGGCGGCGCGAGCTGACTCGACAAGGCGTGCGAGGTCGGGCGCGCGCATCGCGCCGGCTTGCTGGTGCACGAGACGTCCGTCACGAAACACGGCGAAGTTGGGGATGCCTTGCACGCGGTAACGTCGCGCGAGCTCGGGCAGCTCCTCGGTGTTGACCTTGAGGACAATGGTCTGACCCGCGCGGTCGTTCGCGACGCGCGCGACCTCCGGCGCGACCATCCGGCACGGGCCACACCACGCCGCCCAGAAGTCGACGAGGATGGGGACGCGCGCGTGGGCGACGATGTCATCGAACGCTGCGACGTCGGGGACGTCGATCGGCGCCGATGCGAGCGGCAGCGCTGTCTTACAGCGACCGCACCTGCCCGTTTGGTGCAGGTGCGCGGCGGGGATGCGGTTGATCGAGCCGCACGAGGTGCACGTCCGGTTCATAGTGCGGGCAACGTAGGCATCGCCACGCGATCTGGGAAGGCCGCTGATCGGATGGCGCTGTGCCGCAGATACTGCGCGACGAGCACCGGAGCAGCCGTTTGGCGCTACTTCGCGATCCACGCGTCGAGCTTGAGCTTCGCGCGCGGTGCGACGTGGGCCCAGTCCGACACGTTGTCTTTCACGATGTCTGCGAGCTCGGTGAGCCGGGCTGCGAGTCGAGTGATCGAATCTGCAGCGCCGTACCTGGAGCTGTTCTTCTTGTGCTCGAGGATCTCGGAGATCAACTCGCGCTTGCGGCTCGCGACTCGCGCTTGGAGATCGCTCACGCGTGCGCCTCGTTCTCGTCGGCAAGTCGCTCGAGCGAAGCCCAGCAGTTTCCGCAGCGGCTCGCCGCGCGCATGCCCACCGAGTGGCACTTGGGGCAGATGCGCGTCGCGGGCGCGGGGCCGAGGGCGAGCGCGTCGACGAGCTCGGTGAATGCGGCGCGAATGGCTGCTGTGGGCGGTGCTTGTACGATCTCGTGCTCGATCGTCGCGACGATCGAGCGAAGCTTGGACACTGCCTGGTCCGAATAGTTAGGCATGATGGCGCCACCCTACGCTGGGAGTGATCGTTCGACTATTCGGTAATTCGGCCTCTCATGACGAGAATACCGACAGATGATCGACGAGCACCTCGGCGTATGGTGTTCGCATGAGCGAAATGGGGATCGTGACGGATGGGGCGCTCGGGTACCGGCGGCATCGGGTCCGCCTCTCCAGCGTCAAGCGCTGCGCGACGTGCAACGGTGATCGCGAGCATCACCGGTTCGATCACCATGCGGGGTTCTGCCGCGGGTGTCTCGAGCGCTCGCGCCCCGACATCGACGACGATCTCGGCGGCGAGAGCTAGCGCTCAGCCGAAGATCTTCTTGCGCGCCACTTCGCAGATCGCCGCGACCGCGGGGTTCTTGATCTTGCGCTCCACGGAGATGGCGAAGAACCGCTGGCGAATGTCCTTCGTGCTGCCGACGAGCTGCAGCGCGTACCGTTGGCGAAGCTCCTTGGCCAAAACGTCTGGTGCGGCGAGTACGCCGAGGCCCTTCTCGCCGAGCACGGAGGCGAGTGCGAGGTCGTCGAGCTCCGCGATGATCTCGGGCCGGATGTCGTGCGATCGGAACCACTCGTCGAGGGCACGGCGAAATGTGGAGTCGCTGGTCGGCAGCATGACCGGGACGTTGTCGAGCGAATGCGGGAATCCCCTGCGACACGACTTCGCGAGCGGACCGGATGCGAAGAACGACGTGCCGCATTCGCCGAGCGGGTGACTGAACGTACGCACGGGCGTGCCCGGGCCCGCGGGCGCATCGGCGAGCACGACATCGATCGCGTGGATCGCGAGCTCGCCCATGAACGCATCGGCCGAGCGCGACTCGCGACAGATGACGCGGACCTTGTCGCGCAGCTGGAATGCCGGCTCGAGGATCCGGTGGACGATCGACTTCGCGATCACGTCCGAGACACCGACGACGAGGCGCAGCGGTTGCGCGGTCGAGCGACCCTTGAGCGTGTCCTGAAACTCCTGGCCGAGAGAGAAGATCTCGTCGGCATAGCGAAACGCGATGCGTCCGCTGTCGGTGAGGACGAGGTTGCGACCGCGGCGAGCGAACAGCTTCTCGCCGAGCACTTCTTCGAGCCGATGGATCTGTCCGCTGATCGTCGGGTGCGCGAGGCGCAGCTCGGCGCTGGCCCGCGTGATGCTGCCGTGCTTGGCCACCATCCAGAAGTACAGGAGATGGTGATAGTTGAGCCATTGCATGACCGACGCAGTATGCGTCGAACCGTGACAACCTGCGCGGTTTCCAGGCGGGACCGCGTCAGCGCACGAGCTTCCACTGCTCCCACGCGAGCTCGGGATCGAGGTCCGCGTAGCCGCGCTCGCGCTCGAGCTTCTGCGCATCGCGCGGTGCCATCGCGATGCACGCACCGTTGTCGCGGATGGCCTCGACCTGCTTCTTCGTGAGCTTCTCGGTTCGAGCGCCGAGGATCGCGCGCAGCGTGGGGACGAACACGAGGGTCATCTCGCCGAGTGAACGCGCGGTGCCACCCGGCGGACCGAGGCGCCACACGCCGTACGGGTTGTGGCACGCGTGGTCGGGTGGATACTGCGTGTCGGGCCAGCGCTCGACGAGGCGGCGTGGTGTGTTCGCATCCGGCGCGAACGTCTCTCCGGAGCGGATCACGGGATCCTCGTCGAGCTGATAGATGTCGAGCGCCGACGCGAGCTCCTGCGCGCCCGGCTCGTTCGCGATGCGCACGTCCGGAAGCGAGAACGCGTGCATGCCGCACGATTGCATCCCGGTCTTGTCCGCGAGGAATGCGATCGCACCGCGATGCCACTTCCGCGCATCGCGCGATCGGAAGATCTCGAGCCACGTCGCGATGTCCCAGCCGAGCTTCGATTGCTCGAGTCGCACCGCGAGCGCGCCGGCTGTCTTCAGCGTCCGGATCGTGGCGACGATGTCCTCGCGTCCTTCGCGCAGGTCGGTCGACCAATGGAGCACCAACGCACCAGGCGCGGCGTCGATCGCTCGCACCGCTTCGTCATCGACGGTGCCGAACGAGAACGCTTGGCCGAATGCGCCGTCGTTCTCGACCCACTCGACGCGCGCGGTCGAGCCGCGCAGCAGGCCGCGTTCGATTCGCAGCGCGTCATCGAGCGCGGCGTTCCACGCGCGGACGGACGAAGGCGTGCCCGGGACGAACAGCGTGACGCGGGTGAGCGTGGCCACGCGATGACTGTAGCGCTCGATTTCGCCATTGCGACGAGCGGGCCTCCAATCATACGGTCGTCGCATGCGCAGGTTCGTCGTCGCGGTGGTGCTCGTCGGTTGTGGTCCCGAGACGCGCACCGCGATGGACATCGACGCGCAGGTCGCCATCGATAGCCCGCCCGGATCCGACGCGGTGCAGTGTCCGCCGCCGCCGAATGCCGCCGGCGCCGATGTCCAGCTCGCGGCGCCGTTCGACACGCTGTATCGCGTCTACGATCTCGGGCAGGTGCCCGGCGTTCCGAACCCGCTCGGTGGCACGGTGATCAGCTCGTCGAACCCGAACCTGTTGCTCGTCGCGGGCGCGTCCGAGTCCGCCGCGGGCGCGATCTACGGCATCACGGTCCAGCGCGACGCGTGCAATCACATCGTCGGGTTTACGGGAACGGCGAGCGTCGTCGCGTCGGCGCCGTACGTCGACGCGAACCTCGTCTACACGTCGGCCGATCTGTTGGTCTACACGGAGTGGCCTCAGTACAACGTGACCCAGTTGCGCACCGGCTCGACAGTGCCGGATCGCAGCACGAACTTCGGTACCATCGGCATGACGACAGCCGGCGATCAGGGCCCCGGTGGTCTCGGCCTCGTTCCGCCGAACCTCGCCGCTGCGAACGAGATGCGCGTGGTCACGTGGCCGGGCGGGCGGTGGTTCCACGTCGCGCACGCGCCCGACGGGAATCTCTTGTCGATCAGCTCGACGAACCAGACGGTCACCGTGCCGAACGAGCCCGGCGGCTTCGCGTACGTGCCCGCCGGATCGCCGGGCTTCTCGAATCAGAGCCTGATCGTCGCCGAGTGGCGCGCCGGCAATCCTGTCGCAGATCGCGTCGCGGTGTACGAGGTCGACGGGCAAGGCGATCCCACGGTGAGCACGCGCCGCGAGTTCTTCTCGAAGTTCCCGCGGCCGTGGGGGGCGTACTTCGAGCCGCTCACCGGCGACTACTTGTTCTTGTCGTGGGGCACTAACGCCGATCGCGTCTACATCGTGCAGGGCTTCGTCCCGCCGCCGCCGATCTTCTGACTCAGCGCGACGCGAGCTGGTGCGCGCGACAGTCGCGGACGTACTCGTTCAGCAGATCGATCTCGCGGCCACGCGACTCGGTCTCCTCGAGGAACGCGTAGCGATCGAGGCACGCGCAGACGGGCTGCGGACAGCTGACCGCGCGCGCTAGTGGCTGGATGGTGGCCGAGTCGCGGATGAAGTCGAACCTGCGTGGTTGGCCGGGCACCACGAACCCGCACGCGCGCTCCGCGGTTCCGTCGGGGCTGACGAAGTATCCGATCGACGGAAAGAAGCACGACTTGCGCGACGTCGGCTCGCCGGACTTCCGCGCCGCATCGATCACGGGCAAGAGCTTGCGCAGCGGGTCTTGCGCGCTGCGCCGGCCGGGAAGGATCACGCGATCCGGATCGAACGCCTCGAACGCATCCGGGTTGGGATTGACGTAGACACCGTGCTCCTTCTCGAGGAAGTCGCGCACGCGCTCGTAGTCGTCGGCTTGGTGCGACTCCATCACGTAGTTGACCATCGCCACGTGCCAACCGGCGGCGATGATCTTTCCGAGGCGCTTGCTGAACACCTCGAGCCCGATCTGCGTCGGGTGAAACGACATGTTGAGCTGCGTCTTGCGGCGCACGTCGACGGGAACGGACGCGTAGCGATCGGGTGACCACGATCCGTTGGTATCGACGCGCACGTACCGCACCTTCGCGGAGGTGCCCATGCCCGTGAGGAAGGGGGCGAACGATTCGTGGTCGAGGAACGGTTCACCACCGCGGCACAGCAGCGAGATCTCGAACGGGATGCGCTCGAACGCGGCGAGCCACGCGGACACGGGATGGCGGTCGAACGCGTGGAGCGAGTCGCCGCGGCGCTGCTGGACGGTGGTGACGCAGTAGGCGCAGGTGTAGTTGCACCAGGAGGTGATCGAGAGCTCGACGATCAGCACCGGATCGTCGCTACCGAGACGGTAGTCGCTCTCCTTTGCCATGCCCCACGGTAGCATCGCGTGGTGGCCGGGCGGCGCGGCTACTTCTTCTTCGGCGCGGCGGAGCCCGAGCCCGAGCCCGAGCCCGAGCCCTCAGGCGGCAACGGAGCCGGCGGCGGCGCCGAGCTCTCGCCGTTCGCTTCGCGATACGCCTGACCCGCGGCGCGCGAGTCTTCGAACTGCTCGTTGAGCTTGTAGCGCTCCTTGTCGTCGTCACTCGCCGGAGGCGCGAGGCTCGGCGAGCGCGGTGATTGGGCGGTCGGCGTTTCGGCGAGCTGGTTTCGGCTCGGGCCTCCGCATGCGGCGACCAGCAGGGCGACGAGGAGGACTCTCATCGCCGAAGCGTACCCCACCCGTTTCAGAAGACGATGGTCGCGCGCGTCCCCACGACACCGACGGTGCGTTCGCGGAGGAGCAACACCTGGAGATCGGGTTGGATCGTGAGCCATCCGATCTGCATCTCGTAGGTCGCTTCGACGAGCGTCTGCGGTCCATCGGGAGTCGTGGCGAACGCGACGCCCACGCTGATCAGATCGCCGGGGCGCGGCCGCGGGGTGACTCGAACACCGGCATCGATGTAGTGCGCGACCGGACCGTCGGGGCTATAGCCCACACGCGTGAACGCCCCGACGTTGTCCTCGAGCTGCGCGTCGGCGATCGCGTAGACACCATCGCCGCGCTCGGTGTGGTGCCAACCGCCGACCTTGATCGGACCCAGCGCGAGCTCCGCGAGGATGACCGAGTCGGGACCGATGTCGTTCGGGATCCCGTGCGTGTTATCCGAGGTCCCCTCGTAGATCGCGAGACGCGCGGTGAACGGTTCGAGCTCGAGACGACCGGACACGCCGGGCGTGCCTACGGGATACACCGGGTTGCCGACGTTCGCGGAGAACTGCGCGATCATGCCGAAGGTGGCCGACAACAGCGTCGAGCCTTGTTCCACGAGCACGAACTCTTGATCCGCGGAGAGGAGCCCGGCGCGCAACGTGAACGCTCGGACCGGTTGCTCGATCCACGCTTCGAACAAGCGGATGTCCTGGGGGGCCGCGTTCCCGCTGACGCCGTGGACGTCTTCGAGCTCGTCGGTGAGGCTCGATCCGTGGGTCGCGAGCCCCGCGACGTACGCCGCACCCCAGCCCGGGCCGATGGCCTTGTCGAGGGCGAGATCGACCTCGAGCATGAGCAGGCCCGCGGCGACGACGCGGTCATCGAGCTGCGGCGCGGCGAATGTCTCGACGACGTACGTCAACATCGGATCGAACCCGTCGTCGACGTCGAGGTGACGCCGCGCTTCGAAGTCGAGCAGGCGCCCCGTCGGTTCGTACCCCGCGCGCACGGGGCTGTTCGCGAGCTCGTCCGCGTATGCGTGGGCGCTCAGCAGCGTCAGTGCAACGACGAGCCACTTCATCCCCGACGGCCAGCATACACGCGGCGGTTCACTTCGCGAGCGTGGAGGCGAGCTCGCGCAGCGCAACAGCACCATCGCCGCGATACGACGCACCGTGCATGCAGGCGAGCAGCGCGGGCTCCATCATCGCGAACCGCTCGAGCATCGCAGCCGCAGCGCGCGGGTTCGAGTAGTAGTCCATCGCGGCGCGCATCGCCTCCGACGGACCGAGCACGTCGTGCTCCGTCACCGGTGCGTGCTCCGCGCCTGGCTGCGTGAAGATGTCACCGCAGAACAGCGTGCGCGTGGACGGCTCGAACAAGAAGCCGGAGTCCCATCCGTGCGGCAGGTGCGGTGCATCGTGCCAGCGCACGCGCCGCTCGCCGATCTCGATCGTCTCGCCGTCGGCGAGCATGCGCGGTTCGCGATCGGCGTCGCTCGCGTTGACCGCTCCGCTGATCTGTCCGACGAGCGGACGCGCGTTCGGTGCCGCCGCGAGCCAGTCCGCGAGCGAGCCGCACTCGTCGACCTCCCAGTGCGACCACGACACCCAGCGAAGCTTCTCGACGGGCATCACCGTCGCCACCGCTTCGCGCACGAGCGGAAACAGCTTGCGCATTCCGGTGTGGAACATCACCGGCTCGTCGTCGAGGATCAGGAACTGGTTGAACGTGAACCCTGCGGGAAGCATCGGGTTCGGTGGCACGGGCGTGCTGATGCGGAAGATGCGATCGGCGATCTCGTCGATGCGGGTGTTCGTCTGGGCATTGGTCACGGGCATGGGCGTCTCCTTGCCCGTGATGTGGCGGTCGCGCGGATCGCGTTACACGGAATCTGTCGGCAAGTGATGGCGCACCGAATATCGGGCGCGACGCGTGCCTCCGTTCTCGGTCACCACGAGCACGAAGTCCGGATCGCCCGGGTAGGCATCGCGATAGTGGCGCTGGCAGGCGATCAAGACCTCGCCGGTTCGCGCATCGAACGGTACGCGCTCGAGGAGTCGCTCGGTGCCATCCGCGAGGACGATCGCGAGATCGATACGCTCGGCGCGCGAGAAGTCTCCGCGCAGCGCATGGACCAACAGATCGAGATCGTTCGCGAACGTGGCATCCGCGATCACGCCCGCGTCGACGGGAGTCACGTGGATCCGCGCTCCACGCGAGACCATGCGATCGCGAAGCGCGTGCGAGATCACCGGTGGGAGGAAGCCTCCGAGCGCGGTGCAGAGGTCGGCGAGCTGCACGTACTGAGCGCTACAGGCATCGCACGCGAACACGTGCTCGTCGATCGGGTCGGCCTCGGCGTCGCCGAGCCACAGGTCCACGAGCTGGTCGAACGTGACGTGGCTCATGCGCACCTCTCGATGCAGCTCTGCAATCGTGCGAGCGCACGGTGACGAATGACGCGGACGTTGCCGGGGCTCAGCTGCATCAGGCCGCCGATCTCCTCGGCATCGCGCTCCTCGACGAACGAGGCCAGGACGATCGTGGCCTCGCGGGGCTCGAGCTCGCCGAGGCACGCCTCGAGGCGCAGGCGGTCCACGCCAGCGTGCGACGGGAGATACTCCCGGATCGCGACGGCGGCGTCGGCATCGGCGATGCGCTGCTGGCGAAGCTCGCCTCGGCGCAGATCCTTCGCGGCGTTGCGCGCCGTGCCGAGGATGTACGCGCCGATCCGCGTGGTGTCCTCGATGCGGCCATCGCGAAGCGCGCGCACGACGGACAGGAGCACGTGCTGCACGAGGTCATCGGCGGCGCTGGCGTCGCGAAGGTGACGCAGGCCATACGCGCGAATACGCGGTGCGTACTGCACGCATAGCTCGCGTTCGTCGACCACGACTCGCGTTTTACCACGGTCGGTTGTGGCGCTCGGAGCGTTGCCGTTACACGGAAACGCTCGTGGGTTCGATGCCGGCGCGCGGAGCCGTCCACCGTCCACACGCGCTACCATCGCCGTGATGCGAGCGATCGTGTTGGCGTTGGTCACCCTGGGCTGCTCGTCCGATCCACCGAAGTGGCAGTGGCCGGAGGGAACGCCCGACGAGCAAGGCATGGACGCCGCGACGCTCGAAGGCGCGCGCACGTACGCGTTCCAGGATGGAAAGCACACGCAGGGCGTGGTCGTCACGCGGCGCGGAATGCTCGTCGCCGAGTGGTACGAAGACGGTCGGGACGCGAACAGCTACGGCGCGAGCTGGTCGATGGCGAAGAGCTTCACGAGCGCGCTCGTCGGCATCGCGATCGACGAGGGCTCGATCGAAGGCATCGACGTGTCGCTTGCCGAGTACTACCCGTCGTGGGCGGGCGATGCGCGCGCGATGATCGATCTCGAGAACGTGCTGCAGATGGCGACGGGCCTCATGTGGAACGAGGACTACGACATCGCTCACGCGAACGACTCGGATGTCGTGAAGCTCGTGTTCACGACGGAGAGTCCGCTCGCGTACGTCGTCGGCAAGCCGGCCGAGGTCCCGCCGAACACCGAGTTCGAATACTCGAGCGGCAACACGCTGCTGATGTCCGGCATCCTCGCGCAGGCGACGGGGATGTCCGCCGGCGAGTACGCGAAGGCGCGGCTGTTCGACAAGCTCGATATCGACGCCGATTGGTGGCGCGCGAAGACCGGCGAGACGCTGACGTATTGCTGCCTCGACATGACCTCGCGCGACTTCGCTCGCTTTGGCCTCCTCTACCTGCAGCGCGGTGTGTGGGAGGGCGAGCAGATCGTCCCCGAAGCATGGGTCGACGCATCGGTCGCGCCGTCGCCGCGCTATGCCGGATACGGATACCAATGGTGGCTCGAGGGACGCAGCAACACCGCCTTGCCACCGGACCTGTTCATGGCCGACGGGCACGATGGCCAGTTCATCTATGTCATCCCGAGCCTCGAGCTGGTCGTCGTGCGCAACGGGCACTACGACAAGTGGCAAGGGGAGGCCATCGCCGAGCCCCAGCTATTCCTGCGCTATCCCAGCGACGGGCTCGTCGAGGGCGGCGGAACGATCGGCCCCGACACGTGGGACCACGCCGCGTTCTTGCGTCCGATCCTCGACTCGATCCGCTCGTGATGCGCGCGTGAACGAGGACTAGGAATCACTCGTGTTGACCTGCGTAGGCGTAGGGGTAGGGCGTCGGCGTAGGCGATTCCGGAAGCAACCGCGTGTCTGACCGCCGGATACGACGTGTATGTTCCATTTCCAAACACTGGATGTGTACAAGTGCGCAGTCGCGTTTCTACCGCTCGGATCTGCGCGCCGGATCAACCCAACCGAGCCCGGGGGTTACCTTAGCGCGCGGGACCCTGGTGCACGCCCCGCGCTTGCTGCTCCTCGAGCATCCGGATCATCTCGCGCTTGTGGTCGCTGTCGTACTCGGCGTCAGAGAAGTCGCTCGTCTTGTACGCGCGCGTCGTGTACGCGCCCGCGAACGTCGCCATCTGCTCGAGATCTGGATCCTGATCGGGCGCGAAGCGAGCGCCGCGAAGCTGTCCGATGTGAAACGCGCCGCTCGCATTCTGATCGACGAGCACCTTGCCGAAAAACACGAGGTCGATCGTGCGCGCCCCCGCAGCGAGCTGGACCTTCGCGCGCGTCCACGCCACGGGCTGGTCGGTCGCGTCGAACAGATTGCAGTCGACGAGATAGTTGCCGGCGTTCGCCACCTGCACGCCCGCGTGGATCACGAGGGAGCCGTCGACGATCTCGTCGGTGAAGGTGCCCGTGAATCGCGCGGGAATCGCGATCGCAGGCGTGTACTGGACATCGAAGCGAGCGAGTTGCGTCCGGCCATCGAGATCGAACGCGACCGACACGCCGAGCGCGGTTTGCCGCTCGAGCCCGGGAAACGTCGACAACGACACGGGCTTGCCGAGCGTGAACGGCATGCGTGGCTCTCCCGCCGGCAACCGCGCGACGATCGTGTCGTGCACCTTCACCGCGATGGGCACGCCCTTGCGCCGCACCTCGAGGATCGGCGTGATGGTCTCGTCACCGACGACGAAGTAGCGATCCGCAGTGAACAAGTACTCGGTCCCGTCCGCGGCGTCGGTCGAGCGCCAGGTCTCGTGG
This sequence comes from Kofleriaceae bacterium, assembly GCA_044230415.1. Taxonomy (GTDB): domain Bacteria; phylum Myxococcota_A; class Polyangia; order Haliangiales; family Haliangiaceae; genus JABFXX01. The sequence continues at coordinate 439,525 of JBGARE010000003.1, forward strand.
CGCTGATTCGGCCGCAACAGATCCGCGTGCTCGCGCGTGAGCGGACGCGACGACGGCGGATACACGTTCTGCTTCTTGAACGCGGTCAGCGGATCATCGGTGGAGAGGCCATCGGTGCCGAGCTCGGGCGCGGGGACGATCGCCGGACCGGGAAGCGTGGCCTGCGGGCGGGCGCTCGGCGCGGCGGGACCCGTCGCCGTCGCCGTGCTCGGCTGCGTGGCAGACTGACGCTCCGCCACCGACGACGTCGTGGCGGTCTTCTTCCACACGATCACCGCAACCACGATCGCGCACGCGGCGACGATCGCGATCCAGCGGCCGCGGGTCATCAGTTCTTGCAGCCGGTCGCGCCGCCGTCGTTGCAGATGCCCTTCATCTTCAGGTCGGCGTGATTGAGGCTTCCGTACTCGCACGACCACCACGCTTGATGCGCGGTGTACTTGCCGCTGCCGCAGATGTTGCTGTAGCTGCCCGTCGAGAGGTAGCCGCCCGACGAGTGCTCGGCGACCGCGCCATCGTCGTGACCTGGAAGCAGAGAGCTCTGCGCGTACGGCGCGAGCCATCCGTTACCGCCGATCATGCCGACGGTGACTCCGTTCGTGTCGTGGTGATTCCAGCCGTTGCGGTGATCGCTCGGACCGATGTGGCCCGCGAGATAGCAACCGCCGAAGACCTCGCCCATCCATCCCGTGCCACCGATCTCGCTGCCGCCTTCGTTGCTCGCCGAAGCGACGGTGTAGCCGATGCTCCATCGACCGTCCTCGTAGAGCGCCATCGTTCGCGAGAACACGGCGCCGCCGTTCGAGTACGTGTAGACGTAGCAAATGTTGCCGCTCCCCGCGCGGCAGTAGGTATCGAGGATGTTCGCGAACTGCTGCGTGGCGGTCGCCATGCTGTCGCGTTGATCGACATAGGCGCTGATGCTGGTCTCTCCGGCCCACGAGCCGAGATAGCCACCGCCTTTTCCACCTTCGAACTGGGTGCTGCACATGCCGCCCAGATGGATGTCGTAGACACCCGCTTGCGCGATAGCCGGCACCGAAACTGCGAGCGCGACGACGAGCTGAAGGATTCTTCTCATGGCTTCCCCCCGGAGCACGAGTTGACTGAGCTTCCACCGTCTGCTTTTCGTCGTCGTTCGACAACAAAGAAATGCCCGTCGTCCGAAGTTCGGACAGTCCCATTCTCCGACGAGCACACGCGTGACTACACGCAATGGTGAGTTCGACTACTCGACGTTCGTCGACGCGCAGCGGCGTTGCTCAAACATTGCGCAAGTCGCTCAACCGCTGCTCGACACGAGCTCTGGGGAATTCTGCCTCAACGCGGGATCGCAGCGCGGCAGTGATCGCAGCCCCACATGTTGTGCTCCGCGATCCATCGACCGGCGGCGCCACACGTCGGACAAAACGGAGGGCGCTGTTGCTGCGCGGCCTGCGCTTGTTGTGGGATCTGCGGGCTCGACAGCTGACTCGACACTTGCTGCGGCCGCATGCCGAGCGCGACGCCGATGCGTTCGAGCAGGCGCTGCTCGGACGGATCCACATGTCCGTCGGCGCTCGCGATCACGTGCGCGGCTTTGAGCACGTCCGCCTTGCCCTGATCGTTCAAGAAGCCCATGAGCTGCCGGCAGTACGCTTCGACATCGGCGGGTTGCTTGCGCGCGGCTTCGACTTCCGCGAGCACTTCATCGCGCGTGACGTCGCGACGCTCGGAGTAGCGCAAGAACTCGACGATCGCGGAGATCTCGGACTCCTCGACGCGACCATCGGCGAGCAGCATCAGCGCGAGGATGCGGCGCACACCGCGTTGGCCCTCGGACAGCGGCAGCGTTTGGCTCGCCTGCTTCGTGCCATCGGCGATGCCCTTCATCATCGCGAGCACCTCGAGCTTGTACGTGCCCTTGCACTGGCCGCACTCGACGTATTCACCCGCCAGGTTCAGCGGGATCAGCGGGATGAAGAAGATGTGGAAGAAGCGACGAACGCGCCGATGCCGATACGACTGCGTCACCGCGCAGTGGGGGCAGTGAAACTGACCGGGCTGCCCCTTGGAGTAGGTGATGCCGTAAGTGCCGTAGACGATGATGAAGAAGATCATCGAGAAGAGAATCTCACACGAACACCTCGGCGTCCTCGATCAGGATCGACGATGGACCGAGGTAGGCACCGCGGCGGAGCGGGGTCGCGCTGCGGCGGGCACGTGCGAGCGCGGCCACGAGATCGATGCGAACGATTCCGCCCGTGATCGCGCGCTCGCCGCCGCCATCGCGATCGATCGCGAGCGCGATCTCGAGAGACGCGTCTCCCGTGTACGGATCGATCGACAGCGAGCGCAGTCTCCGGACGTCGAGCGAGCGTCCCGGTGGAATCACGTCGGTCCACGTGCCGGGCGCGACGACGAGGTTGCGCACGCCGCCGTTCGGCTCGGTGTGGCGCCGTGAAGCTTCACGCATCGACATTCCGAGGCCCGCCGCCACGCCACGCTCGACGAGCGAGAAGCGGCGCACGGCATCGCCATCGTCGCCGAGCGGCGAGGATCGCGTCGCGAAATCGAGCGCACCGTCGGAGGTCACCGTGAGCGGCTCGTCGATCTGGTCCGCGCCGGTCACGATCGGTGCGCCGAGGCGATAGCGCACGAGGCCCTGCCGTTCGAGCTCGGCGGTCGCGTGGGTCGCGAACACCGACCACACACCCAGACCACCGCCGTGCAGCAGCGCGTCGGAGCGAAGCAGCAGCGAGCACGCGCCGGGCTTCGGCGCGGTGGCGGTTCCGAGTAGCGCGAGATCGACCGCGGCCACTGGAATCGCCTGCGCGAGATCGAGATCCGTCACGCGGCGTGCTTCGCGCACGAGCTCGAGGCTGCTCGCGCTGATCGCGACGAGCGCCGACGCACGAACCTGCGTGGCCGTCCATCCGGTACGCAGACCCTGGCGCGTCTGCACCGTCACGCGCTCGCGCATCAGCTCGATCTCGCCGCTGACCGTGGAGTCCGCGGGGCGGGGAAGGGCGGCGAGGAGCTGCGCCGCGGTCTCGTCGAGCGTGGCCTCCGTCAACGCAGGATCGGCGATGTCGACCTTCGCGGGTGCCGCCGGTGACGTCGAGCGCCACGGTGGACCGACGGTGGACAGCGCGAGCGCTTGCGCTTGATCGACGAGGTCGCGCGCGTTGCCATCGAGCGCACCGATCTCGAGCCGCGCCGAACCTCGGCCGCGCGGAACATCTTGATGCACGATAACAACCCACCGCGTCCGATCGTCGGTGCGCTGTCGCGTGTCGGTCACGGTCGCCAGCTCTTGATCGCGCTCGATGACGATCCAGTCCGTCACGCGGCGATCCTCGAGCGCGGACACGAGGGCGCGACGCGAGATCACGCGATGCCTCGCCCCGCGCGAACGAAGCCGCGCGTGCGCAACCACGGTGCGGAGATCGTTCGCCACCGCGGTTCGCCGCCGATGTCCTCGCGCACGATCGTCGTGCCGGTGTCGGCGGCGACGCCATCGACGCGCGAGAGCAGCGTGGCCAGCTCGCCGGCGAGCTCGACGTTCGCGAACACGCGGCCGGTGTCGCTGCCGTTCTTCAGCTCGCGAGCGCGCGCGACGGTGAGCACCACGCGATCGCTCGCGGGATCGTACGCGACCGAGACGCGCCCCTCGAGGAGCCAGCCATCGACCAAGAGCTGCGAGCGCGGGACGGTCCCCGGCTGGAGCACGAGGTTCGACGGCGCGACCTCGAGCGCACCGACGTGACCGGCGCGCGTGCCGCGCGACAAGCGGCCCACGACCTTGCCTGTGTCGAGCAGCGGGACACGCGTCGCGAGCTCGCCGTCGTCGTCGAACAGGATGCCGCCGTACGAACCGGGCACCAGCGGATCGTCGGCGAGCGACAGCAACGGCGACAGCGTCGCACCGGAGCCGAGCCGCTTCGCCACCTCGGGCCGCCGTGTCGCCGTCGACGTGAGGAGCCCGCGCACGGCGACATCGATGACGCTCGCGACCACGCCTGGCTCGAGCACGACGTTCGCTTCGCCCTCGGTAGGCTGCCCAGGAGTGAGCTGCTGCAGCGCTTTCATCGTCGCGCTGATGACGTCGGCGTCGGCGAGCGCCGCGGGATCACCGAGGTTGCCGGACCAACCCCTCTCGACTTCGTCGATCTGCGGCCGTGTCCCCGCCCACGCGGCACGCGTCGCGCGGTTGCGAATCCGCCGCGTGCGCTGCTGCCGATCGTGCGCCGGCGATACGGACCACACGTCGACATCGTCGATGTCGATCAGCGCGGCCGCGTACACGATTCGGCTCGACGGGGCCGACAGGTCACCGCGCTGCGTGGCGCCGAGCCGGTTCTTCAGCTCCAGCTCGTCGATCTCGCGCAGATCGAGCGGCGGCGGTGGCACCTCGAGATCGAGCGCCTTCGCCGTGCGCGCACCGCCGAGCATGCGCACCGCGGTCTCGATGCCATTCCGGCTCAGATCCGCGGTCACGTGCTCGCGCCACTTTCCCTTCGCATCCTGCACGGACAGCACCACGCCATCGCGTCGCGCGCGCGCGACACCGATGCCGAGCACGTCGATCGCGGCGGTGGTTCGCGAGCGGGTCACCGCGAGGGCATGCACCGTCGGAAACACGGCGGCGAGCTTGCCCACCGCGTCGCGCAGCCATCCCCGAACATCGGCGACTCGCTGGGCGGGCGCGCGTGGCGGGGCGATCGGCGCACCGCAGCCGAACGCGAACATCAGCGACGACGCCGATCCCACGCCGAGTGCTGCGAGGAACTCTCGCCGGTCCCAACTCACGTGGCCAGCATGCCACACGGCGGGGAGACCCACGGATGGGTCCGGTGCGGACCGTCAAGAAGTGATCACGGCGTCGCGACGCGACCGCGGACCTCGACGTCGAGCTTCGGCGGCGAGCGCTTCGGTCGCTTCGTCGCGATCTTCGCGCCGGGCGCGCCGCGATCGATCCACGACGCGACGCGATTGAAGTCGCCGAACCGGGTCAACTTGCCCTCGGCACCGAGGAACGCCATCACGACCTCGCGGCCTTCGAACTTCGCGCCGGTGATGAAGCAGTAGCCAGCAGGCTTCGTGTACCCGGTCTTGCCGCCGATGACATCGTACTTCTTCACGACCAGCGGTTGGTTCGTGTTGCCGTAGTGGATCTTCGGGTAGTGGTCCTTGGCGACGACCTCGACCCAATCCTCGTGCATGATCTCGCGCAGGACGTCGTCCTCGAGCGCGGCGCGGAGCGCGATCGCCATCTCGCGCGCGGTGGACACGTTGCCACGCAGGCCGGACGTGTCCGTGAACTTGGTCCGCTTGAGGTGGAGATCCTTCGCGACCTTGTTCATCGCCTTGATCAGCTCGTCCGCATCCCAGCCGACCGCGCGACCCAAGGCGGTCGGGGCCCGGTTGTCAGATGCGATCAGCATGGCGCGCAGGAGGTCGTGGTTTCTGAACTTCTCTCCGAGATCGAGCCGCGTTCGCGCGCCGCCCGACGCGGCACGGGAGTCCGTTCGCGTGATCTCGGTCCATCCGTTCAGGTCGATGCCTTTCTTGCGAACGGCCATCGCGACAAAGATCTTGGTGGTCGAGGCGATCGGGCGGATCTCGTCGGCATCCTTGCCAAAGATCTCCGCGCCGGTCTCGGCATCGATCACCACGGCGGACTTGGACTTCACCTCGGGTAGGTCGTCTGCCCACGTCGGGACAGCGAGCCCACAGAGGACACACCCAATCACAAACGAGCGCATCGAGGTCAATCGTGACATGTCAACGGTGGCGGTCGCGACTTTTCACCAGGGGATGAGCTAACATAATGCGTCTCGGAGAGGGTATGGACTCCCACCACGGAGCCCCGCAGCAAGATCAACTGATCGGGCAAACCGTCGGCAACTATCTGGTCAAACAGAAGTTGGGCGAAGGCGGTATGGGATCCGTGTATCTAGCGGAGCACCCGACGATCGGTAAGAAGGTCGCGCTGAAGGTGCTGCACGCCGAGTTCTCGGGGAACGAGGAAGTCGCGCAGCGCTTCTTCCACGAGGCCAAGGCTGTCAACAACATCGGCCACCCGAACATCGTCGACATCGTCGACTACGGTGTCATCCAGGGTGGCGGTCGCGACCAGCTCGTCTACTTCATCATGGAGTACCTCAGCGGTCAGTCGCTGAGCACCCTCCTCCGCAGCGAGGCCCAGCCGCTGCCGCCCGAGCGAGCGCTCGGCATCGCACTGCAGGTCGCCGACGCACTGTCCGCGTCGCACAAGTGCAACATCGTTCACCGCGACCTCAAGCCCGACAACATCATGCTCCAGCAGCGCGGTCGCGAGCGCGACTTCGTGAAGTTGCTCGATTTCGGCATCGCGAAGCTCACGGGCGACGGCACACAGCCATCGCGCACCCGCACGGGCATCGTGATGGGGACGCCGGCGTATATGTCGCCCGAGCAGTGCGAGGGCAAAGCGAACGTCGATCTGCGGACCGATATCTACGCGCTCGGCATCGTGCTCTACGAGATGATCGTCGGCCGCGTGCCCTTCATCGGCGAGGGCTACGGCGAGATCCTCGTCCAGCACCTGACGCAGAACCCGGTCCCGCCGTCGTCGTTCCGCATCATGTCGCCGCACATCGAAGCGGTGATCTTGAAGGCGCTGCAGAAGCGGATGGAGCTGCGCTACCCGTCGATGGACGAGTTCATGCGCGCGATGTCCGACCCGGTCGGGTACGTCGAAGCCAATGGTGGGCTCGCGCAGTTCTATCAACGGCAGCTGATGCCCTCGAGCGTGCCGTTCACGCTCGCGGATCGTCCGTCGCAGATGCCGAGCTCGACCAGCCAGGTCTATGGCACGCCGCCTCCCGGATCGTTGACGCCGCCCTCGGGCATCTATCAGCCCGGGCAGATCGGAACCCCCACGCCGACCACGCTCGGCGCCGCGGCAGGACAGGTCAGCGGCGGTGGCCGCAGCAAGCTCGGCTTCATCATCGCCGGCGTGCTGATCGTCGCGGGTGCGGGCGCCGCGATCGCGGTGGTCGCAGGCAAGAAGTCCAACGACACCGTCACGCCGGCAGGCTCGGGTACCGACGATGTCGCCGCGATCCCGGATGCGGGCGTGGACAATCACGACAAGACGGTCGCGCGCGATGCCGCCGTGGTCGTCGCCACGCCCGATGCCGCCGTCGTCGCCGCGACGCTGGATGCAGCGGTCGTCGCCACGCCCGATGCAGCGGTGATCGCCGAGCCGACCCAGTCGACGATCACCATCGTCACCAAGCCCGCGGGCGCTTCGATCTTCGTCGACGGCAAGGACACCGGCAAGAAGACGCCGGAGCCGTTCACCGTCGATCGCAGCAAGAAGACGGTGACGATCGAGCTGCGCCTGTCGAGCTTCGACACGATGACGCTCAAGAAGTTCGCGGTCGACGCCGACGCGAACGTCGATTACTCGCTCAAGCCGAAGAAGTCCGGCACGACGCAAATCAAGACCCCGCCGAACGGCACCGGCAAAGGAAGCAACACCGGCTCCGGGGGTAAGACGGGCAACGATACGGGTCTCGAGCGACCCGAGTGATTTCGTTCGATCGAGTTCGGAGCTTACGATGAAGAAACTAGCGCTGCTCTCGCTGTTGGTTCCGGCTTTGGCGTTCGCACAGCCAAAGTCGGCCGACGACTACTACAAAGAGGGAGAGACCCAGTACAACCTGGGCAACTTCCTCCCCGCCGTCGAGGCCTTCAAGAAGGGGTTCGAGCTCGAGCCCAACGAGAGTAAGAAGGCGGCGTACCTCTACAACGTCGCGCAGTCGTATCGCCTCGCGAAGGACTGCGGCCAGGCCGTGTTCTTCTACAAGCGCTACCTCTCCCTCAAGGACAACGATCAGAAGAAGCCGCTGTCGCCGCAGAAGCGTGCGGAGATCGAAGGCTGGATCAAAGAGCTCGACGACTGCGCGAAGCAGCAGGAAGCCCTTCGCCAGAAGCAGCCCGACGGCACGTCGCGCCCCGACGCCGATCCGAACGGCGGCAACAGCAAGCCCGTCGGTGACGGCAAAGGCGACGGCAAGCAGGTCGCGGGTGGCGGAGGTGAAGGCGAGGGCGAAGGGGAAGGCGAGGGTGAAGGGGAAGGCGAAGGCGGCATCACCAAGACCACGCCCTCCGAGCGTCCTCGGCTGATCAGCGTCCGCGCGTTCGGCGGCGGTGCGAAGGTCGGCGCCGGCACCATCGACGTTCCCGTCCAGGCGACGTTCGGTCTCATCGCCGGCTATCCGCTCGCGATCAGCGACCAGTTCGTCATCGATCTCGGCGCGGGCTTCACGTTCACGCCCGTGCCGTATCAGGTGATGGGCATGAGCAAGACGGCGACGCTGTCCGCGGTGTTCGCGAACATCGGCGCCACGTACCTCGTGATCCCCAAGCTCGGCCTCCGCGGTGACGTCGGCGTCGGTGGATTGTTCTTCGGTAACGTGAGCAACAGCCAGTTCACGGGCATGCAGGAGACGACCGGCGCGCTCACGATGCTGCACCTGCGCTTCGGTGTTTCGATCGACTACGCGATCACGCCGAACATCATCGCCACGGCGATGCCCTTCGCGTTCTCGCTGAGCCCGGCCAAGGAAGGCCTTCGCGACGATGTCAAACGCATCACCGCGATCGACTTCATGGTCGGTATCGGTTACCGGATGTGACCCAGCGATGAAGAAATGTCCGTTCTGCGCCGAGGAGATTCAGGACGAAGCGATCAAGTGCCGCTTCTGCAACTCCTTCCTGAGCGCCGCCCCCGAAGCGGCAAAGCCCGTTGTCGCGGCTGCACCCGTCGCTGCACCTGTCGCGGCACCTGCGGCCGCACCGACGCCTGGCGAGAAGGCGCCACCGTTCGCGCGCGCTGCTGGGCACCACGCCGATGTCGAGTCCGACAAGCGCGTGCTCTACACGGGCGTGCCCTCGTGGAAGGCGTACCTCGGCTACTACGTGGCCGCGGGGCTCGCAGCGCTGATCGCGATCGCGATCATGCGAGCGTTCTGGGATGCCAGCACGTCGACGGGCACCAAGATCCTCGGCGTGCTGATCCCGATCGCCGCGTCGGCGGTCTACATGTTCGGCCTGACGCTGTATCGCCGCTCGATCCGCTTCCGCGTGACCGCCACGGTGATCGAGACGGAGCGCGGCCTGCTCTCGAAGAAGATCGAAGTGCTCCAGCTCTGGCGCTGCAAGGATGTCAGCTACCGCCAGAACCTGATCGATCGCATCCTCGGCATCGCGCACATCGACGTGTATGCATCGGACGTCTCGACGCCGCACGTGGAGATCGTCGGCATGCCGGCTTCGCGCCAGCTGTTCGAGAACCTCCGCGATTCGATCGAGCTGCAGCGCCAGAACAAGAACGTCTACGGCGTCGTCAGCTGATCCCGACGAGATCGAGGATCGCGTTGACGAACGTCAGCGGGTGCGGCGGGCAGCCCGGGACATAGAGCGCGGGGATGACCTCGTCGAGGAATCCACGCTCCACGCCCGAGGCACCCGCGTAGAGGCCTCCCGAGATCGCACACGCTCCGACGGCGACGACGAAGCGTGGATCGGGCACGGCGTCCCACGCGAGCCGGACGGCGTCCTTCATCGTGCGGGTCAGCGTGCCCGACACCACGAGCGCATCGGCGTGACGCGGTGACGCGACCCACTCGATGCCGAATCGCCCGAGATCGAAGTTCACGTTCGCCGACGCGTTGAGCTCGAGCTCGCAGCCGTTGCAGCCACCCGCCGACACTTGACGCAGGCGGAGCGAGCGCTTGAACAGCCGCTGGAACGTCTCGTTCGCGCGGACCTCGGTGCGTTCGGTCTCCGCGGTCACGATCAGATCGCCACGCGCGCTCGCTCCCATCCGCGGATCGGGCGTCATGACGATCTTCTTGTCGGGACAGACCGCGGTGCACTCCGCGCAGAAGATGCAGCGACCGAGATCGATCGACAGCGGATCGAGCGCGATCGCCGCGGTCGGGCACGCGCGGACGCACGCGTCGCAACCGCTCGCGCACGGTCCCGGCGCGATCTGCGGGCGGCCGTGAAAACCCGCAGGCGTCGCCGTGCGCACGTTCGCGATGAACTGCGTGCCCTGCGAAACGCGGACGCGGAATGCCTTGAAGATGCTCACAGGTCGTTCCCGCAGTAGGAGAGATCGAAGCTCTTGTTGCAGATCGGAAAGTCCGAGATCTCGTTGCCGCGCACCGCGAGTGCGAGCCCGAGCCAGTTGCGCAGCGACGGATCCTGGACCTTGTAGTGCACGAGCGCGCCGGCGCTGTCGGTCTCGAGGCAGTGCACGACCTCGCCGCGCCATCCTTCGACGATGGCCACCGCGAGCTGCGCGGGTGCGAGCGCCCCGATGGTCGTGCGCGCCGGCTCGAAGCGACACGCGTCCGCGGTGACCTTCTCGAGCCAGGTCAGGGAGGCGTCGATCTCGGCGATGCGCAGGCGAGCGCGGGCCCAGCAGTCGCCGGTCGGCTCGACGCAGCTCGCGATCGCCGGGTCCGCGTAGCAGCCCCGCGTGGGGAAGCGTGCATCGATCGCGACGTTGCTGCTACGCGCGGCCATCCCGACGACGCCGATCTGCTCCGCCACCTCGGGCGTGACGGTGCCGACGCCGACGAGACGGTGCCGCACGGTGCGTGCGTTCAGGAAGCAGTCGTCGATGATCGCGAGATCGGTGCGGAGGAGCGCGAGGTTGTCGGCCACGATCGCTGCGACCTCGTCGTCGAGCGTGACCCCCGAGCCGCCGGGGCGAACGGCGCTGCGACCGAACCGGCTCCCGCACAAGCGCATCGAGGTGTTGATCGCCGTCGTCCGGAGGCGCCCGTACGTCGACGCGGCGGGCAGAAAGCCGATGTCCGCGGCGAGCCCCGAGAGACCCGCGAGGTGCATCGCGATCCGCTCGAGCTCGAGCATCACCGCGCGCGAGAGATCGTGGGCCGGAGCGACCTCGTGCCCGCCGAGGCTCTCGAGCGCCGCCGCGTAGGCCCAGGCATGCGCGACGCTCGTATCGCCGGCGACGGTCTCGATGATCGGCGCGAGCGCTCGGGGATCGCGTTCCAGGAGGCGCCCCTCGACGCCGCGATGCTGATAGCCGAGATGGATCTCGAGGTGGAGCACGTGCTCGCCGAAGCACGAGAAGCGAAACGCTCCCGGCTCGATCACGCCGGCGTGGATCGGGCCGACGGCGACCTCGTGCACCTCTTTTCCGTCGACGCGATAGAACGGGTACGCGTTCATCGCCGATTGATCGCTGCCTTCGTAGCGGATCGGCTTGAGCCACGGATGCCCCGCGATGCGCACGCCGAGCTGCTCGTGGATCTCGCGCTCGAAGCAATGCAGCGCCGGAAGCTCCGACGTCATCTCGTGATAGCCGTGGGCGGCGTCGACGGTGGTGCGCGAGACCAAGAGGCGATCGACGTCGCGATGAACGGCGGTGAGCAGCACGCCATCGGCGACGCGGCGACCGTAGAGCGTGATGGGACGGACACCGGCCTTCGCGCGTTCGAGCAACGCCGTGCGCCAGTCGCGGACGCCCGACGTCTCGATCTCCGACGCCGCGATGCGCTCTACGACGACGGAGCTCACAATCCCTCCAGCGATCGCGCCACCTGCGTGAGCAGCGTGTTGATCTGCGGCGGGATATAGATCCCGAGGACGAGCAGCACGCCGAGGAAGATCAGCTTGTGAAGAGCGGCGGTGACGCGCTGCTGCGGCCACGTGCGCTCCTGCTTGGGCTCGCCCCAGATCATCGGGAAGATCGTCCGGCCCGTCGCGACGAACGACATCGTGATCAGCATGCAGAACGCGGCGAACACGAACATCTGCCCGCTCGTGACGAGCGCCGACAGGATGAGCAGCTCGCCGAGGAAGCTGCCGAACGGCGGAAATCCGAGCAGCGCGAACGTGCCGACCATCAAGAACAGACCGCTGTACGGCAGGTCCTTGATCAGGCCGGCGATCGCCTTCGTGTCCTTCGTGCCGTAGTGCGCTTCGATCTTTCCGGAGGTGAGAAAGAGGATCGCCTTGATGAACGCATTGCTGAGCACGTAGAGCAAGAGGCCGTACGACGCGGACGCGCCGAGGCCCAGGCCGATCGCGATCACGCCCGCGTGGTTGATCGAGGCGTACGCGAGGAGCCGCTTGAAGTTTCTCGTCGCGACGATGCTCGCGGTGGACACGGCAACGGAGGCGAGGCCGATCGTCAACAGCTCGCCGGTGATCAGCGCGCCGCTGCTCGGGCGATAGATCTGGACGATGCGGAACAACAGGACGAGCGCGCAGTTGAACTGGACCGCACCGAGCATCGCGGTGACCGGCGCGGGCGACTCGTCGTACGCTTCGGGCAGCCAGCTGTACATCGGCGCGAGCCCGAGCTTCGTTCCGACACCGAGGACGACGAGGCCCACGCCGAGCTCGCGCCACGCGTTCGTGGGGGACGCGACGGCGGCAGGCATCGCGTCGAGGAACAGCGTCGGCGTCTGGTGCGAGAGCTCCATGCTGCGCGTGAGGCAGACGAGCCCGAGCAGCGCGAGGCCGAGGCCGACCGACGAGAACAATAGATAGCGCCACGACGCGAGGCGCGAGGCTGGAGCCTCGGGGCGGATGATCAGCAGCGCGGCGGCGAGCGTGGAGCACTCGAGCGCGATCCACATGACGAGCACGTGGTTCGCGAGCAGCGCGAGGTTGCACGCGGCGAGGAACAGGAGTGAGAGGAAGATGAAGCGGCGCGAGGCCGGCTCGACCGCGACACGAGCGCGGATGTAGACCGCGATGCCCATGAAGATGAAGTTCACGACCGGCGCGAACAGCTGGACGGTCGCGTCGGCATGCACGAACCCGCCGAGGAACGGAGGCGTCGTCGGAAGCGCGGCCAGCACCGTCGCGACCACGGAGGTCACCGCCGAGCTCGCGAGCAGAACGGTCGATGCACGCGAGCCGGCCTGCGCCGTTCCGAGCACGGCGAACGCGCTGAGCAGCGGGAGCACCACGAGGATCGTCCACGTCACGTGATCAGCCCCTCGACCGCGCTGACCTTCGCGGCGCTCGCGCGCGGCAGCGTGCGCAAGTACCACTGGAACATCAGCACCGTGATCACGAGCAACACGGTCTGCGCGATCTGGATCGCGAGCTCGTGGCCGTGCGAGCCGAGCTCGAACAGCGCGATCGCGTTCTCGAGGCGGAGCACGCCGACCATCTGGCTGAACGGCCCGGTCTGCGTCGCGAGCACGAGCAGCCCGAGGAGGATGCCCGCCGTGGCGCCCGCGACGAACGAGTGATCGTCGCCCTCGACGGGGACGAGCATGTCGGCGAAGCGGAACGCGACGAGGACGAGCGCGATCGCGAGCGTCCACGACATGAGGTTCGGCGGGATCACGTCGTTCCGGGGCGTGGCCCGCTGCGCGCGCAGCACCACGTAGAGTGCGAGCGGAGCTCCGATCCCGCGGACGATCACGAGATCGAACATCCCGATCCACGAGCCCGCGGAGCTCATCGCGGGATCGAGCTGATACGCCAGCGAGGCCATCAGCAGGCCTTGCGCGGCGAGCGCGAACAGGCTGAGCCGCCACGACGCGACGAACAGCGGGACGAGCAAGACGCCGATGAACGCGATCAGCAGCGGATTCATCCCGGCCCTCCTCGCCCGAGCATCGAGAGCAACGCGATCCCGCCGGCGACGAGCGCGACGACGATGTACTGCGGAACGACGCGCAGCTTGAGTCGGGCCACGAGCGACTCCGACAGTCCGATCGCGATCGCGATCGCGATGCACAGGCCGACGTGAACGAGCGCGGCCATCGCTCCGTCGCCGGCGAGCGGGTTCATCAGCAGCGCCGCGAGGGAGATTCCCACGTACAGCTTGACCGCCGAGCCGAGCTGCAGGAACGCGAGCTCGGGGCCCGAGTGATCGAGGATCATCACCTCGTGAACCATCGTGAGCTCGAGGTGCGTCGTCGGATCGTCGATCGGCATGCGCGCTGCTTCGACCTGCACGACGATCAGGATCGCGGCGATGGCGGCGACCCACATCACGATGGCGGATGGACCGTCGAGCTGCGGAACGAGCGCAGCGGAGAGCGAGCGGACCCCGGCGTGCAAACACAGCGCGCCTGCGACGAGAAACAGCACCGGCTCGAGCAGCGTCGCGAACGTCACTTCGCGCGACGCGCCCATGCCTTCGAATGCGCTGCCGGTGTCGAGAGCTCCGAGCACGAGCGCCACGCGCCCGAGGCCCCACACGTACGCGAACCAGACGAAGTCGAACGGAAACGAAACGATCGAGGCACCACCGGCGAGCGGGACGATCGCGGCCGACAGGACCGCGGTGCCGGCGACGACGAGCGGCCCGATGCGGAACACCGGCGTCGTCACCGTGCTGTACACGGGGACCTTGCGCACGAGACGCAGGAGGTCGAACGCGAGCTGGAAGATCGGCGGTCCGCGACGCCCGGCCCACCGCGCCTTCACGCGATTGATCGTTCCCACGATCACGAACGGCATGACGAGGAGCGCGAGGATGTTCGCGACGATCGTCATGACACCTGTCCGATCGCGACGAGGGCTACGATCACCAGCACGAGCAGGCCCGCCGCGAACGCGAAGCGAGGTTGCTCGGGGATCCGTCCCGAGGTGTCCTGCACGAACTGCTCGCCTTGTCCGAGGACTTCGAACATCCGGCGCTCGACGGCATCGACATGGTTCGTCGAGAGGTGCGATGCCTGTTGCGGAAACGGCTCGGTCGGCAATTGCTCGCGCGTCAGCACCGGAAGCGCGGGCCGGAACAGCGACGAGAGCTGCGCGGCGAACGAGCTGCCCGTGTATTGCATCCGCGCCGTCCCGGCCGTGTAGCCGCAGCCCCAGGTCACGCTCGACCGCGCCTTCGCGCTGCGGCGCCATCCCACGGCCACGGAGACCGCGAGGATCAGCGCGAGCGCACGGCAGGCCCACATCACGCTCGACAGCGTGTCCGCGATGGTCGCTGTTTGATCGGGCGCGAACAACCGGAGCGCCGGCTCGACGAGGAACAGCGCGACATCGGGATAGACGCCGACGACGACGATCGCGATCGCGTGGAGCGCCATCGGCGCGATCATCGAGTGCGGTGCTTCGTGACCCACGTGGAGCGACGGATCGCGCGGCGTTCCGAGGAACGCGAGTCCGAAGGCACGCGCGGCCGACAGCATCCCGACCGCGCCGACAAACGCGAGCAGCGCCGCGGCGCAGACGAGCACCACGTCGCCTTCGATGGTGGGCGCGGCACCCGAGAGGAGCCCGGCGTAGATCAACAGCTCGCTCGTGAAGCCGTTGAGGGGCGGGAGCCCGCACATCGCCAACGCAGCGACGAGGAACACGATCGCGGTGCGCGGGAGCTTCTTGGCGAGGCCACCGAGTCGCTCGAGATCGACCGTGTGCGTCGCGTGGTGGATCGCGCCGGCGGCGTAGAACAGCGCGCACTTGAACAGCGCGTGGTTGAGCACGTGCAGCATGCCGGCACCGAACCCGAGCGCGGTCAGCGCGGGGTTGTCCCACGCCCACCCGAGCATGCCGATGCCGAACGCCATCGCCACGATGCCGACATTCTCCGTCGACGAATAGCCGAGGATGCGCTTCAGGTCGCGTTGCGTCGCCGTGTACAGCACGCCGAACACCGCGGACACCGCGCCGAAGATCAGCACCGCCCAGCCCATCCAATCCTCGGGGCGGCCTCCGAGGAGCGTGAAGCGCAGGAAGCCGAACAGTCCCGCCTTGTGGATCACGCCGGACATCAACGCGGAGACGTGCGCGGGGGCGGCGGCGTGGGCGCGAGGGAGCCACGTGTGAAACGGAAAGAACGCGGACTTGAGGGCGAACGAAACGCCGAGCAGCAGGAACAGCGTTCCCTGGCCGCTCGGATGTTTCGCGAGGTACACGCCGAACTCGGCGAAGTCCATCGAGCCGGTGTGGCTGTGCAGGAGCATGAACGCCGCGACGAGGACGAACAGTCCGACGTGCGTCGAGACGAGGTAGTTGAACCCGGCGAAGCGGATCTTCTGGCTGCGGTAGTCCCAGATCACGAGCAGCCATGCGGACACGGCGGCGATCTCCCAGCCGAGCAGGTACACCAGCGCGTTCTGGACCGTGTAGATGAACACGAACGAGACCGCGATCATGTTCAGCAGCGCGAAGTGCGGACCGCCGTTGCGACCCGCGCGGAAGTGCGACTGGAGATAGCCGTACGCGTAGACCGTGCCGAGCAACGTCATCGGCAGCGACCACGCGAGGAAGAACGCACCGAGCGCGTCGACCCGGAACGCGATCTGATCGATCGGCGCGGGCCACGGCCAGGTCATCTCCAGGCGCGTGCCGCTGGTCAGGACCGGGATGATGCTGGCGAACGCGCACAGCATCGCGATTGCCTGGCTGCCGATCGCTGCGATCGCTCGTGCGCGATTGGTGCGCAAACCTAGCGCGAATGCCGCACCCGTCAGCAGGATCGGAATGCTGGCGAGCAACAAGCCCGAGCTAGACATACGGTGGCCAGATCACGCAGCTCGCCGATGCTGCAAGGGGTGCGCCACCACGACGTTCGAGGGCACGGACGCAACGGAGGCAACGGGACAACCACGACAAAACCAGGGTCGCAAAAAGCCGACACTATGTCGCAGTGAAATCGTCATCGAGGGTCTAGAAGCGTCCAGATGGCGGGATACACGTGAAGCTACTCGAGGATTCTCGAACGGTACCACGGCGACAGTTGATCGCGTTCCTCCCGAGTCGGCGTAGACTGCGAACGCGATGCCCAAGCGTGCGCGCAGTCCGATCGTGGTGCTCGATCCGGTGATGGCATCACCGATCATGCGGTCCTTCGATCGCATCCTACGCGCCGTAGCCACCAAAGAAGTGACGGTTACGTTCTCCGGGGAGAGCGGCTCGGGCAAAGAGGTGATGGCGCGCCGACTCCACGAGATGTCGCCGCGGCGAGGCGGGCCGTTCGTTCCGATCAATTGCGCGGCGATTCCGGAAGCGTTGTTCGAGAGCGAGCTGTTCGGTCACGAGCGTGGTGCCTACACGAGCGCGAACGAGCGGTCGGTTGGCAAGATCGAGGTCGCGAACGGTGGAACGCTGTTTCTCGACGAGATCGCCGAGATGCCCCTCGGACTTCAGGCCAAAATGCTGCGCTTCCTCGAGACCCGCCGCTACATGCGCGTCGGCGGCTCGAAGAAGATCGAAGCCGACGTCCGGCTCGTGCTCGCGACGCTTCGCCCGCTCGAGCTCGAGGTTCGCGCGGGCCGGTTTCGTGCGGACCTCTACTATCGTATCCAGGGGATCGTGCTCGAGGTGCCGCCGCTCCGCGAGCGCCGTCGAGACATCCCACCGCTTCTCGATGCGTTCATCGCGCAGCTCTCCGCCACGCACGACGTGACGCCACCGAACTTCGTGCGAACCGCGCGCGCGGCGATGATCGCGTACGACTGGCCGGGGAACGTGCGCGAGCTGCGCAATGTCGTCGAGCTGCTGTGCATCCTGCGTGAAGGCCGAGCGGTGCGGCTCTTGGATCTGCCGCCCGCGATTCGTAGAGGCCGCGCCGAAGACAGCCCGGACACGCTGCTCGTACCGACGAACCGCCCGCTCGAGGAGATCATCGATCGGATCGTCGATGCAGCGATCAGCGCCGAGAAGGGCAACCTGACCCGCGCCGCGCACCGGCTCGGAGTCAGTGTTCGCACGCTCCAGCGTCGCGCTAAGGCGTCGTAGATCGACGTCACCGCGCGCGACATCCCCGACAACCTGTCGCGTTTCGCGCGTCGCCTCCGATCTGCGCGGCGGCGCGCTCGTGATCTCGCGAGATAGCGACTGGTCCGCTTCGTGCTGTGGAGCGGTCCATGTCGGCGAACGTCGCGCTGGTGTCTGCGGAGCCCGACGCGGAGCTCGTGAAGTATCTCGAGTCCGCCGGCTTCGAAGTCACGTCGGTGCGCACGCCGCGCCGTGCCCCGCGCGAAGGAACGCTGGTCTGGTTGGTGGGCCCGGAGATCGACGAGCGGGCGATCGCGGGGACGGTGCACGGCTGGCTCGGCAATCGCCAGCGGTTGCGCGCGATCGTGGTGTCCGATCGCTCCGCGCGACTGAAGGGTGTCGTCGCGACCTCGCCCGGTCGCGTGGTGGTGTTGGCCGCACCGATCTTCGGCTGGCAGCTCGTCGACGCGCTACGCGATGGGGGAGCCCATGCGTGACGTGGTCGAGCGGTCGACGCTCGTCTTCGATGTCTCGTTCGTCCTGCTCGTGACGGTGACCATCATCTGCGCGAGCGCCATCGCTCCATTCGCGTGGCTCGCGCTGGTCTGTGGCTCGGTGGGGCAGCGATCGAAGCTGCCGCGAGCTATCGCTCGTCCTTCTTGGACTTACGCTCGTGCGGGCCATTGTTCCCGCCGATGTATCCCTTGTGGCGAAACCACAACAGGATGCCGATCGTCGTCACGGCCATGAGGCCGAGCGCACCGAAGTAGCCCCACTCGTGGTGGAGCTCGGGCATGAAGTCGAAGTTCATGCCGTAGACGCCGGCGATGAACGTCAGCGGCAGCATCACCGTCGACATCAGCGTCAGAGTCTTCATGACCTCGTTCATGCGATTGCTCTGCACGCTGAGGTACGCGTCGAGCGCGCTGGTCACGAGATCGCGATAGCCCTCGGCGATGTCGTTGATGCGCAGGAAGTGATCGTAGACGTCGCGATAGAACGGAATCGCCTCGGGCGGAATCTCGCCGAAGTCGCCGCGCGAGAGCCGCAGCAGGATTTCGCGCTGGTGGATCGACATGCGACGCAGATCCTGCAGCGTGCGCTTGAAGCCGAGGATGCGCTTGAGCACGCGCGCGCCGCGCGGCGTGCCGGCTTTCGCGAGCACGTCGGTCTCGAGCTGCTCGATCTCGGTGTCGAGTTGATCGATGACGGGCAGGTAGCGATCGACGGCGCGGTCGATGATCGCGTGCGCGAGCCAGGCAACGCCTTTTTGCAGCAGGCGCGGCGAGTGATCGAGCTCGGTGCCGATGTCGTCGGAGACGAGGCCATCGCGATCGTGCGTGACGAGCCAGTTCTCGCCGATCACGACGTCGATCTCGACGAGCTCGAGCTTGTCGCGCTTCTTCGAGCCGACCCCGTGGAGGATGACGTAGAGGTACTCGTCGAAGTCGTCGATCTTCGGTTGCCCGCGCGGGCCCCACACGTCTTCGATGGTGAGCGGGTGAAACTTCAGGACGTCCGCGAGGAGCTTGTCCGCCTCGGCGGATTGCCGCTCGAGGTCGATCCAGATGGGCTTCTTCGCCGCGAGCGCCTCGGTGATCTCCTTGAGCGACGTCGTTGCCGTCAGCTTCGCGCCATCGAGGATCCGCGCCAACACTCCCGTGTCATACACCCGGCGGTGTGATGGTGGGGTCGGCTGGGTCAATAGACTCCCCACGAACCTGTCGCACGATCTCGTTGAGCACGGTCGTCAGCGCGTGGGAGTCCTGGCCCTTGCGGAACATCGGACGTCCAGGTGCCACCGAGGTGGCATCGTCGCCCTCGCTTGTCGAGAGGAACACGATGCGCTGGGTGAGCGTGGGCCGGTGGAGCTCGAGCCAGCGATAGATGTCGGCTCCGCTGCCATCGTCCATCTGCCAGTCGGTGACGATGACATCGAAGTCCTCGTGCTCGAGGAGAACGATGGCCGCGTGACCGCTCTCGACGCGGGTCACCATGTACGTGTCGCCGAGGAGGTCGCCCATCACCATCAGCAGCATCGGGTCATCGTCGGCGAGGAGCAGGCGCGGCTTCGCGGTGTCGGCCTCCAGGACCGCGTCGCGCATGGCCTCGAGCAGGGTCCGCCGGCGGACTGCGGCATGTGCGACACGGACGACCTCCGCGGGTCGCGTCATCGAGACGACGAGGCAGCGCCCTGCGACGACGCGGTCGAGCTCGCCGGGAATGTCTGCGCCGATGAACACGAACTGGTCGCGCAGGTCGTACCTCTTCTGAAGCGCCCAGCGATAGACGTCACCCCCGACGGCGTGGGTGGTGTCCCACGGGGCTACGACGACGTCGATCTTCCGATCACCCTCGAGGTGAGCCTGCGCGCGGAATCCAGTAACGGCCGTGACGACGTCGAACCCGCTCGCCTCGAACAGACGCGTGAGGAGGTCCAGCGTATCGCCGTCATCGTGAATGACGAGCGCGGTAGGACCACCCGAGGACACCGTGTCGCTGATTATACCCGTGCTAGTGTTTCGGACATATGCGTTGGATGCTCTCGCTCGGCGCTGTCGCTGGGCTTTTCGGCTGTCCCGGCAATGGCACGACCAAGGTCGATCCCGTCCCCAAGCCGGCAAAGCCCGCCGGCGAGATGAAGATCGAGTTGCCGCCGATCCCCAGCAAGGTCGACGTCACCAAGAGCGAACCGACGCAGAACCACGCGCCCGACAAGAAATCGCCGATTCTCGACATCCTCAAGGACGAGAACGCGCGCGAGTTCGCGGCGCTCAAGGCGCAAAAAGAGCCGGCGCACTTCCTGGCGTACCAGCTCGTCGAGCTTCGCATCGTCAGCCTCGAAGCCGAGGGCGGCGCGCTGATCTCGGACAGCGACGACACCAATCGCAACCTCGACGTCGAGGTCCGCGTCGGAACCCCCGGTCTCGACAACACGCGAAACCTCGCGAGCGACGACAACGGCCTCAACTCGCCGCTCAACCGGCGCGGGGTCGTCCCGTTCGGCGAGGACAAGCAGGCGATCGCCAACGCGCTCTGGCTCGAGACGGATCGCCGCTATCGCGAGGCGGTCACCGCGATCAACTACGTCCGCCAGGATCAATCGACGCTGAAGGGGGGACAGACCGCCCCCGACTTCGCACCCGACAAGGCCGAGTCGTACGTCGAGGCCCAGGTCAAGCTCGAGTTCGACAAGGCGCAGTGGATCGATCGCCTGAAGCGTTGCTCGGCGAAGGCGCTCAAGGGTGCGGCCACGCGCGGTACGTGCAGCGTGCTGTTCCAACAGACCACCGCTTGGTACGTCAACAGCGAAGGCACCGCGATCCAGCAGTCGTGGACAAACGCGCAGTTCGCCGTCTCCGTCGGTGTGAAGTCCGATGACGGCATGAGCTTGTCGCGGCTCGAGCAGCGCTTCGGCCGCCAGCCCGCCGATCTGCCGCCGGATGCCGAGGTCGACAAGATGCTCGCGACGGTCTCGAAGGACCTCGCAGACCTCAACGATGCACCGCTCGCCGAGCCGTACGTCGGTCCCGCGATCCTCGAAGGCCGCGCGGCCGGCGTGTTCTTCCATGAAGTGTTCGGCCATCGCATCGAGGGCCATCGCCAGAAGGAGCTGACCAGCGGGCAGACGTTCGCGAGCTACGTCGGCAAGGACATCGCGCCCGAGTGGCTGAGCGTCTACGACGATCCGCAGATCGCCACGCTCAACGGCCAGCAGCTCAACGGCTTCTATCGCTTCGACGACGAAGGCGTGCGCGCGCGTCGCGTTCCGCTGATCGATAGCGGAAAGCTCGTCGGCTTCGTGATGGGGCGCAACCCGATCAAGGGCTTCCCGTCGTCGAACGGGCATGGTCGTCACTCGCCGGGACTTCCGCCGGTCGCGCGCCAGGGCAACCTCGTCGTCGAGACCACGAAGAGCGTCCCGCGCGCCGATCTCGAGAAGATGCTGATCGAGGAGATCAAGCGCCAGAACCGACCGTACGGGATGATCTTCACGGACATCTCGGGCGGCTTCACGAACACGTCGGCGTTCGCGCCGCAGGCGTTCAAGGTCAACCCGGTGATGGCGTACCGGCTGTTCCCCGACGGAAAGCGCGAGCTCGTGCGCGGCATCGACATCAGCGGTACGCCGCTCGTCGCGCTGCAGTCGATCCGCGCGGCGAGCCGCGAGATCGAGACGTTCAACGGCGTGTGTGGAGCGGAGAGCGGATGGGTGCCGGTGTCCGCGTCGGCGCCGAGCTTGCTCATCGAGAAGCTCGAGATCGAGAAGGGCTTCATCCCGCCGGATCGCCCGCCGCTGCTGCAGCCCCCGTCGATTCGCAAGGAGGCGCCGTGAAGCGCACTAGCTACCTGTTCGCCGCGCTCGTCGCCGCTCCGCTCGCTCTCGTCCCGCACGGTGCCGGCGCGATTCCCGCGAAGGAGCTGCCGAAGGGTCCGCCGTCGAAGGCCGTCACCGACGACATCATCGATGCGGTCGCCGAGGAGATGAACCGCGACCTCACGTCGCTGCAGATTCCCGGCGCGCCGAAGCCGTCGAACATCTCGTACAAGATCACCGAGGTCGACGTGAACGACGTCGCCGCGTCGCTCGGGAACACCACGAGCAAGCGCAACCGCCACTTCGTGAACATCGAGGCGCGCGTGCGCGTCGAGTTCCAAGGCGTCGACAACTCGAACTACGCGGTGCCGAACGGCGAGGAGATCGATGGGGTCGCCGCGCTGAACCTCCCGCTCGAAGCGACGCCGCGCATCGCGAAGCGCGCCGCGTGGCTCGTCACCGACGCTGCCTACAAGGAAGCGCTGATGCAGCTCCGGGCGAAGCTCGATGCGCGTCGCGCCGGCGGTGGACGCAGCGCCGACGTTCCGGGCTGGACCGCGGTCAAGCCCGTGGTCAGCGAGGAGCCGGTGCTCGTGCCCGAGCTCGAGAAGCTCGACGAGCTCGAGACTCGCGCGAAGGCGCTGTCGGCGAACTTCCGCGACCTCGCCTACATCCGCGACTCGCGCGTCGCCGTCACTAGCTACCTCGAGCGTCGCTGGTATCTCACCACCGAGGGCACGAGCGTCACCGATACGCGTCGCGCGAGCGGCGTGGTGATCGCGGCGACGGGCCAGGCCTCCGACGGAGCACCGCTGTCGCAGTACTTCCTGCGCTACGGCCACACCGCGAAAGATCTGCCGACGGACAAGGAGCTCGGCGAGGAAGCGAAGAAGATCGCGGACTCGATCGACAAGCTCGGCAAAGCGCCGGTGATGGAGCGGTACCGCGGTCCCGTGCTGTTCGAGGGCGAAGGCGCCGTCGGCCTTCTGCGCTACTCGCTCGCGCCGAACCTCGGTGGCACGCCAGTGCCCGAGGGCTTGAACCCGCAGGAGGCGAAGAACTTCGGCGGCGCGTTCACCGATCAAGTCGGCGTGCGCGTGCTCGCTCCGTCGCTCACCGTCGTCGACGATCCGACCGCGCGCGAGGGCGGCGGCAAGGCGCTGATCGGCGGCTACAAGATCGACGACGAAGGCGTCGAGGCAAAGCGCGTCGAGGTCATCAAAGATGGCTTCTTGAAGACGCTGTTGCTGTCGCGCACGCCGTCGCAGAAGGGACAAGTGTCCAACGGTCACGCGCGCCGCACCGCCGAAGGTGGCGCGTTCCACGGCAGCGCGACGAACCTGTTCGTGAACGGCAAGGGCGCGGTCCCGCGCAAGGCGCTGCAGGATCGCCTGCTCGCCACGGCGCGCGCGTCGGGCCTCAAGTACGGCCTCATCATCCGTCGCTTCGACGACGCCGCGATCACCAGCGCACCCGAGTTCTCGCGCCGCGAGCTCGTGCAGATGATCAAGACCACCGACGTCAACCTGCCTCCGCCGGCGGTGCTCGCTTACAAGGTGTATCCGAATGGCAAGGAAGAGCTCGTGCGCGGCGTGCAGCTCGATCAGATTCCGATCTCCGCGTGGGAAGACGTGCTCGGCGTGAGCAAAGAGATCATCACGTACAACTTCCTCGCTGCGACGGAGAGCCAGCTGCAGCTCAAGCTCACCGGCGGCACCGACGATGGCTTCGTACCGTCGGGTGGCATCGAGAGCGGCATCGTCACGCCCGACATCCTGATGAAGCGCCTCGATGTTCGTGGCGTCACCGTCGGGGATCGCGCGCAGCCCGTCGTTCCCAAGCCGGGCACGTGAATCCTCGGATCCACGCCGTCGAGCCGAAGAGCAGGGCCAACGGTCCGGGCTCGCGGTTCGTGGTGTGGATGCAGGGCTGCACCCTCGGGTGCGCGGGCTGCTTCAACCCGACGACGCACGATGCGCGCGGTGGACGCGAGGTCACCGTCGAGGATCTCGCCACCCAGATGAAAGCATCGGGCAGCGAGGGCCTGTCGCTGTCCGGCGGCGAGCCGCTCCAGCAAGCCGCCGCGAGCGTCGCGCTCCTCGATGCGGCGCGTGCCCTCGGCATGTCGACGCTCGCATTCTCGGGGTACTCGATCGACGAGATCCGTGCGCTCCCCGACGGACCGGAGGTGCTCGCGCGCCTCGACGTGCTGATCGATGGCCGCTACGTCGCGAGCGAACGCCTCGCGAGCGGTCTGCGTGGCTCGGCGAACCAACGCGTCCAACTCCTGACCGACCGGTACACGCTCGCCGACGTCGAGGCGACGCCGGTGGCCGAGATCCGCATCGGCAAGGCCGGCGAGATCGTGCTCACAGGTGTGGACCCTCTGAAGCTGAAGCAGCAGCGCTAGCTTCCGTGCGGTGAGATACTGGCGACATGACACGCCTGGGGCTATTGGCGCTGTTCGCGATGTCGTGCGTCCACTCGCAGAGCGACGTGTGCTCCGACGGCAGCTTGTGTCCCGAAGGAACGCGGTGCTTCCCGGTCGCGTCGCTCGGCACCATCGAGTGTGTCTCGCCCGATCAGCTCGAGTCCTGCGATCAGCTCGCCGAGAACGATCGCTGCGATAACGATCGCGGCACGTGCTTCGGCGGTGCGTGCTTGCCCGCCGGCTGCAGCAACCAGCGCATCGACTTCGCCGAGGCGTGCGACGACGGCAACAACGCTCCGGGCGATGGCTGCTCGGCCGACTGCCGATCGAGCGAGGTGTGCGGCAACGACATCGTCGATCCCGTCAAGGCGGTCGACGATGGCTTCGTCGCGGCAGAGCTCTGCGACGACGGCGATTTGCTCGGTCACGATGGGTGCTCGAGCGGCTGCACGCCCGAATCGGCGCGCACGACGGCGATCGCGCGGCTACCGACGGTGCGCATCGCGACCGCGATGGTGACCGATCAAGCGGCGCATCGCGTGATCATGTTCGGTGGCCGCATCTCGAATTCGGGGCTACGCACGGCGAACGATACGTGGGAGCTCGGCGCCGATGGCTGGACCAAGCTGCGGCCCGAGCTGTCACCGGGACCGCGCGCGGGACATGCGATGGCGCACGATGGAACGCAGGCAGTCCTGTTCGGCGGTGCCGATGGAGTGCTGACGTTCTCCGATACGTGGACGTTCGCGGGCGAGCGCTGGACCTTGGTCACGCCCACGATCTCGCCGCCCGCCCGGACGGGCCACGCGATGGCCTTTCTCCCCGGTGTCGGTGTCGTGATGTTCGGTGGGGTGAACGAGAAGGCCGAGTTCTTCGGAGACACGTGGGTCTTCGCGGACGGCGAATGGACGCAGCGAATGCTCGTGCCATCACCCGCCGCGCGGGCCGATCACACGCTGACGCTCGATCCCGTGCGCGGTCGACTCGTGTTGACCACCGGAACGTCGGGGTTGGACGGGCGGTCCGTCGACACGTGGGAGTTCGACGGGACGGCGTGGACGCAGGTGGCCGGGGGCGTCGACACACCGGACGTGGTTTCGGCGACGGCGACCTACGACCGCGTGCATGCACGAGTGATCCTCGACGGAGGGATTCGGGCCAGCGGGATCATCGGACCGTCGCCGACCTCGCCGAACACCTACGCGTGGAACGGCCAGCAATGGACCGAGATCTCGAACAGCTCGCCCTTGCTGCAGCAGCACGCGAGCGCGGTCGATCCCGAGACCGGGCAGATGATCACTTTCGGCGGGACGCGTCCGCTCACCGTGTCGTGTCAGGACTGCGACACGGTATTCAACGACACCTATCACCTGCAGGGCCCGAACTGGGTCCCGCGCCCGTTCCTCGAGCTGTCGCGAATGAGCGAGGTCGCGGCGAGCCTCGATCCGTTGCGTCAACGCGCGGTGCTGTTCACGACGCAAGGAGCGACGGTCGAGCTCGGAGCTGGGTCGTGGATAAATACGCCGGCGTCCGGTCCGGGGGCTCGAAAGAGCGCGGCGATGGCGTTCGGCTGGGTCGAGACCGATCCCGTGACGATCCTGTTCGGCGGCAGCATCTCGAACAACCTCCGTCAGGACACCTGGACCTGGAATGGCACGGCGTGGACAGCGCGCACGTCCGGTCCGATCCCCGCTCGCGAGCAGCACGCGATGGCCTACGACGCGCATCGCAAGCGCACCGTGCTGTTCGGTGGCCGCGGGACGAACGGTGCGCTCGGCGACACCTGGGAATGGACGAGCACGGGCTGGATCCTCGTCGGCGGCGCCGCGCCGAACCCGCGATCCGAGCACGCGATGGCCTACGATCCGATCCGCGAGGTCGTCCTCGTGTTCGGCGGCAGGGATGGAAGTAACAACGAGCTCGGCGATCTGTGGTCGCTCGACGCATCCGGATGGCGTTTGCTCGTGCCGACCACGAGCCCGGCACCGCGCGCGGGCGCTGCGATGGCGTGGGATCCCGCGCACCGCCGGATCGTCCTCACCGGTGGAACGCCCGCATCCGATACGTGGGAGTGGGACGGCGCGACGTGGTCGTTCGTGAATCTCGACACCGAGTCGATCAGCGAGCACGCGATGGTCTCGTCACCGACCGGCGCCGGGGTCGTCGTCATCGGCGGTACGCGCGAGACGCTCGTCGACTCCAACGACACGGTCCACTTCGGCTACTCGTCGAACGGACCGTATGCCGCGTGTCGCTCGATGGTCGACGACGACAACGACACCCTCGTAGGCTGCGCGGATCCCGATTGCTGGGCGACGTGTACACCGGCGTGTCCGCCGGGAGCGAGCTGCGACATGGCGGCGCCTCGGTGCGGTGACGGCGTGTGCGATGCAACGCGAGAGCGCTGCGGCATCTGCGCCGACTGCCCGTGCCCGTCGCTACCGTGAGCTAGTTCGTGGCGAGGACGTCCGCGGCGACGCGGCCGATGCGATCGAGCGCGGCGACGAGGTCGTCGAGAGGCAGCTCGTCTGCGTTCAGCATCAGCACGTAGCCCGGCTCGCCGCGGCGCACGTGACCGAGCGGATCGTAGAGCAGCCAGTCATTCGGCTGGCCCCAGTTCGCGATCGGCACGCACGCATCGATGGCCGCTCGGTAGCGCGCGGACATCGCGATGTACTCGCGCGCGTCCCGGGCGAGGCGCGTCTCGGACCGATAGTCGGTGGTCGCGAAGAACGTGTTGTCCCAGATCGCGAGGCCATCGGTGATGGTGAGGAGCGCGCGGTAGTCGTTGGGCAGCTGGATCTGGCGCGTGCGCTCGGCGGCGAGCACGTCATCGAGAGACGCGGGTGGATTCCTCGTCGCGGGCTGGCCGAGCCTGCCGAGATCCGCGATCAGCGCGTCCAAGGCGGCGCGCACCGGACGCACGTGCGGCTCGATGCGCACGGGGATCG
This sequence comes from Kofleriaceae bacterium, assembly GCA_044230415.1. Taxonomy (GTDB): domain Bacteria; phylum Myxococcota_A; class Polyangia; order Haliangiales; family Haliangiaceae; genus JABFXX01. The sequence goes on from JBGARE010000003.1 coordinate 466,940, forward strand.
CGGGCACCGGTTCTTCCTCGGTAACGAGATCGATGCCGCTTGCCGTCGCGTACATGAGCACGCGCTCGAGTCGCGCGGGATCGCCGTCGGCCTCGAACGCGTTGTTCAAGAACGCCTCCGCGTGAAACCCCGATCGATCCGGGAAGCGCTCCCAGTGCTCGAGCACGAGATCGATCAGCGCGGCGGCATCGGGATCATCCCCGGCGAGTGCGAGCTGTGCGGCACCGAGGACGATCTGGCCCTCCTGGACAGTGGGCGTTTCTCCGATATTTGCGAGGAACTTTCGCAGCGCCGCGAGGGGCCGCTTGCTCTCGAGGATCTCGACGACTTTTCCGGCGCCCTTCTTGGCGCGCGTGACCTTCGTCGCCTTAGCTCGAGCCATCGAACATCCCGTCGCGATACTCGACGATTTCGCCGGTAACTGCAGAAGCTGCGACGGTGAGGGGAGACGCGAGATACAGCTTGCCCGGCCCCGACCGACCCTTGTAGTTGCGGTTGATCGCCGACACCGTGACTTCGTCGGACTTGTCCGACACGCCGGGTCCGCAACCGATGCACGCACCACACCCCGGCTTGATGAGCTTCACGCCCGTGCGCTCGAACAGATCGATGTAGCCGCGCTCTTTCGCGTACGCCTCGACCTCCTGCGATCCGAACTGCAGGAAGAACCGCACGCCGTCCTTCACGCGTCTGCCGGACTTCTCGGCGTCGGCCATCACGCGCGCGTACATGTCGATGTCGTCGCGCTTGCCCGCCGTGCACGAGCCGCCATAGGCGATGTCGAGCTTCACGTTGCCGATCTCGCTGATCAGCGCGCCGTTCTTGGGATCGCTCGCGACGCCGCGATCGGGATCGCCGGGCGTGGCGACCATCGGCACGATGTCGCCGAGCGCGATGCGATGCACGCCGCCGTCGTGGTGAGCGCCGGGATCGGGCTGCACGACCTTCGCGCGCAATTGCTCGAGCGTCGTGCCCGAGCGCCGCGACGCGATCCACGCGAGCATCGTGTCGTCGACCTCCATCACCGCACCGCGGGCCGAGCACTCGGTCGCCATGTTCGCGAGCGTCGCGCGCTCGTCGGGCGACAGCGCGAACAGACCTTCGCCGCCGAACTCCATCACGCGGTTCAGCGTGTCCTCGCGCTTCGCGTACGTCGCGAGGATGTGCAGCATCACGTCCTTCGCGGTGACACCGGGGCGCAGCGTGCCCACGAGCTCGAAGCGAATCGACTCGGGCACCACCATCGCGGTGAAGCCCCAGTAGAGGAGAGCCGCATACTCCGTGGAGCCCACACCCCACGCGAGCGCGCCCGATGCGCCGCCCATGCACGTGTGGCTGTCGGTCGCCTGCACGAAGTCGCCCGGATCGATGAACTGCTCGCGCGCGACCTGATGGCAGATGCCGGGAGACACGCCGTTCACGGCCGAGTAGTTGCGGACGCCCGTTCGCTCGGCGAATGCACGCTGCTGGACGCGCAGCTTCTCGATCTTGTCGGCGTACTTCGCCATCGACGGAACACCCGTCGCGTAGATCAGGTGGTCCTCGAACACGGCGAACTTCGTCGGGTTCTGTAGCGTGTAATCGGCGCCGTACTCGTCGGCGAGGAACAGATCGACCTGCGCCGTGGTGAACTCGTGGGAGTAGCCGGCGTCGACCTTCGCGAGGATCGCATCGCCCGGCTTCACGTACTCGCCCTGGCCGGGCAACAGCTTCGACGCGAGGATCTTCTCGGTGATGTTCATCGGGCGCGCGTTCGTGCCCGTCGGGGGAACCGTGATCTCGCCCTTCGCGAGGCGCGCGCAGAACGGCAACAGGCCGCCGCTCTCGATGATGCGCACCGTGATCGCATCGTGGCCCGCCGTGAACTCCTCGAGGGCGATCGACTCGCCCGCTTCGAGCCGGCGGAGCAGGGCGTGATCGCCCATGAACTGACCGATGTTGATGTTGTTGCGCGCGTGGATCGGCGCGAACGACGACGCGATCGCGAGTCGCGATCCGCTGAACACCTCGCACTGCGCGGCTTGCTCGCGGCTCGAGCCCACGCCCTTCTGCGCACCCGCGACGATCACGTCGAAGCCGTGCAGTGCGCCCGGCGGAACCACGCGCTGGCCGTTCACGATCAGACCCGCATACGCGTTCTTCGCGATCTCTTTCGGGTCGTAGTCGAAGCACACCCACGCGGGCGTCATCGCGTCGGTGTTGATGTCGTCGAGGAGCTCGTCGGCGGAGACTTCTGACGAGCTCAGCGTCAGCGTTCCCGCGAGCTGCTGCCGGATCTTCTCGGGATCCTTCGTCAGGTAGAGGACCCGCTTTCCTGGAGTCAACGCGAAGGTACGACCCGACATCGGCCCGAACCGTACCATGCTCCGTCGATGCGCGATCTACAGCGGGATGCGCGCGATCAGAAGGGAAGGGGGGCGTTCTTCTTACCGGAGCCCGAGCCGGTATCGTTCGTGGTGGGAGGTGGGTCGGTCTTGATCGGCGGTGGGTTCTTCGTCGTCGACGGTGGAGCCGTCGTCGTCTTGATCTTGTCGCGCTTGTCTCGCCGCTTCTTGTCGGGCTTCTTCACCTCGGGCGTATCGACCGGCGGTGGATCCTTGATCACCGTGGCGGCTGCACTTCCGGTCTCGACGGGAGGCGGTGGCACGACCTGGGGCGTCTTCGGAGCCGGCGTCGGTTCGGGATCCTTCGCGATCGGCGGAGTCGTGATCTCGGGCTTCCTCGTCGCGGGTGCGTCACTGCCACCCCGCGTGACGGCGAATGCGACGATGCCGGCGACGAGGAACGTCGCGATCGCGGCGAGCGGCCAACGCACGCGCCGGCGCGCCGGTTCGAGATCGAGCTGACTCGTCGCGGGCACCGGGTCGGCTGCCGCGGCGAGCATGGTCTCTCCGCTGACGATGCGCTGGACCTCGGTCTCGCTGCGCCCGCGCTTGGACGGCGTCGGGTTGTTGTCGACGACGGCCGACGTAGGCACGGGCGACTCGAGGTGCTTGAACTGTGACGAGGTCGCGGGGAATGGACCGATGCTCGGCTGCGTGTCGCTCGGCCAGCTCTGCATCCCCTGCGACGGAGTCATCATCGCGAGAGACGTCTCGAGCGCTTGCAGTGCATCCGCTGCGGTCTGGTAGCGCTTCGCGGGATCCTTTTGCAGCAGGCGATCGATGACCTGCGCGAGCCGGTGCGGGACGCCGGTCATCGGCGGCGCGGGATCGTTCGAGCCGTGCATCGCGACCAGCTCGTGCACGGACTCGGACTCGAACGGGAGGCGACCGGACCCGAGCAGGTACAGGATCACGCCGAGCGAGTACAGATCAGCGCGGCCATCGCACGGCTGACCCGTCGCGAGCTCCGGCGGCATGAACGCGGGCGTACCGACGACGACACCGATGCCGGTCATCGTCGTCGACGTCGCATCGGGCGAGACCGACTTCGCGAGCCCGAAGTCGAGCACCTTCACGAGATCGCGGCCCTGCGAGAGCAGCATGATGTTCGAGGGCTTGAGATCGCGATGCACGATCGAGAGTGCATGCGCGCCGTCGAGCGCGTCGAGGACCTGCGTGCCGATGCGAACGACTCGCTCGGGTTTGAACACGCGCTCGGAGCGGATCACCTGATCGAGCGTGCGTCCCGACACGAGCTCCATCACGAGATAGAACACGCCATCGTCGGTCTGATTGAAGTCGAGGACGGCGACGGCGTTCGGGTGCGCGAGCTTGCTGGCGAGCTTTGCTTCGCGAAGGAAGCGCTTGATCACTTCGGCGTCGGTGACGAGCGAGGTGTTGACGACCTTGACCGCGACCTCGCGACCGACGGAGTGCTGCTCCGCGCGATACACCGCGCCCATCCCGCCTTGCCCGAGCTTCTCGAGTACCGTGTAGCGCCCGTCGAGATCACGTCCGAGGAACGGATCGATGCGCGTCTTGAGCTTGAGCAGACGCGTGCCGTCGGTCGGGCACTTGTCGCCGACGTGAAATGTCTTCTCGCACGTCGTGCAATAGAGCTCGCCAGGCGGGTTGCTATCTGCTGCTGCGCTCACCGACTCCACCCGACGGTGAGCATGCCACCGTCGTTCATCGGGACCACGGAAACTTGGGCGGGGGCCTCTTTGCCCTTGAACACCGTGAACTTCAGGATCAAGCCGGTGATCACGGCGGCGCCACCGGCGGCGTAGAGGCCGATCGTCACGTTGCGGGCGCGGGTGTAGCCCGGGAGGATCCGGTTGTACTCGGTCGCGTTACCGGCATCTCCGGCCTTCGCGAGATCCTCGCGCTTGCCCTTGTACCAGAGCACGTGACTCGCGACGGCACCGACGACGATCGCACCACCGGCGCCCATGATGTAGAGCGGCGCCTTGCTCGCGGGCTCGGTGTGATTGGTGACGGGAGGACCGTCGGGCCCGGTGCTCGTGGTGAGCGGAAGCATCGTGATGACGACGTCCTGCGGCGTCTTGTCGACGACCTCGATCGTCTTCTGCGCATCGTTGAACCCCTTCGCCGTCGCGATGATCACGTGACGCCCGGGCGGCAGATGGATCAACCGTGGATCGAACAGCTCGTCGGGAGCGAAGCTCGACACCGCGAGCCGGACCTGGGCGGTCGCTGGCTCGACCTTGATGCTGACCGGAGCCACGTTGACCGTGCCGAGGCGTTCGGCGAGCTGTTCCTTCGCGGTCGGCACCCACTCGGGCACCGGATCCGCCTGCGTTGCTCGGGCTTCGCACTGATCGAGAAAGATCTCGGCCTGTGGCCACAGCTCGCGCCGGATGTACGCGAGCGCGATCAGACACGCGTGACGGGCACGAGGCTCGATTCGTTCCGCGGCTTTGAACGCGTCGATCGCTTCCGTATACCGCCCGTCCTTCGCGAGCTGCTCGCCACGGGCGCGCATCTCCTCCCCTGATTCAGCCCACGCGCGTGCCGGTTGGAACGCGCATAGACCAGCGATCACGATCGCCAGAAATCTCACCGCCGCAGATAGTAACAAACGTCTGTCCCGATCGCTGTCACGCCGTTGTCCCTTCACCATCGGCCGGCAAGGGAGGTATCGAGAGGCATGACTCGCATGCCGTATGTAGGTCTGCACGTCGCGACGGGTGCGCGGAGGGCGACCGCCGCCGACATCGTCGCGAGCGTCCAACGCGAGATCTCCGCCGGCTCGCTCCCACCAGGCAGCCGCTTACCCCCGGTACGTGCCCTCGAGAAGCAGCTGGGACTGTCCAAGAACACCGCGCAGGCGGCGTACGACGAGCTGGTCGCGCGCGGGCTCGTGGAGGCTCGCGAGCGGGAGGGAATGTTCGTGCTCCAACCGAGTCGGGTGACCCCGCCCGCACCGGTGACGCACGTTCCGCTCCCGCAGCTCGTACCGCCCCCGTTGTCGCGGCCGGATCTTCCCGCGCGCGGGACCACGGCGCTCTCGACGGTATTCATCGACCCCGAGCTGCTGCCCACCGAGCGCATCGCGGAGTGCGCGCGATCGGTGCTCCGCGAGCGCATGCCGGCGCAGTACGAAGCGCAAGGCTACCGTCCGCTACGCGAGGCGATCGCGAAGCGCTTGAACGCGCGCGGTCTCGATGCGAGCGCCGACGAGATCATCATCACCACCGGCTCGCAGCAATCGTTAGACATCGTCGCGCGCTCGCTCGCCACCAAACGCGTCGCGTGTGAATCGCCGGTCTACGCGTACGCGAAGCTCCTGTTCGAGAGCCTCGGCAACGAGCTCGTCGGGCTGCACCTCGATCCGTTTCGCGGCATCGATCTCGACGCGTGGGACAAAGCGCTCGCGACCAAGCCTTCGCTCGCCTACCTGATCCCGAGCTTCCACAACCCCACGGGCTACTCGTATTCCTCGGGCGAGCTGCGCGGCGTCCTGGACCTGTGTCAGCGCCACGGCGTCGCCGTCCTCGAGGACGATTGGGGCAGCGACATGCTCTCCGACGGCGAGTATCGCCCGATGCTGCGGATGCTCGGCGGCAAGAACGTGCTGTACGTGAACTCGTTCACGAAGAAGCTCCTGCCCTCGCTTCGCGTGGGCTTCGTCGCCGCGTCGCCCGAGCTCGTGCCCACGCTCGTCGCGATGAAGCGCCTCTCGACGCTCGGCAACGCGTGGATCACCGAAGCGGTCGTCGCCGAGTTCCTCGATCGCGGCTACTACGACACGCACCTCGCGTCGCTGCAGCGCGCGCTCGACACGCGCTACGCCGCCTGCCTGCAAGCACTCGACGAGCTGATGCCCGACGGTGTGCGATGGACGCGTCCAGGCGGCGGACCGACGCTGTGGGTCGAGCTGCCGCGCTCCGTCGACATGACGCAGCTCGAAGCGCATCTGCTCCGCCGCGGCGTTCACGTGTCGAATGCGTCCGCCGCGTTCCTCGGCGTGCCGCACTTGCACGGCTTCCGCGTGTCGTACGCGTATCTGTCGGAGACAGAGATGCGCAGTGCGCTGACGATCCTCGCCGACGCACTGCGCACGCTGGGCTGACTACTGGAAGTACGGCGACGTCGCCGCGTCGATCCGCGCGACGAGATCACGCGTCAGCGCCTTCTGCGCACCCGCGAGCGCCGGCAGCTGCGCGGCGAGCGCGTCACGCGCGGCGAGCAGCGCTTCGTACGACGCGAGGTTCTGCAGCGCCTTCAGCGCGTCGACGGCAGCGCGGCGGACCGTGAAGTCGCGATCGCTGTTCGTGATCGTGGTGCGTCCGTCGACGGCGATCGTCGCGAGCACGGTCGCGTCGCTGATCGGCAGCGCGATCGCTCCTCGGGGGGTCACGAGGTCGCGGAACCAGTAGGCGCAGACCGCGTCCGCGCCCGCGTTGGGTCCGACGAAGTCGCAGAAGCCACCGACGAGCGTGGTCCACGCGGCGAGCGAGTCGGTCGCGTCACCGGCGCGGGCGTAGCCCATCGACTCGAGGCCGTAGTAGCTGAGGTAGAGATCCGCGAGCTCTGCGGGCAGCGAACCGTCGAGGAACAAGCTCGCGACGAACGAGTAGAACGGCAGCTGGTAGTCGTAGAGCGGGGTGGGCGTCGGCGGATCGAAGCGCACGCAGTTCGGATCGAACACCGTGTCGTCGTCGGTGCAGAACGGCTGCGACGGCAGGTTCGGCGACAGACCATAGAGGTAGCGAATCGCGTCGATGTCGTACGGCCCGGGCACGGGCTGCACGAACGACACGTCGGCGACGTTGTACTCCATCGTCGACGAGGTCGGCGGGACGAGCGAGCCCTTGAAGTTGTGGCGCAGGCCGAGCGTGTGACCGACCTCGTGAAGCACGACCTCTTGCACGTAGTTCTCGAGCTTCTCCTTGGCGGTGAACTGGGTGGACTCGCTGTGGCGGTGCTCGTCCGCGTAGCGAACGCACAGCGGATCGGAGTGCTGGTCCTGCCACACGAGGCGCGGGATGGCCTTGCGCTTCGTGGCGGGGCGGGCAGGGGATCCGTTGGCACCTGCTTCGTCCTCCGGGAAGGGCGAGAAGAACGCACCGGAGAAGTACACGCTCGCGCCGCGGACCTCGCTCGTGTTCGGGTTCGTGCGCCAGTCGGCGTACGCGTAGCCGAGCGTCGGATCGGTGTCGACGATGAAGTAGTTCACGTGGTCGTCGCCGAAGCGCTCGTTCGGCGAGGCGAGCTCGGCGTCGAACACCGGATAGCCGAACACCGAGTTCCACGACTCGATGCCGCGCGTGATCGCGCCGACGAGATCTGCGCCACCGAGCGCGGGATCGTTCTGGTACTGGAGGACGCCGCGACCGATCTTCCACTTGATCGGCTGCATGCCCGGCTTGAACGCCCAGTGCACGGCGTTCTGCTGGACGATCGGGCTCCCGTTGCTGAAGTCGAGCGGATCGCTCGTGAAGTAGTGAGGGATGCCGGGGTTCGGCGTCGGCGTGTAGCCGGCTGTCTCGTAGTAGCGACGCAGCGTCACGCGCGTGGTCGCGGCGACGCGGAACTCGTTGATGTCGACGTCGTCGGGGACACCGATCGGTTCGTTCGTGTACGCGGCGAAGATGTGCGCGAAGCTTCCGCCGTCGTTCCACGCCTTGAAGTCCTCGACGAACGACAGCTCGGTCTCGAGCTTCACCGGCGCTGCTCCTTCGGCCCACCAATCGGCGAGCGCACCGAAGCGATTCTGCCCCGCCGATGGATCGATCAACACGAAGCCACCGGAGCCGGGCAGCGCGTTGAAGGGGCCGCTGTCGACGATGTCGAAGGCATCGATGATCAGGTCGGGCTGGAAGATGTCACTGGTGCCGTTGCGATCGTCCGCATCGAACACGAACAGCTTTCCGTTCTGCTCGCGAAAGCGAACGACGCGCGTGCCCATCGTGCCGGGCGCGGGGCCGAACGGTTGAAGTTGCTCCAGATACGTCGACCAGAACCACCGCTCGGAGAGCGCACTCCTCCGGATCGCGAGATAGAACGATGCACTTCCGTTCGATCGCAAATTCTTTGTGGTGCGCGCGACCATTTCTTCGACGCTCGTCGCGCGTGGAATCGCGACGAGGTCCTCCGTGCCGAGCAGCACATCCGAGGCAGGCTCGGTTTCCTCCGTCGGCTCGGTTACACAACCAACGAGTGACGTCGCCGCGAACGCGAGCGACAACCATGCACCACGAACAATCCCATTCATCGCAATCCTCCTGAGTGAGCCGCCCGCGGTGCAATGAAGACGCCACGAGAGTCGTGTCGCGTGCGTGCGTCCAGAGCTGCACGCGCGCGGGTCCCGGGACAAAACGTGAACGCGTGTCTCGGGACCGTCTCCAAATCACCACCGTCAGCGGCGGGATTCGGACACGGTCACGTGCGATCGAGTTGCTCGCGATCCGTCGTCGTGCGCCGGTAGAGTCGCGCGGCCGTCACTCGTGACACTCGATCAGTGTCGAGTGCCGGATGTTTCCATCTCGCAATTCGCGCGCTCGAGATCGCTCGCCACTCTGACATCGCCACTGTCTCGATGGCGTAGAGTGCACCGGTGCGGGTGTTGTTCCTCGACGTAGATGGTGTGCTCAACCGCACCGGATTTCATCCGCGCGAGTCGGTGGGGTTGCGGAGCTGGATCGAGCCCGAGCTGGCGCAGCGACTCTCCCGCGTGATCCGCGCGATCGGCGCGGAGATCGTGCTCGCGTCCGATTGGCGGCGCGATCGCGCGTTGCCCCACCTTCGCGACGAGCTCGGTGCGGCCGGTGTGGAAGGCTCGCTCCTCGGCGTGACTCCGACCCTCGCGGGGCAGCCGCGGTGGCGCGAGATCGAGGCCTGGATGATCGAGCACGGCGTTGCCCTCGATGCGGTCGTCATCGTCGATGATGGCTACGACATGGGTGCGCTCGCCGCGCGGTTCGTTCGCTGCAGCCCGCTCAATGGCTTCGACGAAGATGCCGCGAGTGCGATCGTCGCGCTGTTCGATCGCGGCGACTAGCGGCGAATCTCGATCTGCCAGGAGCCGTGCTCGTTGTCCTCGTACACCTCGACGCGCGGATCACCGTCGCGGAAGATCAGGATGCGCTTGCCGTCATCCTCGCTCGCGCGTGGCTGTCCCCACTTGTGCGTGAACAGATCGAGGAGCTCGTCCTTCGCCGCCGGATGCGCCTTGAACGGCACGTCGAACGACAGCGCGCGTACGCGGCCCGCCATCATGTCGAGCGAGATCTTCGTCGCGCTCCGCTCCCACTCCGTGGGCAATAGCGAGAGTACGAAGTCGCGACCCTGCGCCACGAGCTCGGTCGGGAACTGCTTCTTCAGCTCGTCGACGGTGGCATTGAGGATCGGCACCGCATCGAGCACGTCCGGCTGCTCGCCGAACAACGCGGCCGCCGGAAGGTAATTGTCGAACGCGAGATCGTGCGACGAGCCGAGCGCGTCGCGCAGCGTAGCGCGCCAGCCCGTCGTGGGATCGGGCCACACGAGGACGTTCTTCCCGACGGGCTCCGTCGCCGGCAAGCCGGGGCCCCACGCCTCCGCGATCAGCGACTCCGCGTGCGCGGGAAGGTTCAGGTAGATCGCCTTGATGGTGCCGCTCTTGTCGTCGACGGCGGTGAACTCGCGCACGCCGTCGACGCCCGTGGCAATGCCCGCGCGAACATCGACCTGCCCGGGCGCGTGCTTGCGCGCCTCGGCCAGCTTCATGCCGACCCGGAGGTTCACGAGCGCACCCGGCGGCACCACGTGCGCGCCGAAGAACTCCGCGGTCAACACGTGGAACGGCACGTACTCGACGAGGCAGTTGCGCTCCAAGCAGTCGAGCTTGACCTTCCATCCGGTCGCTTCGCTCGACCACGTGATCTCGGGCTGGCCGAGCGCGTCCTTCGCGATCTCCGGCTCGCCCCACGCCTTCGTCAAGAGCTCACGCCCGGACTGACCCTGCACGATCGCCACGATGCTCGCGACGATGCCCGCGTCGACACGTACCTGGAGCTTCACGTCGGCGACGCCCGAGTCGAGCTCGAGATGATCGCGAACGCCGCGGTGATCCTCGCGCAGCCCGGGCACGAGCTGCTTCGCTTGCACCACCGACATGCCCGGCTGCAGCTTCGCGAGTCCGCGCGGTGGCTCGATCGTGGGGCCGAAGAAGTCCGTCGTCGCCGCCGGTGCTGAATTGCACGCGGCGACCGCGCACAACATCGCGCAGATCGAGACGGACCGCATGCTCCATTTCTGCCTCTAACTGCGCGACATGACAACCAGGGCGGGGCAGATCACCCCGCGCGCATTCCCGCACGGCGACCAGAGCCGCTGGATCTCCGCTAGATCGCGTTCTTCGCGATCGCGGTCGTCGCTTGTTCGCCGAGGAGGCGCACCGCGAAGATGAACGCGCCGAACCGAGCGTCCTTGGTCATGCCCTTGGCGAACCGGTAGTAGATCTGCTGCGCGACCACCGAGGTCTTGAACAGCCCGTACACGTAATAAAAGACGAGGTCATCGGTCTTGCGCCCCGAGCGCTCGAGGTAGCGCTGCGTGATCTCGGCGCGCGTCATCATGCCGGGCGATGCGGTGGGGCCGAACGGGAGCTTGAGCACCGCCGGCGAGTCGGACGCTTGCGACCAGTATGACAGCGACGTGCCGAGATCCATCAGCGGATCGCCGATGGTGGTCATCTCCCAATCGAGGACGCCCGTGATCCGCGACAGGTCCGCGTCGAAGATGACGTTGTCGAACTTGAAGTCGTTGTGGATCAGCGCGGGGGCGCCGTCGGTGGGCTGGTGCAAGGCGAGCCAGGCGGCGACCTCGGTGATCGCCGGGATGTCGTCGGTCTGCGACTTCGTGTAGCGCTCGGTCCAGCCGCTGACTTGCCGCTCGATGTAGCCCGCGGGCTTGCCGAAATCGCCGAGGCCCGCGGCGGTGTAGTCGACCGCGTGGAGATCGACGAGCGCGTCGACGAGCAGCTCGCAGATGCGGCGGATGCGCGCGTGATCGGAGGCGAGCTCGGCGGGCAGCTCCCGGCGCAGGATCACGCCGCGGCGGCGCTGCATCAGATAGAACGGCGCACCGAGGATGTCGCCGGTGGGCTCGTTCGCGATGACGCGCGGTGCGCGATCGTAGACGGGCGCGAGCTTGGACAGCACCGCGACCTCGCGGCCCATGTCGTGCGCCGACTTGATCTTCGCGCCGAACGGCGGGCGGCGAAGGACGTACTCGCGGTCGCCGTGGTGCACGAGGTACGTGAGGTTCGAGTGGCCGCCGGGGAATTGCTCGACGGTGATCGCGCCGTGCGCGCCGAGCTCCTTCTCGATGAACGCGGTCAGCGCGGCGAGATCGAGCTCTTCACCCGTGCGAACGGCTTTCGGTGCGTCTTCAGCCAGCACGCCCCGCTCCGTAGCGCGAGAGGATGCGCTTCGCGACGACCATCTTGTGGACCTCGTCGGGGCCATCGTAGATGCGCGCGCCGCGCTCGTGGACGTAGTAGTGCGCGAGGATCGTGTCGCTCGTGATGCCGAGCGCGCCGTGGAGCTGGATCGCGCGATCGATCAGCTGGAGCATGACGTTGGCGACGTAGAACTTGATGCAGCTGACTTCATCGCGTGCACGATCGAAGCCCTTCTTCTCGATCGTCCACGCCGCGTGCAGCACCATCAGGCGCGACGCGTTGATCTCGGCGCGCGCTTCGGCGACCCACGCCTGCGCGATCTGCCGCGACGAGATGGTCTTCTCGTCGTCGATCTTGCGCTGCGAGATGTGGGCGCACATCGTGTCGAACACGCGCTCGCAGATACCGATCCAGCGCATGCAGTGATGGATGCGACCGGGGCCGAGGCGCTCTTGCGCGATCAAGAAGCCCGCGTTCTCGGGGCCGAGGCGATTCGTGATCGGCACGCGCACGTTGGTCATGCGGATCTCGGCGTGGCTCGCCCACCCGTCACCCGCGTCGCCCATGATCTTGATGTTGCGCACGCGCTCGAAGCCGGGCGCGTCGGTGGGCACGATGATCATCGAGGCGCGCGCGTGGCGAGCGGCCTCCGGCGAGGTCACCGCCATCACGATCGCGAACGTGGCGCCGTCGGCGCTCGAGGTGAACCACTTGTGTCCGTCGAGGACGTAGTGATCGCCGTCGGTGCGCGCCTGGCACGAGAGGATCGTCGGGTTGCTTCCCGGGTTCTCGGGCTCGGTCATCGCGAAGCACGAGCGGATATCGCCGCGCGCGAGCGGTTCGAGGTACGTCGCCTTCTGTTCGGAGGTGCCGTACTTGTGAAGGATCTCGAGGTTGCCCGCGTCGGGTGCTTGCGCGCCGAACACGTAGTGCCCGAGGGGCGAGCGGCCGAGGCGCTCGCTGACGAGGCCGTGCTCGACGAGCCCGAGGCCCATGCCGCCCAGCTCTTTGGGGATCTGAGGTCCCCACAGGCCGGCCGCTTTGACCTTGTTGCGGAGCTCGGTGAGCTTCGCTGCCGACGCGGTGAAGCCGCGTTCGAAGATCTCGTGCTCGGCCGGCATCACGACCTCGGCGACGAGCTTCTCGATCTTCTCGAGGATGGGACGGACGGTTTCGGGTGGATCGAAGTCCATGGGCTACCTCTCGGTCGTTAGCTCTTCGGTCAAGTGAGCGGTGCTGTTGAACGTGACGAGCGATACCTGGTCCGGTGACCACGAGGCCTCGCGGCTGCGGAACTTGAGCTCCGTAACGGATGCATTCCGGATCACGATCGAGGTGCGAACCATCCGCGCATCCGGGATCCCGAACGTGAGACCGACCGCGACGCCGATCGGCCCGGCCGAGGTCACGCACGCGATGCGCGCCCCGCTGCTGGCGCTCTCGACCACGCGGGTCATCGCGCGGCGCACGCGGGCGACGAAGTCACCGACGCGCTCGACGCCTTCGACGAACCAATGGTCGTTGGCCCACTTGTCGAGGATCGTGTGGAACGCCTCGTCGAGTAGCCGCGGCGTCGGGGCGCTCGTCAGAGCGGCGAACTTCGGATCCTCGGCGACGAGGCGCGGCACCAGGTGCTGCAGCATCTCGAACGCCGGATATTCGGCGAGCTCGGGGATCTCGGTCGGTGCGGGCAGCGCGATGCCGAGCGTGTCACTCGCTTCGCGGGCGAACGCGGCGGTCTGGACCTGGCGCTTCAGCGGGCCCGAGTAGATCGCGTCGAGCCGGGCGCGCGCCATCCAGCGACCGAGCGCGCGCGCCTGTTCCTGGCCGCGGACCGACAGCCGGTCGTAGTCGGCTTCGCCGTACGAAGCCTGCCCGTGACGGATCAAGTAGACGGTGCCCACGCGCCGCGACTGTACCCGACGTAGTCGCTCTCACGATTCACTGAGGACAACGGATTCACTAGGGTCTTGCGACCAGAGCATCGCGTGTCCCCATGTCGATCGCCGTCGCGCAGGTGTCGGTTTCTATCGGCACGTTGACCGCGGTGCGAGTGCACACAGCCGTTGGCACGTCGTGTGGACCTCGCGCGTGCACCTTATGAAGCTTGCTCCGCTGTTCTCGCTCGCTCTCCTCGCCTTCGTTGCCTGCGCAGAACCTGCCGATCACGAGGAAGGTTTCGACACCGACTCCGATGGCGACATGATCTCGGATGCCGATGAGGGCGCGTCCGCGCGCACGGACACCGACGGTGACGGCACGCCCGACTACCTCGACGAGGACAGCGACAACGACACGATCCCGGACTACCGCGAGACGGCCGACGCGGATCTCGCGACCGGCCCGGTCGACAGCGACGGCGATGGCACCCCGGACTTCCGCGATCTCGACAGCGACAACAGCGGCCGCTCCGATCAACTCGAAGGCGTCGACGATATCGATGACGATCGCGTCGGCAACTACGCCGACACCGACAACGATGGCGACGGCATGGACGACACCGTCGAGATGCACAGCGCGAGCGACCCGGTCGACAGCGACGCCGATGGCTCGCCGGACTTCGTGGACACCGACAGCGATGGCGACTCGATCCTCGACATGTACGAAGGCGCGGACGACTACGACGGCGACAACATCGCGAACTACCTCGACGACGACAGCGATGGCGACTGCGTCCTCGATCGCGCCGAAGCGCGGACCGTCGCGGGCGTGCCGACCGACACCGATCACGACTCGCACCTCGACTTCCTCGATCGCGACAGCGACAACGACGGCGTCCCCGATGTCTCCGAGGACGCGAACTGCAGCGGCACCGTCGATCCGGGCGAGTCGAGCGCGCTGTCCGGCGACACCGACAACGACGGCGTCACCGATCTGATCGAGACCGCCGCCGGCACGGATCCCACGAACGCCGCCGACAACCCGCGCGCGAACGGCGACTTCGTGTTCGAGGTTCCCTATCAGAAGCCCCAGATGCCGGTGTCGTCCGACCTCGATTTCTCGACGAAGCTGCAGGCCGTCGACCTCTACGTGATGCTCGATCGCTCGGGCTCGATGTCGGCGGAGATCAGCTCGATCAAGACGAACCTGTCCAACGTGGTTCGCAACGTCGCGTGCCCGCCCTACGGCGTCGGAACACCCGGCAACTGCATCCCCGACCTGTGGGCCGGCGCGGGAACGATCGGCTACCAAGGTGGCGGCGCGACCGCGTTCCAGAACTGGGTCGACATCCAGCCGAACGCGAGCTTCGCGGGCGTGCCGATCACCGACGGTGGTGGTTCGAACTCCGCCGAGCCGCTGACGTTCGGCGCGTACGCCGCCGTCACCGGCCAGGGTGGCGCGAGCTTCTCGATGGGCTCGGTTCCCGCGCGCGCGACCTGCAACGGCTCGCCGGCGAAGAACGCGGGGTACCAGACGTTCGGCTACCCGTGCTTCCGCCAGGGCGCGCTGCCCGTGGTGCTCCTCGCAACCGACGAGCCTCCGTTCGGCGGCGGCGACACGTACGCGACGCCCGCGTGGACATCCGTGGTGAAGCCGCAGTTCCTGTCGACGAAGGCGAAGGTCGTCGGCATCCTCGGCGACGGACTATCGGGCTCGACGCAAAGCGACCTCCAGCAGATGGCCCGCGACACCGGCGCGATCGATCTGATGAACGGCAACGCACCGCTCGTGTTCAACGGCTCGGGTGCGAGCGCGGCGTCCGCAATCCAGACCGGCATCCTCCGGCTCGCGAACGGACTGCCGCTCGATCTGAACGCGGTGACCACCGACGACGCGACCGACTCGGTCGACGCGATCGGGGCGTTCATCGATCACCTCGAGACGCAGCAGCTCGGCACCGCGGCGTGCGCGAGCGGACTCACGGTGCAGGACACGAACGGCGACTCGTTCAAGGACAAGTTCGTCGGTGTTCGCACCGGAACGCCCGTGTGCTGGAAGGTCGTGAGCAAGCAGAACACCACGGTCGTCGCGACCGACGCGCCGCAGATGTTCCGCGCGACCGTCGCGGTCTACGGCGATGGCGTCACACAGCTCGATACGCGCGACGTGTTCTTCCTCGTGCCGCCAAAGCCGTTCGACGCGATCCAGTAACGCACTAGGGAGTGCCGGGAGCGATCGGCCGCAGGTCCTCGCACGCACACACGCGACACCCGTTCGCGTCGACCTTCTGCGACGGCATGCCGTGCGGACACCCGATGCCGCACGCCGGACACTGCTTCGGCTTCGTCACGGGCGACGGCGATGGCGACGGCGCGAGTGGATCGGATGGCGACACCACGGGGGCGGTCAGCGCCGCTTTGCGCAGCCTGCCGGTCTTCGCATCCTTGATCACGTGGACCTGCGCTCCGCTGCACACCGATGGCTCGTACGGATCCGTCGAGACCACCGCCTGAAAGAACGTGGAGCCATCCGGCATCGGCGCACGACACTGGCCGCCCTTCGCGACGATGCGCGTGGTTCCGAGCACGAGGCTCTTCTTTGCACCGACGGTGAACGTCTTCGTCGGTGCGGCCCGGCACGGCGACGGCGGACACGTCACCGCCGGCTCGCCGCTCACGCTGAACCGCGCGCCGCACGCCGCTGCGAGCGAGAACGTGGCCGGCTTGGAGCCACTGTTCTTCAGCACGACCTTCAACGACACGCGATTCGCGGCGACCACCGGCACGAGCTCCGCTCGCACCGTGCACGGCGGCTTCGCGATCGCGCCCACAGGTGGCTTGCGCGCCTCGATGTCGGGTTGTGCGTAGGCCGTCGAACCACCTGCTAACGCGACGAGCACGAGCCATCTCATAGAAGCTCCGACGCCGCGTCTACGAGATTTCTTCATCCGACAACATTCTCACGGGTCGGCCGTTGGTTTTGCTTGCGCGATCACGGTGCGATGCCGAATCGTGTACCTCGCATGCGGGTGATCACGGCGCTGGCCGTCGCGTTGGGTATTTCCGTGGGCTCGTCGGCCGCGGCGCCGACGGCCTTGTTCGACAAGTCCATGTCGCCGCCGCCTCAGCTCGACGGAATTCGTGTCGGGATGTCGCGTTCGTCGCTCGCGAAAGCGATGACGCAGTACACGCGCGACGAGCAGTATCGGGACGCCGCGCAACGCGTGCGCTACGTCGCGAGTGTCGACGGCGCGAAGGTATACGTCCTGTTCTCGAACGACATCGTCGCGCGGATCGGGATCGAAGCGCCGTCGACCGGCCTCGTCGATAAGCTCACGTCGCTGTGGGGCAAGCCTCTCGAGCGCACGAACCTCGCGAACGAAGGCCTCGTGTCGTGGCGCACGGCGGGAACGCGCGTCGACCTCTCGTGTCGCGAATCGCTGTGCCGTCTCGCCTATCACCGCGAGCTCGGCGCCGCGTTCTTCGGCACCACCGTCGGTGGCCCGGGCTCGCTCGCATCCCTCGCGATGGGGACGCCGCGCGCGAAGGTCCCCGCGGTGTACGCGGACGGCAGCGAAGTGCCCGCGGGCGTCGAGGACGTGCGCGTCGTCGTCGATATCGACGAGCGCGTGAAGGGCATCCGCATCGTCGGCCTCCCGCCGACCGCTGGAGACGCGCTGTCCGCGGCGTGGGGCACACCCGCGGTGATCGATTCGGTGCCGACGTGGTTCTCACCGCAGCGCGGACTTCGCGCTCGTTACGACGCGAAGCTCGGCGTGGTCCACATCGCCGAGTACATGCCGCTCGTCGCGCTCCTCGGCCAAGGCGATCGCCTCGCGCTGCCGGTGCTCGGCTTGACCGAGAAGCAACTCGCGGCCACGTATCCCAAGTTCCACTCGATGCAAGGGGGCGGCACGATCGCGCTTCCGCCGACGGAGCTCGCGTCCTCGCCGACGATGATCGGCGTCGCGATCGATCCCACGAGCGGTGAAGTCGCGCGCGCGATGTTCGCGGTTCCGTTCGTGACCGCGGCCAACAAAGCAGCGGTGGTCGCGCTCCTCGAAGCAAAGTGGGGCAAGTCGCGGCTCGTCGAACGAGCTGGGCAGAAGCGGCTGACGTTCCCGAGCAGCAAGGCTCGCGTCGAGGTCTCGATCGACGACGCGGCGTCGGTGTTCGTCGTCGAGCTAACGCGCGCCTAAGGCTCTTGAACAGGCTGACCTGATCGACGCGATCGAGCGGCAGGATCCCGGCGGTTCTCGCTACCTCGCGAACACTCTGCGCGTCCTTCGCTTCGAAGGTGCACGTGCTGCGAGCGCCATCGATTGCCAGCATTGGTTCGTCGGTGCGGCCGCGATGCGGTCGTCGCGCGATCCGGAGCTGGTGCGCGCGGGGTGCGCTCGTCCCCACGGGCTTGCCGATGCGATCGCTGTCCAACGCGATGTCGTCGTTGCGATCTCGATCGAGCGCCTCAGCGTTCGTGCACGGGCGATCTATGACGATCTCGCGTCGAGTTGACCGTCGGTTGTGACGGCCCATTCCATGAAGACATCTCTCCGTGGTGATTCGGAGATCGAGACCGTGTTGAGGTCCACGTGGTTCGGACCGTCGCGTCCGAGTGCAAAGCGAGAAGACTACGTGTCGTTCTTCGAATGCATGGAGCGCGTTCTCCACTACGCGCCGCACACCGCGCGCGAGAGAATGCGCGTCTCGACGTCGGCTTGCGGGTCATGAGCGCGGCCCTTTCGCGTGTGGCGACAGGCGATGACGTGTAGTCGCCTTCGATCGGCAATGCACGTGTTCCTCGATCGGACTCGGCCGAGATCGTCGACGCGAAGCCGCTGTTCGAAAGAGATCGCGTGTCTCGAAGGTCGAGAGAACAAGACCGACCAAAAGCCGAGAATTCACTTGACGAGAATTTCTTGTGTTCGAGGACGACCGCGACGTTCGTCACGAAAACTGTGCATAGAAATGCATGACGCCCGCTCTGTGCGCATTCGTCGATTCGTGCGTCATTCCGGCGCGCGAAACCACGATTCGTCGTCGAGAAGCGACGCCAGAGCGTCCAAAACCCTGGGTGTAGAACAGGTGCATGTTCGACGAGAGCAAGACCACCGAGTGGACGGGCGTGTACGAGCGGAGCGTGACGGACGAGCGCGGCTACGAGCAGGTCGAGACGCGCGAGCGATTCGTTACCGGCGATGGAGAGGTCGGCGACCGGTACCTCGACGAGGGAGCGCGTATCGAGCGCCGGTTGCGCGGCTACGCCACCGCGCGCGCGAAGCTCGACGCGGCCGAAGCGTTCGATCTGTCGCGCGCCTACGATCTCAAGCTGCATCTGCTTCGTGGCTGTGCGTCCTTCTTCGAATACATGGAGCGCGTTCTCCACTACGCACCGCACACCGCGCGCGAGCGACTGCGTGTCTCGAGGGCGCTCGTCGGATTGCCCGCCATGAGTACGGCTCTTTCGCAGGGCGCATTGGCGTACTCGCACGTGCGGGAGCTGACTCGCGTGGCCACGTGCGACACCGAGCGCGCGTGGCTCGACGCGATCGAGCATCGCAACTCCACCGAGGTGCAGGCGATGGTCGCGGGGCGAGCGCTCGGTGATCTGCCCACCGATCCGCAGCGTCGAGATCTGAGGCCCAAGCGCATGACGCTCGAGCTACCGCCCGACGTGATGGCGCTCTGGCGCGAGGCGCGAAAGGCGCTCGCCGACGAACGCGGCAGCAGCGACATCTCCGATGCAGCGCTCGTCGAGACCCTGTGCCGCCGGTTCTTGAACCCCGGCTCCGAGGACGGTCCGCCGCACACCATCGGCTATCTGGAGTGTCCCGAGTGTCATCACGGCAGATCGGCGCCGGTCGCCAGTTCGATGTCGATGACCATGTCATCGAGCGCGCGCGATGCGATGCGCGGGTCTTGGGCGACCTCACCGCGTCGCATCCCGAGCGCGCTGTGAGCTCGGTGACTCCGCGCATGCGCGAGCAGGTGCTGGCGCTCTTCGGTGGGAGGTGCGCAGTCCCGGGATGCCGCTCGTCGCGATGCCTCGAGATCCACCACGTCATTCCGCAGGCGCAGACTAGGTTCAATCGGTCGTCGCAACACGCCGTTGTTTCGTGGAGCGTAGTCGATCTTCCAAAGCTTCGGCTGGTGTCTTCCATCCGAGAGTCTTTCGCGGGCGGCTGTTGAGGGCTCGGGCGACGGCATCCAGTTCGTCCGGTGAATACCGCGATAGGTCTGTGCCTTTGGGAAAGTACTGGCGCAGGAGGCCGTTGGTATTTTCGTTTGTGCCGCGTTGCCACGGACTGCGGGGGTCGCAGAAGTAGATCGGGAGGCCAGTGTCGATTCGGAGCTGAGCGTGTTGTGCCATCTCGACGCCCTGGTCCCACGTCAACGAACGCCGAAGCTGCTTAGGCAGCGTAACGATCGACTTCGCGATGGCGTCGCGGACGGCTTCGGCACCGTGGCCAGTCGACGGGCGCCCTTTAACGCGTGGCTGTCCGTAGTCGCCGGTGCGCGGTAGCGACAGCAGCATCGTGAACCGAGTCGTGCGCTCGACGAGCGTTCCAATAGCGGAGCTGTCCGATCCAATAATCAAGTCACCTTCCCAGTGCCCCGGGACTGCGCGGTCATTCGCCTCGGCCGGTCGCTCGCTGA
>JBGARE010000040.1:0-97624 GCA_044230415.1 Kofleriaceae bacterium
CTCCGGCGAGCGCGGGGAACACCTTCGAGACCTTGCCGCGGAGGTACTCCCCATAGGTGCCGCTCAGCGCGTGCACGCTCGCGCGATCCCACCGCTCGGCGGCGTCGGTCTCGATGCGGACTACGAGGTCGATGTCACGGCCACACCGAGCGGCGTGTATCGCTATCAGAAGCGCGCGAACCTCCGCCGCTGCGACGGCAAGCCCGCGCTGCTGTTCGCGGAGGGGTGGAACGGACAGAAGTTCGGTCGCGTGCGGAAGTTGCCCGTGGGTGTCGACGCGAGCGCGCCGGTGATCGCCGCGAAGACCGATCCGAGCGCGCCCCTGCCCGTGTTGTATGCGGCGCGGTTCTCGTCGCATCAGATCGGCGCGGGCGATGCCGGTGGGCTCGGGATTCCGACCGAGCTCGACGACGGCAAGGCGCAGACGATGTGGCGCGAGGAGTTCACGACGAGCGCGGGCGAAGGTCAGTTCTTCACGTTCGAAGCGCGTGCTCAGGGACTCGCCGCGAAGCAGATCCGCATCGCGGGTGCGGGCAAGGCGTTCAATCGTCCCAGGACACTCGACATCGTCGGCGCATCGGCCGCGTATCGCGTCGAGCTCCCCGACGACACCACCGGCGCCGCGTATGCCGTCGAGCTGCCGCAGCCGATCGCCGGCTGCGTGACCGTGATCCTCGAGAAGACGTACGGTCCGGATACCGGACAGACGGCGATCAGCGAGCTCAGCGTGTACGCCGACGGCGAACGCGCCGGTGGCGCCGAAGCGATGCTCGCGCGCATCGTCGCGCTCGGCGTCGACAGCACGAACGCCGAAGCCGTGCTCGCGAAGCGCGGCGCCGCCGGTGCGACCGCGCTCGAAGCCGAGATCGTGAAGACGAACGACGCACGCGTGCGCCGGCGGTTGCTCGCGGTGATCGCGAAGATCGACGATCCGGCCGCGGTGCCGATGCTCGTGCGCGCGGCGACCGAAGGCTGGGCCGAGGGAGAAGCGCTCGTCGACATCGTGCGCGCGCTCGGCCGGCGCGGGATGCAGGAAGAGCTCGCGCAGCTCGCCTCGAAGTCAGGCCTCGACCTGTCCGCGCGCCTCGCGGCCGCGCACGCGATCAGCACGGATGCGAAGGGGTTGCCGCTGCTCGTCGATCTCGCGGGCACGGGACCGACCGAGCTGCGCAAGGTCGTCATCGAACAGCTCGCCCTCGCGACGACGGCGCAGCTGATCGAAGCGGCGCAGAAGGAGACCGAGGCTGCCTCGGCCGGCGACCTGTGGCGCGCGATCACCAAGCGAGCGAGGTCGACGCCTGCGGATCGCACGGCGGCGCTAGCGGCGATGCAGAGTGCATTGCCGGCGGCGACGGACTACGAGCGACGCTATCGGTTGATCGATGGCGTCGCGACGCTCGGCGATGCGGCCGCGCTGCGCGCACTCGAAGCCACGCTGCGCGCCCTCCCCGCCGGCGCCATCGGTGCGGCGCTGCGGCAAGTCGCGGTGGTCGGCGCTGCGAGCGCACCGCGACCCGAGGCGCTCTCGCTGATCGTGAACCTCGCGAGGGATCCAGATCCCGGCGTGCGACTCGCGGTGCTCGGCGCACTCGCGACCACCGAGGTCGATACCGGCACCCCGTGGCACACGCCGGATCCCGACGGGATCGATCGCATCATCACGGCCGCGCTCGCGACGGACACGTGGCCCGACGTGCGGCGGCGTGCGGCGAGCTCGCTCGGTGTTCGCTGTCAGCGTCTCGGGCCGCGCGGGGCGCTCGTCGAAGCGATCGCGAAGGACACGAGCGTCGATGTCCGCGCCGATTCGCTCGTGGCGCTCGTGCAGTGCCGCGCGCAAGGCGTCGCGGAGATCCTCGCGAAGGTGTGGGACGACACGCGCTCGCCGATCGAGCTGCGCACGCAAGCGGTGGGGCTCGCCGCCGTGCTCGGCGATGCGAAGCTCGGCGCGACGCTCGTCGGGAACTTCACGCGCTGGCGCGGCGCAGCGATCGGCGCGGGTGACGATGGCGAAGCAGCGCTATCGCTCGCCGTGTCGGCAGCGCCCGTGATCGCGATCCTCGACGCGCCCGGTGCGGTACCCGCACTCGGTGACGCTCTCTACGACGAAGCGTTCCCCGAGATCGTCTCGGCTGCAGCGACCGCGCTCGCGAAGCTCGGCCCGAAGTGTCCGGCATCCGCCAAAGCGAAGCTGATCGAGATCAGCAAGAATGGCAGTGATGCGTCGCGAGCTGCAGAGCTTGCAGTCGCCGGGTGTGGCGGCAAGGCACGCTGAGAACGAGCGATCCACCCCCTTGCCGTGCCGTGTGACGAGCGCACGACACGTACGCTACGAGCAATCCGCAGGATCCGGCCTGAACGCCGTCCAGGCGTGAACGCGTGTTCGCAACTGCCATCGCGGCACGCGCGTTGCTCCTCGACTGGTCATCATGTCGACCACTCGCTTTCTCGCCCCTGCTCTTCTGCTCACTGCATCGCTCGCCGGTGGTTGCGTCATCGCCGGTGACGGCGTCGCCGATGCGACCCTCGAAGTGTCGAACAACTCGGACTTCGTGATCGAGGAGATCTATTTGACGGACGTCAATAGCTCCTCGTGGGGCGGGAACCTGCTCGGCGGTGACGTGCTGTTCCCCGACGAGTCGATCGTGCTCGCTGTCGACTGCGGCTACTACGACGCGCTGCTCGTCGACCAGGATGGCGTGGACTGCGAGCTCCACGATCTGGACCTGTGCCTGAACGACGCCTCGTGGATCATCAACAACAACACGTGCAGCGTGTTCGGCGCGAAGAAGACGCCGGAAGCGAAGGATGCGTCGACGACCGCCGACACGGCGTCGAAGTAACGCACGTCCGCGACGCAGCTACTGCAGAGACTGGAGCGCTTCCTTGAGCTTCTGGTTCTGCGGTTCGATCTCGAGGCCGCGCTGGAACATGCTCTTCGCCTTCGGCGGCTGACCGAGCTGCAGGTGGATCTTGCCGAGGGCCCAATAGACTTCGCCCTTGGTGACGCCCGTGTCGGCATCGATGTTTTGCAGCACGAGCGACTGATAGATCTTGCGCGCCTTCTCCCAGTCCTCGGCGGCGAGGTAGAGCTTCGCGAGGCTCGTCATCGTCGACACGTCGCCCGGGCTGATGCGCAGCGCCTCTTCGTACGCAGCGAGCGCACCCGGACGATCACCGCGCGCTTCGAGGATGCCGCCCTGGCGCTGGCGGAACCGCGCGACGTCCTTCATGCGACGCGCGCCCTTCGCCTCCTCGGCGAGCTTGTCGTAGATCGGCGCGGCTTCGTCCAGGCGATTCGCTGCGAAGTACAGATCCGCGAGCGGCGCCATCACGCGCGCATCGTTCGGTGCATCGGTGTTCGCCTTCGCGAGCGCGGCGAGCGCCGCGTCGGTGCGCCCGACCTTGCGCTCGAGATCCGCGATCTCCACGTAGAGCGCGACGCGATCCGCGGGCTTCGGCGTGTCCAGCACGCGGCGCGCGAGCATGTCGGCGAGCAGCACGTTGTCGCGGCGCTCACGCGCGAGCTTCTCGAGCGCGGCGATCGAGGGGCCGTGCGTCGGGTCGTGACCGAGCGCGCCCTTGTAGTGCTGGATCGCGGTGTCGACATCGGAGTCGCCGACGCGCGCGACCTCCCCGAGGCGGAAGAACAGATCCGCCGCGTCGCGTCCCTGCGGCGCGAGATCGAGCGCGCGCTGCAGCACGTCCTTGCACTTGTCCCAGTCGCCGGAGCGCTCGTAGATCTTCGACAGTCGCGTGAGCGCTGCGACCGACGTGGGCTCGCGCGCGAGGATCTTCTCGAGGATATCGCCGGCGGCGTCGGGGTTATCGAGCTGGCCCTCCCACACGTCCGCGGCGCGCGCGAGCGTCGCGATCTCGCCCGCGTTGTCGCCCTGCGCGGCGTACAGCTCCGCGCGCTTCTCGAGGAGATCCACGAGATCGTGCGGGCGGTTCGATGCCGTCAGCAGTCGATCGAGCTCGACATAGGCGGGTTGGTAGCTCGCATCGACATCGAGCGCGGCGTACCAGCTCGCGATCGCGTCGTCGATCGAGCTTCGCTTGTGCTCGGCCGTGTTCGCCATCTCGGCGTGGATCGCGACCTTGTCCCACGCGGACTTCGCGAGCGCCAGGCGGCGGCTCTGCGTGTCCGACACGGCCATCCAATCGCTGGCCTTCGCGTACGCGGCTTCGAGCGCACCGAGCGCCGACAGATCCTCCGGATCCAGATCGAGCACGGACTGCCACGCGGACACCCCGCGCGGCGAGTCGGACTCGAGCTGCGCGATCTCGACGCGCAGCTGCTTCTCGTCGGCGGGCGAGCTCGCCGCGCGTGCGGCGCGGCCGAGCGTATCGATCAGCTCGGCGCGCTGGCCGGTCGTGCGGTACAGCCGCGCGAGCTCGTCGAGCGCCTGGCGATCCGTGTCGTCGTTGTCCGTGATCTCGCGCCACGCGGCGATCGCGCCTTCGCGATCACCGGAGCGCTCCGCGAGCTGCGCGACTTCTGCGAACGCGGCGCGCTTCTCGGGCACCTCTTGCACGGTCTTGCCGCGCTGGCGGAGTGCGTCGGCGAGCGCCACGGCATCGCCCTTCTGGCGAAGGATCTCGATCAACGCGTCGAGCGCCGAGATGGCCTCGGGCTCGAGGGCGAGCGCCGCGCGATACGCCGCGGCGGCGTCGTCGAGCTGCCCGAGTCGCTCGCGCTGGATCCTGCCGAGGAACACGAGCAGTGCAACCTGCACGTCCGGATCGCGCGTCGTCGCATCGCTCGCGTGAACGATCGAGGACAGCCGCGTGCCGACCTCTTGCCACTGACCGAGACGCTCCGCGAGACGCTCGGTCTCGGACAGCGCCTGGTGCGAGGCGGGATCGATCGCGAGCCAACGCAGCGCTGCATCGAGCGCGCGTGCGCGATCACCGAGGCGAACCTCCGCGAGCTCCACGATGCGACCGAGCGAGGTCGCGCGATCGATCGGATCCTCTTCGAGCACGAGCTTCGCCTCGAGGACGTTGATCAAACGCGCCGCGTCGCCGTCCTGCTCGAACAACGGCTCGAGCACCTCGACGATGTCGGTGCGCATCTCGGGCGAGATCGGCGGCGTGACGGTCAGCATCCGCTCGAGGGCCGCGCGCGCCTGCTGGTGCATCGGCGCGAGCTGGAGCACTTCGCGATACGCGGCGACTGCGGCGGGCGCATCGCGCAGCGTGGTCTCCTGCAGATCGCCCATGTGGAACAGGTAGTTCGCCGCCGTGGGATCGTCCTCGGCCGCATCGGCCTGGCGACGCAACACGAACGCGAGATCAGACCACTTGCTCGACCGCGCGAGCACGCGCTCGAGGGATGCGAGCGCCGCGCGCGGCTCGGGACCGTGCGACGCGCGCTCGAACGCGCTCGCGGCGCGATCGAGATCCTGGAGTCGATCCTCGGCAATCATGCCGAGCTGCATCGCGTACGCCTGCTCGACGTCCGTGGGCAGCGCCTCCTGCAGCAAGCGCTCGAGGCGGCTGGCGAGCTCGGGCCACAGCGACGGATTCCCCTCGGCGAGCCGCAGCAGCGGTTGGAGGTGATCCGCGTTCTCGGGCGTGGACTGGATCGCGCGCGACCACACGCTGAACGCCTCGACGGGATTGTTCGCGAGTGTCTCGTGGACCTCGGCGAGCGCGGCCCAATCGCCGAGCCGCGCGCTCGGATCGTCCGACGGCACCGCGAGGCGGCGCTCGTACACGCGCGCGAGACCGGCCGCGTCGCGATCGGCGCGATAGACGCGCTCGAGGATCGCGGACGTCGCGTCGACGTGATCCTCGTCGGCCATCAGCGCTGCGAGCGCGTTGCGTGCGGGTGCGTGCGACGGCAGCACCTGGAGGACGGCGCCGTATCGCGGGATCGCGGCCTCCGGATCGAGCAGCTCGACCTCGACGAGGTGCGCCGCGCGGAACGCGAGGTCCGCGCGATCGACCGCGTTGTGCGCGAGCAGCGCACGCTTGTCGACGACGTCGAGCAGCTCGGGCCACATCTTCTGCTTCGCGTAGATGCGATCGAGCTCCGCGAGCGCCTTGGGATCGCCTGCATCGTCGTCGAGAACCGCGACCAGCTTGTCGATCGCTTGATAGATGTCGTCGAGCTGGGTCTCGTAGACGCGCGCCGCCGCGTGCCGCAGATCCTGGCGCGTCGTGAGGTCCGTGGTCAGCTCGATCTTGCGCTCGAGCGTGGTCGCGAGCTCGCGGCCATCGTTCGCATTCGCGTACAGCCGCTCGAGCGCGTCGAGCGCCGACAGATCCGTGTCGTCGACGCCGAGCACGTTGCGATACGCGGTGATCGCCGCGGGCGGATCGTTCAGCACCTCGTCGTAGAGCGCGGCGACACGATGGAGCAGCACGAGGCGAACTCCGGTGTCCTCGGACAGCTCGGCACGCCGCTCGACGATCTTGACGAGCTCTTGCACGCGTCCCTCGATCGCGAGCAACCGATCGAGTGCGGCCAGCGCGACGAGGTCATCGGGCCGCGACTGCTCGACCTTGCGCCACGCGCGGATCGCCGCCTTGTTGTCGCCGCGCTGTCCTTCGTGGATCTCCGCCGCGCGGGCCCACAACGCACCAGCGAGGTCGCCGCTCGGTGCCGCGGAGGCGCCCTCTTCGAGCGTCCGGACCGCGTCGTCCCACGCACCGAGCTTGGCCGCGAGCTGGAGCAGCTTGAGGAGGCTCTCGTCATCCGAGACGTCGATGCGCCACGCACGCGCGAGCGAGTGCAACGCGAGATCGAGCGCACCGCCGCGCTCCTCGTGGATCTTCGCGATCTCGTGCAGCGTGGTGATCTGATCGATCGGATCGCGGACGTAGTCGAGCTTCGCGTCGAGGATGACGACGAGCTTCTGCCACCAATCCTGCTCGCGATACACGGGCTCGAGGAGCTCGGCGATGCGCTCGCGATACTCCTCGTGAACCACGAGGCGCTCGAGCGAACCGACCGCGCGGTCCCACGCCGCGCCTTCGGCGATGACGTGCTCGAGCTGATCGATCGCGGCAGCGAGATCCTTGACCTCCACTTCGAGGAGCTCGGCGAGGCGCAGGCGCAGCTCGGCCGTTTCTTGCGGCTGCTGCGAGCGCGACAGCCGCGCCTCGAACAGATCGACGAGATCGCGCCACTGCTGCCGCGAACGGTACAAGCGCTCGAGCTCGCCGACGGCCTCGCGATACGAGTGCTCCGCCATCGGGGAGCCACCGCCCTCGGTCTGGAGCACGACCTCGCGCCAGCCCTCGATCGCGCGGCCCGGATCGCCGAGGCCGTCCTCGACGAGGCGTGCGCGCTTGATCGAGACCTCGCGACGAAGCTCGTCGTCCGCGCGCGTGATCTCGTCCTCGTAGATCTGCACGAGCTCGGGCCACTTCTGCGCGCGACCGAGCAGCTCTTCGAGGCGGCGGATCAGCTCGCGCTCGTTCGGAACGGCGTCGTCGATCTGGATCGCGAGCGCGCGCCGATAGGCGGCGTACGCGGCATCGACGTTATTCAGGCGGCGGTCGTAGATCGCCGCGGCCGCGATCGCGATGTCGCGAAGGTCGTCGGACTCGCCCTGTTCGTCGTCGAGATACTGCTGGTACGTCTGCGCGACGAAGCCCCAGTTGTCGACCATCGACGCGAGTCGCTGCAGCTGATCGCGGATATTGGCGTCGTCGGGCGCTTCGCGGAACAACCGCGCGTACCACTTGCTGGCATTCTCGAAGTCCTCGAGCTGCTCTTCGTAGAGCCGCGCGACGAACCGCGTGATCTTGAGTCGCTCGGTCGGATCGCTCGTCCCTTCGAGCCGCGCTTCGTAGACGCGGATCAGATCGGTCCAGCGCTGCTGGCCGATGTAGATCGGCTCGAGCACCTCGGCCGCGAGCGCGCGCAGGTCCGGATCGCGCAGGAACCGCTCGACGGCGGACAGCGCCTTCTCGTTGCGCGCATCGCCGGAGAGCGCCGCGGAGTAGTTGTCGATCGCGGTCTCGACGTCGTGCAGGTGCCGCTCGTGGATATCACCGAGCTGGACGCGGAGGCCCACGGCTTCCTCGACGGAGGTCGCGAAGCCGAGGCGGCGCTCGTACAGATCGACGACGTCGGGCCATCGGCTCTGTTCGCGATACAGCGCCTCGAGCGCGTCGACGGCGTCGCGGCGCTCGGGAGCGAGTGCGAGGACTTGCTCCCACGTACCGATCGCGTCGTCGGGCCGGCCGAGCTTGATGTACAGCCCCGCGGCTTCGACGAGCGCGGCGACGCGATCCTCGACGTCCGCCGCGGCCGAATCGGCTTGGCGCAGCAGGATCTCGACGAGCCGCTCGGTGTCACCGGTCTCGCGATAGATGTTCTCGAGGGCGGCGAGCGCGCGGTGATCGTCGTGCTGGGACTCCAGCACCTTGAGGTAGTACTCGCCCGCCAGCGCGAGATCGCGACGCACGGCGCGCGCGAGATCGGCGACGTCGAGATAGAGGCGGCGCTGGATCTCCGAATCGAGGACATTCGGCGCGACCTCGCGGTACGCGTCGATCAGATCCGCTTCGCGGTTGAGCTCGCCGGCGAGGCGCTCGACCTCGGCGACGATCTGCGGGAGCTCGGGCTCGGTCGCGGCATGACGCAGCGCCTGCATCTGCGCGTCGAACGCGCCGGCCTTGTCGTCGAGCATGTACTCGCGCAGGCGAACCACTTCGCCGAGGGCGCGTAGCTTCGCGCTCGGATCGTCGGTCCACTCGGCGGCGCGCAGCTGCAACGTGGCGAGTCGCTCGTGTTGCGCGAGGCCGTCGTAGATCGGGCGGAGGATATCGGCCGCGATGCTGCGCTGATCGACATCCTGCAGCGCGGCTTCGACCGCGGCGATCGCGTGCGCGTTATCGGGCTCCTCGTCGAGGACGAGCTTCCAGCGATCGAGCGCGGCGTACGGACGCGCGAGCGGACCGCGGAGGATCCGCGCGGTCTCGATGTACAGCTCCACACGGCGCGACGGATCGAGCGCGGCTTGACGCTCGAGGACCTCGAGCAGATCGGAGGCGCGCTCGGCCTCGCGGTACAAGCGCGCGAGCTCGCTGAGCGCACGGGCATCGCTCGCGTCGCGATCGATGATCTCGAGGTGCGCGGCGATCGCGTCGTCGGGCTCCTCGAGCATCACCTCGTGGATCTCGGCGATCCGTCCGAGGAGCTGCTTCGCTTCCGCGGCTTGTGCGTGATCGAGCTTGCGGCGCAGGACATCGATCAGCTCGCGCCACTTCTCGCTCGCCTCGTACAGGCGCTCGAGTGCGTTGAGCGCACCGGCGTCCGTGGGCTGATCGTTGAGCAGCTCGGCCCACGTCGCGATCGCGGCCGTCTTGTCGCCGAGCTTCTCCTCCTCGAGAGCGGCGACGCGAGCGAGCAACGCGCGGCGCTCGCCGGCCTCCTCGGCCCACTCGGCCTGCTTGCGCGTGATCGCGCGGAGCTCGGGCCATGCCTTGCCCTCTTCGTAGAGGCGCGCGAGCGCGGTGGTCGAGCGGCGGACCGTCGTCGGATTCGATGGATCGACCTCGAGCCAGCGCCGGTACGACGCGATCGCGCGCGGCGCATCGCCGAGCTGCGTGTCGTAATACGCGGCGAGCTCGCCGAGCAACGCAGCGCGGGTGACGACATCGCCCTCGGGCGCGGCGTTCGCGGCGGCTTCGAGGGCCGCGGTGGCCTCGGGCCAGCGACCGAGCGCCTGCGCGAGACGCGACAGCTCCTGGCGCGCGCGTTCGTGCGTCGGATCGAGCTGGAGCACGCGCAGCCACGCATCGAATGCCTTCGGTGCGCCGGCGAGCTCGGCCTCCTCGATCGTCGCGATGCGCGAGAGCAGCTCGACGGACTCCGTCCCGCTCGCTTTCTCGTACTGCACGCGCAGCACGCCTACGAGATCCTTCCACAGCTTCTCTTGCTCGTAGAGCGGTTCGAGGATGCGCGCGACGCGTTGCGCGGTGTCCTTGTTTCCGAGCAGCTCTTCGAGGAGCTCGCGAGCATCTGCGTGTCCGCGGCGACGACCGACGACATCCTCGAGCAGATCGACTGCGCGATTCGGATCACCGAGCTTGTGCGCGAACAGCTCCGCGCGGCGATACATCATCTCGACGGTGTCACCGCTGGTGACCACGCCGCCGGTCGGGCTGATCGCGACGACGCCGCGCGCGGCGGGACCGGTCGCGATGTAATCGGCTTGGCGTGCGAGCAGCTCTTCGAGCTCCTTCCACTGCCCCGCCGCCGTGTACAGCCGATCGAGTGCCGTGTAGCTCGCCATGTAGCTCGGATCGAGCTCGAGGACGCGGCGATGCGCGTCGGCGGCCTTCGCCGGCTGTCCGAGCACGTCCTCGTCGAGCGTCGCGATCTCGAGCAGCGAACCGAGCCGCGCGCGATCGTCGAGCGTCACGCCGACGCGGCGCTCGAGCAACGCCCGCAGATCCAGCCAGCGCTGTTCGATGCGATACGCGTTCGCGAGCGCGTCGAACGCATCGGGCGCATCCGCCTCGACCTCGAGCACGGTGAGCCACGCGCGCTCCGCGGTCGCGGCATCGCCGAGACGCGGCCCCGCCACGATCGCGAGCTCCGTCGCCACCGCGCGGATGTCGGCGGGCGTCGCGTTGCGCGCGCGAAGCGTCGCGAGCGCCTTCGCGAGCTGCTGCGACCACTCGCCATCCCGGCCGAGCTGGCCGGCGAGGAGACCGAGCGCGTTGCGAACCTCGCCGTCCGCGGGATCCGCGGCGATCACGTTGAGGCCGGACTGCCACGCCGCCGCGGGGTCTCCGAGATCGACGTGGTAGAGCCGCATCAATTGGCGATCGAGATCCAGCCGCTCGTTCGCGGTGGTCTCGCTGCCGTTGCGGATCACTTCGAGGGCGAGCGCCTGGACGCCGACGTTCTTCGCGGCGACGAGGTGCGGCAGGATCAGGCGTGCCGTCGCGACGCGCTCCGCCGGCGGAAGCTTCTCGCCCGGACCATCGGCGAGGATGTAGCGCACGAGCGCGGACACGGCCTGCGGGCGCACCGCGTTGCCGGGACCTGGCACCGCGAGCGCCTTCTTGTAGTACTCGAGCGCGTTCGCGTTGCGCTCGTTGCCCTCTTCTTCGAGGCGCGCGAGGCGCATCAGCATGTCGAACCGCGCCTGCGGATCGCTCGTCTGCTCGAGCTCCATCGCGAGCACTTCGGCGACGGCCTCGCCGTCACCGCGCGCTTCTTCGATGCGAGCGAGCGCACGCATCGCGCGGATCTGCGTCGGCGTCACCGACAGCGCTTCGCGATACGTGGCGGCGGCACCGTCGAGATCCGCGAGCCGCTCTTCCTGCAGCGATGCGATCTCGATGAGCAGCGAGGTGCGCTCGAGCGGATCTTTCTCGCGCGCCGCGCGGCGGCGATACGACGCGAGCAAGTCCTGCCAATCGGCGAGCTGGATCGCGAGCTCTTCGAGGTGCTGCTCGGCTTCGCGATCGTCCGCGGACAACGCGATCACCTGACGGTGGTACGCACGTGCACGCTCGGGATCCGTGAGCCGGCGCGACGCGATCTTCGCGAGCTCGCGCAGCATGCGGAGCTTCGTCGCGTCGTCGAGCCCAGCGGTCGCCAGTTGACGATCGAATGCAGCGGCGACGTCGCGCCACTGCTCGGGCTCGCTCGCGAGGCGCAGCACGTCGGCGAACAGCGCGTCGCTCGTCGGATCGAGCTCGTACGCGCGCAGCGTCCACGCGAAGGCGAGCGTGCGCGACGCGAGGCGCTGCTCGCACAGCTGGCGGATCTGCGCGATCTTCGCGAGCCGCGCGGGGACATCGGGAGCCGACGCGAGCTCGATCTCGTGGACCGTGATCAGGCGCGCCCACTTCTCTTGCTTCGCGTAGATCGGGGCGAGCGCCCTCGCGGCGCCGATGTGCATCGGCTCGACGGAGAGCACGCGCTCCCACACCTGCCGTGCGCGCTCGACCGTCGGCGCGACCGCCGCGTCCTTCGCGTTGTCGGCGCGCTCCTGCGCGAGCTGCGCGGCGCGCTCGACGAGCGGGAGCCGGCGCGACTTGTCGTCGAGGCGATCGGCGATGCCGAGGAGCGCGTCGACGAGCTCCTCTTGCTGTCCGAGGCGCGCGTAGAGCTGCTCGAGCCCCGCGAAGTCTCCCGCGGTTGCATAGAGCTCGCGCAGGGTGCGCAGCGCCTTCGCGTGGTTCGGCTCGAGATCGAGGATGCGCTTCCACTGCGCGGCGGCGACCTGCGCCGAGCCGAGGCGATCCGCGTACACCTGCCCGAGCTTCTCGAGTAGCGCGATCGTCTCCTTGGTCTTCTTCTGTTCGACGAGCGCCGCGATCTGGCGCTCGAGGATCTCGGCGAGCGCCATGAATCGCTTCTCGCGCTCGTACAGCGCCGCGAGAGCGACGAGCGTCTCCGGATGATCCGGCCCGGCCTCGCCGAGGATCGTATTGTAGATCTCGATCGCGAGCCGCGAGTCACCGAGGCGCTCCGCCGCGAGGCGCGCCATCTCGGCTTGCTTCGCGCGCTTGTCCACCGGCGCCATCTCGTTCGCCTCGCGACCGAGGACATCGATCAACGCGCGCCACTGGCGGCGCTTCGTGTAGATCTCTTTGAGCTTTGCGAGCGCGTCGCCGCTGATCTGCGTGCGCGGCGCGATCTCGACGATGCGCTCGAGCGGACGTACGGCGTTCGCGAAGTTGCCGAACCGCTCGGACCACAGATCCGCGATCTCGCGCAGCACCGCGATGCGTTCCTCGTCGGGAACGTCCGCTGCTTCACTCTTGCGCGTGAGTACGGCGATCAGATCGTTCCAGCGTCCGAGCGCGCGGAACTTCGCGGCCAGCTCGTCGGCGGCGCGCTTGTTGTCCGGATCGATCTTGAGGATCGCGTTGTAGGTGTTGATCACCATCACGTCGAGCCGCAGCTTGTCGCGATAGATCTCGACGACCTGGTGCAATCGATCGACGCGCGCGGCGACCTCGGTCTCCGGCAGTCGCTCGATCTCTTCCTTCATCAGATCGAGGAGCGCGTTCCACTTCTCGGTCTTGCGATACAGCCGCACGAGCGCCGCGCGTGCCTCCGCCGACGACGGATCGCCGCGGAGGTGCGTCTTCCACGCTTCGATCGCTTTCTCGGGGTTGTTCTGCGCTTCGGCGAGCTGTGCGATCTCGACGGAGATCGAGCGCTGGCCCGCCGCCACGGCGCCGCTCTGATCGGCGCTCTCGGCGCGCGGGCGCACCTGCTTCTCGACCTGCCGCAGCAGCGCGAGCAGCTTCTGGTTCTCGCCCTTCTTCGGGTAGTACTCGCGATAGAAGTCGATCGCGGCGGGGTGCGCCGGATCGATCTTGCGCACGCGACGGAAGTACTCCTCGGCCTGATCGAGATCGCCGATGTGCTTCCACAGCAGCATCGCGACCTGCAGCAGCATGCCGAGGTCGTCGCCATCGCGCCGCGCTTTGATCGCGCTCTGATACGTGGTGACGAGCGCGGGCCAATCGCCCGCACTCGCGAGCGCATCGGTGAGCGCGCGCAACGCCTGCGGCTGCGCGGGATCGAGCACGAGCACGCGCTTGACCGTGGCATCGGCGCGCGCGGGATCGTTCAGCTGCTTCCGCGCGACGTCGGCGAGGCTGTTGAGCGCGGCGACCTTCTCTTCGACGGTGCCGGCGACATCGGCGCGCTCGTCGAGGAGCTTCGCGAGCTCCTGCCAGCGCTGCATCCGGCGCAAGAGGCGCGCGAGATGGAACGCGGCCTTGCCGTTCTTGGGATCCACTTCGAGCGACTTGCGCAGGTACTGCTCGGCCTCGGGCGCCTCGGGCGCGAACCGCACGTAGGCTTCCGCCGCGGACTCGTAGAGCCCGGTGGCGAGGCTGCGATCCGTCGACGCGCTCGCCTCTTGGATGTACTTCGCCGCGAACTTCTTCCAGTTCTTCTCCGCGAGATCGAGCTCCTCGATCGCTTCCTTCGCCATCGAATCGGCGGGGCGCGCCTTGAGGACCTCGTCGAACGCTGCGCGCGCGGCCGGAACGTCGAGCAGCTCGCCGTCGAGGATCATGCCTTTCTCGAGCAAGAGATCGACGCGGCGATCGACAGCCCCCGGCTCCTGCGGCGTCAGCGCGCCGAGCTCGATGTCCAACAGGTGGACCACGGCATCGGGTCGCCCGCGCGATGCGAGCAGCTTGCGGGTCGCCGCGAGCTTTTCCACGCGCACGTTCGGCGGCGTGGTCCGAGACACCGATGCAAGTGCATCGCGTGCCTGGGCGTCATCTGGATCGTTCTCGAGGACGGCGAGGAGGTTCGCGAAGTCAGCCATGGCGTGCCGTGACGGCGGCCGACTGTACCGAGGATCCGCGCGGTTAGGGCGCTCCCGGCCGGATGATCACCGGGCGATCCACCTAGCTAGAAGAGCGGGCAACCGGCCTCGAAACGCTGCGCTCGCGGGCGTACAAACGCCTCCCTACCGTGAGCGTTCGTTCATCGCTCGGCTATCTCCGGCCCTACCGCTCGCGGCTCGCGATGGGCGTGGTGATGCTCGCCCTCACGAACGCGGCGTACCTCGGCGTGCCGCAGCTCATGGGTCGCGCGATCGACGAGATCAAGGGCACGGGCACCGACGTCCACCTCGTGCTCCAGCTCGTCGCGGGCATGGTCGCGTTCGCGTTTCTGACGGCGGGCACCCGCATCGCATCGCGCATCTGGATCTTCAACGCCGCGCGCGGCGCCGAGTACGACCTGCGCTCCGACTTGTTCGGACACATGATGACGCTGTCGCCGGCGTACTACCGCGATCACCCCGTCGGCGACGTGATGTCTCGCCTCACGAACGACGTGCAGACCGTGCGCGCGATGTGGGGCTTCGGTCTCGTCTCGCTCGGCAACGCGATCCTCGCGTTCATCAGCGTGCTCGGCGTGATGCTCGCGACCGATCCGGTCGTCACCTTGTGGGCGATCTTGCCGTTCCCGCTGATCTACGTCGTCGGTCAGGCGATGAGCAAGCGCATGTGGGCGTCGATGCGCAACGTGCAGGTCGAGCTCGGCGCGCTGTCGTCGCGGATCCAGGAGGACCTCGGCGCGATCCAGGTGATCAAGACGTACGGCCTCGAGGACGTGCGGCGCAAAGGCTTCATCGAGCGCTCCGAAAAGCTGCTCAAGGAGAACATGGAAGCGGCGAAGGTCCGCATCCAGCTCGGGCCGATCCTCAACACGCTCGCGTCGCTCGGCATGGCGATCCTGATCCTGTTCGGCGGTCGCGCGCTGATCTTCGGCGACATGACGCGCGGCGAGGTCGTCGCGTTCGCGGGCTACCTCACGCGCCTCGTGTGGCCGACGCTGACGCTCGGCTTCATGCTCGCGCTCGTGCAGCGCGGTCGCGTGTCGTGGACGCGCCTCGTCGAGCTGCAATCGACGAAGACGGACCTCCCCGAGGGCATCGCCGAGCCGCTTCCCGACAGCACCAAGCCCGCCAGCGTCGAGGTCAAGGACCTGACGATCAAGGTCGGCGACCGCGTGATCCTCGAGGACATCTCTCTCTCCCTCCAGCCCGGCACGATCACCGCGGTGGTCGGGCGCACCGGCGCGGGCAAGAGCACGCTCGTCGATGCGCTGTGCCGGTTGATCGAAGTGCCGCGCGGCAGCGTGTTCCTCGACGGCAAGGACATCACCACCCTGCCGCTCGGATCGCTGCGCAAGCAGATCGGCTACGCGCCGCAGGAAGCGTTCCTGTTCTCGACGACGATCGCCGACAACATCGCGATGGGCTACGGCGGCGGCACCGCGATCCCCGCGGCGCGCGCGAAGGAGCTCGAGTCGTTCGGCGCCCGCGAAGCGGCCAAAGATCTGCGCGACGAGCCCCGCGTCACCGCCGCCGCGAGCGCCGCCGGGCTCACGCGCGATCTCGGCGCGATGCCGGAGGGACTCGCGACCATCGTCGGCGAGCGCGGCATCACGCTGTCCGGTGGTCAGCGCCAGCGCGTCGCGCTCGCCCGCGCCCTCGCCGCGGAGCCGCGCTTGCTGGTGCTCGATGACTCGCTGTCGTCGGTCGATGCCGAGACCGAGCGCGCGATCCTCGGGAACCTCAAGAGCGTCATGCACGGCCGCACCGCCGTTCTGATCTCGCACCGCATCGCCGCGATCAAAGACGCGGATCAGATCATCGTCCTCGATCAGGGCAAGATCATCGCGCGCGGCACGCACGCCGAGCTGCTCGCGCAAGGCGGCACGTACGGCGAGCTCTACGCTTCGCAGCTCGACACCGACACGGTGAAGGACGCGAACTGATGGCGACGACGGCGCCGCGCGTCGAGCCCGCGAAGGACGAGGTCGTCCTCGGCAAGGCGTACGACATCGAGCTGTTTCGCCGGCTGTGGCCGTTCATCCGGCCGCACAAGAGGCTGCTCGCGGCGTGGATGTTGTTCATGCCGCTCACGATCGCGTTCGAGCTCGCACAGCCTCGGCTGTTCGGCTACGCGCTCGCGAACCACATGCTGCTCGGCGACATCTCGATGTTGCCGTGGGACGCCGCCGGCTACATGGCGCTCGTGATGGCGCAGGGCGGCTCGTCGTTCTGCGAGATCTGGTTCCTCCAAGCCGCGGGGCAAAAGACGATGCACGCGCTGCGCATCGCCACCTTCGACAAGGTGCTGTCGCAGCGCGCGGCGTTCTTCGATCGCATCCCCGTCGGGCGCCTCATGACGCGCATGACGAACGACATCGAGAGCCTCAACGAGATGTTCGCGCAGGGCGCGATCACGCTGATCGCCGACGTGCTGAAGATGATCATCATCATCGGCGTCATGTTCGTGATCGAGTGGCGGCTGACGCTGCTCGTCCTCGGCACGCTGCCGCTGTTGTTCATGCTCGTCGAGTACGCGCGCCGCTTGATGCGCGCGTCGTTCCGGCAGATCCGCGTGCGCCTCGCCGCGATGAATGCATTCGCGCAAGAGCACCTCTCGGGCATCAAGGTGCTGCACCTGCTCGGCCGCTCGAAGATCGCGCTGTCCGAATACGACGAGATCAACGCGGGCCACCGCGACGCGTACCTCGGTCAGATCCGCGCCGACTCCGCGATGTACGCCATCGTCGAAGCGATCGAGTCGATCGCGATCGGCCTCGTGCTGTGGTTCGTCGCGGGTCGGCCGCACGATGCATCGATGGTGCAGACCGTCGCGATCATCGCGATGTTCATCGAGTACCTCCGCAAGTTCTTCATCCCGGTGCGCGACCTCTCGCAGAAGTACGCCGTGATGCAAGGCGCGATGGCGGCGAGCGAGCGCATCTTCCAACTCCTCGATAACAACGAGCCCGACGGCGGAACGTCCGCGATGACCACGCGTCCCGAGTTCGGTGACGACGAAGAGGACGCGCCGAAAGACGGTCCCGCGATCGAGCTCGCGAACGTTCACTTCTCGTACGGCGCGGAGCCGATCCTTCGCGGCGTCGACATGAAGGTCGCGCGCGGCGCCACGATCGCCGTCGTCGGCGCGACGGGCTCCGGCAAGTCCACCGTGATCAAGCTGCTGACGCGACTCTACGAGCGCGATCGCGGCGCGATCCGCCTCAGCGGCGTCGACATCCGCGACTTGAAGCTCCCCGAGCTGCGGCGCCGCATCACCGTCGTCTCGCAGGACGTGATCCTGTTCGCGGGCTCGCTCGCGGACAACATCACGCTCGGCAAGCCGTACCCGCGCGAGAAGATCGAAGAAGCGGTCCGCCGCGTCGGCCTCGATCGCGCGCTCGCGCGCCGCGCCTCCGGCCTCGACACCCCGGTCGCCGAGCGCGGCTCGAACTTCTCGGCCGGCGAGCGCCAGCTCGTCGCGTTCGCGCGCGCCCTCCTCCGCGACCCCGAGATCCTGATCCTCGACGAGGCCACCGCGCACGTCGATCCCGAGGCCGAGAGCCTGATCGAAAAGGGCGTCGCCGAGCTGATGAAGGGCCGGACGACATTGGTCATCGCCCACCGCCTGTCCACCATCCGCAACGCCGACGTCATCGTCGTCATGGACAAGGGCCAGGTCATCGAGCAAGGCACGCACGATCAGCTGGTTGCGAAGGACGGCTACTACGCCGCACTCGAACGTACCTTCCGCCGGCGCGAGGCCGGAGGCGACGCCATCCGCGAAGCCTGAAGCAGTCGGACCGCGGATTCTGTACACTGGTCACGTAGATGCCGGTCGGGGCGGGAAGCCTACAAGCAGCCATCGAGGCCATGGCGGATGGCGCCATCGTCGCGGACACGCGCTCGGGAGCGGTGTTCGTCAACGCCGCGGCGCGAGAGATGCTCGGCATCCCCGCGGACGCGCACGTCGACACCGAGTACCTCAAGGACACGGTCGGCTTCTATCCGTTCGACCTCGCCGCCGGCAGCGACGGACCGATCCGCGAAGAGGTCCGCATCGGCGATCGCCTGCTTCACTCGGTGGTCACGCCGCTGCGCGAAGGCGATGCGATGGCTCCCGCGACCACGGGAAAGACGCGCGCGATCACCGCGACCGGCGCGCTCGTCGGCGCCATCGTGATCCTGCGCGACCTCGGTGACACCGCCGACGTCGCGCGCCGCCGCGCCGAGTTCGCGCAGGTGATGTCCCACGAGCTGCGTACGCCGCTGACCTCGATCGCGGGCGCGCTCGACATCGTGCTCTCCGGCTACGCGGGCGCGCTCAGCGATCGCCAGCTCCGCTACGTCGACATGGCGCGCCAAGCCGCGACGCGCATGAACCAGCTCGTCGACCAGCTGCTCGATCTCGCGCGCGCCCAAGCCGGCTCGATCACGATCGCCGCCGCGCCCGTGCAGCTCGATCGCCTCGCGCGCGAGGTCATCGATCGCTATCGCACGCACGCCGCCACCAAGCACCTCACGATCATGCTCGGCGCGTCCGCGAACGACATCTCGATCCTCGGCGATCCGGAACGCCTCGCGCAGGTCCTCGGCAACCTCGTCACCAACGCGATCCGCTTCGCCCCGTCGGGCGGCACGATCGATGTCCAGGTGTTCGGCCCGCCGCTCTCCGAGGACACCGTCGGCATCTCCGTCCACAACACGGGCGAGCCGATTCCCGCCGAGGATCGCGAGCGCGTGTTCGAGCCGTTCTCCGCCTCCAGCCGTCGCGTCGGCGGCACCGCCCTCGGCCTCTCGATCTCGCGCACGATCATCGAAGCGCACGGCGGCCGCATCTGGGTCGAAGCCGCCACCAACGGCACGAAGTTCGTGTTCACCCTGCCCGTCTCCGCGAAGGCCGACGCCCCCGCGCGCACGATCGCCCTCGAAGAAAAACCGCGCCGCCGCGTGCTCGCCGAAAACGCGTGCGCCCTCGTCGTCGACGACGATCCGCGCCGCGCCCTGCTCCTCAAGGGCCTCCTGATGTCGCTCACCGATCGCGTCCTCGTCGCGAACGATGTCGACACCGCGCTCGCCATCGCGCGCAGCGATCACCCTGCCCTCGCCGTCGTGGCCGGCGCGATGGCCGATGCCCTCCCGCTCCTGGCGATCCTCGAGCACGATCCCGACACCGCCAAGACCGCCGTCATGGTCGTCGGTGACTCCGATCGCCGCATCGATCTCCTCGCCGCCGGCGCGGACGACCTGCTCGAGTTCCCGATCCAACCCGCCGCGTTCCGCGACGCGTGCCTCCGCCTCGTCGAGTCCGGCCGTCGCGAAGCGCCCAAGGTCCTCGTCGTCGACGACGATCCGTCCATTCGCCAGATCTGCCGCGAGGTGCTCGAGCTCGGCGGCTACCAGGTCCGCGACGCCGGCTCCGCGAACGCCGCCCTCGCCGAAGCACGCCGCTTCCGCCCCGACATGATCCTCATGGACGTCCTCATGCCCGGCATCGACGGCTACAAGACCGCCGAAATGATCCGCGCGGACGCCGCCTGCGGCATGGCCCCGATCATGTTCCTCTCGGCCCGCGGCGACACCGCCGACAAAGTCCGC
The DNA here is from genome assembly GCA_044230415.1 of Kofleriaceae bacterium. Classification (GTDB taxonomy): domain Bacteria; phylum Myxococcota_A; class Polyangia; order Haliangiales; family Haliangiaceae; genus JABFXX01. Next base: position 19,893 of record JBGARE010000040.1, read on the forward strand.
GCGTTCCGCTCCGGCGCCGAGGACTACATGGTCAAGCCGTTCGACGCCGCCGAGCTCCTCGCGCGCGTCGGCAAGGCCCTCGATCGCCAAGCCCGCGAGCTCGGCGCCTCGCCCACCACGCAGCTCCCCGGCGCCGACGCGATCCAAGGCGAGATCGATCGCCGCCTCTCGATCGGCGACACCACCGCCGTCGCCTGCTACCTCGACCTCGACAACCTCAAAGCGTTCAACGACTACTACGGCTACGCGAAAGCGAACGCCGTCATCCGCCAGACCGGCGATGTCATCCGCGCGGTCGTCACGCGCACGGGCGGTGTGGGCGACTTCATCGGCCACATCGCGGGCGACGACTTCGTGTTCGTGACCTCCGCCGAGCGCGTCGACGAAGTCTGCAAGGGCATCTGCGAGCGCTTCGATCAGCTGATCCGCCTCTACTACGACGCCTCGGATCGCCGGAACGGCTACATCGAGACCAAAGACCGCTTCGGCGTGCAGCGAAAGTTCCCGATCATGTCGGTCTCGATCGCCGCGATCTCGCTCGCTCGCGCGAAGACCTACGCAGGCGTCGCCGAGCTCGCCGCCGTCGGCAAGCGCACCGCCAAAGCCATCCCCGGCTCCGTCTACGTGCGCGACGGCGAGACGATGCTCGCGCAGCCCGGCGTCACCTAGGCCATTCGTCAGCCTTCGGCATAACTGGAAAAGACGCCGGCTTCTTGACAGCGGATCCTGACGGGCCCGTCAACGAACTCGCAGTACGGTGGCGCCATCTCTACAATCCTCGGATCTTTAATAGTCCAGGTCGTTGAAGCAGTCACGTGTTCACAGAATATCAGAACAAGGAATGCCACTTCGCCATTCGTGGAACTTAGGCGAACCACGAGTCGACCGTGAGAGGGACTGAAGTACCAGAATTGAGCCACCCCGCCTACAAAACGACTCAAACTACTCACGGCGACATCCCTCCATAAAATGTTGTCTTATCCTGCAATCCCGTTGTCGACACTTTCCACAACTCCCAGTTTGTAATATTCTTGTTGCCAATCACAGGATTTGCAAGAAAACTCTTATAAGCGCTCATACTCATTCCGTCGAGATTGAATCTTAGATTCTTTGCCCCGTTCATCGCGCCAAGAATACGCTCTCCCAAGTGTTCCATATCTCTGAATCCTCCCCAGGTTCCGTATATATCTCGATACGTCTTAGCCCCTACACGTTTGGCAAAGTTCTCGAGTAACGTGTACTGTCCCGTAGTTTGGTGCTTCGCCAATCCGAGGGCCATATCGTAGTTCTTGGTTGCGCCAACCACCATTCCGGTGAACGCGAATGCCATAATCGGAACAACGATCTCGTTCTCATTCCTCGCACCCGACATCGCGATAAGGAAGGCACAAGACTCGCAGCCCAGCGCTCCCGTGAGTACGGCGAGCCCAATACGGAATCCCTCCGGGCCGCCGGCGCGCATCACATGTCGAATATCCTCCATTCCTTTGTCGAATTCGGCCTTGTCTTCCTCGTCGTTGCACAGCCCCCGGCCGCACGGCCCCCGTTGCAGGACATTCCATCCACGACCGACACCGCCGGATGCAATCCGGTGCGCCATCCAGTTCTCATCAGCTAGTAGGCGGGCTCGATAGGAATCGCCCTGCTCCTTTTCCGAACGGTAGGAGCTGAAATCTCCGGCATGAGACATACGCGGATTCGCATCCAACCCATCCGGATCTAGATATCGATTCGGATTATTCAGCGAGAACATGAATATCTGGGCGCGGCGCGGCGAGGCGCGACTGGCCAGATCCGGAGCTCTCAAGTACAGTGGATCGGCCTGAGTCCATCCCATCAACACCTTGTCGTAATAGCGAGCACCGTAGTACGTCAGCGCGCCGAGATCGTCCTCGTACTTGTCGTTGGATCGTCGCTTGTGGACGGCCGCACCCTGGCTCGCGCCGCCGCCGTTCGTCGCCTCGAGTAACTCGCCGTAGGGCGCATAGTTGAAGCTGGCGTTGATCGTGCCGTTCTGTGCGACCGCAGCGAGGGTGTTGCTCGCGAGGCCGTGGAACTGGAACTCCAGACTCGTCGTCGTGTCGCCCGTACGCTCGACGCGCGCCACCGGCGTGCCGAGAGAGAGGTACGTGTAGACCTTCGTTACCGCGCCGACGTCGTTGTAGTGTGCCTCGGCGTCGCCGATGAACCAGATCATTCCGGTCTTCGCGCCGCTTGCGTTGCGCTTCACGACCGTCATGCGTTGGCCGTTTCCGTCGTACCAGTACTCCTCGCTTCCAGTGATCGTGCCCGAGAGTTTGCGCGTGACGCGACGGAGTTGATCCTTGCCGTCGTACACGTATTCGAATAGCTCGTTGGAGGCGGGATAGCTTCGCGTGAGTTGGTTACCCGGCTCGTCGTAGCTGTAGCTCGCGTAGGTCGTTCCCCCGACGGCATTGGTCAACGCGGTGACACGCTCGGGGTCGGTGCTGCCGTAGACGTAGTTGACATTGCGCACCAGACGCGGATCCGCGCCCACGATCCCCGTCGCGGTGCGCGTCTGATTGGCACTCGTGAGCCGACCGGCGTTGCCATAGTTGTACGTCGCGCCGAAGAAGGATGTGGTCGCCACCGACTTGATCTGGTGTCGATAATCGTAGGTGTAGTTCAGCGTACGGCTCGTCGTCCCCAACGAGTGCACGAGCTGCTTCACATCGTCGTTGCCGAAGTACTTTAGCGTTTGCTTTGCCACTTGCGTTGGTGCGTTGCTACGCTGGACCGTCTGTTCGGTCACGCGACCGAGCACGTCGTAGGTCCAATTGGACTCGATGAACGTCATCGGGCCCGTGAGGTCGGTCCGTCGCTTGGTCACGAGTCCGGCCACGTTCCGCGTCTGCACGGCGATATTGATCGCCTGTGGAACCTGGAGTTCGATCTTCGACGGCAGGTTGCGCGCGTCGTAGTGGATCTTGCTCAGCGTCGCGTTCGTGCCCCCAACGTAGTCGAGTGGTCGCGTCTGGTTGAGCGCGCCGGTGATGTAGAAGGTGCGCAAGTGCGTACGGTTGAGGTTCGGGAAGCCCGCGATGGCAAAGCTCTCGCTAACGATCGTGTTGCGACCCTGGCCGTCGAAGTACGTATCCACGGCAAGCTCGCTCGCCCCACCGCTCGGGCCAAAGGCGCGCCAGTAGCGAAGGCTGCCTTTGAAGCCGATGTCGTAGGTGAACGTCTCCGTGCCAGACACGAACAGATCACGATCGGGCGTGGACATGGTGCGCGGCGCGATCGCCTTCGACGTCACGCGATCGAGATCGTCGTAGACGAACGTCGTCGTGTAGAGCGGATCGGTGACCGGCGGGCTCGTCGAACCCGGTACGAGCTCGCTCGTCACGTTGCCGTTCCGGTCGTACGTGTACTTCCACGTCCGGTTCCCGGGGCGGGTGATCTGCGTGCGGCGTCCCGCGAAGTCGTGCTGCATCGTCGTCGTCGCACCCTGCGGATCGACGATCGACTTCACGTTGTCGAGCGGGTCGTACGCGTAGGTCGTCGTCTGAAACACGCCAGCCGCCGAGGTCTCCTTGAGCTGGATCACACGCCCGTAGAAGTCCACCCACGACTCGACTTGCCCCGGGTTGCCGTCGCCGGGCGCGACGACCTCGGTCGCGAGTTGTTTGCGCCCGTCGTATGCCAGGTTCGCGCCGCTCGGTGTCGAATCGGGGCGCCGGATCGTCAACGGCCGGCCGAGGCTGTCGAACGTATACGTGTAGGTCACCTGCGCGCTGGTATTGACCTGCGGATCGGGCACCGCCACCGAGGAAAGGAAGCCGTTCGCGTTGTAGGTGTAGTTCGTGATCTGATCGAACGGCGCGGAGCCTTGTGGGTCCACGAGTGTCTTGACCGGTCGACCGTGACCGTCGAAGTCGGTCCTCTGTCGTGTCTTGGTGTTGCTGACCTCGTCCACCAGTACTCGATTCTCGACCCACATCGGCGTGCTGGGCGGTGGCGAGTAGGTGTTGGTCTCGGCTAGGTAGCTCGTATAGACCGCCCCGTCGTCACTGACGGTCTCCCAGCGCTCGATCATGCGGCCGAATCCGTCGACGACGATCCGGTGCTGCTCTTTGAGGGGATGGAGGGCGTCAGTGGGACACCCGGGCTGGCCGGTCACGCACGTTCGCTGGTTGGGACCTTCGGTCTGGAGGCGGGTGCCGGTGCCATATTCGAAGATGGAGTCGACGACGTGACCGAGTTCGTTGGTCACGCGAGTCGCGAACAGCTTCTTCGCGTCGTATTCGAGCACCGTCTTCGTCGTGCTCGCCGCGTTCTGGTTCGGCTTGTATTGTTGGCTGAGGTTGCCCGTGCTCATGTCGTAGACGCTTCGCGCGATCGAGCGATTCGTGCTGACATTGTCGACCCACGTCTCCTGCGTGAGCGGTACGCGCCATGTCGGGTCCCAGGTCGTCGCCGACTGGGCGTACGTCACCATCGCACCGCCGACTCGGTGGTTCTTGAGCACCGACGTCGGGCGAAAGTAGTAGTTCGTCGCGTCCGCGACCAAGTTGAACGTCACCTTCGACTCGCGATCGCCATCCGCGTTCGCGTTGCTCGCGCGAAGCAGCGTCGTGTCCTCCTGCCAGAGCAGCGTCGTTCCCGTCGCGGGATATGGCGTGAGAGTCGACGTAGTTTGCGTGTACGCGGTGGTCGCGTTGGTGACCGGCAACGTCGTACATGCGGCTTCCGTCAGTCCATTGCCGCAGGTGAACGACTCGGAGAGCGTCGCGTAGTACGTCGTCACCGCGCCCCCGAGCGAGGATCTTGACTGCCACGTGGTGCGCGAGATCGACGTCGGATTCGTGGGGGTCTCGGCCGAGAACGTGGCCGACTTGACCAGCCGCCCTGTCCTGTCGACGTCGAATCCGTAGGTCTGCACGGTCTTCGCGCCGCTGTTCGCGGTGGTGGTCACTTGTTCGAAGCCGCGGAACGCGTACTTGCCGTCGTCGTCGGCACCGAATCGTGGATTGACGTAGCTGTAGCTCGTCGTCGAAACGACGTCCGAGGGAATCCGGTCGGTCGTCTGGAGACTCTTGACGACCCACTGCGTTCGCGGGCTGACCTTGTAGCGCGCGGCCGCGTCGCCCCACAGCGTCGTCGGGCTCATCGTCACCGTCGTCGTGTCGTGAACGTGTGTATACGTGACGTCGGTGAACGCGCCGCGCCCGTTGTCGATGCGCGCCAGCAGCCGCTGCGGCGCGGGTGACGTCTCCTTGTAGCGGCGGTAGCCCGTGGTCGGGTCGAAGAACACGTTCTCGAGGACGCCGTTACCGTCGAGATCGACGAGGTCCGACTTGAGCTCCCACACGTTCGGATCGATCGCCGTGCCGCCGTTGGTCGAGGCTTCGGTCCGCCGCGCGAGCCCATCGCGGTTGGGTCCAGCCTGGTGCGGATAGCTCACCGCCGGAATGAACTGTCCACCGCCGTTCCAGTACACGAGCGGATTGGCGCGTGCATCGACCACGTCGACGCGGCCATCTCCGTCGACGTCGACGGTCCGGAACCGAGCGCGCGAGGTGCCGGTCGCCGGGAACCCAGTCATCGGCAACCCGCTGAGGTCGGCGTCGTTTCCAGGCTTGACCAGCAGGCTCTGCGTACCGGTGCCGGCACCGGTCACGACTTGCCGGGTGCCGTCGTGGAACGCCACGTTGACGCCAGTCGTGTCCGCGAGCCAATGATCGGGGAGACTATCGCCGTTGACATCGAGGAGGCCCAGTCGATTCTCGACGATGCTGGTAGAAACGGTGCCCGCCCCGCTGATCGCGTTGTCGTCTTCATTGAGACCGCGTGCTCGCGTCGGAAACGTGTAGCGCTTGGGCCCGAAGCCGCCGGTGCCGTCGCCGAGCCAGACGAAGATCGCGTCGGGGTTGCTGTTCGCCCACACCTTGCCGTGCGCAACGGCGTCGAGAACGCCATCGCCATCGAAGTCCATGACCGCGTAGTGCTGGCCGACCCCGGTGGGTCCGCTGAGCGCCGAGTCGCCGGTGTCAGACTCGAGCGGAATCGGCGAGTACTTGATCGTCGCTGTTGGCGCGAACGCACCATTGCCTTGGTTCTTGTAGATGAACCACGGGTAGAGGCCGCCGCAACGCGCGTACGGAGCTAGCGAGGGCGTGTAGCTGCTCCCGCCACCGCCGCCAGCGGGCCGCGCCATCGTGGCGAAGCAAGGACGCTCCGCAGCGCCGCCGATCACGGAGTTGATGAGGTTCCAGTCGATCGTGCACGGGCTCGTCGAGCAGTTGCGTGCACCGTCGAGTCCGCGCCCGACATCCACGCACCGATTCACGGTCCCCGGACACACCGGCCACGGAGAACTCCCTGGGATGCCGAACGCCGCCGGCTCGCCCAGCGTGTAGTCCTTGAGGCCACCGTTGGTGACCAGGTTGCCGCGCTCGATATCGTACGCGTCGATCTTGCCGTGCACCGCCGCCACTAAGTCGACGAGGCCGTCGTTGTCCATGTCGAGCCACCGATAGGCGAGATAGGTGCGGTAGGTGTCGTTGAATGGTCCGCTCTCGTCGAGAGGACATCTCGTTCCCCCCGGACAGTCGTATGCACCCACGGTGCACGGGATCGCAGGCGCGCCTGCAGGTACGTGGCATTGGCCCTGAATGCCGCCGTTCGAGTTCTTGTACTCCGTGATCTGCGCGTTCAACGAGCAGCCTTCGTAGACGTCGGCATTGAAACCGCTCGTGCGGAACGCGGAGGCGCCGCCGGCCACGGTCTGCCCAGAGCCATCCGGCGTCCCTCGCCACTTGAGGCGTGGAAGCGTGATCGTGCCGCCGCCGCTCCACGTGCCGTTGCCCTGATTCCGCGTCCATTGCGCGAGGCAACTGGATTGTGCGGTGTCCGCTTGCGGGTTGACCACGCGATCGAGGAGACCGTCGCCGTCGATGTCGAGCAGCATCGCTTCGACGGAAGGCCAGCGATTGTCCTGCCGCCGGTAGCCCCACGCGAGCGTGTTCGCGTGCGACGCGACGACGTCTCCCCACGCCGGCGCGGGTCCGGGAACGTCCGGCCCCAACAAGCTCGTCGGGTTGTACGTGAACGTAACGGGTGGAAGCGTCACGGCGAGATCGCCCGTTCTCCACGCACTCTCCTGGATCGACGCGAGCTGGCGAATCGGCGCACGGTTCTGCGTGCAGCTCTCCGTGTTGTTCGCGCCAGCATCCGTGTACCCGAGGGTGATCAATCGAGTGTGCTCCGGGCTCTGTGGTGCTCCGACCGGAAACGCCGTCGCGGTGATGGACGCGAGCTTGCTCGCGCCGGTGACCATGGCGCGTCCCGAGCGGTAGTCGATCTGCGCGTTCGTGGGGATCGGCGGCAGCGCGGTGCACGAGGACGGCGTCGTCCACGCAAACACGACCCGCGCAAACGGCCCCGTGACGAACGGGTTGATGTTTTGTCCCCACGTGATCTGCGCGATGCGGCATTCGCCAGCGATGGCTTGCTCGTAGTCGTAGCGAACCTCGTTACCGAACGCGTCGATCATCGACGTCATCGGCGCGAACCGATCGGAGATGAGGTTCGTCGGAGCGTCACTGCTCGTGCACGGCGCAGTGCCTTTTCCAGGGACCGAGCTGTCGCCGAAGATCAGCGTCGTTCCATCCGTCGTGCGCACGCGCCACCGGAACGGCTGGTTGGCCGCCATGCGCTCGTAGCGAGCGAACGACGAATCGTTCTTCGCCCGATACGCCTTGTAGACTCCAGCAGGCAACGCCCAAGGTTCCACGACGCTCACCAGCCGCTGGCCGCCGGCGACCGAGGTGACGAATCGATCATCGAAACGAGGATCGAGTTGCAGCGCCTCGGCCTCGGGAGACCGCGTTTTGAGGCGACCAACCGAGAAGTCTTCGGTGATGATCGGGATCGGGAGACTCCACCCCGACGCGATGCCACCGTAGATCGCACCCTGTGACGAGTACGTGAGCGCGAGCTTCGGAGCCATGCCGTTGCGCCCCGGCGGCACGGCGATCGGATAGCTGTACTCGAGCGCGCCGGTCTGCGTCGACACCGAGGCATCTCCGGTCTTCAGATCCGCCGCTTTCGGTGGATCGGAACCGATCACCGGTGCTGCCTGCGAGAAGATGTCGCCAGGCGCTGAGCGTGCCGGGCGCACCGTGAAGCAAACAACCACGGCCAACATCGCCGCGAGGCCACGCGTGAACGCAAGCCGCCACGAATCCAGGCGTACTCTCATTCGTTCCCCTTTGTGGAGCGTCATCGGTTCGTCCCCGCAGTCCCGGTCATCGGTGTCACGCACTGCGCCGCGGCGTTCGAATCCGCCGCCGCGATCGCGCAATCGCGCTGCGACGACGTGAGGTCCTTCGCGCATGCCGCGAGAAAGCTCGATCCCATTGCCTGCTTCATCGCGGCGCGATGCGGCTCGACATCGATGCCCTTCGCGTCGGCGAGTCGCAAGTCGACGAGGTGATCACGAAGGCGTTCGCACGGCGTGGTCGGCAGCGACGCCGTCTCCTCGTCCTCGACATCGCCGGCACACGCAGCAACTACGAACAGCAGCAATACGCGCTTCCACATGGAGCGGATCCTCTCTCGCAACGGCCCGTGCTCACCCGAGCACGAACGTTCGTTGACGTTCCTTATCTCTCTACGTGAGTGCGGATCGATCGCGCAATGGTGTTCGACGATCAGGCGCTGAAGTTCTGCATGCGACAGCGCTACTTGGACCTCGCCTGCCGCAATTTGCGGCGTTGCGATCAGCTCGCGTTTCTGCAGCGCCGCGTTTGCTGCTAGCGACTCGCCAATGCGAGTGCGACGTCTCTACGGCGTGGAACCGAACCGTTGCTCGAGGTCGTCCAGGATCGCGATCCGCCGATCACCGGAGGGCGCCATCTTCGTCAGCCGCGATCGAACGTAGTGGAGGTCGAGGGGTCTCACTGCGAGCAGCGCTTCGAGATCGAAGATGTCTTTGTGACGACCGAACAGCAACTTGTGGATCACCAGATCCTCGGCGGAGATGAACGACATCATGTGCCCCGTGGGATCCGCGACACGACGCAACCGTCGCGCCATGTCTGCGTACTGTGCATGCGAGGACATGAAGACGTCGACGGTGGTCTTGCCGAGCCTGCCGGAGAACAATCCGATCTGCGCGACACCGCGAGCGGCGTCGTCGCGTTTCACCGTGACGCCGGCGCGCTCGAGACTATCGAGGACTCGCCCGAGGTCGGTGATCTCGATAAACGCGGTGACATCGACGTCCTTCGTCGCGCGAGCTCCCCATACCGAGAGCGCCAGCGCTCCACCAATGCCATACGGGATCGTCCTCATCGAACGCGGCCGCGACACGCTGAGCCACCTGCATCGCGTTCAGGGTCGTTGGAGTGCCTGGAGGATCGCGATCGTGTCTGCGGGCAACGGTTGCTGCGCGAGGATGCGCTCCAGCTCCTCGGGCGACTTCATCGCGAGGAACGTCTCTGCCTCTTCGCACTGCTCGATGGCGGCGACGAGACACTCCTCCGGAGTCGCGTCCGCCCAGATGGCGGCGCGCTGCTTCAGGTGCTCGTCGCTCCGAAAGTACGCATGCTGCGCTTCGAGCACCGCAAGTGGGTCAGGCCTACGAGCCACGACCGAAGCGTAGACGCAGCCAAGAACGGGAATGTTGCACGAGCTGCTGTTAGGCGTTCGTAGCGATCAGCGCTTCCTCGAGAGCGGGGATGGCGGCCAGGTCTTTCGGGCGACCAGTCGCGCGCTTGCTCGCGATGATCCGTTCGAGCTTCAGCACGCGAAGCGGAACGCCATCCACGGTGACCTCGACCGTGTTCACGAGCTCTTCGGTGAAGCGTCCCAAGCCATGCATGTGAGTGACGATGTCGAGTCGGTCCGCGTCGCGAATGCGCGGATCGGTCAGGTTCTCGAACCAGAGATCGATGTCCCGAGTGCCCGTATTGGCGCCTTGCAGCACGGCTGCCGATAGCCCGACCACCATGAAGGGCACACCGCGGCGCGTGAGCGCGTCGAGGAGTCCCCGCTCACCGTCGGTGAACGCCGCGAAGTCGTCCATGAACCAGCGCCGCCTTGAGCCGAGCGGAAGGGGTCTTTTCGAGGTTGCGTAGCACTCGATAGATCCCGCCCACGTCCGTACCTGGGTGTGATGCCGCAAGCTCGTGCGCGCGCCGCCACCGGTGCTCGTCTTCGACGAGCCACGCGTGCTGCTCTGCGGTGAGACCGAGATCGATCACGAGCGAGAGCGTAGCACGCAGGACTGCCTGGTATTGGCTACCCCGAAGTCGGGCACTTCTCGGCGATGCGCCGGGAGCCACCGAAGACACGACCTGTGACAGTGACGATCGTCGCGAGACGCTGTACTTCGCGTTTCGGCACCGGTGCGGCTAGGCGAATCGCGCGGTTGAACGAATTCCTGCGACGAATTCCGGGGAGCCGGCTCTTGGGATGGGCATGACGAAATCAGCTCTCCTCGTTCCTCTGTTCGTGCTCGCGGCGTTGGCTCTCGGCGGCAGCGATGCCCACGCGCAGACGCCCTTCATCGACGGCAATCCCGACTACGCCCACACCACGTGCAACGCGGGCGGCACGTTCGTCGACGAGGCGGCCACCGCCGTGGAGACCGGCGTGTTCGCGGGCGTCGCGCCGCGGATCGGCCAGGTCACGTATGTTCATGCGGTCGCGCAGTCTCTGAGCGCGTGCGGAAACAGCGACACGGTCTGGTTCGAGCTCGTGTTGCCCGCGGACGCCACGTTCGCGATCTCTGCGGCGAACCCGGTGTTCTGCTATCGCGGTCATGACAGCGTGTACGCACCGGTCACGAACGATGCGCTCGGCGCGTGCTCGCAGGTGGCGAGTCAGGGCGCGAAGGGCATGTCGTTCGGCTTCTCCGCCGTCGGCTCGAGCAACGCGAGCTTCGGGCCGTGGTGGTACGAGGTGCAGGTCCCCGTCATCTTCAATGCCGCCGGCGCGCAGACCGTCACGTCGTGGGCGCGATCGGCGTGGCGGTTTCCGAGCAACGGTTATGACAACTGGGCCGCGACGTCGGTGACCGCGAACGTGTTGCCGAGCTCCATGCTTCCGCCGCCGACGCCTGCTTCGTTCGGGAACTATTCGGCGACGAGCAACGCGAATGGCGATGCCGTGGACGCGAGGTTCGCGATCACGACGAACTTCCAGGTCGGCACGGTTTCGGTCGAGTGGGGAACGTCGACGAGCTTTGGCAACCTGACGGATCCCGCGACGACGCATCTGCTCGAGAGCGGATATCCGAACGTGACGGCGACGCTGTTCAATACACCGTCGGCGACGACGATCTATTGGCGCCCGCGCTTCACCGTCGGTGGCTTGACGTTCGTCGGCGCCACGCAGAGCGTGCGCACGAACGCGTTTCCGGCCCCGCGTCCGTTTCCGACGTTTCCACGCCCGTGCCGCGGGTTCTGCCGCGCCTAGAACAAGACATTCAGCTCGCGGGTTTCGCCTGCGTGCTGGCGCGATCGCTGACGACCTTGCCGTCGACGAGCTCGACGATGCGGTCGCAGCCTTCGGCGATGCGGGGGTCGTGGGTGACGACGAGGACGGTGGTGCCGAGCTCGCGGTTGAACTTGCGCATCAGCGCGAACACCTCGTCCGAGGACGCGGTGTCGAGGTTGCCGGTGGGCTCGTCGGCGAGGACGAGCGCGGGCTCGTGGACGAGGGCGCGCGCGATCGCGACGCGCTGTTGCTGGCCGCCCGAGAGGTTCGCGGCGTTGTAGTTCATGCGATCGCCGAGGCCGACGGCACGCAGGATCTTCTCGGCGGCCACGCGATCCTCGCGGGTGGAGACGCCGCGATTGCCCCACGCGGGGAGCAGCACGTTCTCGAGCGCGGTGAACGCCGTGAGGAGGTGGTGGAACTGGAAGACGAAGCCGAGCATGCGGGCGCGCAGCGCGGTGAGCTGGGCGTCGTCGAGGTGGGTCGTGTCGGTGCCGCCGAGGATCACGCGGCCGGAGGTCGGGCGATCGAGGAGGCCGATGATGTTGAGCAGCGTGCTCTTGCCGGAGCCCGAGGGGCCGATGAGGGCCGTGAGCTCGCCGCGGTCGAGGCGGAGGGAGACACCGTCGAGCGCGCGCGTGCGGGCGGCGTCGCCGTACTCTTTGACGACGTTCTCGACGACGAGGACGGGTGCGTCAGCCATTGCGGATCGCGGTTGCCGGATCGAGTCGCGAGGCGCGGCGCGCGGGGATCACGGCGGAGAGGAGGCCGACGCCGGTGGCGAGTGCGATCGAGAAGCCGAACAGCGGCAGCCCGAGTTGGACGGGAAACTTCGGTGCGCCGTTCGCTTCGCGGACGAGGCCCTCGAACAGCTTCGCGAACAGCGCGCCGAGGCCCGAGCCGAAGATCGAGCCGATCACGCCGAGCACGCCGCCCTGGATCAGGAACACGAGGAGAATGCGGCGCGACGGAGTGCCGACCGCGCGGAGGATTCCGATCTCGCGCGACTTCTGGACGACCGACACGATCAGCACGCTCGCGATGCCGAGCGCGACCGCGACGATGACGAAGAACTGGATCAGGCCCTTGCTGCTCGATTGCGCGGACAGGCCGGCGAGGAGCTCGGCGTTGATGACCATCCAGCTATCGGCTTGCAGGCCGGTCGCGCCGTGGACGGCTTGGGCGACGCGCTCGGCGTCGAACACGTCGGCGACCTTGAGCTCGATCGTGGTGACGCCGCCCGGCAGCGCGTAGAGCGCCTGCGCGTGGCGAAGCGAGGTGATGAGCCAGGTCTGATCGGCGGCGAGGTTGCCGAGCGAGAAGATGCCGCGGACGGTGACGACGTCGTCGACGCCCTCGGTGGTGGAGACGCGGATCTTGTCGCCGATGGATACGCCCAGATCGGCCGCGAGCTTCTTGCCGATCACCACGCCGCCACCGTCGAGCTCGAAGCGGCCCGCGGTCAGGCGCTTGCGGATATCGATGATCGGCAGGAACCGCTCGGACTCGACACCGCGGACGACGATCGGGCTCTTCGCATCCGCGCGAACGGCGAAGCCCGCCCCGGTGATCGAGGGCGAGGCTGCGATGACACCGGACGTGCGCTCGGCGATCGCGATGACGTTGGGCCACTGATCGATCGAGCGAAGCCGCTGCGGGCTCTCCTGCACCGAGCGCGCGATCGCGAGGGTCTGCGTCGGCGCGGCGAGTGGGCGCGCGGCCTCGCGCGGCGTGCGCAGCGTGACGTGCGGTTGCGAGCCGAGCGTCTTCTCGATCAGCGATGCCTGCAGTCCGCCGATCAGCGCCGACAGGAACACGATCACGCTGACACCGACGGCGACCGCCGACAGGATCAGGATGGTCTGCCCTTTGGCCGCGCGCATGTAGCGCAGCGCGACGAACCACTCGAACGGCATTACTCGCGCTCCGTCCGCACGCGCGCCCCCACGGCGAGCTGGGCGCCGTCCGCGAAGATCACCTCGGCGCCTTCGGACAGGCCACTCGCGATCTCGATCGAGCCCTCACCGCGGATACCGAGCACGACATCGTGGCGCACCACGCGGCCATTCTCGACGGCGAGCACCCACGGGGATGCGGTGGCCATGCCGTGCACCACGTCGCTCGGAACGGTCAGCGCGGCCTTCTTCGCGGCGATCAGGAGATCGATCGAGACCGTCATGTCCGGCCGGAGCTGCGCGGGCGGCTTCGGCACCGCGAGCCGGACCTCGACGCTACCGCGCTGCGGATCGATCGACGGCGCGATGTAGCTCACGCGCGTGTCGAACGTCTGCTGCGGATACGCGTCGGCCGACGCGCGTGCGGGCTGGTCGACGTGCAGTAACGCGAGGTTTCGCTCGTCGGCTTGAAACTGCAGCTCCGTGCTCGCATCTGCCGCGAGGACGAGCAGCGTGCGCGATGGCTGCACCACGTCACCCGGCTCCACCGATCGAGAGAGGACGGTGCCGTCTTGCAGCGCGACGATCCGCGTTTGCGCGAGGCGCACCTTCGCGCCCGCGAGCTGGGCCTGCGCTTGGATCAACGCGGTCAGCGCGATCCGCGAGTCCGCGCCCGCCGGTTGCGACGCGATCTGCTGCGCCTCGGCGGAGGCTCGCTGCGCGCTCGCGATGCTGACCGCGCGGCGCGCATTCTCGAGCTCGACCACGGGGACCGCGGCGCTCGCGACGAGCTTCTCGGTGCGCTGGAGCTCGAGCTGCGTGCGCTCGAGGTTGGTCTGCGCTTCACGCAGCGACTCGGTCGCCACGATCGCGCCCACGCGCCGCAGCTGATCGACGCGCGCGTTCGCCTGCTTGATGCCGGCCTCGGCCTGTGCGACGGCGGCGCTCTGTTCGCGGTCGTCGACCTGCACGAGCAGATCGCCCGCCTTCACGCGCTGCCCCTCGACGGCGGCCACCGCCACGACCAGGCCCGAGACCTGCGCGGCGATCTGCACGCGCGTCGGCACGCGTACGCGTCCGCTGGCGACGAGGTGCTGCTCGAGATCCTTGCGGACGGCGAGCGACGTCCGAACCGACGGCCCTCGCATCTTCAGCAGAACCACCGCGACGCCGACGAGCGCCAGCGCGACGATGATCCAGAACCCGGGCCGCCGTAATGGATTCCGCATCCGATGCCTTCTTACCTCAAGCAGCCCGCGACGATGCGGACCCGGTCGGTACTTTGCTCTTTGATGGAGCGCGCGACGCAGCGTTACGCGAAATGCGCAAATCTAGCGCGGCGACATATAGTGCGCGCGTGACGCCCACCCGGCTGCTGGACGACGACGGAACGGCATCGATGGCGACGATGCTGATGACCTCGCATCACGCGTTTCGCCGCGACCTCGCACGCTTTCAGCGCGCGGTGGTGACCGTGGATCCGTCGCGAATCGACGCGGTCCGCGACGAGTGGAGGTTCTATCGCGAGGCGCTGCATCACCACCACGTCGTCGAGGACGCCACGATGTTTCCTTCGATGAAGACCGAGCACGCGCAGCTCGCGGCCGCGATCGATCACCTGGCCGACCAACACGGCCGCATCGATCCGTTGCTCGAGCGGGGTGACCGCGCGTTCGCCGCGCTGCCCGCGACGCACGACCTTCACGACGTGCTCGAGACGCTGCGCGTCCTCCTCGACGCCCACCTCGACATGGAAGAGGCGGTGGTCATTCCGCTCCTTCGCGGCGCGACCGAGTTCCCGATGCCGCCCGACGACGCGACGGCTGCGCAATACGCGGACGGCTTCGCGTGGAGCACGCAGGGCATCGCACCGGAGGTCCGCGAGGCGATCAACGCGAGGTTGCCGAGCGCCCTCGTCGAGAAGCTGCCCGCGGCCGTCGATCGCTTCGCCGAGCGCTGCACCCGCGCGTGGCGCGAGTACACCGTGGGCGCGACGACGACGAGCGCGCCCGACGATGCGACGACCTAGTACGGGCGCTGGCCCTGGTAGTTGCCGCCGGGGCCGTACTCGCACGAGACGATGTAGCCGTTCCCGCACTGCTTCATTGCGCAGCCGAGGTCCGTCGTCGTGGCCCACACCTGTTGCGTGTAGTGACCGCAGACGCCGGCGCACGAGTTGTTCGTGTAGTTGTAGTCGGCCTTCTCGGAGGCCCACGAGTCCGAGACCTGCTCGCCGGTCGGTTGGAATCCTCCGGACATGTAGAGGTTCTCGCCGATGTACTCGAAGCCGGCCTTGTTCGAGCGATCCGTCTGCGTGCTGTGCATGAACGCGCAGTCGGCGATGAAGCCCTCGGCGAGCGTGGCGAGATCGGGATTCCACGTCAGCGGATCGACGGAGACGTCCGCGCGTACGCGGTTGTGAGCGGCCGTGATCCCGGCGAGCTCGGTCGGTTCGCCATCGCCACCACCGCCTCCTCCTCCACCGCCTCCTCCACCGCCGCCCCCATCACCATCGGTACATGCCGCGAGCGCGAGAAGGATAGCGATCGATCGCCTCATCACTCCACTCTACCCAAACAGTCGTGGTGGCCGCGACGTGGGAGCACATCGCACCTCGACGCTCAGCTCGAGAGCGCGACGGGAATCTCACCGGTGGTCGCGTGGATGTTCAGCATGCGCTCGACCACCTCCTTCAGCTCCCGGGAAGCCAGCGGCTTCTCGAGCCAGCACGGGGCTTGGCTCTCCAAGAACGACCGCGCGCTCTCGGTGAACACGCCGCCGGTGATGAACACCATCCGCCGCGCGAGCTTCGGGTTCGTCCGGACGAGCTCCTCGTAGACCTCCATGCCCGTCAGGTTCGGCATCATCAAGTCGCAGATGATGACGTCGAACGTCTCGTGCTTGCATCGCTCCACGACGCTCGCTCCGTCGTGCACCGACGTGACCGCGTAGTCGACCAGGATCCGGCTGATGAACTTGCACACGTTTTGTTCGTCGTCGGCGACCAAGACCTTCTTGCGCGTGGGTTGGCTGCGCGGATCGTCGACCGCGACCTTCGGCACGGCGTCGGCCGCGTCGACGGACGGGATCTCGACGGAGAAGCAGGTGCCGCGCTCGAGGGGACGCACGCGGATCCGCCCACCGAGCGCGGTGATGATGCCGTGACTGACGGACAGCCCGAGCCCGGTGCCCTGCCCGACCGGCTTGGTCGTGAAGAACGGATCGAAGATGCGATTGCGCAGCTCCTCGGGGATCCCGACGCCGGTGTCCTCGACATCGACCTGCACCATCGAATCGGTCGCGCGAATACGAACGCGGAGCTCGTTGTGGGACCGCGCGTCCTCGGGCATCGCATGAACGGCGTTGATCACGAGGTTCAGGAACACCTGGCTCAGGCGCAGCGGACTCGCGGCGACCTTGGGCAGGTTCGGTGCGAAGTCGCGGATCAGCGTCGCGCGGTGACGGATCTGCGGAGCGGCGATCGAGAGCGCCGACTCCACGACCTCGACGATATTCGCGGGCCCGCGATCGTTGGGGCGCTCTCGCCCCAGCGACATCAGATCCTTGACGATGCGCGCCACGCGCAGGCTTCCGGTGAGCATCTCGTCGACCATCGCGCGCGGCTCGGCGAGCTCTTCCGCGGGAAGGTCGAGCTTGTCCATCCACTCGCCGAGGAGCTCGGCGTTGCCGACGATGTACGCGAGCGGGTTATTGATCTCGTGCGCCGTTCCCGCGGCGAGGGTGCCCATCGCCGCCAGGCGATCGGTCTGCACTAACCGGTGCTGGATCTCTCGCTGCGCAGACACGTCGCGCACGAGGACCACGCCGGGATTTCCCGACGGAGGGATCTCGACGAGCAGCTTGCTCGCATCCTTGCGAACGAGCTGTGCCTCGACCGGCTCGTGACTCGAACCGCCGATCACCGCGCAGACCCGGGCGGCGTCGTGCGCGTCGAACAGGTCTGCGACGCGCGTTCCGACGAGCTCGCTCTCGAGCCGCCCGCTGAGCGAGCACAGCGCCTGGTTGCAGGTGGTGATGACTTGATCACCCGACACGAAGAGCACCCCCTCGCGGGTCGCCTCCGCGATCGCTCGCACGCGCTCTCCCTTCTGGGTGAGATCGTGGAGCGCATGCTCCAGGTCTGCCGTCCGCACCGTGACGACCTTCTCGAGATCCGCGTTGGCGATATCGAGCGTGTGCTGCCGGTTGTAAGAAGCGATCACGATGAACGCCAGGAACGCGTACTCGAACGAGTGGATGCTCCGGATCACCCCGCTCACCATGAGGAGCTCGTTGGCCCCCGCGACCGCGAACACCGAGACGATGAAGATGTAGCGACCGATCGGAACCTGGGCGCGCGGTGCGGTCTTCAAGAACCGCCACGCAACCACCGCGACGAACCCGGCGAACGCGCCGACGATCCAGTTCAGCCGACCAGGCGTGGGAGCGAGATAGCGATGATCGAACAGATCGACGCGAACCGAGGGCGAGGTGGCCACGAGCGATGTCATCGCGAACCCCGCCACGACGAACGCCGACACCGCGACGATCGATAGCCAGCGCCGACGACGTTCGGGCGTGAGGCCGGTCGGCAGCTCGGTCAACCCGATCGCGATGAGCGCGATCGCCGAGACGTACTGCACTCGGCTCGCGAGGAGCGCTGTGTCGAGATCGCTGGTCGTGCGCTGCACGAACCGAGCGGCGATAAACGTGATGGCGGCGACGCCGATCGCGAGGAACTGATCTCGCGGTCGCGCCTTGAGCGTTCGATCGATCAACACGCGGTTGATCGTGAGGAACGCGACTCCGCCGAAGGCGACTAACAACGCCGCGATGTCAGCTGTGAGCATGAACTTACTGATCGACCATCGTGCACCAAATCCCACACGGTGCGGAACCGATCTCGTGTGGTTCTTCGACTACGCGCGCACACTCCCCGCGACACTCGTCACCACACATCTCCCTTTCGGTGAACGGTCTGTCCACCAGTCGACACGAATCCGACAGAGCCAGCGAGACGCGACGAACCGCTACTTCGCGGCCTTCGCTCGGGTCGCGATCGCGATCCTTTCGCATCCAACTGTCACCAGAGGTTGTCGAAGTCCTCGGCGATCCCGACGATGTTCTCGAAGTCGTGGACGAGACCGCTCTTGGTGCGAACGCGGCCGCTGAACGTGGACACCACGTGCCGCAGCGTGTGCTTGACGAGCGGCATGTCGAGGTGCTGTTCGACGTGCGCGACGGGCTTCGACGTGCAGTCGAGGCTCTCCGCGGTGCACGACCACGGCGCCGCGGTGCTATCGCCATCGACGACGATCTGCACGTCGACGAGCTGCTCGTGCTGACCATCGATCCACACCGAGTTCTCGCTGATCGGCGCGTCGGGCGTGGGATCGACGAGGTTGAGCCCGATGACTTTGCCCTGCTTCGTGCGTCCCGCGAGTGCGACCCACTTCCAGATCGCGTGGCGCAGCGCGTACATCTTCGTGAAGTCGAGCGTGCCGAACGACGTCTCCGGATCGAAGCGAAACTCGCGACCACCGACGGTGACGACACCATCGACGCGAAATGCCATGAACTTGTGCGTGTAGTTCCAGCGCCCGCCGGGCAACGGCACGCAGAGCGACAGATGCTCGTCGCGTGGAGTGCAGGAGAAGCCGAGGCGCGCGGACACCTCGTGCGACTCGACCTTCGCCGCGAAGCTGCGCCCTTGTTCGAGGTTCTCGATGCCGACGGAGAGGCCCGTGGTCGCGAAGCGATGCGATCCGCGCGCGCTCGTCGACGACAGCGTGGTGCCGATCTGCAGCGGCGTGATCGCGAACTTCTTCGCCATCTCGCCGGTCGCGAGATCGACCGCGTAGACGAAGCCGTTCGACGCGAAGCCCGCGGTGCCGACGACGAACGCGATGAACAGATCACCGGAGACCGCTGTCATGTACTGCCACGACTTCATGCGGAACCGCGCGCGATACGCGGCCTCCGCGCGCCCGATGCCCGGCAACCCGGCGAGGCGATCGAGTGCGTGAACGATCGGCGCGTCCTCGATGTTCGGATCTTCGAGCGCGTGGTCCCACGCTCCGACGATCGGTGCGGTGCCCTTCTTGTGGACGAGGTCGCTCATCGATCGACCGCGATCATTTGTGAACGCCCGCCCCGGGCTTCACTGGCTCGGGATGCAGGGGATACGCGAGCCCCGCCGCCGTGACCGTATCCGCGCCGACGAACGTCACCTTCTCGGCCTCGATGCCGAGGCACCCCGCTTTGTCGACGATATAGGTCTCCGCGCTGGTCCGCGTTCCAAACATCGCCCACGCCTTCGTGCCCGCACGCACGATGCCCACGATCTCGAGATCGGTCAGCGGCAGCCTCGCGGCGACACATGCCTTCGCGGGCTTCGCTGACTTCGCAGCCTTCGGGTCCGGCGTCGGAGCCTTCGGTATCTTCACGGGCTCTCCCATCGTCGCGCCGGTCTGCAGGACGATCATCTCGCGCGCGAGATCCGACGGGACGCGGCGCAAGCGGAGCGTGGCGGCCGTTCCTCCATCGAGGACGATCGGCTTGCCCGTGGCGACGGCAAGCAGCGTGCCCGCGTCGCGCGCGTCGACACCGACGACATCGATGTCGAGCACGACGCCCGCGTACTTCGTCTTCTTCTGCGCCTTGCGCGCATCGATCGCCGCTTGCGATCCCACGATGTACAGCGAGCCCTCGCGCACGACGGCGAGGTTCGCCTTCGCGACGACATCTGCGAGCACGTCATCCCACGGCGTGGCCTTCACCGAGACATCGATCGCCGTGTCAGCGCCCTCGAGGATCACGATGTTCGCCTTGCTGACATCGCCGATCAGGCGCAGCACCTCGGACAGTGGCGCCTTCGTGAAGTCGGCGGACATCACCGCGCCCTTCCCTTTCGCCGCTGCGATCGTCGACGTACACACCACGGCCGCGATGACGAGTCCGCGCATCAGCCCCCCAGCTCGATCCCGACGCCTTTAGCGGTGCGCACCAGCTCGCCGGCGGGATCGACGAGCTTGAGCTTCTTCACGGCCTTCTCGATCGGCTTGCCGACGAGCTTTCCGGCCTCGAGTGCGGCGACATGGCCGAACTTGCCTTCGGCCACGAGCTCCACGGCTTTGACGCCGAACCGCGTGGCGAGCTCGCGATCGAATGCGCACGGCGAGCCGCCGCGTTGGATGTGTCCGAGCACGGTAGTGCGGACCTCGTAGTCCGTCTTCGCTTGGATCGCTTCGGCGAGCCGCTGACCGGCGCCGCCGAGCTTCTCCTGCTTCGTGGCATCGCCCGCCGTCACGACCGACAGCGCGCCACCCTTGGCCTTCGCCCCCTCGGAGACGACGACGATCGAGTAGCTCACGCCGCGACCGTGGCGACGATGGAATGCTTCGATCACCCGGTCCACGTCGTAGTCGATCTCGGGAATCAGGCACACGTGTGCGCCTCCCGCGAGCGCCGACGTCAGCGCGATCCAGCCCGCGTAGCGGCCCATGACCTCGACGACCATGATGCGCTCGTGGCTCTCGGCCGTGGTCTGCAGCCTCTCGATCGCCTCGACGACGATCTCGACGGCGGTCTGGAACCCGACGGTGTAGTCGGTGGCCTCGAGGTCGTTGTCGATCGTCTTCGGCACGCCGACGATGCGTGGCGCACCGCGCTGGATGAACTTCTGCGCGAACGACATGGTGCCGTCGCCACCGACGACGATCAGGCCGTGCAGGTCGAGCTTCTGGAGGTTCGACAAGCAGCGTGCCGACACGTCGTGGATCTCGAGCCGGTTGTCGGGGAGCTTCACCGGGTACGCGAACGGGTTCGCGCGATTGCTCGAGCCGAGCATCGTGCCGCCGCGCGACAGGATGTGCTGCGTGGTGGCCGGCGTGAGGTCGACGTACTCCTCTTCATAGAGGCCCTCGAACCCATTCCGAATCCCCACGACCTCCCACCCGAACGTCTGGCGTGCGTGCAACGTCACCGCACGGATGACGCCGTTGAGACCGGGGCAATCGCCGCCGCCGGTCAGGATCCCGATGCGCGTACTCATGGACCCCGACTCTAGATCGGGTCCGCCTAGCTAGCGGCGCGATCCGCGGGAATCTTCAGCTTGGCCTTCAGGTGCTCGGGGAGCTTCGCGAGGTTCTCGGGATCGTCGTCGACGATCAGGCCGCGGCATCCGGCGGCGCCGCAGAAGCACGGCTCGGCCACTTCGGCGACGAACGCGTAGTCATAGAGGATCTCCTCGCCGACCTCGATGTCGCGCTTCGCGACCCACCACGCGCGCAGCGTGTCGGCCTCCAAATCCCACTTCGACAGCACGTCGCTGTTCGGCTCGCACGAGTGATTGAACCAGCGCGTCTGGCAGGCGAGGTCCCAGAACAACAGCTCGCCTGTGTGGCTCGGGCTCTCGTTGTCGACGACGAGCGCGTACGTGTCGTCGAACTCGGCGTCTTCGGGATAGAGCACGCCGTCGCCGTAGCAGATCAGCTCCCCCTTCGAGAACGGGCGCGTCGTGACGACGCCGTAGCCATGAATCTTGGAGTGAACGACGCGCAGACCATCGAGCAACGGCATCGAGGCCACATCTTCGCGAACGCGAGGAGGACTGCAAGTGGATCGCGCCCCCCGTTTTGCTAGATTGCGCGAGTCATGGCGAACAAGCTCAAGGTCGGAGTTCTCGGTGCCACCGGTATGGTCGGTCAGCGCTTCGTATCTCTCCTCGCGAACCATCCGTGGTTCGAGCTGACAGCAGTGGCCGCGAGCCCGGCGTCGGCGGGCAAGATGTACCGCGACGCGGTCACCGATCGCTGGACGCTCGGCGGCGAGATCCCCGATGTCGCGGAGCGGCTCGTCGTCGGCAACGCGTCCGATATCGCCGCGATGGCAGACCAGGTCGACTTCGTGTTCTGCGCGGTCGACATGGATAAGGCCGCGACCGCGCGCCTCGAAGAGGACTACGCACGCGCGGAGATTCCGCTCGTGTCGAATAACTCCGCGCATCGCTGGACGCCCGATGTCCCGATGATGGTCCCCGAGATCAACTCCGACCACATGGCGATCATCGAGTCCCAGCGCAAGCGCCTCGGCACGAAGCGCGGCTTCATCGCCGTGAAGCCGAACTGCTCGATCCAGAGCTACGTGCCGGCGATCCATCCTTTGATGTCGTTCGGTCCCACCAAGCTCGCCGTGTGCACCTATCAAGCGATCAGCGGCGCGGGAAAGACGTTCGAGTCGTGGCCGGAGATGGTCGACAACGTCATCCCGTACATCGGCGGTGAGGAAGAGAAGAGCGAGAAGGAGCCGCTCAAGATCTGGGGCACGATCGAGAATGGAAAGATCGTCACGGCGACCGCGCCGCTGATCACCGCGCAGTGCATTCGCGTGCCCGTGAGCGATGGCCACATGGCCGCGGTGTTCGTCAGCTTCGAGAGGAAGCCGTCGAAGGAGGCGATCCTGTCGGCGTGGAAGGAGTACGCCGGCAAGCCGCAGCACGCGAAGCTGCCGAGCGCGCCGACGCCGTTCCTCAAATACTTCGAAGAAGACAATCGTCCGCAAACGAAGCTCGATCGCGATCAGGGCCACGGCCAGGGCATCACGCTCGGTCGACTGCGTCCGGATAACGGCATCTTCGATTGGCGCTTCGTCGGCCTGTCCCACAACACCGTTCGCGGGGCGGCCGGCGGCGCCGTCCTCACGGCGGAACTGCTCGCGCACGAGGGATTCCTCAGCGCGAAATAGTGTGAAGACGTCGCGCGCTCCCGATCCCGTTGCACGATTGGCGCAGGACGTCGTGATGATCAAAGCGCAAGCTGCCTGACAACATCGGATTCAGTTGATCCGCGCTTCAGGAATTGCGCGTGGTTGACGGGTGCAGCAAAACGATGCGCCCTCGGTTTTTTCGATGTGGTGTGCGTGGGCGCCCGCCTTAACCACCCGTGAGGACAGGACGTTCTGCCTTGCCTCACCG
Organism: Kofleriaceae bacterium; assembly: GCA_044230415.1. Taxonomy (GTDB): domain Bacteria; phylum Myxococcota_A; class Polyangia; order Haliangiales; family Haliangiaceae; genus JABFXX01. Next base: position 43,227 of record JBGARE010000040.1, read on the forward strand.
CTGATTCCAAGAGACCGTAGCGTTTGATGGCCAAGAGCCTTCCTCCAGAGCGGAAGCGTGCGAAGCGCGCTGCGTCCGAGCCGGGTGTTCGTGCGCTAGCCGAACAGTCCGCGACTCCGATCACGCCGCCCAAGCTCGCTCGCGGTACGCGCGACAAGCTCGCGCCGCTCGCGCCGCCGGCCGAGGACGAGCTGCAGGTCCAGCCGATCGATGCCGAGCTCGAGGATCTCGACACCGAGATCGCGGACGTCTCCGATGCGATCGATCCCAACGACGCCTACGAGGTCCACGACTTCGAAGGCAGGAGCGCGGAGTCGATCGACGCGCACATGCTCGAGGTCGGTCGTCGCCGCTTCGGCATCTCCGAGTTCCGTCCTGGCCAGGCGCTCGCCATCCGCAACGTGCTCGCCGGCATCGACACCCTCGCGATCATGCCGACCGGCGCGGGCAAGTCGCTCTGCTATCAGCTGCCCGCGCTCGAGCTTCCCGGCGTCACCCTCGTCGTGTCGCCGCTGATCGCGCTGATGAAGGATCAGCACGACAAGCTCGATCACCTCCACATCGAGGTGCTCCGCCTCGACTCCACGCTGTCCCCGCGCGACGAAGCCGCCGCGCTCGCGCGCCTCTCCGAGAACCGCCCGTGCATCGCGTACGTGACGCCGGAGCGCCTGGGCGAGCCACGGTTCCGCGAGCGGTTGGCCACGGTCAACGTCTCGCTGTTCGTCGTCGACGAAGCGCACTGCATCTCGCAGTGGGGCCACGACTTCCGCCCCGCGTACCTCGGCCTCGGCGAAGCGGTCACCGCGCTCGGCAAGCCGCCGGTGCTCGCGCTGACCGCGACCGCGCCGCCCAAGGTCAAGGACGACATTCTCGCGCAGCTGCATCTCGTGGATGCGGAGGCGTCGGTCATCGACATCGGGCTCGATCGCCCGAACCTGCGCTACCACGTCATCAAAGCGTCGAGCGAGCGCAAGAAGCAGGCGCTGCTGCTGCGCCTGATCGAGAAGCAGGAAGGCTGCGGCATCATCTATGCGGCGACGGTGAAGACCGTCGATGCGCTCGCGGACTTCTTGTGGTCACAAGGCGTCGAGTGCGGTCGCTATCACGGCCGCATGCGCGCGAAGGATCGCGAGCGCGTGCAGACCGCGTTCATGGAGAACAGCGATCCGCGCCTGATGGTCGCGACGAACGCGTTCGGCCTCGGCGTCGACAAGCAGGACCTGCGCTTCGTCATCCACTACAACTTCCCGGGCTCGCTCGAGAGCTATTACCAGGAAGCCGGCCGCGCGGGCCGCGACGGACTCCCCGCCGATTGCGTGCTGCTCTATCAACCCGAGGACAAGCGCATCCAGAGCTTCTTCCTCGGCGGACGCTATCCAACTCCCGAGCAGACGCGCGCCGTCGCCGAGGCGCTGGTGCACGTCACGGGCGGCAAGATCGCGACGCCCGAGACCGACGATCACGACGAGGTGTTCAAGGCGGTCAAAGACATCGCCGAACGCGCAGATGCGCCGGCCAAGAAGGCGCGTGTCGTGCTCTCGTTCCTCAAGGAAGTCGGCTTCGCCGCGGAAGCGCCGGGAGCCCGCTTCGCGCCGCTCGCGCACGAGCCACCGTCGCTCGAGAACCTCGCACGCGCCGCGAGCCGCTACGAGCAGAAGCGAGCGCAGGATCGCGCGCGCCTCGCATCGATGCTGCGCTACTCGCAATCGCATCTGTGCCGCACGCGCCTGCTCGTCACGTACTTCGGCTACACCGACGCGCCACCGTGCGGCACGTGTGACAACTGCCAGCGCAACGCGAAGGCGGCGTCGACCACCGGCCGCGAAGCCGCGACGGTCGCCGCGGCCCTCGCCGCTCGTCGCGGTGGTGTCGACGCCGATGCGCGCAAGGCACTCCTCGAGGAGGCCCTCCGCCGCGGACGCGGTGGTCGCGGGCGCGCGCTGAAGATCGAGCGCGTCAAGCGCCCCGTGTTCGGCCCGCTCGAGAAGGGCGACATCGTTCGCCACGCCACCTACGGCGAAGGCGAAGTCGTCCGCGTCGTCGGCGACAGCGTGTACACGTTCTTCCCCGTGCACGGCGAGAAGCTCCTCAAGACGAGCTTCCTCGAGAAGATCGAAAATTGACGTCGATCGCGAGGGAGCGCGAGCGACCTCGTCACCTAGCTACGTCGCAGCGGATTCGATCGCCGCGCGCAGCGACGCGGGCGTGAATCGATCCACGAGCGAGCAGCGGATCACGAGCCGCGCTCCATCGAGCACGACCTCGGCATCGCCCGCGACGAGCTCGATCGACGCGATGCCATCGAGCCCCGCGCGATGCTTCGGCTCCGACAGGATCGCGAGCAGGACGTCGCTCGCGATCGGCAACGCGTGACCGATCGCGCGGCGCGAATCGTCGTCCAGCGGAGCCGCGATCGCGATCTCCACGCGGTGCCGCAACACGCGCGACATCATCTCCGCGTGCGTGTTCGCTTGCCGCACGAGATCCACGCGCGATGGCGGTGGAGTGCGCACGGCCCGCGGCTTCGGCGTCTCGCCGCGCATCGAGAACGTGCTGTCCGGGCTCGGGACCGGAGCGGCGGCGGGGAGCGGCGTCTTCGGCTTCGCGGGCTTCTCGCCGAGGAACGTCGGCGCTTCGAGATGCATCGGCGCAGCGCGCGGCGCCGATCCGCGCGGCGGGAGCTCGATCGAGACAGGCACGATCGGATCCGGCGGCGTGATCACGTCGTACTGGCTCGCGACGAACTCCGCGATCGGATCCGGTGCCGGCACCGAGCCCGTCTCGATGCGCATCGCGCTGAACGCGGCGGACACGTCGTCACCCGTTCGCCGCGAGGGGCGCTCTTCCTGCATCGGCGTGATGACCTCGGGCGGCGTCGGCGTGGCCATCGCCGCTTGCATTGCCGCGAGCGACATCTCGTTGACGGGCGTGATGATGTCGTCGTGCATCGAGGGCGCCGCCTTGACGACGGGCAGGATGCCGATGCCCTTCGAGGGCGTGAGGCTCCGCGCGCTGCGGCCACTCGCGATCACCGTGACCGCGACGATCTGCTCGACCCGCACGTAGGCGACCGACGCATCCTTGGCGGGCCCCAAGTGCACCGTGGCCAACCCCTGCTGCACCTTCATCACGCGACCGCGCAACACGGGCCCGCTCGCCAGGTAGAGATCCACATCGGGACGCGTCGCGTCGTCGGTGTGCCGGGCCAGCTCCTCGAGGATGCGCTCCATGAATTCCTCTACTACGTGCGTCGCCACACCGTTGTTTCACGAATCCCCGACAACGATCAACCGCGCGAAATCATCCGGCTCCGCCGCAGCTCGTACAGCGCGAGCGCCGCTGCCACCGACACGTTGAACGAGCCCACCGCGTCGCGCGCCATCGGGATCACCGCGTGGAAGTCGCAGTTCTTTGCCACCAGCGGCCGCACGCCGGTCCCCTCGGCACCGAGCACGACGACCAACCCCACCGACGCATCGATCTGATCGATCCGCTGCGCACCCTCCGTCGCGTGCACGGCGACGCGCCACAACCCGTGATCCTTCAGCTCGTCGAGCGCACGCACGAGGTTGCCGACCTGCGCGATCGGCAACAGCTCGCTCGCACCGGCGCTCGCCTTCGCGGTCACCGCCGTCACCGCCGCGGCGCGATGGTCGGGGATGATCACGCCGCGGGCGCCGAGCAGATACGCGCTGCGCAGGATCGCGCCGAGATTGCGCGGATCCTCGACTCCGTCGAGCGCGACGATCAGCGGCGGCCCATCGGCGGCATCGCCCGGCTGCACGAGATCCTCGAGCTGCGCGTACTCGAACGGCCCGAGCCACGCGACCACGCCCTGGTGCACCGCGCCCTCGCCTGCCACGCGATCCAAGGTCGCGCGATCGCGATCCTCGAGCTTGATGTTCGCCGCTCGCGCCGCGCCGACAATGGCCGCGACCGGATCACTCGTCGAGCGACCCGCGCGCTGCGGATCGACCCACACGGCGCGCACGGATTTAGGCTTGCGCTCGATCAGCTCGCGAATCGGATTGGCGCCATAGACCAAGCGCTCGCCCGGATCGCCGGGCCGCGGTCCACCGGGCCGCGGTCCGCGCGGATCGCCACCAGGCCGCGGTCTATCGCCGTCACGCGGGCCATCGTCCGGTCGTGGACGAGCATCGGTTGGTCGCGGACCACGCGGATCGCCACCGCGCGGGCCATCGCTCGGCCGCGGACCACGCGGATCGCCACCTCGGGGACCATCGTTCGATCGCGGGCCTCGCGCGTCGTTCGGTCGCGGGCCGCGTGGTCCGCGATCGTCGCGTCGATTGCTCACGACGCCCTCCCCTCACGGCTCGCCAGCCGACCGCGCGCGCAATCGTCGCTCGCTTTGTTGGAGCGGATCAGATCGCAGGACATGCGTCCCGAAGCCCCAACGGCCCCGAAGGCCTTCGAGTCGCTTCGCGACGCATCGAGCACCCGGTCGAACGCGCGAGACAGGCCGAGACTCGACGTGGATGCGCTTTTCTTCGCGAAGCGAAAAAAAGTTCTCCGCTTCGGGCCTTCGGGCCTTCGGGCCTTCGGGCAACTCCGTTCCGAGGCCGCGCCCATGCGTTCCGAGGCCGCCACGATCGCCGCGCGGACCGCGCTCACGACGCGAGCTCGTCGACGATCGCGCGGGCGGCCGCGGCTGGATCGGGCGCGTCGCGAAGCGGGCGGCCCACGACGACCATGTCCGCGCCCGCCGCGCACGCGGCCGACGGGGTCATCACGCGCTTCTGATCGCCCTTGTCCGCACCTGCGGGGCGCACACCGGGCGTCACGATGAGGAACTCGCGCGGTGCGATCGCGCGAATCGCCGCCACCTCGTGCGGCGACGCGACCACGCCCGCGCAGCCCGCGTCGATCGCGAGGCGCGCGCGGCGCACGACCAGGTCCGCGATCGGCCCGTTCGCGCCGATGGCCGCGAGGTCCGCTTCGTCGAGCGAGGTCAGCACCGTGACCGCGAGGATTCCCATCGACGAGCCCGCAGCCTTCACCGCGTTTTCGAGCATCGCGCGTGCGCCACCCGCGTGGACCGTGAGCAGGCCTGCGCCGAGCGTGGCCACACGAGCGGTGGCGCGCGCGACGGTCTCGGGGATGTCGTGCAGCTTGAGATCGAGCATCACGCGCCGACCCGCGCGCGCGTGATCCGCGACGATCGAGGGCCCTTCGGCGCAGAACAGCTCGAGGCCGATCTTGATCCAGCTCGGCACGTTGCCGAGCTTCGCGACGAGCGCGTCGGCTTCGGTGCGCGTGGGCGTATCGAGGGCCGCGATGAGACGGTTACCGACGCCGGGGAACGTAGTCGCCATCGACCGCGTGTGTACCACGGTAGCCTCGCGCACCGTCGACCGGCGCGATGTCGGCGATCCCGAGGTGCTTACCCAAGCCTTACGAGCGTGAACGTCGAGCGGGTTCATCGTGGCTCCATGCTGAAACCACTGCTGACCATCGTGCTTCTCTCCGCGTGTACCTCTAGCCATGCCGCGCCACCGCTCTCGCCCGCGAAGGTGGACGACAGCGCCGTCCTCGAGCTCGCCGCCCGGCGCGCGCAGATGATCGGCTGGCTGCGCGAGTATCGCGAGGCGGGCCTGTATCCGACCGACGCGGCCGGCCGCGTCGCGAGCGTGTTCGTCGGCGTCAACGGCGTGCGCTGCCCGATGGCCGAGTTGCTGCACAAGTCGGGGCGCGATGACCTCGTGGCGGCGGTCGCGAGGGACAACAACACGGTCCGGTTAGCGGACGTTCACGACGGCCCGCTCTATGACTGGATGTTGTCGTCGGGGCTGACCCTCGACGAGATCAACATGGTGCAAGGCATCGCGCGGATCGACTACTGCTGGATGAATCGCGAGATCCAGATCGAAGGCGCGAACGTCATCCTCGCCGGCAAGGCGCAGGTGCGCGGCAAGATCGAGAGCGTCGAGACCGCGCTGCGCGACAACACCGGAACGAGCCTCGCGATCGCGACCAAGCGCCTGCCCGCGAAGCGGACGGTCGATGGCCTCGCGCACGCGCCGATCGCCAAGGGCGCCATCGTGCCGCGGCTCACGCCGGCAGAGATCGAGGCGCAGGCCCGCGCGGAGCGAGAAGCGCGCGCCGAGCAACAACGCGCGCTGACCGGCACGCAGTACATCCGGATCGAGGGGATGAACTGAGACGCGAACCGACTACCGCGCGACGCGGATCGCGAAGATGCCGCTGCCTTCGTCGTTGACCGTGTAGATCACGCCCGGGTCGGCGCGGCGGTGATCGGCGTCGAAGCGAATGTTGCCGGTGAGGCCGACGAGCTCGGAGGTAGCGAGTGATGCCGCGAGGCCCCCGCGACCGCCGGAGCCCGCGGCCGCCGCGAGCTGGGCGGCGTCGTAGGCGTACGCCTCGAGGAACCCGGGCGCGCGACCGAAGGCCGCGATGAACCGATCGAGGAACACCTTGCTCGCGGGATCTTTGTCGTCGGGGTAGTAGCCCGGCGCGAGGAGCGAGCCTTCGGAGTGACGGCCCGCGTCGGTGATGTACGCGGCCGTCAGGTTCTCCGCGGTGGAGACCAAGAGCACGGGTTTGCCGCCGATCACCTTCTTCGTGCCGACGGGCTTGGGAATCTTGCCGGTCGCGGCGAGCGCGGGCGTGATCAGGCCGAGCACGTCGGCTTGCGCGGGGACGAACACGCCATCCCACTCGCCGGTGAGCTTTCCCGCGATGCCCGCGAACGACTTCGTGTCGGCCTTGTACGTGACGGTCGAGACGATCGTGCCCCCGCCCTTCTCGAGCTCGGACTTGAACGCGGCGGTCATCGCGCGGCCGTAGCCGTTCTCCGCGGCGAGGATCGCGAAGCGCTTGACGCCCTTCTGCAGCGCGCGTTGGGCGAGCGCGCGGCTACGGGCTTCGCCGGAGTGCACCATGTGGAACACGAAGCGCCCCGTCGCGTTCTTCTCTGCGGCGGTGGACAGCGACAGCAGCGGAACACCGAGCGAGTCCGCGCGCGCACCGGCGGCGTCGACGGAGCTCGAGTCGATCGGCCCCACGACGGCGATCACGTTCGCCTTCGCGAGCTCCTCGACGGCGAGCGCGGACGCGCCGGCATCTTGCGCGGCGCGCACCTCCACGGCCGTGATGCCCTTCCCATCCGCGACACCCGCTGCGAGACCGAGGCCCGCGACCGCGGCTTCGGCGACTTTGTTCTGCTTGCCGCCGAGCGGAACGACCGCCCCGACGAGCCCGTTGTCCGCGCTGCCCGATGGTGTGAGCGAGCCGGGCGCCGGCGCGGTCACGGTGCGCGGGAGGCCGACCTTCGCGCGCGCCGGTCCGGCGGCCTCGCGCATGCGCTGCGCCTCGGCGACGTTGCCCGCTTGATCCGCCAGCAACGCGAGCCGCGAGGCAACGGCAGCGATCGACGGACCGCTGCGATCCTGGAGCGAATCGAACAGCCGGCCGAGCGTGTTCGCGTCGGCGCCGGCGACGATCTCCTGCGTGCGCTGGACGATCAGCGCCTTCTCCGTCGGCGTCACGCGGCCGTAGAGCTGATCGAACACGGGCAATGCGGCGAGCGGCCGATCGCTGTTCGCGGTGGCGTACGCGACCGCCGCGAGGAGCTCGGTGCGCTCGTCGTCGTTCTCGACCGCCTTCTCGCCGCGCTGGAGCAGCGGCAGCGCGCGCTTGCTGTCGCCCGCGTAGTTGACGGCGATCCCCATGAACAGCTCGGCGCGCGTCGTGAGCCCTTCGATGTCGGCATCGATCGCGGCTTGCAGCGCCTTCTGTGCGACGTCGAACTTGCGCTCCTTGATCGCCGCGATGCCGGCGAACAGGTTCGCGTACGGGACGATCGGATCGCCGGGGTACTCCTGCACGATCGCCTTGAAGTCGTCGGTGTTCGTGCCGTCGCGCAGGAACTTGGCCTTGGCCTCCGCGAAGCGATCGCGCGCCTGGGCGTTCCCGTTGGTGGGGACATCCGGGACGAGGGTCTTGCGCGTCTGGCGCGGGCACGCCGCGAACGCGACGAGCAGGACGAGCAAACCGACGACACGCGCGAACATGCGCCGACGATAGCGAGCCCGGTCCATAACCGCAAATGCGCCCCCAAGCGCGCGGAAGCAATCTGGAGTATCAAGGCGGAATAAATGTCGCGCACGGAACGCATGCTCCAGGACGTCGAACGAGGCTTCATCGCTCTCGAAGAGGGCCGCATCGAAGAGGCGGAGGCAGCTCTCGGGCGCGCCCAGCGCGTCGATCGCAAGCACGCCGACGTCGTGCTCCTCGGTGCGGCGGTCGCCGACGCGAACGGCGATCCCGAGACCGCGCTCGCGCAGTACCGCGCGCTCGTCGAGCTCCGCCCCGACGATCCGATGCCGCGGATCTGCATCGCACGTCTCGAGCTGCGCGATCTCGGCGATGCCGACGCCGCGCTCGACACGCTCGAAGCCGCGTTCGACTTCATCGACGACGAAGCCGATCTCGTCGAAGCGATCTACATCAAGACCGAGGCGCTCATCGTGCGCGACGAGCTCCCCGCGGCCCGCGAGGCGCTGTCCGAGCTCGCGAGCTCCGTGATCGACGACGCCGAGCTCGGCGAGATCGAGCCCGAGCTCGCACTCGCCGCGGAAGATCCGAAAGCGGCCATGAAGTGGATCGATGCCGCGCGCGCCGCGGATCCCGAGATCGAAGCCGACGCGCTTCACTTGCTCGGCCGGCTGCACGAGCTCGGCGACGATCGCCCCGCGATGATCGCCGCGTGGCAGAAGGTCCGCACGCTCGATCTCGCCGCGCCGGCCGGCGACCTCTCGATCACCGAGGACGAGATCGAGCGCATCACGCTCGAGACCCTCGCCGAGCTGCCCGACAACATCCGCGCCCTCCTCGAGAAGGTGCCGATCCTGATCGACGACGTTCCGTCAGAGGATGTGGTCAACGATGGCTACGACCCGCGCTCGCTCGGTCTGTTCTCGGGGGTGCCGATGCCGGACGACGGCCAGGCCCAGCCCGTGGTCACGAACATCCATCTCTACAAGCGGAACCTCGAGCGCTTCGCCCAGGACGAGGAGCACCTCGCCGAGGAGATCCGGATCACCGTGCTCCACGAGACGGCGCACTACTTCGGCCTCGACGAGGACGACCTCGAGAAGCTCGGTCTCGACTAGGCTCAGTCCGGAACGCAGGTCTCGGTGCCGGGGATGATCGGCGAGCCGAGCACGCAGAAGCCCTGCGGGCTCTGACCGAAGAAGTTGAAGCAGCACTCGCCGCTGTTCGTGCAGTTCGCGTTCGTCGCGCACAACCCGTTCGAGCCCGGTGGGATCGCATCGACCATCGCGTCGGCCGGCATCGAGTCGACCGCGCCGTCGGTGGGCTGGATCGGCGCGTCGTTGCCCGGGTTGTTCGGCGCATCGATCGGCTTCGCGTCGCTGGAGCTGCCGTTCGCGTCGGTCGGGTCGCCGCTTCCACCCTGTGCACACGCGGTCGCGACGAGCGCGAGCATGATGGTCCTGACGGCGGTGCTCATCATGTCCCCCGCGGGCATCGTATCTAGCCGCCGATCCGCTGCAACGGTTTTCTCGTCCGGCGGCCGAAAACACCGATCACCTCCGACGCCGTTTGGTGCCCTTGCCTACACCCAGCCACGGTCATGGTCTGGCCGGATGCGCATGAAGGCACCCTCGATGCTCGTCGCGGTCACCGGACGCGCCACCTGCATCGCGGTTCGCGCCCGACGAGCTCAGGGTGCCGGGAGAAGCACCTTGTCGATGACGTGAATGACGCCGTTCGAGGTCAGCGTGTCGGTCGCGACGATCTTCGCGGTCCGGCTCCGGGCATCGGTGATGTCCAGGCTCGCGTCGACCGAGAACGTCCCCGTCTGCACGGTCGTGATCGCCGGGCCGACCGGCACGTCCGCTTCGAACACGCGGCCCGCGACGACGTGATACGTGAGCACCTTGGTCAGGAGTGCGGTGTCCGCGAGGAGCGCGGCCTTGCTCACGCCGAGCTCGGTCAACAGCGCCGCGAATGCTGCGTCGGTCGGAGCGAACACCGTGAACGGTCCGGGCCCGCTGAGCGTGGTCGCGAGATCCGCCGCGACGACCGCCTCCACGAGAATCGTGAACTCGGCGGGCGTTCCGGCGGCGAGCGCTTGCGCGGTCTGCACGATGTTCTTGTCCGCGGGCAGGATCACCTTGTCGATCAAGTGAACGACTCCGTTACTCGCTTCGATGTCGGTCGTGGTGATGTTCGACACGCGGTTGCGTCCATCGGTGATCGTCGGCGGTGATCCGCTTTCGATCTTGAACACGCTGCCTTCGGCGCTCGTGATCGGCTTGCCGAACGGAATGTCCGCGGCGTTCACCGTGCTCGCGAGCACGTGATACTGGAGCACCGAACGCAGCAGCGGCTTGTTGGCGTCGGTCAGGAGGTCAGCGCCCTTCGCACCCGCGGAGCCCGTGAGCTCGACGGCCAGCGCATCGAACGCTGCGTTACTCGGCGCGAACACCGTGAGCGTGCCCGGATTCGAGAGCAGGTTCACGAGATCGTTATTGTCGCTCGCGAACTGAACGGCCGCGACGAGCGTCGACAGCGACGGCGTCGCCTGTGCGGTCTTGACGATCGAGCCGGGCTCCGTCGGGCCAGGCTCGTCGTCGCCGCAGCCTGTCGTCAGCGCAGCGAGTGCGAAGAGCGACGCGGAAGCGAGGCGCGAGATCGAGAGTCCGGACTGCGAAATAGACGTGTGACGCATGGCTAGTCCCTTCGTAGGTTGAGCTGGTCTGATGGCGCCACCGCGGATTGGTTACGAGCGCACGCAAAACGTTCACCGTCGCGCGGCACGCTTCGCAAAACGTTCACCGACAGTGCGAAGAAATCGAAGCGTCGTTCGCGAGTAACGCCGCAGCACGCGCTGACCTCCAACGCCCGTAGCTCTCGCAATCACGCGGGGCTCGTTCGCAAGGACCGACTCATGTTTCGAACTGCCATTCTCGCTGTCGTGATTTCTCTCGCGGCCGTACCCGCCGCTGTCGCCGAGCCCAAGACCGATATCGTCGACACGGCGGTCGCGGCCGGAAGCTTCAAGACGCTCGCGAAGGCGCTCACCGAGGCCGGCCTCGTCGACACGCTCAAGGGCAAGGGACCGTTCACGGTGTTCGCGCCCACCAACAAAGCGTTCGCGAAGCTGCCGAAGGGAACGGTCGAAGCGCTGCTCAAGGACAAGAAGAAGCTGACGGCGGTGCTCACCTATCACGTGGTCGCCGGAAAGGTGATGGCGGCCGATGCCGCGAAGCTCACCACCGCGAAGACGGTCAACGGTCAGAGCATCAAGATCTCGGCGAAGGCCGGCACGGTGATGATCAACGATGCCAAGGTCACGCAAGCCGACATCGAGACGACCAACGGCGTCATCCACGTGATCGACAAAGTGATCCTCCCGAAGTGAACGCCGAAGCGAACGCGGCGCTCAGCCGAGCGTCGCGACGCGATCGCCGAACAGCCGCTCGAGCCGCGTGAGCAAGTCTTCCGTCGGCGCGACGGACCACGCCTCTGGCAGCATGATGCTCGTCTCGGAGCGGCTCGGAATCTTCAGGCGCACGATCGCGGTGCAGTTGCCGCGCGTCGCATTCGCGAGGATCGTCTTCAGCTCGTCCACCATGTCGAGCGTGATCACGTCCGCATCGAGATCGATCGTGACGCGCGTCGACTTCGCTTCGCGCATCTGCGACAGCGGATCGGCCTTCTCGAGCAGCATCTTCCACTCGGGTGACTCGGCGTTGCCTTCGTTCTTGACCTGACCCGCACACAGGATCGGCTCGTCGCTGACGAGCACGTGCCGCACTTTCTCGAACGTCTTCGGGAACGCGATCACCTCGAGCGTGCCTTCGGCATCCTCGAGCATGAAGCGCGCCATCTTGTCGCCCTTCTTCGTGATCATCTCGCGGTACTGGCTCACGATGCCGCCGATCGCATGATCGCCGACGTTGCGGCGACCGTTCGTGAAGTCGCTCGTGGTCGCGGTCGCGTAGCGCTGGAGATCGCCGCGATAGCGATCGAGCGGATGGCCCGAGACATAGAAGCCGAGCGCTTCCTTCTCGAACGCGAGGAGCTGCTTGTGATTCCACTCCTCGATCTCGGGATACGTCTCGCCGGCCTTCGCGGCCGGGCCGTTCGTCGTGATCGCCGGTGGCTCGGCCGCGGTGAACAAGCCGAACAGCGACGTCTGCCCGCTTCGCCGATCGCGCTGCTCCGACGCGCCGCGCTCGAGCGCACTGTCGAGCGCGCCGAGGAGCTTCGCGCGGTGATGTGCCCCCGGCAGGCCGTCGAGCGCACCGGACTTGATCAATTGCTCGAGCACGCGGCGGTTGCACTTCTGCGTGTCGACGCGACGGCACAGCTCGAACAGCGACTCGAACGAGCCATCCTTCGCGCGCGCCTCGAGGATCGCCTCGACGGCGTTCGCCCCCACGCCCTTCACCGCGCCGAGACCGAAGCGGATCACCTTGCCGCCGAGAGCGTCCGCGCGCGGCGTGACGCTGAAGTCCTGCAGTGATTCGTTCACGTCGGGGCGCTCGACGATGAGGCCCATCGCGCGCGCTTCGGCGATGAACTTGACGATGTTGTCGATGTTGTCCGCATCGCACGACATCAGTCCCGCCATGAACTCGTGCGGGTAGTGCGCCTTGAGATACGCGGTCTGATACGTGATCCAGCCGTACGCGGCCGAGTGCGACCGGTTGAAGCCGTATCCGGCGAAGAACGCCATGAGCTCGAACACCTGATCCGCGATCTTCGGGTCGAGCTGCTTGGCCTTCGCGCCGGTGACGAAGATCTCCTTCTGCTTCGCCATCTCCTCGGGCTTCTTCTTGCCCATGGCGCGACGGAGCAGATCGGCGCCGCCGAGCGAGTAGCCGCCCATGACCTGCGCGATCTGCATCACCTGCTCCTGATAGACGATGACGCCGTACGTGTCGGCGAGCACCTCGGCGAGGAGCGGATGCGGATACTCGACCTTCTTGCGGCCGTGCTTGCGATCGATGAAGTCATCGACCATGCCGCCTTCGAGCGGACCCGGTCGATACAGCGCGACGGCCGCGATGATGTCTTCGAGGCAGTCCGGCTTGAGCTTCTTCAGCATCTCGCGGAAGCCGCTCGATTCGAGCTGAAACACGCCGGTCGTATCGGCGCGCGCGATCATCTTGAACGTCTCGACGTCGGTCTTGTGAATCAGATCGATGTCGAACTCGTCGCCGGGCGGGCGCTGCTGATTGATCAGCTTCACCGCCGTCTGGATCACGGTCAGCGTCTTGAGCCCGAGGAAGTCGAACTTGACGAGGCCCGCCTTCTCGACCTCCTTCATCGCGAACTGCGTGACGATTTCGTCGTTCTGTCCGCGGAAGCACGGGACGTACTCCCACAGCGGCCTCTCGGCGATGACGACACCGGCCGCGTGCATGCCGGCGTTGCGGTTCAGGCCCTCGAGCGCGGCCGCGAGATCGAGCAGCTCGCGGTGCAAGGGGCTCTCGTTGTAGAGCGCCTTGAGCTCGGGCGTCTGTTCGATCGCCTCGCGCACCGGCGGGCTCTTGCCCTGCACGGGCTCGGGCACGAGCTTCGCGAGCTTGTCGGCCTCGCCGAACGGAATCTCCATCGCGCGCGCGATGTCGCGGATGACGCCGCGAGCCTTGAGCTGGTGGAACGTCGCGATCTGTCCGACCTGATCCTTGCCGTACTTCTCTTGGACGTACTTGATCACCTCGCCGCGGCGATTCATGCAGAAGTCGACGTCGAAGTCCGGCATCGACACGCGCTCGGGGTTCAAGAAGCGCTCGAACAAGAGCTTGAACTCGAGCGGATCGATATCGGTGATGCGCATCGCCCACGCGACGACGCTGCCCGCGCCCGAGCCGCGACCCGGCCCGACGGGGATGCCCTTCTCCTTCGCGTGGTTGATGAAGTCCCACACGATGAGGAAGTAGCCGCTAAAGCCCATCTTCTGGATGACGCCCAGCTCGATCTTCGTGCGCTCGCGATACTTGTCGACGTCGAACGTCACGCCGCGCGCGGTGAGCTCGGTGAACCGTCGCTCGAGGCCCTTGTCGACGATCTTGCCGATGTACGAATCGAGCGTCTCGCCCTCGGGGACCTTGTACGTCGGGAGGAACGTCTGATCGAGCTTGAGCTTGACGTTGCAGCGCGCGGCGATGCTCGCGGTGTTCTCGACGGCGATGCCGACGTCCTTGAAGTGCGCCTCCATCTCGGCGGGCGACTTCATGTAGTAGCTGTCGACGGTGTGCTTGAGGCGCTTCTCGTCCTTGAGGCTCTTGCCCGTCTGGATCGCCATCAGCACGTCGTGCGCCGCCGCGTCGGTGCGGTTCACGTAGTGACAGTCGTTCGTGGCGACGAGGGGGATGTTCAGCTTCCGCCCCATGCGGACGAGCTCGCCGTTGAGCGTGTCTTGCTCCGGCGTCGGCGTGGGCATGAGCTCGAGGTAGAAGTCGCCCTCGGCGAACATCGACGCGTACTCTTTCGCCGTCTCCTCCGCCGCCGCGACGCCGTTCTTCTCGAGCGTCTGCGCGATCTCGCCGCCGAGACACGCGGACAGGCCGATCAACCCCTCGCTGTGCTCGCGCAGGATCTTCTTGTCGATGCGCGGGTTGTAATAGAAGCCCTCGAGGTAGCCCTTCGAGTTCAGGTACGAGAGGTTCTTGTAGCCGACGTCATTCTGCGCGAGCAGGATCAGGTGGTAGTTGCGACGGTTCGTCTTGTCCGTCATGTCGGTCGCGGCGACATATGTCTCGCAGCCGAACACGAGCTTCACGCCGGCCGCCTTGGCCTCCGTGTACAGATCGATCGCGCCGAACATGTTGCCGTGATCCGTCACGGCGACCGTGTCCATGCCGAGCTCTTTGACCTTCGGGAACAGATCCTTCACCCGGATCGCGCCGTCGAGAAGGCTGTACTGGGTGTGGAGGTGGAGATGCGTGAACGCGGACATGGTAAACGACCTCCTGATCTAGCTCATGCGGCTGATACTCCCGAGCCCCGCGTTCCTGTTTCTCCTCGTCGTTTTCGGGAGTACAGCAGCGTGTAGCAAGCCGCAGCCGCCGGTCCAGCCCGGTCCGCCGATCGGTGCCGATCCCCCGCCCTCCCTGCGCGGCATGGTCGAGGAGTGCGACGCGCTGACGTCGGCGCTCGCCAGCTTCAAGGCGTGCCCGAACCTCGAGCAATCCGATCGCGACGACCTCGACAACTGGATCGAGCGCGCGGGCAAGGACTTCACGGCGGGCCGCAAGGCGAAGCCCGAGGAGAACGCGCAGAAGGCGATCGCGCTCGCGTGCTTTCGCGCGACCAAGTCGGTGCAAGCGGCGACAGAGCGGTGCCTGGCCGGGCCGCGACCGAAGGACGCGTGGTTCGTCGAACCGCGCTGAGCCCGCGCCGAGACCGAAACGAAGAAGCGCGCGAGTCGCGTTTGGCCTCGAGCTCTAAACCGTGTGGAGGAGGCGGAGGAGGAACCACGGTTCGGAGCTCGAGACCAAGCGCGGCGCGCGCGCAGACCGAGCGTGTGTACAGCGCTCCGCGTTAGCGACGGATCGGCATCGGCTTGTACGGCGGCGGTCCGAACCGCGCCGCGGGGTTCTGGCGCAGGTACTCGAACCGCGTCGTCGCGGTCGGCGCCGGCGGGTTGATGATCTGCGTGCCGATGTTGGTCTGGCTGCCGCCCCAGTTGGTCTGGATGGTCTGCTTCACGTCGCCGCTGAGCGGCGCACCGCCGGCGCCGCCGGAAACGCTCGAGAGCTCGTCGGAGGAGAGGGTCTGGATGGTCTGCATGTCCCGACCGTCGTGCAGCGCGAATGCCACGTTCGCGTCGCTCACCGTCGGAGACGAGGTGTCTCCCGCGAGATACGAACGCGATCGCGCCGAGCCCTCGATCGCGGCTCGATCGACGGCGCCGGAATGCGACCGAGCGCGATCGAGCGCGTGGTGTGCGCGGCGATGCGCGATACGAACCGCTCGGCGCGACGTGGGTGGCCACGAGACTTGTCGCCACGCTAGCCGAGCAGCCGGTCGTTCAGCGCTTGCCGAGGCGCGCCTTGAGCGCTGCGAGCTCGTCTTCGATCCGCACGGCCTTCTGTTCCACCGCTTCCCGGCGCTTCGCTTCGTCGAGGAGGCGTTGTTTCTCCGCTAGCTTCGCGGCGACCAAGCGCTGCTGCTCCGCCTCGCGACGCTCGCGCTCCAGCTGCTGCGGCGACTTCTCCGCCACCGTGTCACCGTCGTCCTCGTGCTCGAACGTCTCCGCGCAGCTCGAGCAGCGAAACGCACGCTGCTTGTCACCGACGAGGTCGACGAAGAACAGACCGAGGTTCTCCTCCAGCTCGACCTCGACGAACGTCCCGCGCACCTTGCAGCTCGGACACGTCTCCACGAACCGCTCGCCGTCCGGAACGGGACGCGTCTTCTTGTTGCGGTGGAAGAGCAGCCACATGGCCGGACGCTAGTCGCGGGCAGTTCGCGGACCAAACAGATAGTTCCGGTCTGCCGTACAAAATCCGCGTCACAGCTCGAGATCGAACGCGACGCGGGCGCCGATCTTGATCGTGGTCGCGTCGTCGCCGTCGAGGAACGTCCGCTCCCACGACACGCCGAACGCGGCCCCCGGAAACAGCCAGCGCGTCCGCAGCGCGCGCCCGCCGATCGCGAACCCCGCGTGGACGCCGTGATCGAAGTCCTGCCAATCGCGCTCTGTCGCGCGCCCGAGCCACCCCGCCTCCACCTCGAAGTACGCGTTCAGCAGCGTGCGCCGATACACGAGCGGCGCGACCACGTCGACACCGAGCTCGAGCATCGTGCGCTCGCCCATGTCGTTCTTCGGGAACGCCGCGCTCGCGCCGGCCTCGAGCCCCACGAACAGCGCGTGCTGATCGCTGAACGCTCGCCCGAACAGCAAGCGACCTGCTCCGCCGAACTTGAGGTCCGCATTGCCGCTCTGCACCGCGATGGTTCCCTTGCCGCCGCCGCCGAACGAGAGCAGCCACGCGCCATCGCTGATCTGGCGTCCCGTGAACGGATGCTCGGCCTCGACCCAGAACGGGCACTCGAGCGAGAGCTCCTCGGCGCGCGCCAACAGCTTCTGCACGCGGGTGAGCACGAGCAGATCGCTGACCGCGTCGAGCTTCTTGCCGCGCTCGCGCCACGCCGTCTCCACCGGTCCACCGAGGCGACGAACCTCGCCATCGATCCAGTCCGCGAGCTGCTTGCGATCGAGGAGGTCGACGCGACACGCGCTGTCGAGCGCGGGCTTGGTCAGCGCGTCGACCTCGACCTTGTCCGAGCCCCAGCCCGTCGCCGCGCTGACGGTCACCTGGCGCTCGAGATCGCGAAACAGCGCGCGCTGGCTCGGCTCGACGGGCGCGGGCCGCTGCGCGCACGCAGCGAGTACGACCAGGAACAGCGCGCGCACGCGACGAGGGTACTACGGCTATCGGCGCACGATGCGAGCGCGAGGGAGGCGAATGCGGAAGCGAAGCTTCGATAGATACCCCCGCATCGTGAGGCCGTGCAGCGCCGTGCGCGGGCGCGCCGCGCGTGCGGCGAACAGCGCCGCGATCGCCACGAGCAGCGCGGCGAGGCAGCGCCCGTCGATCGGCGGCGACGCGACGCCTTCGTGGGCATGGATCGGAATACGTGCGACCGGGATCGGCGACAGAAAGCTGCGCTCGGTGCCGTCGGCCAGCGTCACGAACAGCTCGAGCGTCGCGACCTGCATCGACGCGTAGCTCGGATCGCACGCGGGCTCGAGCGTGAAGTAGCCGTACGCATCCACGAGCCAGTAGTCCTCGACGCGATCGCCGCGGGTCAGGCGCGCCTTCACGGCGGCGACCGATCCGCCGAGCGCGATCGAGACATCGCCGCAGTACGCATCGTCGCGATGGAGCGAGACCGTGCGCGGCATGCGTGCGGGAGGTGCCGCGGACGTGATCGTGTAGAGCTGGTCGCCGTCGATCTCGAGGACCGCGTCGCCGTCGGCGATGTAGTCGATGCGCGCCACGAGGCCGAGGCTCTTCTTGGTGACGGTGCCGTGCCCGCGCACCCAGCGAACATTCGGAAGTCGATAGCGGAGCGGAACGAGGAAGATGCTGCCGCGGGTCGGGAGGTCGACGCTCTTGGGACTGTGCCGCGAGTATTCGAGCGCGACACTGGATGCTGCGGCGGTCGAAACGCCGAGCACGATCGCGAGAATGCAGAGGCCCAGGCGCATGGAGGTGACACGAGCCAAGTGGCTCGTTGTTCATGACACCGTGGCGGGGCGCCCGGTTTCGACGAAGACGACCCTAGGCCGCGCGCGACGATGCTTCGACCGGGCGCGATGTCGGTGCGAGGTGTACCGCCTCGGGGACGACCGCCGGAAGGGGCGCGAGCGCGGGTGCGTGCGCCAGGGGGCCTTCGCGGAACCGGCGCATCCAGGCCTGGCCGACCCACACGAACCACAGCGGGATGATCGAGAGGACGAGGCCCGAGGTCGCCCACGCTCGCTTGATGAACGTGTCGTGCTTCTTCGAGTCCCAGCCGATCCACTCGACCGTGTGATAGGCGACGAAGAACAGGTACGCGGGATAGAGCAGCGCGAAGCGCAGCGGGAAGTAGTGCCCGACGATGTTGTGCAGGAACGTGAACACGCGCTTCGCGTAGCGCGGGCCGGACATCGTGCGCTTCGCCATGCCGCCCGGCACGTCGAGGCGGCGGATCATCTGCGGCGCCGGATCGAACAACAGGTACTCGTCGTCGCGCTTGCCCGCACCGATGCGATACGCGAGCGAGGGCTCGTCCTCGATCGGCGTGCACTCGTCCCACAGGCCGAAGCGCTCGAGGGTGGAGCGACGGATCGCGGCGTTGCCGCCCATCAGCGACTCGACGTGCTTGCGCTGATCGGCGCGCGCGTAGACGACCTGCCACTTGAGCGCGTTGAACGAGAGGACGCGGCGGCGCGCGCGCGCGAGGTGCGCGGCGGATGGCTCGGAGTTGTCCTCGGAGACGAAGCGCCCGGTGACACCGAGGCAGCGCGGATCGGCGAAGTTGGCTTCGTGGAGACGGAGCCAGTCGCGCGACGCGGGCAGATCGTCGTCGTCGATGAACACGAGCAGCTCGCCGCGCGACGCGCGAACGCCGGCGTTGCGAGCACCGGGGCCGCCGAGCGGCGAGAAGCGAAGCAGGCGTACGCGTGGATCGCGCGCGAGCGCTTCGACCGCCGCGAGATCCTCGGGCGGGCGCAGCGTCGATTGCTCGACCACGACGATCTCGAAGTCATCGTGGTCCTGCGCCAGCAAGCGAGCGAGCAGCTCCGCCAACGCGCCGAGGCGGTTGTACGAGCGCACGATCACGCTGAGACGAGGCACTGACGATTCAGTAACACGCCGATCTAGATTGCGGAACTGTTGGAGATTGCTCGGGGTGTTGAAGATTCACCACCCCGGCGAGGGCGTGAGAATCAGGAGACTTCGGCGCGCAGCTTCGCGACCTGCTCGGCCGATCCCAGGACCACGAGCACCATGCCCGGACCGATCTTCTGGTCGGCCTCGGGGTTGTACTTCCAGGCGGCGCCCGCGGTCTCGCGCACGGCGAGCACGGTCATGCCGAACTTCTCGCGGACGCGTGCTTCGCGGAGCGTGTGGCCCATGTCGCTGGCGCGGTCGCCGAGGTTGACCTCGTCGATGCGGTACGCGGCGCGCTTGTCGCGGAGCATCTCGTCGAGAAACTTCACCACCGCGGGCCGCACCATCTCGGAGACGAGGCGCATGCCGCCGATGTAGTTCGGCGAGACCACCGCGTCCGCGCCGCTCTTGCGGATCTTCTCGACGTGAGACAGCTCGGAGCAGCGAGCGACGATGCGAAGGTGGCCCGCGGTCTGGCGAGCGGAGACGACGAGGTAGAGGTTGTCCTTGTCGCTCGACAGCGCGGCGACGAGCCCGCGCGCGGTGGCGAGGTTCGCGGCTTCCATGACTTCGTCGTCGGTCGCATCACCGACGAGGTACGTGAACTCGGCCTTCGGATAGTCGTCGGCGATCTCCCTCAGCTCGTGCTCGTCGACGTCGATCGCGATCACGGGGATGCCGACCTTGAGCATCTCCTCGATGACGTTGCGTCCCGTCGAGCCAGCGCCGCATACGACCACGTGATCCTTCATTCGCTTCATCCTCTTTTTCATTCGCGACGCGAACAGAACGTTCTTGAGATCGCCTTCGACGATGAATGCGGTGATCGTCGACGCGAAGTACACGATCGCGCCGGTGCCGAACAGCAGCAACACCATCGTGAAGTCGCGGGCGTACTGGACCTTGTCCATCCCCTCCAGCGTTTCGCCGTAGCCCACCGTCGTCAGGGTGATGACGGTCATGTACAGGCAGTCGTGGAAGGACCACCGCCCGTCGCCGATCCACCAGTAGCCCGTGGCGCCGCCCCAGACGACGCCGACGAGCACGAGAAACCCCACGAGCAGGCGCTTGATGAGCGGTGACATCCCCTCGGCCACGATAGCGCAGGGCGGCCTTGCCTTGCTATGAAGCGCGCATGCAGCTCCTCGCCAGCTACCTGTCGGGATCGTGGTCGAACGGCTCGGGCGGCACGTCGCCGCTCGTCAATCCAGCGACGGAAGCCGTGCTCGCCGAGGTGCCGAATGGTGGGCACGATCTCGCCGCCGCGTTCGCGTACGCGAGGACCACGGGTGTCGCCGAGCTCGGCGCGCTCACGTTCGCGCAGCGCGCGGCGCTGCTCGCGTCCCTCGCGAAGGCGATCCACGGCGCGCGCGAAGAGCTGATCGCGATGGCCATCGCGAACGGTGGCAACACGCGCGGCGATGCGAAGTTCGATATCGACGGCGGCGCGGCGACGCTGTCGTACTACGCGGAGCTCGGCGCGAAGCTCGGCGGCGCGCAGCACCTCGCCGATGGCGACGCGATCCAGGTCGGTCGCACGGCGCGCATGGGCGGCCAGCACGTGTGGACGCGCCGGCGCGGCGTGGCCGTGCACATCAACGCGTTTAACTTCCCGGGCTGGGGCTTGTGCGAGAAGCTGGCGTGCTCGCTGCTCGCGGGCATGCCCACGATCGCGAAGCCCGCGACGGCCACGGCGCTCGTCGCGCATCGCATGACGCAGCTGTTCGCGCCGCTCCTGCCGGCGGGCGCGCTGCAAGTCCTCGTCGGTCCCGCGGGCGCGCTGCTCGATCAGCTCGGCGCGGGCGATGTCGTCGCGTTCACCGGCGGTAGCTCGACGGCGAAGATGCTCCGCGCACACGCAGCGATCGTCGAGCACGGCGTACGCCTCAACATCGAGGCCGACTCGCTCAACGCGGCGATCCTCGCCCCCGATGTCGACGTCGCGAGCGAGACGGGCGGCTTGTTCATCGCCGACGTCGTGCGCGACATGACCCAGAAGACCGGGCAGAAGTGCACCGCGATTCGCCGCGTGCTCGTGCCGCTCGGCAAGGAGAGCGACGTGTTCGACGCGCTGCGCGAGCGCCTGGGCGGCATCGCGGTCGGCGATCCATCGCGCGAGGACGTCCGCATGGGACCGCTCGCGACCGCGGCGCAAAAGAAGGACATCGTCGCCGGCATCGAGCGCCTCGCGGCCGCGACCGACAGCGTGTACGGCGGCACCGGCGAGGTCAGCCCGCTCGGGGTCCCCGCCGGCACGGGGTTCTTCGTCGGGCCCGTCGTGCGCTCCACGAAGGACGCGATGGGCTGCACGCCGCTGCACGAGCACGAGGTGTTCGGCCCGGTCACCACCGTCGCGAGCTATCCCGGTGATGCGGCGTTCGCGGCGGCGTTCGTGGCGAAGGGCCATGGCTGCCTCGTCTCGAGCGCGTACTCCGACGAGCGCGACTGGGTCGCCGGCTTCGTCGGGGCGGCGGCGCCGTGGTGCGGTCGCGTGTACCTCGGCTCGTCGAAGATGGCGGCGCAATCGCCGGGCCCGGGCACCGCCCTGCCCTCGCTGCTCCACGGCGGCCCGGGGCGCGCCGGTGGCGGCGAAGAGCTCGGCGGCGAGCGCGGCTTGCACTTCTACATGCAGCGCACCGCCCTCGAAGGCGATGCGAGCGTGCTGAAGTCGCTCGTCGGCGGCTGAGCTAGTACTGCGCCCAGATCTCGATCTCCGCGGGCCTCGGCGCTTCGCGCGTGCTGCAATCGACGGAGACCAGCGTTCCGTCGGGCAGGTCCATGCAGTGATGGCTCGAGCCGCCGCTCATCCCGGTCTTGCGGTTGCCGGGGCAGTTCCGCGAGCCCTCGAGCGGATCGATCTGCGTCTTGACCCAATCGCACGCGTTCGCTTCCTCGAGATAGAGGCGGTACACGACGCCGTCCTTGGTCGGCGGCTTCGTGATGAACGTGATGTGCGGCGATGCGACCTTGATCTCGTGCGACTTGGCATCGTTGAACGTCATGTCGCTGACGGTCGCCGACGGATACGCGGCGAGGATCTCGGCTTCGGTTGTCTTGCGCAGCTCGATCGAGCGCAGCGTGGG
Source organism: Kofleriaceae bacterium (assembly GCA_044230415.1). Lineage (GTDB taxonomy): Bacteria > Myxococcota_A > Polyangia > Haliangiales > Haliangiaceae > JABFXX01. Next base: position 65,719 of record JBGARE010000040.1, read on the forward strand.
CGGCATTCGCTCCTGCGTGAGCTTCGGACGATCTTTGCTACAGGCGACGAGCCCACCGACGACCACGACAACAACGACACACGACAACCAACGCATGCGTCGATGCTATTCGAGAAAGTCGTTCGTGATCCACAGCAGGTTGTCCTGCACGTGGAGTCCGACACCGAGCAGGTGATGGCGCGGATCGAGGACGGCGTCGTGATGACCTTCGCCGGGTCCCTTGTCCATGAACATCTCGGTGAGCGTGGTGATGCGCTCCTTGCAGCTCTCGACGAGGTTGGCACCGTCGAGCAGGACGCCCGCCTTCGGTCCCTGGTTCTCGTGGCGGTAGCGACCGCGAAACATCGGCCGCCCCTGCTCTCGCATGTGCGCGTGCGGTTGTTGATCCCGCGCGTAGCGCTGCGAGCCGGCTTGCGCGAACGCGGTCAGGTTCGCATCGAGCACGAGCGGCGCGACACCTGCCTTCGCGCGATAGCCGTTGAGCACCTCGAGGTTGTGTTGCCGGCACGCGTCGAGCTGATCGCTGACGGCGGGGAGCGACACCGCCGGGGGCCGCTCGTCGGCCGACGGCGGCGGGACGTGCGCGACCTGCGATCCACCACACGCCGCGAGGATCACGAGGACGACGCGCTTCATGGAATCGTCGGTGGGCGGCGACGGATCGCGGCCGGCGCGTTTGGATCGGGTTCGAGGAGCGGCAACAGGTTCGCGAGCTCGCGCGCGACCTGCTTGCAGCGATGGCGGACGAAGTCGACGCCGAACGGTTCGGCGAGAAACACGAGCAGCGCGCAGTCGTACCAGAAGCTCATCGCGTACGCGTCGGGGTCGACGACCTCGCCGTGCGAGCTATTCGGCGCGTGCGTGTTGAGCACGCGCCGCGCGAGGAACTGCCAGCGCGAGCTCTCCTGCTCGTCGGGGGGAGTGCCGCTCGCGATCAGCTTCGCGGAGGTGCCGCCTTTGCCCGCCTTCACGACGAAGGCGTTCGTCGCGCCGTCGATCTGCGCGAGTGCTTTGACGTAGCTCGCGATGCGCTCGGTGACCTTGTCCGTCGTCGGCGGCGCGCCGGGACCGACGTGAACCTCGGGCAAGCGAGCGGCCTCCCAGCGGCGGCGAATCGCGCGCAGCTGCCGCGTGGCGTGCTCGAACGCGGCTTCGATCGGCGTCTCGCCCGACGAGTGCGTGCCGAGCTCGACGCGCAGGAACTCGCCACCGCCGAGCGCGAGCGTGCGCGCGGGAACACCGGTGCGCAGATCGTCGTCGAGGACGATGCGCGCGGACACCGCGCCGGTCGCGGTGACGAGCTCGCGCAACACGTCGCGCACTTCGTCGTCGAGGCCCGAGATGTCGCTCACGAGACAACCTCGCCGACGAGAAAGCTCGTCGTCACCATCGTCGTCGGCTGCGGATAGAACAGGTAGTTCGCGATCGATGGCTTCGCGGAGCCGAGCCCGTAGATATCGGGCCACGCACCGGGCTGAAATCCCGGCGGTGCGTGCGCGATGTCGCCGAAGTCCACGTGGACCAGATCGTACGCGGGCAGGATCGCGACGAGCTTCTGCATGCGCGAGAGCAGCGGCGCGTCGTACACGCCCGCGCGCGGACGCTCGTGCACTACGTAGCCGTCGTCGCTGCGCACGAGCTGGATCGCGACCTGCTGCACGGCGACGTGTCGCGTGCGCTGCGCGACCACGACCCGTAGGTACAGCTCGTCGATCGCGTCCGCCCCGCGCCACTCGTCCGGGATCGGCACGCCGTGATCGCGGACCTGCACGACGCACGGCGCGCGCCCCATGCAGAGCACGTAGAGGTAGTCGCACGCTTCGTCGTCGCCACCGTGTCGCACGAACGTCGCAGCGCGCAGCTCGGTCGCGAGCTCGTCCGCCAACCCCGCGAGATCCTCGGGGGTGAACGGATCACTCGCGGTCTTCGCCTCGTCGATTTCGCCCCACACCCGCGATGGGTACAGCGCTTCGACCGCTGCTTCCACCGAGCCCATCATGGTGCTCTTGTGGTCGTCGCACGCGCCTTTGCCTTTGCAGTTCGTGCAGCCGCCCATCGGATGCCCCACTCTATCGCGATACGGTCCGGCCATGCACCGTCGCCTCGCGCTCCTGCTGATCGTCAGCGTCGCTTGTAAGAGCCGCACCGAGCCCACCCCCGTGCGCGAGGGCTCCGGGTCGGGGTCTGCGACCGGGTCATCGATCGGGTCATCGATCGGCTCGGCTGGCTCGGCGACCGCCGACACGCCGCCCGGACCGAAGGCGCCCTCGGGCGGCCTCGATCGCACGGCGATGGACACGACCGTGAAGCCCGGCGACGACTTCTTCGCCTACGCGAACGGGGCGTGGGACAAGCGGACCGAGATCCCGCCGGACCGCTCGTCGTATGGCACGGGCGCGGCGGTCAGCGAGCGGAACCTCGCGCGCGTGGCGGAGCTGGTGCGCGGCGCGGCGAGCGCACCTGCCGGCAGTGAAGCGCGCAAGGTCGGCGACTACTTCGCGGCGTTCATGGACGAAGCGAAGATCGAAGCGAAGGGCATCGAGCCGCTGAAGGTCGCGCTCGCGGCGCTCGCGGCGATCGAGGATCCACACGCGCTGTCCGTCGCGCTCGGCAAGACGCTGCGGGCCGATGTCGACGGCACGAACTCGACCGACTACGACACGCCGAACATCCTCGGCCTGTGGGTCGCACAGGACTTCGTGGATCCGACGAAGTACTCGGCGTTCCTGTTCCAGGGCGGCCTGCTCATGCCGGATCGCGAGTACTACCTCTCGAAGAAGCCGGACATGGTCACCGCGCGCGAGAAGTACCTCGCGCACGTCGCCGCGATGCTGAAGCTCGCCGGTGTCGCCGAGCCCGACGCGAAAGCGAAGGCGATCGTCGCGCTCGAGACGAAGATCGCCACGGCGCACGCGACGCGCGAGCAGACCTCCGACGTCAAGCGCGGCCTCGTGCACTGGCCCCGCGCGGACTTCGCGAAGAAGGCGCCCGGCATCGAGTGGGACGCGTACTTCACCGCCGCGGGCCTCGGCGCCGATCCGATCGTCGTGTGGCATCCCGAAGCGATCATCGGCATCGCGAAGCTCGTGAAGAGCGAGCCGATCGCGACGTGGCGAGACTTCCTCGCATATCACGCGATCGAGCGCTTCGCGCAGGTGCTCCCGAAGGCGTTCTCCGACGAGCAATTCGCGTTCTTCGGCACCGCCCTCGCGGGTCAGCCCGCGCAGCGCGATCGCTGGAAGCGCGGACTCGACGCCACCGACGAGGCGCTCGGTGAGGCCGTGGGCAAGCTGTACGTCGAGAAGTACTTCCCCGCGAGCGAGAAGGCGCGCGCGAAGGCGATGGTCGGCAAGATCCTCGAGGCGTTCGGCAAGCGCGTCGACAACCTCGCGTGGATGTCAGCGGAGACGAAGACCAAGGCCAAGGCAAAGCTCGCGGTGCTGAAGGTCGGCGTCGGTTATCCCGACAAGTGGCGCGACTACAGCGCGCTCGTGGTGAACTCCGGCGACGCGTTCGGCAACCTCCAGCGCGCCGATGCCGCGCAGCTCGCGCGCTCGCTCGGCAAGCTGGGCACGCCCGTCGATCGCGACGAGTGGGTCATGGTCCCGCACATCGTGAACGCGGTGAACCTGCCCGCGATGAACGCGATGAACTTCCCCGCCGGCATGCTGCAGCCGCCGTACTTCGATGCCACGCGTCCCGAGGTCATGGACTACGGCTCGATCGGCGCGGTGATCGGTCACGAGATCAGCCACAGCTTCGACGATCAAGGTGCGCTGTTCGATGCGACGGGCAAGCTCGAGAACTGGTGGACGAAGGACGACTTCGCGCACTTCGCGCAGAGCGGCGATGCGCTCGTGAAGCAGTACAACGCGTACAAGGCGTTCCCCGATCTCGCACTGAACGGCAAGCAAACGCTGAGCGAGAACATCGCCGACGTCGCGGGACTCTCGGCGGCGTACGACGCGTCGAAGACGCTCGACGCGAAGCCGTGGGAAGGGCTGTCCGCAGATCAGCAGTTCTTCCTGTCGTTCGCGCAGACGTGGGCGACGAAGTACCGCGAGAAGTCGCTGCGCAACCGCATCCTGACCGATGGCCACGCGCCCGGGCCGTGGCGCGCGGCGACGGTGCGAAACCTCGACGCGTGGTACGCGGCGTTCGACGTGAAGGCGCCCGAGAAGCTGTACCTCGCTCCCGCCGACCGCGTTCACGTCTGGTAGCTACAGCGACGTGCGCTCGCTCGGCGGGCGATCGAGGCCGAAGCCTTTGTGCAGCGCTTGCACCGCGAGCTCGGCGTACTTGCGCGCGATCACGCACGAGATCTTGATCTCGCTCGTCGAGATGAGCTGGATGTTGATGTTCTCGGCCGCGAGCAGCTGGAACATGTTCTTCGCGACACCGGCGTGCGAGCGCATGCCGACACCGACGACGCTGACCTTGCAGATCTCGTCGTCGAACGTGACGCGGTCGCCATCTTTGCCGACGAGCTCGGGCACCTTGTCCTTGAGGATCTCGACGGCGCGCTTGCGGTCGCCCTTGGGCACCGTGAACGTGAGGTCTGTCGTGCCGTCGTACGCTTGGTTCTGCACGATCATGTCGACGGAGATGTTCGCGTCGGCGAGCGGCGCGAACAGCCGGCCGGCGACACCCGACGTGTCCGGCAGGTCTTCACACGTGATCTTCGCTTCGTCCTTCGCGACGGTGACACCCGAGACGATGACTTTCTCCATGGCACTTTCCTCCGGCACGACCCACGTGCCTTCGACATCCGAGAAGCTCGAGCGGACGTGAATCTTCACGCCGTACTTCATGCCGAGCTCGACGGATCGGATCTGCAACACCTTCGCTCCGAGCGATGCGAGCTCGAGCATTTCTTCGTAGCTGATGCGTTCGATCTTGCGCGCCTCGGGCACGACGTTCGGATCCGTCGTGTAGACGCCGTCGACGTCCGTATAGATCTCGCAGACGTCCGCGTTGAGCGCGGCCGCGATCGCGACGCCCGTGGTGTCCGAGCCGCCGCGACCGAGCGTGGTGATCGAGCCTTGCTCGTCGACGCCTTGGAAGCCCGCGATCACCGCGATCTCGCCGGCGGCGAGCGCGTCTTTGATCGGCTGGCCATCGATCGACACGATGCGAGCGCGCGCGAACGAAGAGTCCGTCACGATCTTGCACTGGTGACCGAGGAAGCTGCGCGCCTTGCCGCCCGCTTTGCGAATCGCGAGCGCGACCAAGCCGACCGAGACCTGCTCTCCCGTCGAGACGATCACGTCGACCTCGCGGTCGTTCGGATCGTCGTGCAATTCACCGACGAGCTTGAGCAAGCGATTGGTCTCGCCCGACATCGCGCTGACGACGACGGCGACCTGATGGCCCTGTCGCTGCGTCGCGAGACAGCGCGCGGCGACATTGCGCATGCGCTCGATCGAACCGACGGAGGTTCCGCCGTACTTCTGGACGATCAACATGTCCGCATTCCTTCGCGGACCCTATCACGACGCTGTGCGCCATAGACGTGCGCCGCGTGCTACAGCCGGCGCGTGAGCGAGCCCGCCATCCGCGTTGTCCTGTCCACGTTCCCCACGGCCGAGAAGGCGGCGGAGGTCGCGCGCGTGCTCGTCGAAGAGCAGCTGTGCGCGTGCGTGAACATCGTGCCCGCCGTGCGATCGATCTATCGCTGGCAAGGCGAGGTCTCCGATGACTCGGAGACTCTCGTGTTGATCAAGACGACCAGCGAGCGATTCCCCCCACTCGCCGATCGTCTTCGATCACTGCACCCCTACCAGGTGCCGGAAATCATCGCGCTCGACGTTGCCGACGGCCACGCGCCCTATCTCGCGTGGGTGGCGTCGAGCGTTTCTACCTAGGGGCACATGTCGAGGACGCAGGTCGCGTCTTCGCCGACGTCGCAAACGCCGTCGTTGTTGCAGTTGCCGCCGGGCAAGCCGCCGCCACCGCCGCTCGCGCAGGTGAAGCAGCCCTGGAAGTCGAGGCCGCCCGGGCAGGTGCCCGTGAGGCAACCGATGCAGTCCTGGATCATCGGCGCGGGCGTCGGGCATCCGCTGCCAGAGCCGGAGCCGGAGCCGCCACCGCCACTGGTGCAATCGTTCGGGCACGACGACGGGCTCTCGCCGGTTTCGCACGTGTTGTTGCCGCAGATGGCGCCACCACCGCCGCCGCCACCACCGCCACCGCTTCCGCAGTCCGCGGAGCAGCTCGCGACTTCGTTGGCGGCGCAGACGCCGTCACCGCAGACTCCTCCGCCACCAGCGCCGGCGGCGTCTGGCGTGGGATCATCCGATCCGCTGCCCTCTCCCCAAGAGCAGCCGACCACGAACGACGAACACACGAACACCAACGTCGTCATCCTCATCATGGCGGCATCCTACTAAGTCGAAGTACGAGATCAACGCCAAAGTCACCCTTGCTGACGATTGCTGCGGTGCTGAACGCAGCTGGGGTCAGTTGTCGTCATCGACTACACATGATGTGCAAGACAACCGATTCCTCGTCGGAGAATCGGTGCGCGCACCGTACCTGACGCGTGTCGTCACGCGCGTAGTCAAAGGTCGTACCCGCAAAGATTTCGGGGTAGCGACGCGATCCGCTAACCGCTCTCGGCGCCGTAGACATGACGCGTGAAGCGTCGATCGATCGCACGCCGGAGCGAGCCGTGCTCCGGCTTCTCGAGCGCCGGATCTTCGTCGAGAACCTGCTCCGCGAACCGACGTGCTTCGAGCAAGAGCTCCGTGTGCTGCGTCAGATCACCGAAGCGCAACCGAGGCACGCCCGCTTGTCGCGCGCCGAGGACTTCACCGGGGCCGCGCAGCAGCAGATCGTATTCGGCGATCTTGAACCCGTCGTGCGTCTCCACCATCGCCGACAGCCGCGACTCCGCATCGGGACCGAGCCCGCTCTTCGCGACGAGCACGCAATGCGCATCGCCACCACCGCGCCCCACGCGACCGCGCAGCTGATGGAGCTGCGCTAAGCCGAAGCGATCGGCGTCGAGCACCACCATCACCGTCGCCGCCGGAACATCGACGCCGACTTCGATCACCGTGGTCGCGACGAGCACGTCGATGTCGCCCTGCTTGAACGCGCGCATCACGCGATCGCGCTGCATCGCATCGAGGCGCCCGTGCACCAACCCGACGCGCAGCTTCGGCATCGCCTTCGCGAGCTCCTCGGCTGTCGTGGTCGCGTCGATCAAGTCGCTCTCGTCGTTGTCGGCTTCCACCTTGGGGCACACCACATAGGCGCGCTCTCCCGCCGCCACGCGCGCCGCGACGAGCTTCCACGCGTCCCCCATGCCGCGCTTGCCCGCGAGCTGCTTCGTCGCGACGGGCTTGCGCCCCGGTGGCATCTCGTCGAGCACGCTGACATCGAGATCGCCGTACGCCGTCAGCGCGAGCGTCCGCGGAATCGGCGTCGCCGTCATCACCAACAAGTGCGGCGCGCCGTTGCCATCGCCCTTGTCGCGCAGCTTCGCGCGCTGCGCGACACCGAACCGATGCTGCTCGTCGATGATCACGAGCGAGAGCGCACCGAACCCGACGCCCTCGGCCAACAGCGAGTGCGTCCCGATCACGATATCGACGTGCCCCGCCGCCAACAGCGCCAACAGCGACGCACGCACGCCCTTCGGTGTCGACGCGGTGAGCAGCTCGATCCGCAGCTTCGGCGACACCTTCGTCGCCCACGCGCTCCACGTCTCGAAGTGCTGCTCCGCCAACAGCTCCGTCGGCGCCATGATCGCGGTCTGCCGCCCTGCCCTCGCGACATGCAGCGCCGCCGCGAACGCGACCGCCGTCTTGCCCGCCCCGACATCGCCCTGCAGCAGCCGATTCATCGGCACCTCGCGCGCGACGTCCGTGCACAGCTCGTCGATCGACCGCCGCTGCGCCTTCGTGAGCGAGAACGGAAACACGCGCGCCAGCTCGTCGCTGACATCGGCCATGCACGCGACCGCCGCATCCTGCCGCCGCTCTCTTCGCCGCAGCGTGATCGCCACGCCCAGCGCGAACAGCTCGCCGAACGCCAACCGTCGCTGCCATCGGCTCGTGCCCGCGTTCATCGCGGCCAGCTCGTCGGGTTCGATGCCCGGATCCGGAACGTGCAGCCGCGCGATCGTCTCGCCCAAGCTCGAGAGCCCCGCCGCCCTCTCGACGCTCGCGGGCCCGCCATCGTCGATCCCGCCGGCCACGCTCGCACAGGCCGCGGCGCACGCCGACCGCAGCCGCCCCGCGGGCACACCCGGCACGTCGGGATATCGCGCGATGATCGCAGGCCGCTCCTTCGCCGCGGCGCCCTCGATCTCCACGCCCAGCACGTCGGGGTTCGCAAACTCGGTGCGCCCCTCGCGGTTCTTCACCACACCGCTCAACGCGACCGTGCTGCCCGGCGGCATCCGCTTGTCGATGCCCGCGAACACGTTGAACCAGCGCACGAGCGCCGTCGGCGACGGGGAGCCGTCGGGGCGAGATGACTCGATGGCGCCCAGGCGCACCTCGGCCCATCGCCGTCCGCGCGCGAACACCATGCGCGCGCTCGCGACCTTCGCGAGGAACGTGACGCGGCCGCCCTCGGGCATCTCGCAGACCTCGGCGAGCGTCTTCGCGTCGCGAACGTCGTCGTAGCGGCGCGGGACCATCCACAGTAGGTCCTCGACGGTGACGAGGCCCTTCTCGGCGAGCGCCTGCGCGAACGTCGGCCCGATGCCCTTGAGCGACGAGGTCGGCGCCGCGAGCGGATCGATCGGTGGCTCGTCGACGGGCTTGGCCTTGCGCGGCTTCTTCGTTGGCTCGGTCGTCGCCTCGAGCGGTGCCGCCGAGGGCGATGCCGTCGCCCCCGGAGTCTTCGACGAGGTGGCCTTTGACGAAGTCGCCTTCGACGATGCCGCGGTCGAGGACGTGGGCTTTGAAGGCGACAACGGCGCCGACGGTGCAAGCGTCGAGGACGATGTCCTCGAGAACGATGCGACGGTCTTCGAGGACGATGCGGCGGTCGTCGAGGACGATGCGGTCTTCGAGGGCAATGCGGCGTTCTTCGAGGACGATGTGGCGGTCGTCGAGTACGATGCGGCGGTCGTCGAGGACGATGTGGCGGTCGTCGAGGACGATGCGGCGTTCTTCGAAGACGATGCCGCCGTCGACGAGAGTGCGGGGTTCGAAGGCGATAACGCCGACGGTGCCGGCGCGCGTGGAACGGATTCCGCGCGCAGCCCGGGCGCATTCGCGCGCGATACCGGCGCCGCGGGCCGCGGGAAGCGTGCGAGCAGCCGCATCCCGCGCGCGACCTCTTCGGCTTGCCGCATCTCGTCGAGCGACTCCCACGTGGTCAGGGTGGATCGCCACTGCGTCAGCGCGGCCAGCGCTTGCTCCGAGACGCGCGGGATCAGGGCATCGGTGGCTGCGCGCAGCGCGTGGCCGAGGCCGGTCACCTTGCGCACGCCGCGAAAGCCATCGGCGGCCGCTAGCTCGAGCGGCCGCCGAAGCGCGTCGATTCGGCGCATGAGCTCAGCGTCCACCAGGCGACGCTAGCACCACGCATGGATGGTGCGTCCATCGACGCGAGGACGATGCGCTATCCCCACCGGAGGGGATCGCTAACCCGAGCCGAGCAGTCCGCGCACGAGTGGTGCACTCGCTACGAGCCGAGCAGTCCGCGCACGAGTGGTGCACTCGCTACGAGCCGTGCAGTCCGCGCACGAGTGGTGCACTCGCTACGAGCCGAGCAGTCCGCGCACGAGTGGCGTCACCTCGGTGAGCGCCTCGGGATTGGCGAACACCCGTGCACGCGTGTCGGCATCGAGCCGCGCGACGGTAGCGTTCTCGACGTGCTTGATCGTGAAGCCGGGCGCGAACCCCGGCGCGTTCGCGGTTCGCCGGAGCACGAGCACTACGAGGTGCGCCTCGGGGAGCTCGCTGTCGTCGCGCGTTCCTTCGGGCTCGAAGTGGATCAGCGCGGTCGGCGCCGCGATCGTGTGCGCGCATTTGCCGTACGCGAAGTCCTCCACGCGAACCGCGTGCGGCCAGTGCGCGCAGAGCCACCCGAGCGTCTCGTCGACGCTCAGCAGCCAGCCGCCGACGCTCGATGCGAGCTGCTCGGCGGCGGCAAGCCAGCGAGCGCGCTCGGCGAGTCGGCGTTGTCGCATGCGAATGCACCAGAGCGTGCCCGCACCGCCGAGCACCGCGCCGAGCGCGGCGATGCCGAGCTGCGATCGCGGCGCGCCGAATGCGAGCACGTCGACAACGATGCCTCCCGCCGCGAGGACGATCGCGAAACACACGAGCCCGAAGACCCAGGCGAACGTGAGCGTACTGTCGACGCTGCGCGGTGCGATTGACAGGTAGCTCTCGAGGGCGCGCAGATGGGCCGGCGTGGTCGGCATCCGTGTCCCGAGCGTACAACGCGGCGTCGCTCTCGTTTATAAGCACGGGATGTCTCGGGTGGTGTGGTTGCTGATTCTCGTCGTCGCGTGCGGCGACAACGTGCGTGGTCCACACGTGCTGATGGACGAAGCGCGACCGAACGGGTTGTTCGATGCGCCGTTCCCCGACGACCGATTGCGCGATGGTGATCACGTCGACATCGCGGCGGTTCCGAATCCGACGGGCGCGCCCAGCGTGGAGACCGTGCGCGGGTTGCTCGCCGACAACGATGGCTTCGCGATCTCGGGCGGCGTGTTCTTCGCGATGTCGACCGCGATCGATGCCGGAGGACTGCCGAGCATCGAGCAGTCGGTGACCGAGGACGCGAGCGTGTTTCTCGTCGGCATCGATGCGGACGCGCCCGACTTCGGGGTTCGCTATCCACTGGAGGTCAGCTTCGTCGAGGAGGGCTCGCCGTACGGTGCGCCGAACTTGCTCGCGCTGTTGCCCGTGCAGGGAATTCCACTGCGGACGCACACGCGCTACGCGGCGGTGGTGACGACGAGCGTTCGTGCGACGACGGGCGAGCCCCTCGAGCGCGCCGGCGATCGCGCCGCGCATTGGTCGGCGGAGATCGCGACGCTCGGCGAGCTGGGCGTCGCTCGCGAGCGCATCGCCGGTATCACGGTGTTCACCACGGGCGATCCGACGGCGAAGCTCGCCGCGGTGCGCACGGTGGCGCTCGCGCGCCCGCTGCCGGCGATCGCTGCGCCGTTCGCGCGCGACGAGGTGTTCGCCGAGTACTGCGTCTACGCGACGACGATCGCGATGCCCGACTACCAGAGCGGCACGCCTCCGTTCGATGGCGGCGGCGGCACGTGGCAATACGACGCGAGCGGCGCGCCGATCGTGCAGCGCATGGAACCGTCGCGGATCACGGTGACGGTGCCGCGGTCGGCGCGGCCGCCGGCGGGCTATCCGCTCGTCGTGTTCGTGCGTGCCGGTGGCGGCGGTGATCGGCCGCTCGTCGATCGCGGCCAGCAGCCCGCGCAGGGCGCGATGGCGCTCGAAGCGGGCGAAGGACCGGCGCGGTACCTCGCGCGCGCGGGCTTCGCGGGCCTGCAGGTCGAAGGTCCGCTCGGCGGGCTGCGCAATCGCACGATGGGCGACGAGCAGTTCTTGCTGTTCAACGTCACCAACATCGCCGCGATGCGCGACAACATTCGCGAGAGCGCGCTCGAGCTGTCGATCATCGCGAACGTCGCCGCGCAGCTGCACCTCGACGCGAGCGATTGTCCGCCGGCGGGCACCACGGATCCGGGCCCCGCGGACGTCGCGTTCGACGCACAGCGGTTCGCGATCATGGGCCACTCCAACGGCGCGTGGATCTCGCCGATCGCCGCGGCGTACGAGCCACTGTTCCGCGCGCTGATCCTGAGCGGCGCGGGCGGCAGCTGGATCGAGAACATCTTGTACAAGCAGAAGCCCGTCGCGCCGAAGGGCGTGATCGCGACGCTGCTCCGTGTGTTCGATCTGCGCGCCGACGATCCGGCGATGACGTTCATCCAGTGGGCGCTCGAGCCCGCGGATCCGCAGAGCTACGGCGCGGCGATCGCGCGCGAGCCACCGGGCGAGCCGCGCCACGTGCTGATCGCGCAGGGCGTGGTCGACAACTACATCCTCCCGCGCATCGCGAACTCGACGAACCTCTCGATCGGCGTCGACCTCGCGGGCCCCGCGCTCGACACCGCCGACGATCCGCGCCTCGCCGCGCAGGTGCCGCTCGGGCGCCTGTTACCGCTCGTCGATCGCCACGCGATCGCGCTGCCCGCGTCCGGCAACGTGAACGGCACCACGGCGATCGTCGTGCAGCGCCCCGAGGACGGCATCGAGGACGGCCACGAGGTGCAGTTCCAGACGGACGCACCGAAGCACGCGTACCAGTGTTTCCTCGCGAGCTGGATCGCGACCGGCACGCCGACCGTGCCCGCCGACGCCGTACGAGACGCACCATGTCCGTGAGCTGGCGCGAGTGCCTGCGCGCCCTCGACGACACGCCGCTCCCCGCCGCGTTCGTCGACCTCGACGCGCTCGACACCAACATCGATCGCCTCGTCGCGCCGATCCGCGCCGCGCACAAGCGTCTTCGCATCGCGTCGAAGTCGGTGCGCTGCCCTGCCCTCATGCGCGCGATCGCCGAGCGCGCGGGCGACGCGGTCATCGGTTACATGACGGCGAGCGCGGCCGAGACCGCGTTCTATGCCGCCGAGGGGATCCGCGATCTCGTGCTCGCGTACCCGACGATGCTGCGCTCCGACGCGGCCCACCTCGCGCGCGCGAATCGCAACGCGCTCGCGGCGACCGTCGTCGACGACGCCGCGCAGCTCGCCCTCCTCTCCGACGCCGCTCGCGCCGAAGGCACCACGATCCCCGTCGTCATCGATGTCGACATGAGCTGGCGTCCCGCGGGCGACGCGATCCACGTCGGCGTTCGCCGCAGTCCGCTGCGCGATCCAGCCGCCATCGTCGCGCTCGCGCGCCGCATCGCCGGCACGCCGCACCTGCGCTTCCATGGCATCCAGGGCTACGAGGCGCAGATCGCGGGCCTGCCCGATCGCCCGCTCGCGCGCGCGTGGGGAAACCCGCTCGTCCGCGCCCTCAAGCGCGGCTCGCGCCCGGCGGTCGCCGACCTGCGCGCTCGCGTGGTCGGCGCGCTCGTCGCCGAGAACCTCGCGCCGGCGATCGTCAACGGCGGCGGCACGGGCTCCGTCGGGTGGTCGAGCACCGACGCCGCGCTCACCGAGATCACGGTCGGCTCCGGCTTCCTCGCCGGTCACCTCTTCGATCGCTACGCGGGCCTCGCCCTCGAGCCCGCCCTCGCCTTCGCCCTCGCCGTCACGCGCCGCCCATCACCGACGGTGGTCACCTGCTTCGGTGGTGGTTGGATCTCGTCGGGCGCCGCCGGGCCCGATCGCCTCCCGCGCCCCGTGTGGCCACCCGACGGCGCGCTCCTCGCCGCCGAAGGTGCCGGGGAAGTGCAGACGCCGGTCGCGTTCACGGGCGAGGTCCCCGCGCTCGGCGACGCGGTCGTGTTTCGTCCCGCCAAGTCGGGCGAGCTCGCCGAGCACTTCAACGAGTACGTGCTCGTGCGCGCCGGGACGATCGTCGACCGCGTGCGCACGTATCGCGGCCTCGGTCACGCGTTCATCTAGTCGCGTCGGAGCGCTCACCGCTGGCGGAGCTCGCGCGGGGTCGCCCGGGTCTCGCGGCGAACGAGGCGCCGCAGCGTGTTCGCATCCTCGTAGCCCACGCGCGCGGCGATCTCGTCCATCGATAGCGAGCTCGTCTCGAGAAAGTTGATCGCGTGCTCGACGCGCAGTTGTTGCACGAAGCCGATCGGGCTGAGCCCGAGCGCGGCATCGAGCCGGCGCGCCAGCGTGCGTGGGGTGGTGTGCGCGTGCTTCGCGAGCGTCGCGACATCGAAGCCCTCCGCGAGATGCGCGCGCGCCCACGACTCCGCGCGACGAACGATCGCGTCGTTCGTGCGCAGATGATGCTTGGCCATGTATCGCGCCTGCGACGTGTGCCGATCGAGCAGCAGCACGCGCGCCGTCTCGCGAGCGAGCGCCGGGCCGCCGAAGCGCCCGACGAGGTAGAGCGCGAGATCCGCGACGGCGAACACGGCGCCGGCGGTCACGATCCGCCCATCGACGACGAGTGCGTCGTCGACGGAGACCTCGAGCTCCGGGTGGCGTTCGCGCAGCTCGTTGGCGAGCCACCACGTGGTGGTCGCGCGATGGGCACCGAGCCTCGCGCGCGCGAGGACGAACACGCTCATGCACGTGGCCGCCACGATCGCGCCCGCCGCGTGAGCGCGTGCGAGCGCCGCCGCGGTGACCGCGATATCGGGACGTGCGAGGACGCGATCGAGATCGCGCGGATCCTCGAGCCAGATGCCGGGCACCACGACGATATCGGCCTCCGCGAGGGCTCGCAGCGACCCGACACGCGGGCGGGTCCCCGCCGTCGCCGACCGCACGCGCACGCCCGAGGGCGACACGATCGTCGCGCGGAGGGGCGGCACCCTGCCCGCACGCACGGCGATCGCGGCGGACGCGCGAATGACATCGAGCAGCACCGCGAGCGTCGAGTCCGCGTAGCCGTCGAGCGCGACGATCGCGACCTCGCGAGTCATGTCGTCAGCATACGCCGAAGGTCCGTCGCTCGGCATGGCGAAATCCGTCGGTTCTATGTCGATTTCGCCACTGCCGCGCGTACGCCCACGCAGAGACGATGTGGTGCATGGAGCTCTACTACGCGCCGCTGTCCTGCTCGCTCGCCGCCCGCGTCGTCGCCGAGGAGGCCGGCGTGCCGATCGAGCTGCGCCAGATCGAGCTCTACGCGAAGACGCTCACCCGCGAGGGCACGAGCTACTTCGATGTCGCTCCGCAGGGCCGGGTGCCCGTGTTGCGCCTCGAGACCGGCGAGCTGCTCACGGAGCTGTCCGCGATCCTGCAGTACCTCGCCGATCGCGCCCCCGAGAAGAAGCTCGCACCGCCGTGGGGGACGCTCGAGCGGTATCGCGTGATCGAGTGGCTCAGCTTCGTCGCGACCGAGCTCCACAAGAAGATCCTGTGGGTCCACTACTCGCGCCAGATGCCCGAGGCCGCCCGCGAGCGTGCTGTCACGTTCGCGCCCGCGGTGTTCGATCACCTCGAGCGCCACCTCGAACGTCACCTCGCGAGGCCCACGACCTCGCATGCCGACGATGGCGCATACCTCGTCGGCGATACCTTCACCGTCGCCGACGCCTACCTCGTGTGGGCGTTGAAGCTCGCGCGGATCGCGGGCCTCGATCCGGACGCCGGCCGGCCGGCGCTCGCGGCCTATCGCAAGCGCGTCGAGGCGCGGCCGTCGGTGCGCGATGCATTCGCGGTCGAGTCGCCCGAGGCCGTCGCCGCGATCGCACGTCAGCCCGCGTGAGTGCGGTGAACGCACCGCTGCACACGCGCGATCGCACGCGCCGCGAGCGCGTGCGGCGCGCGCACCGTTGCGCAAGCGCGTGCGCATTCGTCGACGGAAATGGCTCGTGCGAACGCCACCATGGCTACGCGATCCGTCAGGTGCGTGCGCACGTTTCCATGCGCTTGGCGCCGCGGTGCGTCGGCGCGGGGCTTGCTCCCGTCGGCTCGCGATGACTCGCCTCGCTGTGCTGATCCCGCTCGTTCTCGTTGGCTGTGCGGACACGAGTGATCCGTGTGCGGATATGACCGCGAAGCTCGCCGCGTGCTTTCCCGATGTCACGACGATCGCGCCGACGTGCGATGCCGACGTCGCCGATCAAGTGAACAGCATGTCGTGCGACGAGCTCGCCGCGCGCGATGGCAAAGCGGACAGCTGGACGTGCGTGTGGATGCCGTGGCTGCCGTCGTGCGGGGGTGGCGGCGGGACGTCGTCGGGCAAGCGGATCGAGGTCTCGACGGAAGAGTGCGGCCCCGGCCCGCTGTGTCCGTACGTCAGCGGCGCGAGCTGCGGGCTCGTGACGCTGTACCAGGGATCGCAGGAGGTCGCGCGCGGGCTCTCGACCGGCGGCGGACGGTTCACGTTCGACGGCCTCGCCGCCGGCGAGTACACCGTGAAGGTTCGCAAGCGCGACAACACGCTCGCGCGCATGTTCGTGAGCGACCTGTCCGACGAGACGGCGACCGCGAGCGTGAAGGTCACCGTCGGTAGCGGCGATGTTCCGTGGGCGCGCTTCAACCTGGTCAACGGCAGCGCCGCGGCGATGACCCGGTGCGCCGACATCGACGGCAGCCTGACCATCAAAGCGAAGAGCAACCACGCCGCGGTCGATCGCCACCTGGTCGAGTGGGACTGGATCGTCGAGCTCGAGACCGATGGCGCCGTCGTCGATCGCACCCGCCCGCTGTTCATCCATCATGAAGCGAGCGGCTCGGGGCAGGACGAGAACGTCCTCGGGTTTCGTCAGCTGCGCGCCGGTACGCACACGCTGCGGTTCGTTCGCATGAACATCCCCACGTACAAGCAGAAGCCGAACCCGGACTACGCGGATCTCGTGAAGTACTACGCCGCCGACAACGTCGAGCCGATCGAAGTCACGGTGACGGTCAGCGCCGCACAAGCCAGCGGCAAGACCATCACGGTCGACAAGACGCTCGTCGACCCGCTGCGCTAGTCCGCGCGATACGTGAACCGCAGCTCGTAGTCACAGAGGTGGAACACGTCCCCCTCGTCGATGCGCTTGTTGTCGATGCGCATGCCCTTGTAGTCGATGCCGTTCGTCGAGCCGAGATCCTTGATGTAGAAGGTCCCGTTGCGACGGATGACCGCGGCGTGCTTGCGCGAGATGTTGCCGTCCTTGATCGGCAGATCCGACGTCTTGCTTCCACGACCGATGATGAATTGGTCCTTCGTCACCGGATAGCGCTGGCCGTTATAGATGAGGAACAGCGTCGGTCCGCCCGAGCCCATGTTGGGCGGCGGGGACGACGGCGGTGCCGGCTGCGCGGCGGGCGCGTGCATGCCGCCGTTCGGCGCACCGCGACCGCTGTTGTTCGTGGTGGTCGGCGCGTAGCCCGGCGTCGGCGGTGCCGGACGGCGTGCTTGCTGACCGGCCGCCGCTCCCCCCATGCCCATCTGCGGCTGCGGAGGCGGTTGCGTTCCAGGCTGCGGACGACCGCCCGGGCCACCGGATCCGCTCGGACCCTTCGAGCCCGGATAGGACGTCGGGCCGCTGTTGTTCGCGGGACCGCCACCGCCGCCACCGACGTTCGGCTGTCCGGCGGTCATCGCGGGCGCACCCGGGGACTGATAGTTCTTCGACCGGGCGTAATAACGCATCGCCTCGTTCACGAGGTAGTCGATGGAACAATCGAAGTCGTTCGCCATCTGCTCGAACGTCTCCCATAGGACGTCCCGGCAGTAGAAATGGCGCATCGTCTTCTTGCTTTGATCCATTGCGCTAAACGTCTCCTACGTACAGCAGCGCGGGTTCCGTGCGGACGAACCCGTCTCCCTCTCTCCCGGCTATGTGGACGATACTACATCTCCTTATGCGGCGCGACTAACCCCGACTATTTGGAGGGCGGAGTCGCTAACCCGTCGGCCAGCTCTTTGGCTCGCTGACCGAGGGTCGGGTCGGCTTTTCGGTCCTTCGGATCCTTGCCGCTCTGGTCTCCCCAGTACCCGACGAGCTTGTCCTTCGAGCCAGATAGCGCCGCGATCTTCGGCGCATCCTCGACGGACTTCATCTTCGCGAGGGCCTCGATCGCGACCCATTTGGACACGCGGCTCTGGTCCGCGAGCAGCTCGCGGAGGGCGGCGAGCACCTTGTCCTTCGGTGTCTGTTTAGCGATCTCCCAGGACACGGCGCCGTTCAGGTCGTCTTTTCCGTACGGCGCGTCGGGGAGCGCTTTGACGGCGGGGACGATCGCGGCAGCGCCTCCGCAGCCGAGGGCGTTATAGGCCGCCGCGAACCGGAAGTTCTTCTCGGGATGTGGCAGCGCGATCAAGCTGATCAGCGGCTCGATACAGCCGGGCGCACCGACGACACGGATGAGCTCCATCGCATCGTTGCCGGCCTGTCCCATCATTCGCTCGTCCTTCGCGACCTTCACGAGCGCGTCGAGGTTCGGCTTGAGCCCCGCCGGATCCGCCGTGTCGAAGCGGCCGCCCGGATCGACATACGCGGTGCGGAGTGCGTTCATCGCGCGCTTGGCCAGCGTGGGATCGCCGCGATCCATCCCGGCGACGTCGATGACGTACTTCACCGCTTCGGGGTCGCCCGAGGCCGCGAGACCGAGGAGCAGCTCGTCGCCGATGCGGATCTTCGTCTTGTCCTGCCCCGGCGCCGCGATGACGCTATTGAGGACGCTCGTCAGCTTCTTGCCCGCGGCGGGCCCGACCATGCGGATCGCCGCCGCACCGAGCGTCGAGCCGACCTTCGCGCGGGCCTCGTAGGACATCACCGCGTACCAATCGATGAGGTAGTTGTCGATCTGCTGTTTGAGCGCGGCGTCGCCGTGCTTGCGCAGGTTGATGAGCGAGTCCTTCGCGATGATCTGTTGGCTCGCCGGCAGCGCATCCTCTTTGTCGATGCGCGCGAGGTCCCAGAGCCGGGGCGCCAGCTTCTGCAGCACCGCGATCCGCCGCGGCTCGGACATCTGGTCGAACGCGGTGCGCACGGCGGGATCGTTGCCCATGCGGATCATGTTCGCGGCGGCGTGCGCGGACAGATCCGCGTCGAGCCCGTCATCTTTGAGCGTCTTCTCGAGCTTTCCGGGGCCCTTTTCGGTCCGCGTCCATTTGTCGATGTTTTCGTGATTGGTCTTCTCGCAGCCGATGCCAAGCACCAGCGAGATGATCAGCAACGCGCGCGGGATCATGGCGCGAGCTTAACGTGGTGATAGGTTCGGCGCGATGGCCGCACGGCGCATCCTCACGCTGGCCATCTTCGGCGCCCTGATCTCGCGCGCGCAGGCGTCACCGCGCACGGATCCGACGAGCGGGCGTGCCGTGTTCACGGGCGCGACCGCCGAGCACGCCACCTCGATCACGCTCTCGCCCGCCGCGATCGGCCTCGCGAGCGGCAACGAGCTGTACTTCGCGCTGACCTCGACGCTCGCGCAGACGTCGATCACCAGCACCGGCGCCGACATCAACGACACGACCGTAGCGCCGGGTGGCGTGCTCTCGTATCTGTGGCGAACGAGCGAGCGCCTGCGCATCGGCTTCGAGACGCGGATCCCGCCACCCGAGGAGCTGCTCGAGGGCTACGACGAGCTTCGCTATCACACCCTCGGCATCGGCGAGAAGCGCTACGCGGCCACGCTCGGGGTCGGCGTTCGCGTGACGAGCCGCGTGTATTTCGGCGCGAGCCTCACGCACGAGAACATCTTCTTGAAGCTGCGCTACGCCCGCGACTCGGCGCTCGCGAACGGCCACGGGACGAACGGCGTCGACAGCGATTGCGGCGGTGCACCGTGCGGCATCGGCAACCCCGCCGCGAGCGAGCTGTGGTCGATCGACGTTCGCTCGCCGTACCTCGCCGCGAACAACTTCAAGGTGAACATCGGCCTCGTCGTGCGCGTCGCGAGCGACGTGTGGATCGGCGTCGCGTATCACACGCCGCCGGGTGGCGACATCCAGACCACCCTCGACGGATCGCTCTCGATCAACCGTGCTCCTCGCGACGGTGGCGACGTGATCCGGGGCGCGGCAAATGTGTCCGTGTCGTACCCCGCCAGCGTCGACGGCGAGGTGCGCGCTCGCTTGCCGGCGGATCTCGTCGCGCGGATCGGCGGTCGCTGGGAGGATCTCTCGCGCTTCCAGGCGTACGACGTGCGCGGCACCGGATCCAAGCTCGTCCAAGCCGGCCTGCCCGAGTGGACCGAGCGAGCGCGCGGGCTGCACGATTCGTTCGCGATGTGGGGCGGCGTCGAGCAGATCGACACCGGCGACATCGCCAGGTTCGGTGGGCGGCTCGGCTTCGAGACGTCTGCGCACGACACCGATCGAACATCGCCGATGCAGGTCTCGCCACTGTCGCTCACGTTCGATGCAGGAATGCAGCTCCGCGCGCAGAAGGGTGCCGCGTGGGTCTTGCAGCTGTCCTACGGCCTCGCGTACTTCCCCACCGCCACGGTGACGAACAGCGCCTACGATCCGCAGCACCGCATCGATTGCATCGACAGCGGCTTCGACTACTCGACCGCCGCCTGCGCGGCGACGCGCAACGGCTATGCACTGCCGAGCGCGAACGGCGAGTACGGCAAGCTCGAGCACGCACTGCGCCTCGGGTTCCGCTATGACCACTAACCACGCAGCGATCGTCGTGTTCGGCGCGAACGGCCTCGTCGGTCGTCGCGTGTGCGCGCAGCTCGCGAAGCGATCGATCGCGTTCGAGATCGCGGGCCGCAGCGAAGCAAAGCTCGCCGCGCTCGCCGCGAATGTCCCAGTGGCCCACACGCACCTCGCCGATGCCTCGGATCCCGCGTCGCTCGCGCGCGCGTTCGCGGGTGCACGCGTGATCATCAACGCCGCGGCGCCGCTCGCCGAAACCGCGGGCCCGGTGCTCGAGGCTGCGATCACCGCCGGCGCGCACTACGTCGACATCGGCGGCGAACAAGCCGCGCTCCACGCGCTGTACGAGCGCCACGAATCGACGGCGCGCCACGCGGGGCTCGTCGCCCTCCCCGGCGCGGGCGTGGATTCGGTGATCGCGGATCTCGCGGCGACATGGGCCGCTCAGCACGTGCTCGGCGTGTCCGACGACGGCGCTGCGGTGCGCGCCGAGCCCGCGCCTCGCCTCGCCGAGGACAGTCCGCTCGAGGAAGTGATCACGAGCTACGTGTTCGACGATCTCGTGCTGTCCGCGGGAAGTCAGCGCGCGCTGTTCGCTGCATCGGCGCACAGGCCGCTCGTGTGGCGGCGCGATCGCTGGGAGCCGGGACGCGCCGGCGAGCGCCGTCACGTCAACGCGGGCTCCGAGCTCGGCGGCGAACGCGACGCGGTCAGCTACGCGGGTTGCGACGTGCTCGCGATCCCGCGCCACATCGCCGTCGACTTCGTCGCGAGCTACGCATCGACGACGCGCAGCGCCGGCGCGACCCGCGCACTCGGACTCCTCGCGCGCGCGTTGCCGTTCGTGCCCAAGGCCGCGAGCGAGCTCCTCGCGCCGTATGTGGATCCGCACGCGGACTACGAACGCACGCGCCTCGCCGTGGTCGCGCAGGTCCGACGAGGATTCTCCGCAGCGCAAGTCGTCGTGCGGGGACGCGACCTCTACGAAACCACCGCAGCGATCGTCGCGTGGTGTGCGCAGTCCCTCGTCACGCGCGTCTCCGGTCCGAGCGGAATGCGAACGCCGGGCGAGCTCTTTCGTGGAGCGAGCGCGCTCCGCGAGATCGCGAAGCACGCGTACCTCGCGATCGAACCGAGTTTCGGCCCCAGCTCTGGATCGTAGTCAAGCGCGTTCAAACGCGACGATGTCGCGTCGTGCGTGGACGGATCGTCGTCGGGTTGCGCACACGGAAGGCGTGGTATCAACGGATCGATGATCGCGGCCACGACAACCTGGCAGCTCGAGGCCGAAGCGCCTGCGGGGCGGGGAACGACGGCGAAGAGGTATCGCCTGGGGAACGGGCTCGCGGTGATCACGGTGCTCGATCGCCGCGCACCGATCGTCGCGTTGCAGACGTGGTTTCGCGTCGGCTCGCGCCACGAGCGTCCCGGCGCGACGGGAATGGCGCATCTGTTCGAGCACCTGATGTTCGGACAGACCGATGCGCTGCCGCCCGGCGAGTTCGATCGTCTCGTCGAGCGCACGGGCGGTGAGTCCAACGCGGCGACGTGGGTCGATTGGACGTACTACCGCCTGTCCCTGCCCGCGCGCGATCTGCCGCTCGGCGTGCGGCTCGAAGCGGAGCGCATGCAGCACCTCGTGCTCGAGTCCGCGCCCGTCGAGAGCGAGCGCGATGTCGTGACCAACGAGCGCCGCGAGCGCGTCGAAGATGATGTCGATGGCTGGCTCGACGAGCAGCTGATGGCGCACGCGTTCACGCTGCATCCGTATCGCTGGCCGACCATCGGATGGATGGAAGACATCCGCGCGCTATCGCTGCCCGATATCCGCGACTTCTATCGGACGTGGTACGCGCCGAACAACGCGACGATCATCTGCGTCGGTGACTTCGACGAAGGTTCGCTCCTCGATCTGATCGCGAGCCACTACGGATCGATCCCGCCCGCGCAGCTCCCCGAGGTACCGCACATCGTCGAGCCCGAGCAGACGCACGAGCGGTGCCTACGCGCGCCCAAGCCGATCGCCACGGATCGCTTGCTCGTCGGCTACAAGGCGCCCGGACAAGACGAAGCCGACTGGGCCGTGCTCGAGATCGTGGCGACTCTCCTCGCGGGCTGTCCGTCGGCGCGGCTGTATCGCCGCCTCGTGATCCAGCAAGAAGCCGCGTCGAGCGTCGACGCGCAGCTGACGCCGTTCCGCGATCCGTCGCTGCTCCGCCTCGCGGTCACCGCCGCCCGCGGGCACTCCGCTGACGAGATCCTCGCGATCGTCGACGCGGAGCTCGCCGCGATGGCCGAGACTCCACCGCCTCCGGCCGAGGTCGAGAAAGCGAAAGCGATCGCGGAGACCGACTTCTGGACGTCGCTCGTCGACGTCGACGGCAAGGCCGAAGCGCTGGGCCACTACGAGATCGCGCTCGGCGACTTCCGCAAGGTGAACTCGCTCGCGGAGCGACTCGCGGCCGTCACCGCCGAGGATGTCGCGCGCGTGGTGCGGATGTACTTGCGGCCGGAGCGCCGCACGATCGTGATCGCCGAGCCCGAGGCCGGCGGCGAGGGCACCGGGGAGGACGAGGACGAAAGCGAAGAGGACGCGGCGTGAAAGTGATCCACGAGGCGTCCCACGACACACCGCTGGTGTGGTTCGACATTGCTATCCGCGGCGGCGCCGGTGCCGATCCGAAAGGCGTCGAAGGCCTGCATCGCCACACGGCGCTGCTCGCGCGGCGCGGAGCGGGCCGTCGCGATCGCGCGGAGCTCGACGACGTCCTCGACGGTCTCGGCGCCGCACTCGATGTCGGCGTGTCGCGCGACGCGATCAGCGTGTCGGGCCTCGCGCTATCGCGCCACCTCGATGCGGTCGTGGATCTCGCGGCCGACGTGCTCGCGGATCCGCGGTTCTCCGAAGACGAGCACGCGCGTCTGTTGCGCGAGACACCGCAGGTGCTCGACGAGATCCGCGACGACGACAGCGCGCTCGCGACGCGATGGTTCGATTGGCTGTGCTGCCCGGGACACTCGTACGGACGCAGCTCGCTCGGGACCGAGGCGTCGCTCGAGCGCATCGATCGCGCGAGTGCGATCGAGCTATGGAAGCGGCAGGTCGTCGCCGACAACCTCGTCATCGGGCTGGCGGGAGACATCGACGAGGCCACGGCCGCGCGCGTGGTCACGCGACTGACGGAGCGGTTGCCCGCGGTGCAGCGACCCGCGCAAGTGTTCGCGGTGCCGGAGGCCCTGAAGCGCGGGCGTCGCGTGATCCTCGTCGACAAACCGGATCGCACGCAGGCACAGCTACGCATCGGACATTTGAGCGTGCGGTACGGCGATCCGGACACCGCCGCGCTCGCCGTCGCCGAGGCCGTGTTCGGCGGCATGTTCAGCTCGCGGCTCATGCAGGAGATCCGCGTGAAGCGGGGCTGGAGCTACGGCGCCGGCTGCGCGCTGCGCCGGTCTCGCCTGCCCCACTGGTTCGAGATCTGGATGGCCGCGGGCATCGACGTCGCGGGGCCCGCCGTCGCGCTCACGCTCGATCTGTTCGCGGACTACGCGGCGAATGGCCCGACCGACGACGAAGTCGACTTCGCGAAGAGCTACCTCGTCGGCGCGATGCCGTTCCACGTGGCGACGGCGCGCCAACGCATGCAGCTCGCGGTGCGCGACGCGGTGTTCGATCTCCCGAGTGGATTCACGGCGCGGTTGCCCGAGGCACTCGGCGCGCTGACCGCCGCCGACGTCCGCGCGGCATGCAAGCGCCACCTTCGTCCCGACGATGCGGTGACCGTCGCGGTCACCACCGCGGATGCAGCGAAGGCGGCGCTCGACGAGGCCAGCGCCGGCAAGCTCACGGTCGTCGATCACGACGAATACTGAGGTATCGTGGTCCACGATGAGATGGGCGATCCTCACTGCGGTACTG
This sequence comes from Kofleriaceae bacterium, assembly GCA_044230415.1. Lineage (GTDB taxonomy): Bacteria > Myxococcota_A > Polyangia > Haliangiales > Haliangiaceae > JABFXX01. The sequence continues at coordinate 89,830 of JBGARE010000040.1, forward strand.
CTGTGCGCGTGCAACAAGAAGCCGGATGCCAGCGAGAAGAAGACCGAGCCGGTCGCAGGATCGGCGCGAGGTTCGGGCTCCGCGGCCGCCGCGGCGTGGGATCCGTGGGCCGGTCCACCGCCGGGCTCGGATAACAAAGCGAACGCGGGCATCGGCGACGATCTGAAGCAAGCGAACGCCGACAAGCTCGACGACAAAGAGCTCGAGTCGAAGAAGCTCGAAGATCGCGCAGCGGACATCAAGGCGATCGCCGCGCCCGTCGACGACGGCAAGCCGATCATGAAGGGCTTCGCGAGCGTCAACGCGGACAACGGCTTTCACGTCGTCTACAACCCGTCGAACCAAGCGGGTCACGAGCACTATCGCAGCGTGTTCGAGAAGAACCGAGTGTTCGAGAACGTCGCCGAAGGTCTCAACAAGACGGTGCGGCTGCCGACGTCGATCGACATCCAGACGGTGAGCTGCAACACGGTCAACGCGTTCTACGATCCGAGCAGCAAGCGGATCATCGTCTGCTACGAGCTATTCGACTACTTCCTCGAGACGTTCAAGGGCTCGGCGAAGAGCGACGAGGCGCTCGGCAACGCGGTGATGGGCGCGGCGATGTTCACGTTCTTCCACGAAGCCGGACACAGCTTGATCGACGTGCTCGATCTGCCGGCCGTCGGCCGCGAGGAAGACTCCGTGGATCAGCTCGCGACGCTCACGCTGATCGGCACCGGCGACGAGGGCGTCGCGATGGCGCTGTCGGGTGCGTACTGGTTCCAGCTGCAGTCACAGAGCGAGCGCAAGACGCCGTTCTGGGACGAGCACGCGTTCGACGGCCAGCGCTTCTACAACATCGTGTGCCTGATCTACGGATCCGATCCGCAGAAGTACGCGGACTTCGTGTCGTCGGGGACGCTGCCCAAGGATCGCGCGATGCGTTGCCCCGAGGAGTACAAGAAGATCAACAAGGCGTGGGAGAAGCTCCTGCAGCCGCACTTCACGAACGGCGCGGCGGAGAACGTCGACTACACGCCGAGCGTGCCGGCGAAAGAAGCGCCGACGACGACGAACAGCGATCCGTGGGGCGAGCCGTCGCCGACGACGCCCGAGACTCCAACCCCGGCGCCGGACGCCGCGATCACGTGCGAGCAGATCGCGATGCGGGTCGCCGAGCTCGTCGGCGAAGCGGCCGAGGAGAGCGCGAAGTCGATGACCGAGGAGCAGGTCGAGGACCTGAAAGGCCAGCTCGAGACGCAGCTGCCATCGGTGCTCGAGCAGGTGATCTCGGAGTGCGCGAAGGAGAACTGGTCGCCGGCTGTGCGAAGCTGTGTCATGACCGCGAAGTCGATCGACGCCGCCGGCAAGTGTGGCGCATGAACAAGAACAAGCGATTCGACCCGAGCCCCACGCTCGCCACCGAAGCTGCGCTCGACATGGCGGTGAAGCCGTTCATCGAGCGGTTTGTCCGCGCGGACCATCAAGCGAAAGCGCTCGCCGCGTTCGTGCCGAAAGATCCGAAGCACCCGTGGGGCGACCTCGTGCGCATGATCGATACGACCCGCGCGCGGCCGTACGAGCCGGGCACGCTCGCGCCGTGGAACGCGGTCCGCGGCGTGTTCCTCGTCGAGCACGAGGAGTACTCGGTCGCGACGCAGACGGCGATGGGCCTCTACGTCGTCGAGGATTCGCTGTTCATCGCCTATCGCGCGACGTTTGCCGTGGCGCGGTTCGCGAGCGGCCAGCCGCTCCTGCTCACGTGAGATCCGCGGGCGCGACGCCCGTCCAGCTCGCGGCGATCGCGACGATGTCCGCCGCGGTCACCGTGTCGCGCAGCATCAGCCCCGGCGTCTGCGTCGCGCGCAGCTGACCTTCGAGCTCTTCGACGCGGCGGCTGATCTCGGGCAACGAGCGATACGCGATCTCGGCCGCGCGCTGCAGCTGCCCCGTGCGCCGTGCGTGTTCTTCCTCGGCGCGCAGCGACTCCTCGGCGGAGATCATCTCGCGGATCGCGTGGACCATCTGCTTCTGCGATGTCCACTGTGCTCGCAGCGTCTCCGCCTGCGCGCGCTGCGCGACGAGCTCCGTGCCGAGCCAATCGCGACGATGTTGCGCGCCGGGACCCTCCTCGGATTGGAGCGCGCGGTACTCGATCTCGAGCTTCACGAGGCTCGATTCGACGGAGGCGACATCGGCCGGGACGCTCTCGGCTTCGAGCTTCAGCTGACTCGCGGCTTCGTCGATGAGGTCGATCGCTTTGTCGGGCAGGTAGCGATCCTTGATGTGCTTCGCGGCGATCTCGACGGCAGCGACGACGGCCGCGTCGGAGATGCGAATGCGATGGTGTGCCTCGTAGCGATCCTTGATCCCGCGGAGGATCACGAGCGCATCCTCGATCGATGGCTCGTCGACGCGCACCGGCTGGAACCTGCGCTGCAGCGCCTTGTCCTTCGCGACGTGCCTGTCGTACTCGGCGGTCGTCGTCGCGCCGATGCAGGAGAACTCGCGGCGCGCGAGCACGGGCTTCAAGATGTCGCCCGCGCCGAGCCCGCCCTCGCCCGCGCCCGAGCCGACGATCGTGTGCAGCTCGTCGATGAACAGGATCACCTCGGGCTGCGCGAGGACGCCCGCGATCACGTGCTTGAGTCGCTCCTCGAAGTCACCGCGAAAGCGCGTGCCGCCGATCAGGTGCGCGAGATCGAGCGCGAGGATGCGGCGCGATCGCATGCTGTCCGGGACGTCGCCCATCGCGATGCGCAGCGCGAGCCCCTCGACGATCGCGGTCTTGCCCACGCCGGGGAGGCCGATGAGGATCGGGTTGTTCTTCGTGCGGCGTCCGAGGATCTGCAGCGTCCGGCGGATCTCGGCATCGCGACCGATCACGGGATCGAGCTTGCCCGTCCGTGCCCGCTCGACGAGATCCACGGTGTAGGTGCGCAGTGCTTCGGCCGACATCGCTATCCTTGGAGCGATCGCTGTGAAGCGAGGACGTCGGCGATCGCCGCGCGCGATCGCTCGAGCTCCTCGGGATCCTTGACCGGCAGGAACCGCGCGTCCTCGCCGGCGCGCGCCACCTCGACGAAGCGCGTGGGCAGCGAGGCGGTCAGCTCGCCGACGAGGCGCTCGAACTGGATCGCCGCCCGGCCATCCACGTGCTTCTCGACGCGGTAGTACGGCAACGCGAAGTCGCGATCGATCGCGGCGGCGTCGAGGACGAACGTGTTGGTATTGAACACCTCGATCGAGTCCTGATCGAATGTGGGCGGGAAGCGAAAGCCCTCGATGATCTGCGGCACGCCGTCGAGGAGCGCCGGGGCGCCACCCTTGTCGCCCTTGATCTTGCGCACGACCTCCGCGGTGATCGCGCCGCCGAGCTCGGCGTGCATGCCGATGATCGCGGGATCGAGCGTCGCGCCGAGGTTATCGACGTTGGACATCAGCAGCGTCGTACCGCCCGCGTCGCGGAACCGCGTCAGCGCGCCGCTCGCGCGCAAGGCGAATGTCAGATCGCCGTGACCGGTCGCGTACGGCGACAGCTCGCCGTCGTCGCCGCGAAACAGCTCGCCACCGGGCGTCAGGCGCAGCGCCGCGAACTGCGGGAACACGGAGACGTGGCTCGCGCCGTCGACGTGCGCGACGAGCGCCTCGTGCGTCGCGAAGCTCGACATGAGGAGCAGCGGAATCGGTGCGCCCGCCGCGACGGCGAGTGCGCGCGCATCGTCGAGCTTGCACTGGAAGAAGCTGCGATCACCGTCGGCCGGGACCACGGCCTTGACCACGCCGCCGAAGCGCGTCGCCATGCCACCCGCGAGCACCACGGCGCCGACCTGGCGAGCCATGATCATCTGCAGGCCCTTCGCGCGGAGCTGCCGGCGCTCCTCGGAGCCGAGCGGCGGCAGCGCGGGGATCGCGCCGTCGGCGAGGGGAGTCAGCGTGCCGGTGACCGCGTTGCTCGTCGTGTCCTTCGCGCGCGCGGCGAACTGCTGCTGCAGCGAAGGATCGTATCCGTAGCGTGCGAGTGCGGCCTCTGCCTCCGCGATGGTCTTCATCGCGAGGACTGTACTCGCTGTGTGGACCTACGGCGTGCAGGTGAACACGCTGTTCGTGTTGCCCATGCCGTCGTCCATCGTGTTCGGGTTCGTCGGATCGAGGATCCAGTTGTTCCCGTTCACGATGAACTTGTACGCGTGTTGGCCGGGGGGAAACGCGTGCGTGGCGTCCCATCCGCCGCCGCCACTCTGCACGAACGCGATCGCCCCGGGCGGGTTCGGCGCCCATTGGCTGAACGTGCCCGTGATCCACACGCTCGTCGCCGTCGCGTAGCCGTCGAGGTGAAACGCCTTGGTGCAGGTCATCGCCGCGACCGTATCGGTGCCACCGTCGGTGGGCGCCGGGGCATCGCCCGTGTTGCTATTTGCATCGACGGCCACGTCATCGCCGTCCCCTTGTCCCCAACCGGGCGGACGGCACGCTGCCAAAACCAGCAGCACGGCGACGACGAAGCGCATCGCGGCTCACCAATTACAAACCGCGTGCCGGCGTAACTCCGCGCGGGGTTTTCCGGCCGTCGCGGCCGCGTCGCGATTGGCAGCACGTTCCCTCGGAGCCGACGTTTCGTTTTGCAACCTCGGGGCGGCCAGGTCCGCAATTTCGCGAGCGATCGCGGGTTCAGGAGGAGGCACGGATCGTGGAATCCGCCGGGCCGTGACCACCGTTCGCCGTCTGATCCCTGCCCTCGCGGTCGTTGCCCTCGCCGCCGCGCCGGCGGGTGCCGTCGAGCCGCAGAGCTCGTTCCGCTACCTGGTCACCGGCAACGGCTTCGGCTTCCAGGTCTACGACGCGGCCGCGAACGCCATCAAGCACTACCTCGAGCGCCCGTATCGCTACCTCCGCGCGGGCACGAACCCCGATGGCGAAGGTGTCGTCCGGCGCAACCTCGTGTTCGACACGTACTTCGGCGTGAAGACGAACCAAGGCGCCGCGTGGCTCGGCGGGCGCGCACCGTCGGAGACCGGCTACGTCCAAGAGACGAACATGATCCGCTCGGCCGTCACGGTCGGTGGCGTGCAGACCGAGACGTTCTACGTGTCGCCGTTCGGCTATCAGGGCAACGCGCTCGTGATGCTGCTGAAGGTCACGAACACGAGCGGCTCCGCGCAGTCGGTCACCGCGTACGCGATGAACAACTTCAAGCTCGGCTCGGCACCGAACCCCGACGAGCCCGGCGCGAACGGCGAGTCGATCACCTGGGACGGCGCGGTCGTCACCGAGACCGGTCCCGGTGGTGGCGCGATGGTGTACGCACCGATCGGCGGCGCGGACATCGCGAGCTGCGCGGACACCGCGTACACCACCGTCGCGGCGGGCACGGGGCTGACCGCGACGCCGTCGTGCTCGGGCACCGACAAGAAGAGCGCGCTGCAAAAGGACCTCGGCTCGATCGCGCCCGGCGCCTCCGCGTGGTGGGGCGTGGCCCTCGTGTTCGACGACGCGAGCGCGTCCACCGCGAAGGACGCGTGGACCACGTTCGCCGCAGGCCGCACCGCCGAGACGCTGTACACCGACGTGCTCGCCGAGTTCGAAGCGTGGCGCAAGCCCGCGATCGGTGGCCTCTCGCCGCAAGAGACCGCGATCTGGCGGCAGTCCGAGTCCGTGCTGCGCATGGCGATGATCCTCGAGCCGTACAGCGAATCACCGCGCCGCAAGAACCACGGCATGGTGCTCGCGTCGCTTCCGCCCGGCGGTTGGCACACGGGCTGGGTGCGCGATGGCATCTACGCGCTCGTCGCGATGTCGCGCTCGGGTCACACCGAGATGGCGAAGAAGGGACTGTCGTTCTATCTCGACGCCGACGCGGGTCGCTATCCGCAGTACGTCAACAACGCGACGGGCTACCGCATCTCCACCGTCCGCTACTTCGGCGACGGCCAGGAAGAGGCCGACTTCTCCGGCGCGCCGACGCGCAACATCGAGACCGACGGATGGGGGCTCTATCTGTGGGGCGCGCGCACGTACGTCGATGCATCGAGTGACTTCGCGTGGCTCTCCGAAACGACGAAGAAGGGCGACACCGTCTACGACGCGATCCGCGAGGGCATCGCCGAGCCGATGGCGCAGAACCTCGAGTCCGCGGGCATGGCGATGGCGGACTCGTCGATCTGGGAAGTCCACCACGGCAACCGCCAGCACTTCCTCTACACGACCGCCGCCTTCGCGCGCGGCTTCTGCGACATGGCGACGCTCGCTCGCCGCGCCGGTCGCGACGACGACGTCGAGCGCTATCGCACGCTCGCCGAGAAAGCGCGCCTCGCGATCACGTCGCTGTTCATCGACTCGCGCAAGGTGATGGCCGGCACGCTCGAGAAGCTGCAGCAAGGCCAGAACTACCGCGATGGATCCACCGTCGAGGCGATCACGTGGCAGCTCGTCGCCCCCGACGATCCGATCGCGCGCGCCACCCTCGGTGACTTCTCGTACCTCGCCACGCCCGCGGGCGGCTACAAGCGGCTCGAAGGCTCGAGCGATCAGTACGACACCGACGAATGGATCCTGATCGACCTGCGCGCATCGTCGGCATTCCGCCGCGCCGAGCAAGCCGACAAGGCCGATCAGCTCCTCGGCTGGGTCACCGGCCAAGCCGCCGCGAACTACAACCTGCTGCCCGAGCTCTACAACACGCGCACGTCCTCCGGCGCGATCGGCGCGTACTCCGGCTCGATCCCGATGGTCGGCTACGGCGCGGGCGCGTACCTCATGACGCTCATCGATCGCGCGGGCAACCTCGAGCACGCCGACTGCGGCGAGTTCGATCCCGGCGAATACCCCGACGGCGGCACGGGCCCCGGCGGCGGCAACAACGAAGGCGACCTCCGCACCGGCATCGCGTGCGCGTGCAACGGCGGCCCGGGCTCCTCGGGCAATGCGCTGGTCCTCGGCATCGCGGCGATGTTCATCATCCGTCGGAGGCGCCGGTGATCGTCGAGCTCCGCAGCGTCGGCAAGACGTTCCCGGGCGTGCGCGCGCTGCACGACGTGTCGCTGACGATCGCGCGCGGCGAGGTCCTCGGCCTCGTCGGCGAGAACGGCGCCGGCAAGTCCACGCTGATCAAGATCCTCGGCGGCGTCTACGCGTCGTACACCGGCACCGTCCTCGTCGCAGATCCGTCATCGACGTTGGTGTCATCGATGCGCCCCATCGCGTTCCGCTCGACGCGCGACGCACGCACCGCGGGCATCGCGGTCGTGCACCAAGAGCTCGCACTCGTGCCCGAGATGTCCGTCGTCGACAACCTCGTCCTCGGCCGCGAACCCACGCGCTGGGGCCTCTACGATCACGCGCGCGCGCGCTCGCTCGCCCTCTCGATGCTGCGCGAGGTCCTCGGCTCCGACGCCTCGACCATCGACCTCGACGCACCGGTCTCGCACCTGGGCGTCGGCATGCAGCAGATCCTCGAGATCGCGCGCGCCCTGTCCGACAACGCGCGCGTCATCATCCTCGACGAGCCGACCGCCGCGCTCACCGATGGCGAGATCGATCGCCTGTTCGGCCTCGTCCGCGCGCGTCGCGCCGCCGGCACCGCGTTCGTCTACATCTCGCATCGCCTGAACGAGATCGCCGCGCTCTGTGATCGCGTCGCGGTGCTGCGCGATGGCGAGCTCGTCGGCACGGCCTTTGGCACCGCGCCGACGGACGACATCGTGACGATGATGACGGGCAAAGAGCTCGGCGATGTCCACGCGCGTCGCTCGCGTGCATCGAACACCAGCGCGCGCGTTCTGGACGTTCGTGGGCTATCGGTCGCGCATCCAGC
>JBGARE010000041.1:0-84891 GCA_044230415.1 Kofleriaceae bacterium
CACCGTCTGGAGCTTCGATGCCGCGAAAGCCGCTTGACCAGCAACACAGTTGCTTGGCGGCAAAATCCGAGTGGCGTTCTCCGAGGCTGTGCCGCGGCGCCTTGGCGGCAAAATCGGAGTGGCGTCCTCGGCGGCGCCCTGGCGCCACGACGCGAGCCAGTGCCGCGGCGCCTTGGCGGCAAGTCCGAGTGGCACCCTCCTTGGCGGCGCTCTAGAAGAACGTATAGATGAACGACGCCTTCATCAGCGTGTCGAGCTTGGAGGCCTCGGGCACGAAGCCCATCGCGAGGCCCTTGATGTTCGCCGGGGCAGGGCGGTTATCGAAGTGCGCCTCGATCGAGGTCTGCACCGCCATGCGCTTGCCGAGCTTGGCGGACACCGACGCTTTGAAGTTCACGCGCGTATCCGCGCCGAGCTCGGCCTTGTTGCTGCGCGTGGGTAGCGTCTCGGCATTGAGGTTGGTCAGGACTTCGCCCGAGGTCTCGAACGTGGCGCCTTCCGTCATCTCGGCCTTGAGGCCGACGAAGGCGCGGGCCGAGTGGATCTCGACGGCTTCGCCCGCGACGAGGTCTTCGTGCGAGAAGTCGTAGCCGAACTCGCCGACGGCCTCGGTCTTCTCGGACTTGTACAAGCGGCGGCTGTAGCCGGCTTGGGCGCCGATGACGGCTTCTTTGCCGGCGGGCAGGTCGCGTGATGCGAGCGCGGCGATGAACAGCGAGTTGAACTCGGTGAGGAAGCGATCGTAGCGGACCTTGATCGCGAGCTGCTCGGCGGTCGTCGAGTTCTCGGTCGTGATCTCGTCCGTGTTGTCGATCATTCCGTTGCCGTTGAGGTCGTTCAACGTGCGGATGCCCGAGCGCGCGTACGTGATGTTGCCCTCGGCGGACAGCTTGTTCTTGCCCGTCTTGCGAGAGGCCTTCGCGCCGGCGGTCAGCGTCGTGGTCTCCGAGTTGCCCGTCGTGAACACGACGCCTGCTTCGGCGGAGGCCGTGTACTCCGTCCCTTTCACCTTCGCGACCTCTTCGGCCTTCCCGTATTCGAACTTCGGATCGCCGGCGAACGCAGCAGTGGCTGCCGCGCAGATCAGCGCGATCGAAACACCCAGTCTAAGCATCGTCTACTCCGTCCGTGGAATTGCACGGAGACGATAGCCGAACCGGTGGCGCGACTCGATGAGATCACCGATCTCCGACTTGATCAGCGCTCGTCTCACTCGCCGAACAAGCTGCTTCACGTGATTCTCGCTCGGCTCGCGCGTGTCCCACGAAAGATCGGCGATCAGCTCCGAGCTGCGGACGAAGCCGCGCACGAGCTCGGGCTGATGCGACTCGCTCGACATCCGGCGGATCATCAGCGCCATCAGCTCGAACTGCGTGGTGGTGAGCTGAACCTGCTTGCCATCGACTTCGATCAAGCCGCCACCGCCGCCGGTCGGCTCGTGCATGCGGAACACCATCGTCGGCAGACCGACGTCCGTGCGCTCTTCTTCTTGCTCGGGCTCGACGACGAACGGCGCCGGGAGACCGGCGGCCGCTTTCTGTGCACGATCCTGCGGCTTGATCGTCGCCGTCATCGTGCGACCGAGCTTGGGCGCGGGGAGCTGGGTGATGTCTTCGATGAAGTAGAACGCGATGTGACCGAAGCGAACGCGGTCTTTGTCCTTGATCGGTGTGGGCTGCTCGAGCAACCGATCGTCGGAGTACGTGCCGTTCGCGGAACCGAGGTCGCGCACCGCCCACTGATCACCATCGAGGGTGAGATGAGCGTGATGACGCGAGACCGAGGGCTCGAGGATCGCCAGGCCTTGCCCGTCGACCTGGCGACCGATCAGCGTGCGCGGATCGAGGCGATGGGGGCGACCCCACAGATCGACGAGCGCTGCCATCGTCGGGCGCGCGCCATGAAGCTGGATTTGCTCGGGCGTGATCTTGATCGGGCTCGAGAGCTCGTCGCGACACTCCTCGCACAAGACGCCAACTTCGGCCGGCCGCTGCCGACACACCGGACACATCACGATCGGCAGCATATCACTTCCAGCGATCCGATCTGCCGAGGCGCACGACCACTCCGGCGGAGAGCTCGAAGCAATGCGCGTAGCCCGCGTCTTGCGCGACCGTGATCACGTGCAGCACCTGGAAGCGCATCGAGACATCGCGTCGTGTCTCGACCGTGAACGCGCCACCGTAGTGGACACCGCCGAGCGAGGTTGCCCTCGACGTTCCCGCCGCCGACAACACCGTGAACACGTCACCACCGACGAGCGCCCGCAGCCCGAACCGACCATCCTCGACGAGCCGCGCCGCGATCTGTCCGCGCGAGATCAGCATCGGAGCGATCCCCTCGCGGCTCTCGTAACCCATGGTGCCGACCGCGACTTCTGCCTCGACACCGAGCCGGCGCGTAGGGAAAAAGCCGAGGCGGACGCCGAAGGTCGGGCCGGTCTTGATCGTATCGTCAGGGTCAGTTGGCTTACCGAATAAATTGGCATCGGTGCCTTCGCCCGGGGTGAACAGCCCGCCGACCGTGGCGCCGATGTCGAAGGCGGACCACAGGGTCTCGACGGTCTCGGGCTCGGGGGCCGCAGGGGGATCGATGATGTCGAGCGAGATGCGTCCGAGCTCGTAGCCGCCGGCCTTCACGACGAGGCCTCCGACACCGCTCTCGCGCGGAGTGACCCGAACATCGAGGCCGCCGTCGGTGCGTTCGGGCGGTCCGAGATCGATCGTGCCGATCGGCTCGATCGTCAGGCGATCGCCGATCGAAGCGGTGGACGCGACGGTGATGTGGACCTCCGTCCGCGTCCCCATCGCGATCGGGGCGGTGTCGGCCGACACGTGCACCGGTGCGATCACGACGGGCACCTCGACGAGCGGTTGATTCGCGCCACCGCCACAGCGGAGCGGGAACGCACCGGGCTCGGTCGCGACGACGTCGGCGCCGCGTGCGCTGCCGAGCTCGCACGGCAGTCCCGGCGATCGGAAGCGCGTCCCGACGGCGAACGCGGCGTTCGGCGTGGGGATCGATTGATCGAAGCCGGGCGCGATCGCTTCGACGGTGACGACCTCGACCGCGGTCTCTGCAGCGAGGCTCTCGACGCCGTCCGCCGAGATCGCGACGATCGCGACCTGGTGCTGCCCGGGGCGGAGCTCGCTCTTCTCGAACAGCGGTGCGATGGACTCGCTGTCGATCTGGTTCGCGCCGTCGGTCCAGCGCACGCGATACTTCACCGCGCCCGCGACCGGAGCCCACGCGATACGAATCGCCGCGGCCTTCCCCGCGAACGCGACGAACGTGCGCGTGCCGGCGGCGAGCGTGGGTTTGGCGGGCACGCGGCCTTTCTTCGCCGTCGTGTTCTCGGCGTGTGCGCTCGACACCGCGAGCGCACAGACCAGACATGCCCGAAGCCCCATCGCGAAAATTATCTCACGGGCTCTGGGCGTGCGCGCTATTCGACGGCTCCCACGACGTGTAGCGCCGCCCTTGCACCGGCTCCTCCGCCGAGGCTTGCGATGCAGCGAGCGTGAACGGGAACGAGACCGCCGCGACGCCGTCGGAGGCGGCGGTCATGACCTGGAAGTGCAGGTGCGGCGTGGAGGAGAACCCGGTGTTGCCCGAGAGCGCGAGCGGCTGGCCACGCTCGACGCGCTCGCCCGGCTTGACGATCACGCTCGACGGCGACAGGTGCATGTACTCGCCCAGCGTGTCGTCGTCGTGGCGAACGATCACGAAGTTCGTGCGCTTGTAGTCGAGGTACTCGGCGGTGGTGCCCGAGCCCTGCGCGGCGGCGTTGGCGACGACGATCACGCCCGGCCGCGTGGCGAGCACCGGTGTCGCGACGGGACAATCGAAGTCGACCGCGTACTCGTTGGAGCCGCGATGCGAAAACTCGCCGTGGAACCCCTGCAGTACGGCGAATGTCTGCCCCTGCGGATATGGAAGTGCATAGTCATATGGATCCGGACGTGCGCGTGGATCGCCGAATCGCGCGCGGAAGTAGAGCTCGCGGCGGTAGCGCTTGTTGTTGTCGATGCGGCGCAGGTTCGTCAGCACGACCTGCGGCCCGAGCTCGTTCGGACCGGGCGCGGCCGGGAGGTAGGCGACGCCGGTCAGCGTGGACGTCGCCTCGACGTTATCGAGCGCGGTCATCGACCACGAGATCACCACCGGCACCATGTAGCGATTGCGCGCCGTCTGCACGATGCGGCCGTGGTTCGAGTACAGCTCGAACTCGAGCTGCCCGCCGTCGAACTTGAAGTCGACGAGGCGATCGTCGAGGCGGCCGAGCGCCGCGGAATCCGCGGGCGCCTCGACGACGATCGGTGGCCCCGGATCGGGAGGCGGTTGATACGGCGGGTACTGCGGTGGTGGACCGGGCGGCGGGCAGCCCACGAGGGCGACCCACAAGAGCACCAGGTGCGCACGACGCATGAAGCGTCATCCTAGCTCGGGTGGCCGCGGGTTGCCGGCTACGGAAGCTCGATCGTTTCGGCGGCGACCCGGTCGAGCTTGTCCCGATCGGCTTCGAGCGAGAAGTTCGTCACATCCAGGCCGGTCGCTCCGATAGCAGACACCTTCGCCGTGATGGGGCCGCCGGGGAGCGCGAGGAGATCGGGGATCGTATAGAGCGACGTCGCGTCGAGCACGGTGACGTTCAAGAGGTTCGCGGTGCCCTGCGTGTACTCGACGGAGTGAACGGTCGCGCCGCTGACCGGGGCCCACGATGCACCGGTGCGCGAGACATCCGTCGAGCCCGGCGGGGACAGCCAGGTTCCTGCCGACAGCGGCGATGCCGTCAGATGTCGACGCAGCACGATGCTCTCCGTCGGAGCAGCGCCGCCCGTCGTGGCGATCGCGACCAAACGGAACCCGGTCGCCCCCGTGATCGCGGACAGCTTCGGGGCTTTCATCGTCGGCGATGCCGGCGCCACGAACCCGAGGTTCATGAGCGTGCGATCGGGAAGCTCGACCTGCACGAGGGCGCCGCGCTCGGTCAATGCCGAGGGTGGTGTACCGAACTCGATCGCAACGTCAGCCAGATCGCTGCCCGTGATCGGCGTGAGATCCATGCCGGTCATCGTCGCGTTTGCCACGATCGTGGATGCGGGACGAAACGCCCACGCGACCTGCGTGAACGTGTCGTCGGTGCCGAGCTGCGTGCCCTTGGTGTCGACATCGATCACCGAGGCGAACAACGCGACCGAGCCGGTGCGCGTGACGATCGTGAAGTTGCACGGCGCATCGCGTGTCGCGAACAGACACTGATGCGTGTCGTTCGGCGTCGGGATCTGGTTCGCGTCGTCACCGAGATCCTCGCCGGCCGAGTAGCCGACCTGCGCGAAGTAGACGTGGTTCGCCTGCAGCGTGGGCAACGACGACAGCGATAGCGAGCCGGTCATCGTCGCCGAGCGCGGGTTCGGATCCGCGTCGAGCTCGAGGGCGAACGTCATGTTCGCGCCGTTCGCGCCGATCCACATCTCGGCGCGGTGATCGGTCGCCTTGACCATCACGGTCTGCTTGCCGGTCACGCCGGTGGCCACGAACAAGCCGGTCGCGTCGGTCGTGCCTTCGACCTCGCCTACACGTACGGTCGCACCCGCGATCGGGTCGCGCGTCGCGTCATCGATGACGTAGACATTCGCGACACCTTCGATCGGACCGTCGCCGATTCCGCCACCTTCGATGATGCGAGGTGGTGGAGGTTCCGGCGCTGCGTCGGGTGTGTTCTGGTCCCCGTCGTCGCCACAGGCCGTGATGACTGGGGTTAGGAGTAGAGCGAGCGCGTAGGCAAGGGAAGAGCGTTTCCTCATCGGGAGATCGCTTTTGCCAAGACCGTTCCAATCGTTTGACTACCCATGGGGTTCGCTTACCTTCGAGCAAATGTCGTCGCCGGATCGCAACTGGACCGTGGGGCCGACGCTCCTGTGGTTCTGCGCGTACATGGCGCTCGGCATCTGGTACGTCGATGGCGGTTCGATCGATGCGCTGGCGGATCGGCTAACCCACAAGCGTGAAGCGGACGCGCAGCCGGCCGGTCCGGTGTTCACGGCGAAGCCCGTCGTGGTCGCGGATGCGCGCGATGACGAGGAGGAGCCCAAGGGGGCCGTGCCCGCGGTCGGCGGCGCCGACAGCGATCGCACGAAGGGGAGCGCGCTCGAGGACATCTGCATCGATGGACCCGACACCGCGTGCAAGCGCTGGGCGATGGATGCGTTCTATCGATCCGTGCGCGACGAGGGCGCGGGCAAGCTCGGCCGTGCACTGCGCGTGTCGTGGTACGGCGACTCGGTGATCGCGACCGACGCGATTCCCGCGCGCTTGCGCTCGCGACTGCAAGGCGAGCTCGGCGATGGCGGGCCGGGTTTCGTGTTCGTCGTCGAGCCGCATCGCTTCTGTTTTCACGAAGGCGTCACGCGCGCGCACGAAGGTGCGTGGATGACGCACGCGGTGTCGACGCAGCAGACGGCGGATGGCTTGTACGGCGCGGGCGGCAGCTCGGCGGAAGCGACGGGCGGCGCGAGCGCGACGTTCAAGCTGAACGCGGGCAAGGCGCACAAGATCGAGCTGTACTATCTCGCGCAGCCCAAGGGCGGCACCGCGACGGTGAAGGCGAACGGCGCCGAGGTGCTGACCGCAGACACGGCGGGCGACAAGAAGCTCGCGGGTGGTGCGAGCGCGACCGTGGCTGATGGCGCGTCGAAGTTCGCGATCGAGACGAAGGGCAGGGTGCGTTTGTTCGGCATCGGGCTCGAGAACGACAGCGGCGCTGTCGTCGATAACCTCGGCATCGTCAGCGTGAACGTGAAGAACTTCCAGCATCGCAACGAGGACAACTTCGCCGCCGAGCTCGCCCATCGCGGCGCGGACCTCGTGATGATCATGATCGGCGCGAACGAAGCGCAGTGGCTCGGACCGAACGACACCGCGACGAAGGAGTACCAAGGTCACTACGAGAAGATCCTGATGCTGGTGCGCAAGGCGCGACCGGACGCGACGTGCCTCGTCGTGTCGCCGACGGATCAAGCGGAAGCGAAGGACGGCGGATACGTCTCGCGACCGGTGATGCCGGTGCTCGTCGACGCGCAGCGCCGAGCAGCGCGCGCGGCAGGATGCGCGTTCTTCTCGACGTACGATTGGATGGGCGGCAAGGGCAGCGCCGCGAAGTGGTTCAAGCGCGGCCTCGTAGGCTCCGACTTCCAGCACCTGTCCCGCAAGGGCGCCAACAAGTTTGCCGACGCCGTGTTCGACGCGCTGATGGCCGGCTACAAGCGATATGGTCACTAGCGCGATCTCGTCTCTCGCGACGTGCGTGCTGTTGCTCGGGTGCAGCGGCGGGTGCGATGGCGATCGCTTGCCGTCGCCGAAAGGGCCGAAGACGCCCGAGGGCTCCGCGGTGATCGCCGATGCGGCGAGCGCGGTCACGGGTGGACCGGATGCCACGACGGAGCCGACGACGCCCGGATTTCTCGACGCGCCGGCGGGCACGCTCGATCGGTTGTTCGAGGGCCTCGCAGCGGCGGAGCGCAACGAGCCGCAGGGGCGTGCTCTCCTGTTGTTCTTCGGTGACTCGCACACCGCGGGCGATTCGATGACATCGCGGCTGCGCACGACGTGGCAGGCGAAGTTCGGTGATGCGGGCCGCGGGATGGTCGCGGCGGGCAAGCCGAACGCGCGGCACTATTACCAGCGCGATGTTCGCTACGGCGCGAGTGGTGCGTGGCGCGCGGCCGTCGGCGGCAAGGTCGGCGATGCGGAGCCGTTCGGCGTCGGCGGCATTCGCGTGTACGGCCAGCGCAAAGGCGCGCAGCTGTGGGTCGAGACGTGCGCCGAGTGCCAAGCAGGAACGTCGACGGCGCAGTTCGAGATCCTCTATCAAGCGGCGCCCGATCGGGGCCTGTTGCGCTACCGCGTCGACGAAGGCGCGTGGCAGCAGCTCTCGACGAAGACCACGCCGATCGAGCCGCCGCACCCGGCGCGGCACGTCGTGCCGGTTCCCGATGGTCCGCACAAGCTGACGATCGAGCACGGTGGCGGCGGACAATTGGATCTCTACGGCGTGGTGATGGAGCGGCTGAAGCCCGGCGTGATCGTCGATTCGCTCGGCGTTGTCGGGCGGCGCCTCGGATCGCTGCGCTCGTGGGACTGGGCGATCATTGGCGAGCAGCTCGCGGCGCGCGATCCGCGACTCGTGGTGTTGCAGTACGGAACGAACGAAGCCGATGACCCGGACTTGGATCTCGCCGCGATCGCTCGCTACTACGACGACACGATCCTGCGTGTGCGCGCGGCGGCGCCGACCGCGTCGATCTTGATCCTCGGACCACCGGACATGGCGGTGCGCGAAGGCGGCAAGGCGTGCGATCGCATGAAGGCGAAGAAGCCCGACGATCCTCCGCTACCCGAGTGCGAGTGGCGGACGCCGGCGGTGCTGCCGGAGATCATCGCCGTGCAGCACGCGGCGGCGGCGCGCAACAAGGTCGCGTTCTTCGACTCGATGTCGGCGATGGGAGGAACCGATCGCATGCACGGATGGGTCACGAACGAGCCGCGCGCTGCATTCAAGGACCACGTCCACTTCACGGACATCGGCTACCACCACTGGGCGGACGCGTTGTCGGGCGCGGTGCTCGACGAGTACGCGCGGTGGCGTGCGCGGAACAAGCTTCCGCCGTCGAAGACGACCGAGGCTCCGCGCGGCGCTCCAGCACCGTCGACTCCACCCGCGCTTCCGGGATCGACCGGATCCGTCGCGCCGTAGATGCTGTTCTCGAGCCCCGATTACCCGCTGTTTCTGATCGCGGTGTTCTTCCTCTACGCGCTCGCGCGTTGGGGTGGCCCCAAGATGTGGCCCGCGCGCATCGCGGTGATGCTGCTACTCGGTGATCTGATCTTCCTCCTCGTCGCGAAGGACCTCGACGTCCTGTGGGACCCGATCGGTGGCGCGCTGCTCCGGCTCGCGTCGACCGATCCGCGTGCAGCGGAGTGGCCGCCGATCCTGTGGGAGCAATGGGCCGTCGGTGGGCTCTTGATCGGCGGTGCGATCGTCGGCGGTCGACGCGCGGCGCCGTGGATCGCGAGCGAGCGGGGGCAGGCGCTGATCGCGCGCGGCGTCGTGTGCGTGCTCGCGGTCGTCGGTGCCGGTGTCTACACCGCGCATCGCGCGGGCACGCTCGACGAGCTCACCTGGTACATCGTGCAGTACGGGCACCTCGTCGTGCTCGCGGTGCTCGGAGCCGGCATCGGCATCTCGCTCGAGGACGATCACCGGCCGCTCGGCCGCGTCGTGATCCTGTTCGTCGCGTCGTCGCTGTTCTATCACGCGTGGGCGGCGAGCATGCCCGGGCCGTATCGCTACCTGCTCGCGCTGCTGCTCTCGACGATCGTCCTCGATTACTACCTCGGCATCTGGATCGAGCGCACCGAGGATCCGGCGCGCCGCAAGCTGCTGCTCGCGCTGTCGCTCGTGTCGAACCTCGGCATCCTGTTCTTCTTCAAGTACTACGACTTCTTCACGCACGACGTGCTGCAGCTGCCCGGCGGTCGGCTCGGGCTGATCTTGCCGGCGGGCATCTCGTTCCACACCTTCCAGTCGCTGTCGTACACGATCGATGTCTATCGCCGAGAGCTGCCCGCGACGAAGTCGGTCGTCAGCTTCGCGACGTTCGTGTTGTTCTTTCCGCAGCTCGTGGCCGGTCCGATCGTTCGCGCGCAAGATCTCCTGCCGCAGCTCGAGAAGCCGCCGGCGCTCGATCTCGAGCGTGCCACCGTCGGCCTGTACCGGATCGCTCTCGGTCTGTTCAAGAAGATCACGATCGCCGACACCCTCGCGATCTCGATCGTCGATCGCGTGTTCGAGGCGCCCGAGCGCTTCTCGTCGCTCGAGGTCTTGGTCGGCGTGTTCGCGTACGCGCTGCAGATCTTCTGCGACTTCTCGGCCTACTCGGACATCGCGATCGGCAGCGCGCAGGTGCTCGGCTTCACGATGCCCGAGAACTTTCGCACGCCCTATCGCTCCGCGAACCTCCAGGAGTTCTGGCGGCGCTGGCACATCTCGCTGTCGACGTGGCTGCGCGACTACCTCTACGTGACGCTCGGCGGAAATCGTCGCGGACCGACGATGACATACGTGAACCTCACGCTGACCATGCTGCTCGGCGGCCTGTGGCACGGCGCCTCGTGGGCCTTCATCGTGTGGGGCGCGCTGCACGGACTCGGCCTCGCGATCACGCGCTACTTCCAGCGCGCGACCGCGGGCGATCGATCCGAAGCGTGGTCGATGCTGGTCGGCTGCATCCTGCTCGCGATGGTGGGCAGCGCGACGCTGCACTTCATCGACAACAGCGGTACGTGGACGAAGCTCATCGTCGGGTGGCTGTTCTTCACGCCGTTGTGGGCGGTCGCGACCGCGTGGCTCGGACGCGAGGAGACGGAGTCCACCGAACCGCCACCGACACGTCCGTTCCGCGAGGTGTGGCGCGGTCCGTTCACGGCGATCCCCGAGGTGCTCCGCCTCGCGATGTGCGCGTCGGCGGTCACGTTCTTCCTCGGGCTCCGCTACTTCGAGACCTGGACGTGGATCCCGCTGATCCTCCTCACGTGGGCGCTCGGGCATCTCGCCGATCGGTTCGAGGGCATCTCGCCCGCCGCTACGGTCCGCTCGGGCGAGGTGCTGATGAAGCGCCTCGTCGACGCGGTGATCTCGCGGCGCTCGCTCGTCGCGTTGATCCTCATCTTCCGCCGGCAGGTGGCCGCGATCCTCGTGTTCCTCTACGTCTGCCTCGCGTGGGTGTTCTTCCGCGCGCCGACGTTCGATGACGCGCTCGCGGTGCTGCGCCAGATCGCGAAGCTCGAATTCGATCACGCGAACCTGGTCCCGCTCGTCACGGTGCCGCTCGTCGCGGGCTTCGCGACGCACTTCTTCGCCGACGGCGGTTATCGCTGGCTGCGTGATCGGTTCTGCGCGTTACCGCCGCCTGCGCAAGGCCTCGTCCTCGCGGGCGCAGGGCTCGTCCTTCGCGAGCTCGCGCACACGAAGATCGTGCCGTTCATCTACTTCCAGTTCTAGAGCTCGCCGTCGTGATGAGGATCGAGCTGCCTTCGAGGCGCGCTTCGCAGCTCGCGATCATGTCGGTCATACACGCGCTGCTGAGGCACGTCATCGAATGCACGGCGTCGCCGACACCGTGGACGGAAGGGTGAGAGGAACGGACCGAGCGCCGACCACGAACGTGTAGTCGCCGGGGACGAAGTGCGGCGTGTCGCACGTCGCGGTCAACCCGCCGCAGTCGGCGGTGCACGCGGTGGCCGACGCGCTCGTATCGATCCACGAGGCGCGGGTCTCGATCCCGATCGTGTGATCGTCGACGATCGTGATGGAGCAGGCCGCCATCGCATCGAGCGTGCAGCTGCTGCTGAGGCACACGTCGTACCGCACGCGAACATGAATCGGCGCACCGTCCACGAAGCTCAGCGGATCGGACGCGAGGCCGAACAGGCATGCTTCGCCTTCGTTCTCGAGCTCGACGAGCTGCTCGCCGCCGGAGCCTCCGCCGGTACACGCCGCCACCACCACGAGTACACATCGCTTCACGCACCCGAGCCTAGCGAATCGTCGACGACCACGCAGCATCGATCTCGCTCGCGCGTGCACATCGCGCGTGATCGTGGTCCTGCGCACAGGTCAGCCGAGGATGTCGGGGCGCTCGGGCGCGATCCATCCGGCGAGCGTCGCCGACAGTCCCAGCACGAGCTCGGGCGCGCGCCGCGCGGCCGTCGAGAACGTCTCGCGATCGATCTCGAGCACGACCGCCTTCTCCGCGATCACGTTCGCCGCGCGCGGTGCCTGCGTGAGCACCGCGAGCTCGCCGACGACGCCGCCGGACTCGACGCGTCGCGCAGGGCCGCCGGGTCGCTGCGTGATCACCGCGCCGCTCATCACGATCAGCATCGTGTCGCCCGCGTCGCCGTACGCGAACAGCGGGCCATTCACCTCGCGCTGCACCGCACTCGTCGCGAACGCCGCGAGCGCGGGACCGGCCATCGTCGCGAACAGCGCACTCTTGCGCAGCGCCATGAGCCGCGGCTCGATCTCGACGAGCTCGCCGCCGCCCAGGCTCGCCAACCACGGCGCGACCAGCTCGAGCGCGACGAGCGTGTCCTCGGTGTCGCTGGCCGGCACCGGCGGCTTCAGCCAGCGCTCGAGCACCGCGAGGATCTCCGCGCGCCCCGACTGCATCTCCTGCACGACATCGAGCGCGCGGCGCCGGTCGGGCTCCTTGCCGCCGATCATGTGCCGCGCCGTGGCCGCGAGCGTCGCCGGATCGCGCCCCGCGGCCGCCGCTTCGACCGCCACGGCCCACAGAAGGCGCACCACGCACCGCCGCGTCGCGAGCTCGAGCTCGTGCCGCGCACACGCGGACCACGGTGCGGCCGCGTCGCGCGCGTCGAGGTGCGCGAGGAGCGCGCCGAGCGCACTCGCGATCGCGTCCGCGATCGGCTGCTCGGGCAGCGTGCCGCCACCGCGCGCGATCGCGAGCGCGGTGCGCAGGGCGGCGTGCGCGACTTCGGGGGTGTCGTCGGAGATCAGCGCGCCGACGAGGGAGCTCGCCGCCGGAGCGCCGGCCAACGCGCGCGCGATCACGGTGCGCGCCACGGGGGAGAGCAAGTGGATCTTGGTCGCGAGGTGCGCGGCACCGTCGGCATCGAGCGTCGCGATCGCCGCGATCGCACCCGGAACGCCCGCTTCGAGCGCCGCGCCGAGGGCGGCCATGGTGGCATCGGGCCCGATGCGCGCGATCGCGAGGAGGGCGCCCGCGCGGCGCGCGTCGTGAACCGTGTGCCCGGCGGCCGTGGTGGTGGCATCGCGTTTCGAGCGCACGGCATCGCTCGTCGTGCTCGCGGCATCGCCCGTCGTTCGTGCGGCATCGCGGTTCGCGCGTGCGGCATCGCCCGTCGTACTCGCGGCATCGCCCGTCGTGCGTGCGGCATCGCCCGTCGTGCGTGCGGCATCGCCCGTCGTGCGTGCGGCATCGCCCGTCGTGCGCGCAGCGTTCGAGGCGTCGCTGGCCTTCGATGCCTCGGTGCCTTTCGAGGCCGCGGCTTCGAGCAGCACCGCGGACAGCGCGGCGTCCGACAGGGTCGCGCGATGGGCGCGCGCGATCGCGACGGCCCACTCGGGATCCCGCTCGATGAGCGTCGCGATCTCGTCGACGATCGCCTCGCCCGAGAGCGTTCGCTCCGCGCTTCGCAACGCGTCCGCGACCTCGCGCGAGATCGCGGCGCGCCCGCGGCCTCGCTCGAGCGCGCGGTGGACCTCGCGACGATCCTCGCCCGAGAGCGCCAACGCTTTGAGGCCGAGGGCGAGCGCGTGATCGTCGTCCTCGATCGCCACGGCGGCGCGCAGCTCGTTGCGCAGCTCGGGAGCCGGTGCGCGCGCGAGCTGCTCGAACAGCGCGGCGCGGACGGCGGGTTGGTCGTGGCGCAGGTGATCCTCGAGATCCGAGGAGGCCACGCGGGCGCGTGCGATCGCGGCGCGTGCGAGGGCGGCCTTGTTCGCGTCGGATCCGCCCGCGACCTCGGCCCACGTCTCGAGCGTCCCGAGATCGATGCGGCGCAGATCTTCGCGATGCGTGCGGATGCCGAGCGGCGCGGTGAGTGCGGCCTGGAAGCGGCGCGCGGCGATCTGCGCGACGAAGAACCAGATGATCGCGATGCCGACGGCGGACGCGGCGAGCTCGTTCGGGTGACGGATCGCGACGGGGCCGATCAGCAGCAACACGAGCGCCGCGAACGCCGCGCCGACGGGCCAGATACCGCCGCGGAGGAGGACCTTCCAGCGCGCGCGCGGGTTCGGCGGGAACTGCGACAGCTCGATCTCTTGCGACGTGCGCGAGGTGGCGAGGCGCAGGATCTGGTCGGTCGTGCGCGTACCCGCGATCGCGATGAAGCCCGGCGCGGCGACGAAGATCGCGTACCAGGCGATCGCGAGGATCGGATGGATCGAGGCCGTCGTCGGCAGACTGCGCGTCACGAGGATGCGCGGGACCGCGGCGACCTGGAGCACGAACAGGATCGCGTTCGTACCGCCGTAGAACAGCGTGATGGCGACGGCGAGCGTGTCGCCGGCGTAGCGGCCCTTGAGCGTCGCGATGAACTGCAGATCGATCACCGTCGCGACGATGCCCTCGAGGATCGCCACGGCGATCAGCGCGCGCAGCAGCCGGCGCTGCACGTCGGAGAGGACATCGGAGGTGCCCGCCGGAGCGGCCGCGCCGGGCGCACCTCCGGCGGCGAGGGCTTTGTCTTGCGCGACGGCGAGGAACAGGACCACCGCGGTAACGACGGCGCCGATGTACGGCAGCACGGTGACGCCGAGGCGATAGACGAGCACGCCGGCGCCGAGGCCCGCGATGGCGCCGCCGAGCGTGACCGCCGCGCCGGCGCGCGGCAGCATGCGGCGCGCGTCGCGACCGGCGACGGAGGCGGCGACGCGATTCCACAGCGCGAGGCCCGCGACCTGCGAGGCAGCGGTGAGCGCGACGACGAGGACGATGGGCGATGCGCCCGCGTCGAGGAGCGCCGGCGCGACGGCGGCGGTCACGAGCAGCAGGCCGAGCAGCGCGAGATCGACGACGCGCGTGTGAGCGTGCCGCGTGATCCAGTCGTACGCGAACGTCGCGGCCGCGAAGCCCGTCGCGTTCGCGATGAGCAGCCACGGCAGCTTCGATGCACCGTACGCCGCGAGGAACGACGCCTCCGCGTAGGACCGCAGCGTGACCGCGACGAGGTTGCACAACAGCACCATCGCGGCGCCGAGGACGAACGCGCGCTTGTTCACGCGGTGCCCCCGAGGAGCACGCGCGCGAGCGCATCCGCGAGAGCGGCGAGGGCGATCGGATCCTCCTCGAGGACATCGCGCATGTCGTCGAGCGTGAGCCCCACGACGCTCGACGCTTTGACCGCGAGCGCTGACAACGGCGGCGTGGCGGGCGCGACGACGCGCACGAGGCCGAGCACGTGACCAGCAAAGGCGGTGCCGCCATGACGGCGCGTGGTCGACGCGGTGGCATCGAGCGCGACGGCCGCGGTCGATGCGATGACGAGCTGTCCGCCGACGACGACCCAGACGTTTCCGTCGGTGGTCAGCCGTTCACCCGGCTCGAGCGATCGCGGTCGCGCGCGCTCGGCGAGTCGAATCACGACCGCGGGCGCGAGATCCGCGAAGAGGGGACACGCCGCGAGCGCGGTCGCGCGCTCGAGGAGATCCACGAGTTACTTCTTCGCGAGGATCTTCTTCTGGTTCCCGACGATCGCCTTCTGGTTGGCGAGCACCTGATCCAGCTTCTTCTGGTTGCCGGCGATCTTGGCCTGGTTCGCGAGGACCTGATCGAGCTTCTTCGCGTTCGCCGCGATCTGCTTCGCGTTGGCTTCCAGCGTCTTCTGGTTGCCGGCGATCTTGGCCTGGTTCGCGAGGACCAGCTTCTGGTTCGCGAGGATCTTGTCGAGCGCGCCTTGGTTGCCCGCGATCTTGGCCTGATTCGCGAGGATCTTCTCCTGGTTCGCGATGATCGTGGACTGGTTCGCTTCGATCGCCTTCTGATTGGCGATGATCTGTTCCTGGTTCTCACCGGTAGCGTCGCTCATGGTCACCCCTTTGGCGGCGTAGGTTCCACCGGCCGTCATCCTGGTGCAACATCAGCGGCGAGGGTTTTGCTCGACCCTCGCTCGATGCACCGCCGCCCCACCAAGTACCTGATTGCAGCGTGGGCCGTGATCGGTGCGTGGGGCCCCGCGGCCCAGGCCCAGGATCCCGCCCCCGTCGACGGCTCACCGACGCTCGTCGAGCCACCCCCACCCGAGAACCTGACCGACGAGGACCTCGCGAAGCTCGCGGGTGAGGAGGCGATCGAGATCTTCGACGAGCGCCCGAACAAGCCGTTCGACCGCGACACGGAGGTGCGGCTCACGGGCGAGCAGCTAGCGGCGCGCGGCGCGACCGATCTCGCCACGGCGCTCGCGCTGATCCCGGACGTCACCGTGCGCGACGCGGGTCGCGGCGGCTTCAACGTCGATATTCGAGGCGGCCGCAAAGGCGCGGTGTCCGTGCTGATCGACGGCGTGCTCGTCAGCGATCCGTACTACGGCACGTTCGATGTCTCGACGATCCCCGTCACCGACATCGTCCAGATCCGCGTGGCGACGACACCGCAGTCGCCGATCGATGGCCCCGGCGGACCGGGCGGCGTGATCGAGGTGCTGACCCGCGATGCGATCGGCCCGCAGCTCGTCATCGCGCGCGTCACCGGCGACTCGTTGCCCTCGTTCGGCATGACGGGCACGGCGCGCGTCGCGCTCGCGAAGCGCCTCGCGCTCCGCGTGTCTGCCTCCGGGCTCGGCGGCGCACGCGACATGGATCTCCCCGGCGCCGCGACGGTCGGCGATCAGCGACGGTCGGCCACCGGGGCCGCGCGCATCGAGTATCGCAAAGGCGATCGCCGCATCGCCGTCGATGGATTCGTCGACGATCGCCACTACCTCGCGCCGCCGAACGAGGATGCGCGCGCGAGCATCCTGATGATCGATCGCGAGACCAGCGCGCGCGCGCAGATCAAAGCCGACGAGAAGATCGGCTCGCTGCAGCTCCAGGGGCAGTACTTCGTGCACTACCTGCATCGGCGCTCGCGGCGGTTCGACGATCCAGCGCTGATGAACCAGGTCGCCGTCGAGAACCTCAGCGCGATCCGCAGCGGCGGCATGCTGCTCGCGACGCAGCCGTTCGAGAAGGACTGGCGCTGGGCCGCGTCGGTGTCGGCCTCCCGTGACAAGGCGCTCGTCTTCGACATCGACAACGAGTTCGTTCGCGGTGACACGAACTTGATCAACGGCGCGGTGGATCTCCAGTACGAGCGCAAGAAGTGGCGGGTCGATGGCGCCGTGGGCGTCGCGATTCCGTTCGCGACCAGCCTCGACGGGTCGTCGCCGGATCCCTGGCCCGAGGCCAAGCTCGTCGCGAAGTACAAGGCGCGCGAGACGCTCGAGATCACCGCGACGACGGGCTACAAGGGCCGCGTCCCGAGCCTGCGCGAGCGGTACGACGCGATGTCCGGAAGCCCGACGCTCGCGCCCGAGAAGGCGCTGCACGCCGAGGTCCGCGCCGTCGAGCAGCGCGATCGGTTTCGCATCGAGCTCGCGCCGTTCTATCGCCGCACCAACGGAACGATCCGGTCGTCACCAGATCCCATGGCAAACGGTCAGCTGATCAACCTCGGCGACCTGGACATCTACGGCGTCGACACGCTCGCGCGCGTGCTCGTCCACGACAAGGCCGAGGTCGGCGGCTCGTATAACTACGTGCGCGCGAAGAGCGACAACTCCGAGGACGCGCTCGACCGCTTGCCGCACAACCGCTTCGACGCGTGGGCCCGCTTTCTCGCGAACGATCGTTACTCGGCGCTCGCGCGGGTGCGCTACTTCGGCGAGGCGTTCGATCAGGGCACCAAGGTCAGCGGCTACGCGCTCGTCGAGGCGAGCGTGACAGCGCAGGTGACGAAGGAGTACCTCGCGGTACTTCGCATCGACGATCTGCTCGACACCCGACCGCAGACGCGCGCTGGCTACTACTTGCCGGGCCGCGTGATCAGCATCGTGCTGCAAGGTGCGTGGCAGTGAAGCGCGCGCTCGTCGCGTGCCTCGTCATCGCATGCGGTCGCGAGTCCACGCCGACCGCGACCGAGGCGCCGCGCGCCAAGCAGACGCTGCGCGTCGCCGTCGTCGGTGGAATGATGGAGACGGGGTTCTGGTCCGAGATCGCGGCACGCTACGAACGCGCGAGCGGCGACAAGATCGAGCTCGCCGCGTCGGGGCCCAAGCCGCAGGTCGTGGCCGCGTTCGCGAAGGGCGGCATCGATGTCATCACCGTTCACGCGAGCGACGCGATGGTGAACCTCGTCGCCGACGGGCTCGCGCGCGATCCGCAGCCGTGGGCGCGCAACGATCTCGTCATCGTCGGGCCGTCCGCGGATCCTGCGGGCATTCGTGGCGGGACCGATGCGATCGCGGCGCTGAAGAAGATCATCGCGAGCAAGGCCCCGCTGCTCGTGCACGCGAGTCACGGGGCCGACGGCGTGCTTCACGATCTGACGGAGGCGGGTCAGCTCGAGCTCGATCCCGTCGCGACGATGCGCTTCGATGGTGAGAATCAGCACGAGATCCTCGCGGCCGCGAAGGCAAAGGGCGCGTACACGATGGTCGGCCGCATCCCGGTGCTCCTCGGAAAACTGAGGGCGGAGGGCATCGAGATCATGGTTCGTGGCGATCCGAAGCTGCGCCGTCCGTACCTCGTGGAGGTCGCCCGAACCGCGCAGTCGGGTGCCGATGATCTGGTCGCGTTTCTCCGCTCGGCCGAGACGCAGGCGTTCATCGCGACGTTCAAGAAGGGCGACTACGACGAGGCCCCGCTGTTCTTTCCGGTGGTGCCGGAACCCCCAGCAACGGCGCCGCGGTAACACGCCCGTAACACGGTTTCGCGAGCTTCATTCTCGTCGAGAAGTCCCCCGCGGGGCACGTGCCTTGCTGCATCCTGGTGCACATGCGCAACCTTGCTCTGGTAGTCGCGTTGGTCACAGCGACAGGATGTGGTGGCGACGATGGCGGGACCGAGACACCGAAGGCGTGCGCGATGCCCGACGAGACGGCAGATGCCGGCGCACTCACGGCCGCGTTCGCGCAGCGCTGCAACGTCCCGGGATCGATGGGCGTACGCAAGTGGTACCGGGCCGCGGCGACGCTGCCCGGTACGACGAACATCGTGCAGGTCGAGCTCTACGACAACGCAGGTCCGTTCATGGGTGGCGCCGTGACGACCGGAACGTTCCCGGTCGATGCGGATCCGGTCACCTGCGGCGTGTGCGTGCGAGCACTCGGCGACAAGGGCGGCGAGAAGGAGATGGAGTACTTCGCGACGAGTGGCATGGTGACGCTGTCGTCGCTCGGGCCGAACGGCACCGCGTTCTCCGTCGAAGTGTCGGATCTCGCCCTCGAACAGATCGACGCGGATCACGTTCTCGTCCCCGACGGTTGCACGGCGATGGTCGCGGGCGCGCAGCTCGACGGAACGATCATGGATCGTGGTGGTATGGGCGGTGGGGGCGGCGGTGGTGGCGGTAGCGGAACAGGCACGTGCGCGACGACCATCGGTGACGCCGACAGACCCCTCTAGGGAGTCGAAGCTCCGACGAGGTGGTGAGACTTCCCGGTCAGTAGTCGCCGATTCACGGGGTTGTCATCGCGGCCACACGACTTGGTCGCGGCACGGCGCTTGTAGGTGATTCGCGGTGATGTTGTTGCACGAAGTCCGCGCCGGTACCGAGGAGCCCGACGAGCTACAAACGATCTCGGTCCGCGCGGATCCGATCGGCCTCGCGGTCGATCGCGCGACGAGGTCGTTGTTCGTCGCGGATGGAGCGACCGGCGCGATCCAGCGCATCGACGAGGGGGACGGCCATCGTCGCATCGCGACCATCGGACACGCCGGCGGCCGCGGCACCGCCGCACCGCGGATCGGTGGAATCGCGATCACACCATTCGGCACGTTGTTCGCCACGGGTGGCGCCGACGGATCGATCGCGCGTATCGACAGCGGACGGTTCGAGACGTTCGATCGTCTCTCGCGCGATGCGTGGCGACTCGGCGTCACCTATGACGTTCGCGAGCACGCGCTCTACGCGACGCAGTTCCACACGTCGCGCTTCGGTGCGCACGACGGATCGATCATCGCGATCGATCTCGTGACCGGCGAGCCATCGACGATCATCGATGGGTTCGGCAAACCGATCGGCATCGCCAAGCTCGGCGACGTGCTGGTCGTCGCCGATGCTCGCCAGCGTGCCGTGTTCCGCGTCGATCTCCACGCGGGTCGCGCCGTGCAGCGCTTGCAGCTCGTCGCGGATCTCGGCCGGCCCGATTCGGTGTGCGCGTGCAGTCACGACTCCGTGCTCGTGACCTCGTTCGATCCCGAGCTCAATCGCGGCGCGGTCCGCCGGCTGTGGCTCGATGGGCGAACCCGCGGGATCGGGAGTGGCACGTGGGATCCCGCCGGTGTCGCCACGGATGGAGATCGCGTGTTCGTGGCCGCTCGACGCTCGAACAAAGTGCTCGTCTTCCCGCTCGGTTGACACGGCCCTACATCACCGCCGTCGAAGTTCTCCGAAAAAATCGGGAACCGTTGTCACGCACCGCTGTCTTCGGTCCGAACAGGGGGAATCCAGCGATGAGCACTGCGCTTCGCACGTCCTTGATCTGGCACGACGAGGTGATGGCCGATGTCGTTCACGAGAAGCCGGCGGCGGTGACGCTCGGCACGGACAGCTCGTCGACGTTCGTCACGCCCGACCTGTCGTTGCCGCCGAACTTCTCGATCGTCACGCCGGGCCGCCGCGGTTACGTGCTGACGATGTCGACGAAGATGACCGGCACGATCTGCCTCGGCGGCGTCGAGCACGATGTCGCCACCTTCGTCGCGGCGGGCGAAGGCGGCAGCGGCTTTCACGCCACGACGCTCGGTCCCGATGACTGGGGCGTGATCACGCTCGATGGGCGCGGAGAGCACAAGCTGTTCTTCCAGTTCGTCCCGCACGAGGTCGAGGACTGGAACCTCGGCCATCCGATGATCCTCGCCGGTGTCGCCGGCTACGCGCTGTCGGCCCTGGCGCTGACGCTGTTCTGGTGGCGCGACGGTGTCGCCATCGGCGAAGCCGCGTTCCGCGGTGCGAGCCTCGCGTCGCTCGCGATCGGCTTCGCGGCGATCGTTCGCTGGGCGTTCAAGCAGAACAACGAATCACGCGCGTCGCTCGCGTTCAGCGTGCTCCTCCACAGCGCGATCCTGCTGCTCACGTTCCAGCTCTACGAGAAGGAATCGCCCGCGATCTGGCCCGGACCGAAATCGATGACCGGCATGTACCTCGTCAAAGCGAGCGAGCCGCCGCCGGAGCCGAAGCCCGTCATCGTGAAGAAGGACGTCGCGCCGACGGTTCAGCAACCGGCGGCCGCGATGATGACGCCGATGCCCACGGATCGTTCGAACCACCTCCCGCCGACGACGATGCCGTGGAAGCACAAGCCGCAGCCGACGATGCCCACGACGCCCAAGAAGAAGTCCGGCAAGGACGGCCCGGGGCTCATGGCACACTCCGACATCCTCGACGACATCACCGGCGATCGCGGCTTCAAGGATGTCATCCAGGACATGAAGAAGATCGATGGAGACGGCGCGGGCGATGTCCCCGAATTCGGCGCGGGCGATGGCTCCGACACGCGCGGTGGCGATCCGGACGCGAAGCACGGCAACGGTCCCGTCGGCAAGGCAGCGAAGAAGAAGGGCCCGCTCGACACCGGCGGCGAGCGCGCGGCGGTGTGCTTCGTGAACTGCGGCACGGGCGGCGGTCACGCGATCGATGTCGATCCGCCGGTGACGACCGATGGTGGCCCCTATCTGTCGAAGGAAGACATCGCGAAGGTGATGGGCGCGCGCCAGGGCCTGTTCCGTGCGTGCTACCAGTCCGCGCTCGACAAGGGTGGCGCGAGCGGCGGTGACCTCGTGGTGCGCTTCGTCATCGACGCGAACGGAAAGGTCACGAGCGCGAACACGGTGAGCGGCTCGATCAGCGCGAGCGTCGGCACGTGCGTGAAGCAGAAGCTCTACCTGCTGCAGTTCCCGAAGAAGGGTGGCGCGATCGTGAATCACTTCCCGTTCGTGTTCACGAGCAACTGATGCGGAGCGCTCTCGTCGCGCTGATGCTCGTCGCCGGGTGCGAGAAGACGACAGCGCCCAAGCCGCGGCCCGAGCTGATCGAGACGCTGCGCGACTTCGCCGATCGCACGTGCGCGTGCGAGACCGACAAGGAGTGCGTGCGCGCGATCCGCGACGAATGGGACGCGGTCCGGCAGGACGTGTTGAACCACGGCCTGACCGGCGCCGACCTCGACGCGTACAACGAAGAGCTCAAGCGCTTTCGCCTGTGCGGCGACGGCGCGGGGCTCACGATCTGGCTGAACAACTAGCGAGATCGAGAACGCGGACTACTTGGTGACCCCATCGAGACTTGAACTGTCGACCCGCGCAGCGCGAACGTCAACTCATTCGCGCGCTTGCAACGATCACACAACGTTGCGCGAGGCGGTTGGTTTGGTTGGGGTTGGTTCGTGTTGGTTGATCTCGGTTGGTGTGGCAGCGGCGTGGCAGCAAGAAACGCTAGTGTCACCGCATGCCGACGTGGGTGGTGGCGCTGATCTCGGTGGGGGCCGGTTTCTTCCTCGGCACGTTCCGCGAGATCGTGAAGGAGCGGAAGGCGCGACGTAAGCGATGGGCCTTCGCGCGGCGCATCCTCGCGCATCACGCGACAACACTCATCGAGGACGCAGACGAGTTTCTCAGGCTCGCCGAGGAAAACCGCGGAGCATCCGACACGGATCTCGCAGCGCGATTTTGTGATGCGAAGACACACGAGCGCGGCTACATCGATCAGGTGAAATCGCATCTCGAAGACCTGAGTGACGAGCTGATCGATCTCCTTCGAGACCTCGACTCTGCGAGCGCCGAAGCGGCGACTTGGGTCGCGATCGTTCAACGCGCGTCGGCCCAGCTGTTCGAGAAGATGAGTGCGATGCAGAGCTACGCGGTCGGGATGTCGCTACGCGAGCAGTTCGACCATGCAGAGAAGACCCATCGAGAGATGCGCGCGATCGCACTGCGTGTGTTGGAGCAACTCAGCGACGAGCACGCGGCACTTCCCCAACGCTCGCGAGACGCGTTGGCGTTGGCGCGGAACGCAGGTCAACTCACCGAGGGTGGGAGGCGGCAGCTCGCGAAGTCGTCGGGATCCGACTGAGATCGCTGATACAGCAAGGAACGAGCGCTACGTCGTCGGTGTTGAGTCGTCGTCGTCGCTCGCGTCCGGCTCATCGCCGTCGTTCGGCGTCGTGTCGCCATCGTTCGGCGCGGGCGTTGTGATCGCGGGCGCGACCGGCGTTGCCACTGCCGCGGTCGCAGTTGGTGCGGGCAGCTCTTCGAGCCACTGCGAGAGTTGATCGGCGATCTCGGGCACCTCAAGGTTCTCGGTCACGATGCGATGAACAAACGTGATCGCGTCGTCGGTGGTGACCTTCAAATAGAAACCGTTGATTTCGAGCAAGCGCGTGCAACCAAGCCATGCAACGCGTTTGTTTCCATCCGTGAAGTGCTGCGCTCGCGCGATGTAGCAAAGGATCGCCGCTGCCTGCCCAAGCAAACCCTCGTGGTATGTCGCGCTGTGCAGCACGGTGCCCATCGCGTCGCGAGCGGCTCGCGTAACGGTGCCGAGTCCACCGTGGCGCTCGATGCCGAGCTGGTGCAGCGCAATCAAATCCTCAACGCCCAGTTCAACCATCGATCACTTCGCGAGGATGGCCAGGATCTCCGCGTATCGATCCGCGGTTTCTTCGGGGGTGGGCTCGTACGCAGGGAAGGGCGATGCAGCCGCTGCGAGCGAGAGAAGACGGTAGCCGGACGAGTTCTCGACGATCGTAGCCACGAGGTCATCGCGGTCACGCATCTCGAACGCACGCTCGACGAGGGCTTGCGACGCGGTGGCGCGGATCGGCGAGTCGCCGTGCACCTCGAAGTGCACAACGGCCTTGGGATCGAACGCGATCCCCTTCACCTTGACGGCGTAGCGCTCGACGCTGGCGAGCACAGGATCTTTCACCGCAGTGAATCCCGCCGACGTGAATACGATCTCGTCGAGCACACGCCCCGAACCGTCACGCACCTGATAGGTCTGCTTGACGCTCGGGGGCACCATCCCGATCAATGCGCGGAACGCGCGTGGCGTCGTCGTCGAGTCTGGATCGTTGGCTGCGGCGCGCATGAGCACGAGCAGTCGATCGACTGACTTCTCGGGCAGCTCATCGGCGACGAGCACACCCTGCGTCGACATGTCGACGGGCGCGAGATCGAGTGCGAGGCTTCCCTCTTGTGCACTCTTGAGACGGATGTCGACTTCGGCCGCACGCCCGGGCAAGCGACCTTCGTTCTGCACCGTTCCCGTGAGCACCGCTTGTGCGCTGCGCTGATACGCCTCGCGTAGTCGCTTCGCGTACGCGGAAAAGAACTTCAACGACACGCCCTCGGTGTGCGTTCCCAGATCCTGGGAGTCGCCCGTGAGTTCGATGAAGAGTCGACGCGTCATGACACTGAGCAATTCGTATCGTAGTTGGTGGGTATACCTGTCAACACTGACAACCCAAGTGTAGCGCTCGATCCCCGACGGAGCGCCAGCGCAAACGTTAGCCGCGCCTCTTGACCGGACCAAGAAAACAGCCGGGTCATGACCGTGGCGAAAACGCACTCGACGATCGCGCAGCTTGCGCTGTGGCGCACTAACTCGCGTCGGGCCGTCGCATCTGTCGATGCGGCGTGGCGCACGTGGAGGCGTCGGTGTCGACGAGTCCATCCGGTCGGGTCGGTCACCAGGGTAGGCATGCGCCCTTGTAGGGGCGCACCCTGGTTGCCCCGATCGAATTACCCTGGTGTTGCCCCGGTTGCCCCGGTTGCCCTAGTTACTGAAATCAAAGCGAACGAGCCGGGCAAACGATCGGGGCAAGGATCGGGGCAAACACCAGGGCAAACGCGTTGCCTCAGTTGCCCCGGTTGCCAGGTACAGATGCAACTCAGTTGCATCTGCTAAACTTGAATCTGTATGCAGGAATCAAGACAACACGGTGGCGCTCGCCCCGGCGCTGGCAGGCCACGACGCCCGCCGAGCCTGGCAGCCGCGATGCGCGCCAAGTACCCGCCCGAGTACATCGTCAAGCACGCGGGCAAGCTCGTCGAGAATGCGGACAGCGAAGCGGTGAAGCTCGCTGCGCTGCAACTGATCGCCGAGCGTGCCTACGGCAAGGTCACCGAGAAACACGAGGTCACAGCGGGGGCGCGTGCCGACGAAGACGACGACGAGGATCTGTCGCTGTACACCGTCGAGCAGCTCGAACAGCTCGCAGCCGCTGCGCATGAGTTCGAGCGTCGTCGTGGTGAGATCCGAGACGCTGTTCTCGTCGAGAGCGAGCCGCTCGCGTTGCCGCAAGCGAGTGTTGCACTCGATGGGGTCTCGACGACGAATCGCTGATCGCTGCCATTCCGCTGCCACGTCACTGCCAGGAAACGAGGTTCCGATGACTCCCACTACAACGTGCACGTGCCCGCCGATGCTGCGCACACTCGAAGGTCGATGCGTGGTCTGCACCGACGACGATGCACCACTCACGACTCCTGCGATCCGCAAGCACCCTCGGGCTGTCGCCATCGAGCGCGAGCTGTGCCGCAAGTCGTTCTCGCACTTCGTCGAGCGCTACTGGCCCGTGGTCACGGGCGCACCGTACGTCTCGAACCGCGGTACACGCGCAATCGTTGCAGCGTTGCAGAGCGTGGCCGATGGCGACTGCACGCGGTTGCTGATCGCGATCGCACCGGGCACGGGCAAGAGCACGCTGCTCGCGCTGTATGCAGCGTGGCGCCTTGCTCGCGATCCGTCGTGGCGATCGATCCACGCGTCGCACGCGTACGACCTGGCTGCCACCGAGTCGCGTCGCGTCCGCCGTCTCGTCGAGTCCGACGAGTTCCGCTCGATGTTCGCCGTCGAGTTGCGCACCGACGAGAACGCCGTGGGCCATTGGTCCACGACGAAAGACGGCAGGTACTTCGCCGTCGGTCGCGACACCGCGCTCACCGGACGTCGCGCGCACGAGGCGATCTGCGATGACCCTCTCAATGCGGCCGATCGATTTAGCAAGGCCGAGCGCGATGGCGTGTACACGTGGTTCACGGAAGGTCTGTCGACGCGCCTCGACGGCGATCGCGCACCGATGATCGTCGTGCAACAGCGGCTCGATCGCGATGACCTGCTCGGCAGGCTGGCGGAGTCGGGCACGTGGACGCTCGTCGAACTGCCCGCCGAGTTCGAGGATGGCGAGCTGCTCGCGCCCAACGTGCTGCCACGCGAAAAGCTCGACGCGTTGAAGGCGCAGATCGGCGCGAGCACGTACGCAACGCAGTACCTGCAACGCCCGGCCGACGACGAGAGCGCCGTGATCAAGCGCGCGTGGTGGCGCTTCCATCACGCACCGCATGTGGCAGCGAATGCGTCGCGCCCGCTCGGCTGCGATACGACGGTTGCCGCGCTCCCCACGCCGTCGAAGTACGACGCGATCGTGATCGCGTGTGACCTCACGTTCGGAACGACGCATGCGAAGGGCGACTACGCCGTGTGCGAGGTCTGGGGATCCGCCGGCACGGCGCGATATCTGATCGATCTGTGGCGCGCTCGGGCAACGCAGCTCGAACAGCGCAACGCGATCAAGATGCTCGCTGCGAAGTACCCGACCGCGAGAATCCTCGTCGAGAAAGCGGCGGGTGGTGCGGGCGCCATCGAAGAGCTGCACGCCGATGGGCTGCACAGCGTAGTTCCCGTGCTCACCGGTGGACGGAGCAAGCTCGAACGGATCTCGGTCGTGTCACCCACCATCGAGAACGGGCTCGCAATCCTGCCGCTCGGTGCGCCGTGGCTGTCTGACTTCGTCGAGGAACTCGCGGGCGCGACGCGACACGATGACCTCATGGACGCTGCGGCGTACGCGCTGCACGAGTTGAACACCGCAAGCACCGCGATTGCCGACGAGCGCGCGAGCATCCGGCGCACGCTCGCGATGAACAACTGTCCGCGCGATCAGCTCGATGCAAGGGTGGACGCGATCATCGCCCGGAAGTACGGCGGTGCCTCGAAACCCAAGGAGCAGCCGGTGTACAGCGATCGTGAGCTAGCGCTCCACGCGCAATACGTCGAGCACATGGCGCGCACTGGCCGTCTGCACGGACGCCACGATCCGCGCTTCGGTAGCTAACGACGACCCGCCTGCAATCCCGTGCGTTCGGGTGCTCGATACGCAACGGGAACCATCGTGCGGCAGTCGATGCACATGCGCTCGGTGCTGCCGAGCGTTGGCGTATCAAGCCGCTCGTGCGCGCATTCCGCCGAGCAGAGCGTGCAGATGAAGTGTTGGCCCTTCGAGAGAGGTGCATTGCTAGCGTGGATCGCTACGTTGATGAACTGCGGGTGATGGCAGGGCACGCGCTCGCGGCAGTCGACGCACACAACGAATCCAGGGTTTGGATCGAAGCTCTGTTCGACGTTCGTGTGTTCACACATCGCGACAAGCTACCGCATGCACAACCGTCTGACACTTAGTGTTTTGTGGACCCTAAGTCGGTGCAGTTGTTCGCGAATTCGCAACCGCGTGCTCGAGAAATAGTTGCACATTTCTGTTGCAAATCAATAGCTTACAGAATCGAGTGCTACGCTTTTTGGGTATGCAGAAAACAGAAAACGACTTGCTCACGCCGTCCGAAGCGGCGCAGGTCTACACGCAAATCACAGGCGCGCCGATTACTGGCGAGGCTCTCCGCTATCACGACTGCCTAGACGTGATTCGAACCCCGACGGGGCGACGCCTCTACAAGCGTGACCGTATCGAAGCGTTCGCGCGAGCACGCTTGCCGCGCACCGACGCGGCGCCGCGCATCACGCACGAGGTGCGTCATGGCTAACGACCTTCGCAACGACCTCGACGACTACGCGAGCGAGTTGGGAATCACGGGCACGCAAGCGCTCGGGGATCGCGAGTTGAGCCTGTCCCTCATCGCGGCGCTTGGGTTCGAGATCAATAGCGCGGTCGTTGGCCATCGCGATCGCACTCCCCTTCGGTACGCGAGCACGAGTCATCTCATGCGTCGTGCATCGATCCTGTTTCGTACCCGCTTCGAGCAGCCCGCGAAAGCTGTGAGTCGGAGGGCGTCGTGAGCTTCGACAAACTACGTCCGCCGCGCGTGATCGGGGACCACTCGCAGCCGACGTGCGACGACGACAACGCTTGCGAGAACGTGATCCTTTCACGCGAAGCCGGCGATCGTTTGATGATGATGAAGCTGCACGCCGACGAAGTGGAGCGCAATGGCGATCGACCGACGGCGCTGCGCATGCGCGCCGAGATGCGCGCCCAACTCAAGATCGAAAAGGACGCCGCGCGTGAAGTTGCGCGACGTCGCCCCACCAACGCGGGTGCGCCCGCTTCACAGAACGGAGATGCAGCCATGGGATGTCAGTGCAACCAGAAGCGCGATGCGATGGAGCGCGAGATCGAAGCACGCAAGAAGATGATCGCCGACAGTGCCGCAGCGTATCGAACGCCGGGCGCCAACACCGACGACGAGCAGCCGACGACGCCGACGAACGATGCCGCAACCGCTGGCATGAACCGCGAACAGCGTGCTCGCGCCGAGATGCAACGCGCGTCGCGCGACGCCAGCAAGCGAGGCAACTAGCCATGGCTACCGAGTACGTCACCCGCTCCGAGTTCGATGCGCTTCGCGGCGAGTTCGATCAGTTCGTGCGGCTCTTCGAGTCGAACACCAGCGCCGGCAACGCGGTTCGTGCAGAGCGCAAGGTTGCCGAGCGTAAGGCGCGCAACGCGCGACTCCACGCACTGCCGCCCGCGCAGTTCGTTGCGGAAGTCGAGCCGATGCGACCGTACGAGCGTGAGAGCGTGCACCTGCCGCCCGCTCGCGCTGTCGAGCTTGCTCGGCTGTGCGATGGCGAACTGCGCGTTCGGCTCTTCGCTCTGCTCACCGATGGTACGGCAGCCGATGTCGCGTTCGCGCTGTTCGACCCTCCGAGCCGCACGCGCGTCACGCTGCCCGCTGGCAAAGAGATGACCGTGCAGACCAACGACGTGATGCTCGACGAAGTGCAGACCGAGCGAGCCGAAGCTGCGGGCTTGCCGGTCGAGTACCGGCGCACGAGCAAGCAGCTCGATCGCGCCGCGTTCCTGCTCGGGTTCAAGTACGCGGGCTCGGCGGGCTGGTCGGAGGTGTTGCCCACCGAGAGCGTGACGTTGTGGCGCGAGCTGTCGCCGCAGTTCGATGCGCTCTGCAAGCGCGGCACTGTCGCGACGGTGCTGCTCACCGACGACGAGTCGCGTGCCGAGTCCCGCGACGAGTGGCGCGAGGCGGGTGCGAAGCGCGCCGAACTGCCCGCACTGCCAACGCCCGCAGCGTCGAGCAAAGTCGAGCCCGAGCTGTGATCGCTTCTGCCCTCGTCGAGCATGTTGCTCGGCCACCGTTTCATCGCCGGTGCGCGCTCATCGCCATTGCGAGTGCGGCGTGAGCGAGAGGGCGCCTTTCCGTCGAGTGGGCGTGTCGAGTTCCACGCCTTGATCGCGCGTGCGATCGCCGCGTCACGCGACTTGTTACCGCGTGGCGCGGCTCGACACCTTTCGTTTTGGAATAACCGACGCACACCGTGCGTCCTGACTAGGAGCACCTTCCCATGCTGCAAGCGATTTCGTTTCCCGTTCTCGGATCTGCACCGCCCACTTGGGAAGGTGCTCGCGCTGCGGGTCCGAGGACGGGTTTCGTTCCCCTCGAAGAGTTCGCGTGCGACAACGCGCAGCCCGAGACGGAGCGCGAGCGCGAAGAGCGCCGCGAGTTCATGCGCGAGTATCGCCAGCTCGCTCGGCGCGAAGCCAAGCGCATCATCGTGACCGCTCGCATCGCACGTCGCGCACGAGCACGCACCGCACACCGGGTGGGCACCGCGAAGTCGACGACGAGCGCCAACGACAGCGACGGCGAACCACCACGAGAACTCGAACGCGTTGCCGTCGCAACCGTTCGCCCCGACGGATCGCCGTGCACCGTGTGCGTCGAGATCGATCCGCTGCACATCGACCCGACGGCGTTGCTCTTCGTGGCGCGCCGAGCCGCGGGTCACTCGCTCGACAGCGCGACGTGCGGACTCGATGACGTTCGCGCCGAGCTGGTGCATCCGTACGCGAACGGCGGTGCAGCGTGATCGCTCTGCCGATCGTCGAGCGACACGCGAAGGCGTGGCCGACACACGAGCAGCCGTGCGCAATCTGCACGCGCAAGGGCAAAGCGTGCGACGGCCCGGGCAACGCCGAGTACATGCCGATCGCCGATGCGTTCGAGCGTGTGTACGACGACGATGCGCACGTTGCTGCGTACTCGGTGCCGAGCATCGAGCATCGACTGTCACTCGACGCGAGCACGCGCATCGATGGTGGCGTGCCGATGGTCGCGCTCTTCGTCGATGTCGAGCCCGAGAACCACGCGCCACGCACGGCCGAGTGGGACGAGCAAGAGCAGCCGAAGATCGAACGCGCGATCAACGACGGGTGGTACTTCTATTCGACGCGTGGCGGGTATCGCCTCGTGCGCCCGCTCGCCGAGCCCTTCGCTATTCGCAACGCGCACGATGCCGAGCGGTGGAAGGCGAGCTACCTCGCTGCGCTCGACGACGTGCGAGATACGTGCGGCATCGAGGGTGATCGCGTGTGCACCGACTGGACGCGGCTCTATCGTCTGCCGTTCGTTGTGCGGGACGGTGAGCAGCAACAGCCCGAGACGAGCACCGTCGAGTCGATGCGACCGTACGCGATGCGCGTCGTCGATGCACCCGCGCCAAACGCGCTCACCTCGGCGAGCACGCCGAGCGAGTTCGGTGCCGCGTCGCCCGAGCTGATCGAGCACGTGCGCCACCGCTTGCGTGCGCATGGTCCGGCTGTCGAGGGCAAGGGCGGGGACAAACACACGTTCGAGGCGTGCGCCATCGTCGTGAACGACTACGCGCTGTCCGACGACGAATGCACGCTGTTGCTCGACGAGTGGAACGCGACGTGCTTGCCGCCGTGGGATGGCGACGAGCTGCGCACCAAGCTCGACAACGCTTTCAACTACACGCAAGGCGATCGAGGTGGAAGGCGCCACGACTTCGAGGAAAAGGCGCGGCTGATCGCGCGCATGTTCGATCGTCCGAAGACGAGCGCGATCACGCATGAGCTGTCCGAGTTCGACGGCGCCCCGATCCCGCGCGACGAATCGCCGTGGGGGCTCGAACTCGAACGCGCCCTCACGGACGTGACGAGCTTGCTTGGTACCAACCCCGCGAGCGCCACGCCGCAACCGCTGTTCATGCCTGCCACGGAGTTGCTTCGGCAGACGTGGGCCGATGACCCGTGGTTGATCCGCAATCTCGTGAAGCGTGGAGGCACGGCCCTGATCTCGGGCGAGCCGAAGACGGCGAAGACGTGGGCGCTCACGGAAGCTGCGGTCGCGATGTCGACCGGCACCAAAGCCTTCGGCGAGTTCGCGACGGGGGCGCCGCTACGCGTGGCGTACTTCTATGCCGAAGATCTACCCGCCGATGTTCAAGCTCACATCCGTGCACTCGCGGTTGGGCGCGGCATGGATCCCGAGGACGCTGCGCGCAACCTGTTCGTGCAGCCACGCGGGCGATTCCTCGACGTGCTGCGCGACGAAGATCTAGCGCTCTTGATCGCGAGCGTTCGGCGTCTCGGGGGTGTCGATGTCTTGTGCCTCGAACCGTTGCGTGATCTGCACAGCGGCGAAGAGGACAAGAGCGACGCGATGCGCGAGGTCATGCGTCGGCTGCGACTGCTCGGCGAGATCCTCAACTGCACGATGATGGGCGCGCACCACTCGGGCAAATCGACGGGTGACACGAGCAAGCGTCGGGGCGGGCAGCGCATGCGTGGCAGCGGCGCGATCCATGGTGCGATCGATGCGGGCATCTACTTGTCGTCGCCCGGTGGCAACGGCGAGAACGAGATCACATCGCACGTCGATGTCGAAGTCAAAGGCGCGCGAGCTGCGGGCTCGTTCGATTGGACGTTGCGGATCGACGACGATGCGCACGGGCGCTCGACGCGCGCCGTGTGGACGGTCGCTCGTGCAGTCGATGCTGCACGCGCAGCCGAGACGCGTGGCCGCCACGAGCAGAGCGACGACATCGCGAAGGTGATCGAGTTCGTGCGCAAGTTGCAGAGCAGTGGCTCGGCTGCGCTGTCGCTCACCAAGCTGCGAACGAGCGTTCCCGATCTGCCGGACAAGCGTTGTCGCGCTGCGGTTGGTCGCGCCCTTCGCGAAGGCTATCTGCGATCGGGCACCGTGAACGATCCGAAGACGTTTCGCACGCTGTCGGGCGAGCGCATCACGCTTGGTGACAAGCCCTTCGGTAGCACGACGGGTGTGCACACGACGGACGGTGCATCGTGACGCCCGCGGACGATGACGTGCTCGACGTCGCGGGCGTGATGGCGCTCATGCACATGGGACGCAACGCGGTGTACGACGCGTGCGCGAAGCACGAGATCCCGCACCGTCGCATCGGCAAGCTCTTGCGGTTCTCGCGACGAGCAATCCTCGAATGGCTCGGCGAAACCGCTTTCCGGACGAGCGACGACGTGCGATCGTTGTCCTCGTGTGGTCGTTCGCAGAGCGCGCTGAACAGGCACTAGACATGTCAGTGAAGCGCGATCCACGAACTGGACGGTGGTTCTTTAGAACCGTCGTTCGTTTTGCCGACGGAACGAAAGATCGAGTGTTCGGTACGCCCGGGATTCCCGGTGCGTTCCATGACCTCGCTCAATCTCGCGTCGGTGCACTAGAAGCCGAGCGCCGCGCGATCGCGAATGCCCTTGCGGGCAGGTCGATCGCTGGTGACGCGAAGTGTGTGGAGGTTGCGACGGCACCGACCGTCGCTGAATTTGCCGAGCGATTCCTCGACGAGTATCTACCGCGGCAGAAGCCGAGCGCTCGCTACGCCAAGGAGCGCATCCTGCGAGGCAAGGGCGGGTTGATCGAATTCTTCGGGCCGATGCGGCTCGACGAGATCGATCAGTCGCTCGTGAATCGTTACGTCCACAGCCTTCGCAAGCTGGCGACGAAGACGATCAACGAGCGGCTCACGGTTCTGTCTACGCTGTTGAAGTACGCAGGGCCGAAGGGCTGCAAGCTGATCGGAGAATCCACGCTGTCGCTTCACATCGACGGCGCGGAATCCGAGATCACGGCGGTGCCTGCCGACGACGTGGCCAAGCTGATCGCCGCGTGCACCGACGACCGTTACAAGGTTGCCGTGCTGCTCGCGTCGGAAGCCGGGTTGCGCATCGGCGAGATCCGCGGCGTGCAGTGGACCGACATCAAAGATGGTCGCATCACGATTCGTCGTGCTGTCGATCAGCGCAACAACGTCGGAACGCCGAAGCACGACAAGACCCGCACCGTGAAGCTGTCAGGCGCGCTCGTGAGCGCGTTGGCCAAGCTCTCGCGGCGTGGACTCTGGATCGTGTCGCGGCTCGATGACGGCGCGATGCTCGGCTACTACGCGATGTGGGAAGCGATCCGCTCGCTGTACGTGAAAGCGAACGTGACGATCCCCGTGAGCGAGACGGGCGAGTCGATGCCGTGGCATTCGCTGCGGCACACGTTCGGCACCGAGATGGCTGCGCGTGGCGTTCCGCTGCCCGTGCTGCAAGCGCTCATGGGTCACGAGGACATCGCAACGACGATGCGCTACGTGACCGTTGGTCGCGAGCAGATGGACGACGCGATCGATCGCGTACTCGGTAGCGGATCCGATCCGCGTGGCAGCCACGTGGCAGCGGACCCGAAGAGAGCGACTTAAACGCTCATGATTGTTGGTGACCCCATCGAGACTTGAACTCGAGTTTTCTGCGTGAGAGGCAGACGTCCTAACCGCTAGACTATGGGGCCGGGAAGGACCGACGTTCTACCTGGTGAGGTGGGAACGGTCAAGCCTTCGTAGTTCGGGGACTAGGATTCGAACCTAGATAGCAAGAGTCAGAGTCTTGCGTCCTGCCATTAGACGATCCCCGAGTGCGAGGTGACTGATTAAACGCAAGGGACTCGTTCGTCAAGGGGACTTCGCGACAGGACGCGGCACGAAGAAGATCACGGTCTTGCCGCCGTTGCGGAGGACATGAATCGCGAGCCATGTCGTCGACGAGGTCTCGCTTAGAAACCGCGTCAGCTCGACGCCGCGGACACGGACCGGACCGACCTTCGTCACGACGATCCCGCGCCGGTCGAGCTCCTTCGCGATGAAGTCCGAGGTGTCGCGCAGGCCGCGTGTCGACACGAGCTGGCCGCTCGCATCGGCGCGCGTGCCGGGCGGCAGCTTGATGTCCGGGGCCGCGATCGCGGATCCCGCGAGCACCGCGAGCGCAAGGCCAAGCCGCGCGACTGCGTGTAACATGCGTGTCATGAGAATCGCGACCGCCCTGATGGGACTTTGCTTGCTGATCGCGCCTGCCTGCAAGAAGGACAAGGGCGGAAGTGGGACCACCGAAGGCTCGGGATCCGCGACGACGACGGGCTCCGGATCCTCGACAGGCTCGGACACGATGGCCGGCTCCGGCTCGGACACGGCGGGTTCGGCGGCCTCCGGTTCCGCGGGCTCCGATTCCGCCGCAGGCTCCGGTTCCGCGAACGCCGGTTCCGCGGGCGCGGGCTCCGGCTCGGCCGGCGAGCAGATGACGAGGCGCGGCGGCAATTGTCCGAGCACCGTAGCGGGCTCGACGACGAAGGCCGAGCTGAAGGACGGCAAGATCCTCGTGACGATCACGTCCGCGGACAAGGACGCGATCCTCGCGATCCAGAAGCGCAGCGCCGAGCTCGTGAAGGAGAAGACGGACGGCGGCTCGCCCGGCGACGCGCACGATCAGAAGGGCACCCACGGCGGCGGCATGGGCTTGTGCCCGGTGCACCTCTCCAGCGGCGCGAAGGCCGACGTGAAGAACGAAAAGAACGGCGTGGTCGTCACGATCACCCCGAAGGAGAAGCCCGAGCTACTCAAGACCGAGATCGACGCGCGCATCACCAAGGCGGCCGAGTGGGTGAAGGCGAACATCAAGGACGGCGAGAAGGGCACGCAGGGCGGCGTCGGCGGCGGCGAAGGCGATCACGGGATGAACCACTCCGGCGACGGCGACGGGAAGGGCAAGGAGGACAAGAAGGGCGATGGCAAGGGCGGCGGCAAAGGCACCGGTGGTGGCGGCGGAGCAGGGACGGGCGGTGGCGACGGTAAAGGCGACGGCAAGGGCGGCGGCGGCGGCAAGGGGTCCGGAAGCGCGACGAAGTAGCTCGACGAGGTGGTGACGCCCGTCGGTGACCGCACGTGACCTGTGGTGCGAGCCCACGATCACCGCGAGATCGATGCCCGCGATCGAGGTTCACGCCATTCTGACGACGAGTGTCACTTCGTCGTCGGTCGGTGCCATCCGATCACCGTTGCTCGCCTGTGCGTGATCGCGCGACGGATCACACCGCGTGCGGCGTTCGTCGTCGTAGACTGCTCGAGATGCATCGCCGTGTACTCCTCGCCGGACTGCTCGCGCTCGGCGCGTGCGGCAACGACAAGATGCACGAGCATCGCGATGGCCCGATCGGGCCGGCCTACTGGCAGCCCAAGCCGGGCGAGACGAAGAACTGGGACATCCAGGTCAACGCGCCGATCGATCTCGCCGAGACGCGCGCGATGATGATCGTGGATCTGTGGGCGTCGGTGCCTGCGGCGACGACGATCGACTACGGCGGTGGCGCGCCGGTGAGCGTGCCGGCGGGCGCGAACGCGACCACGATCGCCACACTGCAGGCGCGCCAGACGCAGGTCATCTGCCGCGTGGGCCTCGGCGGCGCGAAGACGACCGACCCGGACTTCAGCAAGTTCCCGGCGGGAGCGCTGAGCCCGATGACGCTCGACGACGACGGCGCGACGCACTTCCTCGACTTCGCCCAGCGCGACACGTGGGAAGACATCGCGTTCGCGCGCGTGGATCTGGCGAAGCAGATCGGCTGCGATGGCATCGAGCCGTATCTGTCGGACCACGGACAGATCGACCTCGGCGTCGCGCCGACGTTCGAGAGCCAACAGAGTTGGTACGCGGCGGTGGCGCTGGCGGTGCACGAGCGCGAGCTGTCGGTGGGCATGCGCAACGGCCTCAACATCGGCTTGGTCGATACACAGACCGGCAACTATGACTGGCTGCTCGTCGAGCGCTGCGGCGAGGACGAGAACTGCGAGCTCGTGCGTCCGTTCTTGAACGCGCGCAAGGCGGTGTTCGCGATCGACTACACGACCGACTTCGAGGGCAACGATCAGCAGGCCGCGCCGCTGTGCGCGCAGCAGACGATCGGCAACGTGCAGGACGGGCTCGTGAAGGACATCGCGCTATCGAGCGCGTTCCGCATGCAGTGTCAGTGACGGCTACGAGCCGCCCATGATCTCGGAGATGCGCTCCTTGATCTGGATCGTCAGGTCGTCGCGCAGCGCTTTGGCGACCATCGGGTCGACCGTCGGACGCGTGGTCATCTTCATCGCCCACTCGGCCTTCTCGTTGTCGTTCTGCACGGTGAAGTTGCGCACGCAGATCACGTTGTCCTGCTTGTCGAAGCCGACCGCGCGCACGCCGACCGCGCCGCGCTTGAGCTCCTTGACCTCGAGGGCGAGCGGCACGTTGACCATGTCGACGCGATAGAGGATGTAGCCCTTCGCGTGCAGCAGCTGGTACGCGGCGCGGCGGCGGGCCGTCTCGTCCTTGCTGTCGAGCAGCGTGCGAAACGCCGGCGAGTCGATCTCGGGCGGGTTGATCCACCGCTCGAACTCGGGGCGATCGGGCATCGTTTCCTTCGCGAGCTCGACCGCCGTGACGAGGGACAGCGCTGGGTTCTCGTAGTCGGCCTCGACGCAGGCACGCACGCCCGCGAGCGGCGGTGTGATGCGCAGCAAGCGATCCGCGAGCGCGCGGACCTTCTCGGGATCCGCTTCGGGCGCCTTCTTTGTGCACGCACCGCCGAGACCGAGGCCGAGAACGAGGCCCAGCGCGAGCGCCAGGCTATGCCGTGATGATCGACCCGACATCTTCTCCTTTGAGCGCGGCGAGCACGGTGCCGGGCTTGAGGCCGTTGACGATCTGGAGCTCTTTGCACCACTGC
Source organism: Kofleriaceae bacterium (assembly GCA_044230415.1). Classification (GTDB taxonomy): domain Bacteria; phylum Myxococcota_A; class Polyangia; order Haliangiales; family Haliangiaceae; genus JABFXX01. The sequence goes on from JBGARE010000041.1 coordinate 36,914, forward strand.
GCGCGCGGCAGGTACTCGAGCACCATGCGCTCGACGACGACGTCGTCGAGGTTCCGCTCGACGAGCTCCTTGGACGTGATGCGCGGGATGTGGGTCGCGGCGGGGTTCTTCTTCGGATCGTCCGTGTAGAGCCCGTCCTCGTCCTTGATGAAGATCGCGCGGCGCGAGCCGAGGAACTCCGCCGACAGGAACACGCCCGCGTCGGTGCGGTGCGGCGGGATGCGGCTGCCTTCCTCGCGCTTCTCCCAGTATCCGAACGGCGGCATGCCGCTCATGATCGGGATGCAGCCCATTTGCATGTACAGCGGCAGCTTCTCGAAGTCGTCGGGCAGGATGTAGATGCCGCCGTGCTTGGCGAGCAGCATCTGCAGCATGCGCGCGTTCTGCATCGGGATGTACTTGCCCAGCGTCGCGACCACGCCGGTCGGGACATCGAGCTCGCTCGCGATCGAGTAGATGTGGCGCGCGCGGGTTCCGCCTCCCGAGAGCAGCACGACCTGGATGCCGAGCCGCCGCGCTTCGACGATCTCGTCGAGGATCGGGAACAGCGCCGCGCGCCCGCGATCGAGGATGCTCTGGCCGCCGATCTTGACGACCTTGACGTCGGGCATCACCGCCGTCGGACGGTAGTCGAAGGTCTCGGCACCACCGGTGAGCGTCGAGCCCGAGAGCATCGACGCGATCGTACGCCGCTCGTTCACGCGGCCTCCTTGGTGATCACCGTGCCGACGTCCTCGCCGCGCAGCGCGCGCGTGAGCTGGCCTCGCTCGAGTCCGTTGACGATGACGATGCGCTTCAGGTTCTTCGCGTGCTTCCACGCGTGGAACAGCTCGGCGTCGAGGATGTTCTCGGCGGGCATGTGCGCGAGCAGCTCGGCGAGCGTGATCTTCGGGATGTGCTTCGCGTCGGCGTGCTTCTTCGGATCCTTGTCGTAGAGGCCGTTCTCGTCCTTCACGAAGATCACCTGCTTCATGCCGAGCACCTCGGCCATCTGGAACAGACCGAAGTCCGAGCCGTGCATCGGCAGGTGGCCCTCGTCGGGCGGCGGCTCCCAGAAGTGATACGGCGGGACGCTGATCGCGATCGGCGTGATGCCCGCGTCGAAGTACAGCGGGAGATCCCAGAAGTGGTCGCGCTGCATCGGCATCGAGCCGTGCGGTGCGAGCAGCGTGTTGAGGAGGATCGCGTTGAGCTCCTCCATCGCGCCGACCAGCTGCGCCATGCCGCCGACGGGGAGGCCGAGGTCGACGGCGATCGAGATCGTGTGGCGCACGCGCGTGCCGCCACCGACGCCGATGACCATCTTCACGCCCTTGTCGCGCTTGATCTCCACCAGCTCGTCAACCAACGGAAGGATCGCGTCCTTCCCGCGGTCGAAGATGCTCTGCCCGCCGATCGAGACCATCGAGACGTCGGGGAAGATCTGGAGGTCTTTGTCGCTGTCGGTCTTCGACAGGATCTTTCGATCCTGAAGTGACTCGCGCATGAGGGGGGATGTGATGTGCGTGCGGCCATCGCCGGTGACGAGCGGCGAACGAGCGTTGGACATGAGGCTTCCACCTTACCCCCGAAAATGAAGAAAGGCGCCGTGGACACCAGCGCCTTCCATCACACGGGGGAGTATCGGATCACATCGGGAACATGCGCGGAGCGCCGCACGTGCCGGCCGTCTTCTTGGCCATCACCGAGTCGTAGAACTGCTTCAAGGCGATCATGCCCTGGCTGTTCGCGCCCGCGTTGAACGTCGGGTGCTCGCCATGCGGGGCCTGCGCCGTCGCGACGCCGCGGAACGACGTCTCGTTGACGATGACCTTCGCCGCTGCCGCACCACCGAGGAGGTCCACGGTGAGGTACTGCAGGAAGTAGTACTTGCGGTTCGAGAACACGTTCCACATGAACGCTTCGTTCTTCGAGGCGACGAAGCCTTCGCCACCGGTCGCGTGGCAGTTCTCGCACTGCTGGTTGTTCTGGGCGTTCATGTCGCCCCACGCGTCCGACATGTTCGCGGTCTGGAAGTCCGTGAGCGTCATGCAGCCCGCGAACTCGGCGAGGACGCGCTCGCTCGCTTGCGCGAGGCTCTCGGTGCCGGGCTGCGTCGGGGTGGTCTGCCCGTTGCGGAGCTCGACCTCCTTCGTCAGCCACGCCGTGATCTTCGCTTCCTCGTCGGTGGTGTAGACGAGACCCTGGTGGGTGCCCGGCTTGACCTTCGTGAGGATCGGAGCGGCGGTCGCGGTGAAGTTACCGACGAGCGCCTGGTAGTTCGTCGCCGTCTGCCAGCCCTTCGCGGCGTCGGTCGCCACGAAGCGCGTCAGGGTCGCGCCCTGCGAGGTTTCGGCGTGACACGCCGAGCCCGTGCACTTCGCGTTGAGGATGCCGTAGACGTTCGTGTCGAACAGCTGCTTGGCCGCAGTCAGGTCGCCACCCGCGGGGTTGTCGCCGCTGTCGTTGCCGTCGCCGTCGCCGGTCTCGAGCGGGTTACCACCCTGCTCGACGCTGCCGATGCAGCCGACCAAGCCAACCGTCGCAATCGCCGCTAGGAGAGAGATGCGCATGTGACTCCTGAGTGTGAAGGGCGTGTCGGGTTGGTGTGGTGTGACTAGCGGCGGCGGCGGATGAAGGCTGCCAGGCCGATGAGGAGGAGGCCGAAGGCGCCGCCCGTGCTGCCACCGGTGGAGCATCCACCGAGCGCCGTACCGGAGTCGGTGTTGCCCTCGTCGCTGGGCGGGGGAACGTCGCCACCCGAGCCGGAACCAGAGCCCGAGCCGCCGCCCGGAGGCGTGACGACCTTCGGGGTCTGCGCGATGGGGAGCACCGAGAGGAACGCGGAGAGCTTCTTCGCCGGGTTCATCATCGTCGTCGCGTTCTTGCCGGACGTCGCGAAGATCTGCAGGTACGCATCCGTGTTGCCGTTCATGCCGACGTACGGGTTCGGGATCATCGTCGTGAAGGTGTGGTTACGACCCTGGTTACCCGGGTTGTTACCGGTGTAGTTCGGGTAGAGGTGGCGGTCGTGCGGGGCGATGGCGACCATCGCGGCGTCGCTGAACACCTTCGACGTCGGGTCGTAGGTCACGATGCGAGCCTGCGCGGACGTGCCGCCACCGGTGTGGCTACCGCCGACGAACGTGATGCCGGGCATCAGGTTGTCCGTGGTGCCGTACATGCCGTACGCCATACCGAGGTGCGTACCGTCGAGGCCGACGACCTTGTCGGCGATGTCGATGGGTTGCGCGACGTACGTCATGCCTGCGGCCGTCGCGTTCACGACGCCCATCATGTTCTTGTAGTACGTGCCGCCCTTGCCGTTGGTGTTGTTGTTACCCTCGAGACCGCCCCAGCGGAGGATGATGTCGTCGGTGTCGACGAGCTGTCCGGTGGTCGTGTCGATCTTCTGGATGCGCGAGTGGCTCATGCGCATCGCGTAGGTGCGGATGCCGTTCTCGTCAGTGCGGCCGGCGATCTGCTTCTTCCAGAGGATGCGGCTCTGCGCGTTCGCGCCGTTCTGGCCGTCGCCGATGTTGACGGCCGCCATCCACACGCCGTCGCGCTGCGGCTGCGTGTTGCCTTCGGTCCAGGTGCAGATCGCGGTGTTCGGGTCGGTGCCGACCGTGCAGTTACCGCGCGAGCGCTCTTCGCGGGGGCAGACGGAGACGTCGGCGACCTTCGCGAGTGTGCACGTCGTGCCGGCGGTGCAGTCGATGTCGACGATGCCGGCCCAGCCGTCATCCGAGCCGTTGCCGTTCGCGCCGGCGTAGAACGCCAGGCGAACCTTGTTGGGGGCGCGGAGGACCTGGCCCGAGAACGCACCGTCCTGCGTCATGAACGCGTCGTCGTTGTTCTTCGCGAACAACAAAGTCTGCGGCATCGCGACCGAGGCGTCCGGGTTGAAGCACTGGAGGTACGCCTTGGTGTCGTTCCCGCCGTTCTCTTGGTAGTTGTACTTGACGCAGACCTTGTCGACGCCCTTCAGCTTGAAGGCGACCGGCGCGTTCGCGTTGCGGTACTCGTCGCCGATGTTGCTGGTGACGAACTTGCCGGTCGTGGCGTCCGCGGTGACCTTCACGTTGCCCATCGGGCCCTGCGTGAGCTGGAACGGAATCGCAGCGAGCTGCATGCGATGGGTCGCCGGGCGGACCGCGCCACCCGGGGTGGTCGCGGGGAGCTCGGTGCTCATCACGAAGTAGAGTCCCGACTTGTAGCCATCGAAGAAGGCCGCGGTCGGCATCTCGGCGCCGGGCTGCTCTTCATCGGTGCGCTTCAACCGACCGTTGTTGATCGGCGCGAGATCGTTTTCTGGGGAAGGCACCACCTCCGCGGTCTCGGCAGCCAGCGGGACTTCGGCGCGGGCCGTGTCATCGCCAACCGCGAGCGGGAGGAGAAGCCCACTTGCCGCGACCATCAGAAGCTTCTTGGTGCTCGTCATGAGTTCCCGAATGAGCAAGCGATGTGCCGCGACGCGCACGCTGTAACCTACGGGAATCATCAGATGTGATGCAGGTGAAACATGGGGAAGGAGGTTCCACCCTGGGGGAGAGTCATCCGATTCCTGTGTGATCCCGGGGTCTAACATCTCGCTCACCGCCCGCTGACAGGTGCGTGCGGTCCCCGATCAACTCAGCCTGCGTGGGGGCTTCTCCCCCACCTGGGGGAGGGCCACTCCAGTGTTCGAAAGCGCACGAAGTACCGCTCGCGAGCCGGACTACGTTCGTTGCAGCATCGCCTCGAATCGCGACGAGAAACCGCACAGCGTTGCACTTCATGCGAAGGCAGATCGAGTTGCCGTCACGCGCGAGGAGCGAGATCCGAGACTCGATCCCCATACGCAATGCTGGGTGCGCACTCCCCACGAATGGGGCACGGGCGGCGAGGTGTCGCGACACGGGGAACGCGACCCCGATCGCTCGCGAGTCTCCAGCGGCACACGCTCGTGCAACACGAGCGTGCAACGCTCGAGCGTCCGCATGCGCTGCGCTCGAACGTCCGCGTGGACGCGAGCGTGTCGCGCTCAATCGTCGTCGGGCGTCGGCGTCGGAATCTGATCCGGCGTCAACGGCTTCGAGTGCATCGCGATCACGTTCGCGCGCACGTGCTTGTCGGTGAGGAGCACGCCGCCCTTCGCCTGCGCGTTCGCGCCGAACATCATCGAGGACAGATCCTCGCCGGTCCAGTGCTCCTTGCGCAGGTCGTCGCGGATCGCCCACACCTCTTTCACCTTCGAGGTGTCGACGCCCTGCAGCTTCAGCTCGTCGACGAGCTTCCAATAGAGAGTTCCATCGGCCGCCTTCGTCGCGCGTGCACCGTCGAGCTCCTGGCGCTTGATGATCGCGACGAGCTTGTCGTCCATGTAGACGCGCACGCCACCGCGGACGGGATCACCGTAGTAGGGGACGCCTTTTTGCTCGACGCCGTCGAGGATGAAGCCGCGCTGCGTGTCGAGCGTCGGCGGCTTCTTCTGGATGTACACCATCACGGCGGCGATCTTGTCCGCGCTCCGGCCGTTGCCGAAGTTGCCCGGGACGTGCGGGATCGGCTTTCCGCTCACGTTCGAGCCGAAGCGGAACGTGAAGTCCTTCGCCGCGGGCGAGAGGAGGTCCTTCGCCGTCGAGACATTCGAGTTCGTGAACTTCGGTCCGTAGACGTGCAGCGCTTTCACCTTCCGGATATCGACGCCGATCGCGGTCAGATATTGGTCGAAGCGATAGAAGCGCTGCTTCACCTTGCGCGTCGCGGGTTGATCGGTGCCCGGCTCCTTCTCGGCGGACACTTCATCTTCGATCCACGTGACGGGGAGCGAGATCGGGAGCTCGCCCCAGTTCAAGAAGCCCGCGGGTTTTCCGTCGACATAGACGCCGACGTCCTTCCACTTCGCGGCGCCGCTCTTGAACTCGTTCGGCACCCAATCCGGGTTCTGCTCGCCGGCCTTCACGGCCTTGGCAGCCTCGCGCTCCGCGCGATTGGCGAGCATCTTGTCGTACGTCGTCTCGATCGGATGCGGCGACGTGTCGACCGCCTTGGGCGCGACCTTCTTCTTGGTCAGCCCCGACGGGGCGAGCTTGTCGCTGCTATGCGCGTCGGTACACGCCGACGTTCCGACGGAGAGGGCGAAGAGAATCGCTGCGAGGCGCGTCATGCTCGAGGACCGCGATCAGGGATAGATCGGTTCGTCGAACTCGCCGTACTCGCCGACGCCGGTGAGCGGTCCGCTCTGGTTGAACACGTTGAGCGCCGGGTGAAGGATCCACGCCTTCTTCGCGCCGTCGAGGTAGAGCTCCATCACGCCCTCGCATTCGCCCCCGCCGCCCGACGAAACCTTGAGACGGTACTCGCCCATCTGCAGGGCCGGCGAAACCAGCGTGTAGTCATAGACGCCACCCGCACCGTCGCTGCTCTGCGTGTACGTCGTCGTGAAGCGATACTCCGTCGCGGGCTGCACTGGCGCCGACGAGCACGTGGTGCTCTCGATGGTCGCGGTGAACGCCCACGTTCCCGTCGGCCAGCAGCCCGTGAAGTCGGGTAGCCCGTCGGAGGGCGGCATGTTCGTGTCGTTATCGACGACGTCCGGAGCCGGCGAGCTCATCGTGAACGTGCCGGTGATCCCGAGTTGTGCAGCGCACAGCCGTTCGTCGGGGGTGTTCGTCTCTTCGTCGCCGACGCCACACGCACCGATGAACAACAGCGAGCTGAGGAGCAGGCCCGTAGTTCTCATGACACGAGCGTACGCCGGGTTTGCGCAGCCGTCACCTGGGGCCGTGCGCGGGGAATTCGGGGTGTCAACTCCCACTCGTCGGCGCGCGAGAGCCGAGTACAATCGAGGGCATGAAGTGGCTCGCTGTCGCCGCGGTGGTGATCATCGCCGCCGTGATCCTCCTCTGGAAGCAGATGGGATCGGACAGCGAGGTCATTCCGACGGCGACCGCGGCGAAGCCCGTACCGACGGAGATGCCGTCGACACCGACGGAGCGCGCGCGCGAAGAGCGCGTGAAGGCGGCCGCGAAGCTCGCCGACGAGGTGAAGGCGGCCGAGGCGACGAGTGGTGACGGCGCGCCGAAGAAGGTCGACGCGATGAGCGACGAGTTCTTCTACAAGCTGCCCGAGCGCGTCCCGAAGATGCTCGGGAAGGCCGCTGCGAAGTGTTACGAGGGGATCGCCAAGCGGGTCTCTCGCAACGAGAACGTGGTCTACGACTTCAAGACGAAGGTCAAGGACGGCGTCGTGACGATCAACGACGTGAAGGTGAACCGGTCCTCGATCTCGCAGCCGGCGCTCGAGACCTGCTTTCGCCAGGAGATCGGTCGCGTGACCTGGACCGACGACACGCTGCCCGATTGGGAAGGCGACGACCAGCTCACGATCAGCCCCGAGCGCGGCCTCAAGAAGTTCATGCAGGACAACATCGACTACGTCGGCGAGCCGGTGCACGACGGCTACGACGTGACGCCGCACAAGGCCGACACCGAGTCGCGCGGCGGCTACGACTCAACGAACCAGTAGCGAGCGAAACAGATCGACGGCCCAGTCGAGGTCGGCGAGGGTGACCCACTCGTCGGCGGCGTGCGCCTGCGCGATGTCACCGGGGCCGATGACGATCGCCTTCTTGCCGGCGCGCGACCACATCGCAGCCTCGGTCCAGAAGTCGAGGATGCCCACGCGCTGCGCGAACGGGGCCACGAGCGCGGCCATGTCGTCGCACGCGAACGGGACGTTCTCGATCGTGTCGCTGAACGTGATCGCGGGATCGATCGCGTGCGCCAGCGCGGCGACCTCGCGATCCCACGCGGCGCGATCGAAGCCCGGGTAGGGGCGGATCGAGTACGTCAGGTCGCCGCGCGCGGGGATCACGTTGAACGCCACGCCGCCCGCGAGGCCCGCGATGTTCAAGCACAGGCCCTTCATGCCCTCGGGCCCCGTGTCGAGGCGGCGAATGCCGAGCTCGTCGATCGCGACGGCCAGCCGCGCGAGCTGTGCGATCGGCTTCTTCTCGAAGTCCGCGCGCGACGAGTGCCCGCCGGGCCCGACGAGCGTGGCGGTCTGGCCGAAGATCCCGCGATGCGCGACCCCGGCGACGCGCGCGGTCGGCTCGCACACCACGACCTCCTCGATCGACTGCGCGTGCGGCGATGCGAGGAACGCCTCCATGATGCGGCTGCCCGCTTCTTCGTCGCCGCTGAACAGCACGCCGACATCGCGCGGCGGGCGATCCGCGAGCGCGACGAGCGTTGCCGCGATCGCGCCCTTGGTGTCGGCGCTGCCGAGGCCGTAGAGCTTGTCGCCTGCGATGTGCGCGTCCCACGGCTCGCGCGACCAGCCGGTGTTCGCGGGCACCGTGTCGACATGCGCGTTGATCACGCGGCGCGGAGTGCCCCAGCGCGCGAACACGAACGCGCCGGGGCTGCCATCGGTGCGCGGCGAGCTCTCGACGATGACGTCATCGGCGCCGCGCGCCCGCAACATCGGCGCGAGGTGCTCGCACAGCGCGCGCTCGTCGCCCGGGCCGCGCTGCGCGTTGCCCTGTTGCGTGGGAAAGCGAACGAGCTCGACGAGCAGATCGGCGACGGCGGACATCGCACGCATCATACGCGCCGCGTCGGTGACGACCAGTCGCGCGCGTCGACGATCAGCGGCTGTGGTGCGAGGGGCGGCGCGCTACATCGGCGCGATGGCCGACGAGTCGAGCCCGCGCGATGGCGGATCGATGATCGATCGCCACGCGTCGTGCTGTGCGATCAGCGCGAGCGCGCGCGTGAGCAGCGTCTTGCCCGGCTCCGTGCGATGCCACGTGGAGGCCCCCGACGGGTGCGGGAGCGCGATCATGTCCATCTCGACGCCGGCGTAGGTGATGCGGCGTGTATCGCCGATCACCTCGATCAACTTGTCGATCGTGGGCTTCGCGGCGCGACGGCGTCCACCGGGCTTGGCCGGCGGTGGGGGAGGTGCGGGTGGCAGGAGCTGCGTGATCGCGAGCTTGCCGACGGGGATCACGAGGCGCGGCCGGATCATCTTGGCCTCGGCCTGGAGGTGCTTGCCGCAGCGTTCGATCTCGTCGGCATCCGGAACGCGGTCGCCGCCTGCTTCGGCCTTGCCGGGAAAGCAGCGCGCGACCGCGGCCATGTAGACCCGCTCGCGGAACTGCTCCTCCGTCATGCCGATCGACGCGAACCACTGGAACAGTGTCTTGCCGGCGGTCCACGCGAACGGCTTGCCGGCGGGGCCTTCCTTATCACCGGGCGCTTGGCCGATCAGCATGACCGGCGAGATGACGGGCACGCCGGTCACGACGGGGCCGATCATCTGAGGGCACGCCGTGCACGCCTGGAGGCGGGTCACGTGGCGCCGGAGCTGGACGAGCATGGTCACGGCGCACACGATGCCACGCGGGTGTGACGTTGCCGCCTCCGGAGTTGGCGCAAGTCCGTGCGAGATCTAACGATCAGGATCACGCTGCGAACATCGCCGAAGAGGCTAGACTCTGCTTCGTGACGCACCAGCCCCCCCACGAAGAGCTGATCAAGCGGGTCCTCGGAACCAACGTTCTCGAGCTCAAGCTCGGCCGCCTCGCGTTCGAGGAGGCCGACCACACGACCACCTGCAAGGTGAGCGTGATCGAAGGCGAGCAGACGGTCGAGATGGAAGCGAAGGGCGTCGGCGTGGTCGACGCGATCTTTCACGCGCTCCTCGATCGCTACGCGCGCGAGTACCAATCGCTCAACACGCTGCACCTGACGGGCTTCCACGTCGGCGCCGAGCTCGCGACGAAGAAGAAGGACATGGGCGTCGACGCCGTCGGCCTCGTGACGCTCGACATCACGAACAGTGAAGGTCGCGTCTTCACGTTCAGCGACAAGTCGCGCTCGGTCACGATCTCGATCGCGCGTGCGGTCCTGAAGATCGTCACGTACTTCGTCAACGCGGAGCGTGCGTTCGTGACGCTGCACAACGCGCGTCGCGATGCAGCGGCGCGCAATCGCGAGGATCTCGTGTCGCGCTACACCGCCGAGATGGCGCTCGTCGTCGAGAGCACGAGCTACGCTGAAGTGATCGCGAACATTCGCAAAGAGCTCTAGAGAGAGCTCTCTAGTCCGGTCCGGGACGATCGGGGTTTCCGGTCAGCTGCGGCATCGCGGCGCGGAGCGCGCGGACCGCCTCGCGCAGCTCGTCGCGGCCGTCGAGCGCGAGCAGCTGGAGGGCGAAGCGAAGCCGCGTGCGCGTCGGCTCGTCGCCGACATCCGCGAGGCCCGCGGTGAACAGCTCGGTCGCGGTTCCGTTGTCGCCCATCTTCCGCATCGTGACGCCGATGATGTACGTCATCGTCGGATCGACGGGCCGCCCGATCCGGCGCCATCGATCGACGAGGTCAGCCATCGGCGCGCGTACCAGGTCCGTTGGCGTCCCGTGGTCGAGTCCTTGGTTCACGACCACGCACGTGCGAACGACGGACGCGACCGACAGCGACTCGAACCGCCCGGCATCGTCGTCGAACCGCTCGCTCGGAGTCGCGGACCATCGGCGGAGCCCGAGCGGTACGCGTTCGTCGAGCTCGCGCGCGCGGTTGAAGCGCCCCGTCGCTGATTCGACATCGCCGGTCGCGAGCGCGATGTCGCCGAGCACTGCCTCGATCTCGCCGAGCCGCGGACTCGTCTCGCCGAACACCGCAGCGCGGATGTCGTGCGCGCGAAACGCGTCCACCTTCGCGGCGGCGACATCGCCCATCTCGAGGTACGTGCGCGCGCGTCCGAGGAGGCTCGTCGCGACGGAGCGATCGTTCTCGCCGTATGCGGCGATGCGCATCTCGAGGCTCGCGTTGCTCCGCGCGAGCGCCGACCGCACGCGTCCGCGCGCGCGATCGACCGCGGCTTGCTTGTCGAGATAGAGAGCGAGCGACGGATGCCCGTCGCCGAGCACGCTCGCCGCGAGGTCCTGCGCGCGCGTGAACGCGCCTTCCGCTTTGCCGAGATCGCCCGCGAGCAAATGAACGGCACCGAGGTTCATCGCGATCACCGCGCGCTGATCCGCGCGCAGCGGATCCTTCGATGCCCACGCGCGCTCCAAGACGCGCCGGGCTTCGCCGAGGTCGCCCGCGTCGCGCAGCGCTTCGCCCGCGATGCCGTCGAGCTCCGCGCCCTCGTGACGAGCGCGTGCGGCCGCGGCTCGCGCGAGGGGGAGGAGCTCGGCGACGCGCGCCGGATCTCCCGCGAACAGCTCGTGGCGCATCCGCATGGCCCACACCCGGGTCTCCAGCTCTGGTGCATTCGCGCGGCTCGCCGCCACCAACGCGCGATCGAGCGCGGGCTTCGCCGTCTCCTTCGTTCCGATCCGCGCCTCGACCGCCGCTCTCACCGCCGCGAGCTCGGCGATCACGCTCGGTGCATCGAGGCCCGCGACATCGCGCTCGATCCGCTCGCCGAGCTCGCGCGCATCCCGATATCGCGACAGCGAGAACGCTGCCCACGCTCGCGCGATGTCGTGGCGCGCGGCGATCGCGCGTTGGCGCCCCGCCGGATCCGCGGGCAACGCCAGCTCGCCCGCATCGACGAGCGACTCGCACGCGGCCGCATCGGGCAGCTCCGCGACCGCGCTCGCAGCCTCGATGCGTGCGCCGCTATCGAGCGGCGACGTCAACGCCGCCGCGAGGGCATCGAACCGCTCCAGCACGCGATCGAGGCAACGCATGCGCAGATCGAGGAGCGTGTCGGATTGCTCGCCGCGCACGCGGGTCGCCTGGCACACGGTGCGATAGCTGGCGGTCCACGCCGTGCTCCTCGCCTCGAGCGCTGCGATCGCCGTCGCTGTCCAGCGCACGTCGCCGAGCTGCGCCCGGATCTGATGGGCACGCTCGGCCGGCCACACCGTCGCGATGCGATCCGCGGCGCCGGCGCATGGATCGGTCGCACGTACTCGCGTCGCGACGAACGCGCCCACGCCCGTGGCCGCGAGCGCGCCGGCGATCGCGATCGCGAGCCACCGCTGACGGCGGCGATCGTGGCCCAGCGCCGTCGCGAGGTCGTCCATCGACGCGAAGCGATCGCGTGGATCGCCCGCGAGTGCGCGCGAAGCGATCGCGTGCAGCCAGGTCGGTGCAGCGCGCATGCTGGTTCCCGCGCTCGCGGTCGAGGCGGCGAGGGCCGCGATGCGCAGCTCGTCGCGCGACGCACCGCCGTGCGGGCGGACTCCATAGAGCGCCTCGAACAGCGTCACACCGAACGAGAACTGATCGGCCGCGGGCGTCGCAGGCGCACCCCCGAGGACCTCGGGTGCCATGTAGCTCGGCGTCCCCGCGCCGGAGAGCGCTTCGTCCTCGGCGTGCGAAACGCTCGCGTGCGCGAGTCCGAAATCGACGACACGCGTGCGGTCGTCGCCGACGAGAATGTTGTCGGGCTTGATGTCTCGATGCACGAGCCCCACGGCGTGGGCTGCCGCGAGGCCGCTCGCTGCCTCGCGGAGCACGCGCGCGATGCCGCGCCAGTCGCGCGGCGTCGCGAGCCACGTGCGAAGCGAGATGCCCGGCGCGAGCTCCATCACGATCGCGATGGCTCGATCGGCGGCCTCACGGGACCCGTCGGAGGGCGCGCGCCGGGATGCGGGGGACGATGCGTCGCGCGACGAGCTCGCGGTGCCCGCGTCGTCGGTGGCGAGCGAGGACCCATCGTGCGACGAGCTCGCGGTGCCCGCGGCGTCGGTGGCGAGCGAGGACCCATCGTGCGACGAGCTCGCGGTGCCCGCGGCGTCGGTGGCGAGCGAGGACCCATCGTGCGACGAGCTCGCGGCGCCGGAGGAACCGAACGCGTCGACGTATTCGGCGTCGTAGATCGCGACCACGTTCGGATGCGCGAGCTTCGCGAGGGCGCGCGCTTCCGCGAGGACTCGATCGGCGGGGATCGCCGCGGTCGGGCGCACGATCTTGACGGCGACCTTTCGATCGAGCCGTGGGTCGTGCGCGGAGAACACGTCGCCCATGGCGCCCGCGCCGATGCGCTCGAGGATGATCAAGCGCCCGAGGCGCGGCGCGTGGTCGCCGCCGAACAGCTGCGCCTTGACCTTGGCGTGCAGCAGCTCGTCGACCAGGTCTCGCACGCTCTCCACTATACGGGCGCGCGCAGGAAGGATCTTCGCGGGCCACCCTCTCGCGGACGTTCATATGGCGTACTAACGGCCGTCAGTACGTCCGCGTACGAACGAGGTCGTACGAACGAGGTCGTACGGACGAGGTCGTACGGACGAGGTCGTACGGACGAGGTCGTACGGACGAGGTAGTACTGACGGCCGTTAGTACGCCATATGTACGGACCAGCGAGGTCCCCACTCGTGTAGCCAGTGCGACGATCGCGCTCCCAGCGAATTCGATGAGGGGCGACGTTCGCGCTCCGGCGATCGCTCCATGGGGTGGTCGCGCGCGACCGTGACGATCCGAGATTCGGACACGCGCGAGACCGATCGACGAGTGGGCAATCTACGATAGGCGCGTGCGCACCGACCTCGAGCTGCTGGACGCGTGGCGCTCGGGAGATGCGCGCGCGGGCGAGGAGCTCGTCGCGCGGCACTGGACCGGCGTGTCGCGGTTCGTGCGCAGCAAGATCGGCGACGACAGCGCGGACCTGATCTCGCAGACGTTCCTCGCATGCGTGGAGGCGCGTGATCGGATCGAGGAGGGCAACGTGAAGGCGTACGTGTTCGCGGTGGCGCGGCGGCGGATCGCGGATCACTTTCGGCGGCGCGCGCGGCGGCCGAGCGAGCCGATCGACGTGCTGCAGAGCTCGCTCGCGGATCTCGGGCCGGGCGTGGCGACCGAGCTCGATCGACGGCGGCGCGGCGAGCTCTTGCGCGCGGGGTTGACGAGGATTCCCCTCGATGATCAGATCGCGCTCGAGCTCGCGTACTTCGAGCAGCTGTCGACGAAGGAGCTCGCCGCTGTCCTCGAGATTCCGGAGAACACCGTGCGCAGCCGGTTGTCGCGGGCGCGCGCGAAGCTGCGCGAGCAGCTCGGTGCGCTCGAGCCCGCGCTAGTGGCGCGTGGCGGCGTGGACGAAGGGCTGCGCGGCCTCGAGCTGGGCAGCCACGCGGAGGAGGAGGTCCTCGCGGCCGTACGCGGCGACGAGCTGGATGCCGATCGGTAGGCCGTCCTTGTTGCGATAGAGCGGGATCGAACACGCCGGCTGGCCCGTGGCGTTGAACGGCGGCGTGAACGGCGTGAAGTCCGCGGCGCGGAAGATGCCGGCGAGCGGATCGTCGGGGGGCGACGCGAACGTGCCGAGCGGAACAGGCGGCTCGGCGACGGTGGGCGTGAGCCACAGATCGTGGACCTCCCAGAACCGGGCGGCCTCGCGCGCATTGCGATGGATCCAGCGCCACGCCTCGACGTACGCGTGGCCGGGGACGAGGCGGCCGAGCGCGGCGAGAGCCCACGTCAGTCGCTCGACCTCGTGCTCTTCGATGGGGCGGCCGATCGCGCGCGCGGCTTCGTCGAGCTCGGTGGTCACGCCGACGGACCACAGCGTCAGGAAGCGCGGTGTCCAGTCGGGATCGTGGAGGGCGGCGGGGTACGCTTCCTCGACGGTGTGACCGAGCGAGCCGAGGAGCTTCGCCGCGTGCGCGACCGCGGCGACGCAATCCGGGTGTGAATCGACGAGCTGTCCGTCGAGCGCGGGGTGCTTCGTGTAGACGCCGATCTTGAGGCGACCCGTCGGCGTGGTGAGCTCCGCGGTGTACGGGCGGATCTGCGTCGGTGCCGCGTATGGATCGCCGGGGGCGGCACCCGCGATCGCGTCGAGGACCGCGGCGGAGTCGCGCACGGTGCGGGCAACGACGTGCTCGCATACGAGCCCGCCGGTGACGTCGCCGAGCTGCGGCGCGAGGGAGACGCGAGCGCGCGAGGGCTTGAGGCCGAACAGACCGCAGCACGATGCCGGGATGCGGATCGATCCGCCGCCGTCGTTCGCGTGCGCGATCGGGACGAGCCCGGCCGCGACCGCCGCCGCCGAGCCGCCGCTCGAACCGCCGGTCGTGCGCGTGGTGTCGTACGGGTTCTTCGTTGGAGGCCACGCGGGCGGTTCGCACGAGGGGAGAATGCCGAGCTCGCTCGAGTTGGTCTTTCCGACGACGATGAAGCCCGCGCGCTTGAGCTGAGCGACGAGGTGGGAGTCGTTCGGGTACGTGAAGCCCGCGCGCTTGAGCGGTAGCAGGCCGGACGTGTGCAGCGCACCTCCGACGGTGGCGCAGATGTCCTTCACGAGGATCGGCACGCCGCGGAACGGGCCGGGCGGAGCGACCTTCGCGTCGGCGCGCGCTTGTTCGTACAGCGGCACGATTACCGCGCCTAGCTCGGCGTTGTGTTTCTCGATGCGAGCGATCGCGAGATCGACGAGCTCCTCGGGCGAGGCCTGCCCGGAGCGCACTAGCTCGGCGCACGCGGTCGCGTCGAGATCGGAGACAGCGGTCATGCGCGGACAGTACAGTGCGCGCATGCCGATGCGCACGTACCACGGCGGCTGTCATTGCAGGAAGGTCACGTTCGAGGTCGACCTCGATCTGTCGAGGGGTACCGGCCGGTGCAATTACCTTCGGTCCGCATCGCCGCACTCGACGACGCGAGCCCCGAGGAGCTGCTCGAGGGTCCGCTGCGCTACACGAGCGGCCGGCCGCGACAACGACTGGTTCCACGAGCCTGCCGAGACCCGCCACCTGTAGTGCACGCCGACGAGGTTGCGGGGTAAGTTCCGCCGCATGAGTGGACCTCTCGCGGGCAGGTTAGCGCTGGTCACCGGTGGTGGCCGGGGCATCGGTGCCGCCATCGCGCGTGCGCTCGCGGGCGCGGGGGCTCGCGTGATCGTGTGCGGGCGCAACAAGCTGGATCTCGACGCGCTGGCGAAGGAGATCGGCGGCGTCGCGATCCAGCTCGACCTGCTCGATCGCAAAGCGAGCGACGAGGTGTTCGCCTCGGTCGGACACGTCGATGTCCTCGTCAACAACGCGGGCGTCGCCGAGAGCGCATCGCTCGAGCGCACCACCGATGCGATCTGGGATCGCGTGATGGAGCTCGACGCGACCGCGCCGTTCCGCGTGATCCGCGCGTTCGTGCCGAGCATGATCAAAGCGGAATGGGGCCGCGTGATCAACATCGCGTCGAACGCGGGCGTCTCGGGATATGGCTACACCGCCGCGTACTGCGCCGCGAAGCACGCGATGGTCGGCATGACCCGCGCGCTCGCGATCGACCTCGCGCGCACGGGTGTGACGATCAATGCGATCTGCCCCGGCTGGGTCGAGACACAGATGGTCGAGGAGGCGGTCACGCGGATCGCGTCGAAGACCGGGCGATCCACGGACGAGGCGCGCACGTCGCTCGCGTCGATGTCGCCGCAGAATCGCATGATCGAGCCGGCCGAGGTCGCGCACCTCGCGCTGATGCTGTGCGCGCACGAGTCGCGCGGCATTCACGGGCAGGCGCTCGTGATCGATGGAGGAGCGGTCCTCAAATGAGCGCGCCGGAGATTCTCGTCGAGGGCTGGCCCCCACCGAAGGGCTTCGCGAACGGACGCATCGGCAACGGCACGATCGTGCACGTCGCGGGACAGATCGGGATGGACGCGCACGGTGCGTGGGCAACGGGCCCGAGCGGCGACTTCATCCCGCAGTTCGCGCAGGCGCTCGATAATGTCCTCGCGGTCGTTCGCGCGGCGGGCGGTGGAGCGGCGGACATCGCGGAGATGACCGTGTTCGTCACGAGCATGCAGACGTATCGCGACACGCGGCGCGAGCTGGCGGGCGTCTGGCGCGAGCGCCTCGGCAAGCACTTTCCCGCGATGGCGCTGATCGGTGTGTCAGAGCTGTTCGAGGCGAAGGCACTCGTCGAGATCCAGGCAGTCGCTTATGTCGGCGCGTCCGCGCCATGACCGGAGTGCAGTGACCATGGCCGTGTTTCCCACCCCCACGTCGTTTTCGATGGAGCTCGCGAAGGGCGTCGCGACGATCACGCTCGACCGCGAGAAGCGGCTCAACGCGCTGACGTTCGAGGTCTATCAGGAGCTCGCGGAGACGTTCGAGGCGCTCGATCACTTCGACGAGGTCCGCGCGATCGTGATCACCGGTCGCGGCCGCGGCTTCTGTTCGGGCGGCGATCAGGACGACATCATCAAGCACCTGCTCGGGCGCGACACGCCGGCGCTTCTCGCGTTCACGCGAGCGACCGGGCGCTTGATCGAAGCGATGCGCGCGTGCAAGCGGCCGATCGTCGCCGCGGTGAACGGTACCGCCGTCGGCGCGGGTGCGGTGATCGCGTGCGCGAGCGACGTCCGGATCGCCGCGGAGAAGGCGAAGTTCGGCTTCATCTTTCCGCAGGTCGGGCTGTGCGGCGCGGACATGGGCATCACGTACCTGCTGCCGCGCATCGTCGGCCTCGGCCACGCGAGCGAGCTGCTGTTCTTCGGCGATATCATCCTCGCGGATCGCGCGCTGGCGATCGGCCTCGTCAACCGCGTCGTCCCCGACGGAGAGGCATGCGTGAAGCTCGCGCAGGAGTGGGCCGCGCGCCTCGCGGCCGGGCCCGCGTTCGCGCACGCGATGACAAAGCAGATGATCGAGAGCGAGCACACGATGGCGCTCGGCGAAGCGATCGAGGCCGAAGCCCAAGCGCAGGCGCTGTGCATGCAGCACCCGGACTTCGCCGAAGCGCACGCCGCGTTCAAGGAAGGCCGCGCGCCGAGATTCCGCGGTGCACCGCCTTCGGAAACGGCCGACTAGTGCGGCTGTCCAGCGACGATCTCCCGATGTTCTTCGCTCCGCATCACGCGGAGCTCGCGGGACGTCTGCGCACCGCGGCCGGGGCGCTCGAGCTGATCGAGCAACCGGGGGCATACGCGTCGGAGCCCGAGCGCGATCGCGCGGCGGCGGCGGCGCTCGCCGAAGCGCGGCTGTTCGATCTCGTAGTGCCGGCGGAGTCGCGGATCGACGCGGGTGGACGCGCGATCGATACGCGTGCGTTGTGCCTCGCACGCGAGATGCTGGGGTACGTGTCTGCGCGCGCGGACTCGATCTTCGCCGTACAGGGGCTCGGTACGCATCCGATCGTGCTCGCCGGATCGCACGAGCAGCGCGTACACCTCCTCGCGTTCGCGCGGGGCGCGGGCATCGCCGCGTTCGCGCTGACCGAGCCCGAGGCGGGATCCGATGTCGCCGCGATCGCCACGCGCGCGGCGCCGACGGCGAACGGCTATCGCCTCGACGGCGACAAGCTGTTCATCTCGAACCTCGGCATCGCCGATCACGCCGTGGTGTTCGCGACGACGGAGCCCGAGCTCGGCGCGAAGGGCATCACCGCGTTCTGGGTGCCGCTCGAGACACCGGGCGTGCGCGTGATCCCGATGCACGCGACCGCGCCGCATCCGATCGGTGCGCTCGAGCTGCGCGGCGTCGAGGTGCCGGCGAGTGCGCGCGTCGGCGACGTGGGGCAGGGCATGAAGCTCGCGCTGGCGACGCTCGACGCGTTTCGCGTGTCGGTCGGTGCGGCGGCGGTGGGCATGGCGCGCCGTGCGTTCGACGAAGCGCTCGGCTTTGTCACGCAGCGATCGCAGTTCGGCAAGCTGCTCTCGGAGCAGCAGCTCGTGCAGGCGCACCTCGCCGACATGATCGTCGACCTCGATAGCGCGCGCATGCTGGTGCTGCGCGCCGCGCATCAGAAAGACACCACGAGTGGTCGCGTGACAACGGAGGTGTCGATCGCGAAGCTCGGCGCGACCGAGGCTGCGCAACGCGTGATCGATCGCGCGGTGCAGCTGTTCGGTGGGCGCGGCGTGATGGCGGGCGCGATCGTGGAGCACCTCTATCGAGCGATCCGCCCGCTGCGGATCTATGAAGGCACGAGCGAGATCCAGCGGACGATCATCGGTCGCGCGCTCGCGCAGGGAGCAAAGGCCACATGAGGACGGAGCTGGACAAGGTCACGTTCCCCGAGGACTTCGATCTCGCCGACTATTTTCTGTTCGCGCGCGAGCGGGAAGGTAAGGGCGACAAGGTCGCGATCCGCTTCGGCGATCGCAGCTGGACATACAGCGAGGTCGCCGATCGCAGCCGCGCGCTCGCGAGGTTCTTGATCGACACGTTCGGCCTGCGGCCCGAGCAGCGCGTGTACATCGTGCTTCCCGACGTGCCGCCGTTCGCGTGGAGCATCTTCGGGACGCTCGCCGCCGGCGGCGTGGTCACGATGGGCAACAACACCTCGCCGATCGATGACCTGCGCTACGTGCTCGACTACGTGAAGGCGAGCGTCCTCATCACGACGCCCGGTGTGGCGCACGCACTGGGGATGCACTACTCGTCGCTGCCGAACCTGCGCGGCGTGCTGCTCGTGCCCGACGCGGCCACCGACGACGATCCGGAAGCGCCGCTGCCGCTGCCCGCGATGCCGGCGCGCACGGCGATCATGACCGATGCGATCGCGAAGGGCCGCGAGATGGATCGGCGCTTGCCCGCGATCAAGCGCGACGATCCGGCGATCTGGCTATTCACGTCGGGCTCGACCGGCCGCGCGAAGGCGGCAATGCACTCGCACCGCGACTTCGCGTTCAACACCGAGGTCTACGCGAAGCGCACGGTCGGCTATCGCGAAGGCGACGTCACCGTCAGCGTGCCGCGCTTGTTCTTCGGCTACGCGACGGGGACAAACTTGTGGTTCCCGTTCGCGGTGGGCGCGACGGTCGGCTTGTTCAGCGAGCGACCGACCGCCGACAGCATCGCCGCGGCGATCGCGCGCTATCGGCCGACGATCGTCACGAACGTGCCGACGATGCTCGGCAAGCTGCTCGATCTCGACGACGAACGCCGCGCGAGAGGCGAGCCCGGGCTCGATCTGTCGTGCGTGCGCTTCCATTTGTCCGCGGGAGAAGCACTGCCCGAGCCGCTGCTGCGCCGGTTCACCGAGCGCTTCGGCGGCGAGGTGTACGACGGCATCGGCTCGGCCGAGATGTTCCACATCTATTGCTCGAACCGCCCGGGCGACGTGAAGCCGGGCACGCTCGGCAAGGTCGTCGATGGCTACGAGCTGCGCATCCTCCCCGAGGACGCCGACGGTGCGGGCGCGCTCGAGCTCGCGCCGGGCGATATCGGCGTTCTGTGGGTCAAGGGCGACTCCGTCGCGCATGGCTACTACCAGGATCGCGACAAGAGCTGGAAGACGTTCCACGGCCACTGGTGCCGCACGGGCGATCTGTTCTCGATCGACGTCGACGGCTACCTGACGTTCCAGGGTCGCGCCGACGATCTGTTCAAGGTCGGCGGCATCTTCGTCGCGCCGCGCGAGGTCGAGGACTGCCTGCTCGCACACGACTGCGTCAGCGTCGCCGCCGTGATCCCCGCCGAGGATGCGGGCCTGACCAAGCCCAAGGCGCTGATCGAGCTGCGGCCCGAGTCGCGCGCGCGCATCACCACCGACGACGGCCGGCGCGCACTCGTCGCCGAGCTCAAGGCGCACGTGCAGTCGCGCCTGTCGAAGCACAAGTATCCGCGATGGATCGCGTTCGTCGACGACCTGCCGAAGAATGATCGCGGCAAGGTGGACAAGAAGACCCTTGTCGAACGCGAGAAGCGTGGTGAGCTAGGCGGCGAGTAAATGGCAAACGGAACCGAAAAGTTTCTCGCGCGGCACACCACGGCGTCGCTGTTCACGCTGCTGCAAAAGTCGCGCGCCGTCGTGGCGCTCGTCCCCGTCGGCTCGACGGAGCCGCACGGTCCGCACCTCGGCCTCGGCACCGATGTCGTGATCAGCGCGGCCGCGTGCGTGCGCGCCGTCGAGCTCCTCGAGAAGAAGGGGCCGCTGACCGCCGTGATCGCACCCGCGATCAGCTACGGCGTCACCGAGTGCGCGGCCGGCTTCCCCGGCGCCGTCTCGATCCCCGCGCCCGTGCTCACGTCGTACATCGCGGCGGTGTGCGACGGCCTCCTCGCGCAGGGCTTTCGCCACGTGTGCCTCGTGAACAATCACCTCGAGCCCGATCACGACGCCGCGGTGCGCGCTGTTCTCGACGGCCGCGACAAGAAGGTGTCGTACGCGTGCCCGCTCACGAAGCGATGGGCGAAGACGCTGTCGGCGGAGTTCAAGAGCGGCGCGTGTCACGCGGGGCAGTACGAGACGTCGATCGTCATGGCCGCCGCGCCGGAGCTCGTCGACGAAGGCATGCGCGCCACGCTCGCGCAGGTCCCGATCTCGCTCTCCGAGAAGCTGAAGGCCGGCGTGACCACGTTCACGCAGATGGGCATGGAGCTCGCCTATTCCGGAAACCCGGCGGGGGCATCGGTGGAGGAGGGCGAGCAGATGATCCAGCGGCTCGCCGAGATGGTCGTCGGCGAAGTGCGCGAAGCGATCGGCTTGCCCGCGTGAGCGGACGCGTGGTCGCGCTCTCGCTCGTCTGCCTCGCGGTGATCACCGCGTGCAGCGGCATCGGCAACCGGAAGCCCCCGACCGCAGCAGCGGCGGAGCGGTTTCACGTGCCCGCGGACGTCGGAACGCTCGCGACCGATGCGACCGCGTTCGCGGCGTTCGCCGCCGAGATCCGGCCGACGCTCGAGCGCGAGTCGACCTCGAAGGATCCCGAGACGGCCAAGGCGCGCCTGTTCGTGCTCGCGATGCTCGACGGGCTCGACGAGAAGTGGCCCTCGTCGCTCGCGTACCTCGATCGCGTGCGCGAGCTCGAAGCCAAGCCCGAGGACAAAGCGATGACCGGTGTGACGCTCCGCGTGTGGACCGATGTCGCGGGGGATACGTCGAAGTTCCGCGCGGCGTTCGAGTCGCGCGTGACGAAGCTTCCGCGCGAGAAGCTCGTCGAGCCGCTCGCGATGCTGCGCACGATGGGGCAGGAGTTCACGCCGGACGTGTGCCGCCAGCTCCTGACGCAGGAGGTCTCGCCGCACGTGAAGGACGGCACCGTCGATATCGAGCAGGTCCACGCGATCGTGTTCCAGCGCTACGCCGTCGTGCGGCTGGTTCCGGTCGGCAAGGACATCGACGAGGCGCTCGGTGCGCTCGGCGTCCAAGCGCTCACGCCGGCGGAGTAGCGCTCGCTCGCGGTGTCGGCTCGCGATGTCGTGCGCTAGCGATGGCGTCCACTCGGCAGCAATCGCTGCGGAGCGTGATGGCGACTCGGCAAGAGGCGCGCGGCCGGTAGCGTTCCCGCGCGTTCGCGCAAGAACATCGCGCGGGCGCTGCGATCGACGATGTTGCACGCGCCTGCACCCGCGGCCACCGCCGTGCCGCACGCGAGCGCCGCCATCACGGTCGCGCCGATCGCGCCGCCGATCGAGATCGGGAGCAGCAAGCCGAACAAGATGCCGCCCGCGAACAGCGCGAGCGGTGGAACGAAGATCAGCTTCGCCGCGCGGCGGGTCTGCGCTTCGTCGGCGTAGTCGCGCTCGCACGCATCGCAGCGTCGACCGGGCGCGAGCGCGTGGTGTACGCAATGCGTCGTCGCACAACGCCCGCAGCGCATCACGGGTCTCTCGGCACAGTCGGCGCACGATCGAACGCCCATCCTTGAATAATGCCCCAATCGTGTACCGTGTCGACGTGGGAAAAATCGCAGCCCGTGCCGTGCTGTGCGTCATGCTCGTCGGTGGAATCGTGTCCGCGGATACAACGCGCCCCGCCGTCAAAGGCAAGACAGCGACGATCACCGTCAAGAAGTCCGTGACGTTGGGCGGTCTTTCGATCTCGTTCGGGGTCGCCAATCACAAGCACGCCGACAATGGCGACACGCTGGGGATGTGGACCTTCGTC
The DNA here is from genome assembly GCA_044230415.1 of Kofleriaceae bacterium. Lineage (GTDB taxonomy): Bacteria > Myxococcota_A > Polyangia > Haliangiales > Haliangiaceae > JABFXX01. The sequence goes on from JBGARE010000041.1 coordinate 59,667, forward strand.
GCGAAGAAGGGCGCCTCCAAGAAGGAGATCGAGGTCCGCTCCGAGGTCGAGCACTTCGAAGCGGAGATCGCGGTGCACGGGGTCGCGCTCGTGTTCCGGCACGTGGACTACGAGACGTTCGCGATCACGCTGTTCGCGCAGAAGGCGCCGAAGCCGCTCGACGACGACGCTTGCGCCGACCGCGTGTCCGCGCTCGCGGCGAAGCAGGGGCTCGAAGAAGGCTCGTCGCGAGGCTACTCGAACCGCGACGGGATCGTGATCGTGACGAGCGGCGGATGGAAAGGCTACTGCGGCACGCTCACGAAGCGCGTGTGGATCGAGACGAGCGCGGTGGATGACACGAAGTGATGCGCGCGCTCGGAAGCGTCGCGATCGCGCCGCGCTGGCGCCGGATCACTCCTTGACGCCGTGCTTCGCTTTGATCTGCTCGAGCACCTTCGAGTACTCGACGTCCCACGCCTGCGTGCCTTCTTCGAGGTTCTTGATGCGATCGCGAACTTCCTGATCGATCGCTTCATCGACCGACATGTGCTTCTTGCAGATGTCTTTGATCTTGCGGCGCAGGTTCGCGTCTTCCGCGAACACCTCGTCGACGTGACGCGACGACATGAACGCCTCGAGCATCTGATTCGCGATCCACGACAGACCCTCTTCACCGAGACCGAACTCTTTTTGATCCGCGAGCTGGCGCTTCGTGCGCCCGAGGTGCGAGTAGGGCAGGCCGCGAATTTCGAGAATGTCCTTCGCCCGCTCCGTGAGCTCTTTGTCGACGCGGATGTACTCTTTCAGAACTGCGGCAACATCCAGCTGGGCCTCGTTGTTGTCGCTGATCTCGATATCACCCGCCTGAACCAGCGTCGTGATGATCTCGGCCGCGATGGTATCGACCTTCCCTGGATACAGTCTCATCTCGGCGGCACTGTAGGGGCCACCCGCCATGTATGCAAGCCGCGTGGCAGACTCTCGCTGAAGTTTTCTCGTCGATGTGCACGATCGCCTTCCTCGTCGGAGCTCATGCAGAAGCACCACTCGTGCTCGCTGCGAATCGTGACGAGTTGTACGAACGACCGACGCGACCACCCGAACGGCTAGGACCGAATCTCGCGGGTGGTGTCGACGTGTTGTCGGGAGGAACGTGGCTCGCGGTGCGCGCTGATGGTCGGTTCGCGGCGGTCACGAATCAGCGCGTGCTCGCGACGCCGCCGCCCGGTCTGCGATCGCGCGGTCACGTCGTGAAGGAGCTCGCGCTCGCCGACGATCCGGAGGCGTACGCGCGCGAGATCGATCCGACGCGGTACGCGAGCATGAACCTCGCGTGGGGCGATGCGCGCGGCGTCTCGATCGCGTACGCGCGGCAGGAGGGCTCGCTCGAGATCGTGCGACTCGAGCCGGGTGTTCACGTGCTGTGTAACGATCGACTCGATGGCGAGGTGTTCCCTCGCGGCGTGCGGCTCGCGCACGCGATCGACGCGCTTCGCGGTGCGCCGCTCGCGGAGTTGCTCGACGGTCTCGGCCGCGCGCTCGGCGATCATCAGCGCTCGCCGATCGAGGACGTGCCGCCGTCGCCGTTCCCGCGCGAGCTCGCGCACGCGATGACGGCCACGTGCATTCACACGCAGCACTACGGGACGCGATCGGCGACGCTGTTCGCCGCGGATGCGAGCGGTGCGATCGCCTATCGCCACGCCGACGGACCGCCGTGCACCGCGCCGTTCGCGGATCGGATGGAGCTCTTGCGATGAGCGAGCCGCGTGCGCGCAAGCTCGTGGTCGCGGGGCTCGTCGTCGATGACCAGCAGCGCGTGCTGATCACGCAGCGCGCGGCGACGTGGAGCTTGCCACTCCAGTGGGAGCTTCCGGGCGGCAAGGTCGAGCCGGGCGAAGCACCCGTCGCCGCCCTCGAGCGCGAGCTCGTCGAGGAGATCGGTGCGCGCGTGGTCGTCGGACGGATCTGGGACGTCCTGTTCCATGCCTACCCGGCGTTCGACCTCGTCCTGTTGGTCTATGCGTGCCGGCTCGCACCCGGCGAGATCGCGCGGGTCGTCGAGGTGGCGGACCTCGCGTGGGTGGCGACGACGGAGCTGCCGGGCACGTGGGACATCCTTCCAGCCGATAAACCGCTCATCGATCGACTCGTGATCGAAGGTCCGCCCTCCGTGTAATTGACCCTATCTCCGTAGCCTGCCTACAATTCAACCAAATGGAAGGCCGCGCCAAGGTCACGAAGGAAGTCCTCTGCGAAGAGGCACGCTTCATCCTCGCGAACGTGATGGCGGAGGCCCGCTACGGTCGGCAAAACCGCTACGACGACATCCGACGGGTGTGTGAGGGCGCGGTCTCGATCCCGTTCTCCGAATACATCGGATTCCTCGAGAAGTCGGGGTACCTCCGGCACGACCGCGCGAGCGAGAGTCTCGAGGTCACGCCGGACGGCGAGACGGTGGTCAACGGCGGAAACCTGACCGAGTTCACCGAGCGCGCGGTCAGCCACTTCAAGAAGCTGCGCCAGAGCCGCGCGATGGCCGTGCCCGCCGCGGCGATCCCGATGGGAACGCAGTCGGGCGTGCTGTCGTCCTCGATGTCGCGCGGCGATCGCGGCGATCGCAATGAAGTCTCTGCCGCGGTACCGCTGCCGAAGGGACCCACCGCGAAGGTCTCCGGTGGCCAAGCGCGCGCGGTCGCGGGCGGCGAGATCCAGCTCGGCGCGGACATCGAGAATCGCTACGAGAAGCTCGCGTCGATCGGCTCGGGCGGCATGGGCACCGTGTATCGCGCGCGGCAAGTCGCGCTGAACCGCGAGGTCGCGCTCAAAGAGATCCGCGACCTGTTCGGATTCTTCAGCGAGGATCAGCGCAACGAGATCGTCCGTCGGTTCACCGATGTCGTGCGCGCGTGGGGAAACCTGGCGCATCCGAACATCCTGCCGATCCACGACGTCAACTTGTGGAGCGAGTTTCCGTACGTCGTCACGGAGCTCGCGCCGAACGGCAGCGCGCGCCGCTTGATCAACGACGCCGAAGAGCTGCCCGTCGAGCTCGTGTTCAAGTACCTGTTGCAGACGCTGCACGCGCTGCGCGCGGCGCATGCACAACGCGTCTATCACCGTGGCCTCAAGCCCGAGCAGCTACTGATCGATGGCTACGGCAACGTGAAGGTCAGCGACTTCGGGTTCACGCGCATCGTCGAGCGCGACCACGCGCGCATCACGCAAGTCGTCGTCGGCATGGGCAACATCGCGTACATGGCGCCCGAGCTGTACACGGATCCGATGATGGCCGGCGCACAGGGCGACATCTACGCGCTCGGCATCATCTTCTACGAGCTGCTCACGCGGAAGCTGCCGGGCCGTCGCTCGCCGATGCCGTCGCAGGTCAACACGAGCATGCCGAAGGGCGTCGACGACATCTTCGATCGCATGACGCGCGATGCGCGCAGCGAGCGCTACGCGACGGTCGACGACATCCTCGACGACATCGACAAGCTCGAAGGTATGGAAGCGCTGCTCGGCGGCGGTGATCGCGTGCTCGCGGCCGAGAGCCCGCTGTCGAACATCAAGTTCCGCCCGGGCGCCGAAGAGCCGCTCGCCGGCACGCCCGTCGAAGGCGGCGAAGAAGGCGACGACAAGGGCAAGTCGCATCGCCCGTACTCGTTCCAGCAGCGCCGGAACAAGAAGATCTAGCTCACTTCGTGAGCCGCTCGCGCAGCTCGTCGAGCTTTCGTTCGACGTCTTCGCGCTCGATCTTCAGCTTCTCGAGCTTGTCCTCGATCGCCGCACGCGCGGTGGCGTCGGTCGCCTTCTCGAGCTCGTCGGCGAGCTTGGTGAGCTGCGCGTCCACGTCGTCGATGCGCTTGGTCAGTACGTCGGCCTCCTTCTCGAGCGCGCCGAGCTTGTCCTTGAGCGCGCGCATCTCCGCCGCCGCTCGATCGCGCAGGCGATCTGCGTCGCGCTCCGCGTCGGACTTGCCGCACGCCGCGAGGAACACGAGGGCGACGAGGATGCGCCTCACAACTTCTTCCCGTCGAATTGCTTTCGCTTCTGCGTGAACACGTCGACGTCCTCGAGACAGCGCACGTTGATCGCCGCCATGTCGCTGCCGTCGCGGGACTTGCCGCGCGCGAACGACTTGATGCCGCACGTCTTGCAGAAGACGTGATCGATGCGGTGCTGGTTGAAGCCGTAGCTGGTCAGGTTGTCCGCGCCGCTCTCGAGCGTGAACTTGCTCGCGGGCGCGAACAGGAGCAGCGCGCCCGCGCGGCCGCAGATCGAGCAGTTGCACTCGATCGCTTCGGCGTCGGTGTCGAGCTCGACGGTGTAGCGGACGGCGCCGCAGTGGCAGCTTCCTTTGTGAGTGGCGATGGCCATGCGCGGACTCTACGTCGAGATGCGCACGCCGTGGGAGGCGAGCTTGGTGAGGAGCGGGTCGATCTGGCCGACGTGGTTGTAGAGATGCGCCGAGACGCGCACGAACAGCCCTGCGGGCGACGCGACGATCGGGACCTCCCATCCGTCGACGAGCAGCTGCTTCTCGAGTGCCGTCGAGGAGACTCCCGCCGGCAGCTCGATCGGGACTGCGGCCATCGTTCCGATGGAGCCTGCGGGCGCGAGCACGCGACCGCCGAGCCGCTCGCGCATCGCGAGCACGAGCGCGTGATTGCGCGCGATCACCGCGGGCCAGCCGCCGCCGATCGCGGCGCCCATCGCGGCGATCGTCTCGATGGCGGTCGGCACGGCGAGCTGCGCCGACGGATCGTACGTGCCGCTCCAATCGAGCTGCGCGTGGAGGCGGTTCGGTGGGCCATACGCGGCGGTGGCGCCGTGCGACGTGACGAGCGGCAGGGTGTGCGCGACGGCGTCCTCGGCGATCGCGAGAAACCCGCTCGCCTTCGGCGCGCACATCCACTTGTGGTGATTGCCGACGTACCAGGTCGCGCCGATCGCATCGACATCGAGCGCGATCTGGCCGGGGGCGTGCGCGCCGTCGACGATCACGGGGATCCCGCGCGCCCGGAGCTGCGGGACGATGCGCTCGATCGGCAGCACGAGGGCCGAGGGGCTCGTGATGTGATCGAGCAGCGCGAGCCTCGTGCGCGGAGTGATCGCGGCGGCGATCGCATCGACGAGCGCGTCGGGATCGAACGGTAGCGCGACGGGCACCATCACGATGCGCGCGCCCGTGCGATCGGCGACGCGGGCGAGTTGATTGCGGCACGCGGGATAGACGTGCGTGGTGGTGAGGATCTCGTCGCCGGCGGCGAGCGTCGCGGCGGCGAGCGCGATCGCGACACCCGTGGTGGCGCCGGGGACGAACACGAGCCGCGCGGGATCGGTGTGGACGAACGCGGCGACCGCCGCGCGCGCGCGATCGAGCTCGGCCTGCCAGTCGAGGAGATAGAACCGCATCGGCGCCGCCTCGAGGCGCGCGCGAGCTCCGTCGGCGGCCGCGGTCACCGCGCGCGGACAGCCGCCGTACGAGCCGTGATTGAGGTGCACGACATCGGCAGACAGCGACCAGTCCTCGAGCCGCGAGACCGCGGCGTCCACTATCATGCGCGCACGATAACGATTTCCCTGGGAAGGCGCGATGCTTCGTGTAAAATGGACACTATGAGTAGCGAGGCCGTGATGGCAGATCGAGCGCGCGGAGCGCTCCTGGGACTTGCCGTCGGCGACGCGCTCGGCACCACGTACGAGTTCGCGCGCATCGAGCAACCGGCGTATCCGGCGCTCGCGACCGAGCCCGCGACCGACGTGATCGGCGATGGTCCGTTCGGTCTCGCACCGGGCGCGATCACCGACGACACGCAGCTCGCGGTGTGTCTCGCCCGCAGCCTCGCCGAGAAGCGCGGCTTCGATGCGGCCGATGTCGCCGAGCGCTACGTCGCCTGGCAGGACGAGGCGTTCGACATCGGCAACCAGACGCGCTCGTCGTTGCGGGCGATCGAGGACACCGGGTCGACGGCCGGCGGCATGATCGCGTGGCGCGCGTCGCAGCACCAAGCCGCGGGCAACGGCTCGCTGATGCGGACCACGCCGATCGCGATCGCGCTCGGTCGCGTGAAGCTCGATCACGCGACCGCCTCGTTCACGCCGACGACACCCACGTCACCGGGCGAAGCACCGAGCTCGATCGCGCATCTCGCCGTGATGATGGATGCGTCGATCGCCGACTCGATGCTGACGCACGCGGATCCGCGATGCATGCTCGCGTGCGCGGCGCACAACGCGGCGATCGCCACCGCGATCACCGCGAACGAGTCCGACGTGCTGGCGCGTGGGCGCGCGATGGTCGCCGCCGCGCGCGCCGCCGTGATCGAGGGCGCGCGACGGTTGACCGCGATGTGGTCGGCGGGCGTCTCGTCGGCCGATGCCGGCGACGTGACCCTCGAAGATATCGACATCGAGATCGGCGACGTGGACGATACCGAGCTCGCGCTCGTCGAGAAGGCGCGTGTCGAGCTCCTGCACGATCTCGACAAGGCGCTCGCCGAGACGCCGCAGGTCTACGGCGAGGACGATCCAGACATGCACCTGTACGAGCGCGCCGGCTTCGTGCGCCTCGCGTTTCGCCTCGCGTTCTGGCACGCGGCGCACACGCCGACCTGGCGTGCTGCGCTCGTCGATATCGCGAGTCGCGGTGGTGATTCGGACACGAACTGCGCGATCGCGGGAGGGCTCCTCGGCGCGCGCGACGGCGTCGCGGGCATTCCCGCCGCGTGGGTCGAGCGCGTGCTCGCCGCGCGACAGCCCGGCAGCGACGAGTGGGCCGAGGCTCACCATCCGAAACATCTGCTCGCGCTCGTCGAGAATTGACCGCGCGGAGTGATCTCCGGGGATCTGCACCTGGTGTGTTTGGGGCGCGCTCTCCGACGAGGAATCGATCGCTCGGCGTAGATTGAGCGCGTGATCGATCAAGCTCGCACGCGCATCGATAGGTGGAAGTCGTCGTTGATCGAGGGAGCCGGAGGGGTCGACCCGTTGCTCGATGTTCGCGACGGCGCGACCTGCCTGCCGCTTCCCGGCGTGGATCCCCTCGCGTTCGCGGCGGTGCTCGGCACGGGCGGCGCGTTCTCGTTCGAGGCGGGCATGGATCCGAGCGTCGACACCGGCTGGCTGCGCATCCCGCTGCCGACGGTGGACCTCGAGCAGCGCCTCACGCGCATGCGGCGCGCTACACGGCGTGCGCGAACGATGCACGGCGAGCACGTGTTGTGGATCGCGCTCGGCGCGCTCGTGTGGCAGGCACCGAACGACAGCGCCGACCGCATCTCGCCGCTCGCGCTGTGGCCCGTCGAGCTCGAGCGAACGGCGAGCGGAGCCGCGCGCCTCGTGACCGCCGAGGGCTTGGAGCCGCGGATCAACACGGCGCTGTGCGGTGCGCTCGAGCGCGAGGTGGCCGTCGTCCTCGCCGCGCCGACGGCGGGGGCGCTCGACATCGCGGGCTTGTTCGCGGCGGCCGAGGGACTCGCGGTGACGCGGCCGTCGTGGCGCGTGGAGCGGATCGCGAAGCTCGGCGTGTTCTCGTTCGCGCGGTTCTCGATCGCCGCGGACCTCGCGCTCGCGGGCGACGCGCTCGCAGCGCATCCGCTGGTCGCGCACCTCGCCAACGTCGGCGGCGACGCGCGCACACCGTTCGCGCAGCCATCGATCGCGGCCGCCGAAGCGGTGACACGCCCGTCGGCGACCGCGCTCCTCGATCTCGGCGTCGCGCCGCTCGACGCGGATGCCTCGCAGCTCGCGGCGATCCACGCGGCGGGCGAGGCCGCGACGTTCGTCGTGCAGGCACCGCCCGGAACCGGAGCGACGCAGACGATCGCGAACCTCGTGGTTCACGCGGCGGCGCAGGGCAAGAGCGTGCTCGTCGTCGGCGAGACGCCCGCCGCGCTCGATGCGATCCAGCAGCGGCTCGGCTCGGTCGGACTCGCGGAGCTGTGCCTCCCGCTCTACGGCCCGGCGGGCAGCCGCGAGCGTGTGGTCGCTCGCCTCGCGCGCGCCGTCGAGCGCACGTTTCGTCCCGGGGGTGGATCGACGACGGGGTCGGGCCTCGACAACCGGCTCGTCGAGCTGCGCCTCCAGCTCGACGGTCACGTCACCGCGCTGCACGCGGTGGGGCCGTTCGCGCGATCGCTGCACGACGTGCTCGGGCGGCTCGTCGAGCTGCGCTCGGCGCCGAACGCGGATCTCGCCGAGCGCGACGCGGTGGGCCTCGACGGCGCGACGTTCGCGAAGCGCCTCGCCGCGGTCACCGCGATCGCCGACGCGGCGCTCCCCGTCGAGCCCGTCGCGACGCACGCGTGGCGGTTGTCCACGCTCGAGGCGGCGCCCGCGGGCTTGCGCGAACACGCACTCGCCGCGCTCGACGAAGCCGCGAGCGCGGCCGACGTCCTCGCCGGTGGCGTGCGCGAGCTCTCGCACCTCGTGCCGAACCTCGTCGCGAAGACGCGCGAGCAGCTGTCCGCGCTCGGTGCGCTCGCGATGGTGGCCGCGGTGTCGCCGCGCCCCGGCGCCGAGCTGCTCACGAACATGCGCGGCGGCAAAGGCGAAGACATCGACGAGCGCGTCGCGCTGATCCGCGCGCGCGGCGCAGGGACCGTCGAGGTGCCGCGCGATCCGCTCGCGTTCCTCGCGCTCGCGCACAAACATCGCGCGCTCGCGACCGAGGTCGAGGATCACTTCACGCACACCGTCGAGAACCTCGATGCCGGTGCGCTGTGGACGCAGCTGCGCAAGTGGACGAACAGCATGGCGCCGCTGCGCTTTGTCGCGCTTCGGTCCGCGCGTGCAGAGGTCAAAGCGGCCGCGATGCCCACGCACCTCGAGAGCGACGAGGCGATGATCTCCGCGCTGGAGGCGGTGATCGCGGAGCGCGCATGTCGTTCGGCGTTGCTCGCGGCCGCGGAGCCCGCGAAGCGCTGGTTCGGCGATGTCGGCGGTGATCCGCTGACGCTCGATCTCGGCAAGCTCGACGATGCGGTGAGCTGGTCTGCCGAGCTGCGCCGCGCGTTCGATGCGCTCGAGGTGATCGGCGGTGCAGCGGGGCGCGAGAGCGCGTGGCGCGCGCTGGTCGCCCAGGTCGCGGCGAATCCCTCGACGTCGGGCGCGACGAGCGCGGCAGCGACGGAGATCAAAGCGAATGCGGACGCGAGCCGCGCTGCCGACGCGAGCGCAGTGCGCGCGGGGCTCGCGATCGATGCGCCCATCTTCGCGAAGATCGCGGAAGCGGTCGCGCGCTGGAGCCCCGCGATCTCCGCGCTCGGCGCAGCGACGGGGATCGCGAGCGACACGCTCGCCGCGGGCGAGGATCACCTCGTCGCCTTGCGCGAGCGCATCGATGCGCTGCGCCACGCCGTCGACGCGCTGCCCGCGTGGGTCGCGTTCCACGGCGCGCGTCGTGCGGCGCTGGCCGCGGGCGTGGGTCCAGCGATCGGCGCGATCGAGCGCGGGGACCTCGGCGCCGCCGAGCTCGCGAGCGCGTGGGAGCGCGCGACGCTACTCGCGTGGGCCGATGCGGAGCTGTCCGAGCGACCCGCGCTATCGCACTTTCACGGCGCGAGCCATCACGCGCAGGTCGCGGCGTTCGCGGACCTCGATCGCGGAGCGCTCGCCCTGTCGCGCGCACGTGCGCTCGCGAAGCTGACCGCGTTCGCGCCGCGGCTCTCGCAGGATCCCACCGGTGAGCTCGCGTTGCTCGTCGCCGAAGCGAAGACGCCCGAGCGATCGCTGCGCGCGCTCCTCGCCGCGCTGCCGACGATGCGGGCGCGGATCGCGCCGTGCGTGCTCGCGACGCCCGCATCGGTGGCCGAGCTCCTCGATCCGGCGGCGACGTTCGATCTCGTCGTGATTCGCGACGCGGATCGGATCGCGACGGCAGAGGTGATCGGGGCCATCGCGCGGGGAGGGGCGGTGATGATCGTCGGTGATCGTGCACGCGCCTCCCGGACCGAGTCGCTGCTCGCGGACGCCCTGGCAGCGCCGCTGCCGGCACTCTCGCTCGGTTGGCACTATCGCAGCAAACACGAGGACCTCATCGCGCTCGCGAACCAACGCGCGTACACGGATCAGCTGCACGTGCTGCCCGTCGCGCACTCGACGCCGGAGCTCGGCGTCACCTGGCGCGGTGTGGTGTCTACCTTCGATCACGACGGGCTCGTCAATCGCGCCGAGGCAGAGGCCGTGGTCGCCGACGTGCTGGCCCGGCTTCGCGATCCTGCACAGCGCAGTCGCTCGATCGGCGTGGTCGTGATGACCGCCGCGCAGCGCGAGGTGATCGAGGATCTCCTCGACGACGCGCGCCGCGAGGACCCCACGCTCGACGCGCTGCTCGAACCGGCGGAGCTCGGTCCCGACGCGACCGTGGAGCCGCTGTCGATCGACGAGCTCGGCGGTCCGTCGAGCCCGCGCGACGTGATCCTGCTCGCGGGTACGTATGCGCCATCGGAGGCCGGCGATCTGGCGATCGATCACGGTCCGCTCACGATGCCCGGTGGCGAGCGAGCGCTTCTCGCCGCGACCACGCGTGCGCGCGAGCAGCTCGTGGTGTTCTCGAGCCTCGCGCCCGAGGATCTGCCGCAGGGTGGAGCGGCGGGGATCCGAGAGCTCGCCGCGCTCCTCGCGTTCGCGCGCCAGGGCGGCAACGTCGTTCGCCGGGTCGAGGACGCACCACCCGCGAGCCCGATCGCGGATGCGATCGCGCGCGCGCTCGTCGAGCGCGGCTGGACGGTGCGGCATCAGGTCGGCGTCGGTCCGTTCAAGCTCGATCTCGCGGTCGTCGATCCGAACGACCCGGAGCGCTTCGTCCTGGCGATCGAGCACGATGGCGCCGCGTACGCGAGCTCGCGCGTCGCCCGCGATCGCGATCGTCTGCGCCCGCAGACGCTCGCGCTCCTCGGCTGGCGGTTGCATCGCATCTGGGGGCTCGATTGGTGGGCCGACCCCGAGCGCGAGATCCAGCGCGCCCACGGTGCGATCATCACGGCGATCGCCGCCACGCGCCAACGCCGCGCGCCCGCGGTCACGAAGCCGCCGCGCATCGCCGCCAAGGCCACGCCGGTGAAGGCGAGCGCGCCGCCCGCGACACTGCCGCAGGGCTCGGCGCCGATCGTGCGCATCCCGCCGAAGGCCGCGACCTCGGAGCCCGCGGTGCTCGCATCCGGCTCGGGCCCCACGCTCGCGATGCCCCTCGCGGCCTACGACGGACCGACGACACCGACGAAGATCGCCCGCAACGCGATCCCGATCGGTCCGTACACCGCCGCCGCGATTCCCGCGGGCCGCCGCACGCCCGATGATCTGTTCGCGCCGCGCTACCTCGGCGAGGTCCAAAAGATCGTCGAGCAGGTGCTCGCCGCGGAAGCGCCGATGCACGTCGATCTCCTCGCGCGTCGCGTCGGCGGCTACTTCGGCATCGGTCGACTGTCGCAGCGCGTGAGCGAGCAGATCTGCCTCGCGCTCGAGGGGCGCGGCAAGTTCGGCGACGAGGACAAGATCGTGTGGCGCCTGGATCAAGATCCGGCGTCGGTGCCGCCGGTGCGCGTGGCCGGCCAGCAGGCGACGGCGCGGCGCGCGATCGACGAGGTCCCGTTGTCCGAGCTCGCGTCCGCGGCGCGTATCGTCGTCGAGCGCGCAGGTGGCATCACCACGCCGGAGCTCGTGCGCGACTCGGCGCGCTTGCTCGGCTTTGCTCGGGTCACCGAGCAGGTCAGCGAGCGCGTCACGCTCGGCGTTCGCCTCGCGATCGCGCGCGAGCTGATCCGCATCTCGGACAACAAAGCGCTGCTGCCGCTCGACTAGCCCGCCGCTAGATCGCGCGGAGCACGCGCTCGGCCTGCGCCGCGACGACCTCGGGGGTCTCGGGCCAGTCGGGCGTGCGCAGGTAGCGGACCAGGCCGGCCCAGAACCCGGCCGCGTGCGATGCGTGGAGCACGGGGAAGATGCGCCACACCGTCGGGATCGCCGCGACGCCGAGCTCGCGGGAGACGCGCACCGCTTCGATGCCCGTCGCCGCGAGGTACGCGCCGATGACGAACGGAGCGAGCGGCCACCACGGCGGGATCGCGATCGTCGCCGCCATCCCCGTCATCGCGAGGAACGGGATCAGCGGGCGCAGCCTCGGGAACCGGCCGAGCTTGAGCAGCGTGCGCGCGCGGCCGCGACCGTAGCGGAAGTATTGCGTCGCGAGCGAGCGGAACGAATCGCGCGGGTAGTAGTGCACGACGATGTCGCGCGACAGGTAGATCGTCCCGCCGGCCTCCAAGATGCGCTGGTTCAGCTCGCTGTCCTCGTTCGTGATCGCCGCGGGATCCCACAGGCCGACGGACTCGAACACGCGGCGGCGGAACGCGCCGAGGAACACGGTGTCGACGAAGCCCTCGGAACTCTCGTCGCGATAGCCGACGCCGCCCGTGCCGAGCTTGCTGCCGAGCGCGGCACACAGCGCGCGTTGGAACGGCGTCTTCGCGCGAGCACGCTGCGCACCGCCGACGTTGTCCGCGCCGGTCGCGTCGAGCACCTCGACACAGCGACGCACGTAGTCCTTCGCGTATTCGCAGTGCACGTCCATCCGCACGATGACGTCGCCGGTCGCGACCTTCACAGCGAGGCCGAGGCCTGCCGCTTGGAGGCGCGCCGGGTTGTCGATCATCTGGATGCGCGGATCGGCCTCGGTGATGTGCGCGAGGATCTCCCGCGTGTGGTCGGTCGATCGCCCGTCGGCGACGAGGATCTCGATCAGCTCGCGCGGGTAGTCCTGGGCTTGCACGCTCGCGAGGCACGCCTCGATGAAGTGCTCCTCGTTGAACGACGGCATGACGATGGACACGCGGGGCAGTGGCGACATCAACGCGCTGGTCTTGCAACGTAGATGCCCGCACCGAGGACGAGCGCGCCACCGAGCGCTGCTGTCCAGCGCATCGGTTCGTGCCATGCGAGCACACCGACCGCGACGGCGACGAGCGGCTCGGCGAACGTGAGGACCGCCGCACGCGCGCTGCCGATCCGCGTGAGCCCGACCGCGTACACGACGCCGGATCCCGCGCCGATCGTCGTCGCAGCGATGGCCAGGATGCCCACACCGCGCGCGCTGATCGCACCGTCGTGAAGCGCGAGTAAGGGAGCGGTCGCGACCGCGGCGATCAGCGAGTGGTACGACATCGCGCGCGCGGCTCCGATCCGCTCGGCGAGTCGCTTCACGGTGAACGCGTTGCCCGCGAAGCACGTCGCGCTGAGCAGCCCGAGCGCCCCACCGACGAGCGCGCCGTGCGCAGGCGCCCCCCACGGCTCGAGGACGATCACCAGGCCGGCGAGTGCGACCACCGCGGCCGGCCGCGCACCCGGCGTCGCCACACCGTCGACCCGGGGAGCGGCGAGGGCGATCAGGATCGGCGCCGCGTAGTGCGAGAGCACCGCGACCGCGACGGTCGTGTAGTGGATCGCGCCGAAGAACGTCAGGATGTTCAGCGAATCGAACGCGGCGTTCAGCAGCACCAGCCCGACATCGCGTCGTGTCCACACGATCGTCGGCGAGCGCAGCGCGAACGGCAGCGCGACCGTACCCATGATCGCGAACAAGAGCGGCGTCGTCACCGTCGGTGGCAAGCCCGCGGGGCGCAGGAACAGGCTCCACGTGCCCCACGAGGCCGCAGCGAGCGTGACCATGACCAGACCTGCGAGCACGGCTCGCGACTGTACTCGGGGCTGTCCCGAATTGAATCGTGATCGTCGTGGTAGTCGTGGAGGTCGACGACGATGCTGGCGTCGACGATGCGCGGTTCAGGGCGACCGCTGCCGTCGTGTATGGTCGGCGCGTGAGCGAGCGCGAATCGTTTCTCCGGCGCTTTCACGCACTGCATCCGGGGGCGACCTCGCAGGCATTCGCGCGCACGGACAGCTACGCACGACTCGCATCGCTCGTCACGGGGCGCGAACGCGTGCTCGATCTCGCGTGCGGCGACGGGCCGCTGCTCGCGGAGCTCGGGCCGCGCGCGATCGGCATCGATCTCTCGCGCGAGGAGCTGGCGATCACGCGCGTCGGTGGCCGCGTGGTGCAGGGACGCGCGCAAGCACTGCCGTTCGCCGACGGATCCTTCGATGCCGTCGCGTGTCACCTCGCGTTCATGCTGTTCGATGACATCGAGCGCGTCGTCGCGGAGCTGGCGCGCGTGATCGTTCCGGGAGGCGTGTTCGCCGCGCTCCTCGGCGGCGGTCCGGTGGAGCTCGCCGAGTCCGATCGCCAGCGCGATGCGTTCCATCGTTTCCTCGCGGTCGGCTCGCCGCACGTTGGCGGGGCGCGGTTCGGTGACCCGCGCGCGAAATCACCGCAGGGATGGCGCGACCTGTTCGCGGGCTGGAGCGAGCCCACCTTCGAGCGCATCGAGCTCGAGCTCGGCGGCACGTTCGATCATGCGTGGGACTTCCTCGGCGCGAGTTACCAGCTCGATCCCGTGCATGCGGATCGCGTCCGCGACGAGCTTCGTGTCGAGCTCGGTGATCACGCGAGCTGCAAGGTCGTGTGTTGGCTCGCGAGCGTTACACGTTGAACATGAAGTGCATGATGTCGCCGTCCTTGACGACGTACTCCTTGCCTTCCATGCGCATCTTGCCGGCGGACTTGATCGCGGCTTCGCTCTTGTGGGCTTCGAGATCCTCGAGCGAGTAGACCTGGGCCTTGATGAAGCCCTTCTCGAAGTCCGTGTGGATCACGCCCGCGGCTTCGGGGGCTGTCGCGCCGACCTTGATCGTCCACGCGCGCACTTCCTTCTCGCCGGCGGTGAAGTACGACTGCAGGCCGAGCAGGCGATAGCACTCGCGAGCGAGCGTCGCGAGCGCGGGCTCGGTCAGGCCGTACGACGCGAGCAGCTCGCCGCGATCGCCTTCGGACAGCTCGGCCAGCTCGGCTTCGACCTTGCCGCACAGGATGACAACGCCGGCGCCTTCCTTCTTCGCGCGCTCGCGGACGAGGTTGCTCCACTGGTTGCCGTCGGGCAGGTCGCCTTCGCCGACGTTGCAGCAGTAGAGGACCGGCTTCGAGGTGAGCAGGCCCATCGTGTTCATCACCTTGCGCTCGTCGTCGGACAGCTCGAGCGTGCGCGCCGCCTTGCCGGCGGAGAGGTGCGCGGTGATCTTCTCGATCAGCGCGAGGTCGGCTTTGCCTTCCTTCGAGCCCGTCTTCGCGAGGCCCTGGGCCTTCTTGAGGCGCTTCTCGGCGGAGTCGAGGTCGGACAGCGCGAGCTCGAGATCGATGATGTCGATGTCGCGCATCGGATCGACCGAGCCGGCGACGTGGATCACGTTCGGATCGTCGAAGCAGCGCACCATCATGAGGACGGCGTTGGTCTCGCGGATGTTCGCGAGGAACTTGTTGCCGAGGCCTTCGCCTTGGGACGCGCCCTTGACGAGCCCGGCGATGTCGACGATCTCGACGATGGCCGGGATGGTCTTCTGCGGCGGGATGTACTTCGTGATCCGAGCGAGGCGCGGATCCGGGACGGGGACCACGCCGACGTTCGGATCGATCGTGCAGAATGGATAGTTCGCAGCTTCGGCTTTGCCGGCCGTGAGCGCGTTGAACACCGTGCTCTTGCCCACGTTAGGGAGACCGACGATCCCGACGGAGAGTGCCATGAGGAGGGTATGGCTACCCCGAACTTGTCCTACCTGGCAAGGCAACGCGCTAAGGTGCGTTCCATGCGTTGCGTCCTTGTCGGGATCGCCGGTCTGGCCCTCGGTGCTTTCGGGGCGTGCGGCGACAATATCCAGGGCACGCCCCCCACGTTCGTGGAGCAGCTCGAGGCGCTGCCGGGCGTCACGGTGACGGAGATGGACACCGAGACCAGCGGATACGTCTACTACGTCCTTCACTTCACGCAGCCCGTCGACCACGAGGACCCGGATGGTCCGACGTTCCAACAGGAGGTCTCGCTGATCCATCGCGACCCGACGGCCCCGATGATCGTGCAGACGTCCGGCTACTGGGACTACTACCTCGACACCCCGGTCGAGCTGACCCGCATGCTGCTCGCGAACCAGATCTCGATCGAACATCGGTTCTTCGGCGAATCGCGGCCCGAGCCGGCCGATTGGTCGAAGTGCACCATCGAGCAAATGGCCGCGGATCAGCACGCGATCATCGCGGCGCTGCGCACGGTCTACGACGGCGCGTTCGTGACCACCGGCGGCAGCAAGGGCGGCATGACCGCCGTGTACCATCGCCGCTTCTACCCCGACGACGTCGAGGGGACCGTGCCGTTCGTCGCGCCGATCTCTTTCGGTGCGCCGGATCCGCGCTACGAGCCGTTCCTCGACACGCTCGGCCCCTCGACGTGCCGCACCCAGGTCCGCGCGGTCGCCACGGAGCTGCTCGCGAATCGACGCGCGATGCTCGAGACCGAAGCGACCGCCGAGGCCGCGCAGCGCGGTCTCGCGTACACGCGCATTCCGATCCCGCTCGCGGTCGAGTCGTCGGTCGTCAGCCTCGAATGGGCGTTCTGGCAGTACCGCGGCGTCGGCGCCTGCGGTGACGTCCCCGCCGCGACCGCGAGCGATGCGGCGCTGTGGAGCTTCGTCGTGGACACCTCGCCGGTCAGCGACAACGCCGACGACAGCGTCGCCCAATTCGAGGCCTACTACTACCAGGCGTACTATCAGCTCGGCTTTCCGGCGGGCGGCGCGGCCTACCTCGATCCGTACACGCGCTACACCGACGACGATTACCTGACCGCCTTGCCGGTGGATCCGCCGGCGTACGACGGCGGCGCGGCGATGGCGGACATCGACCACTGGGTGCAGACCGACGGGCAGGGCCTCGCGTTTGTCTACGGCCAGTGGGATCCGTGGACCGGCGGGGCGTTCACGCTCGGCGCCGCGACCGACTCGTTGCTCGTCGTGCAGGCGCAGGGGACGCACGGCGCGCGGATCGGCCGGCTCGCGGAGCCCGACAAGCAGGCCGTGCTGACCAAGCTCGCGGCGTGGACGGGGGTGCAGCCGTTCATCCCGCAAGCGGCGCGGGAGCGCGCGGCCGATCGCGTTGTCGATCCGCGGGTACCACCGGCGATGCAGCGAGCTGTGAGGCGTGCAAGTACCCTTGAGGTGAGCCGCGCGGTATCGTCGCGGCATGAGTGAGCGGCGCGTCGTTCTCATCACGGGTTCCACCGATGGCATCGGTCGCGCGACGGCGCGTGCCCTCGCGGCTGCCGGCGCGAAGGTGATCCTCCACGGTCGCAGCAAGGCGAAGGTCGATGCTGCGATCGCGAAGCTGAAGGAAGAGCTACCGGGCGCGGACATCGAGGGCGTGTCGTTCGATCTCGGCTCGCTGACCGCGGTGCGCAAAGGTGCCGAGCAGATCCTCGCGCGTGTCCCCGAGCTGCACGTGCTGATCAACAACGCCGGCATCTACGCCGACGAGCGCACGGTGACCGACGACGGGATCGAGCTGACCTTCGCGGTGAACCACGTCGGCCCGTTCTTGCTGACCGAGCTGCTCGCGCCGCGCCTCGAAGCGAGCGCGACGACGGCGCCGTCGCGCGTGATCAACGTCAGCTCGATCGCGCACACGCGCGGCCGCATCCACCTCGAGGATCTGACGCTCGCCCAAGGCTGGACCGGGTACGCGGCGTACGCGCAGAGCAAGCTCGCGAACGTGATGCACGCGATCGAGCTCGCCGAGCGACATGATCCGGCGAAGCTCGTCGCGTACTCGCTGCATCCAGGTGTGATCGGCACCAAGCTCTTGCGCCAGGGGTTCGGTCCGGTACAGGGCGCGTCGACGGAGACCGGCGCACGCACGCCGATTCGCCTCGCCGGGGCGACAAGCGTCGACGAGCCCTCGGGCACGTACTTCAACGAAGGCACGCCGACCCAGCCAGCGACCGCCGCGCGCGACAAGCAACTGCGCGCGGGGCTGTGGGACGCGTCCGTGAGACTCGCGAAGCTGTGAGCACGCCCGGCGATCGCGACGAAGTGCGCCGGCTCGTCGCGGCGGGCGACGATCGCGCCGCGTTCGCGAAGCTGCGCACGCACCTCGGCTGGCCGGTGGGGAAGGCCATCGCGGTCGCAGATCTGCCCGCGTGGATCGCGATGATCGGCGAGCTCGCAGCGCGGCGCGGTGCCGAGCAGCTCGCGCAGCAGGTCGAAGAGGTCGTCCGCGATCCGGACAGTCCCGACCGCTTGTACGCGCTCGGCTACGCGCTGATCGATGCCGGCGTGCCGACGATCGCGGCGACGCTGCTCTGGCGTTGCCTCGCGCTCGTGGGAGAGAGCGAGGAGGTCGTGTGCGAGCTGGTCAGCGCGCTCGAGAGTGCGCTCGCGTACACCGATGCGCTCGCGGTTCTCGAGGAGCACGCGGCGCTCCGCGCGCGCAGCTTCCTCGTGCGCTACCTCTACGGCTTCAACGCCGCGATGGCGGGCAAGCTCGCGATCACGCGCGAGGTCGTCCCCACGCTCGACGCCGACTCGCCCGAGACCGCCGCGATGCGAGCGACGATCGCCGCCATGATCGAGCGCGCCGATCGCATCGCCGATGCGTTTCCCCTCGACGAGCGCGACCTCCGCGGCTGGCACTACGTGCTCACGGGAGGGCTCCTCGTTCATCAATCGCCGTACGGCTTCGACGAGCCGATGCACGGCCGCTACGCGTGGCTCGCGGACTCGCACGCGCAGATCGCGTTCGGGCTCGAGCGACTCGCCACGCTCGTCCGCCCGCTCGCGCTGCCCTGCGTGTACGCGCCGCCGGGACGCGCGAACGAGATCATGGCGCACGCGGCATCGCAGAAGCTCGGCATCCCGATCGCCGAGTGGCCGACGATCGGTGTTCCCGCGCCGGGGCTGGTCGTCGTCTACGATCTGTCCGACATCCCGAGCAGTCACATCCCGCAGCTCGTGCCGCGTCGCGCGGATCAGGTCTTCTACGCGCACGCGACGCCGTGGACGCAGGACAGCCCGGTCGCGCCCGACGTCACGACGCTCTTGTTCCAGTCGCTCGTCGCTCCGTGGGACGAACGGCCGGTGGTCGATCCTGACACCCGCGAGTCCTCGAACACGCCGGCCGATGATCGAAGTCCCGCCGACATCGCCGCCGCGATCCTCGCGCACGAGCCGCTCCGCGATGACGAGCTCGCCGCCGACGAGCCCGCGAAGTGGGCCGCGCTCGTGTCTCGCGCCTGGCCGCCTACACCGGAACAGAGATCACGGCTGTGGGCGGGTGGGCCTGTTCCGTCGAGCCGGTTTCTCTAAACCTGCTACGATCGACGTCACGTGAAGAAGATCTTGGTAGTCGAGGACGACCCCGTGAATCAGATGATCCTGTCTGATTTCCTCGCGGCCAACGGCTATCTGACCGTCGCCGCCGCGTCGGGTCCCGAAGGCATCGAGCGCTTCGAGAGCGATGCGCCGGATCTGTGTCTCGTCGACGTGCAGCTGCCGCGCAAGAACGGCTTCGAGCTGTGCCGCGAGATCAAGAGCACGGGCAGGGGTACGCCGATCCTGCTGATGTCGGCCGTGTACACGGACCGCGATCAGTCGAACCGCACGATCCAGCTCGGCACGCTCGCGGATGGCTATCTGTCCAAGCCGTTCGATCTCGTGCAGCTCCTGACGCAGGTCAAGCAGCTGCTCGGCGAAGCCTAGTAAGCTCGGCCGCGTGAAATGGTCGCTGGCTGACGCGCTGGCCGAGATGGCGCTGCCGGTCAATCGGCCGAAGCTGTGGTTCGGCGTGTGGTCTGGGTTCGCGATCGCGATTGGCTTCGCGGTGCTCGCCGCGGCGGCCGCGCTGTTTCACCTGACGCCGTGGACGTGGGCCTACGTCGCGCTCGTCACGATCAAGCTGCTGACGAACTCGCTCGCGCTGCTCGCCCTCAAGAACGACCGCTTCGTGATGGAGACCCAGAGTCTCAACACGACAGGCGACGTGATCCTGCTGACCGCCGCGATCTACTTCACGGGTGGACCGTACAGCCCGCTGTTGCCCACGTACGTCATCGTCGTCGCGGTGCTGTCGCTGCTGTCGAACCTCGCCGTCACGATGGTGATGGCGTCGCTGATCGTCGTCTCGTTCGGCACGATGCTCGTGCTGATGACGGTGGGTGTCTTGCCGACGACGCCGGTGCCGGGCTCGCCCGGACAGATACCGTCCGTCGGCTACGCGATCACCGCGATGGTGTACTGCGCGTTCGTCGTCGGTGTTCCCGCGTTCTACTCCGCGGCGACGCTGCGCTTGTTACGCAAGAAGGAGTCGGATCTCGAGCGCCGCACCGCGCAGCTGATCGAGAGCGCCACGCAGCGCAGCCAGTTCGTCGCGTCGATGACCCACGAGCTGCGCACGCCGATCCATGGCGTGCAGGGCCTGTCCGACGTGATCGCCGCGGGCGTGTACGGCCCGGTCACCGACAAGCAGCGCGAGGCGTGCGCCTCGATCAAGCGCAGCGCGCAGTCGCTGCTCCAGCTCGTCGACGATCTGCTGCAGCTGTCGCGCGCCGAGGCCGGCAAGATCGAGACGCGGCCCGGGCCCGTCGACGTCGCGATCCTCGTCGAGCGCGTCACCGCGTCGGTGTCGTGGATGGTCGGCACGAAGAAGCTCGCGCTCGACACCGACATCGCGGCCGACTTGCCGACCGTGCAATCCGACGAGCGCTGGCTCGCGCACGTGCTCGTCAACCTGATCGCGAATGCGGTGAAGTTCACGCCCGAGGGTGGCAAGGTGATGGTGCGCGCGCGTCGCGTGCCCGCGGGCATCGAGCTCGCCGTCGAGGACACGGGCATCGGCATCGCCCCGGAGGATCGCGCGAAGATCTTCGAACCGTTCCGGCAGGGCCAGCGCGGTGACGAGAGGGGCTTCGGTGGCGTGGGCCTCGGCCTCGCGCTCGTCGCGCAGCTCTCGGATCTCCTCGCGACGACGGTGTCGGTCGACTCGGTCGTCGGCAAAGGGTCGACGTTCCGCGTGCTCGTGCCCGAGACGTGGGGCGGACGCCGCACCGCGCAGATCAGCGTGCCGCCGCTCGACGAGACGATCACCGGCGACGGCGAGAGCTAGGCGAGGGAGAGCAACAGCTCGGCGAGCGCCGCGGGCTGGTGGCGCTGGATCGCGTGGCCCGCGCCAGCGATGACCTCGTAGCGATGGTTCGCGAAGCACGTGCGCCGCTTCGCGCGCTCGTCGAGCGAGAGGTTCAGCTTCGAGTCCGCACCGTCGACGATCAATGTGGGACACGTGATCTTCGCCCAGTACTTCATCGCCGTGTCGAGCCGGTACGGATACGGGCCGAACGTCGCGTGCAACGGATCGTGCTTCCACGCGAAGCCGCCGTCGACCTTCTTCGTCCCGCGCTCCGCGAGCTCGCGCGCGAGCTCCGGCGACAACAGGTCATCGTGCTTGCGCAGCCGCGCGACGGCATCGTCGAGCGTGGCCATCACCTTCGGCGACTTCGTCCGCGCTGCGCGCCATGCATCGATCCACATCGCGGTGCGCGTCGGTCCGTCGGCGGCGCTCTGATCCGGCGGACCGAGGCCTTCGAGCAGCGCGAGCGCGTGGAGCCGCTCGGAGCGCGTGCCCGCGTAGTAGCTGCACACGCTGCCGCCCATCGAGTGCCCGACGAGCACCACGCGCGTTCGAGCACACTGGCGGATCACGTCGTCGAGATCCGCGACGTAGTCCATGAAGTAGTAGTACCCGCCGCCGCTGATCCACTCGCTGTCGCCGTGACCGCGCAGGTCCGGCGCGACGACGTGCGCGCGGGCCGCGAGGCGCTCGGCGACGCCGCGCCACGCATACGCGACGTCGGTGAAGCCATGCACGAGCACGAACGTCAGGTCCGTCGCTGCGGGGACTTCCCACTCGAGGACGTTGTAATGGATGCCGGTCGCGAGAGCGAGCCGGCGCGACGTCGCCACAGGACTCAGGGCGCGGCCTTGAGGCGGTAGACGTTGCCGTTCAACGTCGTCGCGAAGATCTCGCCGCTCGCATCCGAGTGCATGCTCGTGATGTTGTTCGGCAGCGTGGGCGGGTTCGGCGAGTAATCGAACTTCGCGAACGGGCCGTCCTTGATCGTCGCGCGATGGAGACCGGCGCTCGTCGTGTTGAAGTCGGTGTAGAAGTGCCAACCGACGAGATCCGGCATGCACGTGCCGCGATACGTGGTGCCGCCGATCACCGAGATCCACGTGTTGTGCAGGCGCGTGTCCTGCGGGAACACGAGGCCGGGCGCGTCCATGACGCACGCCTGCTGCGTGCCGTTCTGATCGCATCCGTTCTGCGATGCGTCTGGATCGGGCTGGCCATCGGCCTGACCGAGCGTGGCGCAGCAGCGATTGCCTTCCCAGATGCTCCAGCCGAGGTTCTTGCCGCTCTGCTCGCCGGCCTTGATCACGGTGAGCTCCTCGGTCTTGATCTGGCCGACGTCGCCGATCCAGATGTCGCCGGTGCCGCGATCGAACGACCAGCGCCACGGGTTGCGCAGGCCATACATCCAGATCTCCGGTGCGCCGCCGCCGGCCGCGAACGGGTTCGACGGCGGAATCGCGTACTCCTTGCCCGCATCCTTGTGATCGATGTCGATGCGCAACATCTTGCCGAGCAGTGCGTTGCCGTTACCCGCGGTCGTGAGGAGCTGGCCGTTGCGGCGGGGATCGCCGGCGTTTCCGCCGTCGCCGGTGCCGATGTAGAGGAAGCCGTCGTCGCCGAACTCCATCATGCCGCCGTTGTGATTGCCGGCGAAGTCATCGATCGACAGCACCGTGGTGCACGTCGGGTTCGCTTGGTTCGGATTCGTATCGCTGACCGAGCAGCGCGCGATCACGTTCGCGGTCTGCGTCGTGTAGAAGATGAAGAAGTCTTTGGTGCAGGGATACTTCGGGTGGAACGCCAGCCCGAGGAGGCCTTGCTCGCCGGTGCCCGTGGACGCCACGAGGTTGTTTACCGCCATGTCGAGATCGAAGAACGGGTCGGGGAGGAGGACGCCGTTCTCGATGATCCGGATCCGGCCGTTGCGAATCGCGACGAACTGCCGCGGATCGTTGGGCGGCGACGTGACGAGGATCGGACCGCCGCCGGCGCCGCCGGAGCCGTTCTCGAAGTCGCCGTTGTTGCCGATGCGCTCGAACACGATGTTCGTGCCGCTGATCGGCGCGGCGCACGCGGGGAGCGCGGCCGGTAGCACGCACTGGTCGCCGCCATCGCTCCCACCGCCGCCATCGCTACCACTGCCACCGCCATCGTTGGCGCTATTGCCATCGTCTCCGCAGCCCGTGGCGGCGAGGAGGATGGCGAGGACGAGTCGGGGGGACCGCATGCGCGCATCATACGCTCGTCCCGAAAATTGGGGCGGTGACGATCGCACCCCGTGCGCTTGGCGCACAGGTGATCAGGGGCCGGCTTCGAGGTGCAGCACCTGTCCACCGGTCGTCGTCATGTACAGCTCGCCGCGCGCATCGGCGTGAATGCTCGACACGCTGCCGGGGAACTGCCCCGCGACGGTGACCTTCTCGAGCATGCCGTCGGACATGAGCCGTGCGCGATACAGACCGCCCGCGCCGTAGTCCGTGTAGAAGTGCCAGCCGACGATGTCCGGGTAGCAGGTGCCGCGGTAGACCTCGCCGCCGATCACGCTGATCCATCCTTCGCCGTGCGTGTGCGTCTCCTGCGGAAACGTCATGTTCGTTTCGCTGCACGGAGCGCTGAAGCACTGCCGCGCTTCGTACATCGACCAGCCGAGGTTCTTGCCCTTCTGCTGACCGGCCGGCAGCGCGGTGAGCTCTTCGATCTCGCCTTGACCGACATCGCCGATCCACAGATCGCCGGTGTCCTTGTCGAACGACCAGCGCCACGGATTGCGCAGACCGATGATGAAGATCTCCGGTGCGCCGCCGCCGTTCGCGAACGGGTTATCGCTCGGGATGCCGTACTCCATTCCCGCGGCTTTGTGATCGACGTCGATGCGCAGCATCTTGCCGAGCAGCGCGATGCTGTTTGCCTGCGGCGAGCCGTTCATCAGCGACTGGCCGTTCTTGTTCGGATCGCCGCCGCCACCACCATCGCCGGTGCCGATGTAGAGGTAGCCGTCGGGGCCGAACTCCATCATGCCGCCGTTGTGGTTCGACGCGAAGTCCGGGATCGAGAGCACCGTGGTGCACGGCGTGGTCGTCGTGTTCGGGTTCGTCGCGTCGACGGTGCAGCGTGCGATGACGTTCGCGTTGCCGGTCGTGTAGAAAATGAAGTACGTGCCGTTCTTGTGATACTGCGGGTGGAACGCGAGGCCGAGGAGTCCGGACTCGCCACCGGCCTCGAGCTCGTAGCCCTCGCCGATATCGAGGAACGGCTCGGGCAGCAGCGTGCCGGTCTCGTCGACGATCCGGATGCGCCCGTTCTGCTCGATCACGAACACGCGTGGATCCTCGCGCGGCGCCGTGACCAGCAGCGCGCTGCCGCTGACGCGCGTGATCTCGCGCGCGGTGATCGTCGTGCCGTTCACCGGGGCGGCGCAGCGGGGCAGGGGAGTCGGACCATCGTCCTCTTTCCCTCCGCAGGCGGCCAAGACGACGAACGCGAGTCCCATGGCGATGCGCATGGGACCCATCTTACCGCGCTTCGCTCGGCTCCTGTTCGGGCTTCGCGACGCTCTGCCGGTTGGCGCGGCCCTTGGCCTTGGCATCCGCGGCCGTGCCGGTAGGAAGCGTGGCGCGCGAGACGCGGTCGGCCCACTTGCCGAATGCGAACAGGATCACGCCGACCAAGAAGAACGGCACCAGGAACACCCAGCCCGTGAACCCTTCGTGCGAGCCGAAGTACACGAGCGCGAACACGGTGGCCACGAGCCACACGAGCATCGCGACCAGATACCCGATCAGCTGCAGGCGGCGCTTCTTCAGCGCGGCTTCGAGCTTCTGCAGGAAGAACTGCGCTTCCTCGGGCGACAGGTTCTCGATCGCTTCCGCGAGCTCCGCATGCTTGTCCGCATCGAACGCCTTCGCGACGAGCGGATCTTCCTGCGCCTTGGCCTTCGCCACGGGCAGAACTTAGCAGCTATACCTCGCGCGTGCCTGCTCTCAAGATCATGGACGACCTCGGCCGCACGCTGATCTTCGTGCATCCGCCGCAGCGCATCGTCTCCCTCGTCCCGAGCGATACGTACAGCGTGATCGCCCTCGGCGCCGTGGACCGGCTCGTGGGCCGGACGACGTATTGCGAGAGCCCCGAGGCTGCGGCGGTCCCTACCGTCGGTGGCACGAAGGACGTCGATGTCGATGCCGT
>JBGARE010000041.1:84900-97397 GCA_044230415.1 Kofleriaceae bacterium
AACGACGTATTGCGAGAGCCCCGAGGCTGCGGCGGTCCCTACCGTCGGTGGCACGAAGGACGTCGATGTCGATGCCGTCATCGCGCTGTCCCCGCAGCTCGTCATCGCGAACCAGGAAGAGAACACCCGGCCCGCGCTCGAGGCGCTCGCGGCGGCGCGGATCCCGGTGCTCGTCTCGCTGCCGCGGCGGGTGTCCGATGGAGTCGCGCACCTCGCCCGGCTCGCGCGCATCCTCGGCGTGGGCGATCGCGAGCCGGCCCGCTCGCTGATCAAGCGCGGGTACCAGCTCGCTGGCAGCACGCAGATCTCGCGGCGCGCGTTCGTCCCGATCTGGATGGATCCGCTGATGACGATCAACGCGGACACGTACGGCGCCGACGTGCTCGCGCAGGTCGGCATCGGCAACGCGTTCGGCGACCGCTTGCGCTTGTACCCGCTCGCCGCGGATCTCGGCAAAGGCGAGGCGGTCGAAGCGACCGGACGCGACGTTCGCTATCCCCGCGTGACGCTCGCGGAGGTCACCGCACGTGGCGCGGATCTGATCGTCCTCCCCGACGAGCCGCATGCGTTCTCGAGCGAGGATGAAGCGACGATCCGCGAGGCGCTGCCGTCGGCGCCCGTGGTCCGCGTGAGCGGCAAGGATCTGTTCTGGTATGGTGCGTGGACGATCGATGCACTCGATCGACTCGCATCGCAGCTCGGCGCGTAGTTCAGCGGAGGCGGCGCACGAGCCCGGTCACGAACCGCTCGACCGCACCGGGCCCGCGTACGAAGAACAGCGACGGCTCGACGAGCTCGAGCTCCATGATCACGGGGTGGCCGCTCGCGTCGCGCGCGAGATCGACGCGGCCGTAGAGGATGCGATCCGCGATCGGTGCGAGCGCCGCGTCGGCGACCGCGCGTTCCTCGTCGGCGATCGGGAACGGCCCGGTGACGGACTCGCTATCGCCGGCGAAGCGCGGGGCCTTGCGGATCGCGTGCGAGAGCGATCCGTCGATCCACACCAAGGACCGCTCGCCGTAGTCGTCGACGGACGCGAGGTACGGCTGCACGAGCGCGGCGCCCGTGGACGTCAGCGCGGCGAGGTGTGCATGCGCGGCGTCGAGCTCGGCAGGGAGCGTGAACACGCGTGCGCCGAGCGAGCCCGCGCCGACCTCGGGCTTGATCACGATCTTCGTCGCGATGCGCGCGAGGTCCGTCGCCGCGCCGCGCTCGACGAGCGTGGTGGGGACGACGGGGACTCCACGCGCCGCGAGCTCGAGCAGATATCGCTTGTGGAGGTTGCGGTGCACGATGTCCGGCGGATTCCACAGCGGAGCAACGCGGGCGACGCGATCGATCCACGCGAGGAAACCGGTCACGTCGAGGGCGTAGTTCCACGTCGAGCGAAGGAGCGTCGGCGTCGGCGCATCCCAGTCGACGCGCGGATCGTCCCAGGCGAGCAGCGTGGCGTCGATGTTCGCGGCGGACAGCGCGGCGGCGAGCGGTGCCTCGTCGACATCGACCTCGGGCAGCGTCATGCAGGTCGCGATGCGCAGCTTCATACGAGGGCCTCGTGCAGATCCGCGTAGAGGTCGTCGACGTGCTCGAGCCCGACGGAGAGGCGCAACAGATCCGGTGGCGTCGGCGAATTCGCGCCCTCGACGCTCGCGCGGTGCTCGATCAAGCTCTCGACGCCACCGAGCGACGTCGCCGGCAGCCACACGCGCACGCGCTTGACGAGGGCGAGCGCGCGCTCTCGCGAGCCGACCTGGATCGACAGCATGCTGCCGAAGCCGCGCGTGTACTGGCGCTGCGCGATCGCGTGCTGCGGATGCGACGGCAGGCCGGGATAGCGCACGGTCACGTTCGTGAGCTCCGCGAGCTGCGTCGCGAGCTGCATCGCCGTCGCGCTGGAGCGCTCGACGCGCGCGAACAGCGTGCGCATACCGCGCTGGAGCAAGTACGCCTCGAACGGACCGAGGACCGGACCTTCATCGTGACGGAGCTCCTTCAGCTCGGCCCACACCTCGTCGTCCTTCGCGGTGACGAGCGCACCGGCGAGGACATCGGAGTGGCCCGACAGATACTTCGTCGCCGAGTGCATCACGAGATCCGCGCCGTGCACGATCGGCTGCACGTGCACCGGCGACGCGGCGGTCGAGTCCACCGCGAGGCGCGCGCCGGCCGCGTGCGCGAGCTCGGCCGCGGCGGCGAGATCGGTGACCTCCCACGTCGGGTTCGCCGGGCTCTCGACCCACACGAGCTTCGTGATGCCCGGCCGCAGCGCGGCGCGAAGCTCGTCGAGGTTGCTCGTGTCGACGAAGTCGACGTGAACGCCCCACCGCGTGAACCGCGATAGCCAGTTGCGCACCGCGAAGTAGCCGAACCGCGGGCCGATGACGTGATCGCCCGGCTTGCACGCGGCCCGGAACGCCGACGTCGCCGCGGTCATGCCCGACGCGAACACCAGCGAGCCGGCGCCGCCTTCGAGGGCGGACAGGAGCTGCTCGGCGGGAATCGTCCCCGGGTTCTCGTCGCGCGTGTACATCGGCCCGCGTAGCGCGTAGTTCTCGTCGCGCGCGAACGTCGTCGCGAGGTGGATCGGCGGCACCACCGCGCCGGTCGCGGGGTCGATGGAATGGATCGCTTTCGCGGCGAGCGTCTCGGGCTTCACGGCCGGCATCATGTCACGCGAATCGACACGGCGGCGACGAGTGCGACTACGGCGCGTCGGGCAGCGTGAAGCCGTAGCGCGTCATGATCTCGCGTCCGTCGCGGCTCGCGAGGAACGCGGCGAACTTGCGCGCGTCGTCGGACTCGCTGCCCGTGCCGCATACGACGAGCTGCTGATCGAGCGACTCGTGCAGCGCGGGATCGATCGGCAGCGTCGAGCCGCCCTTCGCGACGACGGCGAGCGAGAGCGCGACGATCGCCGCGTTCACGTCGCCATTCTTCGCGAACAGCATCGTCGCCGAGGCGTTCTCGCCGAGCACGATGCGATCGGCGACGCGGTCCCACACGCCGGCCTTCTGCAGCGCCTGCTTTGCAGCGACGCCGTACGGTGCGTGCTCCGGGTTCGCGATCGCGATCTTTCCGAACTCGGGCTTCGCGAGATCCTCGAGCGTCTTCGGTGCGGTCTTGTCGGGTGCGGTCCACACGACGATGCGGCCCCGCGCGTAGAGCTGCTTGCTCGCCGCGTCGCAGCGGCCGGACTTCGCGACCTGTTCGGCGAACTCCTTGTTGGCGGACGCGAACAAGAAGTACGGCGCGCCCTGCTCGATCTGCTTCGCGAGCAGTCCGCTCGACGAGAACTGGAACTCGGGGGCGATGCCGGTCTTCGCGGTGAACTCCTTGGCCACCTCGAGGAACGCTGTCTGCAGATCCGACGCGGCGGCGATACGGACCTTGCGCCCCGACACCTTCTTGCCGGAGCACCCGGTCGCGAGCACGATCGCGATCACGACCGACAACGTCATCCGCACTACCCGAAGGTACCCCACGCGATGCGCTCCGACCGCGTTGTCACATCCATGTAACGCAGGTCTTCGGGCTATAACCGACGCATGGAACGCCGGGTAGTCATCATCGAAGACGAACGCGACGTCGCGCGGCTCCTCGAGTTCAACCTGCGCAGCGCGGGCTTCGAGGTGGTTTCTGCGGGGACCGGCGCGGAAGGCGTTGCCGCCGTGCAAGCGAACATGCCCGAGGTCGTGATCCTCGATCTCATGCTTCCCGACACCTCGGGCTACGAGGTGTGCAAGCAGCTGCGCGCCGATCCGAGAGTCGGCGACGTCGGCGTGCTGATGCTGACGGCGAAGGGCGAGGCAGAGGATCGCATCCTCGGTCTCGAGGTCGGCGCCGACGACTACGTCGTGAAGCCATTCGTCGTTCGCGAGGTCGTGTTGCGCGTGACCGCGCTCGCGAACCGGCTCGCCGAGCGCCGCGCGCGACCGGCCGCGGGCGATCCCAACAAGGTGCTCAAGGTCGGCCCGATCGAGCTCGATCCGGTCACCCACGACGTGCGCATCGGCGGCGTTCCGACGCAGCTACGCCCGCTCGAGTACAAGCTCCTGCAGCTGCTCGTCAGCGATCCGGGTCGCGTGTTCTCGCGCGAGGAGCTGCTCGAGCAAGTCTGGGAGATGCGCGGCGATATCAACACGCGCACCGTCGACGTTCACGTGCGTCGCCTCCGCGTCAGCCTCGGTCCCGCGGCCGATGTCATCGAAACGGTACATGGCTTCGGCTATCGCGCGAAGCGACCCGACGCTTCGTGAATCCATAGCTGATACGATCGACGCGAGTGCATCGCTCGCTGCGCAATCGGCTGCTGTTCACGTTCCTCATCCTCGTGATCGTCGTGGGCGCAGCGACGCTGTTCGCGATCGAGCGCACGCTCGCCGACGATCTCGTCGCGTCGCTCGATGCGCGCCTCCTCAAGCAAGGCGACTCGGTCGCGAACTGGCTCACCGTCGCCGGTCACCCCGAGCGCCTCGCGCCGCGCCTCGCCGCGGTCACCGGCACGCGCATCACGATCGTCGGCGCCGATGGCCTGATCCAAGGTGACTCGCTCGAGCCGTCCACGGTCGGCCGCCCGATCGGCGACGCGGTCGAAGTCGCGAAAGCGCGGCGCGGCGAGGTCGGTCGCGCGATCCGCAAGCTGCGCGCCGAGGATCCCCCGCAGTACCTCGTCGCCGTCGAGGGCGACTTTCATCGCGTGATCCGGCTCGCGGTTCCGCTCGACGATGTCCTCGAGACGCGCGCGCGCATGCGCAACCGGCTGCTCGTCGGATCCGCGTTCGGCCTGCTCGGTTCGCTCCTGCTGTCGTGGATCTTCATTCGCGCCGTCACCAAGCCGCTGCAATCGATGACGCGCACCGCGGAGCGACTCGCGCAGGGCGACTACGACGCACCCGGTCCCACGGATGCCGGCGGCGAGCTCGGCGTGCTCGCGCGGACGATGATGCACATGGCCGGCGAGGTGAAGTCGCGCATCTCCGAGCTCACGCAGCAACGCGATCTGCTCTCCGTCGTTTTCGGTGGCCTCGTCGAAGGCGTGGTCGTCGTCGATCGCGCGGGCAAGACCGTACTCGTCAACGACGCCGCGAAGCCGCTGCTCGACGATCGTCCCGTGCTCCCTGCGCCGCTCGAGCCGCTCGTCGAGAAGGCGCTCGCCGGCGAGCAGGCCGACGAAGAGCTCGTCCTGTTCGGACGCGAGGTCCGCGCGTCCGCGCGCCCGCTGCACGAGCCCGGGGGCGCCATCCTCGTGCTCTACGACGTCACGCGCATGCGCGCCCTCGAAGCCGTGCGTCGCGAGTTCCTCTCCAACGCCGCGCACGAGCTGCGCACACCGGTCACCTCGATCTCCGGTTACGCCGAGACGCTCCTCGGCGGCGGTGTCGATCCGGAGACCAACAAAGAGTTCCTCACCACGATCCATCGCAACGCGCAGCGCATCGCCTCGCTCGTCTCCGATCTGCTCGTCCTCGATACGCTCGGTGGACGGCAATCCGCGATCGGCGATCGCGTCACGGTCTCGCTCGCGCAAGTGGTCAACGATGCCGCGCGCACGGCCAGAGGCGTCACTCCTTCGGCGCAGATCGAGATCGACGTTCCACCGGATCTCGCGGTCCTCGGCACGCGCGAGGGCCTCGATCACGTCGTGCAAAACCTCGTCGACAACGCGGTCAAGTACGGCGGCA
Organism: Kofleriaceae bacterium; assembly: GCA_044230415.1. Classification (GTDB taxonomy): domain Bacteria; phylum Myxococcota_A; class Polyangia; order Haliangiales; family Haliangiaceae; genus JABFXX01. The sequence continues at coordinate 90,582 of JBGARE010000041.1, forward strand.
ACACGCCGGTCACGGTGCGCGCCGGAACGCGCGACGGTCACGTGCTGCTCTCGATCGCGGATCGCGGCCCGGGCATCCCGAAGGGACACGAGGACCGGATCTTCGAGAGGTTCTATCGCATCGACGCGGGTCGCTCGCGCGATGTCGGCGGCAGCGGCCTCGGCCTCGCGATCGTGAAGTCGCAGCTCGAAGCGATGGGCGGTCGTGTGTGGTTCGAGAACGCGCAGCCCGGAGCGCGGTTCGTCGTCGAGCTCGATGCAGCCTGACTCGATACCGCGTGCACGTCAGTCGCTCGATTCGGTGACCGCGCGGTGCGCGGCCTCGACGTCAGCGACGTGAGCAAATCCCGCGACCGCGTCCGAGTCCTGATCGCCCCACCAAGCGAGCACCTCGGTGCCGCCCGGCGCGAACACCGCGAGCGGGAGCCAACTGCGGTGCACCCATGCATCGTAGAGGTGGGCGTCACCGTCGACGACGCGGTACCGTGTGGCAGCGTCGGGCCGCACCGCGATCAGCGTCGTGCTCGGCGCGGCGCCAGTGATCAATGCGTCGAGCGCGCGGAGCTGTTCGAGCTCGACCGCGGTGATCTGATCGAGCGAGGTCGGTGTGAACGGATCGACGAACGCGATTGCCACTGCCTACTTCGGCGCGACGGGCGTGTCTGTCGCCGCGGGCTTCGTCGCGGCGGGCGCGGTCGTGGCCGGTTTCGTCGCGGCCTTGTCGGCGGGCGCGGTCGTGGCCGGCTTCGTCGCGGCCTTGTCGGCGGGCGCGGTCGTCGCGGGCTTCTCGGCTGCCTTCTTGTCGGCGGGCGGCGTCGCTTCCGCCGCGGCCTTCTCCGCGTTCGTCGGTGTCGCCGAGCCGGTCGCTGCAGAGCCGGTCGCGGTCGAGCCAGCGGAGCCGGTCGCGGTCGAGCCACCGGAGCCGGTCGCATCCGAACCGGAGCCAACCTCGGGTGCGGGCGTGGGGGCCGGCGCGGGGGCAGGGGCGGCCAGCTTCGATCCCGGCACGATCGGATCGGGCGGCGCGACCTTCTCTTCGGGCTTCTGGCCCGAGCACGCGGCGGCGAACACGACAGCGAGGAAGACGGCCTTCGACATGCGCGGACCCTAGCGCACGATGCCGCCGGGTACGAGCCGATTCGCGCGGAAGCAGGGCCGCGGGCTCAATCGTCGTAGATCGTGATCAGGTCGTAGCCGCGCGGGTTGTTCCGCTCGGTGTAGACGACCGCGAGACCGAACTCGCCGCCGGTGCACTCGAACGAGACCACGGCGCCCTTGGCCAACCACTCGTTCGCATTCTTGCGAAGGATCTCGTACTTCGCGGGCGTTCCGGGGGGCAGCGCTTCGTAGGGCTGACCGAGGAGCTTCGCGTACTTCGTGCGCGGCTCGCGCTCGTAGCAGCCGCCCGTACCGACGGTGCGCTGCGCGAGGAACGGATAGAAGTTGCCGACGTTGCGACGCTCGCGCTCGGCGGAGTACGGCGTGCCGTCCTCTTTGAGGTACAGCGCCTTCAGATCCTCGGGCAGGTTCGGCAAGCGACCGGCCATGTCGTAGCGGTGCAGGAGCACCTCGATCTGGCCGACCGAGGAGAAATCGAACAAGGCGACGTACGCGTCCTTGCTCTCTTTCACGGCTCGCTCGAAGTCGAAGATCACGCGCTCGCGGATCGACATCGCCGCACGCTCCGGCGGAAACTGCACCGTCGGTGGCGCGGGCTTCGCTGGCTCGACGGGAACCTTCGTGGGCGCCGCCGTTTGCGGTGCACCGCACGCGGCGACGAGGACGAGGATCAGGCTGCGTTTGCCCATGCGTCTCCGTAGTCGTCGAGCGCGCTGCCGACGGGAATGCCGAGCGCCGTGAATCCTGGGACGAGGACCTCGCGCACGCAGGTCGCGTAGATCACGCGCTCCTCGGCGGGCGTCATGAGGCCGTGCGTGCGAACCGCCTCGGTGACGTCACCGATGGGACGCTCGCGCTCGACGACGTTCGCGACGCCACGCAGCGCGCGCGGCAGCATCTCGGCGGCGGCGTCGATCACGCCTTGGCCACCGACTTCGATCGCGTGGCGCATGTACGACCAGCCGAGCCGCGCGTGCATGACCTCGTCGGAGTAGATCGAGGTGAGCACGGCGAGCGCCGTGGGATCCGTGGTGAGCTCGCGCGTCGCGGACAGCACCGTGGTCGCGTACGTCTCGGAGACGCACGACACGAGCATGGTGTTCGCGAGCGCTTGGTGCAGCTTCGGGCGATCCGGATCGTCGGGCAGCGACGACATCCCGGGCGGCGGCAGGTTCTCCTTGCCCGAGTAGATCTTCGCCATCCGCAAGCACATCTCGGCGTGGCGAACTTCGTCGATGCCCGCGCGCAGACACAGCGAGAGCACGTCGGCCGGCGCGTTCGCAGCGACGAGATCGATCGCGAGCACCGAGAACGTCGACACCGCGAGGTACTCCGCTTCGGAGCGGCGCATCCACGTCGCCGCGAGCCGGTTGCGCTCGGGCTCGGTCAACCGATCGACGGTGGTCTCGTTCCACGGAATGTGGACCGTGCGCCGCCGCATGAGGCGATGGTGCTCCGCTTCGAGCGGTGTGCCGCTGAGCCACCACGGGCTCGTCGGCTCGTACGCGTCGTCGCGACCCTGCGGCTCGACATCGCCGAGCACGCCCTCGTTCGGATCGGGGTTCACGACAGGATGAACCCGCGGCCCGACGGACGCGACTTGATCGTACGGGGGCGCGCTTTCTTGGCTTCCGCGTCCTTCTTCGCCTGCTCTTCGGCGGCGGCCTTCTCGTCGGCTTCCTTCTTCGCCTGCGCTTCGGCGGCGGCCTTCTCTTCGGCCTCCTTCGCCGCTTTCTCTTCCTCGGCCTTCTTGTTCGCTTCTTCCTCGAACTTGGCCTGCGCGGCAGCGTCCTCGGCGGTGATGCCGTGCGAGTCCGGATCATCCGCCGGCGTCGTCTCCGTGGTGGGAGGTGGCGTTGGCGTGGTGTCCGCCTTCTTGTCGCCACCGCCGCAAGCGGCGAGCGGAGTCGCGAGCATCGCGCCCGCGACGACGATCGTGCGCCAGATCTTGTTCGAAACCATGGTGCGCTTCATTCGATCTCCCGTGCTGGTTGCGTGCGAACGCAACGGATGGGCGACGATGACATCGCCGCCGCGTAATTGCCAGTCGTGACCGAAAACGAAAACGCGCCCGAATCGGCGCGCTTGCACGACGTTTTTGCGCTCTACGAGAGGATGAAACCGCGGCCCACGGGCCGTGTCTCTTGCACCCGCGGACGTGGCGGGTTCTTCGCCTTCGCTTCGGCCTTCGCTTCGGCGTCGGCCTTCCTCGAGTCGGCCTTGGCCTGCGTGTGCTTCGCCTTGAGCTCGTCCTTCTGCTTCTTCTGGTCCGTGAGCGTCGCGTTCGCTGCGTCGCGCGCGGCCTGATCCTTTGCTCCCTTGAGCTCCTTGGTCGTCGCGGCGATCTTCTTGTCGAGCTCCTTCATCTCGGTCTCGATCGCCTTCACGTTTTCCTTCGCCGCCTTCGCCGCGGCCGCCTTGTCGACGGGCGGATCGGCGGGAGGCGTGGTGACGGGCGCCTTCGCACCGTCGACGGGCTTCGCAGCCTCCTTCGTCGGTGGAGGTGCGGGCTTGCTCGCCGGTGGCGCTTCCTTCTTCGCGGGCGGCGGCGTGTCACCTGCCGTCGCCGTTAGTGGTGCACCGAGCATCGCGCCGGCGACCACCACGGTCCGCCAGATCTTCGATGCACTCGTCCGTCCCAACGTGTTCGCGTAAACGATCTGCGCCAGCTCACGATGCTTCGCCATGTACCCTCCGGAGAATCACGATGACACCGGGGTACGGCCGATTCCAGGCCTACAGCGGAGCCAACGCACGAAGTGATCGCGTGGGGCGAAATGCCACGCGCGCAATGCATGCGGCTACTCGGGCGCGGGTGCTCAGCTAAGGATGAAGCCGCGGCCTTCGCCGCCGCCGCCATCGTCATCGACGCCGCGCGGACGCTCGCCACCACCACACGGATCGCCGCATGGATCGCCGGTCGGCGTCGTCTCCTGCTTCTCGGTCGTCATCGGTGCGGTCTGCGTCTCCGTCGACGGCTGCGTCGACGTGTTGGTCGGCGTCGTGGTCGTGGCGGGCGAGTTCTTCTTGCACGCCGGCGCACCGAGCATCGCGCCTGCGAACACGACCGTGCGGAAGATCGTTTGAGCGGTGTTGCGCTTCATCGGCCGCGAGCCTAACGCAACTCACACCTTGCCGCGTGCGTATTCCACGCGTGTCGGCGGGATCATGCCGAGCGCGTCGAGCAAGCGTCGCCGCGCGAACGTCGACCACCCCGCGGGTGGCAACGCGATCGAGAGCACGGCGTCCTCGAGCGTGATCGTCGGCGTATCCGGATGCGCGGACAGCACGCAGCTCGCGACGCGCTCGTCGGCGACGCGCTCGACCTCGTCGATCACGACCGGCATCACGTACTCGAGCGCGCGCATCGCATCCTCGTCGACCCCGGGTGCGATGCGATAGCCGCGCTTCGTCGCCTTGATCTTCGCGTCGAGCGCGGCGCGATCGAAGCGCCGCGGGATGCTCCACTGCGGCATCCCGATCTCGGTGAACCAGTTCTTCGCGCGCTCGGCGACCCACGCCGGCGCTTCACCGCCGCGCGCCGCCGTGAGCTGCTCGTCGAGCTCGGCGATCTGCTCGTGCAGCTTGTCGACCTCGTGGTTCGGTGCGTCGACCTCGAGGAACAAGTACGGCCCGAACTGCGTCGCGGTCAGCACGTCGCGCGCGGCGTCGCGACCCTTGTCGAACCACGTGCGATCCGCCGGATCCGCGGCGCCGAGCAGATCGTAGAGGGCGAGGGCGCGGGTGACGGCATCGCGGGTCTCGGAGAGGATCGCGCGCCGGCGAACGTTGGTGATCGCGGGCGTGACGCGAGGCTCGCGCGCGAGCATGAGCGTCAGCACGAGCGACGGATCGCTGTGCTGCGCCACCTGGTGCGTGTGCGCGTTGCGACCGCGGGTGGGATCCGTGTCGAGCGTGTAGAGGCGGACCGCGCGTGGCATCAGCGCGGTCCCTCGCGAGTCGGCGCGATCGCGAACATCAGTGATCGTCTTTCGGCAGCTGGATCGCCGGCGACGACATCATCGGCGCGGGCGCCGCGCTCGCCGACGACATCATGCCGCGCATGCGGCGCACGAGCTCCGCGACGATCGCCTGCGACATCTCGGGCCGCTCGGACATCACGCGCTTGAACCCTTCGCCCGGCACGCGGAGCATGCGCGTGCGCGACGTGGCGCGAACCGTCGCCGAGCGCGGCGCCGAATCGAGCACCGCCATCTCGCCGATGCACGCACCCGCGCCGAGCGTGTTGAGCACCTTCTCGGCGCGACCGGTGTCGCCACCGCCGGTGAACACGGTCACGTCGCCCTTCACGATCAGGTACACGGCGTCGCCCGGATCGCCTTCCTTGAACACGTCGCGGCCCGCTTCGAAGCGGCGCTCCTCGACGATCTGCGCGAGCTCCTCGAGATCCTCGGCATCGAGCTCCGCGAAGATCGGGACCTGCCGGATCAGCATCATCTTCTCGATCACGGTGAGCTGCGCCATCGCCGCATTCGCGTCGAGCGTCGCATAGACGCCGGCCTTGCCGACGCCTTGTTTGGTCTGCGCGAACGCCGTCGCGGACAGCGCCGCCGGATCCATCGCCGGCAGCTCCGACGAGGTCCCACCCGACACCGCGCGCACGGCCGCGTGCCGCACGTTCTGATCGCTGTCGCCGAGGACCTTGGTCAGCAAGTCTCGCGTCAGGCGGCTCTTCGCGCCCATCGCGCGGACGGTCGCCTCGCGGACGATCGGATCCGGATCGTCGAGCATCGCGACCATGCGCTTGCGCGGCGCTTCGTCCTCGAACCGCGACAGCAGGATCGACACCACCGCGCGCACGTGGCGCGAGCTGTCATCCGCGATCGCGAGGAACGGCCCGGCCTCCCACGGTGCGGTCTGTCGCGAGGCGAGGCGCGTCAGCACCCGTGTCAGCGGATCGCGCAGCGAGTCGCCGACGGATTCGATCGCCTCGAGGGCGTCGAGCTTGACCACGCCGGCCTTCGCCGCCTGCGCGCGCACCTGCTCGACCTCGGGGCGCTTGGACATCACGGCCATGATGCCGAGCGCGTTGATCGCGTGCTCGTGCGCGCGACCGCGCGCGAGATGCCGGAGCAGCGACAGACTCGCGCTCTCGCTCTTGTCGACGTTCGACTGATTCGCCGCTTCGACGGCCGCGACGATCTTCGCGATCTCGGCGAGCTCGCCCGCGTACATCTTGTCGATCGGGCCACCGGGCGCGAGCAGCTGCGCGAGCGCTTCTTCCTCTTCCGCCGCGCCGACACCGCGCTCGGTCCGCAGCGCCTCGAGGCTCGACGGCGTCGGCGACGTGCCGAGGCGCGCGGCTTCCACCACGAGCCGCTCGAGCTCCTTGCGGTACTGCTCGCCGGCGAGCCGTCGCTCCGCGCTGCCCTGATACGCCGGATCGAACAGCTGCCGCTCTTCCGCGGACAGCTCGCCGACGATCTTCTGGTGATCCTTGTCCGAGATGCCGAGCTGCGCGCGCAGGCTCCTCGTCGGCGCGGCGCTCAACGGAAGAGCCCGCCCGCGCGCTCGGCGCGCTCCACGACACCGCGGATTTCCTCTACCTCGCCGCCGATCTCACGCCGGTGTTCGACGGCGCGCCGGAGGTGACGCGCCTCGAGCGCGAGGTCGTGTTCCTGAAGGCGCTGGGCACCTTCGTCGTGGTCGATCGCGCCGACACCGCGAACGGCGCGAG
>JBGARE010000042.1:0-89791 GCA_044230415.1 Kofleriaceae bacterium
CGACGTAATCGCATCGCGAGCGGAACGGCGAAGCTCTCGGATCAAGGTGGCTTCGATCTCGAGACCACGCTGCCCGACACCACGAACCTCGGCGCGGCGACGTTCTCGTTCTCGACGCGAAAGAACCACACGTCGCATGCGATCTCCGTCCAGGAGTTCCGCACGCCCGCGTACATGGTCACGCTCGCGGACGACATGCAGTACAGCGGGTCGCGACCGCTGATCGTCGGCGAGAGCATCGAGATGCGCGCCGAAGCGAAGTACTTCGCCGGCGGAGGCCTCCCCGGCGCGGACATCCGGTGGGCGTCGACACTCTCGCCCGCCACGTTCCGCCCGCCGGGCTGGGATCGCTTCACGTTCGAGCCGATGGGTTCTCGCTCGCTACGAAAAGACCGCTGGCGCGGACCGAGCGTGCGCGGCGAGCGCATCGAGGTCGCCGAGGCGACGACCTTGTCCGGGGATTCGACATCGACGGCGACGTTCGCGATCGCGGCGACACCGGCGCATCGTCCCGCGGTGCTCGATGTCGACACGACCGTCGCGGATCTCGATCGCATGCAGATCCGCGCGAGCTCGCGCGCGATCCTCGTGCACCCGAGCGCGCTCTACGTAGGCGTACGCGCGAAGCCGCTGCAGCCCGAGGTGATCGAAGCGATCGTCACCGACATCGATGGCAAGCCCGTCGCCGGCGTTCCGATCGATCTGCGCGTCGAAGCGGTGCTCGGCAGCGAGCGCTGGCGCGACGATGCGAACATCGTCGAGACCCAGTCGTGCAAGCTCACGAGCGGCACCGAGGCGGTGACGTGTCCGTGGAAGCGCGCGAAGGTCGAGTGGGCGTACACCGCGATGGCGCGCATCGCCGATAGCCGTGGCCGCGAGAACTCCACGGAGTACGCGCTGCCGTGGTGGAGCTACGACGACACGCGCGAGCTGCGAATCCTTCCGGACAAGCCGCTGTATCGCCCGGGCGACACGGCGAAGATCGATATTCGCTCGCACACGCTGCCCGCGACGGCGATCGTGACCATCGCGCGCAACGGCGTGATCCGCGAGTGGCAGGTCGCGCTGACCAAATCATCGACGACGTTCGAGCTCCCGATCGAGGCCGCGTTCATCTCGAACGTGCACATCCTCGTCGATCGCGTGAACGCTTCGGCGCACACGCGCGGTGGATCGACGCTGCCGTTCCCCGAGCTCGTGCAGGAGCAACTCGAGCTGAACATCGACACCGAGAGCGCGCGCCTCGACATGACGACCACACCGGACAAGCCGCTCGTCGAGCCCGGAGCGATGGCCGGGTTCGAGGTCACCGTGAAGCACGATGACAAACCGGTCGCGAACGCCGAGGTCGCGCTGATGGTCGTCGACGAAGCGATCCTGTCGTTGTCGTCGAGGAAGCACCAGGATCCGCTCGTCGAGTTCTATCAGGAGTATCAACCCAAAGCGCAGCTGGTCGAGACGCTGCGCCTGGTCCGCGACCAGGGTCCCGAGCTCGCCGGCGATCCGGGATTCAAGCGCATCAAGCTCGACGAGATCGGCACGATCGGCCACGGCAGCGGCACGGGCTCCGGCTATGGCGTCGGCGGTGGTCGCGGCGGCATGAGCGGGAGGTCCGTGTCGGCGACGATCGAAGCGCGCAAGGACTTCCGTCCCGTCGCGGTGTTCTCTCCGATGCTGCACACGGACAAGAACGGCAAGGCGCGCGTGCAGGTGAAGATGCCCGACAACCTCACGCGCTATCGCATCGTCGCGCTCGCGACCGCGAACATGCGCTGGTTCGGCAAGGCCGAGAACGTGATCGTCGCGCAGCGCATGATCAACGCGCGCACGATCGCTCCGCGGTTCCTCACGCAAGGTGATCGATTCTCGCTGCCGATCCTCGTCCAGAACCTCGCCGGAACACCGCGCGAGATCGACATCGCCGTGCGCGCCGCGAACCTCGCCGCGACGGGACCGCAGGGCAAGCACGTCACGCTCGGCCCCGGGCAGCGCGCGGAGGTCCGCTTCGACTTCGCGACGCAGACGCGTGGCAAGGCGGTGATCCAGACGGTGCTCGTGTCGGGCGATCAGACCGACGCGTCGAATGTCGAGCTGCCCGTGTGGGAGCCGGCCACGACCGAATCGTTCGCGACGTACGGCATCGTCGACGACAAGGCGGCGTTCGAGCAGCTCGCGGTACCGACCAACGTGTTTCCCGATGTCGGCGGCGTCGAGCTCGAAGTCTCGTCGACGCAGCTGCAGTCGCTGACCGATGCGTACTGGTACCTCCAGGCGTATCCGTACGAATGCGCGGAGCAGCGCTCGAGCCGCATGCTCGCGACGTCCGCGATGTACGACATCCTCGACGCGTACGCGACGCCGGGGCGGCCGACGCGCACCGAGCTCGCCGCGATCCGCGACAAGGACGAGAAGAAGCTCGCGAAGGATCAGCTCGCGAACGGCGGCTGGGGCTACTTCCCCGGCATGGACGTCGATCCGTTCGTCACCGCGCAGGTGCTGACCGCGCTCGGCGCACAGAACGTCACGGGCCCGGTGCGCGACAAGGCGATCGCCTACGTCACGAGGTTCGTCGACGCGGATCTCGCGAAGCTCGCGAAGTCCGCAGCGACGCCGGAGGCCGAGCGCGCGAAGCCCGGCGACAAAGCCGAGACCGCGTATCGCGTGTCGATCGTCGCGGCCGGCATCACCGCGCTCGCAGCGGCGAAGGCCGACGTGAAGTCGCGCGTGGATCGCCTGCACGCGCTCGCGACGACGCTCGGCACGTATCCGATGGACGCGAAGGCGCGCCTGCTCTCGCTCGTCGCGAAGCAGGACCGCGCGAAAGCGATGCGCGCGAAGCTAGTCGCGGACATCTTGTCGGCGACGCACGAGACCGCATCGGCCGCCACGGTGACCGCGTCGTTCACGGAGGCGGAGCGCCTGCTGCTCGTGTCCTCGGTGAAGACGAACGCGCTCGCCCTCGACGCGCTCATGCGCGAAGCGCCCGCGAACACGCTGATCCCGAAGATCGCGCGCGGGATCCTCGAGGGTCGCGCGAGCGGTCGCTGGCGCACGACGCAGGACAACCTCGTCGTACTCACCACGATGCGCAGGTACTTCGACCTCTACGAGAAGGTGGAGCCAAACTTCACGAGCAAGCTATGGCTCGGCAAGGCGGCGTACGCCGAAGCCGCGTTCCTCGGGCGGAGCTCGAAGCGGGGCGTGGCGACCGCCGGATGGGACTCGCTCGCGCCGGGCTCGACGCACGATCTCGCCATCGTGAAGGAAGGCCCGGGCCGCATGTACTACCGCGTCGGGATCACCTATGCGCCGACGCAGAAGAACCTCGGAGCGCTCGACGCGGGCTTCGTCGTGCGGCGCACCTACACGGCGATCGACGATCCGAAGGACGTGACCACGCTCGCGGATGGCCAGATCCGGGTGAAGCTCGGAGCACGCGTACTGGTGCGCGTGCAGGCCGTGACCTCCGCGGCGCGCCATGCCGTCGCGGTCAACGATCCGCTCCCCGCGGGTTTCGAGCCCGTGAACACCGCACTCGCGAACGCCGAGCGCGGCGCACCGAAGGCGTCCGCTGACGACTCTCGCTGGGGCTTCCGGGCCTTGCGCGATAACCGGGCCGAGGCGTTCTCGATGCAGCTCCCCGAGGGCACCCACCAGCTCTCCTACACCGTGCGCGCCACCACGCCCGGGACGTTCGTGGCCGCGCCGGCCAAGGCCGAGGAGATGTACAGCCCCGAGACGTTCGGTCGCTCCGGCGGAGTCACGGTCGTGATCGAATAGTCCGCGGAGCGGGTGTAGCATCGCGGCATGCGCCTGATTCCGGCCGTCGTCCTCGGTGTTCTAGCGTTTGGATGCGGTGATCGCGGTGATGACGGCGGTGGCGATGTCACGTCGATCGAGATCGAGCCCGCGCTCGCGACGATCACGATGCCCCTCGGTGGCAACGCGACGCAGACGTACAAGGTCTACGGCATCGACCAGAGCAACACGCGTCGCGACATCACCGCGAGTTGCACGCTGACGATGGACACGTCGTTCGGCACCGTGACCGGCGCGACCGTCACGGTGTCGGGACACGGCGGCAAGACGGACGTGATCGCGGGATGCGATTCGCTCGCCGCGACCGCGCAGCTGATCATCAACCTCGAGGGCTCCGTCGTCGCACCCGGTGCGCCCGCGAACGCCGCCGACCTGTTCGAGAACGCGACGGCGGCGACGGATCCCGCGCGCACGCCCGGCATCGAGTACCCGTTCGACAAGGCGGTGTCGCCGCGCAACATCCCGCCCGTCGAGATGCAGTACACGGCGCAGGGCAACGACCTGTTCCACGTCACGATGACGTCGCAGTTCGCGTCGATCCACATCTACACGACCGCGCGCGAGGCGATGCTCGACGCCGCGGATTGGACCGCGCTCGCGCTGACCGCCGCGGGCGAGAACCTGTCGTTCGGCGTCGAGGGCCTGTCGCAAGCGGCGCCGTCGACGAAGTACGTCACGCCTCCCGTCCTGGTCACGATGTCGAAGGACACGATCGATCAATCGGCGATCTACTGGTGGGCATCGTCGGAAGGCTCGGTGATGAGCCAGACGTTCGGCAGCGTCGACGCGCCGGACGTCGTGAAGGACAACTGCACGTCGTGTCACTCCGTCTCGCGCCAGGGCACGCGCATCGGGTACAGCCGCTGCGTCGGTACGTGCAACAGCACGGATCTCGCGATCGGCTTCATGAAGTACGACCCGGGAACCGATCGCTGGGTCGATACGATGAATGCCGACGGCCGCGCAGTCCTCGGCTCGTACACCACGTTCGCGCCCGTCGGAAATCCGTTCCCGAACGACGATCAGGCGCTCGCGATCGTCAGCAAGCTCGGTGGCACGCTCGGCCTCTACGATCCGGACACCGGCGCGGCGGTCCCGTCGAACATCGCGGTCGCGAACGCACCCGGACGCGGCGCGCTGATGGCGGATTGGTCTCCCGATGGCACGAGCGTCGTCTACACGCAGGCGAACGAGGGCGCGTACATCGATCTGAGCGGCGGTCGCATCGCGACGATGAGCTACGCGTACACCGGCGGCGCGCACACGTTCGGCGCACCGACGGTGATCACGCCGAACCCGGTGACGCTGCCGAACGGCACGTACGACAACTTCTTCTTCCCGAGCTTCTCCGCCGATGGTCAGCTCGTGGTGTTCAACGCCTCGCGCGGCGGATGGCGCGGCAGCCGTGGCAGTCGCTTGATGCTGACCACGGCCGACGGCGCGTGGGGCGTGGATCTCACGGCGCTCAACGGCGGCTCCGTCGATCACCACATCACGTGGCCGCACTGGGCGCCGAACATCTCGAACGACTACTACTGGGTGGTGTTCTCGAGCGAGCGCGACTACGGCCACCGCGCCACCGTCGCGACGAGCCCCGCGTCCTGCACGAGCAACGGCATCGTCCTCCAATGCAAGCAGATCTGGCTCGGAGCGATCGCGAAGAACCGCCTCGGCGCGGGCATGGACCCGAGCTCGCCGCCGATGTGGATGCCCGGCCAGAGCCCGACGGCGAACAACATCTCCCCGTACTGGTCGCGACCCGCCGTGATCCAGTAGCCTGCGCGGCATGGGCCAGCTCGACGAGCCGAAGTTCGAAGCGATCGTCGCCGCCGGTTGCTCCGCGTGTGGATCGCGCACGGTGGAGATTCACAGCTTCATCGATCGCCGCGTGTTGCTGATGCTCGCGGATCCGAACGATGCGGGTCGCTGGGTGCACGACGGCGAGAAGTTCGTCGACGGCACGTACCGGATCGCGTGCGCCTCGCCGACGTGCAAGCGCGTGCTGTTCGAGGATCACGCGTGCCCGCGTTGCAACACCGCCGATGGTCTCGAGCGCGCGCTGCACGACACGTCGCGTCTGCCGATCCCGAGGCGCTGTCCGTCGTGCAACGAGCTCGAGCTCCTCGCCCTCGCGCTCGTGCCGGCCGCCGCGAACTACGGCGGCGGTGTCTCGCCCAAGCCCAAGCCGCTCGCGGACTACGGCGAAGCGGGCTTCCATATGGTCGCGTTCGCGTGCGAGTCCTGCGACAACGCGGTCGTCACGCAGAAGTGCCCGCTGTGCGATGCGCCCGGTCCGTTGCGTCCGCGTCCGTGATCAGTCGCGGATGTAGTGGCACGTGTAGCCGCCGGGATTCTTCTCCAGGTAGTCCTGGTGATAGTCCTCGCCCGGCGAGAACGATCCGAGCGCCACGATCTCGGTGACGATCGGCGCGTCCCAGCGTCCGCTCGCGGCCGCCGCGGCCTTCGATGCTTCCGCGATCGAACGCTGCGCGTCGCTCGTGTAGAAGATCGCGGATCGGTACTGAGAGCCTTCGTCGTTGCCCTGGCGATCCTTCGTCGTCGGATCGTGCATGCGGAAATACCAGCGATCGAGGAGCTCGGACAGCGAGAGCTTCGCCGGATCGAACACCACGCGCACGGACTCCGCGCCCGCCGCGTAGCCGACCTCGGTGTCCACGACGCCTGGAATCTTGCGGAGGATGTTCTCCATGCCCCAAAAGCAGCCACCGGCGAGCACGATGATCTCGAGGTTTGCGGGGACCTCCTTCATCATCGGCTTGCTCTGCACGGCCGGCGTCGACGGCGCGCGATCCTCGGGGGCGCACGCGAATAGACACGCGAGGATCACGACGAAGCGCATGCCGTGATTACGCCGTGCGTGCGCGGTGGTTACAAGCTCTGAATCGGCAGCGCGATCGCGGGGCCATCGATCTCGCACTTGTCGTCCGTGCAGACACCGAGCTTGAACTGCCCGTTCAGCGTGTGCGTCCCGGCGCTCGCGGGCGTGACGCGGATCGACATCACTCCACGCGTCTGCGTCTCGACGGTGAACTTCGTGCTGTCCACGACGAGGTCGCCGGCCGGAACCGGCACGAACTTCGTCGGGTACTCGGCGTTGATGTGATGACCGCCGAGCGCGGTCAGCGCGATCGTCACGTCGCACGGCGTGCCGGTCTTGCACGAGGGCTGCGCGGCGAGGTCGAGCCGGTAGAACTCTTTGCTCGCGAGCGGCGGTCCCGAGTCGACCTTCGCTCCCTTCCCCGGAGCACCGGTCGCGGGAGCTCCGCTGGGTTTAGATCCGCCACAGTGGCAGCCACCGACGATCGATCCGACGGCGACGAAGAGCGTTAGACCGCGCATCGGATCACTTCGCGTATTTCACCGAGCAGCCGTACGCCTTGCTCGTGGTGACGGCGACGGGCTTGCCCGCGGCGAGGGACGCGATCGCGTCGTCGACGTAGTTCACGAGCTTGTCGTCGGGCGCGGACTTCTTCTCGCCATCGGGCGAGTTGTCGATCGCGCCCGCGTAGGCGAGCACGCCCTTCTTGTCGATCACGAACATGTGCGGAGTGTTCGTCGCGCCGTACGCCTTGCCGACGGTGCCCGCTTCGTCGCGCAGCACCGGGTTCGTCATCCCGAACGTCTTCACGGCCTCGGTGTTCATCGACAGCTCGTTGCCCTCGCGACCGGGCGCGCTGCTGTTGATCGACAGCCACACCACGCCCTTCGCGGTGTGCTTCTTCGCCGTGTCCACGAGCGAGCCCACCGTGTGGGACTTCTTGACGTACGGGCAGCCCGGGTTGAACCACTCGAGCACCACGGTCTTGCCCTTGAACGACGACAGCTTGACCTCCTTGCCGTCGAGATCCTTCAGCGCGAAGTCCGGCGCGGCCTTGCCGACGGTCGCGGTCGTCGGCGCGGCCTCCGCTGCCTTTGGCTTCGGTGCGTCGCCCGCGATGGCGGGGACTGCAAACAAGGACGAGACAACCAGGAGCGACGTGAAGATACGCATGGGCGGCAGTGGAACACGTGTGGCCTCCGCCGGCATTCCCGAACACAGTGCGACACATAGGACACGCACATCGCCGAGGGCAACCCGAGCAAGTACGATGAACGGATGCGCGTCACCATCGAGTCCGCTCCACCGATCGCCACGTTGATCGGCATGACGGTCACGCACGTCGAGCCGAGCAGCTGCACGGTCGAGATGGACACAGACACGCGACACGCGAACCCGATGGGCACGCTGCACGGCGGCGTGATCTGCGACCTCGCCGATCTCGCGATGGGCGGCGCCTTCGCGACCACGCTCGCCGAAGGCGAGAGCTTCACCACGCTCGATCTCACGACCAAGTTCTTCAAGCCGATCTGGAAGTCGCACCTCACAGCGACCGCGAAGGTCACGAAGCGCACCAAGTCCATCGGCCTCGTCGAGTGCGAGGTCACCGACGAGAAGGGCTCGCTGGTCGCGAAAGCATTCAGCACCTGCACGGTGCTGCGCGGCTCGGACGCGAGCGGTCGCTAGGCTGGCCTGGAATCACGCCGCGTCATCCGTGTCGCGATGTCCGCTGAGTCGTGATCCGGAACCAGCGACGCCGAGACGCGAAGCGCGCAGAGCAGAGATCTGGTCGACCCGTCGCGTGACCGCCTTCGAGCTAGCGACGCGTATCCACTCGTCGTCGCAAAGCGACACGATGGTCCTGCTCTGCGTTCACTGCGTCTCTGCGTCGCATTCCGGCAGCTCTCCACGCCGAGTGCTCGTGCGCATGATCGCGTTCCGGAACAAGCGACGCGGAGACGCGAAGTACGCAGAGCAGAGATTTGATCGCCCCGTCGCGTGACCGCCTTCGAGCTAGCGACGCGTATCCACTCGTCGTCGCAAAGCGACACGATGGTTCTGCTCTGCGTTCACGGCGTCTCTGCGTCGCATTGCTCGACTCGCTCCACGGCGAGTGCTCGCACCGTCGGCCGGTGGTGTGCGTGCCGTCTGCCCGTCGGACCTGCGAGGTGGCGACGCTGTTACGTCAACCGCGCGAAGCTAGGCGTCGCGCAGGCGGAGCTTCGCGGCGGTCTCTTTGCCCTTCGCGAGCGCGGCCTCGGCGGTCTCGCCTTGCGCGAGCACCACGCCGAGCCGGCGGCGCGGACCCGCGCTCGGCTTGCCGAAGAAGCGCACGTCGACATCGGGCATCGCGTACGCCTCGGCGAGGCCATCGATCACCGGCGAGCGCAGATCGCCTTCCGCGCGCAGCGCGACGGAGGCGCCCGCGGAGTGACGGCGGATCGCCGGAATCGGCAGGCCGAGGATCGCGCGCGCGTGCAGCGCGAACTGCGACCAGATCTGCGTCGCCATCGTGACCATGCCCGTGTCGTGTGGACGCGGAGAGACTTCGGAGAACATCACCTTGTCGTCCGGGCAGAGGAACAGCTCGACACCGAAGATGCCGCGACCGCCGAGGCGATCGGTGACGCGCTTGGCGATCGCCTGCGAGCGCTCGATCTGGAGCGCGGACATCGCGTGCGGCTGCCAGGACTCGACGTAGTCACCGCCGACTTGGCGATGACCGACCGGATCGCAGAACGACGTTCCGCCCGCGTGGCGGACGGTGAGCATCGTGATCTCGGAGTCGAACTGGATGAACTCCTCGACGATGACGCGGCCTTTGCCCGTGCGGCCGCCGGTCTGCGCGTAGTCCCAGCACTTCTCGAGATCGGCCGGGCTCTTCGCGACCGACTGGCCTTTGCCCGACGATGACATGATCGGCTTGATCACTACGGGCCACCCGAGCCCCGCCGCCGCGGCGGTCAGCTCGTCGAAGGTGTCGGCGAAGGCGTAGCGTGCGGTGGGGAGGTCGAGCTCTTCGGCGGCCACGCGGCGGATCGCTTCGCGGTCCATCGTGAGGCGCGCGGCTTGGGCGGTCGGGATCACGGTCCAGCCTTCGGACTCGAGCTGCACGAGCTCGGCCGTCGCGATCGCTTCGATCTCGGGGACGACGAGGTGCGGCTTCTCGCTCTCGACGAGTCCGCGCAGCGCTGCGCGATCGAGCATGTCGATCACGTGGCTGCGATGCGCGACCTGCATCGCGGGTGCGTTCGCGTAGCGATCGACGGCGATGACCTCGACGCCGAAGCGCTGGAGCTCGAGGACGACTTCTTTGCCGAGCTCACCGGAGCCGAGCAGGAGGACACGAGTGGCGTTGGTCGAGAGTGGTGTGCCGATCGAGACGCTCATGCGCTCGGCATATCACGCGACGGCTTTGGCGGTATCGGCGACCAACAGCTCGGGCGCCGTCGAGCAGCGCTTTCGCGGTGGGGCGATCTCCCTGCCCTGCTCGTCGCGCAAGCACGCGTGATCGAGGAGGACGTGCATGATCGGGAGTGCGAGGTCACCATCGTGCGGCCCCGCGATCGCGGTGACCTCGAACGAACCGTGCGTCCAATCGAGCAGGGTCATGAGGACGGCGTGCGGGTCGGTCTCGCCGGTCGCCGAGCCCGCGCTCGCGATGTGACCATCGACGACATCGATCCACGCGACGTACTCGCCGGTGAGCGCGATGCGGCCCGTCTTCTTCTCGACCTCGAGCATCGAGAGCAATGCAGGCAGCGATAGATCCGTCAGCGTGCCTGCGAGGATCACCCGGTCGCCCGCGCGCGGAGCGGACTGCGCGAGACGGCGCGCGCGCACGATCAGCTCGAGCGTGGTGAACGGCTTCGCGATGAAGTCCATCGCGCCGCGCTCGAATGCGGGCGCGAGATCGTGGAGGTCGGGGCTCGTGATGATGACGGGCACCGTGACGAGCGAGCCATCCTCCGAGAGCGTCTCGAGCACGCGAAAGCCATCGAACATCGGGAGATCGCGGTCGATCACGATCACGTCGGGTCGCTTGCGCAGACACGCCGCGATCGCTTCCATGCCGGTGGTCGCCGTCGCGACCGAGAAGCCCGCCTCAGCGAGCGCATTCGATTGGCGCTGCAGCATCCGCGTGTCGCCATCCGCGATCACGATGTGGAGGCCGGTGTTCGGCGTGTGCGAGCGCTGTGCGCGACAGAGTCGCTCGATGGTCAGCGCGAACATCTGATCGGCGGGATCCGCGGGTTCGCGGAACGCGATGCCGATGCCGGGGTAGCGCCCCAGCCGGAGCGCATCCTCTGGTGCGAGTAAGTGAGTGACCGTCGCGCCGGTGACGACGCGCTTCCCTGCGCCGATCGAGATCGCGACGTGGACCTTCGTGCCGATCGGGATCGCGCGCGAAACCTGGAGAAACATGCCGGTTCGCGACAGGTCCTGGAGCGCCACCCACTGCCGCTGCCCGTCGACGGTCAGCTCGACCTGGAGGTCTATCGTGTAACGATCCGCTAGTCTACGCACAGGGCTCCTCTGTAAAGGTTCGACCGCTGCGCCGCCAGCGTTACTTGCGCGAGGAACCCCGCTGTTAACCGAGCGTATGATTCGCCGATGATCACGTGGGCGAGATTTGTCGTCGGCATCGCATTGGTTGCAGCCGCGTGCGGGAACAAACGCTCGGAGCCCACGCCCACCGCCGGCGCCGACGAGAAGTACATCAACACCGACCTCGCGCCGTTCCTCGCCCAGGTCGAGGCCGCCACGGTGCCGCTGTCGAAGGTCCAGGCCGGCGATGTCGTTCAAGGCGCCGCGCTGGGTCGCCAGCTGATGACGTCGCGCTCGTATCTCGCCGGGTTCCTCGTGGGCGCGAGCAAGCTGACGCCCCCGACCGCGTGGAAGGCCTCGCTCGATGCGCTGATCGCGATCGTCACCGACATGGCCGCCGCCGTCGACGACCTGCAGATGGCCGCCGACGCGAATCGGGCGGAGATGTTCACCGACGCGCACCAAAAGCTCGCCGCGGCGTTGAAGCGCCACGCGGACTGGAAGGCAGCGCTCGCGAGCGGGCTCGCCGCCGCGCACATCACGCAAACGCCGCTCCCTCCCCCACCCGCGCCGACGACCGCGCCACCGATCGATCGAACGCCGAACCCGTGCGGCGGTCCGTGTCCGTGCACCGCGACCTCGATCGAGAAGAAGGGCGACGTGATCACCGCGTGCATGCTCTCGCGCGACTACTCGGTGTCGAACGTGTACTGCGCGTCGGGCAAGGTGTTGTTCCACGAGACGACCGGCGAGCTCGCCAGCTGCGATGCGGCCGCGCTGTTCACGCCGTACCCCGCCGAGAAGCCCGGAACGCCGCCCGAGCGCGTCGCGGTGTGTGGCCCCGGGCCCGTGACGAAGTCCGCGATCGGCATCACGAGCTGCGTGCTCGACGTCGATCTCGTCATCGGTCCCGCGGATGCGCCGACGACGATCGCGAAGAAGTCGCGCATTCTCTATCGCGACGCGAACGAGATCATGGCGGCGGTGACTCCGCAGGGCAACGAGACGTGCTTCGACGCCGCCGGCAAGGTCGTCGACTGCAAGACGAACTAGGCGAGCGAGTTGAGCTTCTTCTCGAGCTCGCGGAGCTCGTAGTCCTGCACGAGCTCGGGCACGTTGTCCGCGGTGACGCGCGCGATCGCCTCCGCGAGCACCTTCGCGCGATCTTCGAGCGACGACGCCTTCGCGAGCTTCGCGTAGGTGGGCGCGAGATCGATCTTCGCGACCGCGGAGGCGAGCGCCATGCGCGAGGCGTCGTCGGTGAACGCGCCGAGGGCACGCACGGTCAGGTGACGGCGCGCGGCGGGCCCCGTGGCCGACGACAGCTTCGCGATCCACGCATCGAGCGTCGACGGCGGCTCGGCGACGGGCGCGACCGCCGAAGGCACCGCGACGCGGGCGCGCGCGTGACCTTGGATCAACGTGCGGAGCCTCGGCGTCGGAGCGTGGAGGAGCTTCTCGTTGTGCTCCGCGAATCGCGCGGCGTACGTCGGCGAGGCGAGCTCGAGCGCCGTGGTCGTCCCCGACCAGCCGAGATACGCGATCGCCTTTCCCGCGGCTGCGCACGAAGGTCCGCGCATCAGCTCCGCGGCTCGACGACGGCGCGTGACGAGGACGAACGCGAGCACGAGCGCGACGGGAACCGCGACGAGGCCGATCGGGCCGAGCACGATCGTGCCGACGATCGCGGCGACGAGCCCCACGAGCAGCGCCGCCGCGGACGCGACGCCCGCGGCCTCGAGCGCCGCGATGTGCTGGTTGCATCGCTTGCAGGACGGCATGTCGAGCGACTTCGCGCTCGTTCGCGCCGCGTGTTTACCGCTGATTGGAACCACCACCTCGGCATCGGGAATCGCGCCACAACACGGACACTCGTGTGGGATCGCGAACCGCCGCGAGGAGACCTCGACCAGCACGCCGCTCATGTCCCCGATTCTAGCCCTGCCTCGGGGTACAACCGCTCTAAATGAGGGTGACAACGTTCGTGCTCGTCCTGAGCACCTTGACGGTGGCGTGCAAGCCGCGTCCGCCGAAGGCGGTGACCAAACCGACGGCTCCGGAGCTCGATGTCGAGGAGAGCTGGACCGATCCGACGACCGCGCTCCCGCTGCGCGAAAAGGGCGACGCGAAGGTGCGGCAGGCCGCGCTCGCGAATCCACGTGCGCCGGTGATCGCGATCCGCGGCGCGACCATCCTCACCGCAGCGGGAACCGAGATCAAAGGTGGCACGATCGTGCTGTCCGGCGGCGCGATCACCGCGATCGGCGCGGATGCATCCGTCGCCATTCCCGCGGGGGCGCGCATCGTCGATGGCAGGAACAAGTTCGTCACCCCGGGCGTGATCGATGCGCACTCGCACATCGGCGTGTACTCCGCGCCGTCTTCGCGCGCGCACGACGACGGCAACGAATCCACCGCGCCGACCACACCGCAAGCGCGCGCCGAGTACGCGTACTGGCCGCAGGATCCGCAGATCGCACGGGCGGCCGCGGGCGGCGTGACGACCGCGTTGATCCTGCCCGGCAGCGCGAACCTGATCGGCGGCGAGGGCTTCACCGTCGCGATGCGCGCGGGGAGAACTCCGGCGGAGATCGCGTTTCCGGGCGCGCCGCACACGCTGAAGATGGCGTGCGGCGAGAATCCGAAGCGCGTGTACGGCGACAAGGCCGGACCGAAGACGCGTATGGGCGAGTACGCGATGTTTCGCTCGGCGTTCTACAAGGCGCGCGCGTACGCAGCGAAGCAAGCCGCTTACGATCGTGCGCGTGCGCTGTGGGTGAAGAAGCGCGACCGCGCCGCCGAGCTCGACGCGAAGCGAACGGCCGGACAGCCGAAGGTGAAGGTCGAAGCGGCGCCCGACGAGCCGGCGGTCGAGCTGGAGAACGAGACGCTCGGGCGCGTGCTGTCGGGTGCGACGCTCGTGCAGGTCCACTGTTACAAGGCGAGCGACATGGCGCAGATGATGGCGATCGCCGACGAGCTGGGCTTCTCGATCCGCTCGTTCCATCACGCACTCGAGGCGTACAAGATCCGCGACGTGCTCGTCGGGAAGAACATCGCGATCAACACGTGGGCCGATTGGTGGGGCTTCAAGCTCGAGGCGTTCGACGGCATCCCCGAGAACGCCGCGCTGTTCACCGAGATGGGCGGCCGCGCGACGATTCACTCCGACTCCGCGATCGGCATCCAGCGCTTGAACCAGGAAGCCGGGAAGGCGCTCGCCTCGGGCCGCGCGGCCGGTGTCGCGATCACCGACGAGCAAGCGCTGCGGTGGATCACCGCGAACCCGGCGTGGGTGCTGGGCATCGACGACGTCACCGGCACGCTCGAGGTCGGCAAGCGCGCCGATGTCGCCCTGTGGTCCGCGCATCCGTTCTCGGTGTACGCGCGCGCAGAGCTGGTGGTGTCCGGAGGTGACGTCACGTTCGATCGCGCGAAGGGCCTGCCTCCCTCGGACTTCGAGCTCGGCCACACCACGGTCGATTCCGGGAGGGCGCCGTGATTCGCGCGTTGCTCGCGATCGTGCTGCTCGCCGGCATCGCGCACGCCGAGACGATCGCGATCACCAACGCGACGATCTACGCGCGCCCCGATCAGAAGCTCGACGGCGCGACGATCGTGATGCGCGACGGAACGATCACCGCCGTCGGCAAGGGCGTCCCGGTGCCGGCCGGCGCGACGATCGTCGATGGAACGGGCAAGGTCGTCACGGCGGGGCTGATCGAAGCGTCGACGCAGATCGGCCTCGTCGAGGTCGACCTCGAAGCCACCGCGAACGACGGCCGATTCAACGCGCAGCCGCAAGAGGTGTACGCCTCGTATCGCAGCCGCGACGCGTACGACGCACGCTCGGTCGCGATCCCGATCGCGCGAACCGGTGGCGTGACCTCGGCGGTCACCGGACCCTCGGGTGCGCTCGTCGCGGGACAAGCGGCGTTCGTGTCGATGGGCGGCGGCGTGAATCCTCCCGCGCCGCTGCGCGCGCCGATCGCGATGATCGCGGCGCTCGGTCGCGGCTCGAACCAGCTCGCGTCGCGCGGGCACGCCGTCGAGAAGCTGCGCGAGCTGTTCGACGACGTGGACCTCTATCGCAAGAACAAGGGCGCGTTCGATCGCAACCAGGCGCGTCGATTGACCGCCGCGCGACTCGATCTCGAAGCGTTGATCCCCGTGCTCGAGGGACGCTTGCTGCTCGTCGTTCGCGCGGACAGCGAGGTCGACATTCGCGCGCTGCTCGCGCTCGCGGCAGAGCGCCGGCTGCGCATCGCCATCGCCGGCGGTGCCGAAGCGTGGCAGCTCGCGAAGGAGCTCGCCGCGGCGAAGGTGCCGGTGATCCTCGACCCCACGGCGAACCTGCCCGACGATCTCGCCGCGATCGATGCGCGCGACGAGTCGCCGGCCTTGCTCGCAAAGGCGGGAGTCACCGTCGCGATCTCGACGGTGGGCAACGCGAGCGCCGCGCGTACGCTACGTCAGCTCGCCGGCATCGCCGTCGCGAACGGCATGACGTGGGAGCAAGGCCTCGCCGCGATCACGCGGGCGCCCGCGCAGATCTTCGGCATCACGGATCGCGGGACCCTCGAGCGTGGTCGCGTCGCCGACGTCGTCGTGTGGAGCGGAGATCCCCTCGAGATCTCGTCGCGCGTCGAGAGCGTGTTCGTCGGCGGCGTCGTGCAGTCGCTCGTCACGCATCAGACGCGACTTCGCGATCGCTATCGCACGGTGCCCGCACAGACGCCGTACTGACCGTACACTCGGGTCATGGGTTCGGAGATCGAGCGCAAGTACCTCGTCGACACGGCGCTGTGGACACCCCGCGATCAGGGCACGCGATACACGCAGGGCTACCTGAGCTCCGCGAAGGAGCGCACCGTCCGCGTGCGCCGCGAGGGCGAGCGCGCCGTGCTGACGGTGAAGGGCCCCACGCGCGGCGTGGTACGCGCCGAGTTCGAGTACGCGATCCCGCTCGCCGACGCGGAGGCGATGTTCGATCTCTGCGAGAAGCCGCTGATCGAGAAGGTCCGCCACGAAGAACAACACGGCGGACGCACGTGGGAGATCGACGTGTTCGCGGGCGACAACGCGGGGCTCGTCGTCGCCGAAGTCGAGCTGTCCGACGAGACCGACGCGGTCGAGACACCCGCGTGGGCGATCCGCGAGGTGTCCGATGATCCGCGCTACTACAACGCGAACCTGATCGCGAACCCGTACAAGAACTGGCGCTGAGCGCTACTTGCCGCGCGACGCGACGGTGTCGCGCTCGGACGCCGACTTCGCGACGAGGCGCGCCTTGTTCGCGGTCACCGTCGGTGTGCCGACGACCGCGGGCATCGTCGGCGGGCGTCCCGTCGCGATCGAGCTCGCCGCTGTCACCATCCCGGTGCCCGCCTTCGCGATGACCACGTTGCCCGCGACCGTCGCGGTCTCGGGTGCGCTCGTCGCGCCGGGCGTGCGGCTCTCCCACCACGCCTCGGCTTGTTCCTTCGTCCATGCGTGCTCGGGCGGGATCACGATCGCGCGTAGCGCCTTCGCGAGATGCCGCGCACTCGCGGGACGATTCTCGGGCTGCTTCGACAAGCACGCGACGATCACGTCCTCGAGCTCGGGCGGCAACCACGTATGCACTTTGTCGCGAAGGTTCGGAATCGGTTCGTGGATGTGTGCCTGGAGCGCATCGTCGCCGGACGCACGCGGGAACACTTCGTCGCCGACGAGCAGCCACCACGCGACGCAGCCGAGCGCGTACAGATCGCCGCGTGCATCGAGCGGCGCGCCCACGGCTTGCTCCGGCGGGATGTAGCCCGGCGTTCCGATCACCACGCCTTCACTCGTGAGTCGCTCGCCGGAGTTGCCCGTCGACGGCGGCGTACCACCCGGCGCGGTGATGAGCTTCTCGTCGCCGATCGGCTCGGCGATGTTGTGCACGATGCCGAAGTCGAGGAGCTTGACGATGTCGACCTCGTCGGCGGCGGTGCACAGATAGAGGTTCGCGGGCTTGATGTCGCGATGGAGGAGGCCCGCGTCGTGCGCTTCGGCGAGCGAGCTGCACGCCTGCGCGATGATCGCGATCACGCGCGCCGCGGGCTGCGGACCATGCTCGCGTACGAGCTTGGAGAGATCGAGTCCCTCGAGCAGCTCCATCACGAAGAAGAACGAACCGTCTTCGGTGACGCCGTAGTCGTACAGCTCCGTGGTGTGGCGCGAGCGCAGCGATGCGAGCGTCTGCGCTTCGCGACGGAAGCGCTCGTGCACGTAGTCCGCGTGCCGCGGATCGGCGAGCACCTCGCGGCGCACGAGCTTGATCGCGGCGTGCCGCGCGAGCAGCTGGTGCTCCGCGCGCCACACCTCGCCCATGCCGCCCTGCCCCAACCGCTCGACGAGCCGGTAGCTGCCCGCCTGCTTCGCGCGCTCCTCGGCGGACTTCGCCGCCGCGCGTGCGACACCGACGGCGCGGCGCATGCGGATGATGTTCCACGCGAACATCAACGCGACGCCGAGCGCGATCGCGAGGGCGGCGGCCGACGCGATGATCGACGTGCGGTTCAGCTTCCGCGTCGCACCGAACAGCGTGCGCTCGGGGACGAACGTCGCGACATACGCATCGAGCGGCGTGGTCGTACGGACCGGCGCCACCGACGCGAGGTACGCGCCATCGCTCGCCTCGATGCGGAGGAACGTCAGCTTCTGCGGGATCGCCGTCCCGAACTGCGCGAACAACGAGTCGAGCGCGGGATCCTTGAAGTCGGTGTAGCGAAGCAGCCGCTTCTCCTGCGTCGCGATCTCCGGAATCGGCACCGACGGATTCGCGAGGATCGTTCCGTCCGACGTGAACATCACGGTGCGCGCGCCGACGAGCGGCGGCTTGCGGATGAACTTCGAGAGCTCCGCGACATCGAAGTCGAGCGTGAGCACCGCGGTCAGCGAGCCATCCTCGGCGTAGACCGGCTCGGTCACCGTGACACCGGTCTTGTGCGACGTGGAGAACGTGCGCGGCGGCAGCCACGTGCGCTTCTTCGCCTCGAGCGCCTGCGTGTACTGCGGGCGCGTTCGCGGATCGTAGTCGGACTCTTCCTGGCTCACGATCCTCGCTTCACCCTCGGAGAAGCCGTAGTTCGTGCGCTGCTTCTCGCCGACGCGAGTCTCGTGGACCATCAGCTCGTTCGTCTTCTTGTCCGTGAACGTTCCCCACATCACGCCGATCGGAAACACGATCGTCGCGTTCGCGATGCCCGGCCGTCCGATGACGACGTCGCGCATGCGCTGCACCGCATCCGGGGTCGGCAACGCGGGCTCCGCCAACAGGCGCAAGCTCGACAGCACGGGCGCTGCTTGGTCGAGCGCGAACGCGACATCGCGCTGCACTTCCACGGCCTGCGCTTCGAGCTGGTAGTGCGCCATGGTTTCGGCGCTCTCGCGCGTGGCGCGCCGACCGAGGAGCAGCACCACCACGCCGACCGCGATCACGAGCGTCGGCAAGATGATGAGCACGCTCGCGGGCGACGCGAACAACCGGCCGATCCGCGCTCCACGCGGGTGATCGCCGAGCGTGTTCGCGGGTTCTGCCACCGCGCCCATTCTATCAGCTTGCCGAGCTGAACCAGGCCTCGGGCACGGCTCCGTGCAGACACGTGATCGTTCGCGGCGCCCACGGTCGCGATCCGTTCGCTTCCTCGGGCTCGTCGGGCGTGCCTCGGGCGAGGCCGTCGGCGGGATCCCAATCCGCCCGCGCACCCGGCTCGAGGCCGCGCAAGCCGCTCTGGTGAAAGCCGATCACGTGCGTGTGCCCCGCCACGCGGGCGCCGAGAAAATCGGACAGCGACTCCGCGAGACGGATCCCCGCATTCGCGCCGAACGCGGAGCACGTCCGGAACCACACGAGCGCATCGGGTGCGAGACGGTCGCGCAGCGCACACATGCCGGCGTGGTGCTCGTGGCCCGCGAGCAGCGCGGAGCCCGTGAGCGCTTCCTGGTCGATCAAGACGCGCCCCCAGCGGCCGTGTCCCCAGTATTGGAGCTCGTCGATCGGCTCGTTCAGTTCGGCGAGCCAGGCGAGCGCCTCGGCCCAGCTCGCGACGCCCTTCGCACGATCGATGCGGCGAAGTCCCCGGTACAAATAGCTGCCCGCAGCCCACGGAACGGTGAGCCCGCCGCCGCGGCGCAGGCACGTTCGATCGAACACGAGCACTCGCACTATCGAGCCAGTATGCTCGATGGATGGTGAAGTGGCTCGTAGCGCTGGCAGCGCTCGTCGCGATGACGCGTCCCGCGGATGCGTGCGGCTTCTGGAAGATGCACGACCAGGAGAAGGACCGCGACGTCGGCTACCTGATCAACTCCGCGAAGATCACGAGCGGTGAAGGCAAGCGCACCATCGGCGCGATCTATCTCGACGACGAGAACCCGAACGGGCTGCGCTCGGTCAAAGACCGCAGGGTCGTGTTCGACGTGAAGAAGGGCAAGCTGACGAAGTACGGCAAGCCGATCGCGACGATCAACGCCGACTTCTCCGTCGCGTTCGGCAAACGCGTGTACACGATCGAGCTCTCGAACCGCCACGACGTTCACTCGATGGCCGCGTGGGACCTGACGGTGAAGCGCGGCGACCAGGTGATCCTGACGAGCACCGAGGCGAGCCCGCTGTGCGCGCCCATGCATCGCGATCCGCCGTGGACCGAGGAGCAGATGCAGGACGAGGTCCGCCGCCGCGTGATGTACTACCTCGCATGGCGAGAGACCGGACCCTGATCGCGCTCGCGCTGCTCGCCGCCTGCGGCAAATCGGAGCCGAAATCCGATCCGCCGAAGACAACCGACGACGCGGCCGAGTGCGCAGCAAAGGTGAAGGAGCTCGCGCCGTGGCTCGAGAAGCTCGAGATCGAGCAGGCGTCGCACGAGATCGATTTCGGCTACACGCTGCAAGTCATCGATCGCGCGCCCGTCCCGCTGCCGCGCAAGATCGACGTGATGATCGTCCAGGAGAAGAAGCTCGACGGATACGACCTGCGCGGCACCGAGCACGAACGGCTCGACTTCGGCGGCGATCTGCCCGCGCCCGAGGTCGTCGAAGCAACGCTCGCGGCGATGTTCGCGACGAAGCCCGATCCGACCGACAAATCTCTACCGCCGCCGGATCTGCTTCGCATCGACGTCGCTCCGCTCGCGCACTGGAGCGATGTGGTTCACGTGGTCGATGCCGCGGCCAAGGCGGGCTACGCGCGCGTGCTGTTCGCGTTCACCGCGACGAGCAAGCTCGAGCCACCGCTCGGTGTCGCGTCGAAGATCACCGACGCGGACGAGATCTCGAGAGCGGGAAAGCGCATGGAAGAGATGCGCGACACGCAGTGCACGCCATGGGACCGCGCGGTCATGCGTCACGAGTGGAATCCCGATCGCGCCGCGAACGCTCGCGCGATCGCGAAAGAAACCGCGGACGCGATCGCCGCGTGCAACTGCGCTGCGGATCCGAACGAGGTGCGTGTCTTGAAGTGGATCGATTCGCATTGGCATCAAGCGACGATCCGGACGTCGGTCATCGTCTCGCTCGTCGGAACGTCCGCGGTCGAGGTCACGAACGGCGACTGGACCGCCTGGGCCAAAGCGCACGAGAACCTGCTCGTCGCGGTCCCCGAAGGCACGCAGCCGGTCGTTCACCTCGTCGCGAAGTGACTAGCGCGGCGTCGTCGCGGCGACCTGCAGGAAGCTATCGACGGCCGCGAGCAGCTCGCTGTTGTCGACCTGCGCGTACGCCGTGAGCGCGTCCGCATAGTCGGGCGTGCGCTCCAAGAACCTCGGCAGCACCGCCGCGTCGTCGAAGTCCGCGGTCCACGCGCCATAGCCTTCGCGCGCGAGATACCGCGAGTTCAGCATCTGCTCGAACTGTCCTTCGAGCGGCACCGCCAACATCGGCTTCCCCAAGAACACCGCCTCGCCCATCAGCGTGAAGCCACCGCCCGCGACCACCGCCCGGCACGTCGCGAGATCCTCGATGAAGCCCGCCTCCGAGAACGGGCGAAACCGCAGCGCACCTTCGCTCGTCTCCTCGGTCGCGCCCGGACGCATGCCATAGATGCGCGCTTCGATCCCGCTCGCATCGAGCGCCGCCTGCAGCTGCTCGTTGGGGCCCGACTGATACACGAGCAAGTGCTCGCCCGTTCGCGCACCCGCCTTCGCGGCCAAGATCTCCGGGCGCAAGATCGGCGGAAACAGGAACGTGCGCTCCTTCCGCGGCGGCGGACGAAAGAACGTCGTGATGTAGTACGCGTCGCACTCGGCCAGCTTCGCCTTCACGAATGACTTCGTGAGCTGAAACGCGACCTGCACGCCCTCGATGACATCGTCGGGCAACGTGCAGCGATCGATCACCTGCATGTTGTCGATCGACAAGATCGGCAGCCGATGCATGCGCCCGTAGTAGTAGGTCCACGACTCGAAGTCGCTGATCACCACCTCGGGCTCGAACCCCGCGATCAGCTCGAAGTACGCCCCGATATTCGTGGGCACGCCCAAGATGCCCTCGAGCACGTTGCTCCACAGCGTCTTGCCCATCCGCACGCGATTCTCCTCGAGGATCATGTGCAGACCGTGGATCGTGTTGACGCCCTCGAACCGCTTGCCCAAGAACGCGGCCGCGCGTCCGGACGCCATGATCTCGACGGTGTGTCCCTTCGCGATCAAGTGCTCCAACACGACCCGCGATCGCATCGCGTGTCCCATTCCCTCGCCGGTCACGCCGTAGAGCACCTTCATTGCGAGTAATGTAGCCGCCCGTGCGCCGTCGTGTCTGGTGCGAGATGCTTCCGTTCGCCGAGCTGTCACCGGCGTTACTCGAAAAGCTCGCGGCTCGCCGGATCGATCTGCTCCTTGCCGTGCGCCCCTGGCAGCTCGCGGAGATCGCCGGCGTCGTCGCGCGCGTGCAGGCCGCGGGCGTCTATCTCGGCCTCTGGCCGATGCTCGGCGACGAGCACGGGCGCTGGGCCTCGGTGCGCTCGATGGTGGGCTTCGTCGCGCTGGCCGACGAAGTCCTCGCACGCGCGCCGACCATCGACGAGCTGGTGATCGATCTCGAGCCACCGCACGAAGTGCTCGCGAAGTGGAAGGCGCTCCGGCCCGCGTTCCCGACAGCGCAAGGCTATCGAGAAGCGCGCGACGCGCTCCGTGCTGCGATCCAGCGCTGGAAGTTCGGTCGCGACGACATTGGGGACGGGCCCCTTTTTCCCGACGCGCCCCGGATCGTCCACCGCCCACTACGCGTGTCCACCGCGGTGCTTCCGCTGCTCGCGATCGAGCTGGGCGGCCAATGGATGCAACGCGCGCTGGGCACGCCCGCGACCGACCTGCCCGTCGATAGCCACAACACGATGGCCTACACGTCGCTGTACGAAGGTTGGTCGCGCGGCCTCGTCGGCCGACGACGCGCGGAGTGGCTGCTCGCGATCACCGCGCGGCTCGCGCGCGGACGCTTCGGCGCGACCGCCGGCATCTCGCTCGGCTGCGTGGGCCCGGGCGCGTTCGGCGACGAGCCGGGGTATCGCGATGTCGGCGAGCTTCAGCGCGATGTCGCGATCGCCACGCGCGCGGGCATCGAGGAGCTCGCGCTGTTCGATCTCGCGGGCGTCGTGAGGCGCGGCGATGTCGGCGCGTGGCTCGACGCGCTCTGCGCGTGATCGCGCGATGTCGACGCGTGGCTCGCGCCCGTCGCGTGATCCGGCGGTGTCGACGGATGCGCGTGCGACGCAACGCTCCATCCGCTCGACGGTGGCGCGTACGACACGTCGGCGAACGGATCCGGCACGTCGAGACCCAGCGCTGGATCGTGCAGCGGCATCTCGAACACCTCCGCGTACAGCCACTCGACGAAGCCGTCGATGCCGGCCCACTCGGTGTTCTGCGCGAAGGCCTCGTGAATGCGTGCGTGCAGCTCGGTGTTCTTCGCGGTGTCGTCGGCGATCCCCGACGGTGTTTGCGGCAGCGGCTCGACCTGCCGCAGCACGGGAAGCTCCACGCGGTGCTTGCTCGTCGCGAGCATGCTCGCGGTCATCGCGCGCGACGGCGCCGGCGGCGCGGAGCCCGGGCCGGCGGCGAGCATCGCCCACGCGTGGAGCTGGGGCAGCGTGCGGCGATCCGCGCGCGCGAACGTGCGCGCTTGCCCGAGCAGCGCGATGAACGTGTCGGGATCGAACAAACCGGGCAGCGCGTCGACGAGGCGGCCGTTCGAGTCGAGCACGAGGTGCGCGCTGTTGCCGGTCAGCGTCTTCGTGATGCGGCGGCCATCGCCGAAATCGAGCGTGACGATCGGGACCGGGCGAACCGATTGCCAGTGGAGAACGAAGTCCTGGCGCAGCAGCTGGTGGATGCGCGGTTCGCGATAGAGCACGCGCTTGAAGAAGCGGCTGTTCGCGCAGGTCAGCTCGTCGGGGAGGTTGCCGAGCAGGCGGAGCGAGAGGATCGGCTTGGTCGTGCGGCGCGCTTCGGTGATCGCGGAGGAGAGGTCGGTGAACCAGGGGAGCGAGCGAAAGTCCGTCATGGATCCACCATGCGGCGCGGTGTGTAAGCCCAGTGTTAGGAGATGGGTGCCCAGCGGTATCCGACCCCCTTGATCGACACGATGATCGCGGGGTTCTGGGGATCGCGCTCGAGCTTGGCGCGGAGGCCGGCGATGCAGACGTCGACCGCGCGGGTCTCGCTCGCCGGGGATACGGCCCACACGTGTTGGAGCAGCTCGGAGCGCTCGACGGCGCGGCCCGCGTGGCGCGACAGCCAGCGGATGACGTCGACCTCCTTCTTCGTGAGATCGACGACGACGCCATCGCGCTCCGCGGTGTTCGCGGACAGATCGATCGTGCAACCGTCGGCGACCAGGGTCTCGGGGTCGCGCGGGATCATGGCGGCGCGACGGCCGGCGGCGTCGAAGCGCACCGCGACTTGTGACATCGGGAAGCTCGCGTCGACGGCGTCCGAGGCGCCGACTTGCAGCGCGCGGATGCGGGCCTCGACGTCACCGAGCTTCGTGTAGACGACCACGGCTTGGGCCGGGCGCTCGCGATGGAGCCGCTCGGCGAGGTCGACGGATCCGACGACGACGACATCGAACCGCGCCGCGCTGACGGAGGCGCTGCCGCGCTCGACGGTGTGGCCGTTACGGACGAGCATCTCGACGAGCTCCTCTTTCACACGCCCGTTTGCCACGTCGATGAGCACGCGCATGCAGAGAGCATCGCACACGCGGTAGGCTGCCCACGGATGAAGGTGCCGCACATCCCGCTCTACGTCCGCGTGATCATCGCGGTGGCACTCGGAGCGCTCGTCGGCGTCATCGTGGGCAAGGGCGAGATCGTGTTCGGCATCACCACGGGTGACCTCGGCGCGATCGGGTTGCTCGTGATCCGCATGCTGAAGATGTTGGCCGTGCCGCTCGTGTTGTTCGCCGTACTCGACGCGATCGCGCGCACCAACGTCAGCGTGACGCAGGGACTGCGGCTGCTCGCGATCTGCCTCGTCAATGTCAGCATCGCGTTCACGATCGGCCTCGCGCTGATGAACACGATCCGCCCGGGCGATTCGTGGCGCGGTCACATCCAAGAGCTCGCCGGCCTGACGCACGAGCAGATGAAGAAGGCACCCGAGGGCACCTCGCTATCGCCGCTCGACAATCTGCAGAAGTGGATCCCCGAGAGCGTCGCGCAGCCCTTCGAGGAGAACAACGTGATCGCGATCGTGCTGCTCGCGATCCTCGCGGGCGCCGCGATCCGTCGCGTGCGATCGGACGCAGAGAAAGAGGACGACGACGGCGAGAGCAAGCGCGCGATCAACGCGGTGATCGATGGCATCGCCGGTGGCTACAAGATCCTCATGCGCATGCTGACGTGGGTCGTGGAGATCGTGCCCTACGGCGTGTTCTGCGTCGTCGCGATGACGATCGGCAAGGCCGGCTTCGAGACGTTCGGCGTGCTCGCGGGGTTCCTCGGCGTGATCCTGCTCGGCTTCGTGATCCACGCGCTCGGGTACTACCCGCTGATGGCATGGATCGTCGGCCGGAAGTCGCCGCGCGTATTCTTCGGTCGCGGCGGCAACGCGATCATCACCGGGCTTTCGATGAACAGCTCGCTCGCGACGATGCCGATCACGCTCAAGTCGCTCGATGCGATGGGCGTGTCGACGGAGTCGGCCCGCCTGTCCGCGTGCATCGGCACGAACTTCAACAACGATGGCATCACGCTGTACGAAGCGATGGCCGCCGTGTTCCTCGCGCAAGCGCTCGGATACGACCTGTCGTTCGGTGCGCAGATCACGATCGTGCTCGCCGCGTTGATGGCGGGTATCGGCATCGCCGGCGTTCCCGAGGCCGGCCTCATCGTGCTGCCGCTCGTCCTCCACGCTGCCGGCCTGCCCGAACAGGTAGTCGGCGCGCTGATCCCGCTGATCTTCACGGTCGATTGGATCCTCGCGCGCTGCCGGAGCGCGGTGAACGTGATGGCGGACATGCTCGTCGCGATCTTGCTCGATCGCTGGGCACGCGTACGCGGTGAAATTCCGCTACCTTGATGCCGCCGTGGCCGAGCAGTCTGTCGTAACGCCCGCGTCGCAGTCGTCGATCACCCGCAAGCTGCTGTCGCTGTCCGCGCCGATCATCGGCATCAACGTCCTCAACGTGTTGATGCTCGCGGTGGACTCCGCGCTGTGCGGTCGCTTGCCGAACAGCCAACACGCACTCGCCGCGCTCGGCTTCTCCGTGCAGATCGTGTTCCTACTCATGGTGGCGATGCTCGGCTTGATCGTCGGCACCGTCGCGCTCGTCGCGCGCGCACACGGCGGCGGTGATCGCGCCCGCGTCGATCACGTGGTGCAGCAATCGACGATGCTCACCGCGATCGTCGGTGTTGCCGTCGGCGTTGTCGGCGCGCTGGCCGCGGAGCCGATCCTGCGCGTGATGGGCGCGACCGGCGACGTCGCGCGCATCGGCGCGGACTATCTCCAGCCGCTGATGCTCGGCACGCCGTTCTGGTACTTGACGCTCGTCTACACCGGCATCCTGCGCGGCGTCGGCAACACGCGCATCCCGTTCATCTGCGCGATCATCGCGAACATCATCAACGCCGTTCTCAACTACGGCCTCGTCCTCGGCAACTTCGGGTTGCCATCGCTCGGTGTCACGGGCTCCGCGATCGGAACCGTCACCGCGCAGTTCGTGAACCTCGTCATCCTGGTCGTCGTGCTCAAGCGCGGCGCGGTCCCCGGGCTCAATCCACCGCTCAAGCCCACGCGGATCGATCGCGGCCTCGCCGTCGAGCTGTTCAAGGTCGGCTGGCCCGCCGCGCTCGACATGCTCGTGATCAACGCGGGCTTCCTCACCGCGCTCGGCATGCTCGGACGCATCGACGAGGTCACCGTCGCCGCGCATGGCCTCGGTCTTCGCGTGCAGGGGCTCGCGTTCGTTCCCGGCATGTCGGTCGCGCAGGCGACGGGCGCGCTCGTCGGTCAAGCGCTCGGCGCGAGCGACGTCCCGCGTGCGCGGCAGGTCGTGCGCGCATCGATGCAGCTCTGCTTCATCATCATGTCCGCGCTCGCGATCATCATCATGCTCGCGGCCGCGCCGATGGTGCGCGTGTTCGACGTCCGTCCGGGCACGGATCTCGAGACCTACTGTGTCCAGTGGATGCAGCTCCTCGGCATCTCGATGTTCCCGTCGGCGATCCACATCGCGCTCGTCGGTCTGTTCCAGGGATCCGGCGCGACGATGACGAGCCTCAAGATCAACATCTGGACGACGTTCTTGATCCAGATCCCGCTGTCGTACGTGTTCGGCTTCGTCTTCGGCTGGGGCGCGTGGGGCGTGTGGCTGGGCTTTCCGTTCGTGTTCGTCGCGAAGGCGATCTTCGCAGCGATCGCCTATCGCTCCGGCACGTGGGCCGTCACCGGCGTGCGCATCCCGATGAAGAAGCACGGCCCCGGCGCCGATGGACCACCCGAGCTACCGCGCGCGCACGTCGTC
This sequence comes from Kofleriaceae bacterium, assembly GCA_044230415.1. GTDB lineage: Bacteria > Myxococcota_A > Polyangia > Haliangiales > Haliangiaceae > JABFXX01. Next base: position 27,194 of record JBGARE010000042.1, read on the forward strand.
GATTCGCACTAAGCGGTGGGCGTGACCGCGGGGATCTCCGCCGACAGCGTCGTGCGGCCTTCTTCGGTCTCCTTGACGACCGCGGCGAGCTCCTCGGCGACGACCCCTGCCGCGGCGGCGGACACACCTTCGGTGAGCTGCTCGTAGACCTCGGTCGCACGCTCGTCGATGCGCTTGTTGTCGTCGTGCGACGTCGCGATCTCGCCCGGCAGATCCAGGCGCAGCTCGCGGATCACCATCTGCAATCCGGCCGCGATCGGGAGCGCGAGCAGCGCACCGATGATTCCACCGAGGGTTCCACCGACGAGCAACGCGACGAGCACCACCGACGGCGGCAAGCGCAGCGTGCGCCCGTACACGCGGGGCACGAGGAGGCGGCTCTCGAACTCCTGATACACGATCATGATCGCGACGACGACCAGCGTCACCGTCGCGCCCTGCGGAGTGACCGCGACGATCACGGGCGTGCTCGCGATGTATCCACCGACGAACGGGATGATGTCGGTCAGGCCCGCGAACAACGCGATCGCGAGCGCGTTCTCGGCGCCGAGCACCTTCAAGAGAAGGAACACGAACACGCTGATCGACAGCGAGGTGATCAGCTGCCCGCGCATGTAGCCGCCGACGATCTGCTTCAGCTCGAGGAGGATCTTCGCGAGCTTCACGTGGTGGTGGCGCGACACGACCGCGTAGAGCAGCCCCTTCGAGCGCACGGGATCGGCGAGCAAGTAGATCGCGAGGAACAGCGTCGAGATGCCGTAGCCCACCATCGTCAACAGCTTGGTCGAGTAGCCGATGACCACGGAACCTGCCTTCGCGCCCATGTTCTCGAGCGGGATGTCCTCGATCGCCTTCACGAGGGGCTTGGACCACGCGTAGTCGTTCAAGCGTGCGATCAGCTCCGAGCGCTTCGCCGGTGCGCTCGCGATCAGATCGATCAACTGCGACGCCAGCGGCGGGACCATCAGCAACACCACCGCCGTCAGCATCAGCGTCGCCGCGACGAACACGAGGACGAGCGCGCGACCACGCTTGAGGTTCCGTCGCTCGAGCCAACCGACGAGCGGGTCGAAGGTTCCGACGAGGATCAGCGCGACCGTGACCACCATCAGCACGTTCGCGAGCTGACCGAGGAGCCAGATCGACGCGACCGCACCGAGCACGAGCATGATCGTCTTGGGCGCGATCTCGATCCGCAGTGCGGACACGGGAGGTGGAGCGTCGGTGGTGGCCATGACCGCGGCAACTCGACTGCGGCCCTCGTGCCAGTCCAACTACGTGAACCTCCGCGATCGACGAAGGCCACCGTAGCAATCCCGCACACCCACCAGAGTCCATCGCGCTCGCCGAGCGGTGCCGCACGGCGATGCGGCTATCCTGTCCAGATGAGGCTGGCCCTCGCGGCGCTCGCACTTCTCCCGATCATGCCGGGCGGTACGCCGGGATCTACGCGCTCAACATGAACCGCTTCACGGATCAGACGTTCCCCGCCACGGGCTTCCGCTGCGTGTATCGCCTGCCGTAAGCTGCGCGCGGGTGTGGGCCCTCGTCATCACCGGTGTGTTCGTGGCGTGGATGGCGAGCATCGGCGTCGTGATCATCCTCCAGCGCCGCTCCGCCGCCGCGACGCTCGCCTGGCTCCTCGCGCTGACGTTCTTGCCGATCGTCGGCTACATCATCTATCGCCTGATCGGCCCGCTGCGCCTCGAGCGCAAGCGCGTGAAGCGCACGGTGAGCAAAGCCGCCGTGCGCGAGGTCCTGAAGGCGCAGGCGCTGCTCGCGGAGGACGAGCTCGAGCACCAGCAGCTCGCGCGCATCGGCGTCGAGCTCGGAGAAGCATCACCGCTACGCGCCGCGGAGGTCGAGCTGTTCTTCGACGGCAACGCCGCCTACGCGTCGATCCTCCGGTGCGTCTCGGCGGCCACGCACCACGTCCACCTCGAGTACTACATCTGGGAGCCGGACACGATCGGCCTCGAGCTGCGCGACGCGCTGATCGAACGAGCGAAGGCGGGCGTGCAGGTCCGCATGGTCGTCGACGCCACGGGCAGCAATAACCTCAAGAAGACGTTCTTCGCTCCGCTGCGCGCCGCGGGCGTTCAGGTCGCGCTGTTCAATCCGATCCGGTTGCGCTCGTTGCGCGTTCGCCGTCCCGACTTCCGCACGCACCGCAAGATCATCGTCTGCGATGGACGCGTCGGCTTCACCGGCGGCATGAACATCACGGACAACCACAGCGAGTCGCGCAGCAAGGAGTTCTGGCGCGACACGCATATCCGGATCACCGGCGCCGCCGTGTGGCCCTTGCAGCGCATGTTCATGGAGGACTGGTACTTCGCGGCCGAAGAGCTGTGCCCGGTCACCGACGAGACATTTCCAGCGCCGAGCAAAGACGGCGAGCACCTCGTCCAGATCATCGGCTCGGGTCCAGACTCCGCCGCGTTCGCGATCCACAAGATGTTCTTCACCGCGGCGAATCAGTCCACGGACCGGTTGTGGATGACCACGCCGTACTTCGTGCCCGACGAAGCACTACTGATGTCGATCGTCAGCGCCGCGCTCCGCGACTGCGACGTGCGGCTCCTCGTGCCGAAGAGAGGCGATAGCCGCCTCGTGGACCTCGCGGCGCGGAGCTACTTCCCCGAGCTGCTCGAAGCGGGCGTACGTATCTACGAATACGAGACGCGCTTCATCCACGCGAAGACGATGGTCTGCGACAACGACGTCGCGATCGTCGGCACCGCGAACCTCGACAACCGCAGCTTCCGGCTCAACTTCGAGGTCGCCGCGATCGTCTACGGCGAGACGGCGAACGCGACGCTCGCGAACGCGTTCACCAAGGACTTGCTCGATGCACGCGAGATCACGCGCAGCGACTTCGCGCGCCAGCCGTTCAAGGCGCGCCTGGGTCAGGCCGGTGCGCGGCTGATCTCGCCGCTCTTGTGATCACTTCTTTTCGAGCTGGTGAAGGATGATCGAGTTCCCATCGGGATCGAGGATGACGGCCTGCCGGCAGACGGGCGAGTGGAAGATGTCCATGCGGATCTCCACCTTCTTGTCCTTCAGCTGAGTGACCGCTCCGTCGAGATCGTCGACCTCGAACGCGATCGTGCCGCCCGCGCTCGCGCTCGGCGTGATCATCCCGTCGTTCTGGAACAGCGCGAAGCAGCCACCGCCGGGCAGGTCGTACTCCGTCCACACGCCGTTGTCGGAGTGCGAGCCGACCGCGAGCCCGAGGATCCCCTCGTAGAACTCCCGCGCACGCTTGCCATCGGTCGTCGGGTAGACGGTGAACGCGACCTTCTCGAGTTTCATAACGCGAGTGTTATATGCGCGATGGTGCACATTCGTCGAGGATCGTCGTCTACCGAAGTAGACGCGCGGACCGTGTCCCCCACCCCTCGACCGACGATCCGCCACGGGATTCCGCGGACGTACGCGTGGCATCGCCGCTGCACTTCGGTCTGTCACCACCATGCGCGCCCTCCTCGCCCTGCTCGTGCTCACCTTCGCCGCGTCCACGGCGCTGGCGGACCCGATCTCGCTCTCCGCGAGCGACGTCAAGACAACGCTCGCTCCGTACGAAGCGAAGCTCCAGCACTGCTATCTGGACCACACGGCCGACGTGTACGGCGCCGGAAAGCTGTCGGTCGAGCTGACCGTCACGCGCAAGGGCGAGCTGAAGACGCTCGCGATCCAGACGCCGGGCCTCACGACGAAGCTCGGCATGAAGATCGGCGGATGCATCGCCGACACGCTCGAGGGCCTGTCGTTTCCCGCGCGCCGCGCACAGACCACGGCGACCGTGCCGTACTTCTTCCAGCGCACCGTGGCCGCCGGCGCGGGCCCGATCGAATCCTGCTGGAAGGCCGAAGGCTGTCCGACCGTCGAGCGCACGGCCGCTCGCGTGAAGAAGCAGGATCGTTATGCCCGCGTCGCGCGCCATGGCTCGCACACGCGGTCCGCGCGTCACGCGGCCGCGCACTAGTTTTTGCTTGCCGGGGGAGTAGCCCCGCGTCACCACGAGGAGTGCGCTCGCTCGTCCTGATCGCTCTCGCCTCGTCCACCGCGCTCGCCGCGCCGTTCGTCCCCGAGCGCGCCGCGATCGTCGGTCGCATCGACAGCGGCGCGTGGACCGATGCGCCGACCGAAGCGCGCATCGATCAGAAGGCCGAGCTCGCCGCGATCGTGATCGGTAAGCGCGGTGGCAAGCGCGTCGTGCTCGCCCCCGAGGGCATCGCGAGCGTGCGCATCGGCCGCGCGACGATTCGCACCGAGAAGCTCGCAGCCGCGCGCGTGCGGTGGTCGAGCGTCGAACCGCATGGCTTTCGCACGTCGCCCGCAAAGAACGGCGTCGACTCGACCTGGTACTCGAACGTCTCGCAGAAGTCGGGATCGTTCGGCAAATGGATGGGCTACGACGCGATCGACTACTTCGAGCGCGAGCTCGCCGCCTGGGGCGTGGAGGCGATCGTCCCCGCCACCGTCACCGCGGGTGAGGACAACGCGCAGCAACTCGCCGGCCTCGGCACGCTGCGGTTCAAGGCCGAGATCGACCTCGCGGGTGTCATCGTCGCGAGCCCGGGCAAGGAGGCCGTCGATTCGTTCGGCATCTTGCCGACGGTGCATCGTGTCTCGATCCGGCAGAGCGACGACTTCCTCGGGTGGTTGTCGAGTTATCTCCTCGTGCCCGAGGTGTTCGGCTCTGCCGGCGGTGGGCGCGATCATCAGACCGAGCGGTTCACCGGCGCCGACTGCGCGGACGTGATGGTCGGTGCGATCCGGCGTGCTGGAAAGCGGCTCGCATACACGAACGTCGCCGGCCTCCCGGCCTACACGAAGCGCATCACGAATTCGATCGTGCTCGACGAACACGGCACGCCGACGACGTCGATCACCGGTGTGCGGCGCGGCGATCTGATCCGCATCGACTACGGCGGCGCGTTCTCGGGCCACACGCCCCGCGATTGGGATCACGTCGCGGCGCTGTGGGAAGACAAGAGCGATCCCGCGGGTCCGTATCACGGCGGCCCCGATGGTCAGCTCGATGGCTTCGACCTCGTCATCCACATGGGTCACCCGCGTCTGAAGATCGAACCGATGGCCGAGCAATCGCCCGCCACCGTCGATGTCCTGCGTTGGCGCTAAGCGCTCGCGCGAGATGTGCGAAATCGGATGGGTGTGCTCGTCGCGCTCGCCGGCAGGAGCCTCACGCGAACGACCGTGGAGCCGTCGACACGCCTCCTTGGTGGATCGGCGAACGAAATCGCGGCTGGTATGCGCACTGCACTACCGATGGTCATGTTGACCATCCTCGTTGTCCTTCTGATCCTCGCTCTTCTCGGTGGTGGGTTCGGCTATGGCCGCTACGGCGCGGCCGGCCTGTCGCCGGCGGCCATCGTCGGCGTGATCCTCGTGATCATGCTGCTCACCGGCCGGCTCTAGCCACGAAGTACTTCACCACCGGACGCGTGATCTCCCACGTGGTGATCACGCCTTGCGGGAAGAGCGCGGTGTCGCCGTCCTCGAGGACGTGCGTCGCGCCGGTGCCGTGCACCGTCACGGTGACCGCGCCGCGAATGAGGTAGACGAACTCGTCGTAGTCGAATGCGAACTCGTAGCGACCGACGTCGCACGACCAGAATCCCGCAGTGACCTCGTCGTCCGGTGTGGCGGCCGTAAACTGCCCGCCGGCGTTCGGTGTCCCCTCCAGGATCTCGTGTTGCGGTAGAGTGATCGGCGGCAGAGGCTCGACGAGCTTCGCGGTCGTTACCGTCATGTGGATCCGCAGGTTCTCACGAGAGCAGCTCGAGTCGGAGCCCCACGGCGTGCTGTTCAAGGACGTCTATCCGTGGGACGCGATCGACGACACGCCGTTCGGCGCGAGCTACGCGATCGTCACGGGCGGTGGCCGCACGATGCTTCACTCGCACGATCCGGCCGAGACATTCTTCATCTGCAAAGGCACGGGCACGATCGCGATCAGCGGGCGCTCCGAGTCCGTCGGGCCGGGCGACGTGATCTATCTGCCGCCGCACAGCGAGCACGATCTGACCAACGCATCGGCGACCGAGGACCTCGTGTTCGTCTCGGTGTTCTGGAAGGCGCGCATCGAGGCGCAGATCGATCCCACGCCGCGTCTTCTGATGCCGTCCCCACCGACCCCGAACGGGCCGCTGCATCTCGGTCACCTCGCCGGACCGTACTTGCTCGGCGACGTGATGCGCCGCTACTACCGCATGCACGGTGTCCCCGCGACGCTCGTGTGCGTCACCGACGATCACCAGAGCTTCGTCGCGGAGCGCGGCGATGTCGAAGGGCGATCCGCCGCGGACCACGCGCAGATGTTCAGCGCGAAGATCGCCGAGGCGCTGCAGCGCTTTCACGCACAGCCCGACGCCACGCTCGGGACGTCCGTCGACGAAGCGCTCGCGACCGCGGTGCGCGCTCGGTTCGCCGAGTTGCGCGCCGCGGGCAAGATCGAGGTGCGCGAAGTCGAGACGCTGTACTGCGAGACCTGCGACCGCGGCCTCTACGACTCGTACCTCCATGGAACGTGTCCACACTGCGGCGCGAAGTCGTCGGGGTTCGTGTGCGAGAGCTGCAATGTCCCGAGCGACACCGCGGCCATCGTCGGGCCCACGTGCACGAAGTGTGACCAGCCCGCGTCGCGCCGCACGATGCTACGCGCGTTGTTTCCGATCGCTCCGTACAAGGACGCGCTCGCCGAGTATCACCGGCGGCTTCGCCTCGCGCCGAAGCTGCGCAAGCTCGCCGTCGGCTTCCTCGCCACGGACTTCGCGCTCGAGGTCAGTCAGCCCGGCACCTGGGGTCTCGCGCTCGACGGCGACCTCGCAGGCCAGGTGATCTCGCCGTGGTTCGAGCTATCGCTCGCGGCATCTCACGTCCGCGAGACGCACGCACCGAGCGCGCGCCTCACCGTCTACTTCGGCGTCGATAACGCGTACCTCTATTTGATCCAGGATCCAGCGGTCGCGATCGCGCTCGGCCGCGAGGGCGACATGGCGGCCGAGCTCGCGGCGAACGAGTTCTTGCTCCTCGACGACGCGAAGATGTCGACGAGCCGCGCCCACGGCATCGATGCGATCGCCGTGCTGACCCGCGCGCCCGCGGATCTCGTCCGGCTGTACCTCGCGAAGATCCGCCCCGAGGATTCCAAGATGACGTCGGGCGTGCAGGCCGCGCAGGTGTTCCTGACGATGGTCGCGCGGTTCTGGCAGATGTGGCTGTTGCGCCTGGGGCTCGCGATCGAGGGCGAATTCGAAGGCCGCTCGCCGCAACCCGCGAATCCATCGCTCGTGCCGTGGCCGCAGGAGCAGCGCGACTTCCTCGCCTCGCTCGAAGCGCTGATCGCGCGCGCGCGCCGCGGCTACGATGCGAGCTCGCTCAAGGAGCCGTCGACGGTGATCCACGAGCTCGTCGAGCGCGCCGTCGCGTTCGGGGCCGCGCAAGCCGCGCTCGCCCATGCCCCCTCGCTCGCGGCGCAGCGCGCCACCGGACTCGCGCTCGAGCTCGCGGCCGCGCGCACGCTCGCGATGATCGTCGCACCGGTGATGCCGTTGTTCGCGCAGCAGCTGTGGGCGGCCCTCGGGATGGACGAGGCGAACGGCTGGTACGACGACGTCCCGCCGTTTCCCGCGGGTCAGCGCATCACGCTCGGGACGACGCGGTTCTTTCCCGATAGCATCGTGCTCGCGTGACCGCAGAGATCGTGATCGTCGGTGGTGGCATCGTGGGCGCGAGCATCGCGTTCCATCTCGCATCGCGTGGACAGACCGGTGTCGTGCTGCTCGAGAAGGGCGCGATCTGTTGCGGCGAGACATCCAAGGCCGGCGGCTTCATCCAGACGCACTGGGACATGCTCGAGGAGGTGCGCCTGATCGCGTGGTCGCGCGAGCTGTTCGCGAACTTCGGCGAGCGCGTCGGTGGTGACTGCACGTTCACGCGCGGCGGCTACCTGCACGTCACGGGCACGGAGCGCGAGCCCGATGTCCGCCGCATTCACGACATGTTGATCGCCGAGGGCCTCGAATCGCATTGGCTCGATCCGGCACAGCTCCTCGAGGTGCAGCCGCTGCTGTCGACGAAGGATCTCGTCGGCGGCGCGTGGGAACCGTCGAGTGGATGGGCCGATCCGATCGCGGCGACGCGCGGGTTCGTCGAGGCCGCGCGTGCTCGCGGCGCCGACATTCGCGAGGGCGTGCGCGTCACGAAGATCACGCATGCGAGCGGCACGATCACCGGCGTCGAGACCACCGATGGACCGATCGCGGCGCGCGTCGTCGTCAACGCGGCGGGCTGCTACGCGAAGCATCTCCACGCGGTTCCGGAGCTGCCCCTCCCGATCGAGGTTCGCCGCGGTCAGTGCGGATACATGAGCCGACCGAGCGGTGTGTCGCAGCGCGAGATCGCGTTCTACGACGAGGTCACCGGTCTCTACACGCACCCGGCGGGCGAGATGAACTTCGTCGGTCGCGATCGCGGCATGCCGTTTCCGCCCGTCGAGGATCCCGACGAATACGTGCGCGACGTCGATGGCAAGTGGATCGCGCGCGCGGGCCTCGCGCTCGCGGAGCGCTTGCCCGCGCTCGGCGAGTCCGTGTTCCGTCGCGGTGTCACCGGGCTCTACGACTTCACCCCCGACGATCAACCGATCATCGATGGACCGTTCGGCGTGGCGGGCTACTACGTCGCCGCCGGGTTCTCGGGCGTCGGCTTCAAGAGCGCGCCGGCGACCGGCCTCGGCATGGCCGAGCTGATCCTCGACGGTCGCGCGTCGACGGTCGACATCGCGCACCTGAAGTATCTGCGGTTCTTTCGCGCGGCTTAGTCCCGCGAGCGAACGAACGCGGCGGCGAGGCCTTCGGGCGTGCCGACATCGATGAAGCTGCCGCGCTCGAACATCACCGCGCGCACGTGCATCCCTTGCGCGATCGCGCGCTGATACACCGCGCCGAGGATGACGCTCGGGTTCTCGATCACCGCCGCGTGAAGAAGCGCACCGAAGCGCGGCGTCCACCCGGCGATGCCCCACGTGTTGCGCATGTCGTCGGTGACCGTGCCCGGCTTGTCCTGTACTTCACGCACGCGACCATCGGCATCGATGCGAACCGGGCCGAGCTCCTCCGGCCGCTCCGCGGGAAACACGCCGAGCACGAGGTCCGCGCCCGTCGACGCGAGCGTCTCGCCGATCTGCGCGAGCGCGTCGGCCGGTTCGATCAGCGTGTCCGGTAGCGCGAGGCAGACATCGCGATCCGCGACCCACGCGTGCGTCGCATCGACCGCATCCGCGAGCCCGCGCGCGACGCCGCGCACGACATAGGCGAGGCCGATATCGGACTGGCGCTCGCCGAGCACGCGAACGAGCTCGAGCTTCCAGTCCGCGATCACGACGATGCATTGCTCGACGCCCGCGGCGCGCATCTGATCCAGCGACGACACCAGCACCGGGCGCGGCACCGCGCGACCTGCATCGTCGCGATACACGATCGGCAACAGCTCCTTGGGATAGCCGAGCGGCGCGAGGCGAGTCCCGAGGCCACCGGCCGGAATCACACCAACCATCGGACGTCGCGCCACACGCATCACTACGCCACGCTAACATGGCGCTACTATCCGGCGCGATGCAGCCCGCGATCGGCGTCCTCGGTGGAAGTGGCTTCTACGATCTACCCAGCGCGAACGTGCTCGAGACCGTGCAGGTCGAGACTCCGTTCGGTACGCCATCCGATGCGCTGACGATCGCGATGGTCGGCGAGCGCCGGTTGATCTTTTTGCCGCGCCACGGACGCGGACATCGCCTGTTGCCGAGCGAAGTGAACGCCCGCGCGAACCTGTACGCCTTCAAGCAACTCGGCGCGACGCACGTGATCTCCATCTCCGCGGTCGGATCGCTGCGTGAAGCGATCGCACCCGGGCACGTCGTCATCCCGCGCCAGTACATCGATCGAACCGTGTCGCGTCCCGCATCGTTCTTCGGGCACGGCGTGGTCGCGCACGTGTCGATGGCCGATCCGGTGTGCGCGCGACTCGCGACCGAGCTCGCCGGTGCGAGCCGCGCCGAAAACGTCGCCACGCACGATCGCGCGACCTACGTCTGCATCGAAGGGCCGCAGTTCGGAACGCGCGCGGAGTCCGAGCTGATGCGGAGCTGGGGCGGCGACATCGTCGGCATGACGATGTGTCCCGAGGTGCGCCTCGCGCGCGAGGCCGAGCTTTGCTACGCGACGCTCGCGCTGTCGACGGACTACGACTGCTGGCACACGAGCGATGTCACGATGACCGACGTGTTCGCGGTCATGCGCGCCAACGTCGAGCGAGCGCGCGCGATCCTCGTCCGCGCGGTCGCGGCGCTCGATCCGGCAACGACATGTGCGTGCCAGACGAGCCTCGACGGAGCGCTCGCGACCGTCCCGGAAGCGATCGATGTCGCATCCCGGACTCGGCTCGCGGCCATTCTGGCCCGGCGATTCGCCTGAGAGTTTGCTACCCTAGGGGCCGTGTCGGTCATGGGGTCGTATCGACTCGTCCAGAAGTTGGGCGAGGGCGGAATGGGCGAGGTCTTCATCGGCGAGCACGCGATGCTCGGTCGCCGCGCGGCGGTGAAAGTCTTGCGGCCGGAGTTCTCGCATCGCCCCGACATCGTCGCGCGGTTCTTCAACGAAGCGCGCGCGGCCACGCAGATCAGCGATCCGGGCATCGTGCAGATCTTCGATTTCGGACAGGCCCCGGACGGCACCGCGTACATCGTGATGGAGCTTCTCGAGGGCGAGACGATGGATCGCCGCATGGTCCGGCAGCAGGTGCTTCCGATTCCGGAAGCGCTGCGGTTGGTTCGCCAGGTCGCGTCGTCGCTCGCGACCGCGCACAGCCGCGGCATCGTGCATCGCGATCTCAAGCCCGAGAACATCTTCATCGTTCGCGATGCAGAGGTCGCCGGCGGCGAGCGCACCAAGATCCTCGATTTTGGAATCGCGAAGCTGTACGGAGACCAACAGGTCAAGACGCATACGTCGGCCGTCATGGGAACGCCGACGTACATGTCTCCCGAGCAGTGCCGTGGCGCGGGCCAGATCGATCATCGCGCCGACATCTATTCGCTCGGCTGCGTGCTGTACCTGCTCGTCACCGGACGCTTGCCGTTCGAGGCCGAAGGCTCCGGTGATCTGATCGCGATGCACCTTCGCGAGATACCGCCACCACCGTCGGCGAAGGCCCACTGGATCCCGGCCGCGCTCGATCGTCTGATCCTGCGGTGCCTCGCGAAGAATCCGGCGGAGCGCTTCCAGACCGGCACCGAGCTCGCCTCCGCGATCACCTCGCTGCTCGAGACCGGAACGCTGCCGCAGATCGCGACCGCGCCGAACCTCGCGCCCACGGTGTCGATCGGTGCGATCTCGAAGCCACCCACGACGCTGTCGTCGGCGAACGGCGCGGTCGGCGCGCGCTCGATGCCGCCCGCGAAGAAGCGCAGCACCGGGCTCGTCCTCGGCTTTCTCGGCACCGTCGCCGTCGGTGCGGTGATCGCGGTCGTCGCGCTCCGCGGGGGATCGAAGTCGACGGACAGCGAGACCGCCCCGGCTGCAGCGACGCAACCGACCGCCACGCCAACGGTCGAGACGAAGCCCGAGACGAAGACCGAGACGAAGACCGAGACGGCCGACACGAAGCCCGAGACGAAGACCAAGGTCGACGCGAAGACCGAGACGAAGACCGAGACGAAGCCCGAGACGAAGACCGAGACGAAGACCGAAACAGCGGTCGAAGCGAAGACCGAGACGAAGCCCGAGACGAAGACAGAGACGAAGACCGAAACAGCGGTCGAGACGAAGACCAAGGTCGACGCGAAGACCGTCCACAAAGATCCGAAGGCGACTCCGCAGCGACCGAAGCAGCCCAAGCAGCCCAAGCAGCCGACCGGTGGGTACGTCGACACCGACGGCGACGGGATTCCGGACAAGCGATGACGCTCTCTCGCGGACTCCTGCTCGCAGTCGTCGTGGCGACCGCCGCCCGCGCGAACGCGCAGAACAGCGGTGACGCCGACAAGCTGTTCGACAAGGGCAAGCAGCTGATGGCGCAGAACAAGCTGTCCGAGGCGTGCACCGCGTTCGAAGACAGCCAGCGCCTCGCCGCCGCGACGACGACGGCGATGAACCTCGCGAACTGTCGCGAGAAGAACGATCAGCTCGCGACCGCGTACGAGATGTTCCTGCAAGTGGCCAACGAGCTCGAGGGCAAGGCCGAGAGCAAGAAGCTCCGCGAGGTCGCGCTGCAGCGCGCGGGATCGCTCGCGCCGCGGCTGTCGAAGCTCACGCTGATCGTCCCCGCCGCGAGTCAGATCCGGGGCCTCGAGATCCAGCTCGATTCGCGCAGCATCGCCGCCGCGCAGTGGAACCAACCGATCGCCCTCGACGGCGGCATGTACAAGCTGATCGCGCGCGCCGAGGATCGCGTCGAATGGACGACCACCGTGGCGATCGCGCCGAGCGGTGACGCGAAGACGATCGAAGTGCCGACGCTCGCCGACGCCCGGCCGACTGCTTCCACGCCCGTGCGCACGGACGAGCCCTCGAGCGGCTCGCTGAAGATGCCGATCATCTTCGGCATCGCGGCGGTCGGCCTCGGAGGTGTAGCGCTCGGCTTCGAGCTGTGGGGCCGCTCGATCTACTCGGACGCCGAAGCGGAGATGTTCGATCGAGATCGCCAGGTCGATCTGTGGGACCAAGCGAACACGCGACACTACGTCGCGCAGGCCGCCGGTGTTGCCGCGCTCGGATGCACCGCCGCCGCGATCGTCTTCTACGTCACGCGCGACAAACCGAAGGAATCGTCGTCGCTCGCGATCATGCCGGTGACGTCGCCGACGAGCGTCGGCGTGCAAGCCTTCGCTCGTTGGTAGGTGCTCGCGGAGCGAGCGCGATCTCAAGGCCTCGGCATGGTCGGCTCGATTGCCTTCAGCCGCCAGAAGCGCTGCTGTCGGGCGTAGTGCTCGGCGAGCCGGAACATGAGGTCCGGCTTGTCCGCATCGTCGTCGGGAGTTTCGGCGACCAGCTGCTCGAGGATCTTCTCTTGGTCGACGCGGTACGTCTGCGTGACCTCTTGGATGCGGATGACGTCGTTCGCGGTGATCGGCTTCGCGGGTCGTATCGCCGACGCGATCGGCTTCGTGCGATCCGACAGCGTCACGGGAATCTGCAGGCTCGGCTTGCGCGTGTACTTCGGTGCGTCGGCATAGGCGGGTGCGGCGACGAGAGCGACCACGAGGAGAACCTTCATCCGTCCACGCTAGCGTTCGCGCGCTGTGCGGTCGTCACGACGACGTCGCCGAGTGTCACGACCTTGTACTACCGAGACTCCATCGAGGTATTGTCGCGAGCGGTGAGGCGAGGTCTCGCGACATGACGTGTCCCGACGACGAAACGCTCGCCGCCATCGCGACGTTGCGAGAGGCCGAGCGAGCAGAGATCCTCGATCACGCTGCGAGCTGCGCCACATGCCGGGGCCTCGTTGCCGATCTGCTGGGTGTGGTGACACAGGCATCGTTCGCGCAGGCCGACACACTGGGAGCGCCGCCATCGATCGACACCGGCCTTCCCCCGACGATCGATCGCTATCGCATCGAACGGCGGATCGGCGCTGGCGCGATGGGCGTGGTGTACAGCGCCTACGATCCCGAGCTCGCCCGTCCTGTCGCGATCAAGGTGCTGCGAAGCGGCGGCTCCCCCGAGCGCATGAAGCGCGAGGCGCAGGCGCTGGCTCGGCTCGCACATCCGAACGTGGTCGCGGTCTATGACGTGGGCGAGGCAACGGGCGCGACGTTCGTGGCGATGGCGCTCGTCGACGGTGACAACCTGCGGACGTGGCTACAGGCGCCGCGAACCACCAGCGAGATCATCGATGCGATCGTGCAAGCTGCGCGGGGTCTGGAGGTGGCGCACGCGGCGGGCATCGTTCATCGCGACATCAAGCCCGACAACATGTTCGTCGCGAAGAACGGCACCGTTCTCGTCGGTGACTTCGGACTCGCGCGAACGGCGGGCGAAGGAAGCGGTCCGGCGGATCTCGACCTGCTGTCGAGCAGCGAGCTCACGCAAACGGGGGCGGTCGTCGGGACGCCGGCATACATGGCTCCAGAACAGGCGAGCGGCGAAGCGAGCGCGGCCACGGATCAGTTCGCTCTCTGCGTTACTGCGTGGGAAGCGCTGTACGGCGAGCGTCCGTTCAAAGGCCGAACTCTCGGCGAGCTCGTCGCGGCGGTGAAGGCAGGCCCGCCATCACCACCGCGCACGCGCAGGGTCCCATCGCACGTGCGTGCGGCGATCCGGCGTGGCCTCGCAGCGGATCCCGACGCTCGGCATTCGTCGATCGCCGCATTCGCTGCCGCCCTCGGTGGCCGCCGGCGCTGGCCCTACGCCGCCGCTGCGACCGCAGTGCTCGTCGCAGGCGGTGTGGCATTCGCGATGCGATCGGCCCCGACAGATCCGACACGTGCGTGTGCGGCGATCGCAGCACCGTCTGGGTGGACACTTCCACGCACCATGAAGGCTCCCGCCGCCGCGACGTTGGACCGGATCCTCGCGACGTACGCGAGTGACTGGAAGGCTCTCGCCACGACGTCCTGCGTGGCCGCTGCTCGGCGCGAGCTCTCCGAGCCGGCAGCCGCAGCGACGACGCGCTGCCTCGAGCAGCGCCGCGACACGTTGTTCTGGATCACGACGCAACCCACCAACGTCCTCGCGCTCGCGGAAGCACTCGAGCCGATCGATACGTGCCGCGGCCGCACCGAGGCTGCACCGAGCCCGGAGCTCGCGACACTGCAACGCGATCTCGCACGCGCGACGGTGGTAGCGCGGTACACCCCCGAGAAGGCGACGGGACACGACGACCTCGTCGCGCGCGCGACGAAGCTCGGCGATCAGACCTCGATCGCCGAAGCGAACTACCTGCTCGCTCTCTCGCGCCACGCGAGCGGTCGCGATCCGACGACGGAGTTGCAGACCGCGATCAGCGCCGCAGAGCGTGCGGGCGATGATCGCATTCGCACGCGCGCCTCCGCTGTCCTCGCGATCGTCACGGCGAGACAATGGCGGCTTGCCGAGGCACAGCTGCAACGCGCCGCCGCCGTGTCAGCGTCGGCGCGTGCCAACGATGCCGTGACGCTGATCGCCGTCGAGCGCGCCAACATCGAGCTCGCGTACATCCGTCGCGACTTCGATGCAGAGCTCGCTGCGTTTCGCCGCATCGAAGCGCTCCAGATCGCTCGCTTCGGCGAGGTATCGGAGTCTCTCGTCGACACGCGCTTCAAGATCGGGACTGCGATGATGCGCCGTCGACACCCGGACGCGCACGAGGTGCTCGCTCTCGCGGTCGAAGGGAAGAGAAAGCTCGGCGAGGTAACGCCCGAAGATGCACTGAACGAAGCCATTCTCGCCGAGGAGAATCCCGTCACGAGGCTGCCGATGCAGAAGCAGCTCGTCGAGATCATGCGGCTCCGCAACGCACCCGAGCTGCCCGAGGAGCTCAAGGTGCTCGGCTTGTACAACGAGATCGTCGGTGACTACGGTCAAGCGCTCGAGGCGACGCGTGAATCGGTCGCTCTGTTGCCGGCATCGCCCGCGATCGAGAATGGCGTGCACTACGCGTTCGAGATCGCAGATCGCACCGACGACGCTACCGTTCGCGCCGCGTATCTCGACGAAGCCCTCGGCTTCATCGCGAAGCTTCCCGCGGCCGAACGAGATCGCGACAGCATCCAGGCCATTCACGGACGCATCCTGTTGCGCTCGGGACGTGCGGGCGAGGCGATTCCGCTGTTGAGCAGTGCGCTCACGACGGCCGAGGCGAAGGAGCCGCAGAACCCATATCACATCGCGGTGCGATCGTTCGCGCTCGCACAAGCGCTGTGGGACGTGGGAGGCGCGCACGATCGCGAGCGGGCCGTGACTCTCGGAGAGCAAGCGGCGCGGCGCTTGCCCGAGGTGCGGGCCGAGCTCACCGAGTTTCAGGACGGCGCGCTGCTCGAGCGGCTCGACGCGCTGCTCGCGCGCATCGAAGCGTGGCGTCGCACGCACCGCTGATGGGATTCGTCGGCCCGGAATACGTAGAAGTTGCGCGCGGATCGGGATACTGCTCAAATGTGCAGTCGATGATCGATCCGCACGCGAGCTTGAACGATCGGCAGCGGGAAGCGGTCCTTCATCGTGGCGACGATCCGCTGCTCGTGATCGCGGGCGCCGGAACCGGCAAGACCACGACGCTCGCGCATCGCATCGCGCAGCTCGTGATCGACGGTGCCGATCCGCGGCGCATCTTGCTGCTCACGTTTTCGCGGCGTGCGTCGCAGGAGATGATCCGCCGCGCGCAGCGCGTGACGAAGGGCGCGGACTTGCCGTGGGCGGGGACGTTTCACGCGATCGGCAGTCGCCTGTTGCGCATGCACGCGCTCGCGCTCGGGCTCGATCCGTCGTTCACCGTGCTCGATCGCGGGGACGCCGCGGATCTCGTGGATCTCGTGCGCGTCGATCGCGGGCTCGCGAAGGGCGATCGCAGGTTCCCGAAGAAGGACACGTGCCTCGCGATCTACTCGCGCACGATCAACGCGCGCGCGCAGCTCGAAGCGGTGCTCGCCGATGCGTATCCGTGGTGTCGCGAGCACGCGGCGGCGCTGCGCACGCTGTTCGCGGCGTACGTCGAAGAGAAGCTCGCGCGGCACGTCCTCGACTACGACGACCTGCTCCTGTGGTGGTGGCACGCGATGCAAGCGCCGGAGATCGCGGCGCACGTGCGCGCTCGCTTCGATCATGTCCTCGTCGACGAGTATCAGGACACGAACGCGCTGCAAGCCGAGATCGTCGTCGCGCTCGCGCCGTCGGGAAAAGGCGTGACCGCGGTCGGCGATGACGCGCAGGCGATCTATTCGTTTCGCGCCGCGACCGTCGACAACATCCTCGCGTTTCCGAGCGCGTTCACGAAACCGGCACGCATGGTCCCGCTCGAGGAGAACTATCGCTCGACGGTACCGATCCTCGCTGCGTCGAACGCGGTGATCGAGCGCGCGACCCGGCGCTATCAGAAGGAGCTGCATTCGTCGCGCCCGTCGCAGGAGCGGCCCACGCTCGCGATCGTCGACGACGATCTCGCCGAGGTCGACTACGTCATCGAGCGCGTGCTCGCGTATCGCGAGGCCGGCATGCAGCTGCGCGATCAAGCGGTGCTCGTGCGCGCGGCGCATCACGCGGACATGCTCGAGCTCGAGCTCGGACGCCGCCGCATCCCGTACGTGAAGTACGGTGGCCTCAAGTTCCTCGAAGCAGCGCACGTGAAGGACCTGCTGTCGATCCTGCGCTGGGCGGAGAACCCGAGCGATCCGATCGCCGCGTTCCGCATCGCCCAGCTCGTGCCCGGCGTCGGTCCCGCGTTCGCGCGGCGCGCCGTCGATGCGATCCGCAGCTCCCCTACCCCGTCGCTCGCACCGCTCGCCGCGCTGAAGCCTCCGCTCGCGGCGCGCACCGCGTGGCCCGCGCTGTGCGAGATGCTCGTCGCGCTCGCCGATCCGCACACGCCGTGGATCGGCCAGGTCGGGCGCGTGCGGGCCTTCTACGAGCCCCTGCTCGTCGAGCGCTACGACGCGGCCGAAGCACGACTCGGTGACATCGCGCAGCTCGAAGCGATCGCGGGCACGTACGTCACGCGCGCCGCGTTCCTCGACGATCTCTCGCTCGATCCGCCGAGCGCCACCGGTGACTACGCCGGACCGCCATCGCTCGACGAGGACTGGCTCGTGCTGTCGACGATCCACTCCGCGAAGGGCCAGGAGTGGCGCGCGGTGTTCATCCTCGACGTCATCGATGGCCGCATTCCGTCGGACCTCGCGGTCGGCGCGCCCGACTCGATCGAGGAGGAGCGCCGCCTTCTCTACGTGGCGATGACGCGCGCGCGCGATCACCTGCACCTCGTGCAGCCGCTGCGCATGTACATCGAGAAGCAGCATCGCCACGGCGATCGCCACGTGTACGCGCCGCGCTCGCGGTTCATCCCGGACGCGATCCTCGACCGCTTCGAGCGCGTCGTTCGCGGGCGCGGCGTCGCGGGCCTCGAGATCGGGCCGTCTCCTGCTATCGTCGACGTCGCCGCACGCCTGCGCGCGATGTGGTGACGATGCCCTTCACCCTGCGCCCCGCGACCGCCGATGACCACGCAGCGTTCCTCCGCTTGTTCGCGGAGCTGCGGATCCCCGATCCCGCGCCGCTGGCCGCGACGTTCGCGGAGCGGTTCACGCCGAACATGACGGTGGCGTGCGATGGCGACGCCGTCGTCGGCTACGCGCGCTGGCGACAATACGGTCCGACGGCGCACGTGATCCACGTCGTCACGGATCCGGCGTGGCGCGGCCAGCGCGTCGGTCAGCTGCTGCTCGAAGAGGTGCGCACCCGAGCGCGCGCGGCGGGTTGTACGCGCTGGTACCTGAACGTCAAGAAGGAGAACACGTCCGCGCTCCGGCTCTACGAGCGCTGCGGGTTCGCGATCGAGATGGACTGTTGGTCGCTCACCATGCCGTGGGCGCGCGCCCTCGCGCTCCCGCGTGCCGACGACGTCGACGTGCGCCTCGCGGTTCCCGACGACGATGCCGCGATCGCCTCGCGCCTCGGCTGGAACGTCGAGCGCATGGATTCCTTGCGTTCCTGGCTTCGCGCGACGCTGCTCGTCGGTACCACGCGCGGCTCGGAATCGATCGATGCGTTCGCCGCGTTCCTGCCGGGCTATCCCGGCGCCGCGCCGTTCACCACGCTGCGCCCCGGCCTCGCGGGCGTGCTGCTTCACGCGTGTCACGCGCACGCACGACCCGAGCACGACTACCTACGCCTCAATCTCGAGGGCAACACGTCGCTCTACGAGGAGCTCGTGGCCGCCGGCGCCGAGACCACGTTCTCGCTGTGGCAGATGTCGAGCGCGATCTAACCCGCGCGCCGCGGCGATCACCGACGATGCGACGTCGTAAGCTTCGCGCGTGGGCTTTTGGGACACGCTGTTCGGTGGCAAGGGCGACGACAAGGACGACGACGAGCGCCGCCCGACACAGGAGCGCCGCGGCGAGCTGCGCGATGGAAAGCGCTTCGGTCGGTGGATCGAGCAAGACACGACGCTGATGTTCGATCGCACGTACGTCGACGGACAGCTGCACGGTCCGTCGCGCGCGTGGCATCCCGACGGCCATCCCCACGAGAAGGCGATGTTCGTCGCCGGCAAGCGCGACGGTGTGACGTACCGCTATCACGCCGGCGGCATCCTCGCGGTCGAGGTGCACTACGCGGGCGGCAAGATGAACGGCCGAGCGCGCGGCTGGGACGCGACGGGCACGCTGCTCTACGACCGCGAGTATCGGGATGACGAGCTGTGGGACGGGCTCTACGAACGCACAGGCGTCGAGCGCGGGCACTACAAGGACGGCAAGAAGGACGGGTTGTGGGAAGCGTGGATGTGGGATCGCAAGACGATCAAGGAGCGCGGCACGTACGTCGGTGGCAAGCGCCACGGCGCGTTCGAGCTACGCGAGAACGAGTGGGAGTCGTGGCACGGCACCTTCGAGATGGACGAACGCGTCGGCGAGTGGGAGCTCCGCAAGAAGAGCGGCCTGGTCGCACGCGGCGCCTATCCGGCGGGCACACCCACGCGCTGGACCGCCACGCTCGGCGAGAGCAGCGATACGAGCGAGGTCTCGACCCCCAAGGAGCTCGAGACATGGGCGTACGCCGTCGACAAGGCGCTGCAGAAGAAGACCGAACGCGCCGCCGCGGCGCGGACCCGCCTCCGCCGCAAACCCGATCCGTGGACTCCCGAGGATCACGCGCGCGCCCGCGAGCAGATGAAGGCATCGCCGCCGGTCGCACCACTGACCGAGATCGACGAGGCGCCACCATTCGAGGCCGCCGGACGTGACGTCCTCGTTCACGCCATCGGTGACATCGCGGGCCTCGCGCATCCAGAGGTCTCGGTGAAGGAAGACAGCGACGACTGGTATCCGCCGGCGCGCGGAGTGCTGGTCGTCGTCGCGACGATCGATCTCCCGGACCACATGATCGTCGACTCGCCCGAGCATCCCGATCTCGCACGCACCTATCCGTTTCGTCCGGGAACGTACGAGCTCGTCGGCCTCGACAGTGGCGAGCGGCTGTGGCTCCCGCTCGTGATCGCACGTCTGCCGGGCGCCGCGATCACCTGCTGGCGCTATCTCGGCGAGGCGCACGACAGCAACTACGGCCTCTACGCCGCGACCCTCGCGCTGGACGGGTTCGACTGGCCGGATCACCCTGGCGATCACGTGCGCGGCCCGGCCGAGTGGATCCGGCCCGAGGTCGGCCCGAGCGTGTGGATCACGAATCCGTCGGGAAACGGCATCCGTGCGTACGCCGGCATCGACGACGCCGGCGACATCGTCGCGATCTTCCTGCAGGGCGACTAAGGGTTCACGTCGATAGCGCGCCGGCGCAGGTCGAGCGTTCCTAGCACCATGGCTCGCTCGTGGATCCTCGCCGTGGCATTGGTGGTCGCGACCCACACCTCCGCCGAGGCGGGCTACTTCGAAGAGACGTTCGCCACGTTCATGGGCATCGATCAAGCCGACGTCGTCTCGGTCGCCGGATTCGATCTTCCCGCCGGATCGCACTTCCAGCACGCGCTGATCGGCCGGTTCAAGCACGGCACGCACAAGGAGTGGCAGTCCTCCGAGGTGTTCCTCGTGCGCTGCACCTCGCGGCAGTGCACCGGCAAGATGGTGTCGCTCGGGAACGGCGAGGTGGAGCTACTCGGGCTCGTGGATCTCGCGACGCCCGGCGCGCTCCCCACGCGGCGCATCGAGATGCCGCGGTCGAGCTGGTACACGTCGCTCGACAAGAGTCGCGTGCGCCGCGCATGGCCCGCGCTGCTCGTGCGCACGACCGAGGCGAAGACCGTGACGACGAAGAGCTACACGATGAAGGACGTCACGGGAAGCGATCGCCACGCAGAGCTCACGATCATCTCGCTCGTGAAGGCCGACGCCGAGTTTCCTCGCGTGTTGCGCGAAGTCGTCGACAGGCACTCACCGACGGGTGCGGGCGTCAGCGTCACGTTCGAGCTCGTACGCGGCAAAGGCAAAGCGCTCGACTTGCTCGCGACCGAGCAGCGCGACATCGACAACGAGCTCGCGTGCATTCGCCCCAAACCGACACGGTCGACGTACACGCTCGACGCGCATCGGCAGTATCGCAAGGCACTCGAGCCGGTGACCGGCGGCTGTCACTAGTTCGAGAAGCAGAGCTGGCCGTCGAAGCGACCGTTGATCTCGCCGAACTCGGCGTCGAACACGTGGAGACCACCGGTGACCGTGTCGGCCGTCACGGAGTCGATCTGGATCACGCCGGCGGAGACGATCAGGTTGCTGCTCGGCGCATCGACGAACGTGACGGTCTGCGTGCCGAAATCGAGCTCGTAGCGTCCGGCGGTCGGGGGCACGAAGAAGATGATGAAGGGATACCGACCGTCGGTCTCGTCGAGGGTGCAGTCCGCCGCGGCGTCGGGGAGGAGGTCGACGTAGAGATCGCCGCCCGAAACGTTCATGAACCGAGTCCCGAGCGTGAACGACGCGCCGGCGATGGTCCCGCTCGCCGGGGTCGTCGCGATGACGTCGAGATCGTCGGGTAGGGACGGGCTATCCCCGTCGCTGGCGCAGGCGGCGAGCACGATGGCGCAGAGAGCGACGAGGCGCGTCATGAATCCCCGTACCATATTCGGGATATGATGGTGTCGTGGGCAAGGTCCTCGTCGACCGGTTCGAGTTGCTCATCGAAGCGGCACGCGGCGGAATGGGATCCGTCTGGCGCGGCCGTGACCTGAAGACGGGCCAGATGGTCGCGATCAAGGTGCTGTCCCTCGACAGCCCGTCGGACCAGGTGCGATTCGAGCGCGAGGCATCGGTGCTCGCGGGGCTCCACCACCCGAACATCGTGCGCTACGTGAGCCACGGTGCCTCGGCGGACGGCGTGCGGTTCCTGGTCCAGGAGTGGGTCGATGGCATCACGTTGTCGACCCAGCTGTCGACGATCGGTGCCACCGCAGACGACGCGGTGAAGGTCGCGATCGGCGTCGCCGACGCGCTCGCGGCGGCGCACGCCCACGGCATCGTGCATCGCGACGTGAAGCCCGCGAACATCATCTTGGATGCCGGCGATCCGGATCGCGTGAAGCTCGTCGACTTCGGCATCGCGCGCATGGAGGCGGATGCTGGCGTGCTGACGCGTGCGGGTGTCCTCGTCGGGACGCCGTCGTACATGGCACCGGAGCAGGCGCGCGGATCGGTCTCGATCACGCCCGCCGCCGACGTGTGGGCGCTCGGCTGCGTGCTGTACGAAGCGATGTCGGGCCGGAAAGCATTCGCCGGGCGGACGCCGGAGGCGATTCGCGCGAAGGCGCTGTTGCACGAGCCCGAGCGGCTCGAAGCGCTGTGCCCGGAGCTGTCGATCGAGGTCGCCGATTACATCCACACGCTCCTGCGCAAGCGCGTGGTCGATCGGCCGGCGTCGGGTGCCGAGGTCGCGGCGACGCTGCGGCGCTTGTTGCCGGCGATCGTCCGCGGACCGATCCGGCGCACGGGCCAGCCCGAGCAGCGAAAGACCGAGATCCTCGCGAAGAAGGGATCCGGTAGTCAGCCCGGCGCGAAGTGCTTCGTCCTCATCAGCGTTCCGCCCGTCGAGAAGGGCGCGACGCCCCGTCCGCCGGTCAAGGTCGACGAGATCGCCGGACGCCACAACATGACCGTGCATCCGCTCGACGATGGCTCGGTGTTGCTCGAGGCGGCAGCGCTCGGCGATGTCGGCGCGGTCAGCTCGGCGTACGCCGCGATGGAGTTGCAGGCCGAGATCTTCGACGGTGCAGTGAGCGTGTTCGGTCAGGCCTTCGAGGAGGGCTTCGATGCGGCGGTCGATCGCGGCGCGCAGAGCCTCGCGGACGTGACGATGGCGTCGCTGTTCGCGGAGGCGGTCGGCGCGGAGCCGATCATCCCGATCGACGACGTCATCGCGGAGCTCCTCTCGAACGAGGCGCTCACGCTCGTGAACACCGACGTCGGCCGCGCCATCCGTATGCCGCGAGCAGAGACCGCCTAGCCAGATGCGCGCGAAGACCGAAGGGGCCACTCCCACACCGCAAGATCTGTCCGCGACGACGCGCGACGAGCACGGCACGACTGGCGAACAGCTGTTCCTGCTCGTCGTCGGAGATGGAGTCCTCGCCACGGAGCCGTTGCCGAGCTACGGCGTCGCGTCGATCGGCCGCGCCACCGACGCGGATGTCCGGATCGACGATCAGTCGATCTCGCGCGAGCACGCGACGCTCCACCTCGCCGACAAGCTCTCGATCGAGGACGTGGGGAGTGCGAACGGCACGTGGGTGCGCGACGAGCGCGTCGAGCCCCACGTGAAGATCGAGATCCAGATCGGTCAGGCCGTGCGGCTCGGATCGGTGACCGTCCTCGTCCAGCGCCGGACCAAGCAGCTGCGAACACGGCGGCGGCGAACGCACGAGTACTTCGAGAATCGGCTCGAGGAAGAGTGCGCACGTGGCCTGCGGCGCGAGAGCACGTTCATGCTGGTGCACCTCGTCGCCGACGATGCCGGCGTGGATATCGAGCCCTCGATCATGGGTGCGCTACGCGACGGCGACATCATCGCGTCGTATGGCCCGGGCGAGATCGAGATGATCCTGCTCGATACGGATCCGGCCCACGCCGTGCGCGTGACCGACCGCCTCGAGTCCGCGCTGTCGCACCGCGGGATCCACGCGAAGATCGGTACGGCCTGGTACCCGCGCGACGGTCGCGAGCCGAACGCACTAGCTGCGCGCGCACGCGCCAACGCACACGGCACCATCATCGAGGAGGTCAATCCGGGCGATCTCGTGATCGCCGACGAGCGCATGAGCGCGCTGCACGATCTCGTCGCGCGCGTCGCGCAGGCGGACATCTCGGTGCTGCTGCAGGGCGAGACCGGCGTCGGCAAAGAGATCATCGCCGAGCAGATCCATCGGCGCTCGACGCGTGCCGACAAGCCGTTCCTGCGGCTCAACTGCGCGGCGCTCAGCGAGTCGCTGCTCGAGAGCGAGCTGTTCGGTCACGAGCGCGGCGCGTTCACGGGCGCCACCACCACCAAGCAAGGCCTGCTCGAGGTGGCGGACGGCGGCGTCGTGTTCCTCGACGAGATCGGCGAGATGCACGCGTCGACGCAAGCGAAGTTGTTGCGCGTGCTCGACGAGGGCAAGCTGATGCGCGTCGGTGGGCTGACCCCGCGAGCGATCGACGTGCGCATCGTGTCGGCGACGAATCGCGACCTCGACGTCGAGGTCGAGCGCGGGAACTTCCGCTTGGATCTCCTGTACCGACTCAACGCGATGTCGCTGATCATCCCGCCGCTACGCGAGCGCCCGAGCGAGATCGAGCCGCTCGCGAAGCGGTTCTTGCTCCGTACCGCGGCGAAGTACGGGAAGCCGGTGCCTCGGCTCACCCCCGCCGCGCTCGAACAGCTCCGCTCGTACGCGTGGCCCGGCAACGTGCGCGAGCTGCGCAACGTCATCGAGCGCGCGATGGTCCTCGCGACGCGCAACGTGATCGACGTCGACGATCTCCCGCTCGAGAAGATGCGCTCGACGTTCCACACCGCCTCGATCTCGCAGCCGATTCCCGTCCAGGCCGCGGCGCCGCCCGCGGAAGCGAACGACGAGTACCAGAAGCTGATGGCCGCGCTCGAAGCGTGTGGCGGCAATCAAACCCACGCCGCGCGCATGCTCGGCGTATCGCGCCGCACGCTGATCAATCGCATCGAGAAGTACGAAGTGCGCCGCCCGCGAAAGCGCTAGTCACTTCGGCGTTGCGACCTGGATCCGGCACACGAGGCCGGCCTGCAGCGTCGACGGTGGATCGCTGAGCTCTGCCTCCGCGAAGATCATCTGGGCGATCGGATCGAGCTCCGGCGCGATCGTGGTGACCACACCGTGGGTCGTCAGCTCTTGGCCGTGCGTGTCGATGCGGATGTCGAGCTTCGAGCCGACGGCGATCTTGTCGGTCTGATCGGTCGGGATCGCGAACTTCACGAACAGCTCGTCCGACGAGATCACGCGAACCACGGGAGCGCCCTCCCCGACCTGCGAACCGACCTTCGCGTAGTGCAGCGCGACCTTGCCCGCGATCGGAGCGAGCAGCGTGGTCTTCGTCAGCTTCGCCTTGATCGCTTCGTGTGCCGCCTTCGCGCCCTGCACCCGCGCCGATGCTTCGCTCAGCGCGTACTCCGCAGCGGTCACGCTCGCCTTCGATGCCACACCCGCGCGCAACGCCTTGCGCTGCGTGGCTGCCGCGGACGCCGCCGCGGACTGAGAGGCCTGCGCTCCCTTGAGATCCGCGCTGCTCTTCGCGAGGAGCTCGCGGATCGGCGTGTCGTCGAGCAGCGCGAGCTTCGCACCTTCTTCGACGTGCTCGCCGAGCGGAACCGTGAGCTCCTTCACCGTCGTCGCGAACGGTGCCACGACCTCGGCTTGGGCCTTCGGGGTCAACACGCCGATGTACCCCGCCGGACCGTCGGGTTCGGCGACCTCGTTCTTCGATTGTTCGGCGAGCGGCTCGGGCGCGGGCTCGTTGGTGCGCGTGCGCGGTGACTCTCGACACGCGACGAGGGCGAGCACGACGGCGAGGCGCTTCACGGCTCGTCCATCTGCTCGTGGCCGAGCTGCGCCGCGAACAGGCGGCGATAGTGACCGTTGCGGGCGAGCAGCTCGGCGTGCGTGCCGCTCTCGACGACCTCGCCGTGGCTCATCACGAGGATCACGTCCGCGTTCGCGATCGTCGACAGTCGGTGCGCGAGGATGATCCGCGTGCAACTCATGCGCGTGAGGTTCTCCATCACGCGCGCCTCGGTCTCGGCATCCAGAGCGCTCGTCGCCTCGTCGAGGACGAGCACTGCCGGGCGATGCACGAGTGCACGCGCGATCGCGAGGCGCTGGCGCTGACCGCCGGAGAGCGACGAGCCGCCGTCGGCGAGCAGCGTCTCGTAGCCCATCGGCATCAGATCGATGTCCTCGTGGATCTGCGCGACACGGGCCGCCGCGATCACGCGATCGAGCGACAACGACGGATCGGTGAGCGCGATGTTGTTGCGCACCGAGCCCGCGAACACGTACGGGTGCTGGAACACGGTGCCGAGCTGGCGCCGCAGCGACTTCAGCTCGAGGCGCGCGAGATCGTGACCGTCGTAGAGGATGCGTCCCTCGACGGGCCGGTACAGCCCCGCGATCAAGCTCGCGAGCGTGGACTTGCCGCAGCCCGAGCGACCGACGATCGCGACCGACATGCCGGCTTTGAGATCGATGCTCACGTCGCGCACGACCAGCGGACCGCGCTCGGAGTAGCGGAACGAGACATTCTGCAGCGTGATGCGACCGGTCAGCTTCGGTGCGCGCGCCGCGTGCTCGCCGGCTTGCTCGGGATCTTGCGAGAGCACGTCGTCGATTCGATCCATGTAGCCGCCGATGAGCTGCAACTGCAGCGCGCTCGACACGAGGCTCTGCAGCGGCGTCAGCACGCCCATCGCGATCGAGTTGATCGCGAGCATGCCGCCGAGAGACAGGTGGCCCTGCATCACGGCGAGCGCGCCGACCACGAGGATGATCACGGGTGATGCCGCCGATAAGAGACCAACAACGCCATCGACGAGCGCGGAGATACGACCGCGCTCGAGCGAGACGTTGAGCTCGTCGATGTAGAGATTCGACCAGCGCTCGACGGCGCGGCCTTCCGCGGCGCACGCCTTGAGCGTCGCCATGCCGGCGAATAGCTCGACGAGATACGACTGCGATCGAGCCTGCGCGTCGAGTGCGCGCGCCTGGAGCTCGCGATACGGGCGGCGCGACAACAAGAACACCGTGATCTGAATGAACGCGAGCCCGCCGACGATCGCCGCCATCATCGGCTGCATCACGATGATCAGGCCGAGGTACGCGATGACGAGAACACCGTCGAGGAGCGCGGACAGCGTGTTCGACGTCAACAGCTCGCGGATCGTCGAGTTGTTGTTGACGCGCATCATCAGATCGCCGGCGGACCGGCGCTGGAAGAAGTCGAACGGCAATCGCGCTAGGTAGTCGACGAAGCCGAGCGTGAGCCGCGTGTCGAGATTGGTCCGCAGCTGCAAGAACAGATGCGCGCGGATCAGCGACGTCAGCGCTTGGAATAGCAGCATGCCGCCGACACCGGTGGCGATGACGAGCAACAGCTGAGCGTCGCCACGCGGCACGACACGATCGACGACCATCGCCGTCAGCAGCGGCAGCGCGAGCGCGAACACGCGCAGGAGCAGCGAGGTCACCATGATCCGCGCGAGCAGCCGGCGCTGACCGAACAGCTGCTTGACGTACCAGCTGAGCCGGCCGTCGCCCGACTTGCGCTTCTCGAACTTCTCCGTCGGCTCGAACACGAGCGCGACGCCGGTGAACGACTCGCGCAGCTGCTTCTCGGGAATGACGCGAGCACCGCGCGCCGGGTCGACGATCTCGGCACCCTTCTTCGTGATCCGATCGAGGACCACGAAGTGCGAGAACTCCCAGTGGAGGATCGAGCCGCGCGGCAAGAACTTCAGCATCTCGACGTCGAGGGAGAGCCCGCGACCGCGCATCCCGAACCACTCGGAGCCGCGCACGATCGCCGCGGCGTCGGCGCCGTCGCGCCCGCTCCCGATCGCCTCGCGCACTTCGTCGAGGGACACGTCGCGGCCCTGATACTTGAGGACCATCGCGAGGCAGGCGGAGCCGCAGTCCGCGGCCTCGGTCTGCTGCACGAACGGCACGCGACCGCGCCGCTGCGCATGCGCGAGGCGTTGCAGCGACGGAAACAGATCCTCGGGCGCCGCGTTGCTCGCCTCGTTGCGATCGCGCTGGGTGTCGTCGCTCACAGATCGATCCCCGGCAAGATGGTCTCGATCACCGAGCGCGACTCGAGCTGGACCTCCGCGCGACCGGTCATGCCATCGTGAAGCTCGAAGCTCTCGCCTTCTGCTTCGAACTTCGCGCTCGTGAGGCGTCCTTCGACGACGACGACGGTGCCGGCGACCGCGACGGAGTCGCCGAGTCGCTCGCCGAGATAGCGCGCCGACGCTTCCTTCGCACCGAGCACCTCGCTCGAGATGCCGTACACCTCCATGTCGAAGTGCACGTTGCGATAGCTCGGCAACGTCAGCCGGAGCTTCTGCTTCGCGTGAAGGCGCGGTCGATCGGAGCCGGGCAAGAACGCGATCACCGAGAGTCCTTCCGGCTGGTCGGTGCGCGCGACCGAGGCGATCACACCGCCGGCCTGGACGCGCTGATTCTTGACGACGCGGATGTCCTTCACGCGTCCATCGTGAGGTGCGCGGATGACGCGAGCGTTGACGCCCGCGACCGCACTCTCGCGATCCGAGACCACCTGGCCGAGCGCTTGGCGAACGTTCGGATCGGCGGGCGTCTGCAGATACGCGACGAGCTTGCGCTCGAACTCGGCTTCGAGGCCGCGGAGGCGAACCGCTTGTTCGGTGTCGTGAAGGCGCGCGATGACCTGCCCGGCCTTCACGTCCTGTCCGTTCACGACCTCGACGCCGGTGACCGTTCCCCCATCGTACGAGATCACTTCGCTGCGCCCGGTCACGCGCACCACCGACGGTCCCTCGCTGTACTGGTGGATGTGCACGAAGTAGCCGAACACGCCGGCTGCGACGAGCGCGAGCAGCACGATCCAGTACGCGCTCGAGACCCATGCTGGATTCACGCGGACGACGTCGCCCTCGTGTCCGCGCTTGACCATGTGTGCGATCGCTTCCTGCCGGAAGATCTCGCCGCTCGATGTCTGCCCCCGGCGTCGCTCGCGCGCATCCGCCGCATCCGCTTCGACCGCGAGCTGATGGATGTACGGTCCCCATGCTTCGGCAACGCCGAGCAGCAACCGCTGATCCTCGGGGGAGAACGGCGGACTGTTCGGCTCGCGAACCGCGACGAGAACCGCGTGAATGTTCTGATCGCGATCGCGCACGGGCTGCAACGCGAGCCGCTCGTTGCCGCTCCCCGCGGGGTCATCGACCATCGCGCGATATGTGGGATCCTGATTCGCGCGCTCGAGCGCGAGCGGCATTCCGGTGCGCACGACGAAGCCGGAGAGGCCGGCGGATGCTTGCGACTCGTCCGAGCCGTCCTTCGTCTCGCACCACAGCGTGCCGCTCTCCTCGTCGAAGTAGAGGACGCGTGCGCGATCGGCGCGGCACACGTCGATCACCGCTGCTTCGGCCACCGCGGCCGCGCCTTTGATGTCGGTCTGCACGCCGAACCGCTTCGCGTGCTCGATGATCTGCCGCGTGCGCGCCTGGTCGTACGCGGGTGCCTCGATGCTCGTCTGCTCCTGGCGCGAGAACGCGAACTGGAACAGCTCGCGAACGCGCTCGGGCTGCAGCTCCGGGGTGAGCCGGTAGAAGATCGGGATGACCTGCTCGTCGACATTCGGCGTGTCGATCTGCGAGTCGGCGATCAGGAACACGGTGGGTCCCTTGTGCGGACCGATCAACTGGTGGCGCGCGGCATGCGCGAGGAGCACCGTCCCCGAGACGTCGACGAGGTCCGTCCCGACCACGAGGATCTTCGGGGGATCGGCGGTGAGCCGCTCGAACACGCGGCGCGAGTTGTCACTCTGCTCGACCCGGACGTCATCGCCGAGGGCGCCGCGTAGCCACTCACAACGAGCACGGGACGCATCGGCGATCAGAATCCGATCGGCGCCATCGAACGCAAATCCTCTGATCTGAGTGGCTGACTCGTCCCACTCACTCATCCAACGGTTACGGTAACAGCTATGCGCCTGTACGGCTATCTCGTGGCAATTCTCGTCCTGGTGTCGACCCGGCCGGTCCACGCCGACGAGCCCATCGACGCTGCCGAGCAGCTCGCCCTCGACGATCTGATGCGCGCGGCGGTCCGCGCCGCCCCCGAGCTGCAAGCCGCCGCGTTCGACGCCGAGCTCGCTCGCGCCAACCTGCGCGCCGCCGAAGGAGCCGAGGACCTCACCCTCGCGATCGACGCAGCCGTCGGGCGCGGTCGTTCCCTCTCGCCGATCTCGGGCGATCTCGTGACGGCGAACACCGCCTCGGCGACGGCCTCGCTGCGCCGACTCCTCCCGACGAACGGCACGCTCGAGCTGCTGACGAGCATCGGCAGTGGTCTCACCTCCACTGGACGGACCGCCGACCTCTCGCTTCGCCTCGCGCAACCGCTCCTCGCGGGGTTCGGTCCGGCCGTGGAGAAAGCGGCGATCCGTTCGGCGATGCACCGGCGCGATGCCGCGCTGATCCGGCGCACGGCCAACGCGCGCTCGTTCGTGGCCAACGTCGTCGCCGCGTACTGGCAGCTCGCACTTGCCTGGCGCGAGCTCGAGGTTCGCAAGAGCAGCCTCGACGCAGCGAAGAAGCAACTCGCGGCGATCGAACGCGGCCTCAAGACGGGTGCGCTCGCGAAGAGCGAGCAAACGCCGTTCGAGCAGCAGATCGCGGCGCAGCAGATCGACATCCTGTCGGCCGAGCGCGACATCGTGCTGCGCTCGCTCGATCTGCGCCGCATCGTCGGCCTGGAGATCACGGCGAGCACGCTCGCGATTCGCACCGCTCCGTTGCCCACGACCGCTCCGCTCGCGATCGACACGAGCGATCTGTTGTCGCGCGCACTCGCGACGAGTGACGAGCTCGGCGCTGCGATGGCCGAGCTACGCGCCGCGCGCGCCGTCGCCGATGCATCCGAGCGCAACCTGCTGCCCCGCCTCGATCTCACCGTCGAGGGCGGCATCACCGGCGCCGGGTCGAGCGTCGGCGCTGCGTACGGCGATCTCGACGGTGACACGTACTCGATCTCCGCGAGCGTCGCGTTCGAGCTCCCGTTCGGGCGCAACACCGTCAAAGGCATCCACGCGGCGAATCGCACCACCGTCGCGCGGGCGCGGTTCGACGTGTACGCGCAGCGCGAGGCGATCGCGGCCGATGTCGTGCGCCTCGCCTACGAAGCGCGAACGAGTCAGCTCACGCTCGCGCTCGGCGAGAAAGAGATCGCGCTCGCGCAGCAGAACGTCGAGGCAGAGCAACGCAAGTTCGAGCTCGGCAAGTCGACCGCGAACGAGATCGTCCGGCGGCAGACCGAGCTCGAGAACGCGCGGCTTCGCCATGCCACGCTCGCGGCGAGCTACGCGATCACGCAGACAGAGCTCGAAGCCGCGACCGGCGAGATCCTCCCGCACTACGGGATCAAGATGCGCGACTC
The DNA here is from genome assembly GCA_044230415.1 of Kofleriaceae bacterium. GTDB lineage: Bacteria > Myxococcota_A > Polyangia > Haliangiales > Haliangiaceae > JABFXX01. The sequence goes on from JBGARE010000042.1 coordinate 58,550, forward strand.
CGCGGCGATCACCGACGAGGAAATGCAGAGACCGGAGCAGCCACGTGCGGCTTCGCGTGCTGCAGCCGCAGCACCCGCGCGCCCGCGCTGATCGCCATCTGCTCCATCCGCTCGAACGCTTCGAGCGTGTGCGAGCCGACATGGCTGTGATGCAAGTACGTCCCCTCGAGCCGGTACCACGGCAGGTTCCCGTGCGCGTAGAGGACTATTTGTGTCAACCCGGTCTCCTTGACCAAGCGCCGCAGGACGTCGAGGGGAAGTCCACACGCCGCCACCGGCTCGAACGCGCGGATCGGCGGCAGGTACCACGAGTAGAGACGCGAGAAGCTCGCCGCCTCGACGGACGTGTCGCGATACCCGTGCATCTCCGAGTGCGCGACGATGCCGTTGACCATGATGCCGAACGGACGCGCATCGCTGCCGCGCCGCTCGTGCAGCCACTGCACGTGCCGCTCCGTGACCGCCGAGTCCGCACACAGCGCCCACACTTGATCGGGCAGCTCGACGAGATAGCAGTTCCACGTGTGCGGAAGCGATGCCGGGAACTCGCCGATGAACGGAAACGCGGTGACTCGAATCTCGCCGATCGACACGGACTCGCCATGCGCCACGACGCGCACGTCGCGCGACTCGCCGAGGACGGTGCGGATCGCCGCGACCATGTCGAGCTGCCACGGCAGCTTCGGATCCGACGCGGGCACGTAGATCGGCACGGTGGGTGGCAACAGCGCGAGCGCGCCGAGATCCATGTGGTCGGTGTCCTGATGCGTGACGAACACGGCGTCGGGAATCGGCAGCTCGTCCTGCGTGACGTGCTTCGCGTCGGGACCGTAGTTCTCGAGGAGAAACTTGTCCGGCACGGTCTCGGGGAACATCGAGGTGCGTTCGCCCTCGGTCCACGCGAGCCGCGGCGCGGGAAACGGATCGAACCACACGCTCGCCGACGGCGTCGCGACGCGCACGTACGCGTGTCCGAGCCATGCAATGCCGGTGGCGCTATCGCGCGCTGGCGGTGGCACCTCACCACTCTCGATGACGCCGCGCGCGATCAGATCCTCGAGGAGCTCCTCGTCGAAGCCGATGTCGTGTGCTTCGGCGCGCTCGAGCAACTCCTCGCGATCGATGCCGCGATGCAGTCGCATCAGCAGGTCCGCGAATGCGGCGGTGCCTTCGCCCGTCGGCAGGTACGTCATCGCGCTGTCGTCGCGAATCCGTCCGTCGCGAAACAGCACGCCGATCTGTTCGTGCGAGAACCCGAGCGCGTTCTCGAGCTCCGGCAACGGCTCGACGGTGATCTTGCCGTCGTCGCCTTCGGTCCAATCCATGATGCGTGGACCGAACATCGACTCGTCGCGAAAGCGCTTCGCTTCCATCGTCGCGCCGTGCGTGACGAGGCTCTTCACCATGCCGATCAGCGTGTGGGCATAGCGAACGCGCGCGGCTCCGTTCGACAGATTCTGCGGTGTCAGGTCGTGCAGTCCTTGCCGGATCTGCGGCATCACGTGCGGGGAGAGACGCAGCATCATCCGTCATACATCGCATGATCGATGGGGTGCGCGATGGGTGGGACATCGCCCCACCCAGCCTTCACAGATTGTGAAGCCCCACCTGCACAATTGGATCAGAGGTCGCGGATCGGTCGCAGATCGGCCCTCGCGATCACGTGGGCTTACAACTCCTCGAACTGGATCGGTTCCTGCTCCTCGTGAGGTCCACCCATGAAGAAACCGTCAGCCACCAAACTGCGGCCACGCGGACTCGCTCAGGAGAAGCTCGCGAAGGCGTCTGGTGGACGAGGCATCGTGAAGGGGTACATCGAGTGCTCGTACTGCCATCTGCAGACCGCTGAGGGCTGGATCAACTGTCCGAGTTGCGGACGCGGCTATTCCCAAGCTGTCTCCTACAACGGTCCGGGAGGAGTTCGGTCGGTATGAAGAAACCAACGAAGCAGAACCCGCTACGCGCACGTCCGCTCGACAACGCGGGCTTGCAGAAGGCGCACGGTGGTCGTGGTATCGCCCACGGATACTTCGAGTGCCTCGACTGCGGAGACACCTCGTCGAGCGGTTGGACGGCGTGCCCGTGTTGTGGAGCGCTGTTCGACCCCGACGTGGGTTGCGGTTCCTGCGGGTACGGCAAACAGTTGATGTCGATGACCATGGAGTTCTCGTGAAGAAGCCAACGAAGCCTCTTCGTGCTCACGTGCTCGATGCCGATCGCTTGAAGAAAGCGAGCGGCGGTCGTGGCACGTGCCACGGCTACTACGAGTGCAACTTCTGCCACTGGCAGTCGTGGACTCCGTGGGACAACTGCCAGGCCTGCAATCGACCGTGGGAGCGGATCAACGACGGTATGGGCGGACCGGGCAGCAAGAAATAGTCAGCGCAGTCGTTCGCACGCGGCGACATCGGGTTTGCGCGGAACGAGCGCACCGTTCTCGAGCGCGAACGCGGTCCGGCAGCGAACCTCGAGCTCCAAGCGCGACAGATCGACAGCCTCGCGCGCCACGTCGGTGAAGGCCAGCGAGCCGCTGAGCCCCGCGATCGCAGCGCTCTCGCTTCCATGCGCGACGAGGAACACGGCCTCGGTCGGTATGTCCGTCCGGACCAGCACCGCTCGCGTTTGGCGATCGACGAGGGAGAGCGTGCGATTGCCCGCGCCGACCCAGAGCAGACCGTCGCCCGCGTCGGCGAGCGAGTGCACGTCGCCGCCGAACGATCCGAGCGAACGAATCATCGCTCCCGCGCCGATGTCGTATTCGACGACGCTCGCATCGTCGAAGCCAACGTAGAGCTTCTTGTCGATCACGACCGTATTCCACGCGAAGCCCTCGCTCGCGAACTGCGCGATCCGCTTCCCGTCGCGCAGCGAGTGCTGCGCCACACCCGGTGCGAATCCGGTGACGAACACGCTGTTGCTCGCCGCGTCGACAGTGATGCGACGAAGGAGACCGCCCGGCGGCGGGATCTCGAAGCGAAGCGCCGCGGTCGTGCCATCCCAGACCACCGCACCCGCGTCGGAGGCAATGGCGAACGCCGATCCGTCGGCAGCCCAATGCAGCTTGGGCTCCCACGTTCGTTTGAACGACGCCGGCGCGCTCTCGCGAACGCTGCCGTCGGCGAGCACGAGCACGCGCGCGCGGTGATCGGCATCGACGATCGCGATGCGTGTTCCGTCGGGTGAGATCGAGATCACCGCATCTGCCGCGAGAGGCGGCGTGATCGCGACCTGCGCGGCGGCGGAGCCCGCGATCCGCCACAGCGTGCCATCGGTGCGCGAGACGAACAGCGTATCCGCGTCGGATCCGCAGGTGGCATCGGCGACTTGGATCTCGGGACCGCTCTGCCAGACGATCCGACCGTCGCGCGACCACAGCTTCGCGGTGTGATCCACACCGACGCTGAGCAGCGCCTCGCCTCGGTTGCAGGGATCGAAGCGATTGATCTCTTTGTCGTGGCCATCGATGGCGATCCTGGTCGCGAGGCTCGGCAGCCATCGTCGCGCGGTGCCATCCGCTTCGGCGGTCAACACCTCGCCGTTCGCGAGGAACCGCGCTGCGAACACGTCCGCGCCGGTCGCTTGTTTTCGAAACAGCGGCAGGCCCACACGCACGTCGAACAACATCGACGTATCGCCGCACATCACGAGCGCTCGATCCGGATCGGCTGCCCAGCGAACGTCGTGCACGGCACCACGCCCGCACGCGAGTGTCGCTTTGAGGTGGCCGCTGCGATCCCAAACGCGCACGGCACCGTCGCGTCCGCCGCTCGCGAGCATCGCCCCGTCCGGCCGCCACGACACGACCTCGAGAGAGCCGGAGTGGCCGACGAGCGTCGCGATCAGCGCGCCCGTCTGCGTGTTCCACAGCTTGACGGACTTGTCCCAGCTCGCCGTCGCGAGGATCTTCTGATCGGGGGAGAACGCCGCGACCCACGCGGTGTCCTCGTGCGGACCGAGCGAATGGACGAGCGTCCCCGTCGCGACGTTCCACAGCCGCGTGTAGTGGTCGTAGCTCGGAATCGCGACGAGCGTGCCGTCGGGCGACATCGCGCCGAGCCCCGCCGTGTCACCGTCCGCCTTGAACCGCTTCACGGCGGCGCCGGTGCTCGCGGCCCACACGCCGACCTGTTGATCGTCGGCGAACGAGACGACGCGTTGGCTATCCGGCGTGAACCCGACGAAGAAGATCGCCGTCTCCGACAGCGTCCAGTCCTGCACGAGCGTCCTCGCCGCGACATCGTAGAGCCGCACGTGTCCATCGCCGGACGCAGCGGCGATCCATTTGCCATCGGGCGATGCCGCGATGACGTTCACGCTCTGCGCGCTCTCGGTGAAGCGCGCGAGTGGCGTGGTGCTCTCGATGCTCCACAGGACGAGCGCGTGATCCGCGCCGCCGGTCGCGAATGTCTTGCCGTCCGGAAGAGAGGCGATCGCGAGGACCTTGCCCTCGTGGCCGCGATAGGTCGCGCGCTCGGAGCTCAGCGCGCGACGGACCTGCGCGAGCGGGAGATCGAGGACCGCCCCCGTCGCGCCGCCGCGCTTCGCGGCCTCGAGGTAGACGAGCGCTTGATTCGCATCGCCCGCGATCGCGGCCCGCTGTCCTTGGTTGAGATAGCCCGACACCACGAGCTCGTTCGCGCGGGTCTCGTTGGTGACCGCGCGCTTCTCGTTGCTGGCCGCGCGCACGCGTTGCGACTCCGCGTCGCGATAGAGAACGAGCGCGACGACCATACCGACGACGAGGATGCCGAGGATCGTGCCCACCACGATGTTGCGCAGGCGCCGGCCGCGCAACGCTTCGCGCGCGCTCGCATCGCCGAACTCGAGCTCGACGGCCATGAGTTGGCCACCGTGCCGTACGCGCCAGAGCTGGTACTCGGTCAACGCCTCGTCGCGCCACAGAAGACCGCGAGGACGGCCACGCTCGTCCCATTGTCGAGCAGCGGCGCGCAGCTGATCACGTAACCGGGCACCCTCGGCATCTTCGCGGCGCCACTCGATCAGACGCGGCCACGCGGACAGCAGCGCTTCGTGAACTACCTCGACACGATCGACGCCGCCCACGCCTTCGGACGCGGTGAGAAGGCGCGCCGTGATCAGCTTCTCGATCACGGACTCCACGGTCTGCGGCTCGCCGAGGACCTCGAGCAGCTCCGCGCGGGTGAGCACGGCGCGCGTGCCATCGGCGGTGACGAGGTTCCGGAACGCGACGCGGACGAGGCGCTGCTCGTCGTGTGACATCTGTCCGAACACGCGCTCCGCGTGTTGCGCGAGTGCACCACCGACGCCGCCCAACGTCTCGTACGCTTTGCGTGTCAGGCGATGGTGATGGCGATCGCGCAGATCCCACATCTGTGCCGCGGTGAACGACAGCAGTGGCAGTGCAGCGGACATCTCGGCGACCGCGCCGACCATCTCGTGCGGTAGCTCGGGGTCCTCGAATTGATAGCCCGTGCGACGCGCGGGCTCGACGAGGATTCGCTCGAGATCGGATTGCGTCGGTGTCGCGAGCAATTGCAGGCCGTGCACGAGTCGCTCGCGCAGCGCCTCGACCTGCTGGCAGCGCAGCAAGAAGTCGTCGCGCACGGTGAGCACGACGCGGATCGCATCGTCGGCCGACCGCGCCGCACGTACGAGCATCTGCACGTAGCGCTCGCGCTCCGCCGCGTCGTGACACAGCGTGAACAGCTCCTCGAACTGATCGATGTACACGAGCACCGATCGCTTCTCGCGATCGGTCCACCCGCGCAGCGCCTTGCCGAGGCCATCGCCCGCGAGATCGTCCTCGCCGGCGATCGCCTGGCGCACCGTCGCGACGAGCGTGGAGATCGGCGATGCACCGGGACGCGCGATGATCGTGGTCCAGCTCGTACCGAGGGCGGGCACCACGCCTGCTTGCACGAACGAGCTCTTGCCCGCGCCGGAGGCTCCGACCACGACGAGCAGCGGCGTGATGCGCAGGCGATTCGTGAACGCCTCGGTCTCTTGCTCGCGACCGACGAACTGCTCGGCATCCTCGCGCGTGAACGTCGCGAGGCCGCGATACGGGGGCTTCTGATCCGCTTGCTGCTCGCGCTCGTCGGCGTCGATGCCCGTGCGTTCGCGGAGCCACGCCCACAGCGGCTCGTCGGTCCGCTCGAAGCCGGTGGGCAGCGACACCATGCGCGCGCCATCGCGGTTCGCACCGTCGAGGACGAACACTTCGAGCGCGTGTCCCGGCGCCGGTGCAGCGAGGTGGAAGAACGGCGACAGCGATAGCGCGAGTGTTCCGTCCGCGTCGAGCAGCACGAGCTGCCCTTCGGTCCCTTCCGCCCCGCGGAGCGGCGTCACGGCGCGATGCGGACGCCGCACGCCCATCCACCGCTCGGCGTACGCGCCGCGCGGCACCACCATCGTGTACGCGGACATCCACGCGAGCGAACGCACGAGGCGATCGAGCCGCGGCATCGCCTCGGCGAGCTGCGCGAGCATCGCTGCTTCGGTGGCCGCGAGGTGTGCATCGAACCACGCCTTGCTCGCGACGAGAGCAGCGAGCTCGTCGGCGATCGGCGGCGCGAGCGCGTCGACGAGCTCGGGCACGGCCAGCGCGTCGCGCTCCGGCGCGAGCTGGCTCGCGATCGTCTTCGCGAGCTCGAGCCACGCCGCATCGGACATGCCTTGTCGCCTGAGCTCGCGGATCGCGGGGCCGATGTCACCCTCGCCGACCTCGCGCCACGATGCGAGCGCGAGGTTGCCGAGCATCCGCACGACGACCCGCACGATGCCGAAGATCGCGCCCTGCGCTTGGTGCACGTTCCGCACACCGTCGAGCGCCGCGATCGCCTCGGCGAGCGGCTGCGGTGCGTTCGCGAGCATCTCCTCGCGCAAGAACGGATCGAGCTCGGGCAGCTTCACCTCGGGCTCGACCGCGGCGGCGTCGCGCATCGCGGTCGCGAGCTCGAGCGCGGACGCGAAGCGATCTGCGGCCTTCTTCGCCATCGCCTTCGCGATCACGGCGTCGAGCGCGACCGGCAGCTCGCCGCCGAGCGCGGGCACGGGCTGCTTCGCGTGCGCGCGCGCGATCTGCATCACCGAGCCGCCCGCGAACGGCAACCGCCCGGTCAGCACCTCGTAGGCGAGGATGCCGAGAGCGTAGACATCGGTCCGCGCGTCTGCCTTGCGGGCATCGACCCATTGCTCGGGTGCCATGTACGCGGGTGAGCCGACCTGCTTCTCGCTGTCATCGGTGATCGGCGAATCGCCGCCCTTCGCGATGCCGAGATCGAGGAGCTTCGGCAACAGACGCCCCGCGCGCGACAGCACCATCACGTTCGCGGGCTTCAGATCGCGGTGGATGATCCCTTGCTCGTGCGCGGTGTGGACGACCTCGCACAGCTTGTCGAACAGCGGCAGGAACCTCTCGAGCCGCAGCGGTCCTTGCTGTTTGATCAGTTGATCGAGCGGCGTCCCGCGCACGAGCTCCATCGCGGTCCAGAGGACGCCGTCGGTCTCGGAGCCGAACGCGTAGATATGCGCGGCGTACGGGTGATCGAGCTTCGAGGCGAGCCTCGCCTCGCGAAGGAAGCGCTGCACGAACTCGGGCGTGCCGGCCGAGGAGACTTTGATCACGGCCTCGCGTCCGAGCATCGGTTGTTCGGCGCGATACACGACGCCGAAGCCGCCTTCGCCGATAACATCGCGAACGATGAAGTCACCGAGCGCGCGCCCGATCAGCGGCCTCCCCTCGGTGATCATCGCGGCATCGTACCTCGTCGCGATCGCCGGGTGTACCGACGAGGCCGACGACGCGCTCTACATGACGTTCGACGAGCGGCGCCTGGTCTGTGCGGCCTCCGTCGACGACTGGACAGACCCGATCGATTGGGACCTCCTCCAGCTGCGGATGACCGCCGCCGCCGACAACCAGTGGGTGCTCGGGTTGTACGCGCACACGCCCGGGCGTTCGATCAGCATGCCGGCGCTCGAGCGGATCCTGACGATGGCCGAGGACACGGGCCTCGCGTTCACGCGCTATCGCGATCTCGATGCGACGACCGAACCGTTCGGCGGTCTCCTGCTGTCGTTCGACGACCACGAGGAGAGCTACTGGTTCGACGCGCGCGACGTGTTCCGGCGTCACGCCGCGAAGGTCACCTTCTTCGTGACGAAGTACCCCGCGATGCCCGCGGACTTCCGGGCGCAGCTACACCTCTTGTACGACGACGGCCACGCGATCGAGGCGCACGGCATCGCGCACCTTCACGCGCCGGACTACGTCGCCGAGCACGGGATCGCCGCGTACCTCGCCGACGAAGTCACTCCGTCGTTCGAGGTCCTTCGCGCGGACGGATTCGACCCGAAGAGCTACGCGTATCCGTACGGCGAGCGGACCGACGAGACCGATGACGCGATCCTCCCGAACGTCTCGTGGCTGCGCACGACGCGCGGTCCGTGTCCGTACTGAGTCCGTGCGTGCACAACCTGGCTGGGAGCTGCCGCCCGGTTGCACTGCAACTTGCTCCCACTGGCTTGCCTACATTGGCGCCATCGCGCGCGGACAACACGAGCGAGCGTTCGGTGAGTTGACCCGGATCGCGACCTCGCCGACGCTACGCGCATGCTTCGAACGGTGGGAATGTTCGCTGCACTCGGGTTCGTCGCCGCGGGTTGCACCGACGGCCTCGATCTGAGCGCGATGACATCGGAGCTCGATATCAACGCGTTCGTGATGCCGGACCTCCCCGCGAGCGAACGAGCGGAGATCGTCCACAGGTACGATCACCTCGATCCTGCCGACGAGGTTCCGCGCGGTCTCCTCGAAGACACGATGATCTACTTCGACATGAACAACGCGCTGATCCCCAAGCAGCGCTACTTCGTCGTCACGGACATGTCGCTGTACTCCGGCAAGGATCGCTACTGGCTCGTCGATCTGATGACGGGCGCCGTCGAGGCCCACAAGGTCGCGCACGGTGACGGCAGCGATCCGGACAACAACGGGTACGCGACGCTGTTCGGCAATGTCGAGGGCTCGCACAAGACGTCGCTCGGGTTCTATCTCTCCGGCGAGATCTACGACGGCACCCACGCGCACTCGATGCGCCTCGACGGGCTCAACAAGACCGGCTCGCCGAACGCCCTCGAGAACAACAACGCGCGCAGCCGCCTGATCGTGATGCACGAGGCGTCGTACGTCGACGATGGCAACACGAGCCAGCAAGGACGCAGCAACGGCTGCCTCGCACTCGATCCATCGATCGAGGTGGCGATGGTCGATCGCATCCACGACGGCACGCTGATCTACGTCGCGACCTCGGCGCTCAACCCGCCCGTCGGTCGCGCGGATCCCGGCGCGGGATCGGGCTCCGGAAGTGGCAGCGGCTCGGATGGTCCGGCGGACGAGATGCCGCCCGACGACGACACGGGCATGGGCGCCGCCGACGGCGGTTGCTCCGCCGGCGGTAGCGGCACCGGGGCGGGCTTCTTGCTCGCGCTCGGCATCGTCGGCCTGCGTCGCCGTCGCCGCTAGTCTCTACTGCGTGCGCACGCGCCAGAACCCGGCCGCGCCATTCGACGAATACAGCAGGTGATGGCCCGCGTCGTAGCCGAGCGAGCCACCTTGCGACATCTCGGGGCTCGTCAACGGAGTCCATGCGAGTCCATCGGACTCGGGCGACGTGAGGAGCAGATCCGTGCGCGGCATGCAGAAGTCACCGAAGTAGCAGCGGCTGTAATACAGCGTGGTGCCATCGCCGACGAGCCCACCACCGATCGGCCCGGTGTCGGGAACGAGTCGCCATGCGCGGCCATCGGTGCTGCGATACGCGCCGTTGGATGCGGCGAGGTAATAGACGCCCGCGTCGGTTCGATACATGCCCGAGCCCTGCAAGTGCGACGTGAAGAACGGCTGCCCGTTCTCGTCGAGGAGCTGCGTCCAGCTGCCGCCGCCGTTGTCCGTGCGGAAGAAGCCGTTGCCTTGCGAGCCCCAGATCCAGCGATCACGACCGTCGAGGAAGTACAGGATCTGGCCCTCATTCCCGTCCCAGTCCGCTTCACCCGCGATCAGTCGCCACGTCGCGCCGGCATCGTCGGACTCCGCGATGCACGTCTTCGCACCGTCGAGCATGCAGCTCTCGTGGAACGTCAGCAGGATGTGCCGGTGATCCTCCGGGTCCATCGCGATGATGTTCGCGAAGTTGTACTGGAGGTGACCGTCGTCGAGATCCGGTTGTCCCGGCGGTGGCCACACCGGATCCCAATCGACACCGCTGTTGATCGACTTCCACAGCCCGCTGCCCATGTCGCCGTAGCCGGTGTTCGTGTAGACGACGTTCGGCTCGATCGGATCGACGAGGAACGTCCAGTTCATCGCGTGCTCCCACGCGGCGCCGTTGCGTCCGGTGTCGCCCGGCACCCAGGTCGACCCGCAATCCGTGGTCTTCCACATCCGCTGGTACGCGGTTCCGAAGTACACGGTGCCCGAGTTCACGGGGTCCACCGCGAACGCGAATGCAGCGAGCTCCTCGCCCGGCGGCACGACGATGTCCGGCGGCGTGATGTTCTCCCACGTGCCCGGAGCCGCGAGTCCGCCGCAATCACCGACGACGATCGGCGGCATGTTCTGGCCGTCATCCCCTCCGCACGCAGATAGCGACACGCACACGACGATGCGTCGAAGGTCCCCCATTCGGCCCAGTGTACCCGTTCAGCGTGGCTTCTTCAGCGAGACGAGGACCTCGTCGATGATGCCGTACGTCTTTGCTTGCTCGGCGGTCATGAAGTTGTCGCGCTCGGTGTCGCGCGCGACGGTCTCGACGGACTGTCCCGTGTGCTTCGCGTAGAGCTCGTTGAACATCTCTCTCGCGCGCAGGATCTCGCGCGCGTGGATCTCGATGTCCGTTGCTTGTCCGCGAAAGCCCGCGAGCGGTTGATGGATCATCACGTTCGCGTGCGGCAGTGCGAAGCGCTTTCCCTTCGCGCCCGCGGCGAGGAGGAAGCTCGCCATCGACGCCGCTTGCCCGGTCACCACCGTCGCGACATCGCAGTGCAGGAACTGCATCGTGTCGTAGATCGCAAGGCCCGCGACCAACTCGCCGCCCGGCGAGTTGATGTACAGCATGATGTCCTTCGCCGGATCTTCGGCATCGAGGAACAACAGCTGCGCGATGATCACGTTCGCGAGCTCGGCATCGACCTCGCGGCCGAGAAAGACGATGCGATCCTTGAGCAGGCGCGAGAACAGATCCCAGCCGCGCTCGCCGCGATGCGTCTGCTCGACGACCGTGGGGATCAGCTCCATCGCGATCCGCTCGCTCATCGCTTCTTGTCCTTCGCGGGCTCTTGGATGTCGGGCAAAGACAACCACGCGACGAGCGCTTCGCGCGCGAACCGCCACACCGGACCGAGCTTCTTGCCCGGCAGCTTTCCGGCCTCCGCCAACTCGATGACGTTCTTCTCCTCGATCTGGAGGAACTGTCCCGCTTGCTCCGCGTTCATGATCTCGGGCGGATCGTACGGACGGAACGAATACGAGCCGGTCGTCGGCGTGGGCGACGAGATCGGATCCAAATATTTCGTGACCAGACCGGCGACGATGTCCTTCTTGTGAATTCCGAGCTCCTCGGCCGCTCGATGCAGTTTCTCGACGGCATTCTGCGGGAGCTTCACGTAGAGCGGGGTCTCGGGCTGAACCTTGCGCGCCATATCCGGTAAATATCTCCCGAATATTCAGAAGTCAACTCGTTGCACGATTTGCGCAAAGAGCATGCGGGGTTAGATCGCGTGCCCCATGCGATCGGCTTGTGTGTAGGCTGCGCGCCATGAGGAACGCACTGCTGTGCTTGTTGCTGCTCGGCTGCGGTACGGACGCTTCGACCAACGACGACCCGAACGTCGTCGACATGGTGTCGAAGCGCTACACGCTGCAGCCCGGTGAGGAGAAGTACTTCTGCTACACGATGCGGCTGCCCGCGGATCGCGACGTCGCGATCAAACGGATGGTTCCTACGTATGGCGCGGGCACTCACCACATCTTGTTCGCGCAGACGTTCGCGACCGAGCCGGATGGCTTCAGCGAGTGCGCCGTGCTGTTCAAGCAGACGTGGTTGCCGATGTACACCGGCGGCCTCGACTCGGGGCCTGTCGAGATGCCCGAGGGCGTCGGCTTCTCCACGCTCGAGCGTGGCCAGCAGATCATCATGCAGCTCCACCTGCAGAACGCGACCGACGAGGTCATCAGCGACGTGACCTCGCTGCGCATCGAGATCATGGACAAGACGCCGGACATGATCGAAGCCGGCATCTACGGCATGGACAATCGCGTCATCGATATCCCGCCCAACACGGACGCGAAGCTGACCACGATGAACTGCGCGCCCGAGCATGCGATGGACGTGTTCGCGGTCCTCGGCCACATGCACAAGCGCGGCGCTTCGCTCGACGTGTCGCGCGGCGAGACTGCAGGCGCGGACATGCTCTACGAAGAGGTCTGGAACTTCGAGGAGCAGCCGGTCACGCCGATGACCTTCCACGTCAACGCGGGTGACAACATCCACCTGCGCTGCACGCACAAGAACAACAGCACGGTGCAGGTCGGGTACGGAGAGTCCTCCGACGACGAGATGTGCGCGTTCGTCTTCTACTACGCGCCCGCGAGCTTCCAGCTCGACGGCTGCATCAACCAGTAGTCGTCTAGCTCGCGCCGACGACGAGCACGCCGTCGCACGCGAGCTCCGCGATCCCCGTCGCGGCATCCCGTGCGACATCGAGCGACGCGCCGTCACACGTCGCGCGAACGCGTGGAGCGAACCGCTCCGGGATGTACACCGCGTGCGGCATGTCGATCGAACGCTCGAGCTCGAGGCGGATCTCGTCGCCGAGCGCGCTCGCCTCGATCGATGAAGGCGTGCCCGCGACACGCGCGATATGAATGCGCGAGACCCGCGCGATCACGGCCGGTCGCTCGGTCCACGAGTCGGTCGCGTCGTCGTGGTCGTACAAGCCCCACGCGCCCTGGCTCTGTTCCTTCCACAACCAGAACGCGTTCGACGCGAAGTACCGCTCGTGCAGCTGTCCCTGCGACTGCATCCAGCGCTCGTGTGGCTCGTCGCCATCGGGGCCCACGCCGAACTCGCCGATCCACAGCGGCGTCTTCCACGCGGTCGCCTCCTCCCGCGCGCCGCGCACGCTCGCCTCGAGGTTCTCGAGGGTCGCGGTCTGGAACGCATTCTGATCGCGCTGGAACACGTACGTGTACACGTGCGGCGAGTACACCGCTGCTTCGTCGGCGAACGGCTCGCTCGGTGTGGGGATGAAGTCGGTGAAGTTGCGCAGCGCGGGCGGCTCGAACATCACGAGCTTCTCGGGCGCTGCCGCGCGGACCGCCGCCGTCGCGCGCGCGTGAAACGCTGCGAGCTCGACCGTGCCGGTGTCGGGCTCGTTGAACAGCTCGAAGCCGATCACCGACGGCGAGTCCGCATAGCGCTGCGCGACGTGACCGATCATCGCGGCAAACGCGGCCTGCAGTCCCGATGCGTCGTCGACGTCGAAGAACGTGTGAAACGCGGCCTGCACCTGCGGAGACAGGCGGCGCTCGCCGAGGTCCGTCAGCGGTCCTTGGAGGAGCTCGGTCGGCGGCGGTTGGATCGCCCATAGCGGAGCGCCGTCCTCCCCGATCTCCTTGGAGTACGCGTCTTGATGCAGATCGACGACGACGAGCATTCCCGCGGCGCGTGCACACGCGATCGCCGCGTCGACACGCGCGAGGTAGGCGTCGTCGTAGGTGCCGCGCGTCGGCTCGATGCCGCTCCACTGGATGGGCAAGCGAAGCAGATCGAAGCCGAGCTGGCGCATGCGATCGCAATCGGCCTGCGCGAGCGGAGGAAGTGGCTCGAGCGGGATGCGTCCATCGCTGAACGTCACGTCGAACACGCCGTCGACTCGCGCGTTGATCCCGCGGAGCAGAGCGACGCGCCCGTCGGCATCGCGAAGGTGCGTGCCATCGGAAGCGAGGGGTCGCGTGACGATCCGCGAGCTGTTGTCGTTACACGCGACCAGTCCGATCGTCAAAAACGCGAGACGAGCCAGGCGCATCGCGCCGAGCTTGTCACGACGCGCAGCTCAGCGGCCGACGCGCGTCGAGATGTTGATCACCGGCTGCGGCGGGGGCGGCGGCGGCGCGGCCGGCGGGGGCGCGCTCTGTCCACCACCACCACCCATCATCATCATCATCATCATCATCGGCATCATGTCGCCGCCGTCGTCCTTCTTGGCCGCGAGGCCTTTGACGGAGTCGCCGATCGACGCGAGCATCGACGTGAGCTCCGAGCTCGCGGCGCCTCCACGACCAGTGACGCGTGCGGCGCCACCCGATACCTTGTCGAGAGCTTGGGATTCGATGGACGCGAAGTTGTTCGTGGTCATGGGCGGGTCCTGGTGAGGGTGTGTTCTCTCCTCGAGCACTTGGAGTGCCAACCACGCTCGCGAGCCCCCATGCCTACTTAGTCGGATCGGGACCTGTCGATCCCGAGTTACAGACGACTCGCAATGACTCCCCGAGGTTACGATCGCTCGCGGAGGCCGGACGGCGCCCCGATGCGTGCGGCCGTCGACGGTCGGGCCCGAAAACGCATGGATCCGCAGTATCTTGCCCTCTGGTGCGCGTCCTTCTTGCGGTCTTGCTGTTCGGCTGTGGCTCGACGTCGACGCCGACGGCGACGGCGCCCGCCCCACCGAGCCCGCCCCCGACCCGAGCCGACGCCGCGCGCGCCGAACAAGCGAGGCGCGCCGAGCTCAATGCGGCGCATCGCGAGCTCGAGGACGAGCAGGCGACCGCTCTCGCCGCGACCTGCCCGAAGGCAGCAACCGAGGAGCGGACGAAGCGCTGCGTGCCGAGTTGCTACGACGGCGAGCCCCCCGATCCGCGCGCGAAGAAGAAGCTCGGACGCTCCATCGAGATCCCGCACGTCGTGTGTACGCGCGCCGCGCAGACCAACGCGGGGCCGTTCGTGATCCTCGACGAGCTAGGTGGGCCCACGCTCGCGGCGCGTCCGGCGCGTGGGCGCTTCCCGAAGCAGAGCAAGAAGGGAACGTGGCAACACGGCGTCGAAGCCGAGGTGATGACCGCGCTCAAGCCCGAGATGACGCCCGGTGATGTCGTGCGCGTGTCCGGTGGGTGGAAGCAGCGGACGCATCCACTCACGAAAGAGCGCCTGCGCTGCGTGAGCGTGTCGCACTTCGTGAAGTCGCTGAAGAAGCCGCTCGATGCCTGTGGATCACAGGGCTCGACGACCTGCGAGGCGAATGGCGATCCGGCGACGCACGGCATCAACGTCGTCCGCTATCGCCTCGCCGAAGCGAAGCGCTTGCAGGCAAGCGGTGACACGGCCGGATGTCAGAAGGCGTCGCTCGAGGCCGTGGCCGTCGCGCGCGGCATGCCGCGGTGGCGCCAATACGTGTCGCTCAACACCGACACGTGGAAGTCGTGGCCTCGGTACCGCACGCGCTTCGATGGAACTCTCGACGAGGATTCTCTGTTCGCGCTCGCGATCGCGCTCGGCTCCGATGCACAGGACGTACACGTGGCGTGCGGGGGAACGGATCCGAAGACGGTGGTCGCCGACGAACAGTCGTTCCACACCTGTTGGTGAGCGAAATAATCTGGGGCGATCCGTGATCGCGAACAGTTGCGATGCTGCGCTGTCGACGCACCTGCGACACGCTGATTTCCGACGACGTTCGCGAAACCTTTGGCGACATCGAGCGTCCGGACAGTCATGCGCCGCGTGCTGCTCCTGCTCTTGGTTTGCGCGCCCGTTGCGAGCGCCGACATCCGTCTCGATACCGAGCCGATTCCCGATCTGTTTCCGCTCGAAGCCGCGTTCCACCTCGATCGCGGGCAAGCGAGCGAAGACCGCTCGAAGTCCGGCGTCGTCGGCTCGATCGGCATGGGCTACGGCCGGTTCGACGACGACAACACCGGGACGCTCGTCGGCGCGATCGCGGCCGGCACGTACACCGATCGCTGGCTCGTCCTCGCGAGCAGCGAGCTCGTCACGGCCAACGATCAGATCTGGCGCGGCCATCACACCGCGCTCGTCGAGATGCATAGCGAAGAGGATCGCGCCGACGGGCTCGGTGGCGCGGTCGCGCTGCAGACAGCGATCGACCACGGCGAAGCTCGCGCCCTCGCACCGGTGCGGCTCGGCCAGGGTCGCTACGACAACGCCGACGTCGGCGGTGAGGCGCTGCTCCACCTCGGCAAGGACAAGGACGACGCCGTGTTCGTCGCGCAGCTGTTCGGCGAGCTCGGTACGACGACCTGGGACTCGCCCCTGCTCGATCACGCGAATCGCGGTTCGCTCGGGCTCGGCATCGGACTCTCGCCCGCCGACGGCGAGCTGCCGCGCGGCGCGATCGATCTGCTTCGCGGTCGCGTCGAGCACGTGACGATCACGCGACCCATCGCCGCGGCGGGTGCGACCACACCGATCGGCAGCGCGAACGTTCGCATCGCGGAGCTCGGCGTCGGCGCCCACGAGATGACGCTGCACATCGATCACGAGCTGCTCGCGGTGATCGAAGGCGACCTCGGGTGGTCGTGGCTCGAAGCGGACACCGCCGAGGGCCGCATCGCGGACAACATGTTCCGCATGAAGTTGGCGACGGCGCTGAAGTGGCGGACGGATCGCTCGCGCGGCGCGCGTCGCTTGGGCTTCGCGTTCGCGCGCGAGCCCGGCTACACGCCCGATGGCCAGCGCCTCGTCGTCGATTGGCGCACGGATCTCGCGTACGGCGTGGAGACACCGGTGTACTCGCTGACCGCCGCGGGCGGCATCTCGTGGATCGGAACCCACGCCGGCCGCTGGGCTCCGACGCAGCCGCGCTACGGCAGCCACGTCGAGCTGTTCTTCAAGCTCGGTCGCGGCCTCGAAGGCGGCGCGTATCACGCGACGAGCTTCGAGAATCAGCGCGCCGGTGATCCGTGGGCCGCGGATCGCGCGTGGAGCACCGAGGCCGGCCTCTTGCTCCGCTGGCGCCGCGATCCAGATCTGGCGGCCGCCGCTCCTCGGAACATGTGCGGCGGCGTCCACGTGCTGCACTGACGCGCGCTGTTACCATCACCGCGTGTGGACGATGGACGCGTATGCATCGGCGGACGTGCCGCCGGTCGTCGCCGCGTTCGTGATCGCGCTCTCGGTCGCGATGCTGATCGCGGGCATCGCGATCAGCTTCTGGCGCGGGTCACGGCGCGCCGCGGTGGCCGCGCGCGCGGAGCGCAGCATCGGCGACGAGGAGCACCCGCTCGTCGAAGGCAAGGACGTCGTGCTGTCCGGAATCGTCCGCCACCTCGAGGGTCACGAGGTCGCAGTGAAGGTCTCGATCGAGCAGCGTGGATCGGAGGCCGAGAGCTCTGGTACGTGGAGTCACTCGTGGGTCGAGATCGATCGCGACATCGTCGTCGCGCCGTTCTTGCTCGAGCTCCCGAACGGTCAGCACGTTCGCGTCGATCCGCCGAAGAACGTCGACGTGGCGGACGCGCTCGATCAGAAGGTGTGGATCGATCGCAACACGCGCGTGCTCAGCGCCGAGCTCGTCCCCGGCGAACGCATCTTCGCGCGCGGTCGGCTCGAGCGCAGTGACATCGCGGCCCCCGGCGGTGCGTATCGCGACGTCGCGTGGGGATGGGCGCTCGGCCCGTCGGACGGCCAGATGCTCCTGTCGTCCGAGCCGCTCGGTGAAGGCCTGCGAACGCGCGCGCGGTTCCATCGCAGGTTCGGGATGTACGCGCTCGCGATCCTCGTCGCGACGCAGACCTCGCTCGTCTGGTTCTACAACCGCGTCGCCGGCGAGACCGTCATCGCCGAGGTGGAAAACCGGCGCTTCTACCAGACGACCGACAGTGACGGTGACACGCACGATCACTACATCATCACCTTCACGCCCGACACCGACGTCACCGATCGCACCGTGGATATCGACGACGACGACTACGAGTATCTCGACCGCGGAAGCAAGGTGCCGCTCCGGCGCGCGAACGCGAGCAACTGGAACCTCGGCGCCGAGCCAACGCTCGCCATCTGGCACAGCATCGCGATCTTCTTCCTCCCGTTCGTCTTCTGGATCACCTACTCGGTCCGCCGGGGCATGTCGCGGCCGTGGTTCCGGCGCAAGGTCAACGAGGACGGGCCTGGCCGCCTCCCCGACGCCGGCTGAGGATGCATGCGACTCCGCGTCCCCGCCCACGTCCGGATCCCCATGCGCCGCTTGGCCGTTCTCTTGTTGATTCTCGCGAGTTGCAAGAAGTCCCGCGAGGACACCTGCGATCAGCTCGCGAAGATGGGGACGGCGTTCGCGAACGAGCTCGGCAAGCGCACCAGCGGCGACCGCGACCTCGGCGAGAATGCCGAGATCAAGGCCAAGATGGCCGAGCTCAAAGCGGAGTGCATGAAGTGGCCGGACGAGGTGTTCGACTGCATGCGCGACGACGACGACACCTCGCCGAAGTGCAAAGCGGCGATGCAGCACGTGACCGGGCTCGTGTCGTCCGAGCTGACCAGCGCACCGGCCGGTCCTCCGGTCGTCGCGACCGCGATGATCGGCGAGACGACGTGGGACGGCCTCCCGCTCTCGCTCGCCGCCGACGGAACGGTGATCGCCGCCGTGTCCGACAGCATCGTGTCGTATGCCGCGACGGGGAAGCCCGTGTGGCGCGTCGCGATGCCCCATGACCGCTGGCTGCTCGTCGAGGGAGACCTCGTGCTCACCGGCAGCAAGCACGACATCGTCGCCCTCGATGTCGCGACCGGCCAGACGAGGTGGCGCGCGGCTGTGCCGCAGAACGACGAGTACACCTCCAGCTCCTCGGAAGGTGGCGTGCGCGTCGGTGCCGCTGCGTATGTCGCCATCGACGATGGTCGCGTGCTCCGCGTGGATCCTGCTGCGTGCAAGACGAAGGCGCAGACGGGGTGCGTCCAGCTCGCGTTCCAGCTCGCGAACGAAACGTTCGACAACCCGCGGATGTTCGCGCTCGGCGAGGACATCGTGCTCGCGGAGTCGACCGCGATCCGCCGTCTGTCGACGAGCGGCGAGGTCCTCGGCCACATCCACGTGCGCGATAGTCTCGGCGGTGCAACGCCCGCGGGCGATCGACGCGTCGCCGCGATCTTCGACGACGAGCTCGTGATGATCGACTTCGCGACGTGCGGAGCTGCCCCCGTCGAGCTGCGCCGCAAGAACGGCCGCATGTACATCCGCGGCGAAGGCGATTGCGCCGACTGCAGACTGCCGCCCGAGGGTTGTGTCTCGCGCGCCGCGTTCTCCGACGTGGACTCGATCGCACCGACGGTGTCGCGCGATGGATCGCTCGTCGCGAGCAACTTCGATGGCCCGTTCCGCAGCACCGCGAGCGGCGCGAAGCAGTGGGCCTCCGAGGTCGACTCCGTCGGGCCGCTGCGCGAGATCGGCGATGCCATCGTGTTCCTCAGCCGCGACGAGGACGACCAGCCGCTGCGCATCGCGGCGCTCGAGACCGCGACCGGCAAGGCGAAGTGGTCGTCGCCGATCGCCGGATGGAGCTCGAAGGACCTGATGTCCTCGTCGGATGCGACGGTCGAGGTCAACGGGAGCTGGCTCGTCGTGGGCCTCGAGGGCCGCCTCGCGTGGCTGAGGATTCCCTAGACTCGACGTAGATCTCACGTGCGCGCGCGTGCCTGTGGCAGTATCGGTGCATGGAGACGAACGCCAAGCTGTTTCGAGCGATCGTGATCCTCGGCGCTGCGCTCACCACGCCGGCCTGCGAGGGCGGCAAGTGCCCGACGAATCAGTGCACGCCGTCACCACCGGACGGCTCCGTCGTCATCGTCGATGGCGGTCGGCCGCTCGACGACGGTGCCACGCCGCGTGATGCCGAACCGTCGGACGTCATCCTGATCCTATGATCGTCCGCGGAGAAGCCGTCGAGCAGCTCGCCGGCGAGCAACAAGCAGCGCTCGCAGAGCTCTGGCAGACCCGCGCTAACTCCGAGCGATCCGTCGGCAGCGTGTTCACGCAACTCGTCGCCGAGCTGTCCGCGACCGGAGCGCACGCGGAGGTGATCGCGCTCGCGCGCCGAGCGATGGACGACGAAACGCGACACGCGCGGGTCTGCGTCGAGCTCGCGGCGGCGTATCGCGGCGATGAGGTGCGCGAGGTGACGCCGCTCGACGTGCGGCTTCCGGACTACGGCGAGCCACCGCGAATGCGGGCCGCGCTGCACGCCGTGAACCTGTGCTGCATCGGCGAGACGATCGCGACCGCGTTCGTCGAGGCGTGCTTCGCCGAGTGCACCGCGTGGCCCGAGCTCCGCGAGCTGCACGGGCTCCACCTCGCCGACGAGATCCATCACGCGCGCGTCGGCTGGGCCCACGTCGCATCGCTCGGCGACGACGAGCGCGCTCGCATCGCGACGTGGTTGCCGGAGCTATTGCGCGCACAGGTCCTGGGCTGGGAGTCGCGCATCGGTACGCTGCCCGAGCACGGCGTCCGCGGACACGGCTATCCGCCGCGCGATGCGCTGATCGCCGTCGTGCATGCCGCGATTCGCGAGGTGGTCCTTCCGGGCTTCGACTACGTATCCGTGGACACCCGCACCGCTCGTGCGTGGTTCGACGAGGCGCGGCCTGTCGCTCCCGCTGATCCTATCGCTCCTGCGTAGGTGATAGCCCCCGGCTATCAGACCTATCGGCTCCTCCGACTTCTGTCCGGTGGTCCCGCCGCATAGGCTGTGCGCGGAGATAGCAATGACCAGCAAACCGTCCTGTCCGTTCAAGCACCAATCCATCTCGGCCGGCACGGGCAACCGTGACTGGTGGCCCAATCAACTGCGCATCGAGATGCTCCATCAACGCTCGTCGCTGTCGAACCCGATGGCGAAGGACTTCAACTACGCAGCCGAGTTCAAGAAGCTCGACTACGCGCAGGTGAAGAAAGAGCTCCATGCACTCATGACCGACTCGCAGGAGTGGTGGCCCGCGGACTTCGGCCACTACGGGCCGCTGATGATCCGCATGGCGTGGCACAGCGCGGGCACCTATCGCGTCGGCGATGGACGCGGCGGCGCGGGCAACGGCAGCCAGCGCTTCTCTCCGCTGAACGCGTGGCCGGATAACGTCAACCTCGACAAGGCGCGCCGCCTGCTGTGGCCGATCAAGCAGAAGTACGGAAAGCAGCTGTCGTGGGCGGATCTGATGATCCTCGCCGGCAACGTCGCGCTCGAGTCGATGGGCTTCAAAACCTTCGGCTTCGGTGGCGGACGCGAGGACATCTGGGAGCCCGAGATGGACATCTATTGGGGCTCCGAGAAGAAGTGGCTCGAGGACAAGCGCTACTCGGGTGAGCGCCAGCTCGAGGATCCGCTCGCCGCGGTGCAGATGGGTCTCATCTACGTCAACCCCGAGGGCCCCAACGGCAACCCGGATCCCGTCGCTGCGGCGCGCGATATCCGCGAGACGTTCAAGCGCATGGCGATGAACGACGAGGAGACCGTCGCGCTGATCGCCGGCGGCCACTCGTTCGGCAAGGCGCACGGCGCGGGTGAAGCAGGCAAGTATGTCGGCAAGGATCCCGAGGCAGCGCTCCTCGAAGACCAAGGGTTTGGCTGGAAGAACAGCCTCGGCGGCGGGCACGGTGCGCACGCGATCACGAGCGGTCTCGAGGTCACGTGGACGACGACGCCGACGAAGTGGAGCAACAACTTCTTCGAGAACCTGTTCGGCTACGAATGGGAGCTGACGAAGAGCCCGGGCGGCGCACATCAATGGAAGCCCAAGGGCAACGCGGGCGCGGGCACGGTGCCGGACGCGCACGACCCGTCGAAGAAGATCGCGCCGTCGATGCTCACGACGGATCTCGCGCTGCGCATGGATCCCGCGTACGAGAAGATCTCGCGCCACTTCCTCGCCAACCCCGACGCGTTCGCCGATGCGTTCGCGCGCGCGTGGTTCAAGCTCACGCACCGCGAC
Organism: Kofleriaceae bacterium; assembly: GCA_044230415.1. Classification (GTDB taxonomy): domain Bacteria; phylum Myxococcota_A; class Polyangia; order Haliangiales; family Haliangiaceae; genus JABFXX01. The sequence goes on from JBGARE010000042.1 coordinate 80,527, forward strand.
ATGGGGCCGCGCGCTCGCTACCTCGGCCCGGAGGTTCCGAGCGAAGAGCTGATCTGGCAGGACCCGATCCCGAAGGGGCCGGTCGTCAGCGACAGCGACGCCGCGGCGCTGAAGGCGAAGATCCTCGCCTCGGGCCTCACGATCGGCGAGCTCGTCTCGACGGCGTGGGCCTCGGCGTCCACGTTCCGTGGCTCCGACAAGCGCGGCGGTGCGAACGGTGCGCGCATCCGCCTCGCGCCGCAGAAGGACTGGGAAGCGAATCAGCCGAGGCAGCTCGCGAAGGTGCTCGCCGCGCTCGAGAAGATCCAGCAGGACTTCGGCGCGACGAAGGTCTCGCTCGCGGATCTGATCGTCCTCGGTGGCAACGCCGCTGTCGAGCAAGCGGCGAAGGCAGCCGGCGTGACGATCACGGTGCCGTTCTCGCCGGGCCGCGGCGATGCGACGCAGGAGCAAACGGACGTCGAGTCGTTCGCCGTGCTCGAGCCGCTCGCCGACGGATTCCGGAACTACCAGAAGCAGCAGTACTCGGTGTCGACCGAGGAGCTCCTCGTGGACCGCGCCCAGTTGCTGACGCTGACCGCGCCCGAGATGACCGTGCTGATCGGCGGCCTGCGCGCTCTCGGCGCGACGACGTCCGCACACGGCGTGTTCACGAAGCGCCCGGGGCAACTGACGAACGACTTCTTCGTCAACCTGCTCGACATGAGCACGACCTGGAAGCCGGACTCCGACGCGTCGGACACGTTCACCGGAACCGATCGCAAGACCGGCGCTCCGAAGTGGACCGCCACTCGTGTCGACCTCGTGTTCGGATCGAACTCCGTGCTGCGCAGCCTCGCCGAGGTGTGGGGCAGCGCGGATGCCCACGAAGCATTCGTGCGTGACTTCGTGAACGCGTGGACGAAGGTGATGAACCTCGACCGCTACGACCTCCGCTAGGTCGTGATCAAGCGCCGCAACACTTCTTGAACTTCTTGCCGGACCCGCACGGGCACGGGTCGTTGCGGCCGGCAGCGCTACCACCGAGGAGTCGCTTCACCGTCGAGCAGACGAGATCGAGGCGATGCGCCGGGCGCAGCGCCTTGTGCAGCGCGAACCGCATCGGACGCTGGTCGTCGTAGACCTGCTCGGTCTCCGGGTGGTTGTAGTACTGCGCGGGCGTGTCCTCGTTCGTGCAGTTCGCGTTCGTGTACAGCGCGTGCGTCTTGCGACAGATCGCGGGGCGCACGGGATAGATCGTGCACGCGCCTTCGTGGTTGAACGCGCACATCGCGCTTCGCCGCAGCACGCCGAGCATCCACGTGCGGTGCTCGTCCGCATCGGATGTCTCGCCCTGCCCCACGAGGTCTCCGATCCGATCGCGCCACGCCGGATACGCCGCCTCGAACCGCGCGCGCACGTCGGTGTGCTCGGGCTGGCGCAACCACTCGGCGATCGCGACGCCCTCGCCCTCGGTGACCAGGATCGGCGACGTGCAACAACCGTTGCAGCCGAGATGACACGCCATCCGCTCGCCGACCTGCGCGTCGCGCCGCGCGATCGCCTCGTCGAGCTGCGCGTACATCATCGTCGTGAGCCCCGCAGCGTCGCCCGGCTGGATCACGGGCAGCTTGACCTTCTCGCCGCGCGCACCCGATTCGATCGCCGCGGCGAGCGCGAGCGCGACACGCTGGAGTTGATCGGGGTCACTCATCGCAGACAGGGTGACACGACTACTGCGCGGGACAGAAGTCGACGAGCTCGCCGGTTCCGCTCGTCGTGCCGTCGCCGAGCTGGCCCTGCTCGTTCCAGCCCATGCAGCGCCACATGCCATTCGTGAGCCCGCACGCGTGGTGGCCCCCCATGAGCCAGCGTTGATACGTGCCCGGGATCGCCGTCGGCACCGCGGCGGACATGGCGCCGGGAATGACATAGCCGCCGTACGTGTCCGCGCCCCAACACCAGACGCTGCCGTCGCTCTTCCCCGCGCACGCGTGCTGCCAGTCGACGTCCACCCACGACCACGGCGAACCGGTGATCGCCGTCGGAGTCGCGCCGACGTCGGTGCCGTTGGTACCGGTCAGGCTGGGATGACCGAAACAATAGACGGTCCCGTTCGTCTTCATCGCGCACGTCACGCCGACGAGGCCCGTCGGCCCGGCGTCCTTGCCGCCGACGCCCACGTGATCCCAATCCGTGTCCGTGCCCACGCGCGTCGGCGTGGCGACGACGGTCGCGTCGGCCACCACGATGCCCAGCGCGTTGCTGTAGCTCGTCCCCCAACACCACAGCGATCGATCGCTCGCGCGCACTCCGCAGTAGTGACCGGCGCCGTAGTCGAGCGAGCGCCAGACCGTGGTGCCGGAGCCCGGACACCCCGATGTCCCGTCGAGCTCCCAGAAACACTGCCGCCGCAGATCACCGAGGGTCGCTCGCACGTCGCGTGCCGGCCCCATCGCGACGGGCGTCAGCGTTCCGTTTCCCCACTGGAAGAACATTCCCTGCCGAACGCCGAGCGCTTCGCCGTAATAGAAGAGGTTGATGCGATCCCACCCATCACCGTCGGTGGCACGCGTGGGGAGCAACCGATTCGTCGTATCGCCGAGGCCGAGCTGACCCTCGTTGTTCTCTCCGGTGCACCACCGCCTGCCTCCGGCGCCGACGTAACAGGTGCTGCGGTGTCCGACGAACATCTCGACGACCGGCTCCGCTCGGCAGATGCCGTCGCAACGTGCGCACTTTCCGCACTGCACGTCGGCGGTGCACGGTTCGCCGATCTGGGCATCGACGGGGACATCGATCGATGCATCCGTCACATCTCGCGCGTCGACGGTGCCGTCGCCTCCGTTCGCGCTGAACCCGAGGCGTCCGCAACCTGCCGCAATCAGCAGCACCCCGGCTCGCATTACGCCATCGTATCGCAGTCGCGTCGTTCGTGACTGCGCGTTAGTGTCTCGGGGATGATGGGCACGGCCCCCACCCCCGAGACCAATGGCGATGCACGTCTCCGCATCCTCGCCGAGGTCTCGCATTCGCTCGCCGCGATCACGACAGACTACCAGTCGGTCTTGGACACTATCGCCTCGATCTGCGCGCGCCTCGTCGGAGATGGATGTCTGGTCACGCTCCTGGATGCCGAGCGACAACAGTTGATGGGCGTCGCCAACGCGCACCGCGATCTCGATCTCGGGGCCGTGTACCGCGAGTACGTCGCCGGGATGGGCGGCGTCCCGCTCGATGGCCCGAGCGTCTCGGCCATGGTCACGCGTACCGGCGAGCCCGCGTTCGTCCCGCAGATCGAGCCGGCGGCGCTCGTCGCGCGGTCCGAGCCCGCCCTACGCCCGCTGCTCACGCGCCTCGATATTCGCAGCTTCATCGTGGTTCCGATCCGCGCGCACAACACGATCATCGGCACGCTGTCGCTGATGCGAACCGGTCCCGGCCGCGACTACGTCCGCGAAGACGTGACGCTGCTGCAGGATCTCGCCGACCGCGCGGGACTCGCGATCGACAACGCGCGGCTGTATCAGGAGCTCGAGCAGCGCGTCCAACAGCGCACGACCGAGCTCGAGATCTTCAGCTTCGCGGTGGCCAATAGCATTCGCGCACCGCTGCGCGCGATCGCCGCGTTCAGCGACGCGCTGTACGAGGACGCGCGCGATCGCCTCGAGCCACACAGCCGCGATGACCTCGAGCGGATCCGCTCCGCGGTCGGTCGCGTTCGCGAGACCGTCGACAGCTTGCTGCACCTCGCGCGGTTGGCGGGCAGCGAGCTCCGTCGCTCCGAGGTGAACGTGAGCGAGATCGCGACGATGACCGTCGAGCGGTTGCGCGCCGCCGAGCCCACGCGGTCCATCGAGCTCGAAGTCGAGCCGGAGATCGTGGTCCACGCCGATCCGCGTCTCGTGCAGCTCGCGGTCGGGACGCTGCTGTCGAATGCATGGCAGAGCACGCGCTCGCGATCCGACGGACAGATCGCCGTGACCGCGGATCGCAGCGGCCCCGACGTCGCGGTGATCCTGCGCGACAACGGCAACCTGACGGCACAACACGCACGCGTGCTGCTGACCGGCGGATCGAGCTCGAAGTCGCGACCCAATGGCGACTTCGGCGTCGGCCTGGTCATCGCGCGACAGGCGATCGAGCAGCAAGGCGGACGCATCGAGGTCATCTCGCCCGAGCTCGGCGGCACGAGCGTGCGGTTCACGTTCTCCGGCGCGGCGCATCGCTGATACGCTCGCGGTGCATGCGCGCTTTCGTCCTCGCCCTCGTCGCGTGCTCGTCGCCGTCGCCACCGCCCGCGCAGCCGGTTCCGCCGTCACCGCCCGATGCGGCGGTCGCGGCCGTCGACGCTGCGCCTCCCGACATCAAGCTCGAGGCGCCCGCGTACGTGTTCCGCTTCACGAGCGCCGCACGCACCGAGACGTGGACGTTGTGGTTCGCGCACGGGGTGGCGGTGTTGAACGTGCAACCGGCGGGCGGTGCGATCACGCAGTACCAGGGCTCGGCCACCGACGGAACGACGCTCCTCGTCGAGGTCGCGAGCGCCACGGCGAAGCTGAAGCTCGACTGCAAGCGCACGAAGCGCGAGATCGACGCGGCGTGTGATCCGGCGGCGAAGCCGACCCCGAAGCCGATGCCGAAGACGAAGCCGGCGCCGACGCCGAAGAAGTCCATCGACGCGCTCGACTGCTTCGTCGAGGGATTCCAGGAGCCGATGCCGTTCGGACCAGCACCGGGCATCGAGTACGTCGCCGATGGTGCGTGCGCGGGATATCGATCGCTGTGAGCGGACTGTCTCCCGTCGACGGTGGACTGCCGACCGCACGCTGCGCGATCTGCCAGCGCCGCGACGCTGCAGGACCGTGCGCGCGGTGCCGGCGGTCCGTGTGCGGTGACTGCTGCGAGCTCAGCACCGGCGGAGCGACGACGTTCGCGGTGTGCCTCTCGTGCGTGAAGCGGGGCGGCGCGTCGCTGTCGCACGCGTGGCTCGGGCTCGTCGCGTGGCTGGGGTTGATCGTCGTCGCATTCGTCGGCATCGGCCTCGCGATCATGTGGCTGCGCCGCTAGTCGCTGCGATCGAGGCTATGATGAGGAAATGGCCGAAGTCGGGCGCGTCATCGGCGATCGCTATCAGATCGTGGGCGAGCTCGGTCGCGGAGGCATGGGCGTCGTCTACCTCGGACGGGATCTGTGGCGCGAGATGTCCGTCGCGATCAAGCTGTGCGGCCGACAGGACGCGCACGCGATGCTGTGGTTCAAGCGCGAGTTTCGCGTCGTCGCGTCGCTGCGTCACCCGAACCTCGTCGAGCTGTTCGAGCTCGTCGCGCACGAGCGCACGTACTACTTCACGATGGAGCACGTCGACGGGATCGATCCGCGGCGCTGGACGCGACTGACCCGCGATCTCTCGCAGGAGGACGACACCAGCACGCTCGCGCCGCTTCGCCCACCGCCCGGGCATGGCGGGGGAGCGACGTCGCCGCCGGAGATCGATTTCTCGCGCGTTCGCCTCGTGCTCGCGCAGCTCGCGGAGGGGCTCGCGTTCCTCCACGGCCGCGGCGTGATCCATCGCGACATCAAGCCGACGAACGTATTGGTCGCGAACGGAACCGTGAAGCTCCTCGACTTCGGACTCGCGCTCGATCGTCAGCGCATGCAGGGAGAGCTCGCGCGCGAGAAGGGAATCGTCGGGACCCCCGCATACATGGCGCCCGAGTACCTCGGGCAGCAGCACACGGTCAGCCCCGCAATGGACATCTACGCGCTCGGCGTGCTCGCGTACGAGCTCGTCACCGGCATCTCTCCGCCCAAGGGCATCGACGTTCGTGTTCGCTCCGACGTCCCGCCGGACCTCGAGAACATGATCACGCGGATGGTCGACGCGAACCCGGCGCATCGGCCGACGGCGCTCGAGGTCGCGATGCAGCTCGCGGGGAGCATGACGCAGCCGCGCAGCCCGCGGCGCGTGGATCGGTTCGTGGGGCGTGCGCAGGAGGTCCAGCGCATCACGCGGGTCGTCGCGGATCCGGCGCCGCGTGCGCGGGTGATCGTCGTGCGCGGCCCGTCGGGCGTGGGCAAGACCGCGCTCGTCGACGAGGCGATCGGACGCGCGCGCATCGCCGGCGTGTTGCCCGAGCTCGGATGGCGGGGTCGCTGCCACGAACGCGAGCTCGTGCCGTATCGCGCGTTCGACTTCATCATCGATGACCTCGCGGCCGAGCTGATTCGCGCGCCGGAGCTCGCCGCCACCATCGAGCATGCCGGTGCACTCGGTCGTGGCTTTCCGTCGCTCGCGCCGGCGCTCACGGCAGCCACACTCGCGGAGCCCGCGGACGATCTCCGCGTGGAGCGCGAGCGCGCGTTGATCGCGATGACGCAGTTGTTCGATCTCGCGATCGACGATCAGTCCGCGGTGATGACGATCGACGATCTCCAGTGGGCCGACGACGACAGCATCGAGCTCCTCGCGCTGATCGTCGCGCGCGCGACGCGGCCGCTCACGATCATCACGACGTGGACCGATAGCACGCCGACCGATGGACTGTCCGCGATCGTCGAAAAGCTCGGCGCCGCGGTGGACGTGATCACGCTGGCACCGATGGCGAACCTCGAGCTCGCCGAAATTGTCGCCTCGGTCGCACCCGCCGCAGCGATCGAGGACGTGCGCGCCGCGATCGCGATCGCCGACGGGAGCCCGTACCTCGCCGAGCTGATCGCGCGCGAGCTGGCCGAGACCGGCACCGTCGAGCCGCGCGGCGCCGAGGCGCGGCTATTGGCGCGGCTGCATCACGACGAGCGCTCGGTCGTCGAGCTCGCGGCGATCGCGATCAGCGGCACGACGTTCGAGCAGCTGCGCGCGCTCGCAGCGCTACCGTCCGCGCACCTGACGACCGTGCTGCGGTCTCTCGAGGATGCGCGTGTCCTCAAGATCTCGCCGTCGGCAAACGGCGAGTCGGTCTACACCTGCTACCACCAGCGGCTCCGCGATGCGGCACACACCGCGATCGGCCGCGAGGCGTTGCGCGCGTTGCACCTCGCCCTCGCCGAGCATGGCGAGCGCCACGAAGGCGCGCCCGAACAGCTCGCGCATCACTACGAACGCGCGGGCGATCCGCGCGCCGCGCGCTGGGCGATCATCGCCGCCGACGGTGCGCGCGCGCAGCTCGCGTGGGCCGTCGCCTCGGATTGGTACGAGCGCGCGATCGCCCTCGGCGAGACGAGCTACCGGCAACAGCTCGCGGAGTGCTTGTTCCTCGCGGGCAAGCTCGCCGACGCAGCGGATGCGTACGAGCGGCTCGCGGACAGCGCGCCCGACGGTGGCGAGCGCTGGCGCGTGCGCGCGGCCGAATCGTTCATCAAGCTCGGCGAGCTCGAGCGCGGGCTCGCGATCCTCGACGGAGTCCTCGAGCGAAAGGGCGAGCCGCGTGCGCGCAATCGCATCGCGAGCACCGCGCGAACGATCGGCGTCGCGGCGCGGTGGCTCGCCCCCATTCGCCTGCGTGCGACGGTGCCGGCCGATGACGTCCTCGCCGGCGCGTACCGCGTGATCGCGAGCTTCCTCTCGACGCCGTATCCGATCGAGGCGTTCGAGTACGTCGTGCGTTCCGTGGCGATCGCCGAGCGCACCGGCGATCGCGACAACCGCGGCCTGGCCTTGGCGAGGCTCGCCGTGTACCTCGCGAGCGCGACGCGCGGCCGCTCCGGCGATGGCGGGATCGCCGCCGCGGCGGAGAGCGGCGGCGCCTACCCGCGCATGGTCGCCGCCGGCGCGAGCGGGATCCTCGCGACGATTCGCGGCGACTGGGACCGGATGCGGAGATCCCACGCCGAGGGACACGCGATCTGCATGAAGCTCGGACTGCAGAAGTCGTGGGAGGCGTCGTTCCTGCGCACGTACGAGGCGCTCGGCGAGTACTTCGCCGGCGAACCCGCGCGCGCGATCGCGATCCTCGACGAGCTCGCCGAGACCAGCGACGACCTCTTCGCGCGATCGCTGATCGGAAGCTACCGCGCGCGGGCGTTGCTCCTCGACGGGCAGATCGATGCCGCGCGCGCCGCCGAGCGCGAGGTCGCGAACGTGCGCGTGGCCAAGCGGGGCCTTCCCGAGATCTATCGCCAGCTGCTCGCCGCCGAGCTCGCCCTCGTCGACGGGGACTGGCTGCGCGCCGAGGCGCTCGGCCACGAGCTCGCGCATCATGCTCGCGCGGCGTGGCTCGGTGCGATCCCCGCCGTGTCGGCGATGATCGACGTGCTGATCGCCACCGCGGAGATCGGACGCGGGGATCGCGTATCCGCGCTGCGGGCGCGGTCCCGTGCGCGCGGACTCGAGCGGCGCGGGCGCGTTTCGTTCTATTCGGTCACCGCGCTCCGCTTGCAGGCCATGGCGGAGCTCCGCCTCGGTAACACCGAGGAGGCGAATCACGTTCTGCTCCAGGCGTCGGTGCAGGCGACGCGACGGGGCAGCAAGCTCGATCGGCTCGCCATCGATCGGCTGCGCGGAACGCCGGTCGATCTCGGCTCGCTCGCGCTGGCGGTCCGCTGGAGCACCGGCGGAATCGTGTACTAATTCGACCATGCCATCAGTGATCGTGATCGGCGGAGGGATCGGGGGTCTCACGGCCGCGCACGAGCTCGCCGAGCGTGGCTTCTCCGTCGACGTTTACGACTCGCGGACCGCGTGGGGCGGAAAAGCGCGATCGCAGCCGGTCGCCGGCAGTGGAACAAACGGTCGCCGCGATCTGCCCGGCGAGCACGGGTTCCGGTTCTACCCGCGGTTCTACACGCACGTGATCGACACGATGAACCGTATCCCCACACCGACGGGACGGGTCATCGATCGCCTGCGCGAGACGAGCGAGAGTGCGATCGCGCTCGTCGACGAAGCGACGTGGTTTCGGTTCGCCCGCCGAAGGCTCGCGAAGCCGTACGAAGTCGTCGACGCGCTGAATCTGTTCTTTCGCGAGCTCGAGTTCGATCCCGCGGATGTCGCGCTGTTCACCGCGAAGTTCCTCCAGTTCTTCACGTCCAGCGACGCGCGCCGCCACGGCGAGTACGAGCACATCTCGTGGTGGAAGTTCCTCGAGGGTGATCTGTACTCGCCGAACTTCCAGCGCCAGCTGCGCGCGGTGCCGCGCACGATGGTCGCGATGGATCCCGCCGTCGGCTCCGCGAACACGCTCGGCTCGATCTCGATGCAGCTGATCCTCGACTACGCGGGCACGGGCGTGACCAACGATCGGACGATGGGCGGCCCCACGACCGAGATGTGGTTCGATCCGTGGAT